>AP017605.1:0-1200000 GCA_002356515.1 Mesorhizobium loti | reverse complement strand
CGACACCGCCGATCGAAACGGTGGTGCTGCCGGCAAAGCAGATGACCTTGCCTGTCGGTCTCGCCTTTGGGCTGGTAGCGGCTCTGGGGCAGGCGGCTGGCGCCCTGGTGGCGCGCCCGGTCATGGCATCGGGCGTCAATCCGTTCACGGCGATGGCGATCCGGACCGGGGTGTCGGCGGTTTTCTTCCTTTTGCTGGCGCTGGTTCCCTTGCGCAGCGTTGCCAAGCGCCCGCGACCGTCGGCGCGAACACTCGGCATCGGCATTGGTGGCGCGCTGATCGGCACCGGCATGGGCATGTCGCTCATCATGGCCGCGTTGGCTGGCGGAAAGGTCGGCATTGTCTCGACATTGTCGTCACTCTCGCCAGTGCTGGTGTTGCCGATGGTGTGGCTGCGCAGCGGCTACAGGCCACCGGCACCGGCCTGGGCCGGGGCAGTGCTCGCCTTCGCCGGCACGGCCCTGATCGCGCTCGGCTGACAGGAGTGATCAACCGGGCGCCTGTGTTTGTTCTCTTTACGTTCTTGTACATGCCTGATAGCCTGAACCGTCGGCGGCGCTCGGTGCGTCACTGACGGCAGTCGACAGGCGACTGTCTTGTCTTTCGCTTGCGAATCCGGTCTGTCGCACTGATGGAATTCTCTCCCCAACAGGACGAGGCACTGCAAGCGGTCGCCCGCTGGCTGCAGGCTGGCCAGCCGCAGCTGTTTAGGCTGTTCGGCTATGCCGGCACCGGCAAGACGACGCTGGCGCGCTATTTTGCCGAACATGTCGATGGCCAGGTGCAGTTCGCCGCCTTCACCGGCAAGGCGGCCCAGGTGCTGCGCTCCAAGGGTGCGGTCAATGCCCGCACCATCCATTCGCTGATCTACAGGCCCAAGGGCGAGGAATCGGTCGAGGACGAGGTCACCGGCAAGACCTCGATGTCGCCGACCTTTTCGCTGAACCGGCAGAGCCCGATCTCGCGTGCGAAACTGGTCGTGATCGACGAATGCTCGATGGTCGACGAGCAGCTCGGCCGCGACCTCATGAGTTTCGGCACGCCGATCCTGGTGCTGGGCGACCCCGGCCAGTTGCCGCCGATTTCGGGAGGCGGCTTCTTCACCGATCACGAGCCGGATTTCCTGCTCACTGAAATCCATCGGCAGGCGCGCGACAATCCGATACTGCGGCTGGCGCTCGACGTGCGCGAAGGCCGCGAATTCATGCGCGGCGACTATGGCACGGCGCAAGTGATCGGCAAGGAAGACGTCAACCAGGAACTGGTGCTGAAGGCGGACCAGGTACTGGTCGGCACCAATCGCACGCGCCGCCGCTACAATCAGCGCCTGCGCGAACTCAAGGGCTTCAATGCCGACTATCCCCAAGCCGGCGACAAGCTGGTCTGCCTGCGCAACGATCCCGCCAAGGGCCTGCTCAATGGCTCGCTGTGGAAGGTGATGACCTCGTCGCGCGAGACGGTGAAGCCCGGCATCAACCTTCTGGTCTCGCCGGAAGAGGACGATCCGGACCGCGGCGTCGCCAAGATCAAGCTGCTCAAGGCGGCGTTCGAGGATCCGGACGCCGATATCCCCTGGCAGCAGAAGAAGCGTTTTGATGATTTCGACTATGGCTATGCGCTGACCGTGCACAAGGCGCAGGGCTCGCAGTGGAACGAAATCGTGCTGTTCGACGAAAGTTGGGCCTTCAAGGAAACCCGCCAACGCTGGCTCTATACCGCGATCACGCGGGCCGCCGAACGGCTAACCATCGTCCGGTAGAGCTACGACGCCGGCTTTTCTCGCACGCCGACCTGCCCGGCGCCGAGCCATTCCCAGGCCTCTTCTTCATCCTCGGCCTTGAAATGCCTGAATTCGATGGGTGACGACGCGGGCAAAGCGTGCCGTGCGTCCGGCGTCCAGTCCGGCGTGCCGATCGCCGCGCAACGGCCTATATGCTCCGATGCATGGACAGCACCCTGTTTGAGGGTCTCATCGGAGATGTCGGTCCAGTCGACGCCATCGTGATCGACAATGCGCACGGCCACGTCGATTCGCTGATGGAGCGCATAGGCCGCCTCCAGCAGGCCGAACAGGTTTTCCGCATCGGCCGCCGAAACATGCCCGACCACATCGATGGCGAACAGGTCGTCGCGATCGGTCTCGATGCGACGGATCGCCGGCACGGATTGCAGGAAATTCACGGCAGGGCCTCCTTTGGCGAAAAACGCTGGTCTTCTGGAACACCGGAAACCCCCTATCTGTTCCCGTTAAAGACGCTATAGATGCCCGGTCTCAAGCGCGCCTAGGCTGAATTTGTGGCTTTGGCGCGCCGTCAACCCGCCTGTTTCACGGACGCCAGCCATGCCCGCAAAGCTTTCCGTCAACCTCAACGCCATCGCCATGCTGCGCAACCGGCGCGACCTGCCGTGGCCAAGCGTCACCGGCATCGGCCGGCTTGCCCTTGCCGCGGGAGCGCATGGGCTGACTGTCCATCCGCGTCCCGACGAACGTCATACGCGGCATTCCGACCTGCCCGAGATCCGAGCGCTTATCGACGACGAGTTCCCGCAGGCGGAATTCAACATCGAGGGCTACCCGAGCGAGGATTTCCTGGCGCTTGTGGAAAAGCATCAGCCTGAACAGGTGACGCTGGTTCCCGACGACCCGGCGCAGGCGACCTCCGACCATGGCTGGAACTTCGTCGCCGATGCCGCGTTCCTGACGCCGATCGTCAGGCGCCTGAAGAAGGGCGGCTTCAGGGTGTCGCTGTTTTCCGACGCCGATCCTGCCGGCATGACAGCCGCGCGCGACACCGGCGCCGATCGGATCGAGCTTTATACCGGCCCTTATGGCAGCTACCATTCCGATTCCGCAAAGGCCACCAAGGAGCTGGAAAGATTGGGGAAAACGGCCGATGCGGCATTTGCCGCCGGCATCCAGGTCAATGCCGGGCACGATCTGACGGTGGGCAATCTTCCGGCTCTGGCGAAGCGCATTCCGGCATTGGCCGAAGTGTCAATCGGACATGGGTTGACAGCCGACGCGTTGGAGTATGGCATGGCCGGCACGGTGGGCCGGTTCCTCAGAGCCTGCGGCTGGTAGGGGTAGAGCTTCCTTTGCAGGTATGGCAGCCATAGCGTGCAATTGACATCGCATCGCAGCATGCGTGAAGCACCGCGCGCTTGTCGGGGAGTGGTCCATGGACCTTGCCAGTCGCGGTAGCGAGGCCGAAACCGTCGAGCAATCGAGCCATTCCGGGGCCGAGCAGCACAGCACCAAGGTTCTGATGCTGGGCGCGCTCGGCGTTGTCTATGGCGATATCGGCACCAGTCCGATCTATGCCTTCCGCGAGGCGCTTCACGCTTCGCCCGGCATCGATACGCGCGCTCACGTGCTTGGCGTGCTGTCGCTGATCGTCTGGGCGCTGACGATCATCGTGACCATAAAATATGTCGCCTTCGTGCTTCGTGCCGACAACAAGGGCGAAGGCGGCACGCTGTCGCTGATGTCGCTGGCGCGCAGCGCCTATCCCAAAGGTGCGCGACTCATCCTGGCGATCGGCCTTTGCGGCGCGGCGTTGTTTTTCGGCGATTCGATCATAACGCCGGCCATCTCCGTGCTGTCAGCGGTCGAAGGCCTCAGGGTGGTGACGCCGACACTGGACGCCTATGTCGTGCCGATCACGCTGCTCATCCTGGCCGTGCTGTTTTCAGTGCAACGTTTCGGCACGGGAAAGGTGGCGGCGGTGTTCGGGCCGGTGACCGCGCTGTGGTTCCTGGCCATCGGCGTGGCGGGGCTCTATCACCTGATGGACGATCCATCGATCCTGCTGGCCATCAATCCGTATCACGCGGTCGCCTATCTCGTCAGCACACCCACGGCCGCCTTTGTCACTGTCGGCGCGGTGTTCCTGGCGGTGACCGGGGCCGAGGCGCTTTATGTCGATCTTGGCCATTTTGGACGCAAACCTATCGTGTTGGCGTGGTTTTCCGTGGTTTTCCCCTGTTTGCTGCTCAACTATTTCGGGCAGGGGGCCTTTGTGCTGGCCAATGGCGGGAGGCCGACCAATCCATTCTTCCAGATGCTGCCTGACTGGGCACTGATGCCGATGGTGGGACTGGCGACGGCTGCGACCGTCATCGCCAGCCAGGCAGTCATATCAGGTGCTTTTTCGCTCACCCGCCAGGCGGTGCAGCTCAACCTTCTGCCACGCATCGAGGTGCAACATACGTCCGAAATGCAACTCGGCCAGATCTACATGCCCCGCGTCAATCTGCTGATTGCCCTGGGGGTGATGCTGCTGGTCGTCGGTTTCGGCAGCTCGAGTTCGCTGGCTTCCGCCTATGGCATCTCGGTGACCGGCGAAATGCTGATGACGACGATCCTGCTGTTCGTTGTCATGCGCAAGCTGTGGAAATGGAGACTGGCGGTCGCCCTGCCGCTGACCTTGCTGTTCGGTGTCATCGACAGCGGCTTCTTCCTGGCGAACATCGTGAAGATATTCGAAGGCGGCTGGGTATCGATCACGGTTGCCTGCCTGATGGGGCTGATCATGTGGACCTGGATATGCGGCACGCGCTATTTGTTCGACAAAACCCGCCGCAACGAGATCCCGCTCGATTTCCTCGCCGCAAATCTCTTGAAGAAGAAGCCGCATCTTGTGTCGGGCACCGCGGTGTTCCTGACCAGCGATCCGCTCAGCGCGCCGACAGCGCTGATGCACAGCCTGAAGCACTACCAGGTGCTGCATCAGCAGAACGTCATCCTTTCGGTGGTGACGGCGCCGCAGCCGGTGGTGCCGGACAGCGACAGGGTCAAGATGGAGACGGTCAACGAGCTGTTCATGCGGGTGACGCTGACCTTCGGCTATATGGAACAGCCCAACATTCCGCGCGCACTGGCGATCTGCCGCAAGCAGGGCTGGAAGTTCGACATCATGACGACGTCGTTCTTCCTGTCGCGGCGCTCGCTCAAGGCCTCGCCCAATTCCGGCATGCCGGTGTGGCAGGACCGGCTGTTCATCGGCCTGGCGCGCACGGCCGCCGATGCGACCGAATATTTTCAGATCCCGACCGGGCGTGTCGTGGAAATCGGCACGCAAGTCGCTATCTAAGGTGCACACAGCGGTTCCATGCTGCGGATTCAACCCGCGAGTGTCGGGTAATCGGCTATTTCTCGAGCAGTCCAGCGTTGCAAGCATGGGAGCCATCACGCGACGGCACTTGATATTGCATTGCAGCAAGCGTAGAGCACCGCGCGCTTATCGGAGTGTCGTCCATGGCCCTTGCCAATGCTGGTAGTGAGGCAGAACCCGTCGAACAGTCGAGCCATCCGGAGATGGAACAGCACAGCACCAAGGTGCTGATGCTGGGCGCTCTAGGCGTTGTCTATGGCGATATCGGCACCAGCCCGATCTATGCGTTCCGTGAGGCACTGGTGGCGTCGTCCCACGGCACCGTGGCGGATCGCGGCGATATCCTCGGGGTGTTGTCGCTCATCATCTGGTCGCTCACGATCACGGTTACGGTAAAATACATCATGTTCGTGCTGCGTGCCGACAACCGCGGCGAGGGCGGCGTCCTGTCACTGATGGCGCTGGCGCGCGGCAGTTTTCCCAAGCGCTCGGCGGTGATCCTGGGCATCGGCATCGTCGGTGCTTCGCTGTTTTTCGGCGATGCCGTTATCACACCGGCGATTTCGGTGCTTTCGGCGGTCGAAGGCATGAATGTCGTGACACCCGCTTTCCAGCCTTATGTGGTGCCGCTGACCTTGGTCATCCTCGCGATGGTGTTCGCGGTGCAGCGCTTTGGCACGGGCGGGGTGGGATTGGTATTCGGGCCGGTGACCGCAGTATGGTTCCTGGCCATTGGCCTCTCCGGCCTGAAACATATCATCAGCGATCCGGAAATCCTGCTGGCGATCAGCCCGCATTATATCGTCGCCTTCCTGATTCATTCGCCCGATGTGGCTTTCGTCACGGTCGGCGCCGTCTTCCTCGCCGTCACTGGCGCCGAGGCGCTCTATGCCGATCTAGGCCATTTCGGCCGCAAGCCGATCGTGCTCGCCTGGCTGGCGATCGTCTTTCCCTGCCTGCTTTTGAACTATGCCGGGCAGGGCGCCTTCGTGCTGGCAAAGAATGGCGTCGTCGGCCACCCGTTCTTCGAGATGAACGAGGGCTGGGCGCTGATCCCGATGGTGGTGCTGGCAACGGCGGCAACAGTCATCGCCAGCCAGGCGGTGATATCGGGCGCTTTCTCGCTGACCAGGCAGGCGGTGCAGCTCAACATGCTGCCGCGCCTTGAAATCCTGCATACGTCCGAGAAACAGTCCGGCCAGATCTACATGCCGCGCGTCAATTTGCTGCTGGCGCTGGCGGTGATGTTGCTGGTGGTCGGTTTCGGCGAATCCAGCAAGCTGGCTTCGGCCTACGGCATCTCGGTGACCGGCAACATGCTGGTGACGACGGTGCTGCTCTATGTCGTCATGACCCGCATCTGGAAATGGAGGCTGTCGGTGGCGATCCCGCTCACCGCACTATTCGCCTTCATTGATATCGGCTTTTTCGCCTCCAACATCGTCAAGGTGTTCGAAGGTGGCTGGGCGTCGCTGCTGGTGGCTTTCACCATCGTGCTGGGCATGTGGACCTGGGTACGCGGCAGCCGCTATCTGTTCGACAAGACGCGCCGCAACGAGATCCCGCTCGATTTCCTGGCCGCCAATCTGTTGAAGAAGAAGCCGCAACTGGTGTCGGGCACCGCGGTGTTCCTGACCAGCGACCCGCTCAGCGCGCCGACCGCCCTGATGCACAGCCTCAAGCACTACAAGGTGCTGCATGAACAGAACGTCATCCTTTCGGTGGTGACGGCGCCGCAACCGGTCGTGCCCGACAGCGAGCGGGTCAAGATGGAGACAGTCAACGAGCTGTTCATGCGGGTGACGCTGACCTTCGGCTACATGGAACAGCCCAACATCCCGCGCGCACTGGCGATCTGCCGCAAGCAGGGCTGGAAGTTCGACATCATGACGACGTCGTTCTTCCTGTCGCGGCGCTCGCTCAAGGCATCGCCCAATTCCGGCATGCCGGTGTGGCAGGACCGGCTGTTCATCGGCCTGGCGCGCACGGCTGCCGATGCGACCGAATATTTCCAGATCCCGACCGGACGTGTGGTAGAAATCGGCACGCAGGTGGCGATCTGATCGGCTTGATCGCCTCGACCTAACGGGAGGCGGGCGTGAGCGGCGAATTGGTGCTTGTCACCGGCGGATCGGGCTTTCTCGGCGCCCACTGCGTCCTTGAACTCTTGAAGGCGGGCTACCGCGTGCGCACGACAGTGCGCTCCGCTAAGCGTGAAGCCGATGTGCTCGCCATGCTCAAGGCGGGCGGCGTCGAGCCGGGCGACCGGCTTTCCTTTGCCATCGCTGATCTCATGAACGACGCCGGCTGGCCGCAAGCAGTCTCCGGCTGTGACTACGTGCTCCATGTCGCCTCGCCATTTCCGCCCGGCGTTCCAAAACATGAGGACGATCTGATCGTTCCGGCTCGTGAAGGCGCGCTGCGGGTGCTGCGGGCGGCGCGGGACGCCGGTGTCAAACGCGTCGTGCTGACCTCGTCCTT
This sequence comes from Mesorhizobium loti, assembly GCA_002356515.1. Lineage (NCBI taxonomy): Bacteria > Pseudomonadati > Pseudomonadota > Alphaproteobacteria > Hyphomicrobiales > Phyllobacteriaceae > Mesorhizobium > Mesorhizobium loti. The sequence continues at coordinate 1,192,405 of AP017605.1, read as the reverse complement.
CGCGGCCATCGGCTATGGCAAGATGCCGCCCGGGCCGTTCACCGAGGAGAGCTGGACCGATCCGACGGCCAAGGTCAGCGCCTATGTGAAGTCGAAGACGCTTGCCGAGCGCGCGGCCTGGGATTTCATCGCCGCCGAGGGCGGCAGGTTGGAACTTGCGGTCGTCAATCCGGTCGGCATTTTCGGGCCTGTGCTGGGGGCCGACCATTCGACCTCCACCGAATTTGTCCAGCGTATGATGAACGGCGCCATGCCGGGGCTGCCGCGCCTGTCCTTCGGCGTCGTCGACGCACGCGACGTGGCCGACCTGCATGTGCGTGCCATGACCGATCCGGCGGCCAAGGGCGAGCGCTTCCTGGCGGTATCAGGTGATTTCATGACCGTGCGGGAGATCGCACAGACCTTGAAAACGCGGCTCGGCGATGCGGCGGCGCGCGTCAAGACGCGTGAGCTTCCCGATTGGCTGGTGCGCATAGTCGGATTGTTCAACCCGGAAGCCGCGCAACTGGTGACGGAACTGGGCAAGGTCAAGAATGCCACCAGCGCCAAGGCGGTGCGTGTGCTCGGCTGGGCGCCGCGCTCGCGCGAAGACGCGCTGGCCGCCACAGGCGAGAGCCTGGTTCGGCTCGGCCTGCTGAAGAAATAGCGCGGCGAGAGGAGAACCTCCCGCCGCGCTCCGTTCAACCAGCCAGCGCGGCCTTGTTGGCTTCCAGAAACTGCTTCAGCGTCTGCGGCTTCCTGCCGGAAAGCGTCTCGATGGCGTCGGTTACCAGGGCGATGCGGCCAGCGCGCGTGTTGGCGTCGAAGGACACGATGATGCGGGCGAAGTCCTCGGGAACGCCAGCCGCCTTTACCCCTTCGGTCAGGGCTTCATCCGAAACCGGCACAATGGTGAGCGGCTTGCCGGTGACCTCGCCGACCAGGGCGGCAATCTCGGCCGTGGTATAAGCCTGCGGGCCGGTCAGCGTGTAAGTCTTGCTTTCGGTCGCGTCTGAAGCCAGGCCGGCGGCGATTGCCGCTGCCATATCATCGCGTGCACCATGGGCGATGCGACCGTCGCCGGCGGAGCTGTACCACTGCCCCGAAGCGATGGCGTGCGGCAAGGCCATGAACAGGTTCTCCTGGTACCAGCCATTGCGGAAGATGGTGTAGGCAATGCCGCTCGCCTTGATCGCCTGCTCGGTGCCGTAGTGATCGTTGGCAAACAGCACCGGCGAAACCGGCTCCGGATTGGGCATCGAGGTGTAGAGCAGATGCGAAACGCCTGCTTTCTTCGCAGCCGCCACCGCCGCCTCATGCTGCTTCAGACGCCTGCCGGTTTTGAGATCGAGATCGCCGGTCGAGATGATCAGCACGCGGTCGGCGCCGGCAAACGCCTTCTCCAGCGAAGCCGGATCGTTGAAGTCGGCCGCCCTGACGGTGACGCCAAGTGCCGCCAGGTCGGCGAGGTTTTCGGGGTCGCGCGTGGTGGCGATGATGCTTGCCGGCGCGACTTTCTGAGCGTCCAGCAGATGGCGGATGACGGCGCGGCCAAGCTGGCCGGAAGCGCCGGTGACAAGGAGGGTTTCGGTCACGGGGAGGTCCTTATTTTGCGCCAGCATGGCGGTTCGGGTAGTGGTCTCAAAAAGAGACCAGCACTAAAATAGGAATTGACCCGGTGCCGTAAAGAAGGCAGTTTTTGGGGAGGTAGGCACACGCAGGGAACCAGCCATGGACAGCCGGATCGTCAATCTGAGATCCAAACTCGACGTCTACAAAGCCATGACCGGCGGCGGAAACCTTGCCGATTGCCCCGTCCGTGAGGTCATCCAGGGGCTCAATGGCAAATGGAGCTCGCTGTTGATGGCGGCGCTGGCCGAGCAGCCCTATCGCTTCGGCGAGTTGCGGCGGCTGGTTCCCGACATCTCGCAACGCATGCTGACCCAGACGCTCTACGATCTGCAGCGCGACGGCTATGTGCATCGCGAAGTGTTCCCGACCAAACCGCCGAGCGTCGAATACAGCCTCACCGATCTCGGGCGCTCGATGTTCGGCGCCCTGCAGCATCTGCTGCAATGGGCCGAACTCAACCACGATGCGGTGCGCGAGGCACGTGCCGGCTTCGACGCAACACAGGCTTGAGCGGCCCGGCAGGGTTCGACGCGGCGACTTGATTTCATCAGGCGGCTGAAGGATTGTCCCGGCCAGTTGGCTTGGGGGCATCGGCATTTCCTACGATATCGCAATTGCAGGCGCCGGTCCGGCGGGCCTGGCCATGGCGCTCTATCTCAAGCGTGCCGGGCACAGGGTCACCATCTTCGAGCGCTTCGAGGAGCCGAAGCCGGTCGGCTCCGGGCTGATCCTGCAGCCGACCGGCTTGACGGTTCTGGCCGATCTCGGCCTGCTCGATGACATACTGGCGCTCGGTGCCCGCATCGACCGGCTGCATGGCGCCGATGCCTCGACCGGGCGCACTGTGCTCGACGTCCGCTACGATGCCCAGCGCGGCCACCGTTTCGGCCTGGCGGTGCACCGGGCGGCTCTGTTCGGCGTGCTGTTTCGCGCCGCCCGGCGCGAGGCCATCGCCATCGAGACCGGCGTCGAGATCGAGACCATGGAGGCCGGCGAACGGGCGACGCTGATCCTTGGCAATGGACGAAGGGCAGGGCCGTTCGATCTGGTCGTCGATGCCAGCGGCTCGCGCTCGAAGCTGCGGCAATGCGCTGGCGCTGCGGGCGCGCCGCGCGCTCTGACCTATGGCGCCTTCTGGGCGTCGCTCGGCTGGCGCGGCGAAGGCTTTGACGAGCACGCGCTGTTGCAGCGCTATGACAAGGCCAGCGTGATGATCGGCGTGCTGCCGATCGGCCGGCCGGAGCCCGGTGCCGAGAAGATGGCGGCCTTCTTCTGGAGCCTGAAGCCCGATGATGCCGACGCGGTGCGTGCTATCGGCATCGACGCTTGGAAGGAGAGGGTGGTGCGGCTGTGGCCGCAAAGCGAGGCGTTCACCAGCCAGATCGACAGTTTCGACCAGCTGTCGCTGGCCCGTTATGGCCACCACACGATGAAGCTTCCGGTTGGCCGGAGATTGGCCGTCATCGGCGATGCCGCGCATTCGACCAGTCCGCAGCTTGGACAAGGAGCCAACATGGCGCTGCTCGACGCGGCGGCGCTCAGCCATGGGCTGGCGCGCACGCAGAGCATCGAGGCAGCGCTTGAAAGCTATGCCAGGGCGCGGCGCTGGCATGTGCGTGTCTTCCAGGCGCTGTCGCTGGCGTTCACGCCGTTCTACCAGTCGGATTCCGCGGCGCTGCCCTTCATCCGCGACAGGCTGGTGGCGACCATCGCAAAAATCCCGCCGGCGCCGCAGTTTCTCGCGTCGATGGTCGCTGGTACGGTGATTGATCCGTTCAGGCGGGCAGGGCTTGTCGAAGCGCAGTGGCCAGATCGCCTCGGTGGATGAGGCTCGAGAGAAATGATCCCTTCGCTTGCAGGAAAGCATGCAGGCGTCGCGGATAATCGCGCGCCACGGCACCTCTGATCGACGGACGATCATTCAACGCCTGCCGCCAGGCCTGGACGCGCGGCTTGCCGTCCAGGGTGCCGAAGTCGCCGATCCGGTCGAAAGCGTCGAGATATCTGAAGACAGGCCCATAGACCGCATCGACGAGCGAGAAGCTGTCGCCGGCGAACCATGGGCCACCACGGCCGTCAGCCAGTTCGGCCTCGAGGCGATCAAACATAGCCGCCAGCGCGCCGGACTCGGCAAGGAAGCCGGCCTCGGTCGGCGCTGAATAGAGCCGGCCGATGGCGTTGAGGATGGCGGAGCCGTATTCGATCCAGGCGCGGTGCCGTGCGCGGGCATAGGGGTCGGCAGGATGGAGGGGGCTCGCCTGCGTCTCCTCGAGGAATTCGAGGATGACCGCGGATTCGAAGATTGTCGTTTCATCGCCATTTCGCTGGACGCGCAGCAACGGCACCTTGCCGAGCGGCGAGATCGCCTTGAACCACACAGGCTTGTCGGCGAGGTCGATGTCGACACGCTCGAACAGCACGCCTTTCTCGGTCAGCGAGATCGCGGCGCGCTGGACATAGGGGCAGAGAGGGTGGCTGACGAGGATGAGTTTGTCGGTCATCTCACTCTCCCCAGACATAGTTCAACGCGTCATTCTCGACGCGCGTCGACAGGAACATCAGGCGGGAATTCTTGGGCGCGGGACCGTCGACACGATCGCCCGATGCCATGTCGAACGCGGCGCCGTGCCACTGGCAGACAAGTCTGCCGTCCTTGCAGTCGAGTGGCCCACCGAAATGCAGGCAGACGTTGGCTGCGGCGCGGATGCGTTCGCCGCTGCGCCAGACATGGACCTCCCGGCCGAAGAACGGGGCGATCAGGCTGCCCGCCTGCGGGATATCGGCAACCTTGCAGATTTCGTGTTTCATGGATTTGCCTTTCGGTTGATGCAATTGCATCTATATAGATGCATATGCATTTATCGTCAAGCTTGATGCATCTGCATCTATCGCCTAGGGTGGGTCATGACAGAGAAAGCCACGCCTTCGCCGGAAGCCATCAAGGCCTGGGCCCGTCTGATGCGCGTGTCGCGCCAGCTGGTGGAGAGCGCCGAAGACGCGCTGAAGGACGGCGGCCTGCCGCCGCTTGCCTGGTACGATGTGCTGCACGAGCTCGCCGAGGCGGGCGAGGGCGGCTTGCGGCCGTTCCAATTGATCGAGCGCACTTTGTTTGCGCAGTACAACATCTCGCGACTGCTGGCGCGGATCGAAGCCGACGGGCTGGTCGAGAAGCTGCCGGTGGCCGATGATGGTCGTGGCCAGACCATCCGCATCACAGCCAAGGGGCGCGAGACGCGTCGGCGGATGTGGGCCGTCTATGGACGGTCGATTGCCGAACTGGTTGGCGCCAGGCTCTCGGCGGACGAGCTGAATACGGTGTCGGCACTGCTTGGCCGGCTGCGCCATCCGCCCGTCGGCGATTGAGGTTGCCCAATACCAGGCGGCCGTTGCGCTTCGTCGCCGTTTGCAGGCGAATATTCTACTTTTTCCTCTTGCGTCGATTATCGGATTGCGCAATATGCCGAACCGTAACGTACGGTACGGCTGTTGGGTGATCCGCGGCCTCGGCTATTGAACGGGAACGAAGCGTGTTGCTGGCAAACGCCGACATCGACAACAGCCAGGGGCTGACGGAGCGGCAGAAGGCCGTTCTGGATGCGGCGTTGCGGCTGCTGGTCGAGGAGGGCGATCAACTAACCATGACCGCCGTGGCGCGGCGCGCGAGCTGCTCCAAGGAAACCCTCTACAAATGGTTCGGCGACCGCGACGGGCTGTTGACGGCAACCGTGCAGTGGCAGGCTTCCAAGGTGCGGGTGGCGCCCGTTGACGGCAAGGGGCTTGACCTTGCCTCGCTGACGGCAAGCCTGGAGCGGTTTGCGTCCGACTGGCTGAAGGTGATCTCCAGCGATACCTCGATCGCGCTCAACCGGGTGGCGGTCGGGCATGCCGGATCGGGCAAGGATGATCTCGGTGCCGTCGTGCTGGAGAATGGCCGCTTCGCGCTGGCCAAGCGGCTGAAGCCGGTGCTCGAGGCCGGGCGCCACGCCGGGCTTCTGGAATTTGCGGATGCCGAGACGGCGTTCCGTACATTTTTCGGGCTGGTTGCCCGCGACGTGCAGATCCGTCTGCTGCTCGGCGACCGGCTGGAATTGACTGAGGCGACGATCGGCGGCGACGCCGTCCGGGCGACGCAGCAGTTTCTCGCTCTTTTCGGAGCAAAAACCGGGCCGCAGGGCCTCTGATCTTAGAAACGGGAAGGAAGTAAAATGCGGGTCTATTACGATCGTGATGCCGATCTGAACCTGATCAAGGGCAAGAAGGTCGCTATCATCGGCTATGGCAGCCAGGGCCGGGCGCATGCGCTCAACCTCAAGGATTCCGGCGCCAAGGAGATCGCCATCGGCCTCAAGGCCGGCTCGGCGACCGCCAAGAAGGTCGAGGCCGACGGGCTCAAGGTGATGAGCGTGGCCGACGCGGCCAAATGGGCCGACCTGATGATGATGGCGACGCCCGATGAGCTGCAGGCCGACATCTACAAGAACGAAATCGCGCCGAACATCCGCGATGGTGCGGCGATCGCTTTCGCGCACGGCCTCAATGTGCATTTCGGCCTGATCGAGCCGAAGTCGACCGTCGATGTCGTCATGATCGCGCCGAAGGGCCCGGGCCACACGGTGCGTGGCGAATATCAGAAGGGCGGCGGCGTGCCTTGCCTGGTTGCCGTCAACCAGGATGCGTCGGGCAATGCGCTTGATCTGGCCTTGTCCTACGCCTGCGGCGTCGGCGGTGGCCGCTCGGGCATCATCGAGACCAATTTCCGCGAGGAATGCGAGACCGATCTGTTCGGCGAGCAGGTCGTGCTCTGCGGCGGCCTGGTCGAACTGATCCGCGCCGGTTTCGAGACGCTGGTGGAAGCCGGCTACGCGCCGGAAATGGCCTATTTCGAGTGCCTGCACGAGGTCAAGCTGATCGTCGACCTGATCTATGAAGGCGGCATCGCCAACATGAACTATTCGATCTCGAACACCGCTGAATGGGGCGAGTATGTCTCGGGTCCGCGCATCATCACCGCCGAGACCAAGGCCGAGATGAAGCGCGTGCTGAAGGATATCCAGACCGGAAAGTTCACCTCGGAGTGGATGCAGGAATACCGTGCCGGCCTGTCGCGCTTCAAGGGCATCCGCCGCATGAACGACAGCCACCAGATCGAGGAAGTCGGCGCCAAGCTGCGCGCGATGATGCCGTGGATTTCGAAGAACAAGCTGGTCGACAAGGCCAAGAACTAAGCGAAATCCACATTGTTGCCTTTGCGCGTCCTCGGGCTTCGCCCTGCGGTCGCGCGGGGGATTTCGAAGAACAGGCTGGTCGACAGGGCCAAGAACTAAGCGATCCACGCTCGACAATAAAAAACGGCGCCGCGAGGCGCCGTTTTCATTTTAGTTTGTTCGGTCTTGCCTACAGCTCAGCTATAGGGCGACCAGCATTGCTGACGTGGGCCGTTATAGGGCTGGAACGTGTTGTCCCAGGCGCGATACGACCGGTACCTGCTATAGCACCACCGCACATGGGCGTTGGAAAGCCGACCGGCGCGATAGTAGCGGCGCGGCGGCGGCGCATAGTAGTCGTAGTTGTTGTAGTTGTTGTACATGCTGCCAAGCCCGAGCCCCAGGCCAAGGCCCAGGATTGCGGCTGCGCCATCATCATAGCCGCCGTGATAGTGGCGGCGGCCATGGCGCCAGCGCCAGTCGTCTCCGCCGTTCCAGTTGCCTCGATTCCAGTTACCGCGATCCCAATTGCCGCGGTTCCAGTTGCGACGCCCGTCATGGCGGCGCCATCTCCAGTCGTTGTTGAACTCCCGGTTGTTGCCGCCTGCCCATTCCTCGCGAACCGGCGTGATCGTGGGCGCGGCAGTGCTGGTCGGAATCGACAGGTCCGGCTGCAGGATCGGTCCGGCGGCCGACGGTGCCGTGATGCCGGAGACAATGCCGAGCGCAATCAGCCCGGACTTAATGGTGGAAGAAAAGAGCGAATTCATTGCACTCTCCAAGAGATACAGGCCCCACGCCTACCCTGGGAATGGGCCTACTGTGGATCCTTGCGTCTGAACGGCGGATGAACGGAAAGGTTCCGTCAACCATGGCGCGAATGCCTCCAGGACCAGTCGATCTTGGCTTGTGGTCCTGCGATCTTGTTTTCTCCGGCACTTGCAGGCAAAGGTCGGGGCATGTCGCTGCGCCTTGCCACCTTCAATGTCGAGAACCTGATGAACCGGTTCGATTTTTCCGGCTATCGCAACCAGCTCAACGAGGACCGGACGCTGGCGCTCTTCGATATCCAGAGCGAAGCCGAATACAAGATGCTGGAGCAGGCCCGCGCCATCGCCCAATCCGACGACACGCGCCAGCTGACGGCGCTGGCGATCGCCGCCACCCGGGCCGACATCATCTGCATGCAGGAGGTCGACAATATCGAGGCGCTGAAGGCCTTCGAATATGGCTATCTGTTCAAGATGGTGGGGCAGGGCTACCGCCAGAAATACACCACCTCCGGCAATGATTCGCGCGGTATCGATGTCGCGGTGATGATGCGCAACGAGACTGCGCAGGGCCAGCCGATCGAATTCGTGCGCATGACCAGCCACGCCTACGTCACCTACGAGCAGTTCGGGCTGCACACGCCGGAACTGGCGGCGCTCGGCAACCAGGCCAATGAACGTATTTTCCGGCGCGACTGCCTGGAAGTCGACATCACTGTCGGCGGCGTGCCGCTGACGCTTTATCTCGTGCATTTCAAGTCGATGGGCTCGCCACGCAACGGGCTCGATGGGCGCGAGGCGACGATGCCGGTGCGCATAGCGGAGGCGCTGGCGGTACGCCGGATCATCGAGGAGCGCTTCGGTGCGGATCATGCCGCCGACAAGCTCTGGGCGATCTGCGGCGACATGAACGATTATCGCCAGCGCGTGAAGATCGCCGGCGACGACGTCGACGGCTATCGTTTCGAGGTGGTCGACGAGAACCAGTCCTGCATCAACGTGCTGACGGCTGGCGGCTTCTGCGAGAACGTTGTCGAGCGGCGGCCGGAAATGAACCGCTGGACGTTCTATCACACGCGCGGACCTGAAGAACGGCATCTCTGCCAACTTGACTACATCCTGCTGTCCAAGGGACTGGCGGCAAGGAATGCTACTGCCGTTCCCGACATCATCCGCAAAGGCCAGCCTTGGCGCACGATCTTTCCGGCGGGCCAGGAAGTCGAGCGTTTTCCGCGCGCCGGCTGGGACCGGCCGAAAGCGTCGGACCATTGCCCGGTGGTGATCACGCTGGACATGGTTCGATAGGCAAGATTGGGGCTCGATAAGCAGGATTGGGACTTGATACGCATGAGCTTCGACCTGCCGCGCAATGTCATCCTGTCTGTCGATGCCGTCGACGTCCGGCTCGATTCCGGCCCGCATCCCTTTGCCAGGGACAATGCAGAGGCGATCGCCGAGAACTGGCAGCGCGAGATAGCGGCCAATCCGGCGCTGTTCGACGGCACGGTGGTGCTGCTGTCGCAGCTTGCCTGGCGCGACAACAGCCTGATCGGCCGCTGCCATGCGGTCAACTATGCGACCTTCATGCTGTGGCGCAAGCAACGCGAGAATTCCGGCGCCGAGCATGCCTATGCCCATGCCGTGCTGGTAGCGGGCGACAATGCGCTGGTGGCGATCCGCATGGGACCGCGAACGGTCAATGCCGGCCGCGTCTATTTCGCCGCGGGCTCCTTCGAGCCCATCGATTTCCGCGACGGTCTGGTCGATGTCGATTTCAACATGATCCGCGAGGTGCGCGAAGAGACCGGCCTCGACCTGTCGGATGCCCAACGGGGCGAACGCTACCACGCTTTGTCGACGAACAGCGGCACGGTGATCTTCCGCCGCTATCATGAGCCAGCGCCGGCCGATGAGATCGCACGGCGAATCTCAGCCTTCGTCGCCACCGAGACCGATCCGGAGATCGAAGGTCCGGTGATCATCCGCCATGCCGGCGACCTGCCGGACGGGCTGGCATCGCATATGAAGCCGCTGATCGAGTGGCATTTTTCCGGCGTGGACTAAACGCGCGTCTTGTCCTGCGCCGCCTTGCGATCGTTGCGGGCCGCGACGAGGAACAAGATGAAACCAATGCCCAGCAATCCACCCATGGCCATTCCCATAGTCTGGCCGACGACTGCCTGGAAATCCGACGTGACGCGATCGGGGTTGGCCATGCCGTAACGGGCGAGATACCACCAGATGCCTGCCAGGGCGGCCTCGATGATCACCATCGTCAGGATCAGTCGTGTCTTCTTGCTCATGCGTTGTTCCTTCACTACCGAGGCGGTTGCACTAGCATTGCAGGATCTGTCGCGACAGGCCACGGATGCGGCTTGCCACATTTTAGCAATGCTGCTCACAGGGAATTAAGGCGAAGAGGCGAACTATCGCAAACCATATGGCGGGTGTGAGGATTGTGTTGCGAAAGCTTGTTTTAGTCCTTGGCGGTGTTGTCGTGCTTGGCGTCCTCTGGGCGATGTTGGCGACGAGCGGGCAGCTTCTGGCCGGCCGCTGGACCTTTACCGAAAAGGCCATTGTCGATCGCGGCACCTATTTCCGGTTAAAGGTCGACTTTGCCTACAAGGGCGAACCGCTCCGTTACGACCTCGTCGTCGGGTGCAACGTTCTCAACATCCGCTACAAGGACAGTTCTTCAACCTATGAAGCAGGCCTGATCCCCACCGTGTGGGGTCAACGCATGAGCGACGGCAAGGCGGTGGTGGTGCGCGCACCGGATGCCTGCCGAGGCGACACCACGGCAAACGGCGGCGTGCCCGTCGATTTCCTGCCGGTGATGGTCGTCTATGACAATGCTGACACCGTGGCGTTCGGCATTGGCTACATGACGGACGACGCCTATCGGAGCCCGAAGTCGGTGCTGCGTTTTGACAAGGCGACGGTCGAACGCGCGACGCGCGCCGAGTTCGACACCTTCCGTGCCACTGGTCCGCAGAACATCATCACGCGCAGCGAGTATCATTCAGTACAGAATGACCACCATCTTGCTTCCCTTAGCCTGCCGAGGACCTATCCGGCGTTCGGGCGGCATTGTTACGCCTATTCCCGCTGGAAGCTGACGGAGCCGGAGCGGGAGATAGTACGCAAATACCGGCCGGACGGTGCCCGATACTGGACGTTCTCGGATGTCAAAAAGCAGGGTGCCTATGCGAACGAGATCCGCGAGGCGCGGATCAAGGAACAAAAACAGCTGCGCGACGACGGTTTGGCCCTGGAATTGAATGGGGGCTTCTGGCAACCGGATGTCGGCGCGTTGCGCCGCGATGGGGTGCAATTGGTGGGATTAAGAGGCAGCACCGAGAGAGCCGCTGCATTCTATCCGGCGGACACCCTGATGAGTCAGGACAAATGGCCAGTCGAGCCACGCGCGAGAACGGCGGCATACGAGACCCTGCAATCAGTCCAAAGCGTCAATGTCGATATTGGCAACGAACAGAGCCGTGGCTTCGCTTATTGTTACGCCGAAGAATTTCCGCTGCGGGATAATTTCTTTTCCAAGACAGGGACGTTGCCTGCAACCGCGACAATCGATGGGACGATATCCGTAACCAATGCTGACGAGCATTGGCGGGGCTTCTCCAGTATGCCCCTCTATATTTTCGAGAGCGATGAATACGTGCTCGAAGGAACGATTTTCAATCTAGAATCCACCGGAGGTGACGTATGACCAATGACGTGAGCTCGCCCGTCTTTTTTGTCCAGTCGCTAGCTTTGGTGAAGTTACTCGTGCCGCAGCGCGTCGATCGGATCGAGCCTTGCGCCGCGCAGGGCCGGGAAGAAGCCGAACACCATGCCGATGAGGGCCGAAAAACCGACGGCCAGCAGGATGACAGCCGGGCTCGGCGCGAAAGGTATCGTCAGCGTCACCGCGGCGAGACCGGCGAGCGCCAGGCCGGTCAGGATGCCGATGATGCCGCCGAGCAGCGACAGCACCGTCGCCTCGACCAGGAACTGAATCAGAATGTGCTTTTCATGCGCGCCGATGGCTAGCCGGATGCCGATCTCGCGGGTGCGCTCGGTGACCGAGACCAGCATGATGTTCATGATGCCGATGCCGCCGACCAAAAGGCTGACGCCGGCGACCGCGCCCAGCATGCCGGTCATGGTGGTGGTGGCGCTGGCCATGGCGTCGGCGATCTGGGTCATGTCACGGATGGCGAAATCGCTCTCGCGGTCGGGCGTCATGCGGCGCGCATCGCGCAAAATATCCTCGACGCGCGGCTGCAACTCGCTGGTCGGCGTGCTGTCGTCGGCGGCGATGTAGATGTTGTCGATGTCGCGGTTGCCGGCGATGCGGCGCTGATAGGCGTGCAGCGGCATCAGGACGACATTGTCCTGATCCTGGCCGAAGCCGGTATAGCCCTTGGGCTCGAGCAGGCCGATGATCTTGCAGGAGGTGCGGTTGACGCGGATGATCTCGCCTTCGGGATCGCCGGCGCCGAAGAATTGCTGGCGCACCGTCTCGCCGATCAGGCAGACGCCGGTGCCCGAGCGGGTCTCGGAATCGCTGAACGGACGGCCCGAAACCAGCTTCCAGTCGCGTGCATCGAGATAGGCGCTGTCGGTGCCGGTGACGCCCGATGTCAGGCTTTCTGTGCCGAAGATGACCCGCACCTGCTTTTGCGAGGCCGGCGAGATGGCGCGCGCGCCGGTCAGATGCGCGACAAGTGCTTCCAGGTCCTTTTCGGCCAGCGGCCGCACCACCTGGTCGAGCCCGCCCGGGCCGCCGGGACCGGCCGGGCGGCCTGACCGGACGACAAGCAGGTTGCTGCCGAGCTTGGAGATGTCGGCCTTGACCTTTTGCGTGGTGCCGGAGCCGATGGTCAGCATGGCGATGACGGCGGCGACACCGATGACGATGCCGAGCAGCGTCAGGAACGAGCGCAGCACGTTGCGGCGGATCGAGCGTAGCGAGAGGCGGACGGTTTCCCAGATCATGCCAGCTCCACCTTCATGGTGTCCGAGGCGACGTGGCCGTCGAGGAAGCGGATGGTGCGCTCGGCATAGTCGGCGACATCGGCCTCGTGCGTGACCATGGTGACGGTCAGGCCGAGTTCCTTGTTGAGCTTGGTCAAAAGCTCCATGATCTCATGCGTGCGTGCGGTGTCGAGATTGCCGGTCGGCTCGTCGGCGACGAGCAGCGTCGGTCTGGTGACGATGGCGCGCGCGATCGCCACGCGCTGCTGCTGGCCGCCGGAAAGTTCGGCCGGCGTGTGGTGCTCGCGGCCGACAAGGCCGACCTGGGCCAGCGCCTGCATGGCAAGGTCCCGGCGCTCGCGGCTGGCCACGCCGCGATAGATCAGTGGCAGTTCGACGTTCTCCGCGGCTGTGGTGCGCGCCAGCAGATTGTAGCCCTGGAAGACGAAGCCGACATAGAGGTTGCGCAGCATGGCGCGGCGGTTGCGGTCGAGCCGGCCGGCATCGACACCCATGAAGGAGTAGGTTCCAGCCGTCGGCGTGTCGAGGCAGCCGATGATGTTCATTGCCGTCGACTTGCCGGAACCGGACGGACCCATGATGGCGACGAACTCGCCGCGCTTGATGGCAAGGTCGACGCCGGCCAGCGCGTGCACGCGGGCCTCGCCCTGGCCATAGCTCTTCCAGACCTTGTCGAAGGTGATGAGGGGCGCGCCCGCGGCCACGGCCGTCAGCTCCGCAGCTGCGAGGCGGTGATGACCTGCGCGCCTTCCTCCAGGCCCGACGTGATCTCGGTCAGTTCGCCATCGGTCGAGCCGATCTTGACGTTGACCGCATGCGGCCGGCCGTTTTCCAGGACGTAGAGCGTGCGCGAGCCATCGGTGGGGGCCGTCGCTGCCTGGCGCTGACGATTGCCGCCGGGACGGCCCATGCGGCCGGTGAACAGGTCGCTGAAGCTCCACGCACGCGCTGCTTGCTGCGCCGGGCGATAGCGGAAGGCGGAGGAGGGAACCGTGAGCACGCCCTTGGCTTGCCTCGTGACGACAGAAACGGTGGCGGTCATGCCGGGGCGCAGCAACAGCTCGTTGTTGTCGACCTCGAGCCGCGCATTGTAGGTGACGACGCCGTCGGTCGTGACCGAGGCATAGGAGATGTCGCGGATTTCGGCGTCGAAGGGTCGGTCGGGGAAGGCATCGACCGTGAAGCGGGCATGCTGGCCTGGCTTGACGGCGCCGATATCGGCTTCGTCGACAGCCGCCACGAGTTCCATGTTCCGCAGATCCGCGGCGATGATGAAAAGCACCGGCGCCTGCAGTGAGGATGCGACCGTCTGGCCGGGATCGACCGAACGGGTCAAAACGATGCCGTCGATTGGCGCATAGATCGTGCTTTTGGCAAGGTCGGTCTGCTGCGCCTTGAGGTCGGCCTGGGCGATGGCGAGATTGGCTCGCGCACTGTCGAGCGCCGCCTTGGCGCGGTCGCGCGTCGCGGTAGCAGCCTCGAGCGACTGGTCGGTCGCCATGCCGCGCTTGGTCAAGGCCGCTGCGCGTACCAGCGCGCTTTCGTTCTCGGCCAGCGTCACCGTGGCGTCTTCGACATTGGCAGCGGCGCCCTTGGCGGATGCCTCGGCGCGTTCGATCTGGACCTCGAGTTTCACTGTATCGAGCGTCGCCAGCACGTCGCCCTTCTTGACCTGCTGGTTCTCCTCGGCGGAGACCGAGCGGATGATGCCGGACAGTTCGCTGGATATGTCGACCTGGGTGAGCGGCTGCAGCGTGCCGGTTGCCGACACCTGGACGGTGAGGTCGGCCTTGGCCGCCGGCACGGTGGTGTAATCGATCTTGGCGGGTGAGCCGGCATACCACTGATAGAGGCCAAGACCGGCGGCAAGCACGAGCAGGGTCAGCAACGCATAGAGCCAGCCACGCCGGCGCGACTTGCTCCGCCCGTTTTTATCGAGCCCAAGCGCCGTCTCGATGGCGGAATCCGATTCCGTCTTTGGCAGATTGACAATCTGGTCCACGCTGGACCCCTATGATGCGCAATGTCCCTATCTGTTTACAGATCAGGCTTGATGGTTCGAATATCAAATTAAATTTCGCCCATGTTGGGATTGAGGCAGGAATGCAAACCCGGAATTACTTACTTTACGATGTGTTTACGACCGAGCGACTGGCTGGCAATCCGCTGGCGGTAGTGTTGGATTGCAAAGGCCTGGACACGGCCGCGATGCAGGCCATCGCGCGCGAATTCAACCTGTCCGAATCGGTCTTTGTGCTGCCCCCGGACAATCCCAAGCACAAAAACCGCATCCGCATCTTTACGCCGGACTATGAAATGCCGTTCGCCGGCCATCCGACGGTGGGTTCGGCCATCGCGCTTGCCGAACTGGCCGGGGAGGGCAGCGCCGGCATCTTCGTGTTGGAAGAAAACATCGGCCCGGTGCGATGCGCCGTCAGCACGCATGATGGCGCCACCTTCGCCGAGTTCGATCTCGCCAAATTGCCGGAGCCGCTGGAACTGTCCGCCGACCCACAGGCGATCGGTGCGGCCCTTGGCCTGGCGCCGCATGAGATCGGTTTCGAGAATCACCGCGTCGCCTTCTGGTCGGCGGGCGTGCCCTATGTGACCATTCCGGTCGCCAATCTCGAAGCGGCGGGCCGCATCCGTCTGGACAACCAGGCGTGGTCGGAACTGGCGCCGCGCAAGAGTGAATGGGCCTTTGCCAGCCCCTATGTCTATTGCCGCGAGACGGTGAACCATGAAAGCGCCTTCCATGTCCGCATGATCGTGCCCGGCACGCCTTCCTATGAAGACCCGGCGACCGGTTCGGCGGCGGCAGCCTTCGCCGGCGCCATCATGCATTTCGACGGCCCGACGGACGGAATTTCCCAGCTGTGGATCGAGCAGGGGCTGGAGATGGGCCGGCCGTCGCGCATCCGTCTCGAACTGACCGTGCAAGGCGGAAAACTGGCCTCGGCGCGCATTGGCGGCCATGCGGTCAAGGTGGCGGAAGGCAGACTGTTCGTGTGAGACGTGCGGCACTTCAGCGATTTGTCGGGAAATGATTCCGGCAGGGCTAGACATGACCGATGGTGGCGGCTATATGCCCGCCAACGCCGGTTTTTGCCGGCCGAGTGGGTGCGTAGCTCAGTTGGTAGAGCAGCTGACTCTTAATCAGCGGGTCCACAGTTCAATCCTGTGCGCACCCACCAAATTCTTCAAAGACTTGGTGGAAAGACCCTGAAAGCGGGATGTTTCGCTGCCGTCCGGTGGCAGTACCGTTCGACTGCTATTGCACAGTTGGTCGCAGATAAGTGAGAATCGCCTGGGTTAGGGCGATGACGCCGTCGACAGCTCCAAAGTCCGTCTTGCTTTTGCCGACCGTCCATTGCAACTCGGGAGCTTCCGGCAACTTAAGCGCCCGATTTATTCCCCAACCCGAGAGCATAAGGAGTTCAAAAGACGTGGGCTCGCCAAGCTCGAAATAGGGAAAGCGAAAATACAGCCAAACCGGCCCGCCATACCCAAGCTTGAAGGTCATGGTGACCGAAACATTGTGACCAAATCTGTCTTCAAAAGCTCCGCCAAAACTGAGGTCTCTGGCATCATAGTCATGCCATTGTCTTGCCAACCCCAGAGCGCTCCATGTCTTAAGGGTATGGGCTTTCAGTTCCTTGCGATTGGGGAATTTTGTCATTTCATGAGTTAGATGGGTAGGCGGATCACTGTAGCCGGTTTCAGCTCGCCACTCTTCCGCAGCGTTGCGGAGATCTTCAAAAGTCTGGACGGTTTTCGGATCCGGTTGGTCGAATCTGATCGAAATCCGCCATTGAGAAATCATCTCTCGCAGTTCTTCGACCGTATGGCCCGAGCGTTCCGCCCAATCCTGCGTTGCCAGTATCCACGGCGAATTGTACTTCAGCCCGGCAAAAGCTCCGCTCTTGCTGTCGAAATCCCGGATAATCCGAGCAAGAGCATCGCGAAGCCCCTGTTTGGGATCTCCGAAAATCTGCGAGGGCTCATTCATCGGGTGTGATCCGGGCGTCGCGAACCTATTTGTCCGACACACCAGCCTCGGCAAAGCTGGCCATCCTTGCATGGCACTCCAGCGCCGAGCGGACGATATTGACAGCGAGGCAAGCGCCGGAGCCTTCGCCAAGCCGCATACCGAGATCGAGCAAAGGCGGCAGGCCGAGGGCTTCGAGCAGGCCACGGTGGCCCGATTCGGCGGAGACATGGGCCGCGATGGTGTGAGCGAGGCCGGTCGGGTGCAGCCTGGCCAGTGGGGCCGCGGCGGCGGTGCAGACGAAGCCGTCGAGAAGCACGGGTATGCCGAGATGGCGGGCGGCCAGCGTGGCGCCGAAGATGGCGGCGAGTTCGCGGCCGCCGAGTGCGGCGGCAATGCCCAACGGATCGGCGAGGGCGGCGGCATGGCGCTTGAGGCCTGCTTCGATGGCGACTACCTTGCGCTTCAGGCCGGCATCGTCGACGCCGGTGCCGCGCCCCGTCCATTTTTCCGCGCCACCGCCGAACAGCGCCGCTGAAATGGCTGCGGCCGGCGTTGTGTTGCCGATGCCCATTTCGCCGAAGCAGACCAGGTCGAGGTCATCAGTCACGGCGTCATAGCCTGCCGAAACCGCGGCGAGGAAGGCCTTCTCGTCCATCGCGGGCACCTGCGTGAAATCGCCGGTGGGATGGTCGAGATCGAGCGGGATGACATCGAGTTCGGCGCCGGCGATGCGGGCGAGCTGGTTGATGGCGGCGCCGCCGCCGGCGAAGTTCGCCACCATCTGCACGGTGACTTCGGAAGGAAAGGCCGAAACACCTTGCGCGGTGACGCCATGGTTGCCAGCGAAGACGAAGACTTTCACGCGGTCGAGCTTCGGCATGTCGCGGCCCTGCCAGCGCGCCAGCCAAGCGGCGATGGTCTCCAACCGGCCGAGGCTGCCTTGCGGCTTGGTCAGCGTGTCCTGGCGGCTGGCAACGGCCTTTGCGGCGGTATCGCTGCCGGCGGGCAGATCGAGGCAGGCGGCACGCAATTCATCGAGGGATTTGAAGGGCATGGGGGCAAGGTCTCCGGAAGGGAATCAGGTCAAAAGGGATCAGGAAAGCGCGACGGAAGCGACGAGCAGCACCGCGATTTCGCTGACCTGCTGCAAGGCGCCGATCGTGTCGCCGGTCTGGCCGCCGATCTGGTTGAGGCAAAGGGCATGGAAAGCGGCAAAGAACAGGCCGAGCAGGATCAGCGCGGCGACGGCGCCGCCGACCCCGAGCAGGAGAAGCGGAATCGCGCCAAGCACGGCGCCGGCAATGGCGGTTTCCAGCGAGACGGTGCCGGCGCCGGCCGAGAGGCCGTCCGAGCGCGCCGGCGGCAACAGGTGCATGAAGGCGCCCAGCACGCCGCGCGAGGCCGCATGCGCGGCAACAAGGGCAAAGAGCGCCTGTGTGGGATCCACCAGTTCCGAAAGCACGTTCCAGCGGATCAGCAGCGACAGGGCCAGCGCCATGGCGCCATAGGCGCCGATGCGGCTGTCGCGCATGATGTCGAGTTTGCGGCCGCGCGACTTGCCGCCGCCAAAGCCGTCGGCGACATCGGACAGCCCATCCTCATGCAGGCAGCCGGTGGTGATCACGGTTGCCACGAGGGCAAGTGCCGCCGCTGGTCCCATGGCAAGGCCGAATCGTTCCGCCGTGGCAAAGACGATGGCGCCGATCAGGCCGACGACGAGGCCGGCGACCGGCGCGGCCCAAATCGCGGCGGCGAGGCCGCGGCCGCGAAAGTCGAGGTCGGGCAGGGGCAGGCGGGTGAAGAAGACCAGGCAAAGCGCGATATCGTCGAGGATTTGCCGGGGCGAAAGGGTCAAATTCGGGAGCTTCATGCGCTGGCCCTCGCTATCGCATGGAAGAAGGTGCCGCTGACAGGACCGCGCCGGTAGCCCGAGGCGCCGATCGGATTGCCCTGGCCATCGGCGAGGTCGGCCAGCGGCTCGTCATTGCCCGTGGCCGTCATCTGCGCATAGTGGAATTCGTGGCCGCGGATCAGCGCGCCCACGGAGCCCAGCGGGCAATCGGCGCGCAGCCGCGCCTCGCGATAGCCGAGATTCATCTTTCGCTTTGCAAAACTGGTGGCATGGCCGAGCAGGCCGAGCATGGGATGCGTCTCGCCGGAGGCATCCTCCAGTGCTTCACCGAGCACCATGAAACCACCGCACTCGCCGTGGATCGGCTTCGTCTCGGCAAACCTTGCCATCCCGGCTTTGAAGGTCTCGGCAGCGGCAAGCTTGCCGGCGTGGAGCTCGGGATAGCCGCCGGGCAGCCAGCAGACGTCGCAGCTGTCGTCGGGCGCCCCATCAGCGAGCGGCGAGAACGGGACGATTTCCGCGCCGGCCTTGCGCCAATAGGCGGCGACATGCGGGTAAAGGAAGGTAAAGGCGGCATCCTCGGCTAGCGCGATGCGCTGGCCCGGTGGCTGCAGGGCGTCGGCGAAACCGCCAATTGCCGGGGTGAGGGGCGTCGCCAGCGCTATGATCGCATCGAGGTCGAGCGATTTCTCCGCCATGTCGGCCAGCCGGTCGAGATGCGCCATCAGATCATCATACTCGCCGGCCTGGACGAGGCCGAGATGGCGCTCAGGCAGGTTCAGGGTAGGGTCGCGTAAAATAGCGCCGACGACGGGCAGGCCGATCGCCTCGATGGCGTCGCCGGACAGCTTGCGATGGCGCTCACTGCCCAGCCGGTTGAGCACGACGCCGGCCATGCGGACATCGGGATCGTAGGTGGCAAACCCTTTGGCGACGGCGGCCGCCGTGGTCGATTGGCCGGACACGTCGAGCACCAGGAGCACGGGGAGGCCGTAGAGCCGGGCGAGGTCGGCGGCCGAGCCGGTTCGCCCCGGTGCGGCCGGAATGCCGTCGAACAGGCCCATGGCGCTTTCGAGGATGACGAAATCCGTGTCGTCGGCCTGTTGCGCCGCCAGCGCATTGAGCAGCGACGGCGGCATCGCCCAGCTGTCGAGATTGACGCCGGACAGGCCGGTGGCGGCGGTGTGGAAACCAGGGTCGATATAGTCGGGGCCGGATTTGGCGCCGCGCACTTTCAGGCCGCGCCGGGTGAGCGCGCGCAAGATGCCGATGGTGACGCTGGTCTTGCCCGAACCGGAGCGCGGCGCGCCGATGATGATGGCGCGGGCGGTCATGCCTGCCCCGCCAGTGCCGCGCGCATGGCGACGATGCCGCCGACGACGATCAGCGCCGGCGAGGCAAGACCTGCGGCTGCAGCTTCCTCGGCGATGGTGGCAAGCGTAGCGACGACAATTCGTTCCTGCGGCGTCGTCGCGGCGACGATCACCGCCGCCGGCGTCGATGGCGCCAGCCCACCGTCAAGCAATGCGGCTGCGATCAGCGGCAGATTGGCCATGCCCATATAGACGACGACAGGCTGGCCGGTGCGGGCGATTGCCGCCCAGTCAATGTCGTCATCGGTGCCGGCGGCGTGGCCGGTCGCCAGGATCACCGCCTTGTTGATGCCGCGCATAGTGGCGGGGATGCCAGTGGCGGCTAGAGCGCTTAAGCCCGAGGTCAGGCCGGGCAGCACGCGGAACGGGATGTTTTCGCGCGCTAACGCCAAAGCCTCTTCGCCGCCGCGGCCGAAAATATAGGGATCGCCGCCTTTCAGCCTGACGACACGACGGCCCTCACGCGCCAGCCGGACCAGCAGAGCGGTGATGTCGTCCTGCTTCATCGAGGGTTTTCCGCCGCGCTTGCCGGCGAAGAAAAGCTCGGCGCTTGCAGCAACCGCCACGACATCCGGTGAAACCAGCGCATCATAGACCAGCGCGTTCGCCTCCGCCAACGCCGCCAGCACTTCCAGCGTCAGGCAGCCGGGGTCGCCGGGGCCGGCGCCGGCCAGCCAGACATGGCCCGGCTCCAGCGGGCGCGGCTTGAAATTCAGCCGCGCGAGCGCCTGTTCGAGCGTGGCGTTTTCGCCCTTGGTTTTGGTGCTGCCGCTCACAATCCGTCCCGTCCGCGAAAACGCCGCTGATAGTGGGCGTCGTACAATGAACTTTCGCCAAAACCTTCCGCCGCCAGCGAGCGGCCGACGAAGATGATCGCCGTGCGCTCCATCGGATCGGCGGCAAGCTTCGCCTCGATCGTTTCCAGCGTACCGGTCAGCACCCGCTCGTCCGGCCAGGAGGCGCGGAAGACGATCGCCACCGGGCAATCGCCGCCATAATACGGCGTCAATTCGGCGACGACGCGATCAATGGCGTGGATGGCAAGATGAATGGCGAGCGTGGCGCCGGTGCGGCCGAAGCCGGCCAGCGTTTCGCCGGGTGGCATTTTTGACGCGCGGCCGGAGACGCGGGTCAGCACCAGGCTCTGCGCGACTTCCGGAATGGTCAGTTCGCGGCGCAGTGCGGCCGCCGCGGCGGCAAAGGAAGGCACGCCCGGCGTCAGCGTGTAAGGGATGCCGTGCTTGTCCAGCCGGCGAATCTGCTCGGCAACGGCACTCCACACCGACAGGTCGCCGGAATGCAGGCGGGCCACATCGTGGCCTGCCTTGTGGGCCTCGACATAGGCCGCCTCGATCTCGTCGAGCGACATCGGCGCGGTGTCGATCAGTTTCGTGCCTGGCGCGCAATGCTGCAGCAATTCGGGGGCGACGATCGAGCCGGCATGCAGGCAGACCGGACAGCTTGCCAGGAGTTTTGCGCCGCGCAGCGTGATGAGGTCGGCGGCACCCGGACCGGCGCCGATGAAATGGACGGTCATGGCGCGTCTCCGCTGATGGCGATGGCGCAGGTGACCGGGCCAAGCACGGTGCGAGGGCCCAGCAGTTTTGCGCCGGCGCCGGCAACGGCAAGGGCTGACGCTTCGGAAACCGAGGGCGTGCCGGCCAACTCCTGCGAGAGGCTGGAATGGCTGAGCGTGCCTGGCGAGGCGGCTTGAAGCGCAGCGTCATCGACGACGATGACCGGAAGGTTCAGTGCGCCGCCAGCAGCGGCGATCGCGTCTTCATCCTTCTTGAGCGCTGCTGTGGCCAGTGCCGAAAGCGCCGTCATCGCCAGCCCATGTGCTTCGAGCGCGGTTTCAATCGCGGCAAGCACGTCTTCAACGCTCACGCCTTTGCGGCTGCCGATGCCCGCGACCATCATGGCTTCACCCAGCTCCATTGGGTGACCGGCATGGCCGGCCGCCAGGCCTGCATCGAGCCGACGGGCGAGGCGCGCGAAATGTTTATCCGGGTAAGATCGCCGCCCAGTTTCAGGTGCTGCGCGAGAAGCAGGGCCTCCATCTCCAGCGTCACCGCATTGGCGACGAGCCGGCCGCCGGGGCGCAGCGCCTTGATGGCGGCGTTCAAAACGCCGGTGTCGCTGCCGCCACCGCCGATGAAGATCGCATCCGGCGTGTCCAGCCTGGCCAGCGCCTTGGGGGCGCTGCCTTCGACCACGACGAGGCCGGGAACGCCACAGGCGGCGGCATTGCGGTGGATACGGGCGGCGCGGCTCGGGTCGGCCTCGATGGCAATGGCGCGCATCTGGGGGTGGGCGAGCATCCATTCGATGCCGATGGAGCCGGAGCCGGCGCCGATATCCCACAGCAATTCGCCGCGCCTCGGCGCCAGCGACGACAGGGTGATAGCGCGGATTTCGCGTTTGGTGATCTGGCCGTCATGGTCGAACAGATGATCGGGCAGGCCAACCGTGAGCGGCAGGATGCGGGCCTGCGGATTCGAATCAATTTCGATGGCCAGCACGTTGAGCGGATTGATGTTTTCGAGGTCGAAGGCATCGGCGCGGGCGGTGCGCTGGCTCTCTTTTGGACCGCCCAACGCTTCCAGAACCGTCAGCCGCGAGGCGCCGAAATCGAGTTCGGTGAGCAGGCGGGCAATCGCCGCCGGCGCTTCGGCATCCGACGTCAGCGCCAGGATGCGTGCATTGGGCTGCAGCAGCGGCCGGATCAGGTCGAGCGGACGGCCATGCAGCGAGACAGTCTCAATATCCTGCAACGCCCAGCCCAGTCGAGCGGCTGCCAGCGAAACGGCCGACGGCGCCGGGATGACATGCATCTCCTGCGGCTCGACCTTGCGGGCGAGGGTAGCGCCGACGCCGTGGAAGAGCGGATCGCCGGAGGCGAGCACGCAGACGTTCCTGCCGGCAAGGGCCAGCACATCAGCCATCCCTGCATCGAAAGGCACCGGCCAGGGACGTGGCTCGCCCTTGGCGAAGGACGCGACCAGCGCCAGGTGCCGCTTGCCGCCGAAGATGAATTCGGCCTTGGCAATCCGCTGCTTGGCCTCGTCGCCGAGACCCGCTAAACCGTCCTCGCCGATGCCGATCACCGTCAGCCATTTCGGCCTGGCGCCGCGCGAACTTTCAGCAGGCATGATGACCCACCGCATTCTGATCCTCGGCGGCACCACGGAAGCCCGGCAACTGGCCGGCAAGCTGGCGGTACGCGCCTTGGTCACGCTGTCTCTGGCCGGCCGCACCGAAAGCCCCGTCGCGCAAGGCGTGCCCGTGCGAAGCGGAGGCTTTGGTGGCGCCGAGGGCCTGGCCGCCTATCTCGGGGAGACGGGCACGGACCTGCTGATCGACGCCACGCATCCCTATGCCGCGCGAATCTCCGCCAATGCCGCGCAAGCGGCGCGGCTGACCGGCGTGCCGATCCTCGCCTTGCGCCGTCCCGGCTGGGAACTGATCGAGGGCGATCGCTGGACTGAAGTCGATGCGGTTGGTGATGCCGTGCGGGCGCTTGGTCAGGTGCCGCGCCGCATCTTCCTGGCGCTTGGCCGGCAAGAGGTTGCTGCCTTCGAAGCCGCACCGCAGCACCACTATCTCATCCGTAGCGTCGATCCGGTCGAGCCGAAGCTGGCCGTGCCGGATGCGAGCTATCTGCTGGCGCGCGGGCCGTTTGGCGAGGCGGAAGAACGCGCGCTGCTCGAAAACCATCGCATCGACGTCGTCGTGTCCAAGAACAGCGGCGGCGCTGCCACCTACGGCAAGATTGCCGCCGCGCGGGCGCTCGGCATCGAGGTGGTCATGGTGCGCAGGCCTGATCTGCCGGAGGTGCCTTCGGCTGAAACCGTCGATGAGCTCGCCGCCATGGTCGGTCATTTTGTCGAGCCCGCTGCCGAACGCGGCGTGTAGACCAGCGCCGGCCTGTCGCCGCGCTTGATGATCCGGGTTTCCGGCGAACCGATGATGATGCAGGTCGCCATGTCGGCCTTCCGCGCGTCGACATCGGCGAGCAGGTAAACCTCGATGCGTTCGTCCGGCCGGCCGGCGGCGCGGCCGAAAATGACAGGCGTGGTGCCGGGCAGGATCGCGGTCAGGCACTCGAAGGCGCGGCCAAGCTGCCAGGGGCGCGCCTTGCTGATCGGATTGTAGAGCGCAATGACGAAGCCGGCGCCGGCGGCCGCCAGGAGGCGCAGCTCGATCAGATCCCAGGGCTTCAGATTGTCGGACAGCGAGATGGCGCAGAAATCATGGCCGAGCGGGGCGCCGATACGGGCGGCAACGGCGAGCATTGCGGTGATGCCAGGCACGACCGCCACGTCGACAGCGCGCCATTCGGCCGGCCCGGCCTCGATCGCCTCGCAGACGGCGGCGGCCATGGCGAACACGCCGGGATCGCCACCCGAAACCACGGCAACGTCATGGCCCTCGGCGGCCTTGATCAAGGCATCCTTGGAGCGGGCGAGTTCCTCGCGATTGTCGGAGGCAACGCGGGTCTGGTCCGGGCGCAGTTCCAGCCGGTCGAGATAGGGCTTGTAGCCATAGAAGAATCTTGCCTCGGCCACGGCGCGGCGGGCTTCAGGGGTGACCTGATCGGCATTGCCGGGCCCGAGGCCGATAACGGTAAGGCGGCCGCTCATGCCTGCACTCCCAGCGCGCCGGGCCGGCCGGACCAGCCGGCGACCAATATGATGGCAAAGTAGGGCGCCTTGTCGTCCTGCTTGTCGGCGAGCTTCATCGAGACGCTGCCGGCCATGGTGCCGCGCTCGACATAGACGGCGCGCGTCAGCTTGCCGGTGGCTTCCAGCGCCCGCCTGATCTTGGGCAGGTTGCGGCCGACCTTCATGATGACGGCGGCATCGGTGTCGGCCAGCCTCCGCGTCAGCTCGAATTCGCTCATCGTGCCGGGCAGCACGGTCAGCACGTCATCGCCCTGGACGATCGGCACGCCGGTTTGCGACCAGCAGCCGGACATTGCGGTGACGCCGGGAATGACTTCCGTTGGGAAACGATGGGCAAGCCGCACATGCAGATGCATGTAGGAGCCGTAGAACAGCGGGTCGCCCTCGGACAGCACGGCAACCATCCTGCCCGCCTCGAGCTGTTCGGCGACCTTCTCGGCCGACTCCTCGTAGAAACCGGTGATTTGCGAGCGATAGTCGTCGTGATCCTTGTCGATCTCGGTTGTGACAGGATAGAGCAGTGGCAGTTCCAGCATGTCCGGCCGGAAGCGCGCTTCGACGATGGCGCGCGCATTGCTGTTGTTGCCGCGCTTGGCGAAATAGGCGACGACATCCGCCTGGGCCAAGGCACGCGCGGCCTTCAGCGTCAATAGTTCGGGGTCGCCGGGACCCGTGCCGACGCCGACAAGCCTTCCTTTGGGGAGCGCGTTCACAGGCCCGGCCTCGCCAGCGAATTGAGCGCGGCTGCGGTCATGGCGCTGCCGCCAAGCCTGCCGCGCACGATGGCATAGGGCACGCCATAGGAATTCTCGGCCAGCGCATCCTTGGATTCGGCCGCGCCGACGAAGCCGACCGGCATGCCGATGATGGCCGCCGGCTTCGGCGCGCCGTCGCGCAGCTTCTCCAGGAGATAGAACAGTGCCGTCGGCGCATTGCCGATGGCGACGACCGAACCGGCCATGCGCTCGCCCCACAGGTCTATGGCGGCCGCCGAGCGGGTGTTGCCGATCGCCTTGGCAATGTCGTGCGTGCGCGGGTCGCGCAGCGTGCAGATCACCTCGTTGCCGGCCGGCAGCCGGGCGCGGGTGACGCCATGCGAGACCATCTCCGCATCGCAGAAGATCGGCGCGCCGGCGGCAAGGGCCTTGCGCGCGGCGGCGACGAAGTCGGGCGAAAAAACGAAATGGCTCGATGCTTCGACCTGGCCGCAGGCATGGATCATGCGGATGGCTACATCGGCCTCGGCTTCGGAGAAGCGAGACAGGTCCGCCTCGGCGCGGATGATGGCGAAGGAGCGCTCGTAGATCGCCGTGCCGTCGTGGATGTAGTCGTAGGCGGCCATGGTCATTTCCGTTTTTCAGTTTGCGCCTGTTGGTAAGTCTCGGCGATTGCCGCCGGCCCGAGCCTTATCAGGCAAGCGGCGGCGGTCTCGCCCTGAAATCGTGCGCTGCGGATCACTGCTGCGACGCGACTGAAGCCGCGCGCGGCGTCATAGCCCGGCCTGTAGCCGGCAGGAAGGGCCTTTGCCGTCGCGTTCACGACAAGTCCGGCTCCATTTTCGCCGCCGACGATTGTGAGCGCCGCCGGACCGGGATGCGCGCAGCCCTTGGCGCAGCCGGAAATGTGCAGGGTGAAGTCGAGAATATCGGCGTTTTCGGCGGCGATGGTCTCGGCGATGTTGCGCGTCGCAATGCGGCCGGAAGCGCAGGCCGGCGCGCCGGGGCAGGCGGCGATGCGGGTGCGCGGATCGGTGGGGGCGGTGACGAAGCCGAGGGCGGCGGCGGTGTGCTGGAGAGACTGGTTGGCGGCGGATGGTTGGCCGAGGAAGAGCAGGGCGCGGCCCGGGGCGAGGCGGATTTCGGTGGTGCCGAGGGCGAGGGCGCTTTGCGCGAGGGCGATGAGTTTGTCGGCTGGCATGCTGCCGTAGGGGAGGCCGATGCCGAGCGCGAAAGTTTCATAGGCTAAAGGGAAAAGGCCAATAGGTTTGCGCGAGGCCCCCCCCTCTGTCCTGCCGGACATCTCCCCCTCAGGGGGGGAGATCACGCTGTCTTCTCGGCTTTCGCCAATCTCCAACGTTGTTAGAAGAGAGCTGGCGGCCGGGCTGCCGATCTCCCCCCTTGAGGGGGAGATGTCCGGCAGGACAGAGAGGGGGGCCTCGCGCAAACCTGTCGAGCATAGCCAGCCCGACAGAGACACCAACTGCCTCTCGGACAAATCCCTTGCGTGAGCCTCACGGCCTTTCTCGGCCACCATCCTCAGCACTGCGATGGCAACATCGCGCGCGGCGTCGGCTTCCGCCGCGACCAGCGATCTTGCGCTCTGCCCATCACCCGCAACAGACACCTGCCACCGAACCCCGGCATCGCTCTGCACCGCCTTCAGCCGCACATCGGCCGTCACGGCATCCAGCGTCAGTTGCCCGCCACCGTCGACAACCACTGACACCTTCGGCCCCAGCCTTAGCGTCAGTCCGGCGTCCTCGAGCGCCACCCTGATCCGCTCAGCCAGCGGCCGCGCACCGGCGATCTCTTGCGGGTCGATGCCCGCGAGCGGCCCTGTCTCCACCGGCACGCCAGTCCGCACCGCAATGCCCAGCGCATCGACTTCCGCCGCCAGCAGTGCGGCGCTCTCCGCTGTCAGCCCACGTATCTGTAAGCTGCCACGCGCGGTTACCTCCATGATGCCGTTGCCATGCCGCAAGGCGGATTCGGCCAGTCCGATCAGAAGCTTGGGCGACAATCCTCCCGAGATCGGATTGAGCCGCACCAACAGCCCGTCGCCGGTCTGCATCGGTGCCGACAAGGCCGGGCAGGCGCCGCGGCGCGAGAAGGCGTTCATGCCGCCACTCCCAGCGCCTCGGCCTCGGCAATCAGCGCGGCGAGATCGTCGTCGATGGAATTGCGCAAGGGATGCCACAGGCCACGCCGGCGCGCCGACAGGAAGCGCTCGGCGATGACCTTGGCCGCCGCCGGATTCTCTCGCAGGATGAAGGCGCGAACTTCCGCGTCGCCGACATAGGCGTCGTGCACGGCCTCGATCAGTGCGCCTGAAATGGCATGGGTGGTTTCGGCGAAGCCAACCAGCCGGTCGACGGTCTCAGCGAATTCCGAGGCGCCGCGCGGGCCGTGCCGCATCTGGCCTGAAATGAAGCGGGCATTGACGGCGCGGGCGCGCACCACCCGCGATACGGCCTCACCGATCGAGCGTGGCTTTGGCTTTTGCGGGTCTGTCGTGTCGAGCACGATGACGTCGGCATTCCGGCCAAGTGCTGCAAGCGCGGCCGAAAAACCGCCGATGAAGGCGACGTCGGCGGAGCCTTCGAGGATGTCGCGGCCGGGATCGTCGCCGGTGTGGACGAGAAGATCGGCCTCGGCGATGCGGGTTTCGAACGCGCCGGGCGCCGAGATGCCTTCGCCGCCGGCACCGCCATAGGCGTGCGAAGTGGCGTCGAGATAGGCCCGGCCGATTTCTTCGCGCGCCGCCCAGTCGCCACTGGACAAAAGATCCTCGACGCCGGCGCCGTAAGTGCCGGGCGAGGTGCCGAAGATGCGCGGGCTGATCTTGCCATCCGCTCGGGTCCGGGCGGCGAGCGGGTTTTCCGAATCGTCTTCATCGCGAGCGGCAACGGCATTGGCGGCGGCGTCGATCAGCGCGATCTGGGTCGGGAACATGTCGCGGAACAGGCCCGATATGCGCCAGGTGACGTCGACGCGCGGGCGGCCGAGCGTCGCCGGCGGCAGCACCTCGATGCCGGTGATGCGGCCGGTGGCGGCGTCCCATTGCGGCCGGCAGCCCATCAGCGCCAAGCCTTGCGCGATCTCCTCGCCGCCGGTGCGCAGCGAGGCCGAGCCCCAGAGATCGATGACCAGCGAACGCGGCCAGTCGCCATGCGACTGCAGATAGCCGCGCACCACTTCTTCCGCCGCCGCCTTGCCCAGATCGTAGGCGGTCGGCGTCGGCATGGTGCGCGGGTCTGATGTGAACAAATTACGCCCGGTGGGCAGGACATCGGAGCGTCCGCGCGCCGGCGCGCCGGCCGGGCCGGCCTTGACGTGACGGCCATCGAGCGCGGCAAGCAGCGCGGCCTTTTCAGCCTCGGCACTTTGGCGACGCATGGCGTCGGGTTCGTCCTCGGGCGCGCGGCCATAGATGTGCAGCCCGTCCTTGATGGCGAAATCCTTGAGGTCGCAGAGCCAGGCGTCGATGCGGCGCAGCGCCTCGTCGGGCGCATCGGTCCTGGCGACGCCGGCCTCGGCGGCGAGGCCGGTTTTTTGGGCGGTGTCGACGATCAGTTTTGCCAGGCGGTCACGGCGGCGGCGGTCGAGGCCGTCGGCCTGGGCGTATTCGTCGACCAGGCGCTCGAGTTTGTGCTGGTCTTCGTCCAGTCCCGCACCGGTGAGCGGCGGCGGCAGATGGCCAAGGGTGACGGCGGCAATGCGCCGCTTGGCCTGTGCCGCCTCGCCGGGGTTGGAGACGATGAAGGGGTAGATGACGGGCAGTGCGCCGGTGACGATCTCGGGAAAGCAGGTTTGCGACAGCGCAACCGTCTTGCCGGGCAGCCATTCCAGCGTGCCGTGCGCGCCGACATGGATCAGGGCGTGGACGCCGAGCAATTTGCGCAGCCACAGGCCGAAGGCGATCAGGGCGTGGCGCGGCGGGAGGGTCGGGTCGTGGTAGTCGGCGCGGCGATCGGCGGAGCGGCCGCGATCGGGAGCCAGCGCCACGGTGATGTTGCCGAAGGTCGCGGCGCGGAAGGGGAAGTGCGGCGAGGTCGGCGCTTGAACACCCCCCTCTGTCCTGCCGGACCCGGCCCTTCGCTGTCGCTCCGGGCGTTCGTCGCTCGGAAAGCCAAGCAATTGGCTTTCCGTCCGCTGCGCGGACCACTCCTCACCCCCCTCAAGGGGGGAGATTGGCAGTTCGGGCGCCGGATCTCCCTCTGCAACGGTCGCTACTGGCGAGGGCGGTGACAACGGCATGATCTCCCCCCTTGAGGGGGAGATGTCCGGCAGGACAGAGATGGGGGCCTCGCGCAAACCTGTCTCTTCTGCTTTCCCCCACGCCGCCTCAACGGCAGTCATAGCCTCAGCGGGCACCTCTTTCGATAAGTCTAAATAGTCATCCAGCCCCAACCCCTGACCGCCCGCATCCAGCATCTCCAGCAACCCACGCGCCGTTTGCGGAATCCCCCCAACCACATAACCCTGCTCCTTCAGGTCATGCAGCATGGCCAGCACGCTCGACGGGACATCCAGGCCGACCGCATAGCCAGTCCTGCCAGGCGCACTCGGGTAATCCGGGATCAGGATAGCCAGCTTGCGCGCGGCACGGGGCGTCTCCTGCAGCTTGATGAAGGCGACCACACGCTCCGCCACCTGCGCCACGCGATCCGGTTCCGGCCGGTTGGCGAAGGCACGATGGCCAAGTGCCGGATCGACATCGCTTTCGCCCTTGAAGGAAATGGCGCCGGCAAGGATGCGGCCGTCCAGTTCGGGCAGCACGACATGCATGGCGAGGTCGGCGGGGGCCAGGCCGCGCTGGTTGTTTTCCCAGACGTCGCGGCGGGTGGTGGCGACGATGACCTGGAAGACGGGAACGCCAGCGCGGTCGAACAGGGTTTCAACGCCCGGTTCGGCGCCGGAGGCGAAAGCGGTCGCGGTGATGATGGCGGCGGGTTTGAGCGTAGCGTGGGCTGTTTCGACGAAGGCTAGGGACGCCGGGTCTTTCAGGCTGGATACGAAGATGGGGACAGGCGCCATGCCGCGCTGCCGCAGCGCTTCAAAAAGGGCGTCGATCGGCGCGACATCGGCGGCCAGCAGCATCGAGCGGTAGAAGAGAATGGGTACGACCTTTCCCTCTCGCTCGAGGGGGAGGGGGACAACGCCGCGGCCTGGCTCGTAGTAGCCGGCCTTTGGCACCGCCACCGGCTCAACAACGGCCGCGTCCTGTCCAACCAACCCCGCCAGCCGCAGCACCAGCGCGCCCAAATTGGCCGGCCCGCCCTCGCGGAAATAGCTGAGCAGCGTGTCCAATTCCTGGCGCGGCAGCGTCGAGGCTTCGATCAGCCTGATATCCTCGTCGTGGCTTTCACCGGGAAGCAGCGCCAGTTTTATGCCGCGTTCGCGGGCGATCGAGGCCAACTGGTCGCAGCCATAGCGCCACCAGTCGTAGCCGCCGAGGATGCGCACCAGGATGATCTTGGCGTGGCGGGCGACGCTGTCGATCCAGAGGTCGACGGACATGGGATGGCGCAGGTCGCGCAGAGCGGCCAGCCTCATCGAGGGCAACCGGCCGGCGTCGGCCTTCCACGCGGCCGCCAGGCCGGCGAGGTCGCTGTCGGTGAAGGACAAGGCCACGATATCCGCCGGCGTCTGCCGCAGATCGACCGGCTCGGCGAGATCGTCGAGCGAGGCGGAGGTCGTGGTGAGGATATGCATCGCGGCCCGTGTCTAAAAATCAGCCGGCGAGTATACGCTCGATTGCCGGGCGGTTCAGCCCCTTGAGGCCGATGACGACCAGGCGCGAGCGGCGGTCGTCCTCGGCGGTCCAGGCGCGGTCATAGTAATGATTGACGCGTGGGCCGACAGCCTGCAGCAGGAGCCGCATCGGCTTGCCGCCGACCTCGACGAAGCCTTTCACGCGCAGCACGTTTTCCTGTTCGGCGGCGGTGGCGACGCGCTTTGCCAGTTCGTCCGGATTGGCGACCGAGGCAATGTCGACGATGAAGGTGTCGAAGTCGTCATGCTCGTGGTCGAAGGCGCCGTCATGATGCGACTTGCGGTTTTCGATGTCGTCCTCGACCGCGAGACCGAGTCCGAGCAGTACGGAAGGATCGACCTTGCCATGCGACGTCGGCACGATCCTCACGGCGCGGGCGGAGTGCTCGCCAATGATGGCGTTGGCGCGGGCCGAGCCGGCGGCGTCCATCAGGTCGCTTTTCGACAGGATGATCAGATCGGCGCAGGCGATCTGGTCCTCGAACACTTCCTCGACCGGGTCGTCATGGTCGAGGCTGTCGTCAGCAGTCCTCTGCGCCTGCAGCGCGTCCATATCGTTGGCGACACGACCTTCGGCCAGCGCCGGGCCATCGACCACGGCGATGACTCCGTCGACGGTCACGCGGCTCTTCACTGTCGGCCACTGGAACGCCTGGACCAGCGGCTTGGGCAGAGCGAGGCCCGAGGTTTCGATCAGGATATGGTCGACCTTGGGGTTGAGCGACAGGATCTGGTCGAGCGCCGGCACGAAATCGTCGGCCACTGTGCAGCAGATGCAGCCATTGGCCAGCTCGACGATGTTTTCCTCGGGGCAGGTGTCGATGCCGCAGCCTTTCAGGATTTCGCCGTCGATGCCGATGTCGCCGAACTCGTTGACGATGATCGCGATGCGCTTGCCGCCGGCGTTTTCCAGGAGATGGCGGACCAGCGTCGTCTTGCCGGCGCCAAGGAAGCCGGTGACGACGGTGCAGGGGACACGGGAGACGGAAGCGCTCATGATCAATCCTTCAACAGGTCGAGAGGTGGAATGCGGGCAACGAGGCCGCGCTTGAGGGAATCGGGCCGGCCACGCCAGGGGATGAGGCCGTCGGTCGAGGTGGCGAAGAGTTTGGCGCCGGTGACGAGGTCGGCGCCGCTGGCCGCGGTCAGGTCGCCGAACACATAGCTCCAGCAGCCGTCGCGCAGGATCGCCGCGCTCAGCCGGCGCTTGCAATTGCCAAGGCACTCGACCGTGCGCACTCGGATATGGTCGTCAGACGCTGCACGGCGCGTGTCCTCGGCCAACAGTTCGCCGGCGCGGGGATGGGCGTCGGAGCCGGTCTCGTCGCGACAGGAGGCGCAGACGATGACCGTGATGCCGGCCAAGGCTTCGCTGTCGGCGGACGAGATATCCGCTGTGCCAGCCGAAAAACTGCTGTTCTGGTCCAAAAAGCCGGGCTCCTTGCCCGGAAACCCGCCGGGCGATCGGATTCTTCTGTCGCAGACGGCAGGTCTCCTGGCTCGCGGGTCATCGCCTTGGGTGCCGCCTTCCCGGGAAACTCCCAGTGGCTTTCGGCCTTGGCTCTTCGCTTACAGTTGCGGGGACAGCCGCGGATTTGAGATTTTCATCCCGCACCGCATTCCCTCTTAGCCCCTGCCGTTGCGGGCAAGGGACCGTCTGAACCGGATTTAGGCTTTTGCAGGCAGCGGTGTCAACGCGCGGCTACGACACGGCGATGTCGGCCAGCGCCGGGCCCAGATCGCCGGCCGGCGTCACTTCCATGCGTTCAAGGCCGAGCCAGCCCTGCATCTGCTTCAGTTCCTCAAAGAGCTGCGCAGCGGTTTCAGGCGGTGCGTTGGGCTCAGGGTAGGCGGCATGGACGCGCAGGACGCTGGCTGGCCGGTCTGCCTTGAGGTCGACGCGCGCGACGATCCGGTCGCCGAACAGGAACGGCAGGACGTAATAGCCGTATTGGCGCTTCTCAGCTGGCGTGTAGATCTCGATGCGGTAGTGGAAATCGAACAGCCGCTCCGAGCGCGATCGTTCGAACACCACCGGGTCGAACGGCGCCAGCAAGGCGCGCGCCTCGATTTTCCGGGGCAGGCGCGCGTCCTTGTGAAGGTAAGCCGGCTTGTCCCAGCCTTCGACGCGCACCGGCACGAGCTCGCCCAACTCGACCAGTTCCTCCAACCGGCCCTTCATGTCGGCCGGCGACAAGCGGAAATAGTCGCGCAAATCGCCTGATGTCGCGATGCCGTGGGCGCGGGCGGAAATGCGCAGCAATTCGCGATGCGCGTCCTCCGGGGCGGGCACCGGCAGATCGAGGATCGCCTGCGGCAGGACGCGCTCGGGCAAATCATAGAAGCGCTCGAAGCCGCGGCGGTGCGCCGTGGTGATGCGCCCGGCCCAGAACAGCCATTCGAAGGCATGTTTGGCATGGCTCCAGCCCCACCAGCCGCCCGAACCCTTCTGGCCTTCGAGCGCGGAGGCGGCGATCGGGCCGCGCTCGGCGACCGCGCGATAAATCTCTTCTATATAGGCGGCGTGCTCGCGGCCCCATTTGGCCAGGCCCAGATACATCTCGTCGCCTTGCTCGGCGCGCTGCATGCGCCAGCGCATCAGCGGGTAGGTTTCGACCGGCAGGAAGGAGGCCTCGTGCGCCCAGTATTCGAACACCGTGCGCTTGCGGGTCACCGCGGCATTGTCGAGTAAGGCGAGCGGGTAGGGGCCAAGCCGCGAATAGAGCGGCATATAGTGAGCGCGCACTACCGCGCTGACGGAATCGATCTGCAGCAGGCCGGTGCGGGATAGCACGCGGGCGAGGTGGCGGCGGTCAGGTGTGCCATTTGGGCGCGGATCGAGAAATCCTTGAGCGGCGAGCGCGATGCGCCGTGCCATGGCAAGCGAGATCTTTTCCTTCATGCAGCTGTCACTCTAAGGGCGTCCAGGTCGAGAGTCCGATGGGTGATTCCGGCCCATGCTAGCAGGGTTTTGGCGGCAACCCTGTCAGGAGAGAAAAGTGGAGTAAAAAGCGAAGGAAATCAAACAAGAGCGGATCGGACCAGTTTCTCCGGATATGCCGTCCAGGTCGGGCTTTTGAACAAGGTTTGACTTGCTTCGCTGGAAGTGCTGCGCTAACCCTCGCCGCGTTGCAGCATAGGCCCCTTAAAACGGTTCAGCGGTTAATCTGTCACGCTTCCGCATTAAGGTCCGGTGCTGTAATCAAAGTGGATTGGCGCCAACGGAAAGCCGCTGCATGAACGCACTCCTCAGTTCGTACCTGCCCATCGTCCTGTTCATCGGCGTGGCGCTGGTCGTCGGCCTGGCGCTGCTGGCCGCTCCGTTCCTGGTGGCCTACCGCAATCCCGATCCCGAAAAGCTTTCCGCCTACGAGTGCGGTTTCAATTCGTTCGACGACGCCCGCATGAAATTCGACATCCGCTTCTACCTGGTGTCGATCCTGTTCATCATCTTCGACCTCGAAGTGGCCTTCCTGTTTCCCTGGGCGGTGTCCTTCACGAAGATCGGCATGCTGGGTTTCTGGTCGATGATGGTGTTTTTGGCAGTGCTGACCATCGGCTTTGCCTATGAATGGAAAAAAGGAGCGCTGGAATGGGATTGAACGACAGTTCAGGCACCCTCGTCGCGCCGAAGCCGAAGGGCATTATCGATCCCAACACTGGGAGGCCGGTGGGGGAGGACGATCCCTTCTTCCTTGAAATCAACAATGAGCTTGCCGACAAGGGTTTCCTGGTCACCTCGACGGAGGCGCTGATCACCTGGGCGCGCAGCGGCTCGCTGATGTTTATGACTTTCGGTCTGGCGTGCTGCGCCGTCGAGATGATTCACACCTCGATGCCGCGCTACGATTCGGAGCGCTTCGGTGTGGCGCCGCGCGCCTCGCCGCGTCAGTCCGACATCATGATCGTCGCCGGCACGCTGACCAACAAGATGGCGCCGGCGTTGCGCAAGGTCTACGACCAGATGCCGGAGCCGCGCTACGTCATCTCGATGGGCTCGTGCGCCAATGGCGGCGGCTATTACCACTATTCCTATTCGGTGGTGCGCGGCTGCGACCGCGTCGTGCCAGTCGACATCTATGTGCCCGGCTGCCCGCCGAGCGCCGAAGCTTTGCTCTACGGCATTCTTCTCCTGCAGAAGAAAATCCGCCGCACCGGCACGATCGAACGGTAAATCCATGGCCGCATCCCTTAGCGAACTGTCGACCTATCTCGGCGAAAAGCTGATCGGTCGCGTCAATGACGCTGACATTGCCTATGGCGAGCTCACCATCCATGTCGAGCCGGGCAACCTCATCGAAGTGGTGACGTTTCTGCGCGACGATGCGCGCTGCCAGTTCATCTCGATCATCGATGTCTGCGGCGCCGATTATCCGTCGCGCGCCAAGCGCTTCGACGTTGTCTACCATCTGCTTTCGCCGAAGCAGAATGTGCGCATTCGCGTGAAAGTGCAGGCCGACGAAGAGACGATGGTGCCGTCCATCACCGGCGTTTTCCCGGGCGCCGACTGGTTCGAGCGCGAGACCTACGATCTCTATGGCGTGCTGTTTTCGGGCCATCCGGATCTGCGTCGCCTGCTGACCGATTACGGTTTCGAAGGCCACCCGCTGCGCAAGGATTTCCCGCTGACCGGCTTCGTCGAGGTGCGTTACGACGACGAAGCCAAGCGCGTCATCTACGAGCCGGTGGAACTCAAGCAGGAATTCCGCAATTTCGATTTTCTTTCCCCTTGGGAAGGCACGGACTATGTGCTGCCCGGGGACGAAAAAGCCAAGACGAATTGAGGCGCCAGAATGGCTGAAACCTCCGTCCGCAATTTCAACATCAATTTCGGGCCCCAACACCCTGCGGCGCATGGCGTTTTGCGCCTCGTGCTGGAGCTTGACGGCGAAGTCGTCGATCGCGTCGATCCGCATATCGGCCTGCTGCATCGCGGCACCGAGAAGCTGATCGAGGCCAAGACCTATTTGCAGGCGGTGCCTTATCTCGATCGGCTCGATTATTGCGCGCCGATGAACCAGGAGCATGCCTTTGCACTCGCCGCCGAGCGCCTGCTCGGTATCGAGGTGCCGAGGCGCGGCCAGCTGATCCGCGTGCTTTATTGCGAGATCGGCCGCATCATGTCGCACATCCTCAATGTGACGACGCAGGCTATGGACGTCGGCGCGCTGACGCCGCCGCTGTGGGGCTTCGTCGAGCGCGAAAAGCTGATGGTGTTTTATGAGCGCGCCTCCGGCTCGCGCATGCATGCCGCCTATTTCCGGCCCGGCGGCGTCCACCAGGACCTGCCGCGCCAGCTGGTCGAGGACATCGGCAAGTGGATCGACCCGTTCCTGAAGTCGATCGACGACCTCGATCGTCTTCTGACCGGCAACCGCATCTTCAAGCAGCGCAATGTCGATATCGGCATTGTTTCGCTGGCCGACGCCTGGGCCTGGGGCTTTTCCGGCGTCATGGTGCGCGGTTCGGGCGCGCCATGGGACCTGCGCAAGTCGCAACCCTATGAATGCTATTCGGAAATGGATTTCGATATTCCGATCGGCAAGAACGGTGACTGCTACGACCGTTACCTCGTGCGCATGGAAGAGATGCGCCAGTCGGCCCGGATCATGCGCCAGTGCGTCGATCTCTTGCTCGGCAAGGAAAGCACCGGCCCGGTATCGAACTTGGACGGCAAGGTCGTGCCGCCGAAGCGCCAGGCAATGAAGCGGTCGATGGAAGCGCTGATCCATCACTTCAAGCTCTACACCGAGGGCTATCGCGTGCCGGCCGGCGAGGTCTATGCGGCCGTCGAGGCGCCGAAGGGCGAGTTCGGCGTCTATCTCGTCTCTGACGGCACCAACAAGCCCTACCGCTGCAAGCTGCGCGCGCCTGGTTTTGCGCATCTGCAAGCCATGGATTTCCTCTGCCGCGGCCACATGCTGGCCGACGTCACCGCCGTTCTTGGCTCCCTCGACATCGTGTTTGGTGAGGTCGATCGCTAAATGTCAGTCCGCCGTCTCGCAGAAGCCAGCGTCCAGCCAGCCTCCTTCGCCTTCAACAGGGCGAACGCGGCAGCGGCGAAGCAATGGATCAAGAAGTACCCGAAAGGCCGCGAGCAGTCGGCGATCATTCCCTTGCTGATGATCGCGCAGGAGCAGGAAGGCTGGGTCACCAAGGCGGCGATCGAGACGATTTCCGACATGCTCGGCATGCCCAGGATTCGCGGGCTCGAGGTCGCTACTTTCTACACGCAGTACCAGCTCAATCCCGTCGGCACCCGCGCCCACATCCAGGTCTGCGGCACCACGCCCTGCATGCTGCGCGGCTCGGAAGCGCTGATGGATGTCTGCCGTTCGAAAATCCATCACGACCAGTTCCACACCAACGACAAGGGCACCTTGTCGTGGGAAGAGGTCGAGTGCCTCGGCGCCTGCGTCAACGCGCCGATGGTCATGGTGTTCAAGGATACGTTCGAGGATCTGACGCCAGAACGGCTGGCCGAAATCATCGATCTCTATGACGCGGGCAAGGGCGCCTCGGTGGCGCCGGGACCGCAGAACGGTCGTACCGGCTCGGAGCCGGCCTCCGGCCTGACGACGCTGAAGAGCGAAAAGGCGATCCTCAAGTCGACCCGTGACAGGGAGGCCAGGGAGGCTGCAAAGGCCGCCAAGGCGGCACCCGGCGCGATCATTGCCGCGCCCGTTCCGGCACCCGCTGCCGCTCCCGTCGCACCGTCCAATGCCAGCAAGCCGAAGACCGATGCGCCTGAAACCAGCCCGGCGTTGAAGACACCGTCAAAGACCAAGGTGGCGCCGGCGGCGGAGAAGGCGGCGAGCGTTTCGGCGCCGCTGCATTCGGCCGCCAACGCCAACATGGCAGCGCCGGAAGTCGAGAAGGTCTCCAAGCAGCGCAACGGGCCGACGGCAAAGGCTGAACCGGCCACTGCCTTCAAGGCGCCGGAAACCAAGGCGCCGGCCGCAAAGCCGGCGAAACCGTCGCTGGAGGACAAGAACCGTCCGGCCGGCATCGACAGGCCGGCCGCGGTCGACGATCTCAAGCTCATCTCCGGCGTCGGCCCGAAGATCGAGGGCGTCCTGCATACGCTGGGTATTTTCACCTTCGCGCAGGTCGCTTCCTGGAAGAAGGCCGAGCGCGATTGGGTGGATGGCTATCTCTCCTTCCACGGCCGTATCGACCGTGACGACTGGGTCAAGCAGGCCAAGGCGCTCGCCAAGGGCGGTGTCGCCGAATACATCCGCGTTTTCGGCAAGAAGCCGGTCTGAGGGACGAAAAATGCTTCAGGACAAAGACCGCATCTTCACCAACATCTACGGCCTCTTCGACAAGTCGCTGGCTGGCGCGATGGCGCGCGGCGCCTGGGACAACACGCCCGGCATCGTCGCCAAGGGGCGCGAATGGATCGTCAACGAGATGAAGGCGTCGGGCCTGCGCGGCCGTGGCGGCGCCGGCTTCCCGACCGGCCTCAAATGGTCGTTCATGCCCAAGCAGAGCGACGGCCGGCCGAGCTATCTGGTCATCAATGCCGACGAATCCGAACCCGGCACCTGCAAGGACCGCGACATCCTGCGCAACGATCCGCACACGCTGGTCGAGGGCGCCTTGCTCGCCGGTTTCGCCATGGGCGCGGTTGCCGCCTACATCTACGTACGCGGCGAATTCATCCGCGAGCGCGAGGCGCTGCAGCGCGCCATCGAGGAGGCCTATGAGGCCAAACTGATCGGCAAGGGCAACACGTCAGGCTACGATTTCGACGTCTACATGCATCATGGCGCCGGCGCCTATATTTGCGGCGAGGAGACGGCGCTGCTGGAGAGCCTCGAAGGCAAGAAGGGCCAGCCCAGGCTGAAGCCACCATTCCCGGCCAATGTTGGGCTGTACGGTTGTCCGACAACCGTGAACAATGTCGAGTCGATCGCGGTGGCGCCGACCATCCTGCGCCGTGGCGCGGCCTGGTTCTCGTCCTTCGGCCGGCCCAACAATGTCGGCACCAAGCTGTTCTGCGTGTCGGGCCACGTCAACAACCCGTGCACCGTCGAAGAGGCGATGTCGATCCCGTTCCGCGAACTGATCGAGACGCATTGCGGCGGCATCCGCGGCGGCTGGGACAATCTGCTCGCGGTCATTCCGGGCGGCGCCTCGGTGCCGCTGGTGCCGGCAGAGCAGATCATCGACACGCCGATGGATTTCGACGCGTTGCGCGACCTCAAATCCGGCCTCGGCACAGCGGCCGTCATCGTCATGGACAAGTCGACCGATGTCGTGAAGGCGATCGCGCGGCTGTCCTATTTCTACAAGCATGAGAGCTGCGGCCAGTGCACGCCGTGCCGCGAAGGCACCGGCTGGATGTGGCGGGTGATGGAACGGCTGGTGCGCGGCGAGGCGCAGAAGCGCGAGATCGACATGTTGCTCGACGTCACCAAGCAGGTCGAGGGCCACACGATCTGCGCGCTGGGCGATGCCGCGGCATGGCCGATCCAGGGCCTGATGCGGCATTTCCGTGGCGAGGTGGAGCGCCGCATCGACGAGTTTTCGCGCAACGCGCACCGGGCCGAACCGGTGATGGTGGCGGCCGAATAGACGAATTTGTGAGTTTGGGAATAACGGGGCGGGGCGAACGAAGAAACGACCAGGAGAACTCTATGGCGGCGTATTCGACACCCTACCCAATGATGCCCAATTTGGACCAGATCGAGAAGATGAACCAGGACCTGACCAGGATGATGCCGAAGGAGATGGCCAGCGCCGTCAACCTTTTCGTGCATCCTGTCGCGGGTGCGGCGGCGATGTCGGCGCTTGGCATCGGGCTCGCCAACCACGCCTTCGGCGTCTGGCTGGGCGCGCTCACAGGAGCCGCCGAGGCATCGCAGCGCCTGATGCAGCCGCTGATCGAGGATTTCGAGGCGCGCGTCGAGCAATTCGAGGACACGTCGTCCATCAAGGCGCGGGCGACGACCAAGACCCTGATTGCCGAGGCGCAGTCCTTCGCGCAGGAGGTCACGGACATCGCTGCCAAGGAAGCCGCCACCACGGCGCCGGCGGTGAATGTCGCTCCGGCAACGGGCGAGGCCGCCGATGTGCTGCTGCCTGAGGATTTCCGCCAGCCCAAGGCTATCGACAAGCCGGCGAAACCGTCGGACCTCAAGGCGATTTCGGGCATCGGCCCGAAGCTGGAAAAGGTGCTGAACGGGCTCGGTATCTGGACATATGCCCAGATCGCCGCGTGGTCACCTCAGGAGATCGCCTGGGTCGACGACTATCTGTCGTTCAACGGCCGCATCGGCCGCGACGACTGGACCGCCCAGGCGGCTGTGCTGGCTGTGAAGAAGTGAATGAAATGCCGGACGCTGCGTCTGCCGCGCCCGGGAAATGAGATTGCGGGAAATCCGCAGGGGTCTGAAGCGATATGGCAAAGCTCAAGGTCGACGGGAAAGAGATCACTGTACCCGACCACTACACGCTGCTGCAGGCGGCGGAAGACGCGGGCGCGGAAGTGCCGCGCTTCTGCTTCCATGAGCGGCTGTCGATCGCCGGCAATTGCCGCATGTGCCTGATCGAGGTGAAGGGCGGGCCGCCCAAGCCGCAGGCCTCCTGCGCCATGGGCGTGCGCGACTTGCGCCCCGGCCCCAATGGCGAGCCGCCGGAAATCTTCACCAACACGCCGATGGTCAAGAAGGCCCGGGAAGGCGTGATGGAGTTCCTGCTGATCAACCATCCGCTGGATTGCCCGATCTGCGACCAGGGTGGCGAGTGCGACCTGCAGGACCAGGCGATGGCCTTCGGCGTCGATTCCTCGCGCTATCACGAGAACAAGCGCGCGGTCGAAGACAAGTATATCGGCCCGCTGGTCAAGACGGTGATGAACCGCTGCATCCATTGCACGCGCTGCGTCCGCTTCACCACGGAAGTCGCCGGCATTTCCGAACTCGGCCTGATCGGCCGTGGCGAGGATGCCGAGATCACCACCTATCTCGAAAGCGCGATGACTTCGGAATTGCAGGGCAATGTCATCGATCTCTGCCCCGTCGGTGCGCTGACCTCCAAGCCGTTTGCCTTCCAGGCGCGGCCGTGGGAGCTGACCAAGACCGAATCCATCGACGTGATGGACGCTGTCGGCTCGGCGATCCGCGTCGATAGCCGTGGTCGCGAAGTGATGCGCATCCTGCCGCGCGTCAACGAGCAGGTGAACGAGGAGTGGATTTCCGACAAGACCCGCTTCATCTGGGACGGGCTGCGCACGCAGCGCCTTGACCGCCCCTATGTGCGCAAGGACGGCAAGCTGGTTCCGGCGAGTTGGGCCGAGGCGTTTGCCGCGATCAAGGACGCGGTGTCGAAGGCCGCGCCTGAGAAGATCGGCGCCATATCAGGCGATCTCGCTGCGGTGGAAGAAATCTACGCGCTGAAGCAGCTGATGGCTTCGCTCGGTTCGAAGAACACCGACTGCCGCCAGGATGGCGCCGCACTCGATCCGTCGCTCGGCCGCGCCAGCTACATCTTCAATCCGACCATCGAAGGCATCGAGCAGGCCGACGCGGTGCTGATCATCGGCGCCAACCCGCGCTATGAAGCTTCGGTGCTCAATGCGCGCATCCGCAAGCGCTGGCGGGTCGGCAATCTGCCGGTCGGCGTCATCGGCGATGTCGGCGATACGCGCTACGAGTACGAATTGCTGGGCGCCGGACCGGATTCGCTGAAGGATCTGGCCGACGGCAATGGCAAGTTCTTCCAGACGCTGAAGAAGGCGACGCACCCGCTGATCATCGTCGGCCAGGGCGCTCTGGCGCGCGCCGATGGCGCGGCGGTGCTTGGCCAGGCGGCGAAGCTCGCTGCTTCTGTCAACGCCGCCCGCGCCGACTGGAACGGCTTTGCTGTGCTGCACAATGCGGCGGCCAGAGTCGGCGGCCTCGATCTCGGCTTCGTGCCGGGCGAGGGCGGCAAGGATGTCGCCGGCATGCTGGGCGAGACGGACGTGCTGTTCCTGCTCGGCGCCGACGAGATCGACATGGGCAAGACCGGCGGCGCCTTCGTCGTCTATATCGGCACGCATGGCGACCAGGGCGCACACCGCGCCAACGTCATCCTGCCGGCTGCTGCCTACACGGAAAAGTCTGGCACCTACGTCAACACCGAAGGGCGCGTGCAGCAGACCAACCGGGCCGGCTTCGCACCGGGCGATGCCCGCGAGGATTGGGCGATATTGCGCGCCCTGTCCGACGTGCTGGGCAAGAAGCTGCCATTCGACTCGCTGCCGCAGCTGCGCGCGAAGCTCTATGGTGAATACCCGCATCTGGCCCGCATCGATCAGGTCGCGGCCGGCAATGCCGAGGATATCGCCAATGTGGCGAAGCTTGGCGGGCGGCTGAACAAGGGCACCTTCACCTCGCCGGTCAAGGATTTCTACCTGACCAACCCGATCGCGCGGGCGTCCGCCGTGATGGCGGAATGCTCGGCACTGGCCAAGAGCGGCCTCAAGCAGGCGGCGGAATAAGCATGGACACCTTCTTCTCCTTCTACGTGCTGCCGGCGCTGCTGATCCTCTTGAAGTCGGTCGTGCTGATCGTGGTGCTGCTGGTCTTCGTCGCCTACATCCTCTACGCCGATCGCAAGATCTGGGCGGCGGTGCAGTTGCGCCGTGGCCCGAATGTCGTCGGCCCCTGGGGCACGCTGCAGGCTTTCGCCGATCTGTTGAAATTCGTCTTCAAGGAACCGGTCATCCCGTCCGGCGCCAACAAGGGCGTTTTCCTGCTGGCGCCGCTGGTGTCGGCGGTGCTGGCGATCTCGGCCTGGGCGGTCATTCCGGTCAACCAGGGTTGGGCGATCGCCAACGTCAATGTCGGCATCCTCTATGTCTTCGCCATCTCCTCGCTCGAGGTCTATGGCGTGATCATGGGCGGCTGGGCGTCCAACTCGAAATATCCGTTCCTCGGCGCGCTGCGTTCGGCGGCGCAGATGGTGTCCTACGAAGTCTCGATCGGCTTCGTCATCGTTACCGTGCTGCTCACCGCCGGTTCGCTCAACCTCAGCGATATCGTGCTGTCGCAGCAGGGTGGGCTTGGTACGCGGCTTGGCCTGCCCAACACGTTCCTCGACTGGAACTGGCTGGCGCTGTTCCCGATGTTCATCATCTTCTTCATTTCGGCGCTGGCCGAGACGAACCGGCCGCCTTTCGATCTGGTGGAAGCCGAATCGGAGCTGGTCGCCGGCCACATGGTCGAATATTCGTCGACGCCGTTCCTGCTGTTCTTCCTCGGCGAATATGTCGCCATCGTCCTGATGTGCGCGCTGGCCACCATCCTGTTCCTCGGCGGCTGGCTGCCGCCCTTCGACTTCGCGCCCTTCACCTGGGTGCCCGGCGTCATCTGGTTCGTGCTGAAGGTGTGCTTCGTGTTCTTCGGCATCTCCATGGTGAAGGCCTTCGTGCCGCGCTACCGCTACGACCAGCTGATGCGGCTGGGCTGGAAAGTGTTCCTGCCGATCTCGCTGTTCATGGTGGTCGCCACCGCAGCCTTCCTCAAGATCACGGGGTTTGCGTGATGTCCGCTCTCGGCCAAGCCGCCAAATCGCTGCTGCTGCAGGATTTCGTCAGCGCCTTCTTCCTGTCGATGCGCCAGTTCTTCGCGCCGAAGGAGACGATCAACTATCCGCACGAGAAGGGGCCTACCAGCCCGCGCTTCCGGGGCGAGCATGCACTGCGCCGTTATCCCAATGGCGAGGAACGCTGCATCGCCTGCAAATTGTGCGAAGCAATCTGCCCGGCGCAGGCCATCACCATCGAGGCCGGCCCGCGCCGCAATGACGGCACGCGCCGCACGGTGCGTTATGACATCGACATGGTGAAGTGCATCTATTGTGGCTTCTGCCAGGAAGCCTGCCCGGTCGACGCCATCGTGGAGGGGCCGAATTTCGAGTTCGCGACGGAGACGCGCGAGGAACTCTACTACGACAAGGACAAGCTGCTGGCGAATGGCGACCGGTGGGAGCGCGAACTGGCGCGCAACATCTCGCTGGATGCGCCGTACCGCTGATATTTGACGCATGGACGGGGCGAGGGGCCTCGTCCAGAGGATGACCCCGAAAAGTTGCAGACTTTTCGGACCAGATCATCCTCCGGATGAAAAGAGTGTCGCATGTTTCTTTCGATCGGGTCTTTCAACCCGATCGGAACATGCGATAGGAACACGCAACTTGACGACCGGAGGCGGTCGCAGAAATCAAACAGGACGAACGTCCTGTTTGGACAGGAACCCGGGGGAACCCCAATGCTGAGTGGACTAGAGGCGGCCTTCTTCTACCTCTTCGCCTTTGTCGCCGTGGCGTCGGCGTTCATGGTCATTTCGTCGCGCAACCCCGTGCATTCGGTGCTGTTCCTGATCCTGACCTTCTTCAACGCCGCCGGCCTGTTCATGCTGACCGGCGCCGAGTTCCTGGCGATGATCCTGCTCGTCGTCTATGTCGGCGCGGTCATGGTGCTGTTCCTGTTCGTCGTCATGATGCTCGACGTCGATTTCGCCGAGATGAAGGAAGGCGCCCTGCAATACGCGCCGATCGGCGCGCTGGTCGGGCTGATCCTGGCGGCGGAGCTGATCGTGGTGCTGGGCGGCTACACATTCGCACCGAAGCTGGCCGCGACGGTTTCGAAGCCTATTCCCGATCTCGCCGCGCGCTCGAACACGGCCGCACTCGGCGACATCCTCTATACCGACTACCTCTACTACTTCCAGATTTCGGGCCTCATCCTGCTGGTCGCCATGATCGGCGCCATCGTGCTGACGCTGCGCCACAAGGAAGGGGTCAAGCGGCAGTCGATCGCAGCCCAGGTCGGCCGCACGCCGGCCACCGGCATGGAAATCCGCAAGGTCAAGTCGGGCGAAGGAGTCTGAGATGGTCGTCGGCATCGCGCATTATCTGACCGTATCGGCGATCCTGTTCACGCTCGGCGTGTTCGGCATCTTCCTGAACCGCAGGAACATCATCGTCATCCTGATGTCG
This sequence comes from Mesorhizobium loti, assembly GCA_002356515.1. Lineage (NCBI taxonomy): Bacteria > Pseudomonadati > Pseudomonadota > Alphaproteobacteria > Hyphomicrobiales > Phyllobacteriaceae > Mesorhizobium > Mesorhizobium loti. The sequence continues at coordinate 1,147,438 of AP017605.1, read as the reverse complement.
GTCGAGCTCATCCTGCTCGCGGTCAACATCAATTTCGTCGCCTTTTCGGCGGCGCTGCATGACCTCGTCGGCCAGGTGTTCGCGCTGTTCGTGCTGACGGTCGCTGCCGCCGAGGCTGCCATCGGACTTGCCATTCTCGTCGTCTTCTTCCGCAACCGCGGCTCGATCGCGGTCGAAGACGTGAACCAGATGAAGGGTTGACGGAACCACCATGTATCAGGCCATCGTCTTCCTTCCACTGCTCGGCTTCCTGATCGTCGGCCTGTTCGGCACGTCGCTCGGCGCCAAGGCGTCCGAATACATCACCTCCGGCTTCCTGGTGTTTTCGGCTGTGCTGTCGTGGGTTGCTTTCTTCAGCGTCGGCTTCGGCCATGGCGAGGTGTTTACCGTGCCGGTGCTGCACTGGATCCAGTCCGGCGGGCTGGACGTCTCCTGGGCATTGCGGATCGATACGCTGACGGTGGTGATGCTGGTGGTGGTCAACACCGTCTCGGCGCTGGTCCACATCTATTCGATCGGCTACATGCACCACGATCCGAACCGGCCGCGCTTCTTCGCCTATCTGTCGCTGTTCACCTTCGCCATGCTGATGCTGGTGACCGCCGACAATCTGGTGCAGATGTTCTTCGGCTGGGAAGGCGTGGGTCTGGCGTCCTACCTGCTGATCGGCTTCTGGTACAAGAAGCCGTCGGCCAATGCCGCGGCGATCAAGGCCTTCGTCGTCAACCGTGTCGGTGATTTCGGTTTCGCGCTGGGCATTTTCGGCGTGTTCGTGCTGTTCGGCTCGGTCAATCTCGGCACCATCTTCGCCAACGCGGCGACGTTCATTCCGGCCGAAGGCGCGCCGCAAGGGGCGGCCGTGCTGACCTTCCTTGGCCATGCGCTGGACAAGCAGACGGCGATGACCGTCGTGTGCCTGTTGCTGTTCATGGGTGCCATGGGCAAGTCGGCGCAGGTGCCGCTGCACACCTGGCTGCCGGACGCCATGGAAGGCCCGACGCCGGTCTCGGCGCTCATCCATGCCGCCACCATGGTGACGGCGGGCGTGTTCATGCTGGCACGGCTGTCGCCGCTGTTCGAATTGTCGCATTCGGCGCTGACAGTTGTCACCTTCATCGGTGCCTTCACCGCCTTCTTCGCGGCGACCGTCGGTCTCGTGCAAAACGACATCAAACGCGTCATCGCCTATTCGACCTGCTCGCAGCTCGGCTACATGTTCGTGGCGCTCGGCGTCGGCGCCTATGGCGCGGCGATCTTCCATCTGTTCACGCACGCCTTCTTCAAGGCGCTGCTGTTCCTCGGCTCGGGCTCGGTCATCCATGCCGTCTCCGATGAGCAGGACATGCGCAAGATGGGTGGCCTACGGAAGCTTATCCCGACCACCTACTGGATGATGGTGATCGGCACGCTGGCGCTGACAGGCGTCGGCATTCCGGTGACCGTCATCGGCACCGCCGGCTTCTTCTCCAAGGACGCCATCATCGAGACCGCCTTTGCCGGACATAACTCGGTCGCCGGCTTTGCCTTCATCCTGCTGGTCATCGCCGCCTGCTTCACCTCCTTCTATTCCTGGCGGCTGATCTTCATGACCTTCCACGGCGAGCCGCGGGCGAGCCATGAGGTGATGCATCATGTGCATGAATCGCCGCCGGTGATGCTGGTGCCGCTGTTCATCCTGGCCGCCGGGGCGCTGTTTGCCGGCATCATCTTCCACAATTCGTTTATCGGCGAAGGCTATGCCGAGTTCTGGAAGGCGTCGCTGTTCACACTGCCGGACAACCACATCCTGCACGACATCGAAGAACTGCCGCTGTGGGTCGAGCTGTCGCCGTTCATCGCCATGCTGATCGGCTTCGCGCTGGCCTGGAAGTTCTACATCCGCTCGCCGGAAATGCCGGTGACCCTTGCGAAGCAGAATCGCGGGCTCTACGCCTTCCTGCTCAACAAGTGGTATTTCGACGAGCTTTACGACTTCCTGTTCGTTGGCCCGGCCAAGCGCCTCGGCCATTTCCTGTGGAAGACCGGTGACGGCACCATTATCGACGGGCTCGGGCCGGACGGCATTTCGGCGCGCGTCGTCGATGTTACCAACCGCGTGGTCAAGCTGCAGACCGGCTACCTCTATCACTATGCCTTCGCCATGCTGATCGGCGTTGCCGCACTCGTCACCTGGATGATGCTCTGATGACCGCCTGGTCCAATCTTCTCTCGCTGGTCACCTTCCTGCCGCTGGTGGGTGTGCTGCTGATCCTGTTCATCAGGGATGACAGCGAAAACGCGCGCCGCAACATCCGCGCCATCGCGTTGTTGACGACGACGTTCACCTTCATCATCTCGCTGTTTATCTGGACCGGCTTCGACAATTCGCAGGCCGGCTTCCAGTTCGTCGAGAAATACGCCTGGCTCGACTCCGGCATTTCCTACCATATGGGTGTCGACGGCATTTCCATGTTGTTCGTCATCCTGACGACCTTCCTGATGCCGCTCTGCATCCTGGCGTCGTGGGAAGCGATCGAGAAGCGCGTCAAGGCCTACATGATCGCCTTCCTGCTGCTCGAGACGCTGATGATCGGCGTGTTCTGCGCGCTGGATATCGTGCTGTTCTACGTCTTCTTCGAAGCCGGCCTGATCCCGATGTTCATCATCATCGGCGTCTGGGGCGGCAAGCGGCGCGTCTATGCCTCGTTCAAGTTCTTCCTCTATACGCTTGCCGGTTCGGTGCTGATGCTGCTTGCCATCATGGCGATGTTCTATCAGTCCGGCACGACCGACATCCCGACGCTGTTGACGCACCAATTCCCGGCCAACATGCAGACATGGCTGTGGCTGGCCTTCTTTGCCTCCTTCGCGGTGAAGATGCCGATGTGGCCGGTGCACACCTGGCTGCCAGATGCCCACGTCGAGGCGCCGACGGCAGGTTCGGTTATCCTGGCCGCCATTCTCCTGAAAATGGGAGGGTACGGCTTCCTGCGCTTCTCGCTGCCGATGTTCCCGCTGGCGTCCGAAATGTTCGCGCCGCTGGTGTTCACGCTGTCGGTCGTCGCCATCATCTACACCTCGCTGGTGGCGCTGATGCAGGAGGATATGAAGAAGCTGATCGCCTATTCGTCTGTCGCCCATATGGGCTTCGTCACCATGGGCATCTTCGCCATGAACCAGGAAGGCGTGCAGGGCGCGATCTTCCAGATGCTCAGCCACGGCCTCGTCTCCGGCGCGCTGTTCCTGTGCGTCGGCGTCATCTACGACCGCATGCATACGCGTGAGATCGCGGCCTATGGCGGCCTGGTCAACAACATGCCGAAATACGCCACCGTGTTCATGGTCTTCACCATGGCCAATGTCGGCCTGCCGGGCACGTCAGGCTTCGTCGGCGAGTTCCTGACCATGCTCGGCGTGTTCCGGGTCAACACCTGGGTGGCATTCTTCGCCGCCACCGGCGTCATCCTGTCGGCGGCCTACGCGCTCTGGCTCTACCGCCGGGTGATTTTCGGTGCGCTGACCAAGGACAGCCTGAAGAACCTGCTCGACCTGTCGCCGCGTGAGAAGTTCATCATCTACCCGCTGGTCGTGCTGGTCATCTTCTTCGGCGTCTATCCCGCTCCCGTCTTCGATGCGACGGCCCAATCGGTCAAGTCGCTCGTCACCAATGTCACCGCATCCATCGGCGCCGCGCAGACCGCGGCGGCGAACTGACCAGAGGTTTTGCGAACCATGACGCCGGACCTTCTCTCCAGCCTGTCGCTCTCGACGCCCGAGCTGATCCTTGCCATCGGTGCGCTCGCGCTGCTGATGGTTGGCGCCTATTCGCGCGCCAACACCGCCAACACCGTGACCGGCCTTGCCGTGGCCGTGCTGGTGGTCGCAGGCGCCTGGCTGATCTTTTCCACCGGGCTGGGCAGCGCCTATGGCAATGCCTTTATCCAGGATCCGTTCTCCCGCTTCATGAAGGTGCTGGCGCTGGTCGGCTCGGCGGTGACGCTGGTCATGTCGATGCGCTTTGCCAAGGCGGAGCATTTCGACAAGTTCGAATATCCGGTGCTGATCCTGCTGTGCACGCTGGGCATGATGCTGATGATCTCGGCCAACGGCATGATCGGGCTCTATCTCGGCCTCGAACTGCAGTCGCTGGCAATTTACGTGCTGGCGGCGATCAACCGCGACAATCTGCGTTCGACTGAAGCAGGCCTGAAGTACTTCGTCCTTGGCGCGCTGTCGTCAGGCATGCTGCTCTACGGCATCAGCCTGGTCTACGGCTACACCGGCAACACCGGCTTCCAGGAAATTGCCTCGGCACTTGGCAGCGGCGAGCGCCAGCTTGGTCTCGTGGTTGGCCTCGTCTTCGTGCTGGCCGGCCTTGCCTTCAAGATCTCGGCGGTGCCGTTCCACATGTGGACGCCCGACGTCTATGAGGGCGCGCCGACGCCGGTGACGGCATTCCTCGCCGCAGCCCCCAAGATGGCTGCGATGGCGCTGATCGTGCGCGTCACCATGGGCGCGTTCAAGCCGATCGCCGCCGACTGGCAGCAGATCATCGTCTTCATCTCGATCGCCTCGATGGCGCTCGGCGCCTTTGCCGCGATCGGCCAGACCAACATCAAGCGCCTGATGGCCTATTCCTCGATCGGCCATATGGGCTACGCGCTGGTCGGCCTTGCCGCCAACAGCCAGGCCGGCGTGCGTGGTGTTGCCATCTACATGCTGATCTATCTGGTGATGACGCTCGGCACCTTCGCCTTCATCCTCGCCATGCGGCGCAAGGAAGGCAATGTCGAACAGATCAGCGACCTGGCCGGACTTGCCTCGACCAATCCGATCATGGCGACGATTCTCACCATCCTGATGTTCTCGCTGGCCGGCATCCCGCCGCTCGCCGGCTTCTGGGGGAAGTGGTACGTCTTCCTCGCAGCCATCAACGCCAACCTCTACGCGCTGGCGATCATTGGCGTGCTGGCCTCGGTGGTCGGTGCCTATTACTATCTGCGCATCATCAAGATCATGTGGTTCGATGAACCGGTCGGTGGCTTCGTACCGATGGCCAGTGAACTGCGCCTCGTGCTCGGCGTCTCCGGCGCCTTCGTGCTGTTCTATGTGCTGATCGGCGGGCCGATCGGTACCTATGCCGAAGCCGCCGCCAAGACATTTTTCTGACGGGATGGCATTTCGGCTGGCTCCAACCTCGGCGTCGGAAGGGTTCCGGCTTGAGGCCCATGACAGTATCGGTTCCACCAACACGGTGGCGCTGGACCACGCAAGGGCAGGCGACCCGGGCAGGCTATGGGTCGTTTCCAAAAAACAGGAAAGCGGGCGTGGCCGGCGCGGCCGCGCCTGGGTGTCGCCCGAAGGCAATCTGGCGGCGACCTTGCTCGTCGTCACCGGCGGTGAGCTTCGCCTGGCCGCGACGCTGGGTTTTGTCGCCGGCCTGTCGCTTGCCGATGCGCTCGACGCGGTTGTGCCAAAGGGCAGGATCGCCATCGGACTGGATGGCGCAAGCCAGGGACAAAACCGTTTCGAGCTGAAATGGCCGAACGACGTGCTTGCTTCCGGCGCCAAGCTCGCCGGCATCCTGCTGGAGTCGGCGATACTGGATGGCGGTCGCTTCGCGGTCGCGGTCGGCATCGGCGTCAATGTGGTGGCGTATCCAACGGATTTGCCTTATCCCGCGACATCGCTGCGAACTCTGGGCGCGACATGCGATGCCGAAACGCTGTTCCTGGCGCTGTCGGATGCCTGGAGCGAGAATGCCCGCCTGTGGGATGAAGGGCGCGGTCTTGCCGCTGTCAGGCGGCGCTGGCTGGCGCGCGCGGCGGGGCTTGGCGGCGAGGTTGCTGTCAGAATTGACGGTAATGTGGTGCGTGGGGTGTTCGAGACCATTGACGAGGACTGCCGTTTCGTGATCCGCGACGATGAGGGGACTGTCCTGACGATCGCCGCCGGCGATGTGCATTTCGGCGCTGTGGCGTCCGCACGGGTATAATGGGCTTGGCCTGAGGGCCAGGAAGGGAAAAATCATGGCGAAAGCGGAAAACGCCGAACTCGTCTTCGTGCCGCTCGGCGGCGTCGGCGAGATCGGCATGAACTTCGCCCTCTACGGCTACGGCCCGCCGAGCGCGCGCGAATGGATCGTCATCGATGTCGGTGTCACCTTTCCCGACGCGGCGCATCCGGGCGTCGATCTGATCCTGCCCGATACGCGCTTCATCGAGGAGAATCTCGCCAATCTGCGCGGCATCATCATCACCCACGCGCATGAAGACCATTACGGCGCGCTGCTCGACACCTGGCCGAAGCTGAAGGCGCCGGTGTGGATGACGCCGTTCAGCGCCGGGCTGCTGGAAGCCAAGCGGCAGGGCGAGCAGGGCGCACCGAAAATCCCGCTGACGATCTACCGGGCGGGCGAGAAATTCACCGTCGGCCCCTTCGAGATCGAAGCCATTCCGGTGGCGCACTCTATTCCTGAGCCGATGTCGCTGGCGATCACCTCGCCGGCCGGCACCGTCATCCACACCGGCGACTGGAAGATCGATCCGGAGCCGACGATCGGACCCAAGACAGACGAGGCGCGGTTCCGTGCCTATGGCGACAAGGGCGTGCTGGCGCTGATCTGCGATTCGACCAATGCGCTGCGCGAAGGCGAGTCGCCTTCGGAAGTCGCCGTCGGCGAGGGCCTCAAGGGCGTCATCCAGGCCGCCAAGGGCCGCGTCGCCGTCACCACATTCTCCTCCAATGTCGGGCGTATCGTCTCCATCGCCAAGGCGGCACGCGATGCCGGCCGTCAATGCCTGGTGCTTGGCCGCTCGCTGAAGCGGGTCATCGATGTCGCCGACGAGCTTGGCTATATGGACGGCCTGCCGGAATTCATCGCCGAGGAGGATTTCGGCTTCATCCCGCGCGAGAACCTGGTCATCATCTGCACCGGCAGCCAAGGCGAGCCGCTGGCGGCACTGGCGAAGCTGTCGCGCGAAGAGATGAAGTCGGTGTCGCTGACGGCGGGCGACACGGTGGTGTTTTCCTCGCGCACCATTCCCGGCAACGAGAAGGCGATCCTCGAGATCAAGAACCGCCTGATCGATCTCGGCATCAAGATTATCGAGGATGGCGACGCGCTGGTGCATGTCTCCGGCCATCCCCGGCGCAGCGAGTTGCGCAAGATGTATGAATGGGTACGCCCGCAGATCGGTGTTCCCGTGCATGGCGAGGCGGCGCATCTGGTGGCACAGGGCTCGCTGATGTCGACCTCCGGCATCGGCCAAGTGGCGCAGGTGCGCGACGGCGATATGCTGCGACTTGCTCCCGGCCCCGCCACCATCATCGACCAGGTGCCGTTCGGCCGCATCTACAAGGATGGCAATCTGATCGGCACCGACCAGGCGATGGGCATTCGCGACCGGCGCAAACTGTCCTTTGCCGGCCATGTCGCGGTCAATGTCGTGCTCGACGACAAATACGAGCTCGCCGGCGACCCCGACCTGGTCGCCATCGGCGTCGCCGAAGCCGATGCCAGCGGCGAGACGCTGGAAGATTTGATGATCGACGCGGCGGTCGGTGCGGTCGATTCGATTCCGCGCCAACGGCGAAAGGATCTCGACCTTGTGCAGGAAGCGGTGCGTCGCGCGGTGCGCGGCGCCGCCAACGAAGCCTGGGGCAAGAAACCGCTGGTGACGGTGTTCGTCACCAGGTGAGGGCGAGAGCTAGACGTTCAGCTGATAGCTGACCGGAAGCCAGCGAAAAGAACCGTTCGCCGATTCGATGTAGCCCAGGCCCGGAAATGGCATGTGGTGGCCGGCCACCAGCAGGCGCTGTTCGGCGACCATCTTCAGCAGGCGCTTGCGGGTCTCGACCGCCTGTTCCTTGTCGTCATCGAAATCGGCATGCCATTCCGGCTGCTGGATGGACACGACATAGTGCAGGAAGGCGTCCGACCAGATCAGCAATTTCTGGCCGTCGCTTTCGACGAGAAATGCCAGGAGACCAGGGGAATGGCCTGACGCGTCGATGGCGGTGATGCCCGGCATCACCTCATCTCCGGGCGCTACGAAAGTTGCCCGGCCGGCTAGCCCGGTACAGATCTGCCTGAACAGATCGCGGTTGGCCAATCTGGCCTCGCGGACCGCGGTTCCCTCGGTCCAGAAAGCGAATTCAGCCGCGCCGAATACATAGCGTGCCCGGGAGAAAACGGGCTCGCCATTCCTGACTAGCCCGCCGATATGGTCCGGGTGGCCGTGCGTGATGACCACCACATCGATATCATCAGGCCCAAGCCCAAGGTCCTGCAGACCGTCGAGAAGTGAGCTGCCCTCATCCCCGGATCCGGTGTCGAACAGGACCTTTTGGGCTCCGGTGTCGATCAGCGTCGGGATGAAACAATGCTCGTATCGATCCTGGTCGATGAAGTTCGAAACCGCGAGTTCGAGCACGGCGGCTGGCGACTGTCCGGTCGCGAAGGCCGATGCAAGATTGTCTCTGATATCGACGGCGTCAAGCAAGGCAGCAATCTTGAATGAACCGAGATCGAAGGTGAAAACGCGGGCGCGGGCGGGGCGGATGCGAGACATTGCCGTTTGTACTTTGCGGTTGCCGGCCGGACCAGCCTCGATCGTGATTCGGGAGAATGTTCACCAAAGTGCGACAGTGCGCGCCTCGTGGATGGCTGTTGATCTCAGCCGATTTGACGTATGACGCGAGCCATTGGACAGAGGAGAGATAGGTCGGACATGCTCGGACGGCTGAACCATGTCGCGCTTGCGGTTCCGGATCTGGCCGCTGCCGTTGCTGCCTACCGCAACACGCTTGGCGCCGAAGTGACGGAGCCGCAGGCTTTGCCGGAGCATGGCGTCACGGTGGTGTTCGTCAATGTCGGCAACACCAAGATCGAATTGCTGGAACCGCTGGGCGAGGCCTCGCCGATCGCCGCTTTCCTCGCGAAGAGCCCGTCCGGCGGCATGCATCATCTCTGCTACGAGGTCGACGACATCCTGGCCGCGCGCGATCAGCTCAAGGCCGCCGGCGCCCGCGTGCTGGGCGACGGCAATCCCAAGATCGGCGCGCATGGCAAGCCGGTGCTGTTCCTGCATCCGAAGGATTTCTTCGGCACGCTGATCGAACTGGAGCAATCATGAGTTGGGTTTCGTTCACCGCCCTGTTTTTCGCGACCTGGTGGGTGGTGCTGTTTGCCGTGCTGCCGTTCAGCGTCCGCACACAGGATGACGATCATGACGTGACGCTGGGCACGGTTCCAAGCGCGCCGCGCGGACCGCATATGCTGCGCGCAGTGATCCGCACGACCATCGCCACGGCGATCCTAATGGGCATTTTCTATGGCCTGACGCACGGGCTGGGATACAGCCTCAACGACATCCCCCACATCGTGCCGGATTTCGGCCAGACCCCGGCAAAGTAGATCGCTCGGCGAGGGCGCTCTTGCCGCATCGGAGCGCTGCGGAAGGGGATCGGATTGCCGTCACATCCGGCGACCGTACGCCTGTTGACGCTAGGTCATGCATCGTGGCAACTCGCCGCGCTAACCAGATGATTGCACAAAAAAAATGCAAGGCACGAGGCCTTGCAATTAAACGCGTCCGATCTGTTTCCGGTTTCCGGCGGCAGCGAATAACCGCGCCTAGATCGCATCCTCCCAAGACTTTGACCGCGTAGGAGAGCAGATTTTTCTCCGCCCTCTCGGTTATCGCGGCACACTAGCCTAAGCCGAATGAAAATGTCACGAAGAATTTTGCCTCGAAACAGGCATTCTCGTGCTGCACTGCACAATAGTATGGCATGCTTTGCTTTCGAAACGACCACAGAGCCTTTGCGGCATGTCCTGAATTGACGCGCGCAAAGAATTGGCGGCCAAGTCCGAAGACGTTCGCTATGCTCAATCGCCGGCGCGGCTGATCCTGGAAACCGAAGGATTCCGGGCCGTAACGCGCTGATGTGCCGCCATGTCCGGGTTTCCATTCCGCCATGAAATGGCTATGAAGCCGGGTCAAGCAAGCCTGCGTCGCGCCGATTCTGGCGTGGCCGTTCTCATTCACGGACCAGTCCATGCGTTTGTCGCGCTATTTCCTGCCCATCCTCAAAGAAAATCCGCGTGAGGCCGAGATCGTCTCGCACCGGCTGATGCTGCGTGCCGGCATGATCCGCCAGCAGGGGCAGGGCAGCTTCTCCTGGCTGCCACTTGGCAAGCGGGTGCTGGACAAGGTCTGCCAGATCATCCGCGAGGAGCAGAACCGCGCCGGCGCGCTGGAAATCCTGATGCCGACCATCCAGTCGGCCGATCTGTGGCGCGAAAGCGGCCGCTACAACGACTATGGCAAGGAGATGCTGCGCATCAAGGATCGCCAGGATCGCGACATGCTCTACGGTCCGACCAATGAGGAAATGGTCACCGAGATTTTCCGCGCCTATGTGAAGTCCTACAAGGATTTGCCGCTGAACCTCTACCACATCCAGTGGAAGTTCCGCGATGAGGTGCGGCCGCGCTTCGGCGTCATGCGTTCGCGCGAGTTCCTGATGAAGGACGCCTATTCCTTCGACCTCGATTTCGAGGGCGCGAGGGCTGCCTACAACAGGATGTTCGTCTCCTACCTCAGGACGTTCACGCGCATGGGCCTGCAGGCGATTCCGATGCGCGCCGACACCGGGCCGATCGGCGGTGACCTCAGCCATGAATTCATCATCCTGGCCGATACCGGCGAGAGCCAGGTTTTCTGCCATCGCGACTATCTTTCGCTTGCCGTGCCCGACGCCAATACCGACTTCGCCAATGACGGCGAGATATCCGATATCGTCAAGACGTGGACGACGCCATACGCCGCCACCGACGAGATGCATGACGAGGCGGCCTGGGAAAAGGTCCCCGAGAGCGACAAGGTTTCGGCACGCGGCATCGAGGTTGGCCACATCTTCCATTTCGGCGAGAAGTATTCCAAGCCGATGGGCGCCAAGGTGACCGGGCCGGACGGCAAGGATCATTTCGCCTCCGGCGGTTCCTACGGCATCGGCCCGTCGCGGCTGGTCGCCGCGATCATCGAAGCCAGCCATGACGAGAACGGCATCATCTGGCCCGACGCCGTGGCGCCGTTCGACATCGGCCTGATCAACATGAAAGTGGGCGACGCCGACTGCGACCGCGTCAGCGACGAGCTCAATGCCGCTTTCACCGCCGCCGGCAAGGATGTGCTTTACGACGACACCGACCAGCGGCCGGGCGGCAAGTTCGCCACCGCCGACCTGATCGGGCTGCCTTGGCAAGTGATCGTCGGGCCGCGCGGCGTGGCTGCCGGCGAGGTCGAGATCAAGAATCGCAAGACCGGCGAGCGCGTGACGCTGCCGATCGCCGATGCGAAAAAACGCTTCGGTGTCGCCGCATGAGCGAGGCGGCGGCGACAAGATCGGCGGGCGCCGGCCCGTTCTCCTTCTTCGAGCGCACAGTTGCCTGGCGCTATCTGCGTTCGCGGCGCAAGGAGACGGTGATCTCGGTCATCGCCTCGATCTCCTTCCTCGGCATCATGTTGGGGGTGGCGACGCTGATCGTCGTCATGGCCGTGATGAACGGGTTCCGCGCTGAGCTGTTGACGCGCATCCTCGGCGTCAACGGCCATCTGATCGTTCAGCCGCTCGATTCGCCGCTCGAGGACTACGCCCAGGTCGCCGGCCGCATCAATGGCGTGCCCGGCGTCAAATACGCCATCCCGCTGATCGACGGCCAGGTGCTGGCGCAAGGCAATGTCGGCGGCGGCACGGGCGCGCTCGTGCGCGGGATACGCGGCGAAGATCTCGGCAAGATCGCCATCGTCGCCAACAACATCAAGCAGGGTTCGCTCGCCGGTTTCGACTCGGGTGAGGGCGTCGCCATCGGCAAGCGCATGGCCGAGAATCTCGGCCTGACGCTCGGCGACACCATTACGCTGATCTCTCCTGATGGCGACGTCACGCCGATTGGCACGACGCCGCGTATGAAGGGCTACAAGATTTCGGCGATCTTCGAAGTCGGCATGTCGGAATATGACACTTCCATCGTCTACATGCCGTTCTCCGAAGCGCAGCTCTATTTCAACATGGATGGCCGCGCGCAGACGATCGAGATCTATGTCGACAATCCCGACAATGTCGACGTGCTGAAACCGAAGGTGGAGGAGGCGGCGCAACGGCCCATCGACATGGTCGACTGGCGCCAGCGCAACGAGACCTTCTTTTCCGCCCTGCAGGTCGAACGCAACGTCATGTTCATGATCCTGACGCTGATCGTGCTGGTGGCGGCGCTCAACATCATTTCCGGACTGATCATGCTGGTGAAGGACAAGGGGCACGACATTGCCATCCTGCGCACCATGGGCGCCTCGCGCGGGGCGATCCTGCGCATCTTCCTGATGACTGGGGCGGCGATCGGGGTGACGGGTACGCTCGCCGGCGTGCTGCTCGGCGTGGTCATCTGCACCAACATCGAATCGATCCGCCAGTTCTTCTCCTGGATGACCGGCAAGGTGCTGTTCAACCCGGAGCTCTATTTCCTCAGCCAGCTGCCGGCCAAGATGGATCCGCGCGAGACGACCTATGTCATCATCATGGCGCTCGGCCTGTCCTTCCTGGCGACGGTGTTTCCGGCATGGCGGGCAGCCCGCCTCGATCCGGTCGAAGCCTTGAGGTACGAATAGTGGCCGAGGTCATTATCGAACTGAAGAGCGTCGAGCGGCACTATGTCCAGGGGCCGCGCAAGCTCACCATCCTGAACGGCGCCGATTTTTCGTTGAAGCGCGGCGAGATGGTGGCGCTGGTGGCGCCGTCCGGTACCGGCAAGTCGACGCTGCTGCACACGGCTGGCCTGCTGGAACGCCCCGACGCCGGCGACGTGATCCTGTCCGGCCGGGCCTGCGGGCGGCTGTCCGACGACGAGCGCACGTCGATCCGCCGCAACGATGTCGGCTTCGTCTACCAGTTCCATCACCTGCTGCCGGAGTTTTCCGCGCTGGAAAACATCATGATGCCACAGCTGATCAAGGGCCTGCCGCGCAAGGAAGCGGCCGAGCGCGCCGCGCAACTGCTCGACTACATGCAGATCGGCAAGCGCGCCTCGCACCGGCCGTCCGAACTCTCCGGCGGCGAGCAACAGCGCGTCGCCATTGCCCGCGCCGTCGCCAACGCCCCGCTGGTGTTGCTGGCCGACGAGCCGACCGGCAATCTCGACCCGGTCACCGCCTCCTATGTCTTCGAGGCGCTGGGCGCGCTGGTCAAGCAATCGGGCCTCGCGGCGCTGATCGCCACCCACAACCACGAGCTGGCATCGCGCATGGACCGGCGCGTTACGCTCGCCGACGGCAAGGTTGTCCCTTTGTAGGCTGCGCTATGGCGCGTCTGGCCGCCTGTGGTTCGCACACCCGTCTCGTGTTATCGTAGGCTCCGGGAGACGGCGGACGCGCCGTGAGTGCCCGCCCGCTCCCTATTGTGGGAGGAACGAATGGCTTACTACGTACTGCTGTCGAATTTCACAGATCAAGGTATCAAGACCATAAAGGATACGCAGAAGCGTGCTGAGGCCTTCAAGGCGATGGCCGGGAAGAGCGGTGTCAAGGTTCACACCCTGTTGTGGACGCTTGGCCAGCATGATGTCGTAGCGATTGCCGAAGCGGACGACGACATTGCTGCGACGGCACTAGCCCTGTCGATCGCATCGCTGGGCAACATCAGAACTCAGACACTGAGGGCGTTCGACACGGCAGATATGGCAAAGATAATGGCAAAGATGGCCTGACAGGTCTCGTGCTGCCTTGCGCGGGTGATCGAAGCCGGCGCCATGGGGTGGAGGAAATATTGTGCCTTGGCTGGCAGTAGCCTGTCGCTCAAATGGGGCAGCGGCAATTGGCTGCGCCAGCCCCTTCAAATGGCATAGGCTTTATGGCGTCCTGGCTGGTCGCAGCGGCTCGCATCAAGGCGTTGAAGGCTTCCTGCCTGCGGCGGGCTTAATGGTGGCAATCGCAGTCGCGACTTCCGGATCGTTGGGAACCGCCCGGCTGTAGGCGAGAAGATCGCCTGCCGCGGCGTTGGGATCACCAAGGGCGAGGTGGGTCATACCGCGCTGCTTGAGGGCGGGCAGATTGCCGGGGTCTTGGGCAATGACGCGAGAAAGGTCCTCGATGGCCTCACTTGTACGGCCGGCTTCCGCCTTGATTCTCGCACGCTAAACGATGAACCCCGGGTTGTTGGGGTTGAGGGAAATTGCCTGGTCGAAATCGCTCAAAGCTGCAGCAAACTGTTTCAGGTCTTCAAAAACAAGCCCTCGGCTGTGATAGACAAAGGCTTTGTGCGGCGCCAAGTGTACCGCGCGGTTGGCGTCCGCGAGAGCCTCTTGAAAAAGGCCGAGAGATCGCAGGGCGACCGTGCGATTGTCGACATAGCCAGCCACGGTCGGATGCGCCACGATGAGGCGCGAGAAATCCTTGACGGCTTCGGAGAATATTCCGAGTTGCATCAGCGCGTTGGCCCTTCGAAGAAGAAGGCGATCGGTCATCTCTCCGCTAGGTCTGCCTCTCAATGCAATCGAGCAATAATGCAACCTGTCGTTCGGTGTCTTCGAATGAATGCAGCGCTCCACGTCAGCGTTGGCGGCCTTTGCGTCCGAAGTGCCGATAAGGAACGCGGCCTGGATCAGGCCTATCGCCAAAACTCCGCAAATCCGCCACGCCATCACGGTACTCCCCTCAGCCATTGGCGAAATATCACGAGAAATTTGCCAATGACGAGGGTACTTTCATGAGAAGGATGCATTGTCCTCCCCCAAAATCGCGTGGGAAATGAACAAGCGACCGAAGGTCGGCGCCGTTCTCGGGCGGGGCGTTGGGGTTGGATGGCGGAGAGCAGGTCCACCACACCAGACCCTCGTGCAACCGGCCCGCGGAACCGCTTAGGCGTGATATTGTGTGGGCACTCGCTGGTCGGAGGCCGCCGTGAAAAAGATCATTCTCGGGGTTGCGGCATTGCTCTTCTTGGTAGTCATCCTGGCGACCGTCTATTCATTGATCTTCGGCTGCCCGCATGGCGGTTCATACCGGTGCGAGCAAGGCTTCAACCGGGAAGTCTGTGGCTGCCCGCAATCGTAACCTTCGCGGCGCTGCTCGGGGATGGCCTGCCTCGTGAGGTCAATAGCAGCTTCACTCGCCTCCCAGCGAGCGGTTAACCTTTTACTAACCGTCCCAAATTCCCGTCGTATCACCATATCTCTGCGGGCGTTGACATTGAAACAAAATTAGAACAAATTGCGAACATATCAACAACAGGAGAGAGTTATGACCGATCTGGTTCAGGATGTCATCTCGCTGGTTTGCATGAGCACATTCCTCATTTCCATGGCGATCTGGATCGGCGCCATGTGATTTGGCGGCTCTCGCCGCCTTGGTTTCCGGCGGGCGAAAACCGCTCCGCCGTTAAACCTTTCTTGCCGCCGCGACGCTAGGGTAGCTGCTCTAAGGCAGGAGCAATGTCCAGGTGTCGCCCATCGTCACGGTCATTCTGGTGGCCAGCAATCTCGGGCTGATCTTTCTCTTGATAACCGTGCCGCTTGGTTTGCGCACGGTCAGGATGAGCCGCGCGATTGCGATGGACCGCCAGCGCCTCTGGCAGGCGCTGTGGCCGCTTGGCAGCGATGCCGGCTGGTCCGGCGAGATACTGTCGGCGCAGCCGCTGGACGGGGAGGGCGTGTCCCGCATCATGCTGTCGTGGGAAGGCCGCGACGGCAAACCGATCGAGCGCCGGGCACGGTTTGACGATGTCGTCGAAGGCAGCCGCTTCTCGATGCGCGTCCTCGAGGATACCGCGCTCGATACTTCGTTCTGGAAAGACTATCGCGAAACCGCCGAGCTCGTCTCCGAAGGCAGCGGCACGCGGGTGACGCTCAGCCAGACGGATCGTTACCGCGGCGTTGCCTTTCTGGTGTTTCGGTACTTCGCCATGCGCCGCGAGCTGTCCAAGCTGCAGCGCTGGGCGGTAACCGGACAGTACCGCAAGGGCGGCTGGTTCGAGCATCCGCTGAGCCAGGTCGGCTTTGCCGTGCTGTCGGCATTGATCCTGTGGCCGTTCTTCGGTCTCCATCTCGGCGGCTTGGCGCTGGCCGCGATCCTCACCTCGGTCGTGGCCCTGCACGAGCTCGGCCATATGGCGGCGTTCCGGCTGATGGGTCACCGCAAGGCGCGGATGATCTTCATCCCGCTGCTCGGCGGCATCGCCATTGGCGGTCGGCCCTACAACAGCCGTTTCGAAGTGGCCTTCGTGGCGTTGATGGGGGCGGGTTTTTCCGCCTTCCTGGTGCCGATCGTGATTGCCGCCAGCGCGTTTGCCGGTAGCGAGGGGCACAAGGCCGCAGCTGCGCTGCTGGCAGCGCTGGCAGGCTGCGCGGCCCTGTTCAACATCGCTAATCTGGTGCCGGTGTGGAAGTTCGACGGCGGCCAGGTGCTGCGCCAGATCTGCCCGGGACCGATCGCGCTGGCGCTGGCGTCGTTCTTCCTGCTTTCCGTCTTCCTGGCACTCGGCCGGCAGGCAGGCTTCTCCTCCGGCTTTCTAATCGTGGCGGGAGCGGTCTTTTCTATCCTCAGCCTGCTCACTGTCGGCAGCGGCGTGAAGCCGCGCTACGAGTTGGAGCCAATCCGCACCATTGACCGCTTCGCCATCGCCGGCGCGCTGCTGGCGGTGTTCACCATTCATGGCTGCGGCGTGTTGTGGGCGTCGGCGCAATTGCTTTGAGCTCGTGTTGAGCCCGAAAGGTTCAACTGGCCTTGCGGGCTGCTTCGGCGGTCAAGGCAGTGGCAGGGCCGAACACATCCTCAAAGGCTGATTTCAGCGCCAGATCAAGGTCGGCCATTGTTACTGGCAGGCCGAGGTCGACGAGGCTGGTGACGCCGTGGTCCTGCACACCGCAGGGCACGATGCCGCCGAAATGCTCGAGCTCCGGCTCGACATTGATGGCGATGCCGTGAAAGCTCACCCAGCGCCGCAGCCGGATCCCGATTGCCGCGATCTTGTCTTCGGCCGGCGAGCCGTCCGGCAGGCGAGGGCGATCGGGCCGCACCACCCAGACGCCAACCCGGTCCTCGCGCCGTTCGCCGCGCACGTTGAAGGTGACGAGCGTGCCGATGATCCACTGTTCGAGCGCGGCGACGAAGGCGCGCACATCCTCGCGCCGCCGCTTCAGGTCGAGCATGACATAGGCGACCCGCTGGCCGGGTCCATGATAGGTGTATTCGCCGCCGCGGCCGGCCGAAAAGACCGGAAAGCGATCAGGATCGATCAGGTCCTCGATGCGGGCGCTGGTGCCGGCGGTGTAGAGCGGGGGATGTTCGACCAGCCAGACCATTTCGCCGGCGGCTCCGCTGCGGATCGCCTCGGCGCGCGCCTCCATGAAGGCCAGCGCATCGGGATAGGCGGTGAGGCCAGGCTCGATGCGCCACTCGACCGGTGCCGAACCGGGGAGCGGCAGGAACGACGTGGCGATCTGGCTGCGTTCTGTCATGGGTTTTCGTTTTTTCGCTTGTGCACACCATATGGCGATATCGCGCGCAAACGTCCAGTTCAGGCGGTGTTTTCCAATCCTGTGGACCATTGTGCCAATCGCTGGATATTATTGCGTGCGGCGCACTTGTTTCGCCGGAAACGATTTGCTACACGCCGCGAGCCGGTCGGTTCCGGCTCCTACCACGTGCGGTCGTGGCGGAATTGGTAGACGCGCAGCGTTGAGGTCGCTGTGGGGCAACCCGTGGAAGTTCGAGTCTTCTCGACCGCACCAAAATTCCTGAAGCAAGCCTTCGGACGCCTTGAAGTAACCTCCGGCGATCATCAGACCCTGAGTATAGCGCCGGCCGCTCTATTGCGGCTGGACCTCGGGTCCATTCGGCAGATCGACGGTCACGACGAGGCCGGTTGGCTGGTTGTCGTGCAACTCGATCTTGCCGCCATGGCCCTGGATGATGTCAGCCACGATCGAGAGGCCCAGGCCGAAACCGTGCTTCGAGGCAACGCCGCGTGACATATCCTCCTTGAAGAAGGGTTCGAAAACGCGGGAGCGTGCCGTCATCGAAATGCCTGGTCCGTCGTCGCCCACCGCGATGCGCGCCGCCGTGTCGGTCTGTGTCAATGCGACGGTGACGTTGCCGGCGAATTTGACCCCGTTGTCGCACAGATTGGTGATGGCGCGCGCCAGCGCGTTGGGCTTGCACCAGCCCGGAAGCCTGTCCGGCCCTGAATAGGAAACCGAAAACCCGACATCGGAGAATTCGGCGCAGACAGTTTGCAGCACGCTGGCTATATCGGCCCGCTGCAGCTTTTCCGTCGAGACGTCGTTGCGCAGATAGGTCAGGGTCTCGTCGATCAGATCTTCGATGTGCTGGACGTCGGACAATATGGCGGTTCGAACGGGGCCGTCATCCATGCGCTCGGCGCGAAGCCGAAGCCGCGTCAAGGGTGTGCGCAGATCATGGCTGACGCTGCGCAGCATGCGCGTGCGGTTCTCGATCATGGTGCGGATACGCGTTCTCATCCTGTTCAGCGCGCGTGCCAGGCCGATCATTTCGATGGAGCCGCGTTCGGCGAAAAGCTCGTTGCCATTCTCGATCTCGGCCTCTCCCACTGCCGCCGAGATGCGCTTCAACGGCTCCGTCACGGCCCAGACCGCAAACAGCCAGATCAGCACGGGCAAGGCGATGAAAGCCATGAACCTGTAGAACGAGACACGGACGAAGCCTGACGTCAGCCAGGAATCGGGCATGCCGAAATGCGCCAGGACGCTCTGCTGGTCCAGATCGATAACAAACGCGTATTGGCCGCCGATCCTTATCCAGCGTCCAGCGATCGAGCTGCTCTCGATCTGGAGAAGCCATGTGATGCTTCGCCATTGCAGATAGGAATCCGGAATATTGCTGACCTGCTGCCTGGGCAGGATCTTGAAATCAAAGCCGGCGCGTGTCGCCGCGGCCAGAACAGCGCCGCGGGCTTCGGTTGGCGTTTGGCGCAACAAGGCAGCGACAATTGCAGCCCGCCTGGCGCTGTCTTCCACGACGGGAAGGTCGACGTTCTCGATCAAACCTTCGAAGGCCGATCCGGCGGACATGATCACGATCACGGCCATGAAAATGATCGCCGCGAACTGCCCGCGCACCGACTGCGGCAGGAAGCGGCGGACCAGATCCCTCACGCTTCCTCCACCGTGGCAGTGAAGATGTAACCACCCAGCCGCACAGTCTTGAGAAGAACCGGATCGCGCGCATCCTTTTCGATCTTCTGGCGGATCCGGCTGACATGGACGTCGACGCTTCGCTCGATCGGGCCGGCAAGCCCGGCATGGGTGACGCTCAGAAGCTCCTCGCGCGATAGAACCCGGCCTGCATTGCGGCAGAACGCCAGCAGCAGATCGAATTCATGCGTCGTGGTCGCAACCCGCGCATTGCTGGGATCATGCAATTGCCGGCGAACGGGATCGAGGCGCCAGCCGTTGAACCGAAGCACCTTCGTGCGGTCGCGTTCGTCGGGAGCGTAGGCCGTGCGGCGCAGCAACGCCCTTATTCTTGCCGTCAGTTCGCGCGCGCTGAACGGTTTGGTCACGTAGTCGTCGGCGCCGATCTCCAGCCCGAAGATGCGGTCGATTTCCTCGCCAAGGGCGGTCAGCATCAGGATCGGAACGTTCGTTTGCGCGCGAAGCCGGCGGCAGATGCTGAGGCCGTTCTCGCCAGGCAGCATGATATCGAGCACGATCAGATCGAATTTCTGGTTGCGAAGCGCGGCGTTCATCCGCACGCCATTGCTGGCGACTTCCACGATCATGCCGTTTTCCGCGAGCGTCTCGCCCAGCATGCGCGCGATCTCGATATCGTCTTCGACAATGAGGATGTGCGGGCCTTGCCTCGGCGATTTGAACTCGGCGTCCAGATCGATCCGGCTTGCCGCGGCCTGCATTGCACTATGTGTGGGCATCAAAACCGATATCCGACGAGAAGCATCCCCGAGGGCTGGACCTTGTCGACAACAACAGGGCTGTCGGCAGCGTCCCCCATAAGAATGCCGACCCCCGCCTGGCCACGCACCATCCAGTTGTGATTGAGCATATATGTGGCGGAAATCGAAAAATCGGCGCGCTTCAACCCCGCGCCGGCGTTGTATTGGGCCAGCCCCGAGCGAGCCGATTGTTCCGGCGTGACGCCGAAATAGGCCTGCATGTATTTCTCGTCGGCGAAGACGACCGATGCGCCGGCGCCGACCATCCATGACGGGGACAGAGGCTGGGTCACCTCGATGCCAAGCGTACCCTCCATCCCGTCGCTGCCGCCAATGGTCTTGTCCAGCTGCGCGAAGATTTCGGCCGGGCCGAATTTCATCGCCGCCTTGGCGCCGACGATGGCGCCGATGTCGACATCCCCCAGGCCGCGCAAATGATCGGAATCGTCTTCCTTGCGGCCCATGTCATAGCCAAGGCGCGCGCTGAATTCGAACGGTCCTTGCTCATAGAGGGCGATGTTGGCGCCCGTCGGGTCGATCCTCACCGTGTCGAGGAATGTCGCCGATATGAAAGGCACCGGCATGACCTTAAACTCGTTGCTGCCCTCATATTTGGGGACAATGATGGCGCCGCCGCCCAGGACGACATGCCAGTCGGCCAGTTTCTGTTCGAAGCGTCCGAAGCGCGAAGGATCGGGCGGCGGGGTCAGATCCTCGGTGTCGACCGCAATGGCGTCCGCCGCCAGCACGACCTGCGAATGCGTTGAAAACAGGATTGCCATCGCCGCGAGGGAGGCCCGGCCGGCGAAGAGTCCAGAAACCATTTTGAACATGCATGCTCCAGAGCAGCGGGGCAGTAAGGGCCCCCGATGCTCGGACTATTTCAGGTGAAAATGGCTGCATGCGTGAAGTGATGTTAAGTTTTGTTGCGCAATCTTGGCCTGATCTTGTCGCACGGCCACAAGCGCGGGAGGTCAATCGGCGACTTCTGCTTCCAGAACGCCACCTTGCCTTCGGCCACCGTCAGACCGGCGAACTGCTCGGAAGCGGCCAGGCGATAGGCCGTGATGTCGATGGAACAGCTTCGAAAACGCGGCCGGGGTCTCATAGCCGACACGGGTCGCAATCCGTGCAATCGCCTCGTCGCTTGTTTCGAGCAGAAATGCGGCCTCCGACATCCGGCGTGAGATCAGATAACGGTACATGGGCTCGCCAACGAGCCTCGTGAAGCGAGCCGAAAACGCCGACCGGCCAAGCCCCACGCTTTGCCCGAGCTCGCCAAGCGTCCAGGGCCGATCCGGTCGTTCGTGGATCAACTGAAGTGCCGGTCCTATGTGCGGGTCCGCCATCGCCCCCAGCCACCCACCTTCTCCGGGGCCGAGCGACTTGATCCAGTTTCGCAGAACCTCGACGAAGAGCACTTCAGTCAGACGTGAGAGCGCGACGCCTTGTCCGGGACGCTCGAACGCCGCCTCGCTCACCATGCGTTGCAGAATCGCCTCGAGCCATCCGCCGTCTTCCGTCGGCTTCAGGAGAAGCAGGGGCGGAAGCAATTCCAAAACGCTACCGCGTGACGGCCGCGCCACAGTAAAATTGCCACAGATCATCGTCGCGAGCGGCTGCTCGCCGCCTCCGTGACGAATGAGGCCAAGACGCCCGGCCAGCCGATCAATGTCGACAATCGGCAACGGCTCCGTCCGGCTATCCGAGTAGATCACATGGGGCTCGCCACGCGTGACGACGACAAAGTCGCCCTCGCTCATGTGGAGTTCTTGTCCCTTTTCGAGCGCGAGGGTAGCCGAGCCACGGCTGAGATAGTGGAACAGGGCATAGGGGCGCCTTGGCAACGCGACATTCCAGGGATGACCGAGCTCGAAGTGGAACAGCAAGGTTCCGCCCAGGCGAACGCGATCGAGCACTTCAGCGAGGATGTCCATCGTCCCAATGTTAGTACGACGGACGGTCAGACACAATATTCGGACGATTGAGGCCTAACGTCCAAATGCTCCACGTATTAGTTGATCGCAAGTCGAGCCAACAGGTCGCGCGGCAACCATCACCCGAACGGCAGATGGAAGAACCGCGACTGTTGCCGACACGCCTGCCTTTCCTCGGACCCCGCGTCGTCCGTCATCTCAACAGGAGCAATCAATGCGAAATCTTTTACTCTCCGTCGCCACCGTCCTCATGGCCGGGGCAGCGATTGCCGCCCCCGCCCAATCAGCTCAACTGCCCAAGGGGGCGGCTCACAATATCGTGCTCGTCCATGGCGCTTTCGTCGACCAGACGAGCTGGAAGCCGGTTGCCGATATCCTCACGAAGAAGGGCTACAACGTAACGCTCGTCGAAAACCCGCTCACCTCCCTCGCAGCGGACGTCAATGCCACCAAACAGGCGCTCGCCAAACAGAAAGGCAAGACCGTTCTTGTTGGCCACTCCTGGGGCGGTGTGGTCATCACGCAAGCAGGTGACGATCCCAACGTCTCGGCGCTCGTCTACGTCTCCGCATTCGCGCCCGACGTGGGAGAATCTCTGGCGAGCTTAGCCAAGAGCGGTCCGGCAACCGAAGGCGGCGCGGCGATTCACCCCGACGAAAAAGGCAACCTCTACATCGATCCCAAAGTGTTTCCTTCGGCAGTCGCGGCCGACCTTCCTCCGGAGATCGCCGAATTCTTGGCAAACCATCAGCTCCCGTTGAACCACACGGCGTTCGAGGCACCAGTCGATAAGGCAGCCTGGCGCGACAAGCCGACGTTCTATGTGATCAGCACGAAGGACAAGGTCATCGCACCCGAGGTCCAGAAGATCTTCGCCAACAGGATGAAGGCCCAGACGACGGAGGTCGCCGGCAGCCATGCCTCCCTGGTCGTCCATGCGAAGGAAGTCGCCGCGGTGATTGAAAAGGCCGCACTCGTGAAGTGACGATACCGCTCCCGGCACTTTCGTGCCGGGAGCGCCACCCCGCTCGGCGGACTATGGAATGCGTTGGACCGCGAGCGGCTCAAACCTAGCCAAGAAACCGCGCCAGCTACTCCCACTCGATTATCCAATGCCAAGCATCCGGAGGATGACATGACTGAACTCGACACCGCGAGCCAGGACGCCACCACACTAGAAACGGCGCCCACCCTTTACATCGAAGGCAGCGGAATCCGCTTCGCCTATCGCCGCCTCGGCCCATCAACCGGAACGCCGCTGGTTCTCCTGCAGCATTTCTCGGGCAACATCGACGCGTGGGACCCCGCCGTCGTGAATGTCCTGGCCACCGATCGACCGGTGATCGCTTTCGATAACGCCGGGGTCGGCCGCTCGACAGGCCAAACGCCCGACAATATCGCGGCGATGGCCCGGGACGCGGTCGCCTTTATCAACCTGCTCGGCCTCTCCGAAGTCGACCTGCTGGGCTTTTCCCTCGGCGGCTTCATCGCGCAGCAGATCGCCGCCGAGCACGGAACGCTGGTCCGCAAGCTCATCCTCGTCGGCACCGCTCCGAAAGGCGGAGAGGAACACCTATTGGCGGTTTTGCAGGACGCGTTTTCCCAAACGGAGGCGCCGGACCCCCGCCTGCCGCTGTTCTTCACGAAGTCGTCCGCCAGCCAGTCGGCCGGCCTGGCGTTCCTGAACCGGGCGAAGGTGCGTAAGGAAGACCGGGATACCGATAACGGCAGCACGGTAACCGATCCGCAGGCCAAGGCGCTTATTACCTGGTGCGCCACTCCTGATCCCGAGCACGCCATTCTGCGCGCCATCCACCAGCCCACCCTTGTGGTCAGCGGCAGCCACGACACCATGCTGCCGGCGGACAACGCCTACGCAATGTTCAAGGCTCTAAGCAACGCCCAGCTGGTCCTCTATCCCGATTCCGGCCACGGCGCCCTGTTTCAGCACCACGAATTGTTCGTCAGCCACGTCCGGACCTTCCTGGAAGCGTAATCGGCGGTGGCATAATCCGGCGCAATCGGCCGCGCCTTTAATTCATGAGAGCTGTTGCGGAGAAAGAAATGACAATCGCAAAGGTCGAGGTTGAGCGTTTCAGCCTGACGTGTTCCAAACCATTCGACGCCGTTGTGGCCGCGCTCAAGTCAGCGGTCGGGCAACCTGACATAGTCGAATTTTTCAAGGCGACGAGGGCCGCAAGTTCCTTTCCGGAATTGGAGCGCGTCGTGCAAAGCGGCCTCGGCCGCACAGGTCTCATGCTCTTCGCGGAATTCGACCTGGGCGCCATTCTGCGCCGCGAAACTGGAACCGAGACTCCCAAGAGCATGCGGTTCCTGGTGGGCAATCCACTCATCATGAAAGAAATGGTCAGGCACGTTCCCGATGCTGGATCTTACGCGCCAGTCACAGTCCTTGTTGATGAACGTTCCGATGGCGTGCATGTCTCCTACGACAAAATGGAGAGTTGTCTGCTCCCTTATTGCAGTTTGGAGGCTCTTGCCGTCGCTCGCGATCTTGATGCGAAAATCACAAGCTTGTTACGCGAATGCGCACTGAGCTCATGATGACGCTTCAGGCGGCAGGTTACTCCCACCGCGTTTGGCCATGACATAGCATTGGCGCTGCCGCCGCTGGGGCTTGGCCCGCCCGGCACGGCGCTGGAGGTTTCAATTCACGGCGAGCGGCGCCCGGCAAGGGTGATCGCCGATCGCCGGCTCTCCCTCATGCGCCAGCCCTTTGCCGCCGAAAGCGATGCGCTGTAGGTGCCTTGAACGACCACGGCTTGGCAAAACCCGAGCCTATCCCGTCCACCCAAGGCCGGCCGAGATGCAATTGATCGATACGAGCAGAGCGTCAGTGGCTCGCTTTTGATCCACTGTCCCGGTGTTTGTCCGAACTTCACGCAACAGATCGACCTGCAGCCGGTGAATATCATCCATCTGTCGCCGCAGATTGTCGAAGCGCCGCTTGAACATTGGAAAGCGCGCTGAGAGATCGCCTCCCGTGAGGTCACCAATCAGGCGCCGCGTCAGCTCGTATTCGGCGGCGATGCGGGCGTAGATCCGCCGGGCCGCATCGCTGTCGGACACCAGGCGGGCGTAGAGCTGAGCGATCTCCATGTCGGACTGGTAAAGCGTCTTTTCCGCCTCGTCGACGATCAGGCGGAAGAAGCGCGAGTGCTCGAACATGCGCGCCAGAAGCTCGCGCCCGGCCTCGCCGCGCACCGCGACGAAAGCGCTGAGCGCGCTGCCGATGCCATACCAACCGGTCAACAGATGACGGTTCTGGCTCCAGGCGAACACCCATGGAATGGCGCGCAGGTCTGCAATACCGCTGGCGCCGAAACGGCGCTCCGGCCGTGAACCCATTTTGAGGAGTGCCAGTTCCGCGACCGGGCTCGCCTGGTTGAAATAGTCGAGGAAGCCAGGCTCAGCCATCAGCCCGGCATAGGATGCCTGCGACATGCCTGCCAGCGCTTCCAGCGCTTCGTTGAACTCCGGCGTTTCCTTCGCCTCGACATCACCGGGCGATCCGACACTGTGGGCCAGCACGCCGGCGGCGAGAATCTCGAGCTGGTTGAGCCCGGTGCCGCGATTGGCGAATTTAGACGATACGACCTCGCCCTGCTCGGTCACCCGCATGGTTCCAGCGACAGTGGCTTCGGGCTGCGCCGCGATCGCCCGGCCGGTCGGCGCGCCGCCACGGCTGACAGAGCCGCCGCGACCGTGGAAGAAACTGATCCTGACCTTGTGCTTGTGCCCGACGACAGCGAGGCGCTTTTGCGCTTTTGCCAGTTCCCAATTGGACGCGAGGAAGCCGCCGTCCTTGTTGGAATCTGAATAGCCAAGCATGATCTCCTGGCGCGCGCCGAAATCTCGCACCGTGCGCCTCACCAGCGAAACGGCGAGCAAATCATTCAGGATGCCAGGGGCGGCCTGTAGATCAGCGATGGTCTCGAACAATGGCACGATCCGCAGCCTGATTGTGCCGCCGCCACCGGGCGAGGTTGAAAGTCCGCAATATTGCGCCAGCAGATAGACCGCCAGGAGATCGTCGGCCGAGCGGGTCATGCTGAGGATGAAAGAGCCGACAGCCTCGGCATCCAAGCCGGATGTATGGTCGCGGATGACGGAGAATGTCGAAAGCAGTTCACCTGCTTCAGGCGAGAGCCGGCCTGCGTCGATCTCCAGCCGCTCGCCCTGGCTGATGGCTGCGCGAATGCGCGCCGACCATTGCGGAGTACCAACCGCGACCGGATCGATGGGATCTGTCAGCGCAAACAACTCGGCCAACACCCGGTTGACCACCGTGGAGTTCTGCCGGATGTCGAGCGAGACCGTACGGAAGCCGAAGCTTCCGACCTGCCAGAGCAGAGGCTGGACGAAACGCTTGGCTACCGCGCTTCCTCCGATTGCTGAGAGGACACAAGACAGGCCGTTCAGATCAGCACGAAACGCCTCTGCCAAGTGGTACGCCGCCGTACCGCCGTTTCGCGTGGCCTCCAGCCGGGCAAGCAAGGCCGAAGCGAACTGGCGAAGCGGTTCATCAGGGTTGCGGGCGGCGATCATGCGCGCCTGTCCGCTTTTATCGAGCGCGGTTTGCAGCACCGGTTTGAAGCTGGCCGGCAGGGTGACGACATTCGAGCTGGCGCTGAGCACCGTCACCAGCCGCTGCACCTGCGTCAGATACCAGCCTGTGGCGGTATCGCGGTATTCGGTCATGGCATGGGCAGTGACCGCGGCCGTCACATTGGGATTGCCATCGCGATCGCCGCCGATCCACGAGGCATAGCGCATGAAGGAGGGAATTCTGATCGGCTCTCCCGGATAGTGACGCTCGAAGGCGCCTTGAAGCTTGCCGTAGAGCTGCGGCGTTGCCTCGAAGATGACCTCGCGAAAGAAATGCAGCCCCCAGGCGATTTCGCGTTCGACAGTCGGGCGCTCGAGTCGCAACTCGCCCGTCATCCACAGAAGCTCGATCTCGCTTTCCAGATCGGCGATCAACAGGTCGCGTTCGCGCGGCGCCCAGCGCGGCTGATCGAGCTCGGTCAGCTTACGATAGATACGGCGGTGGATCTCCAGCACCGTGACGCGTTTGGCCTCCGTCGGGTGCGCGGTCATGGTCGGGCCGACGCAAAGCTCATTGAGCGTCGCCTGGACTTGCTGCGCCGAGTGGCCGTTGGCTGCCATCTGCGCGATCACGCTGGCGAAGGAACCCGGCACTTCGTCGGCACCCGCGCCTTGTTCGAGTTCGCGACGCGCCCGCATGGCAAGCAACTCGTCTGCTATCGCCAGCAACTGGAACCATACGCCGCTCGCCTGAAGCGCCGGGATGCGCTGCTCCGCGGCGAGGGAGACAAGCGACCTGCGTCCGGTCAGGACGGCGGCGATCTCGGGCTCACGCGCGCTTGCGACCTGCAGCAGCAGGCGCAACAAAAGGCTGCGCTCGTCCTCACGAAAGTTGATGCCTCTGCTCTGTTCCAAACTGCTTTCCCGATCTGTCGGCATCGATTGCTGCTATAGCCGCGCCCTGAATCGAGGGCGGCGCCGGCTGTCGGGCGAGCCGATCGGCGACCGGGCGACCCTCGAAGAAGGCGGTCGGGTTCACCACCACCTTCATGCCGATCGCCACCCGCATTTCCTCGGTCGCACTGCCGAGATGTGGCAACAGCACGACGTCTTCCAGCGGCTTCAGTGCCGCTGGCACAGACGTCACGTCTTGCGCTATGCGGCCTTCGCCCGGTCGGCCATCACGCCGCCTTCTTCATCCGCGCCAGCGTATCCGCCACGACCTCGCCGAACGACGACGGCGTCGGCACGATGACGACACCGGCCTCTTTCAGGATTTCGACCTTCTCTTGCGCCGACTCGCCGAAAGCCGAGATGATGGCGCCGGCATGGCCCATGCGACGGCCTTTCGGGG
Source organism: Mesorhizobium loti (assembly GCA_002356515.1). Lineage (NCBI taxonomy): Bacteria > Pseudomonadati > Pseudomonadota > Alphaproteobacteria > Hyphomicrobiales > Phyllobacteriaceae > Mesorhizobium > Mesorhizobium loti. The sequence goes on along the minus strand of AP017605.1, from coordinate 1,119,610 downwards.
CGGAGAGGCCGGCAATGTAGGCGATCAGGGGCTTGCGCATGTTGTCACGCGCCCAGATCGCGGCTTCGGCTTCCTGCGGGCCGCCGATCTCGCCGATCATCACCACGGCGTCGGTCTCGTCATCCTGCTCGAACAGCTTCAGCATGTCCTTGAAGGACGAGCCGTTGATTGGATCGCCGCCAATGCCGACGCTGGTCGACACGCCGATGCCGAGCGCCTTCATCTGCGAGGCGGCTTCGTAGCCGAGCGTGCCTGAGCGGCCGACGATGCCGACGCGGCCAGGCAGGTAGATGCTGCCGGGCATGATGCCCATCAGCGCCTGTCCCGGCGTGATGACGCCGGCGCAGTTCGGGCCGATCAGCCGCATGCGGTCTTCGTAGCGGTAGCGCAGCATGTAGCGTTTGACCTGCATCATGTCCTGCGAGGGGATGCCGTCGGTGATGCAGACACAGAGTTTTATGCCGGCATCCGCCGCTTCCATGATCGAATCGGCGGCAAAGGGCGGCGGCACGAAGACGATGCTCGCCTCGGCGCGGGTCTCGCGCACCGCGCCCTTGACCGTGTTGAAGACGGGCAGGCCGAGATGCTTCTGGCCGCCCTTGCCGGGCGTGACGCCGCCGACCAGCTTGGTGCCGTAGCGTTTCATGTCCTCGGCGTGAAAGCTGCCGATCTTGCCGGTGAAACCCTGGACGATGACCCGGGTGCTGCGGTTGAGCAGAATTGCCATTTTTTCGACCTCCCTCAGGCTGCTTTTTTCTTCTTGGCGGCCGCGCGCCAGGCGGCGACGGCTTTTTCGGCGGCTTCGGCCAGCGTGTCGGCAACGATCACCGCCTCGCCGGAATCGGCCAGGATGCGGCGGCCTTCTTCGGCCTTGGTGCCGGAGAGCCGCACCACCAGCGGTACGTTGACGCCGACTTCGCGTATCGCCTTGATCACGCCTTCGGCGACCCAGTCGCAGCGGTTGATGCCGGCAAAGATGTTGACCAGGATGGTCTCGACATTCTTGTCGCCGAGCACGGCGCGGAAGGACTTCGCCACCCGCTCGGGCGAGGCGCCGCCGCCAATGTCGAGGAAGTTGGCCGGTTCGCCGCCGGCGATCTTGATCATGTCCATGGTCGCCATGGCCAGACCGGCGCCGTTGATGATGCAGCCGATATTGCCGTCGAGGCCGACATAGGAGAGGCCGCGGTCGCTGGCGAAGGTTTCGCGCGGATCTTCCTGGCTTTTGTCGCGCAGCTCGGAGATTTCCGGGCGGCGGAACAGCGCGTTCTCGTCGAACGACATCTTGGCGTCGAGCGCGATCAGATTGCCGTCGCGCGTCACCACCAGCGGATTGATCTCCAGCATAGAGGCGTCGTAGTCGCGGAACACCTGGTAGCAGCTGAAGATGGTTTCGGTCGCCTTGCCGATCAGATTGTGGTCGAGGCCGAGGCCGAAGGCGATCTCGCGGGCCTGAAAGCGCTGCATGCCGACGCCGGGATCGACCGATGTGCGCAGGATGGAATTGGGTTCTTTCTCGACAATGTCCTCGATCTCCATGCCGCCGGCAGCCGAGGCCACGATCATGACGCGCTCTTCCTTGCGGTCGAGCACGAAGCCGACATAGAGCTCCTGCGCGATGTCGACGGCTTCCTCGAGATAGAGGCGCGAAATCAGCTTGCCGCGCGGGCCGGTCTGCTGGGTCACCAGCTTGCGGCCGAGCATGGCTTCGGCGGCGTTGGAGATTTCCTCGTCATTGGCGCAGAGCTTGATGCCGCCGGCCTTGCCTCGGGCGCCGGAGTGCACCTGCGCCTTCAAGACCCATTTGCTGCCGCCGATCTCGCGCGCCCTGTAGGTGGCCTGCTCGGGGCTGTAGGCAAGCCCGCCGCGCGGCACATGCACGCCGTGGCGGGCGAGCAGTTCCTTGGCCTGATATTCGTGGATGTCCATCTTGTCCTCCCGTAACTTTCAATGCGCGGCGACGCGCGGCTCTCGTTGACCAAGCTGGCCGGCGCGTTCGATGGCTTCGTTGACCACCAGAACATTGCGCGCCATGCGCTCCGACGCGGCGTCGATCATCTTGCCGTCGAGTGCGGCCGCTCCCTTGCCCTGCGCCTCGGCCTCCTTCAGCACTTCGAGGATGCGCCTGGCGCGCGTGACCTCTTTTTCCGGCGGCGAGAAGACGTCGTTGGCGAGCGCGATCTGCGAAGGGTGGATCGCCCATTTGCCTTCGATGCCAAGGGCTGCGGCGCGCCTGGCGCCGGCGATATAGCCCTCGGGATCGGAGAAATCGCCGAACGGCCCGTCAATGGCGCGCAGGCCGTAGGCGCGGCAGGCGACGGTCATTCGCGACAGCGCGAAATGCCACTGGTCGCCGGGATAGTCGGGGTTGAGGCCGCCAATGTTGACGGTACGCGCCTTGCAGCTCGCCGCATAGTCGGCGACGCCGAAATGCATGGCTTCCAGCCGGCCTGGCGTCGCGGCAATCGCCTCGACATTGGCCATGCCGAGAGCCGTCTCGATCAGCGCTTCGAGGCCGACGCGGGTTTTGAAACCCTTGGCCATCTCGATCTGGTTGACCATGGCCTCGACCATGTAGAGATCGGCCGGCACGCCGACCTTCGGCACCAAAATGGTGTCCAGCCGGTCGCCGGCCTGTTCCATCACGTCGACCACGTCGCGGTACATGTAATGGGTGTCCAGGCCGTTGATGCGCACCGAGACGGTCTTGCCCTTGGCGCGCCAGTCGATGTCGTTGAGCGCCTGGATGATGTTCTTGCGGGCGCGTTCCTTGTCGGGCGGCGCCACGGCGTCTTCGATGTCGAGAAATATGAAGTCGGCGGCGCTGTTGGCCGCCTTGTCGATCATCTCGGGGCTGGAGCCGGGAACCGCCAGCTCGCTGCGCTGCAGGCGGAGTTTCTTCAGGTGGTTGATGGTGTGGCTCATCGTCGGCTCCCTCAGGCGGCTTCGGCGACCGGCACTGTGGCCGAGGCGCGGAAATGCTGGATGGCGGCGCCGACGCCGGAGCCCGGCGCCAGCCGCACGCCGCAATCGAGCAGCGCCATCTCGGCAGCCGACAGCGAGGACAGCACCATCACCTCGTTCAGCCAGCCGAGATGGCCGATGCGGAAGACCTTGCCCATCACCTTGTTGAGGCCGCCGCCGAGCGAGGTCTGGTAGGTGCGGTAGGCGCGCTTGACGATGTCGCCACTGTCGATCCCTTCCGGCACCAGGATGGCGCTGACCGTATCGGAATGCCATTTCGGCGCCTTGGCACAGAGCTTCAGGCCCCAGGCGTCGACCGCCTTGCGCACGCCTTCGGCCAGGCGATGGTGGCGGGCAAAGATGTTGTCCAGCCCTTCCTCGGCGATCAGGTCGAGCGAGGCGCGCAGGCCGCGCAGCAGCTGCGTCGCCGGCGTGTAGGGGAAGTAGCCGGCATCATTGGCGCGGATCATGTCTTCGAAGGAGAAGAAGCAGCGCCGGTGGGTGGCGGTTCGCGAAGCCATCAGCGCCTTCTTGCTGACCGAGAGGAAGCCAAGGCCGGCGGGGAGCATGAAACCCTTCTGCGAGCCGCTGACGGCGCAGTCGACGCCCCATTCCTCCTGGCGGAAATCGATCGAGCCGATCGACGACACGCCGTCGACGAAGAGCAAAGCAGGGTGGTTGGCGTCGTCGAGCGCGGCGCGGCAGCCGGCCACGTCGCTGGTCACACCGGTCGCCGTCTCGTTTTGCGTGCAGAAGACGGCCTTGATGCGGTGCGTCTTGTCCGCCTTCAGCCGCTCGGCATAGAGCTCGAGCGGCACGCCGGTTCCCCATTCGCAGTCGATGACGTCGACCTCGAGGCCGAGGCGCTCGGCCATGTCGACCCACAGATGCGAGAACTGGCCGAAGCGCGACATCAGCACGCGGTCGCCGGGGCTGAGCACATTGGTCATCGCCGCTTCCCAGGCACCGGTGCCGGAGGAGGGGTAGATGAAGACGCGGCCGGTCTCGTTCTTGAAAACCGCCTTGATGTCCTCGAACAGCGGCAGAGTGAGATCGGGGAAGGACGCGGCGCGCATGTCCTCCATCGGCAGGTTCATCGCCTGCCGGACCTGTTCGGGAATGTTGGTCGGTCCGGGAATGAAAAGATGGGTGAAACCGGCCATGATGCGAACTCCTCCTGATCCAGCAAAGCGGTGGGGGGAGTTTCGTTTCGACGGCTAAAGCCGACAACACCTTGCCGGGTAACATCTCGCCGCGCGCGGGTGGGGAAAGCCTACCCGGTTGGCCTACCCGAAAGGTTGCTTCTGGGTGCGCCTCTCGCGCGCATAGAGCGCGACGGCCATCGCCCGGTTGCGCACGTCGAGCTTGTCGTAGAGATTCTTGAGGTGGTATTTCACCGTGTTCTCGGAAATGCCGGTCCTTGTCGCGATCTGCAGATTGGTCCAGCCGTCGGAAAGCACCGCCAGCAGCTCGCGCTCACGCACAGTGAGCTGCGCGAGCGGCGTGTCGTTGACCTTATTGATGTCTATATAGGGGATGCAGATGCGGCCATGCGCGACCGCCAGGATCGTGTCGAAGATGATCGCCGGATCGTCGAATTGGAAACAGTAGCCCTGAGCGCCGAGCCGCACGCATTGCTTCAGGATGCCGATGTCATGGTCGTTGGAAAAGACGGTGATGCGGACATCGAGCTTGCGGCTCTGGACCTCGGCCAGGACATCCGCGCCGTCCATGTCGGCAAGCTTCCAGCCGATGATTGCGACGTCGAAGCCGCCCTTGACAGCCAGATCGAGGAATTGCTTGCCGCTTTGCACGCTGCTCAACAGGTCGAAACGGCCGTCGCATTCGAGCATTTCGCGCAGCGCCGATATCACGAACGGATTGCGCTCGGCGACGACGATGCGCATGCGCCGGTCGCCAATTGCCTTGCTCGTTTTCCCGGGCTTGCTGTTCAAGGGCCGTTTTTGTCCTGGGCTGGTGGTGCCGCAACTCCGAGGTCAGGCTTCAGGCCTGGACCCGTATCGTGACAATTCTGCCCCAACCGCGCTGGGGTGCTCTTTCCCCAGCGACATCGGCTGTCGCGCTGTCTGAAGCCAGGATTGGCTGGTTTTTGATGGGAGAGGCATTGTCGGGTCAGGCATCCGCGATACGCTCGCCGGGGTGGCGTGGAACACGCGTTTCGTTTGATATTCCGTGCCTTAGAGCGATAAGTTCTCAAATCGAATCGCGCCTGCACGCGAGATGCGTCGGATTTCCGCGAAACCGATTTCCGCTTTAAGGTCCGATGCTCTAGACCTGAGACACAATTTTTCCGGGATGGCGGGAGGCGCTGGTGGAGGACAAGCAGACGATCTCCGCCAAGGCGGCTGACGACGCCCACGCCGACATCTATGGCGAGGACGGTGCGGTCCTTTCGTCCTTCCTTGCCCAGATCGGGGCTGCGATCGCCGACCGCGATACGCTGACGCTCAAGCATGAAGTCGACCATCTGCACCAGTCGGAACTGGGCGACCTGATCGAGGCGCTGCATCCCGAACAGCGGCGAGTTCTGGTCGAGCTGCTGGGCGCCGATTTCGACTTTTCCGCGCTGACCGAGGTCGACGAGGCGATCCGCATGGAGATCGTCGACAATCTGCCCAATGCGCAGATCGCGCAGGCGGTGCAGGCACTCGATTCCGACGATGCGGTCTACATTCTCGAAGACCTCGAAAAGGAAGACCAGGACGAGATCCTGTCGCAACTGCCGTTCACCGAACGGATCAGGCTGCGCCGCTCGCTCGACTATCCGGAAGAGACCGCCGGGCGGCGCATGCAGACCGAGTTCGTCGCGGTGCCGCCGTTTTGGACCATCGGCCAGACCATCGACTACATGCGCGAGGACAGGAACCTGCCTGAGCGCTTCAGTCAGATCTTCGTCATCGACCCGACCTTCAAGCTGCTCGGCGCCATCGATCTCGACCAGATCCTGCGCACCAAGCGCACGGTCAAGGTCGGAGAGATCATGCACGAGACGCGGCACGCCATTCCGGCGACGATGGACCAGGAAGAAGCGGCGCGCGAATTCGAACAGTACGACCTCTTGTCGGCCGCCGTCGTCGACGAGAACGAGCACCTGGTCGGCGTGCTGACCATCGACGATGTCGTCGACGTCATCCAGCAGGAGGCCGAGGAAGATCTGCTGCGCATGGGCGGCGTCGGCGACGAAGAGCTTTCCGACAGCATTTTTTCGACCTCGCGCTCGCGCGTTCCCTGGCTGCTGATCAATCTCTTGACGGCATTCCTGGCGGCGTCGGTGATCAGCCTGTTCGACCGCACGATCGAGCACATTGTGGCGCTTGCGGTATTGATGCCGATCGTCGCCGGCATGGGCGGCAATGCCGGTTCGCAGACCATGACCGTTACCGTGCGGGCGTTGGCGACCAAGGATATCGACATCTACAATGCCGGCCGCATCATCCGTCGCGAAATGGGCGTCGGCTTCATCAACGGCATCATCTTCGCCATCCTGATCGGCATTGTCGCCGCGGCCTGGTTCCACGATCGCAATCTGGGCGGCATCATCGCGGCGGCGATGATCATCAACATGTTCGTCGCCGCACTTGCCGGCATTCTGATCCCGCTGCTGCTCGACCGGTTCAAGATCGATCCGGCGGTGGCTTCTGCCGTCTTCGTCACCACGGTCACCGACGTTGTCGGCTTCTTCGCCTTCCTCGGCCTTGCCACCTGGTGGTTCGGCGTCGCGTGAGTGGGTAGTGTCTCAGTTTGAAATTTGCCCGACAGGCCAATCCGCGCCTCTGGCGTATCGAAAACTCTCTGGTCGATGGAAGACCTTTGCGAGAAGATGGACGTCGTTGCGCCGAAGCCGGGCAAACGCGGGCCTTACAAAAAACGATTGAAGGATAATGAACAACGAGAGTTTTGCTATCAGTGATGACTTTTCGAACGATTTGGAAGTTCGTTTGGGAAATAATGGTCTGCGGTTCGTCATCACTGATACGTTGCCTTGGACAGATGACGAGGCGATAGCTGCGCATCTCGAAAGCATATCGGCGAGAGTGGACTCCTACTTGCAGATTGCAACAAGCGATCAATTTCGCCAGAGATATCCAGAAACCCCGCCAGCCAAGGTTTCGATTGTGCTTCGATTCCGCTACGAGCCCGCTCCAACTGCGGAGCCGATTTTGTCTGCGACATCAAAGAGGCTCGCAATCGATGGCATACGCTTCCGTTACGGGATGGCTTCGGAATATCGGAGAGATCGTAGCGGCGGTGAAATTTCAAACTGAGACACTACCCGTGAGTGGCCTCAATTGACTTTTACGTAAATGCCGTGCGAGGCTCGCGCGGGGGCCATGTCGATTCCGACAGGCAAGGGTTTGGTTCGGGACAGAAGGCGACGCCGCGTGGCGTTGCCCAGGCTTCCGGCATGGAGCGACAATGCGGGAATATTATTCGATCACCGAGCTGACCCGCGAATTCGACGTGTCGACGCGGACGCTGCGTTTCTATGAGGATGAGGGGCTGGTGCAGCCGGTGCGGCGTGGCCGTACACGGCTGTTTCGCCCGTCCGACCGCCATCTCATCCGGCAGATCATGCGGGGAAAGCGGCTCGGCTTCTCGATCAACGAGATCCGCGAAATCATCCAGATGTACAAGGAGCCGCCGGGCGAGGTCGGCCAGCTCAAGCTGATGATCAAGCGCATCGAGGAAAAGCGCGAGGATCTGCGCCAGAAGCGCCGCGACCTCGAGGAGACGCTGGCCGAGCTTGACCAGGCCGAGGAGTCCTGCGTCGAGCGGCTGGTGGAGCTTGGCGTCAACACGTAACGCTGTTCAAATCCAGCGCCGCACGCGTTTGGCGTAGTCGCGGTATTTCTTGCCGAATTTCGCCGCCAGCACCTTTTCCTCACGCTCGATGGCGACCTTCTGCGTGACGAAGGCGGCGATGAACGCCAGCGGCAGGAACCAGACGATCCCCGAGACAAAGGCGACGCCGATCAACAGCAGCGTGTTGGCCAGATACATCGGGTTGCGGGTGATGCCGAAGGGTCCTGTGGTGACGAGGTGGTCGGGCACTGCGTTGGGATTGAGGGTGGTCCTGGCCCGCATCATGGTGCGGATGGCGGTGAACCAGAGTGCGGCGACGCCGAACAGCGCCACCCAGCCGGCGGCGAACAGCAGGTCGCCCAGAAGGTCTCCGATCCAGGGCAGGGGATAGAGCATGCCGAGGATGATGCTGATGGCGATCGCCGCGGTGTAGATCACCGGCGGCCATGGGATCACCCCGGGCTTCGGCTGGGTTTCGGTCATTGCGTTCCTCCCTCGTCCATCTTGTCTTCGGTCTGGGCCGTGCAACTGGCGGCCAGATCGCCCAGATGCGCCCGGAATTCCGCACTCTGGTCGTTGTTCTCGAGCCGATCAAGCGTGGCCTCGCCCTCGATCGTCGTCAGCATGCAACCGCAATAGCTGGTGCAGAAGGTTGCGTTGCGCGTCTGCTCGCACGAGCGCTGGCAGGTTTTCAGGAAATTGACCTGTGGGGTGTCGACCTGGGCCGGCATGATTTGCGAAAAAAGCCAGACGCAGCCGATCAGCAACGGCTGGTGGATGAGGTAGAAAGCCAGGCTGTGGCGGCCGATGAAGAGCAGCGGATTGGCCCAGCGGCCGGGCACCAGGCTTGCCAGCCGCGCTCTTACACCGGACGCGGAAGCGAGTTTCGCCACGCCGATGCCGACAAGCACCGCGCCGAACCATGGAAACAACGGCACGTAGTCGTTGGAGCGTGGATTGATCGCCGACAGGCCTATCCACCACAGCCAGGGGTGATCCAGGGCCTCGAAGCGCAGATAGACGGGCGCCGCGATGACGAGCGCGGCAACGACAAGCGTCAGCAGGGCCGGCAGCCGCAGGAGGGCGAGGCCGAGCAGGCTGGCGAGCGCGATCTCGTGCAGGATGCCGAAGAAGATGAAGCCGTCCGGCGTGGCGATGCGGGTGACCACCGAAATGGCGATCGCCGCACCGGCAACCATGGCGAAACGTTTCCAGAAACCGTTCCAGCGGATCTGCTGGCCGTGCGCCAGGTACAGGCTGACGCCGACCAGGAACAGGAAGGTCGAGGCGATGCAGCGTGCGTAGATCTTCCACCAGCCGAAGGCGGTGAGGCCGGGGTCGGTGTAGCCGAAGAATTCCAGATCCCAGGTGAAATGGTAGCTCGCCATGGCCAGCAGCGCGATGCCGCGCACGATGTCGATGGCGACGATGCGCTTGGATGGCTCCGGAACGGGTGCGGTCGGCGTGTGGATGGTCATGGTCTCGCGTTCTGATTCAGCCCCGCCTGAGGACTATCACGGTTGGGCGGGACAGAAGAAGGCCGAGGCATCGGATCAAGCGGCGCTTTAGGCCAGAGCCGGGAAGCCTTTGACCGGCTTCGCTTTTGGCCGGTTACGCGTCGGTTTCCTCTTAATCGTCCGGGAATGACCACGGCAGATTTGGCCGATGATTCTGCTTTGGGGAAGCAATGTCCACTCATGTGCGCCATCCGATCTGGCTTCCGGCTCTCAAGGCCGCGGATGCGCGCACCTTCGCCTCGCTCTACGCGGTCGAATCCTTCGCCCGCGCCACGGTGTCGAGCGTCATCCCGATCCAGGCCTACGAAATCCTGCACAATGAGCAGATCGTCTCGATCCTCTACACCATCGTGGCGCTGCTCGGCCTGTCGGTGACCTTGTTCATGCCGATGCTGATCCGCCGCTTTGCCCGGCGCTGGGTCTACACGGCGGGCGCCTGCCTGCTCGCCATCGGCTCGCTGTTTTTCGTTACCCACACGCTTGCCGGGCAATTGGCGGGCATGCTGTGTCGGGTGATGGGCGCCAGCGCGCTTTCGATCACGCTCAACCTCTACATCATGGACCACATCCGCAAGACCGACTTCATGCAGGCCGAATCGTTGCGCATGGCGTGGTCGATGCTTGCCTGGACCGGCGGGCCGACGCTCGGCATCTTCCTCTACACGCGCTTCGGTATCTATGCCGCGCACGGTGCGGTGGCGGTGTTCGCGCTGGCGCTCTTGGCGCTGTTCTGGACCTATCGGCTGGGCGACAACCCGTCGATCCGGCCCGGCAAGACACGGCCGGCCAATCCGCTCGCCAATATCGGCCGCTTCATCGCGCAGCCCCGATTGAGGCTTGCCTGGCTGATCGCCTTCGGCCGCTCCTGCTTCTGGACGACGTTCTTCGTCTACGGGCCGCTGTTCATGGTGATCACCGGAGAGGGCAAGCTGGCCGGCGGCCTGCTGGTCTCGGCCGGCAACGCGCTTTTGTTCATGGCGATCTTCTGGGGCAAGGCCGGAAAACGCTTTGGCGGCCGCAAGACCATGACTTTCGCCTATTTCGCCATGTCGGCGATGCTCCTGGCAGCAGGTACGGTGGGCGAGAGTGTGCCGTTGCTCACCGGCGCTTTCCTGCTGTGCGGCGCCTTCTTCACCATCGCGCTCGATGCGCTGGGCTCGACCGCCTTCATGCGCTCGGTGCGCTCCTATGAGCGGGCGCAGATGGCAGCGGTCTACCGCACCTATCTCGATTTTTCCGAGCTGACGCCGCCGCTGGTCTATTCGGTGGTGCTGGCTTTCTTTGGACTGGGCTCGGTGTTCGTCACGCTCGGTCTGCTGGCGGCGGTTTGCGGGTTTGTCACGTGGCGCTACCTGCCGAAGTCGCTTTGAGGATCAGGCAGTAAGTGCAGCGTGGCGCTCGCGCACCCAGTTGTGGAAGCGGTGCAGGTCGTACTCCTCGGGCATCAGCACGCCGGCGGCGTGGCGCATCGAATGCAGGCCTCTCTGGTTGACCTCGCAGATCGCCGCGTCCTCTTCCAGCACCTGTGTGCCGAAGGCGACGATGTTATCGATGTCGGTCGCGGCCAGCGCCTCGGGCGCGAACAGCCATTCGGCAACAAGCTCGGTCTGTTCGGGACCAAGCGGCACCAGGCGCACGGTCCTGACGTAGTCGACATGACCGACGATGAACATCGAGGGAAGGCTGGTGGCGTAGGTCTGCCCGGCGGCGCGTTCGGCCGGCGTCAGGCTTGAGAAGATCGGCCCATGCGTCTGGCCGTCGCGCGACCAGGTCTCGGCGCCGTCGCGCAGGCCACCGGAAAACTCCGGCGCGTCATTGTCGGCGTGGCGCGTCCATTCGGGGTCGTCATGCCGGCTCATCAGGCCGCGGCCATAGATCGGCACCAGCCGCGACAGATCCTTGTGCACGCCCGGGCAGTGCAGGCACTCGTTGAAGTTTTCCCAAAAGATCTTCCAGTTGCAGTGCATCACCTTGCGCAGCACATGGCCCGATACCAGCGTTTCCAGCGGCCAGTTGCCGAGATCGCCGGAGGCCGGGTCGAAGGAGGCCTGCGCGGAGCCCGCCGCATCCTCCTGCAGATTGATGAAGACGAAGCCGCGCCACACCGAGAGCGCGACGCGGTAGAGCGGATGGTCGGCCTTGTCGAATCCATCAGGCAGCGATTTAGATGGCACGCGCACGAGGTCGCCGCGCAGCGAATAGGACCAGGCATGGTAGGGGCACGTGATCAGCCGCGCCTTCAGCCGGCCCTCGCTCTCCTGGCAAAGCTGCGAGCCACGATGGCGGCAGGTGTTGTGGAAGGCACGCAAAGCGCCGGTGTCGTCGCGCAGCACGATGATGTCCTGCGCGCCGATGCGGAATCGGCGGAAGGCCAGCGGCTTTGCCAGATCGGCCTCGCGGCAGACGAGCAGCCAGTTTCTGTACCAGATGGCGTCGAGGTCGAGCTGGTACGCCGCTTCATCCCAATAGGCCGACGAGGGCAGGGTCGATTCGGCCCGGGTCAGGCCATTGTAAGGGGCGCGCTCGCTGGCAGTGGGCTGCATGGCTGGCTTCCTGTGAAGCGGTCAGCCGACACCCGGCCAGGAGAATTGTCAATTGTCGCGCCTGGAAACGGCATGGCGCAATCGCGCTGTTTGCCGGCGGAATTTGGTTTGCCGCGTGTCGCGATTTTCCCTATAGTCATGCAGTCGTCGGTTCCGTTTTGGAGCCAAGAGGGAATGCGGTGCGGGCGAAATTCTTGCCCAATGCCGTGGCTGCCCCCGCAACTGTGTGCGGTAGTCCTCTCCATATGCCACTGAAGATTCGTCTTCGGGAAGGTGGGGAAGGGCGCTGATCCGTGAGCCAGGAGACCTGCCGACGACGGCAAAACTGACAGGCCCTCGGGTGGAGGGTGAAAGGACAAGATATGACTACCGCTTCCGTCTCCCTCGGCGCCTCCGTCTCCTCGCAGTCGCGCTTCATGCAGCTGGCGCTTGCCGCGCTGCTCGGCACGTTCATCATCGGCTTTGTCGGCTTCTCGCATATCGATGCGGTCCACAATGCGGCTCACGACTATCGCCATTCGATGGGTTTTCCCTGCCACTGACGAAGGCCTGACATCATGAATTTGTTTCGCAACGTCGTGTTCATCGCGGCGATCGCAGGGCTCGTGGGGGGCATTGCGCTCGCCTGCATGCAAGCCTACGCGACCGACCCACTGATCCTGAAGGCGGAAGTCTATGAAAAGGCCGGCGGCGACCATCACCACGACCTCGCCGCTGTTACCACAAACGACAACGCCATGACCCCGGCCGTTCCGGCTGACAATGCCATGAGCAGCGCGGCCCCGGCTCCTGCGGAAGCGGCCGCCCCGGTCGAGGACGAAGGCTGGGCTCCGGCCGACGGTTTCGAGCGCTTCGCCTTCAATGTCCTTGCCAACATCGTCAGCGGTATCGGTTTTGCGCTGATCCTGGTCGCTGTCTCCGAATTCATGGGCGGTATCGGCAACTGGCGGCAGGGTGTCTTCTGGGGCCTAGCTGGCTTCGCTATATTCACTTTGGCACCTGGGCTCGGCCTACCGCCGAAACTGCCGGCAATGCCTGACGCCGATCTCTTGCAGCGCCAAATCTGGTGGACTTTGACAGTTGTGGCGACTGCCGCCGGCCTTGGGCTCATCGCGTTCCGCAAGTCACTGCCTCTTGCCCTTCTTGGCATTGCTCTTATCGTGGCGCCGCATATCGTTGGCGCGCCGCAACCCGATAGCTTCGTGACGCCAATCCCCGAAGGCTTGCATCACCAGTTCATCGTGGCCTCAACGCTCACCCGTCTAGTGTTCTGGCTGGTGCTCGGCGCTGTCGTCGGCGTGGTGCGCGGACGCTTCACCGGCACCGCGACCAGCCTGCGCGACAGCTTTGCCTGATCGCAGCAAGCTGACCTTCATCATCGGCGGTGCGCGCTCCGGCAAGAGCGCGCACGCCGAAACCCTGGCGACGGCGTCGCCCGCGCCATGGTCCTATATCGCCACGGCGCAAGCCTATGACGACGAGATGCGCGAACGCATCGCATTGCACCGCTCGCGGCGCGGCGAGGGCTGGATAACAGTCGACGCACCGCTTGACCTTGCCGGCGCGCTCGAGGCGTTGCCCGACAACCAGCCGGTGCTTGTCGACTGCCTGACGCTGTGGCTGACCAATCACATGCTGGCCGATCACGACGTCGGCGCCGAGTGCCGGCGGCTGGCGGATTTGCTGTCGCGGCCGCGCGGGCCCTGGTTCGTGGTATCCAACGAAGTCGGGCAAGGCATCGTGCCCGACAATGCCCTGGCGCGCCGTTTTCGCGATGACGCCGGCCGGCTCAACCAGCAGGTCGCTGCAATTGCAGATACGGTGCTGCTGATGGTGGCGGGGCTGCCGCTCAAGGTGAAGTGACATGACCGACATCGACAATAAGGATGAAGAACGCCATCGTGCCAAAATGGCCAAGCGCAAGGCGGTTCAGGACGCCGAGGTGGCGGCCAAGACGATCGAAAAAGGACTGCTGATCGTCAACACCGGCCCGGGCAAGGGCAAGACCACAGCTGCCTTCGGCCTGGCGCTGCGCATGCTCGGCTACGGCAAGCGCGTCGGCGTCGTGCAGTTCATCAAGGGCAAATGGCACACCGGCGAGAAGGATGCGTTTGCCGTCTTCGGCGACCGCGTCGTCTGGCATGCGATGGGCGAGGGCTTTACCTGGGAGACGCAGGATCTGAAGCGCGACATCGCGGCAGCCGAGGCTGCCTGGGCCAAGGCGCTGGAGTTGATTGCTGATCCCTCGATCAGCCTTGTCGTGCTCGACGAACTCAACATCGCTCTGCGCTACGATTATCTCGATCTTGAGAAGGTAATTGCAGCGCTCAAGGCGCGCCGCGAGGGCCTGCATGTCGTCGTCACCGGCCGCAACGCCAAGCCGGCGCTGGTCGAGGCCGCTGATCTTGTTACCGAAATGGGCGTGACCAAGCACCATTTTTCAGCAGGCGTGAAAGCGCAGCAGGGGATCGAGTTTTGAGTCTTTTACCCTCCCCCTTGTGGGGAGGGTCGATCCGCGAAGCGGAGCGGGGTGGGGGCCTTGGCGCCGCACCCCCACCCCGGCGCTACGCGCCGACCCTCCCCACAAGGGGGAGGGTGAGGTCACGCCAGAATGACGACGACCGAAACCACCCCGAACAGCACGATCAGCAGATAATCGGCGACGCGGTAGAGTTTCAGCGCCTGCCTGATGTCGTCGCTGTCGACGTCGCGGCGGCCGCCTTCACCCATGAAGACATCGTCGACCACGATGCCGCCATAGCTGCGTGGCCCGGCAAGCGCCAGGCCGAGCGCGCCGGCCATGGCCGCTTCCGGCCAGCCGGCATTGGGCGAGCGGTGTTTTTTTGCATCGCGCCGCACCGCCTGCCAGGCACTGCCGGGATCGGCGCCCTTGACCAGGAAAGCCGCCAGCACGATCAGCAGCGCCGTCAGCCGCGATGCGGGCAGGTTGATCCAGTCGTCGAAGCGCGCCGCAGCCCAGCCGAAGGCCTCGTGGCGCGGGGTGCGGTGGCCGATCATCGAATCGGCGGTGTTAGCGGCCTTGTAGGCGGCGCCGCCGGCGAGCCCGCCGACACCGGTCCAGAAGGCCGGGGCGACGATGCCGTCGGAAAAATTCTCGGCCAGGCTTTCGATTGCCGCACGGCAGACGGCGGCCCTGTCTAGCGCTTCGGGATCGCGGCCGACGATGCGCGAGACAGCAACACGGCCCATGGCGAGGCCGGCGCTGTCGAGCGCATCGGCCACCGCCTCGACATGTTCGTAGAGGCTCTTTTGCGACAGCAGCGATGTCGCCAGAAGGGCGGCGATGAAAAACCCCAGGGGGACGAACCAGAGCAGGACAAGCTGCACGCCAAGGCCGATCACCGCCGGCACCAGCACGATGACCAGCAGCGCCTGGACGCCACGTTGGCGACGCAGCGCGTCGGGATCCGTGGCGCGGTTGAGCCTGCGATCGAGAAAGGATATCAGCCTGCCGAACCACGTCACCGGATGGCCGATGGCGCGGAAGAGCCAGTCCGGGTAACCCAGGACAAATTCGACGGCCAGTGACAGGAAAGCGATCAGGACTGACATGAAGCTTCTTGAAGGAGCGGTGGACCATGGTGGAAGTCTTGGCCGGGCGAGGGCGCTTTTCCCCGCCGCCCCTCAGCCTTTCGTCGACCTTTCGACCGGTATCAACCCGCACTCCTACCCGCTTTTCGACCTGCCCGCCACCTCGCTGTGGCGATTGCCGGAAGCCGGGCGGGCGCGCGAACTGACAGAGATCGCGGCCAGCACCTATGGCGCGCCGTCGCCGGCCAATGTGGTCGCGGCGCCCGGCACGCAGATCCTGCTGCCGCGCGTGGCCTCGCTGGTCAGGCCCGGCAAGGCATTGGTGCTGGGGCCGACCTATGCCGAACATGCGCGGGTAGCGGCGATCGCCGGGCATCAGGTGAGCGAAGTCAGCGATTTTGCCGCACTGGCGGACGCCGACCTTGCCATCATCGTCAATCCGAACAATCCCGATGGTCGCGTCATCGAGCGCGACCGGCTGCTGGCATTGGCCGCCGGGCTGCGCGCCAGAGGCGGGCTGCTGGTCGTCGACGAGGCCTTCATGGATGTCGGCCCGCGCCAGCACAGTCTCGCCGGCGATGCCGATCGAGGCGGCCTCGTCGTGCTGCGCTCGTTCGGCAAGTTCTTTGGCCTGGCCGGCCTGCGGCTTGGCTTCGCGCTTTCCGATGCAGCGACGGTGGAATTGCTGGAAACGCAATTCGGGCCGTGGGCCGTCGCCGGCCCGGCGCTGGAATATGGCATTCGCGCGCTTGCCGATATTGGCTGGCAGGACGCAATGCGGGCATCCCTTGCCGAGGCGGCCGCGCGGCTGGACGCAGTGTTCGGCCGTCTCGACGTGCCTGTCGCGGGCGGCACCGTATTGTTCCGCTATCTCAGCCTGCCGGATGCAGCTGGCCTGTTTTCAGCGCTTGGCGAGCGCGGCGTCCTGCTTCGGCATTTCTATGACCGGCCGCATGTCCTGCGCGTCGGCCTGCCGGGGAGTGAGGAGGAATGGCAGCGGCTCGAATCAGCCCTTGCCGAATGGGCGACGCGGCGCGCGGATCGACAAAAAGGTTCAAAACAATGATCCATGTCTGCTCGCTGGCGAAGATCGAGGAAACGGTGGCCAGGACCGGCGCCGACCGCATGCTGTCGCTGCTCTCCGTCGGAACGGAGGTGACGCGTCCGGCCTCGATAGCGAGGGAAAACCACTTGCATCTGGTCATGCACGACATCGCGGTGGCGCAGGACGGCATGACCATGCCGGGCGAGGAGCATGTCCGCGAGGTGCTCGATTTCGCGCGCCGCTGGGACCGGACGAAGCCGATGGTCGTGCATTGCTATGCCGGCATCAGCCGCTCCACGGCATCGGCCTACATCATCGCCGCCGCATTGGCGCCAAAACGCGACGAGGCCGAACTGGCCCGGACGTTGCGGGCGCTGTCGCCCTCGGCGACACCCAACTCTCGGCTCATTGCCGTGGCCGACGCGCTGCTTGATCGCAATGGCCGCATGATCGAGGCGATCCAGTCGATCGGGCGCGGGGCGGATGCGTTTGAGGGCACGCCGTTTGGGCTGAAGATCGAGAGCTAGCTGTGCCCATACATCGTTGCAGGACTATCGAGTGCCTTCATTCGCCCAATCTTCGTGCCCGTGGCGTACCCGGACAATGGACACGTCGATGTCCTCTTCCGCGGCTAAAGAAAGGCGAAATCCCACTACCCGTTGCCGGGTGACTTTCCAGCGCGTTTGACCGCCTCAGTAAAAAGCGCGTCACTGGATCGATAGCCGACGCCACTCTTCAATCCGTTATCGGCAAAGCGCTGCATGGCGGCAATCTTGTCGTTGCGCTCCTGATCCCGACGGATCAAATCGCGCACATAGTCGCTCGCGTTGGCGTAGCGACCGGTTTCAGTTTGCGCCTCAACCCAATCCTTCATCGGATCGGGCAATGATATGTTCATTGTTGCCATATCGGCCTCCATATCCCGTCCAGTATGATGTCAAACCTCATATTGGGAGCTTTTTCGAAGGCGCGATTGCGGCTATGCCGCTACTTCAGCCAGTCGACGAGCTTCGCCTTGCGCACATCCCTGAGCAGGCTGATGAAACCGTCGGCCTGATGCTCCGCGGTCAGCCGGCCCTTTTCCGCCGTGGCGATGCTGGCGTCGCCGACCACGCCGTTCGGGTTGAGATCGCCAGCGATCCAGGCAAAGGCGTGGGTGCCGGTGTGGCGCAGCAGCGAAAATTCCGTCTCGGCCCTGGCGACATTGGAAACGAAATTGTCCGCCTTGGCCATGTCGACAAGGTCGGGCCGGAAATGCAGCATCAGCGAGGTCTCGACATCGCCGCCATGGATGCCGTGACGGTCCTCGAGTTCGGTGTACATGCCTGCCGGACGGCCAAAGCGCTGCCAGCTGGTCTTCACCGCCAGCATCTTTTCGCGCACGCGCAATTCGCGCGTGATGATGCCTATGATCTCTTCATTGCCGCCATGCGAGTTGACGACGATGAGCTTGCGCACACCGGCGCGTGCGATCGAAATGCCAAGTTCGGTCCAGGCTTCGACCAGCGTCGTTGCCGGCAAAGTGAGGGTGCCCGGTGCATGCAGATGTTCGTTCGACTTGCCGACCGCCTGGACCGGCAGGATGCGGATGTCGAGATCGTCGGGCAGGCGGGCGATCACGGTATCGAGCATGCCGTTCATGATCGAGGTGTCGGTCGAGACAGGCAGATGCGGTCCATGCTGCTCGATCGCCGCCACCGGCAGAACGGCGATCGTCGCCTCCGGATCGATCGAGGCGTATTCGGTGGTCCGGTAGTCCCCCCACCAGACGCGTCTTTTGGCTGCGGTCATGTCATGCCTCTTCAATGGTCGGCCAGACCTAACGCGGTCCAGGCTTCCTGTCGATCACCCGGCAGCGATGACTTCGACCTCGACCTTGAATTCGGGTCGGGCAAATCCGCTGACGATCATCAGTGTCGAGGCGGGTGCCGGGCTCGAAAACAGCCGGTCGCGGACATCCATATAGGCCCGCAGATGCGCGCGGTCGGTAACGTAGGCGTTGATGCGCACGATATCCCCGAGTTGCAACCCGGCCTCCGCAAGGATCGCCTCGATGTTGCGGAAGCAGAGCTCGGCCTGGGCGCCGGCGTCCTCGGGGATCTGGTCGTCCGCCGTGATAGCGACCTGGCCGGAGCACAGCACCAGCCGCTTGCCCGCCGGCACCTCGACGCCGTGGCTGTAGCGGGCAAAGGGCGGCTTGATCGACTTCGGGGTGAGGAATCTGAACATGGCAATCTCCTGAATGTCGTCAGCCTAAGGCCGTATTCACTACAGCTTCAAGATGGCCGTGCATGGCACTGGTGCGATTGTGGACAGGCGTTCAAAAAATAGGCACGATGCCTCCGGTGCAGCACGACCTTTCCGGCTTTCGCAGATGGCTGTGGTGCAGGCGGGCGGGTCCCGGCGCGAGCCGCCGGTGGCATGTGTCTTGCTTCTTGAATCTTTGGTGTCGAGCCTGGCGCGTGGCGCCGGAGCAAACAGAGGGTGGTTGTCGATGTACGCAAAACAGAAGATCTCGGTGGCGGTGGTGGCCTTGCTGGCGGCCAGCACGCTGGGGGCCGCGGCGAATGAAAAAGTGACCTTCGGCACCAACTGGCTGGCCGAACCGGAACATGGCGGCTACTACCAGGCCGTGGCGGACGGCACTTATGCCGCCTGCGGCCTCGACGTCACCATCATGCAGGGCGGCCCGCAGGTCAGCGGCCGGCCGATGCTTTTGGCCGGCAAGATCGATTTCTACATGGGCGGCAATCTGCTGTCGGCCTTCGATGCCGTCCAGCAAGGCATTCCGATGCGCGTGGTGGCCGCCGATTTCCAGAAAGATCCGCAGGTCATCATGTCTCATCCCGGTGAGGGGCTGGACAAATGGGAGGACCTGAAGAACGCCGACCAGTATATCCTGGGTGACGAAGGCGTGCAGACCTTCTTCCAGTGGATGGTCACCGCACTTGGCTTCGACGCTGCCAAGCGCGCGCCCTACACCTACAACACCGCTCCGTTCCTCGCCAACAAGAAGTCGATCCAGCAGGGCTACGTCACCTCCGAGCCGTTCGCGGTCAAGAAGGAAGGCGGCTTCGTGCCGAACCAGTTCCTGCTCGCCGACTATGGCTGGGATACCTACTCGACGACGATCGAGGTGATGCAGGACACGATCGACAAGAAGCCGGAGGTGGTCCAGTGCTTCGTCGATGGCTCGGCCAAGGGCTGGTACAAGTACCTCTACGGCGACAACAAGGCGGCCAACGACATGATCAAGAAAGACAATCCTGACATGAGCGACGAGCAGATCGCTTTCTCCATCGATCAGATGAAGAAGTTCGGCCTTGCCGATTCGGGCGATACCGAGAAGCTCGGCATCGGCGCCATGACCGACGCGCGGATCAAGAGCTTCTACGACAAGATGGTCAAGGCCAAGGTCACGCCGGAAGGCATCGACATTTCGAAGGCCTACACGCTGGCCTTCGTCAACAAGGGCGTCGGGCTCGACCTGAAGAAATAGGCCGGCCTGGGCATGATAGGGGAAAAAGTGGCGCGAGCGCCGGCATCGGACGTCGCTCCGACCTTGCTGGCGCTGCGCGGCGTCGGCAAGGTGTTTTCCAACGGCGTGACGGCGCTGAGCGCTGTCGACCTGACGATCCGGGAAGGCGATTTTCTCAGCCTGCTCGGGCCGTCGGGCTGCGGCAAGTCGACGGCGCTGCGGCTGATCGCCGGCCTGTCGACGCCGACTTCCGGCGTGCTCGACTGGCGCGGCGGCGGCTCGCTCGACCGCGCCAACATCGGCTTCGTCTTCCAGGAGCCGACGCTGTTGCCCTGGGCCAGCGTCTTCGACAATGTCTGGCTGCCGCTCAGGCTGAAAGGCATTTCCCGTGCCAAGGCCGCACCGGCGATAACGGAGATGCTCGCGCGGGTGCACCTGACCGGTTTCGAGGACGCCGTGCCGCGCGAATTATCGGGCGGCATGAAGATGCGTGTTTCGATCGCGCGGGCCATGGTCACCAAGCCGCGCGTGCTGTTGATGGACGAACCGTTCGCGGCCCTCGACGAGATCACCCGCTTCAAGCTCAACAACGACCTGCTGGAGCTTTGGCAGGACGAACGCTTCACCGTCGTCTTCGTCACCCACAGCGTGTTCGAGAGCGTGTTCCTTTCCAACCGCGTCGTCGTCATGGCGGCGCGGCCGGGCAGGGTGTTCGACGAACTCGCTATCGAGGCCTCCTATCCGCGCGACGAGGTGTTTCGCACCTCGCCCGACTATGCAGCCCTTTGCCGTCAGGCTTCCGACGTGCTGGTCAATGCCATCAATTCAACAGCGGGCTCGCATCATGACGGTCATTGACGGCACGTTGACGCTCGATCCCGAGGAAGCGCGCCGTGTGCGCCAGGAGCGGTTCGAGCGGATCGGCCGCTGGGTGCTGCCGCTGGCGATCATGATCCTGGCGATCTGGCTGTGGGACCGCATCTGCGTGTGGAACGAGATCCCGCAATACATCCTGCCGCGCCCCGGCGTGGTGCTGCAGACACTCTACAACGATGCCGGCCTTTTGTTCTCCTCGCTGCTGGTCACCTTGCGCATCACCTTCCTCAGCCTGGCCTTGGCCGTCATCGGCGGCGTCGGCCTGTCGGTGCTGTTTGCGCAATCGAAATGGGTGGAGATGTCGTTCTTCCCGTTCGCCATCGTGCTGCAGGTGACGCCGATCGTGGCGATCTTTCCGCTGATCAACATCTATGTGAACAACCAGACCACCAAGCTCCTGCTGTGCGCCTGGATCGTCGCCTTCTTCCCGATCCTGTCCAACACCACGCTTGGCCTGAATTCGGTCGATCGCAATCTGCGCGACCTGTTCAAGCTCAACGGCGCGACGCGCTGGCAGCAATTGCGCTATCTCAGGCTGCCGGCAGCGATGCCGTATTTCCTCGGCGGGCTGAAGATCGCCGGCGGCCTGTCGCTGATCGGCGCGGTGGTGGCCGAGTTCGTCGCCGGCGCCACCGGCCAGTCGTCGGGACTCGCCTCGCGCATCATCGAGGCCGGCTACCGCCTCAACGCGCCACGGTTGTTCGCGGCGCTGTTCCTGATCTCGCTGACCGGTATCCTGATCTTCCTCGTGCTGTCGCTGATTTCGCATCTCATTCTGCGGCGCTGGCACGAAAGCGCGCTGAAGCAGGAGCGGTAGTGCCTTGATTCCGAACTCAGCTTCATACCCGCTCGCCAACGCCCGCGTTCATAGATCGCTGACATCGGACCTTACTGCCGCCTACGACAATGACGGTTTCACGCTAGCCGACATTGCTATTGCCGACGGCAAGATCTCCAGCATTGCGGCGCATGGCAAATCGAAGGCGCCGGCGGAGGCTATCGACCTTGCCGGTCGTATCGTGCTGCCGTGCTTCGTCGACTGCCATACCCATATCGACAAGGGCCATATCTGGCCGCGAAAGCCCAATCCCGACGGCACCTTCATGGGCGCGCTCAATGCCGCCGGCGCCGACCGCGTCGCGCGCTGGAGCGCCGAGGATCTGGCCAAACGCATGGATTTCTCGCTGCGCTCGGCCTACGCGCATGGCACCAGGGCGCTGCGTACCCATCTCGACAGTGTCGCGCCGCAAGAGGAAATCTCCTGGCCGGTGTTCGAGACGATGCGCGAAGCCTGGCGCGGCCGCATCGAATTGCAGGGCGCCTGCCTGCTCGGCATCGAGGGCGTGCGCGACAAGAAATGGTTCGACAGGCTGGCGAGACGAGTCGCCGCCGCCAAGGGCGTGCTCGGCGTCGTCACCTATATGGTGCCGGACCTGGAAGAGCTGCTCGACCACGTCTTCGCGCAGGCGATCAAGCATGGGCTCGACCTTGATTTCCATGCCGATGAGACCGACGACATTGCCGCGATCTCGCTGAAGAAGATCGCGGAGGCCGCGCTCTGGAGCGGCTTCGAGGGCAACATCCTCGTCGGCCATTGTTGCTCGCTGGCGCGGCAGCCCGACCTCGAAGTGCTGGACACGCTGGACAAGGTGGCGAAGGCCGGGCTGGCGGTGGTGTCGCTGCCGATGTGCAATCTCTATCTGCAGGACCGGCGCGGGGACCAGACCACGCCGCGCTGGCGCGGCGTGACGCTGCTGCACGAGATGAAGGCGAGGGGCATTCCGGTTGCGGTGGCTTCCGACAACACGCGTGACCCCTTCTATGCCTATGGCGATCTCGACATGCTGGAGGTCTACCGCATGGCGACACGCATCCTGCATTTCGATCATCCGGTCGCTGACTGGCCGCAAGCGGTCACTGCCACGCCGGCCAAGGTGATGCGGCTCGATGGTTTTGGCACGCTTGCCGCCGGCGGTGGTGCCGATTTCATCCTGTTCAAAGGTCGAAGCTGGACGGAATTGCTGTCGCGGCCCGAATCGGATCGCATTGTCGTGCGCGGCGGCCGCGCGATCGACCGGCAATTGCCCGACTATGCCGAACTCGACGAACTGATGGTGGAATGATGGATGTTTCGGCGCTCAAACGCGATCTCGAGGGGATAAAGCTCGACGACAATCCGGCCATCGTCCAGCAGAAGAGCCGCGACTTCTACTGGTACAGCCCGGTGCTGAAACAGCAGCTCGACCATGTCACCGGCGACCTGATCGTGACGCCGAAGACCGAAGCCGAGCTGATCCGTGTGCTCGCCGCCTGTCACCGGCACGGCGTGCCAGTGACGCCGCGCGGCAGCGGCACCGGTAATTACGGTCAGGCGATGCCGTTGTCGGGCGGCGTGGTGCTCAACCTCGCCGAAATGAACGAGATCAAATCGATCGCACCTGGGCGCGTGGTGACCGGGCCGGGCGCGGTGCTGGCCGATATCGACAAGGCGACACGCGCGCATTCCGGGCAGGAACTGCGGCTGTCGCCGTCGACCTACAACACCGCCTCGATCGGCGGTTTCATCGCCGGCGGTTCGGGTGGCGTCGGCTCGATCAATTTCGGCGGGTTGCGCGATTTCGGCAATGTGCTGCGGCTGCGCGTGGTGACGATGGAGGCCGAGCCGAAGGCGCTGGAACTCACCGGCGAGGATCTGCACAAGGTCACTCACGCCTATGGTACCAATGGCATCATCACCGAAGTCGAGATGCCGCTGACCGCGGCCTATGAGTGGATCGATGTCATCGTCGGCTTCGATGCCTTCATGGACGCGGCGCGCTACGGCAATGCGCTGGCCTGCCAGGACGGCATCCTGACCAAGCTGATCACGCCGATCGCCGCGCCCGTGCCGCAGCTCTATTTCAAGCGGCACCAGAAATTTTTCAGGGAGGGGCAAAGCATCTGCGTCGTCATGGTGGCGCAGCATGGGCTGGATGCGTTCCTCGCCTTCACCCGGCGCGCCGGCGGCGAGGTGATCTTCAATGCCGCCACCGCGACGCCCGAGGAGAAAAAGGGCCTGCCGCCGGCCTATGAGCTGGCCTGGAACCACACCACGCTCAGGGCACTGCGCGTCGATCCCGACATCACCTATCTGCAGTCGCTCTATCCGTTCCCCAACCAGCTGGCGCTGGTCGAGAAGATGGATGCGATGTTTCCCGGCGAGGTCTTCTCGCATCTCGAATTCGTCCGGCTGGACGGCAACATCACCTGCTTTGGCCTGCCCTTGGTGAAGTTCACCACCGAGGCGCGTTTGGATGAGATCGTGCACCTGCATGAGGAGAATGGCTGCCCGATCTTCAACCCACACCGCTACACGTTGGAAGAGGGCGGCATGAAGCAGACGGACGCGGTGCAACTTGCCTTCAAGCGCGAGACGGATCCGCAGGGGCTGCTCAATCCCGGCAAGATGATCGCCTGGGAAAATCCGGACTATGACTACCGTTCCGGACGGACTTTTCTGTTCAAGGGACTGCAAAAGGCAGGCTGATGAACATCCTCGTCCTCTACGCGCACCCGGTCGAGACCAGCTTCAATGCCGGCCTGCACCGGTTGATCGTCGAGCGGCTGACGGCGGCGGGCCATACGATCGATGACTGTGACCTCTATGCCGAGGATTTTGACCCGCGGCTGATGCGCCAGGAGAGGCTGGACTATCACAACCCGCGCGGCACCGCCGATCCCGCGGCGACCTATGTCGAGCGCCTGCTGCGTGCCGAGGCGCTGGTGCTTTCCTATCCGGTCTGGAACTACGGTTTCCCGGCAATCCTGAAAGGTTTCTTCGATCGTGTCTTCCTGCCCGGCGTGTCGTTCAGGCTGGTTGACGGCAAGGTGCAGCCCTCGCTGCACAACATCAGGAAGGTTGCGGCCGTCACCACCTATGGCGGCAGCCGGTTCCGCGCCATGGTGATGGGTGATCCGCCACGCAGGCTGATCAAGCGCATGCTGCGCGCCACCGTAAAGCCGGGCGCGCCGGTGACTTATCTCGCGCACTACGCGATGAACCTGTCGACCGACCAAACGCGAAAATCCTTCATGTCGAAGGTCGCTGCGAGCATGGATGCGTTCTGATGCGGGTCCTCGTGGTCTATTGCCATCCTGTGCCCGAAAGCTTCTGTGCGTCGATCCGCGACACCGCCATCGAGGTGCTGAAGGCGAAGGGCTGGCAGGTCCGGCTGCTCGACCTCTATGCCGAGAAATTCGACCCGGTGATGGGCTGCGACGAGCGGCGCACTTACAACAATCAGGCACCGCAGGACCCGGCGCTGAAGCCGCATTTCGAACTGCTCGGCTGGGCTGAAGCGATCCTGTTCGTCTATCCGACGTGGTGGTACGGGCTGCCGGCGATGCTGAAGGGCTGGCTCGACCGGGTGTGGGCCACCGACGTCGCCTTCAAGCTGCCGGCGGGCAAGGGGCGGATCAAGTCGCTGATGACGCATGTCACCAAGGTTGGCGTCATCACCACCTGCGGTGCGCCGACCTGGTGGAGCGTCGTCGTCGGCCAGCCGGGGCGCAAGACATTGCTGCGCGGCATGCGGGCGCTGTGCGCGAGACGCTGCAAGACGTTCTTCCTGGCGCATTATCTGATGGATGCCTCGACGCCAAAGACGCGGGCGGCGTTTCTGACGAAGGTGCGGACGAAGCTGGAAAGGTTTTAGGGGATGCGCGACTCTCCCTTCTCCCCTTGTGGGAGAAGGTGGCCTCGCGAAGCGAGGTCGGATGAGGGGTGTGTGAAGGATCTCTGCTTTGCAGAAATAAGTGCTTCAGACCCTTCGATCTTTTCACACCGCGCTTCGTCACGCACCCCTCATCCGTCTCGGCGCTACGCGCCGATCCACCTTCTCCCACAAGGGGAGAAGGGAAGAGGCGCTACATCTTCGTCCGTTCCGCCTTCGGATCATACATCGGCTTCAACGACGCTTCCGCCGCGAACCGCTCGCCGGCGATCTCGATCTCGTAGGACGATGCCAGCACATCGGCCTCGCTCTCGCCTTGGCACGGCACATAGCCCAGCCCGATGGCGCCGCCGAGATGATGGCCGTAATTGCCTGAGGTGATCGGGCCGACGATCCTGCCGTCACGCAGGATCGCCTCATTGTGGAAGAGCAGGGGCTGCGGATCCCTGAGCCGGAACTGCACCAGCCGGCGGTTCAATCCGGCCTCTTTCTTCTTCAGCACGGCATCGCGGCCGATGAAGTCGCCCTTGGCCGTCTTCACCGCGAAGCCGAGGCCGGCTTCCAGTACATTGTCCTCGTCGGTGATGTCGTGGCCGAAATGCCGAAAGGCCTTTTCGATGCGGCAGGAATCCAGCGTGTGCAGGCCGCAGAGCTTCAAGCCGACATCGGCGCCGGCCTCGTCGATCGCCTCGAAGACATGCGCCGCCTGGTCGGTCGAGACATAGAGCTCCCAGCCGAGTTCGCCGACATAGGTGACGCGGTGGGCACGGGCCAGCCCCATGCCGATCTCGATCTCCTGGAACGTGCCGAAGGGATTGTTCTCGTTGGAGAAGTCGTTGGGGCTGACCCTCTGGATCAGCTTTCGCGCATCCGGCCCCATCAGGCAGAGCACGCTTTCGGCCGCCGTGACATCTGTAATGACGACGAAATCCTCGCCGACATGCCGGCGCAGCCACGCCAGATCGCGTTGCAGCGTGGCGCCTGGAACGACGAGGAAGTAGGCCGTATCCGAGAGCCTGGACACGGTGAGGTCGCTCTCGATGCCGCCGCGCTGGTTGAGCATCTGCGTGTAGACGATCTTGCCCGGCGCCACGTCCATGTCGTTGGCGCATAGTCTTTGCAGGAAGGCACAGGCGTCGCGGCCCTCGACACGGATCTTGCCGAACGAGGTCATGTCGAACAGGCCGACGCCGTTCCTGACAGCCAGATGCTCGTCGCGCTGGTTGTCGAACCAGTTCTGCCGCTTCCAGGAATAGCGGTATTCGCGCTCCTGTCCCTCGCGGGCGAACCAGTTGGCGCGCTCCCAGCCGGCGACCTCGCCAAACACGGCGCCGCGCGCCTTCAGGTGCTCGTGCAGGGGCGAGCGGCGCACACCGCGCGATGTCGCCATCTGCCGGTAGGGGAAATGGTCGGCGTAAAGCAGGCCCAGCGTTTCTGAGACGCGCTCCTTGAGATAACGGCGGTTCTTCTGGAACGGCTGGGCGCGGCGGATGTCGACTTCCCACAGATCGAAGGGCGCTTCGCCATCATTGATCCACTGCGCCAGCGCCATGCCGGCGCCCCCGGAGGAGACGATGCCGATCGAATTGTAGCCGGTCGCCATCCAATAGCCGGACAATTCCGGCGCCTCGCCGAGATAGTAGCGGTCGTCGGGCGTAAAACTCTCGGGGCCGTTGAAGAAGGTGTGGATGCCGGCGGTGGCCAGCATCGGCATGCGGTTGACGCCCATTTCGAGGATCGGCTCGAAATGGTCCATGTCCTCCGGCAATTGGTCGAAGCAGAAATCCTCGCGGATGCCGTCCATGCCCCATGGCTTGGCCACCGGCTCGAAGGCGCCGAGCATCATCTTGCCGGCGTCTTCCTTGTAGTAGGCGCACTCGTCCGGCACACGCAGCACCGGCAGGCGGCTGAGGCCGGGGATCGGCTCGGTGACGAGATAGAAATGCTCGCAGGCGTGCAGCGGGATGGTGACGCCGTTCTGGGCCCCCAACTCACGCGCCCACATGCCGGCGCAGTTGACGACGATGTCGGCTTCGATGGTGCCTTGGTCCTCGCCCTGTGCCCAGGACACGCCGGTGACGCGCCCGGCTTTGGTGTGAACCTTGGTGACCTTCACATTCTCGACGATGGTGGCGCCGCGCTGGCGGGCACCCTTGGCCAGCGCCATGGCGATGTTGGCCGGATCGCATTGGCCGTCGAGCGGCAGATGCACGGCGCCGACGACGTCGGAGACGTTCAGGTGCGGATACATCGCTTTGACTTCATTGGGTGAAATCTCGCGCACATCGACATCGAAGGCGCGCGCGAGCGACGCCTGCCGGTAGATCTCGTGCTTGCGCTCCTCGGTCAGCGCGACGGTGATCGAACCGACCTGGCGCATGCCGGTGCCGACCTCGGTCTCGGCCTCCAGCTTGACGTAGAGGTCGGCCGAATATTTCGCCAGCCGCGTCATGTTCTGCGAGCCGCGCAACTGGCCGATCAGGCCGGCGGCGTGCCATGTCGTGCCGGATGTCAATTGCTTGCGTTCCAGGAGCACGATGTCGGTCCAGCCGAGCTTGGCCAGATGATAGGCGACCGAACAGCCGGAGACACCGCCGCCGATGATCACGGCCCGGGCCTTGGTCGGAATGGTCTTGGTCATGCGGCCTCGCGGCGATAGCTGGAAGCAAAACGGCGCAGCCGAAGTGCGGCTTCTCTGAGAATCGGCTCCGGCTGGCAGAGGCTGATGCGGATGTGGCCGGCGGCGGCTTCGCCGAAGCTGGAGCCGGGCATCACGCCGACATTCTCCTTGTCGAGGAAGGCGAAGGCGAATTTCTCGTCGTCGGGCTCGACGGCCGAAATGTCGAGCATGACATACATGCCGCCTTCGGAGCCGCGCACGGCGACGTCGTTCATGCCGCGCACGGCATCGAGGAAGACGGTGCGGCGCGCCGCGTAGCGCTCGGCGATGTCCTTCACGCCGTAATGATTCTCAAGCGCCTCGGCGCACGCGACCGAGATGAAGGCCGGCAGGCCATAGGTGGTCACCAGATTGAGATTGATCAGCAGCGTGATCATGCTTTCCGGGCCGGTCAGCCAGCCCATGCGCCAGCCGGTCATGCCATGGCTTTTCGACATGGAATTGATGACCAGCGTGCGCTCGGCCATGCCGGGCAGCGAGCGCGGCGAGATATGCTCGCCGCCGCCCAGCGTCCAGTAGACCTCGTCCGACAACAGCCAGAGGTCATGCTCGCGGCAGATTTCGGCCAGCTGTTCCAGCCGCTCGCGCGAATAGACCGCACCTGTCGGGTTGTTCGGCGTGTTGATCAGGATGGCGCGTGTGTTGGGCTTGAGTGCCGCGCGGATCATGTCGGCGTGCGGCTGGAAACCATCCTCGGCCGGTGTCTCTACGACGGTGAAACTGGCGCCGGCAGCGCTGAACGTGTTGGGGTAGGTGGCGTAGTAGGGAGCAACGACGATGGCGTGGTCGCCCTGGTCGAGCACAGCCTGCACGGCGGCGTAGAGGGCCGCCTGGCCGCCTGGCGTGGCGATCACCTGATCCGGCGTCGTCTCGACGCCGGTGCAGGCGCTGGAGGCTGCCGCCATCGCCTGCCGCAGGCGCGGCAGGCCGGGCAGCGGCGTGTAGTGGTGATTGCTGCCGCGAACCGCGGCCACGCAGGCCTCGATGGTTTGCGAAGGCGTGTCGAAATCATGGTCGCCGACCGACAGCATGATGATGTCCTCGCCGGCCGCCTTGCGGGCCCAGGCGGCCGAGTGGACCTCCCAGCCATCCTTGCCCGACGGGACGATGCCGGAAATGCGCGACGATGGTCTAGGCATGCAAAACTCCCGAAATTGCGTAACCATCCTGCTGCAGTCGATCGCGCAACGCGGCAATGTGCGGCGGTCCGACTTCGCAGCAGCCGCCGACGATGTCGGCACCTGCCTCCACCCAGCCGATCGCCTGCTCGGCATAGGCGTCCGGGCCGAGGTCGTGGCGGGCGTGCAGCACATCGACGGTACCGCCGTGCTTGAGCGCCTCTGTGGAGGTGAAGCCATTGGCATAGGCGCCGACCGGGCCGCCCAGATCGATCAGTTCAGGCAAGGCGGCGGCGATCGCTTCCGGCCGGCAGCAGTTGAGCAGCCGCGCCGCTATCGGCAGGCCATCGAGCGCGCTGGCCGCGGCGGCTATTGTTTCGCCGCTGCGCAGCCGCGGCGCGCCGTGATCGGCGAGCGTCCAGGACACCCAGACGGGCTTGCCGCTTTCCGATGCCGCGGTGACGGCCGCGCGCGCCTCATCGGCCGAGGCCATGGTCTCGCACAGGAAGAGATCGACGCCGTCCGCCTGCTCGGCGACGATGCGGCGGTAGATGTCGAGCGTCTCCTGGTAGGAGATGGTCAGCGCCGGGGCGTAGCTGCCGAAAAGCGGCGACAGGCAGCCGGCGATCGCTGCGTCCCCGGCTTGCTCGCAAGCTTGCCTGGCCAGTTCGATGCCCCGCTTCTGCAGCGGCTTGAACAGGTCCTCGGCGCCTTCGCGCGCCAGGCGTTCGGGTGTCGCCGAATAGGTGTTGATGGTGATGACGCGGGCGCCGGCGCGGATGAATTCGGCGTGGAGGTCGCGCACCAGATCGGGTTCGTCGATCAGCACCCTGGCCGACCACAACGGCGTCGGCTCGGATTTGCTGCGCCGGACCAGTTCCTGGCCCATGCCACCGTCGGTGAGGATGACTTTCTTCATGCGCGCAGTCTTTCGTTCCTGGGATCCCACAAAGGTTCGTCGTTCTGCACGATCGCCTTGAAACGGTCGCCAAAGATTTCGACCTCGACGGATGTGCCGGGCTCGGTCAAATCCACGCGCAACATGCCGAGCGCGATCGACTTGTCGATGCGATGGCCCCAGCCGCCTGACGTGGTCTCGCCAACGATCTGGCCGCCATGCCACAGCGTCGACATGTAGGGTGCGTCGCAATCGCCGGGGTTTTCGACGACCAGCGTGACGAAGCGCTTCTTCACGCCTTGCTGCTTCTCGTTCTGCAGCGCTGCCTTGCCACGGAAGTCGGGCTTTTCCCATTTGACGAAGCGCTCGAGCCCGCCCTGCAGGATGGAATAGTCGGTCGAGAGATCGCCTTTCCAGGTGCGGTAGCCCTTTTCGAGCCGCAGTGAATCCAGCGCATACATGCCGAACGGCTTCAGGCCATGCTGTTGTCCCGCCGCGCAAACGGCATCGAAGATGGCGGGTGTATCGTCGACCCTGGTGTGGATTTCCCAGCCGAGTTCGCCGGCGAAGGACACGCGCACCAGCTTCGCCCAGCGGCCGGCGATGGTGGTTTCCTGATGCGTGAGCCATGGCAGGGTGAGGTCGGCGTCGCAGACATCGGCGAGGATTTTTCGCGAATTGGGGCCGGCCAGGATCTGGGTGGAGAATTCTTCGGTCCGGTCGATCAGCTTGAATGGCGCGTCCTTGGGCATGCGCGATTTCAGCCATTCGAAATCATGCCATTGCGCAACCGCGGCGGTGATCAGCGTCATCACATTCTCGTCGTGGCGCACGACGGACATTTCTGTGACGATGCGGCCCTTGTCGTCGGCGAAATAGACGAGGCCGATGCGGCCGGGCTTCGGCACCAGGCCGGTGACCTGCAGGCTCAGCCATTCGGCGGCGCCGGGGCCCTCGAGGTTGAAGCGCGAGAAGCCCGGGAGGTCGAGAATGCCGGCGGCGTCACGCACCGCCAGGCATTCCTCGCGCACGCGATGCTGCCAGGGCCCGTCGCGCCGGAAGGTCAGCGTGGCTTCCTCGGAAATGTCGTCGCCGTCCTTCGCGTACCAGGTGGCGCGCTCCCAGCCATTGTAGGCGTCGAAGCGGGCGCCGAACGCCTTGATGCGATCGTGGATCGGCGACAGTTTGCGGTCGCGGCCCTCCGGCCAGGCATAGCGCGGGAACTGGATGGCGTATTCATTGCCGTAGATTTCCATGCCCTTGGCGACGCAGTAGTCGGGTGCGGCGGCAAAAGAGGTGAAGCGGCGCGGGTCGCAGGACCACATGTCCCACTCGGTCTGGCCCTGCGTCACCCATTCGGCCAGCACCTTGCCGGCGCCGCCGCCCTGGGCGATGCCGAAGGTGAAGACGCAGGCCTCGAAGGCATTGGGAACGCCAGGCATCGGGCCGATCAGCGGATTGCCGTCCGGCGCATACGGGATCGGGCCGTTGATGACCTTGGACAGGCCGGCCGTGCCCAGGATCGGCACGCGGGCGACGGCGTCGGCCAGATAATGTTCCAGCCGGTCGAGATCGTCGGGGAAGAGCTGGAACGAAAAATCCTCCGGCATCGGATCGCCGGGGGTGGCCCAATGCGCGCGGCAATTGCGCTCATAGGGGCCGAGATTCATGCCGGTCTTTTCCTGGCGCAGGTAGTAGGAGGTGTCGACATCGCGCAGCAGCGGCAGTTTCTTGCCCTGTTCCTTCGACCAGGCGGCCAGCTCGGGGATTTCCTCGAACAAGATGTATTGATGGCTCATCACCATCATCGGAACTTCGCGGCCGAACATTTTGCCCACTTCGGCGGCCCGGTAGCCGGCGGCATTGACGACGATCTCGCAGCGGATCTCGCCCTGCGGCGTGGCCATCACCCATTCGTCGTTTTCGCGGCGCACGCCGGTGACGGGGCAGAAGCGGATGATCTTGGCGCCCATGTCGCGCGCGCCCTTTGCCAGGGCCTGGGTCAACTGCGCCGGGTCGATGTCGCCGTCGCTCGGGTCGTAGAGCGCGCCTTTCAGGTCGTGCGTCTCGATGAAGGGATAGCGGCGCTTGATCTCGTCGACGCCGACCACGTCGATATCCATGCCCTGATAGCGGCCCATACCCTTGGCGCGCTGGAATTCCTGCATGCGCTCCCAGGAATGGGCGAGCCGCAGCGAGCCGGTGACGTGGTAGTTCATGGGATAGTCGACCGCGTCGGCGAGGCCACGGTAGAGCTCGGTCGAATAGCGCTGCATGTTCATCAGCGACCAGGACGAGGAGAAGGTCGGCACATTGCCGGCGGCATGCCAGGTCGAGCCTGATGTCAGCTCGTTCTTTTCCAAGAGCACGCAGTCGGTCCAGCCCGCCTTGGCGAGATGATAGAGCGAGGAGGTGCCGACGACGCCACCTCCGATGATCACCACGCGCGCCGTGCTCGGCAACCCCGCCATCTTCTTCTCCCAAAATTGACTCAATAAACCGGTGGTGAAACCACCCAGATGACAACCGCCGGCTCGGTGCCTGGATTGCGCCAGCGATAGGGCTTGCCTTCGAAGCGGAAGGAATCGCCTTCGCCGAGCCGGTGCCAGACGCCCGCTATCTCGATCTCGAAAACACCCGAGGCGAGATAGCCGGCTTCCTCGGTCGGCCGCAGGTGCTGGGTCTTCATCTCCGCGCCCGGTGCGAAGATCGAGCGCACCATCTCGAAGCTACCACCGAGATCGGGCGACAGGAGTTCTTCCACCAGGCCGGATTCGCTGGTGCCAAGGGTGCGGCGTCTGCCGGCCCGCACCACCACGCCGCGCTCGCTTTCGACCGGCACGTCATGGCTGAAGAACAGGCTGATCGGCACGCCGAACAGCTCGGCGAAGGCCCTGAGATCGCCGAGCGACGGCGTCGACAGGCCGCGTTCGACCTGGCTGACCCAGCCGACCGAACGGCCAAGTTTCAGGGCGATCTCGGCGAGCGTCAGCCCGCGCGCCCGGCGCAGCGCGCGTATATCGCTGGCCAGCACGCGTTCGTCAGGTCCCTGCAATGTTCGCGGTGTAGTGGAAGGCAAAACGCTCATTTCATGAAAAATTCCATCCGAATTTCATGAGAGGTTAAGCTCATGAAAAAATCAAGTAGATTTTCACCGATGCTCAAGATTTGCTTGCAGGATTTTGACGGTTCATGCAAAGGCTCGGCCGCGAGCGGCGAGTGGGGACGTCCGATCGAGACAAAGGCTAAGGGACGGCCCATGTTGGAAAAGAAGGCTCGAATCGCGGATGAGGCCGAGATCGTCGACGAGGCGATCCTGTCGCGCCGTTCGGTGCGCGCGTTTTTGCCCGACATGATCGACGACGACACCATCCGCGACATTCTGGCGGTTGCGGCACGCGCTCCGTCCGGCACCAACATGCAGCCATGGCGGGTCTACGTCACCAAGGGCGAGACCAAGCAACAGATATCGGATGCTATCCTGAATTCCGGTATCCGCGCTGAAAAGGCCGACTGGGACGAGTATCGCTATTATCCCACGCAGTTCTTCGAACCTTATTTGACGCGGCGACGCGCCAACGGTTTCGGCCTCTATGGCGCGCTCGGCATCGGTCGACGCGAGGTCGACAAGATGCGTGCCCAGCACGACCGCAACTTCGTCTTCTTCGACGCGCCGGTCGGCATGATCTTCACCATCGATCGCCGCCTCAACCAGGGCTCGTGGATCGATTACGGCATGTTCCTGCAGAACATCATGGTCGCGGCGCGGGGCAGGGGCCTGCACACCTGCCCGCAGGCCGCCTTCGCGCCCTATCACCGGCAGATCCGGCCGGTGCTCAACATTCCCGACGAGGAGATCGTCGTCTGCGGTATGGCGCTGGGCTATGAGGACACGTCCAAGCCCGAAAACGCCTTCCGCACCGACCGCGTGCCGCTCGAAGAGTGGGTGACGTTCAGCGAATAGGCGACATGCACTATTCCGTATTCATCTGCATGCCGTGCCCGCTGACGTGGGCGCCGTCCTGCGGCGTCAGCTTTAGATAGGCAAGCAGCGCGCAGAGCGTGATGACGCCCTCGATCGCGAACAGGATCCGGAAATCATTGGTCACGGCAGGACCGCCGCCGGCCAGGAACGACAGCATGGCCGCTGCCAGGCCGACGCTGACCGCGACCGCGAGCTGCCAAAGGATGTAATAGAGGGCGCTGAAGCGGGCGAGCTGTTCGGGGGCGATGTCGGAATAGGCGAGGTTTCCGGTCGAGGCCCATTGGATGGAACGGAAAACGCCGAAAGCAAAGATATAGCCAAGGACGATCCAGACCGGCGTCGTCGCCTGCATCAAAGCGAAGCCGGCGACCAGCGCGGCAACAACAGGCGTGTTGAAGACCAGCACCCGGCGGAAGCCGAACTGGTTGAGGACGCGCGGCATGAAGAAACGCATGATCACCGAGCCGAGCGCGGCAACGAAGGTCAGCGATCCCGCCTGCACCGCGCTCATGCCGAAGCCGAGCTGGAACATCAGCGGCAGCAGGAAGGCGACGGAGCTCAGCCCGATCGTGTCCAGCCCGCCGCCGGTGAGGAACGAGATACGGAAGGTGCGGATCCGCAGGAGCTTGAGCTCGAGCAAGGGATTGGGCACGCGCAGGCAGTAGAGCGAGGCAATCGACAGGATGATGACCGCCAGCGCCATTTCGCCGGCAATCATGCCGGCGGCGGCATCTTTGGCAGCAAGCGAGTCCATGCCGAAGACAAGAAGGATCATGCCGCTACCGACCAGCAGGAAGCCCGGAAAATCGAAGCGCGTGCGCACGGGTTTGGTCACTGTCGGGAACAGTGAGGCGGCAAGAATCGCTGCCGCCAGCGCGAACGGCACATTGATGAAGAAGATCCAGCGCCAGGAAATGTAGGTGGTCAGCGCACCGCCGACGAGCGGCCCGACCAGCGGCCCGGTCTGGCTGGCCACCGAAATATACATGTTGATCTTCAGCGTCCGGTTGCGCGGGAAGCTCGACAGGATGACGACCTGGCCGAGCGTGCCCATCAGCGCCCCGCCAAATCCCTGCAGCGCGCGGGCACCGACCAGCGTCCAGATGTTATCAGACAGTCCGCACAGAGCTGACGAGCCGGCGAACACCAGCAAGGCAAAACAGTAGACGTTGCGCAGGCCGAAGCGGTCGGCGGCCCAGCCGCCGAGCGGCATCGAGATGATCAGGCTGGCGACATAGACGGTGATCAGCAGGCCAAGCTGGCTCGGCGGGCGGGCGAGGCTTTCGCCGATGCCGGGCAGCGCCGTCACCACGACATTCTGGTCGAGGCTGGTCATGAACACACCGCAGGCGACCGTCAACGGCAGCAGGAGCAGGGCTCTGGCCGACACATCGGCGCGATCGGTGGCGCCGGCGGATAGTTCTGCGGTCATGGGGTTGTTCGAACCAAACGAATGTGCCGAGTCTGAGACGGGATTTTTATCCCTTGGGCCGATCTCGCGGCCACGTTTTTCCACCATGGCCGCCCGCGGCGCGATTCTCTAGCGGCAGAACCGGCCGGCATTGAGGCCAGAAGCAGCGGGGGCCGCAATCTGGCCGCAACGCTTATTGTACTTCGTAGCCGACTTCCTCGCTGGCATGGCAGAGCGCCTTCCAGAACGAACGCGCGAAGGAGCGGAAGACGTAGATGTCGAACTGGTCGGCGCCAGTGCGCTGGATCTGGGCGAAGACGTCGTGATGGGTGGTCGAGCGGCCGGCGCCGACCGGGAAGGCCGTAAGCGCGAAGTCGATGGCGAAGAATTTCGCCAACACCCACTCCGCTTTGGGTCCGGCGATGCGGATGGCGGTGCGGCCATGCGACAGGTCCGTCACGGTACCAATGGCCGGCGTCACCGCCTTGGCAAAGGAAGCGGCCAACCCTTCGGCTTCGTCGGCCACGGTGAATTTTCCCGGCGCAAAGCCGAATACCGACTTCACGCCGTCGCTCAAGCCGCCGCCGGCGCCGTCGGGAAGGGCCAGCCCGGTGACGGTGCGGATGGCAGCGATCAGCTTCTTCTCTTCGCCTGGCCAGGCGGCGAGCTGCACGATCGAGCCCGGCCTCGTTTCGGTCAGCAGGATCTCGACGCCATGCTCGAAATTGCCATGCGAGCCGACATGAAACTCCGGCTCAAGCGGGGATTGGCGCTCAACCATGCATGCGGGTCCCTTCCGGATCGTAGAAATGGTTGGAGACGATCTCGACCGGTCCGAACCTATTGCGCAAGGGATCGGAGACATGGGCACGGGTGCCGTGCCTGGCCTTGCCGCCCTCGACCAGTGCCAGTGCGATGTGCTTGCCGAGCGCCGGCGAATAGCAGCAGGCGGTGATGTGACCGATCGAGCCGTGCGGATTGGCTTCGTCCAACGCCTCGACAATATGCGCGCCGCCATTGAGCGGCCGGTTGTCGAGCGCGATCAGGCCGACCAGTTCCAGGCGGTCGGATGCGATCAGGCCTTCGCGGTCCATCATGGCCGAGCCGATGAACGGCTTCTTCTTCGACAGCATCCAGTCGAGATGCAGGTCGCGCGCCGTGGTGCGGCCGTCGATCTCGGCGCCGGTGACATGGCCTTTTTCGATGCGCATCGTGCCGAGCGCCTCGAGCCCGTAGGTGACCAGTCCGAACGGCTTGCCGGCTTCGATCAAGGCTTCCCAGACATGGGTGCCATGGCCGGCGCCGGAATAGACCTCGAAGGCCATTTCACCGGAGAAGGACAGCCGGCAGATCATCACCGGAACACCCGCGATCTCGCCACGCACGATGCCCATGAAGGGCAAGGTCGCATTGTCGACCGCGGTGCCGGTGACGCAGGCGGCGAGGATCTGCCTGGCCTTTGGCCCGCCGATCGCGGCACCCGCCCATTCGTCGGTCACCGAAGTGACGTGAACTTTCAACTCCGGCCAGATGACGTCGAGGAAATATTCCAGATGCTGCATCACCTTGCCGGCATTGGCGGTGGTGGTGGTCATCAGGAAATCCTGTTCGCCGAGCCGCCAGGTGGTGCCGTCGTCGAAGGCGAAGCCGTCCTCGCGCAGCATCAGCCCGTAACGCGCCTTGCCGACGGCGAGCGTCGAAAACATGTTGGTGTAGACGCGGTCGAGGAAGGCCGCTGCGTCGGGGCCTTGCACGGCGATCTTGCCCAGCGTCGAGACATCGACAATGCCTGCGCTTTCGCGCGTCGCCTTGGCTTCGCGCACATAGGCCTGCTCGATCGTTTCGCCTGACAGCCCGTAGATCATCGGCCGGTACCAGAGGCCGGCGGAATACATGGTCGCGCCATTGGCGAGATGCCAGTCATGCATCGGCGTCAGCCGTTCCGGCTTCAGGTCGCCGAAGCGCTCGGCCGCCAGCGAACCGATCGATACCGGCGCGAAGGGCGGCCGGAAGCGCGTCGTGCCGACTTCCGGGATCGGCTTGCCCAGCGCCTCGGCCATGATGGCAAGGCCGGGAACATTGGAGCTCTTGCCTTGGTCGGTCGCCATGCCGAGCGTGGTGTAGCGCTTCAGATGCTCGACCGAGACAAAGCCCTCGCGATGCGCCAGGCGGACATCCTCAGCCGTCACGTCATGCTGGAAATCGACAAAGCTCTTGCCCTTGGCCCTGATCTCGAAGACCGGCGCCGGATCGGGGTCACCGGGTAGAGCGTCGACCGTCGGCAATGCCGCCGGGGTGCTCGTTCCACCGGCCGCTGCCAGGCCGGCGGCGCGGCCTTCGGCGATCGCCTCGGCGGTAGAAAAACTGCCGGTGAAGGCGCCTGCACCAATCCATTGTTGTGTTGGCCAGTGCTGCGTCGGCTTCGGCGGCAGGAAAGCCTGCCGTGCGGCATTCCATTCCGCTTTGGCGCCGGCCTGGCTGGCCAGATGGATGGTCGGCGACCAGCCGCCCGATATCAACAGGCAGTCGGCATGGATGCTTCGTTCATCGCCGGTGAGCGCCCCGGTGACCATGTCGAAACGCTGCACCTTGATGCCGGACAGCGCCTTGCCGCCCTCGGTGGCGACGACAGCGTGGCCGGCAAGGATCTCGGCCTCGGCTTCCGTCGCCAGCTTGCGCATCTCGGCTGAAACCTCGGAGCGGACGTCGGCGATGGCGACGATCGCCGCACCCGCCTTCTTCAAGGCGACGGCCGCGCGATAGGCGCTGTCATTGTTGGTGAACAGCGCAATCCGCTCGCCCGGCAGCACGCCGAACTCGTTGGCGTAGCGCTCGGCGGCATGCGCCAGCATCACGCCCGGCCTGTCATTGCCGGGGAAAACCAGCGGCCGCTCAAAGGCGCCGGTGGCCAGAACCACGGATTTGGCGCGGATTGCCCAGTAGCGATGGCGCGGCTCGCCCTTGGCGGGCTGTTCTTTGTGGTCGCTGACCCGCTCGAGCGCGGCAAGCGTGTTGTTGTCGTAATAGCCCCACACCGTGGTGCGTGGCAAAAGCCGGACATTGTCGCGGCCTTCAAGCTGGGTGACGGTGCGGCGGGTCCAGTCGGCGGCCGGTGCGCCATCGATGGTTTCACCGGACCAGTTGGTCGAGCCGCCGAAACGCGGTTCGAGATCGGCCAGCATGACGCGGGCGCCCTGATCGGCGGCCGCCTTGGCGGCCATCAGACCGGCGGGGCCGGAGCCCACCACCAGCACGTCGCAAAATGCGTTCATGCGTTCGTAGCGGGCCGTGTCTTTCGCCGATCCGGCGCTGCCGAGGCCGGCTGCGCGGCGGATAAAATGCTCGCAGAACATCCAGAAACGCGTGCCCTTCAGCGGACCGATAACCGGCCCCATGAAGGTCTTGTAGTAGAAGCCGGCCGACAGGATCTTGCCGCCAAGCTGGTTGACGGCGTTGATGTCCCAGGCCAGCGACGGGAAGCGGTTCTGGCTGATCGCGACCAGCCCGTCATGGATCTCGACCATGGTCGCCGCAATGTTGGGCTCGCGCACCTCGCCCTTCAGCACCGTCACCAGCGCATTGGGCTCCTCCACGCCCGCGGTCAGCAGGCCGCGCGGGCGGTGGTATTTGAACGAGCGCCCGAAAAGCGTGACGCCCTTGGCCAGCAGTGCGGAGGCCAGCGTGTCGCCGGCATGGCCGGTATAGGCGACGCCGTCGAAGGTGAAGCGGATGGTCTTCAGCCGGTCGATGCGGCCGCCAGTATCGGTGCGGCGCGGGCTCATGCCTTGTCCTCCGCCTTGCGGCGCGCGGCCGAGGTATGATCGCCGCGCACAAAGGCGACGCTCGAAATCTCATGCGTCAGCGTGTTGCGCACGACGCGCAGATGCGTGCGGCAACCGCCGGAATGCTGCCAGATCTCATTGTGGTCGCCGGCCGGGTTCAGCCGGTCATAGACATAGGCGTTCCACGCCTCGAAATTCTGCGAAGCGGGATCGGGACGTTCGCGGTTGCCGTCACCCTGATAGGTGAACTCGATGACGTCGCGCGGGCCGCAATAGGGGCAAGTGATGAGCATCGAATATTCCTAGTGCAGCCTGGGATTCGCGCCCTGGCCCTTGTCGTCGATGACGAGGCCGCGGTGGAAGCGGTCGAGGGTGAACGGCGCGTTGAAGTCGTGCGGCTCATCCTTGGCGATGGTCCAGGCAAAGGTCCAGCCGGAGGCCGGCGTCGCCTTGAAGCCGCCATAGCACCAGCCGCAATTGAGATACATGCCGGGCAAGGGGCCGGTGGTGATGATCGGCGAGCCGTCCATCGACATGTCGCAGACGCCGCCCCAGGAGCGCAGCATGCGTACACGCGCAAGGCCCGGAAACAGCGCCAGCATCTCGCTCATCACCTCGTCGACAATGGGCAAATTGCCGCGCTGGGCGTAGCTGTTGTAGCCGTCGATGTCGCCGCCATAGACAAGGCCGCCCTTGTCGGACTGCGACATATAGAAGTGGCCCATGCCGAAGGTCACGACCGTGTCGATGAAGGGCTTCAGCGATTCCGTCACGAAGGCCTGCAGCACGTGGCTCTCGATCGGCATCGTCTCGACGCCGGCGAGTTGCATGACGCGGCCGGTGCTGCCGGCCACTGCGACCGCCACTTTCCTGGCGCGGATATCGCCGCGCGATGTGGTGACGCCGGTGACGCGGTCGCCGTCGCGCAGGAAGCCGGTGACCTCGCAATTCTCGATGATGTCGACGCCGCGACGGTCGGCGCCGCGCGCGTAGCCCCAGGCCACTGCATCATGGCGGGCGGTGCCGGCGCGCCGCTGCATCAGGCCGCCGACCACCGGAAAGCGTGCATCGCTGGAGATGTCGAGCGCCGGGATCAGGCGCTTGATCTGCGCCGGCGTCATCAGTTCGGCATCGACGCCGAGATGGCGCATGGCGTTGCCGCGCCTTGCATAGTCGTCGAACTGGGCCGGCGTGTGCGCCAGGTTCAGGCAGCCGCGCTGCGAGAACATGACGTTGTAATTGAGTTCGTGCGACAGGCCCTCCCACAGCTTCATCGAATGTTCGTAGAAGCGGGTGTTGGCAGGCAGCAGGTAGTTCGAGCGCACCGCCGTGGTGTTGCGGCCGACATTGCCGGAGCCGAGCCAGCCCTTTTCCAGCACCGCGACATTGGTGATGCCGTGTTCCTTGGCGAGATAGTAGGCTGTCGCCAGCCCGTGGCCGCCGCCACCGATGATGATGACGTCATAGGAAGCCTTCGGGTCGGGCTTGCGCCATGCCGGCTTCCAATCCTTGTTTCCCTTGAGCGCGTTCGCGAGCAGCGAAAAGGCCGAGTACTCTGCCATCATTGTCATCCGGTTCGGGCGATGCGGCAGACTATAGAGCAGGCCGCACCCGCAAAGCCAATATTGCGCCATGGCCTTTCGACTGGCCGACGCTTAGGTCCGCGACGGGATGCGACGGCTTGCCCCATGATATGGCCGTCTTTATCAAGGACAGGCTTTTTGAATGTCTTTGCCGCCGGTGAGTCGTCAACAAATCATGCTTTTTCGATTGCTCCGCCTCATCCTGCTCCTCGCGCTGGTTATTTCGGCGCCGCCTTCGTTCGAGGCGATGGCGCAGGCGCTTGGCCAGGGCTCCGCCGGCTTGATCACCGATCAGCAGAAAGTCATCCAGGGCCTGACGGCCAAGACCGACGATCTCGAGAAGAAAATCCAGCAGGACAGTGAGGATGATGCCTCGCTCGTGGACATCCGTCTGCAGCTGGAGGATCTGTCGCGGGCGGCGCTGACCAGTGCGCTGGCGTTCCGTTCGCGGCTCACCGACATCAACAATCGCATCGAGGTGCTCGGTCCACCGCCGGCTGCAGGCCAGCCGCAGGAGCCCGACATCGTGACCGGCGAACGCCAGGCACTGGCGTCGGAAAAGGCCGAGATCAACGCGGTCGTCGCCGCCGCGCAGAACCTGTCGATTCGCATCAACGGATTGATCGACAAGATCGGCAACATGCGCAGCGCGCTGTTCCGCAATCTTTTGACCAAGCGCTACGTGCTGTCCGATGCGCTGAGCCCGCAGGTCTTCTCCGACGCCCAGGAGGAATACGCCAACTTCTACAAGGCGGTGTCGTCCTGGCTGAGCTTCGCTTTCAAGTTCAAGTTCCAGGCCATCCTAGCAGCAACCTTCGTGGCGCTCGGGCTGGCGCTGGTGCTGCTGGTCGGCGGCAGGCGCCTGTTCGGGCGCGTATTCGAGGCCGACCCCTCCAACGAAGATCCGTCTTATCTCAGCCGCTTGTCGGTGGCCTTCTGGTCTACCTTGCTGCCAACGCTGGCGGTCGGTTCGTTCCTCGGCTCGACCATCTTCTTTTTCAATTATTACAATGTGCTGCGTGGTGACATTGGCCTGTTCCTCAATGCGCTGGCGACCGCCATCGGGGTGATATTCTGCGTCAACCGCCTGACCAATGCGGCGCTTGAGCCGCGGCTGCCGAACTGGCGCCTCATCCCGGTCGAAACCGGGCCGGCGCGCTGGCTGGTGCGCCTGTCCACCGCCATGGCGGTCGTCATCAGCGTCAATACTTTCCTGTCTGTCGTCAACGACAAGATGGGATCGCCGCTGTCGCTGACCATCGCGCGCAGTTTCGTCGCCACCATTGTCGTCGGCATCATCCTGATCCTGATGGCGATGCTGCGGCCCTTCAAGGCGCGAGATGGAAGCTGGCGGCCGTGGCCCGCATGGCTGCGCTACCTGGCGCTGGCGCTTGGCCTGTTCACCATCATAGCCGCCTTGCTTGGCTATATCGGTCTTGCGCTGTTCGTCTCGCTGCAGGTCGTGGTCACCGGCACGGCGCTGATCACCGCCTATATCGGCTTCCTGTCGGCGCGCGCGATCGGCGAAGAGGGGGCTTTCGCCAACACATCCGTCGGGCGCTGGCTGTCGACCAATTCGAGTTACGAAGACACAGCGCTCGACCAGCTCGGCCTCGTTGTCAGCATTGCCATCAACCTGTTGATCGTGCTGGTTTTCCTGCCGCTGATCCTGCTGATGTGGGGATTCCAGCCCGGCGACATCCAGGCCTGGGCCTACAAGCTCGCGACGGGAATCAATATCGGCTCGGTGACGATTTCGGTTACCGGCATCCTTTCGGGCATCATCGTCTTCATCATCGGCTATTTCCTGACGCGCTGGTTCCAGGGCTGGCTCGACGGCTCCGTCATGGCGCGCGGCAAGGTCGATACCGGCGTGCGCAACTCGATCCGGCTGGCGGTCGGCTATGCCGGCGTGGCGCTGGCGGGGCTTGTCGGCATATCAGCGGCGGGCATCGACCTCTCCAGCCTGGCGCTGGTCGCCGGCGCGCTTTCCCTCGGTATCGGTTTCGGCCTGCAGAATGTGGTGTCGAATTTCGTCTCCGGCCTGATCCTTCTGGCCGAGCGGCCCTTCAAGGTCGGCGACTGGATCGTCGCCGGTGACGTCAGCGGCACGGTCAAGAAGATCAGTGTGCGCGCCACCGAGATCGAGACTTTCCAGCGTCAGTCGGTGATCCTGCCCAATTCGAACCTGATCAACAATGCCGTCGGCAACTGGACGCACCGCAACAAGCTCGGCCGCCTCGACATCAAAGTCGGCGTCGCCTATGGCAGCGACGTCAAGCAGGTTCACGCCATCCTGCTGGAGATCGCACGCGGCCACCCGATGGTGCTGAAGAACCCCGAACCCTTCGTGCTGTTTTCCAATTTCGGTCCCGCGGCGCTCGAATTCGAGATCCGTGTGTTCCTGGCCGATGTGATGAACGGCAACATCGTGCAGAACGATGTCCGCTTCGCCGTGCTGGAAAGATTCAGCGACCAGCATATCGAGATCCCCTCGACGCCGCGCGCCGTCATCGAGACCAAACATGCGAAGGCCTGGCCAACCGACGACGACAAGATCGAGGCCGACTTTGCCGAACAGGAGCAGGCCAAGGCGGACGCCGCGGCCGAGGCGAAAAAGCTGGCCAAGTCCCGCAGATCCAAGAAACCAGATCCGGACTAGATCGGGAATCTGCCGGCCTCATGTCCATCCAAAACCAATTGCGGCATGAATGCGGCATTCAGTTGCGGTTCAGCTTCCATCTCATATAAGCTCCCATGCAAAGGGCGAAAATGCCTTGCGAAATGCAACAGAGGCGGTGGGAACACCGATATTGCAAAATGTGGAAGTCTCTCGTCGCTGCCGTCGCCTTGCTCGCCGTGAGCGGCTCGGTTCATGCCGCCAGCGCGGTCAACAAGGACGCCGAGACCCGCACGCTGGTCGTGACCGAGGGCGGCAGCAAGACCGACCTTGCGCTGGCCGGCGGTGAAACCGTCGAGTTCTGCCAGAACGGCTGCTTCGTCACCTTGCCGAACGGTGATCTTGAAGCCCTGACCGGCTCGGAAACCGTCGAAATTTCGGGCGGCGTCGCCCGCATCAAGTAATCCAGGCGGCATGATTGGAAAGGCCGGGCATTTGCTCGGCCTTTTATCGTTTCCGGTAGCGGTTGTTTAACAATGACGCCGGAAATACCGCCGCGGCAGCCGTCTGCAACCAGGCGTTTTAACGTTCGCTACGCCATCCCCCGCTATACCAGCCTCAAGACGCCGAAACGCGGCGCGCAACCAGAATCCGGTTTCCCGGATCATACGCTGGCAGGGCAGGACGGACATGGATGCGCGGTCGGACAGGAACGCAATACCGCTTGCGGTCGACCTCGACGGCACGCTGATCGCGACCGACCTTTTGTGGGAAGGCCTGTTCCTCCTCTTCAAGAAGAACCCGCTCTATCTCTTCCTGGTGCCGTTCTGGGCGGCCGGCGGGCCGGCGCGGCTGAAGCAGGCGATCGCGCAGCGCATCGACATAGACCCGGCGACGCTGCCCTATCGCGCGCCGCTGCTCGACCGGCTTCGTACTGAACATGCCGAAGGCCGCAAGATCGTGCTGGCGACCGGCACGCCGCGCAAATTCGCCGAGGCCATAGCCGGCCATCTCGGCATCTTCGACCGGGTGCTGGCCACCGATGGTCTCGATAATCTCACCTCCGGCAAGAAGCGCGCCTCGCTGATATCGGCCTATGGCGATGGCGGTTTCGACTATGCCGGCAA
This sequence comes from Mesorhizobium loti, assembly GCA_002356515.1. Classification (NCBI taxonomy): domain Bacteria; kingdom Pseudomonadati; phylum Pseudomonadota; class Alphaproteobacteria; order Hyphomicrobiales; family Phyllobacteriaceae; genus Mesorhizobium; species Mesorhizobium loti. Next base: position 1,074,895 of record AP017605.1, on the reverse strand, counting down.
CAGCCGCCATGATCTCCAGGTCTTCGACGCCGCGCGCAATGCAATCGTCGTCGCGCCCGACCGCCATGCCGCGCGCTGGCAGGCGGCGCATGGCGCCGAAACCATGCCGGCGCCGAAGCCGACCTTGCGGACCATCGTCAAGATGCTGCGCGTGCATCAGTGGCTGAAGAATTCGCTGATCGCCGTGCCCATGGTGCTGTCGCACGAGTACTTCAACACCAACATGGTCTGGCAATGCCTGCTGGCGTTCATCTCGTTCAGCGCGGTGGCGTCGGCGATCTATATCCTCAACGACTTCTTCGACCTCGCGCTCGACCGCAAGCACATCACCAAGCGCAACAGGCCGTTCGCCAGCGGCGCGCTGTCGATCCCCTTCGGCCTCGGTGCGATGGTCGTGCTGCTCGCGATCGGCATCGGCGCCGGCCTGTTTTTGCCAATCGAATTCCTCGGTGTGCTCGGCGGCTACATGGTCGTCACCACGGCCTATTCGCTGTCGTTCAAGCGCATGCTGCTGGTCGATGTGCTGACGCTTGCCGGCCTCTACTCGATCCGCGTGATCGCGGGTGCTGCCGCGACCGGCGTCGACGTCTCGTTCTGGCTGCTCGCCTTTTCGATCTTCTTCTTCCTGTCGCTGGCGCTGGTGAAGCGCTTCGTCGAACTGCGTACCACCGCCATTCCACCCGGCGAACGCATTGCCGGCCGTGGCTATCGTACCGAGGACCAGGAGATCGTTGCCCAAGCCGGCATGGCCTCGGCGTTTTCCTCGGCGCTGGTGCTGGCGCTCTACATGGACAGTGTCGCGGTGCGCGAACTCTATCCGCATCCGTGGCTGATCTGGCCGCTGCCGCCGATCGTGCTTTACCTCACCATGCGTGTCTGGATCCTGGCGCGCCGCGACGAGATGCATGACGATCCGGTCGTCTTCATCATCCGCGACTGGCGCAGCCAGATTGTGGTGCTGATCGGCGCCGTGCTGCTGGTCATCGGGGGCTGGTAGGCATGGCCGAACATTTTCGCAGCTTTGGCCTTGCCACACCGCCGGCGCCGCGTGCGATCCACGCCGCCGATGCCATCGCGCTGCTGAAGGGCGGCGAGGCGAAGGAGGGATCGCTGCTGGCCTATGGCAATGGCCGTTCCTATGGCGATTCCTGCCAGAACCGGGCTGGCGCGGTCGTCGACATGCGAAGCCTGAACCATATCCGTTCCTTCAACGCCGAGACGGGCGTGCTCGAAGCCGATGCCGGTGTGCTGCTGTCCGATATCATCGCGCACGCAGCACCCTATGGCTTTTTCCCGGCGGTGGTTCCGGGCACACAATTCGTCACGCTGGGCGGCGCCATCGCCAATGACGTACACGGCAAGAACCATCACCGGCGCGGCACGTTCGGCTGCCATGTCGAAAGCTTCACGCTGCTGCGCTCCGATGGAAAGACCTATCGCTGCTCGGCCGCCGACAATCGGCGCCTGTTTGCGGCGACCATCGGCGGCATGGGCCTGACCGGCCTGATCCTCTCGGCCTCGATCCGGCTGATGCGGGTGCCTTCGCTCGACATCGTCGGGAAGACGGCGGCGTTTCGCGATCTCCGTGAATTCTTCGATCTGGCCGAGGCGGCGGATCAGGCCAATGAATATGCGGTCGCCTGGATCGACCAGCTTGCCGGCGGCCGCAACGGCGGGCGCGGGCTGCTGTTTACCGGCAACCACGCCGAGCACGGCTCGCATGCGGCCTCGAGTGCCGGCGGCAGTCTGGCGGTGCCGTTCCAGCCGCCGTTCAATGTGCTCAACCGGCCGTTCCTGACCGCCTTCAATGCCGCCTACCGGTGGAAGAAAGGCCGGGCGACCGCGCCGCACCAAAGTGGCTACCAGGCCTTTTTCTTCCCGCTCGATGGCGTGCGCGACTGGAACCGGCTTTATGGCCCTAAAGGGTTGTTCCAGCACCAGAGTGTGGTGCCGGAAGAGGCTGCGCGCACCGTCGTGCCCGAATTGCTTGCCGCTGCCCGGCGGGCCGGGCAGGGCTCCTTTCTCACTGTGCTGAAACGCTTCGGCTCGATCCGCTCGCCGGCGCTGCTGTCGTTCCCGCGCCCGGGCTACACGCTGACGCTGGATTTCCCCAACAGAGGAGCGGCGACGCTTACCCTGCTTGACGAGCTCGACCGCATCACCATCGCGGCCGGCGGAGCGGTCAATCCCTACAAGGACGCGCGCATGGGCGCTGCTACCTTCGCCGCGTCCTTCGCGGACTGGCCGAGGCTGGAAGCGCTGCGCGACCCCGCCTTCATGTCCGATTTCTGGGCGCGCACGGCTTGCGGCATCGACCTGCGGCGGCGCGGCGCCGAGGCAGCGGAATAGATAAAAATGGAATGAATCATGGTTAGCAAATGATTAATGGCAAGGTTTACTCAAAATTGTCTTGTGAGTTCACGAAATCTTTTCAGCTTTGTAGTAGCAGATGATGCGGGGTGGTGAGTTGGCATGAAATATATCGTCTTCATTCTCTTTACGGTCATGACCAATGCCGCTGCGCAGCTGATGCTGAAGCAAGGCATGATGTCGCTTGGGCCGATCTCGTTCGAGGGCGTCAATCCGCTGATCAAGCTGCTGCAGATCGTCTTCAGCCCCTGGGTGTTCCTTGGCCTGTGCACCTTCGTGATCTCCATGGCCTCGCACCTCTATGTGCTGTCCAAGGTCGAGCTTTCCTTCGCCTATCCCTTCCTCAGCCTCGCCTATGTCGCCGTCGCCATCTTCGCCTATTTCGTCTTCCGCGAGGACCTCAATGGCTGGCGCATCGCCGGCATCGCCTTCATCTGCGTCGGCACCGTGCTGATCGCGCAAAGTGGGCGAGGGCATGAAGACCAGACCGCTTCCATCACGCCCGACAAGATCCAGGCAAGCGAGACCGTTCGATGAGACATGTGATTTTCGGCGGTGACGGCTTCGTCGGCCGTCACCTTGCCCCGAAGCTTGTGGCCGATGGTGAAGAGGTTGTCGTCGCCGACATCGCTAGGAGCGACCTTGCGCACTACCGCAATGTCCGGTTCGTCCAATGCGACGTCACCGATCCGGCGTCGGTCGCCAATGTCGGGCTCAAGGCCGACGACATGGTTTACAATCTGTCGGCCAAGATGCTTTCGCCGATCCAGGTGCGCGCCAAGCGGCACGACTTCTTCTTCCCGGTCAATTTCCACGGCACCGAGCACATCATGCAGGCCATGGACAAGGCTGGTGCGCGAAAACTCGTCCACTACACGACCGACATGATCTACGGCCACACGGTGACCCAGCCGATGACCGAGGAGCATCCGGTCGCGCCGCTTGGCGAATATGGCTGGTCGAAGCAAAAGACCGAGGAACTCGCCGTCGAATGGCGCAAGCGCGGCATGTCGATCTCGCTGTTTCGCCCGCGGCTGATCATCGGCCCCGGCCGGCTCGGCATCCTCGAAAAACTGTTCAAGCTGATCGACTGGAACCTGCCGGTGCCGATGATCGGCTCAGGCAAAAACCCCTATCAGTTCATCTCCGTGTTCGATTGCGCGGAAGCTGCCCGCGCGGCCTGGAAGGCCGGCGTGCCCAACGAGGCCTATAATCTCGGCTCTTTGAACCCGCCGCCGGTGAAGAAATTGCTCGGCGATTTGATCCGCTATGCCGGTTCGAAATCGATCCTGCTGCCGACGCCCGGCTGGGCGGTCAAGCGCACGCTCGACCTGCTCGATCTCATGAACATGCCGATCATGGATCCGGAGCAGTATCTGATCGCCGACGAGGAATGCGTGCTCGACGTGTCCAAGGCCGACCGCCAGCTCGGCTGGGTGCCGCACTATCGCGACGAGGACATGCTGATCGCCGCCTACAGCGAGTACCGCGCCAAGAGGGCGGGTCCCGCCGTCGCCACCAAACATGTGCCTGCCGAATAGCGGGCCTGCCGAACAAGGTTTATGGCGCAAGACGCTGGTCGTTAGCGCGGACAGGAGAATGAAATGACCGTCATGGCCAAGCCAGAACAGACGAGTGCGCGCACCATGGTAAGCGCGCCGGCGCTGTCGCCCGCCACCATCGCCAAGCCCGATTTGATCAGCGTCGAGCAGGCCAAGGCGATGGATGTCGCCCGCATGACCGACCTGTTCAAGGCGCATCTCAATCCCGGCCAACTGCATTTCATGAAGCTGCTCGGCTTCCACAAGATCAAGATCGAGGGTGCCGAGGGCATGTTCTACATCGACCAGAACGGCCGCAAGATCCTCGATTTCTTCGGCGGCTTCGGCTCGCTGGCCTTCGGCCACAACCACCCACGCATCCTGGAAGCGCGCAGAAAATTTCAAGAGGAGAAGCGCCAGGAAATCGCCATCGCCTTCATGTCGCAATATGCGGCGGCGCTGGCGCACAACATCGCCAAATGCTCGCCCGGCGATCTCGACATGGTGTTTTTGGGCTCGTCCGGCTCGGAAGCGATGGAAGCGGCGGTGAAGCTCGCCGAGCGCGCGGCCGGACCGAAGCGGCCGAAAATCGTCTACGCCGAGAATTCCTTCCACGGCAAGACGAAGGGCGTGCTGGGGATCACCGACGGCCAGCTCTATCGCGCCGACTTCAAGATGGCGGACAATACGGTGCGCATTCCCTTCGGCGACATCGAGGCGGTGGAGCGCCTGTTCCGCAGCGACCCGGAGGTTGGTGTCATCGTGCTCGAAACCATCCAGGGCGGTGGCGGCATCATCCAGGCAGCAGCCGAATATTGGCAGAAGCTGCGCGCGCTGTGCGACCAGTATGGCGTGCTGTGGGTGGCCGATGAAGTGCAGTGCGGCTATGGCCGCTCGGGCCGTTTCTATGCCTTCGAGCACTACGGCGTCGTGCCTGATGTGACCGCACTTGCCAAGTCGCTCGGCGCCGGCAAGGCGGCGGTCGGTGCGATGATCGCCAAGCGCGACGTCTACATGAAGGCTTATGGCACGCCGAAGACGGCGATGATCCATGCCATGGCGACCTTCGGCGGCATGGGCGAGGCCTGCGTCACCGCGATCGAGGGCCTCAACGTGCTCTATGACGAGGGGCTGATCGACAACGCCGCCGTCACCGGCGATTATTTGCTGCAGCGGCTTCAAGCGCTCAAGGACAAATACCCGAAGATCATCAAGGATGTGCGCGGCAAGGGCTTCATGGTCGGCCTGGAGTTCCACGACTTCTCGCAGACCTTGCCCATGGTGCTCAGGCCCATCGTCAGCGTGCTCGACGACAAGCTGAAGGGTTCGCTGTCGGGTTTTGTCGGCGCGCTCTTGCTGCGCGACTACGACGTGCTCGTCGCCTTCACCGAATACAACCGCAACGTCATCCGACTCGAGCCGCCGCTGATCTGCCAGCGCGAGCATGTCGACCGCTTCGTCGATGCCTTCGACAGCCTGCTGTCACGCGGCATCGTTTCGATCGTGAGGGACTTCGTCAAAAGCCAAGTCCGCTAAAAGAAAGTTCGCTGAGCACAAAAAGATGCTGACCAAGTCTCCCCTTGCGAAAAACCCGCTCGACCGGCTCACCGAGGCCGGTCTGGCGTGGGGCGAGGGGACCTATGCGCGGCTGGCGGCACCGATCGGCGCGGCGGCGTTCGCGCTCTACATCCTTCTGACGGCGTTCACAGCCTGGGTGATGCCAGACGCCAATTGGGACATGCTGCCCTATCTCGCAATATCCGAGGAAGGCAGCTATCCCGATGCGCAGGCGCTGCATGATTATGCCTACAGCACGGTCAAGGCGGGCGTGTCGGCCGGCGACTATAAGGCGCTGACCGACGATGGCGGCGGCTTCCGCAGCCACATGGCGGAGAATGCCGCCGACTTCCATTCGCTGCTCGGCATGTACCGGATAAAATTCCTCTACGCCGAAATCCTGTCGACGCTGAGCGCGGTGATGTCGCCGGTCGAGGCGATGCGGCTGGTGCAGGTGTTTTCGGTGCTCATGTTCGGCACGATTGTGCTGCTCTGGCTGCGCGCCGAAAAGGCCCTGGCCTTGGCACCGGTGGTCGGGGCGGTGCTGATCATGGCTGATTTCGGCGACGCGGCGCGGGCTGCGACGCCTGACCTACTCACCTCGGCGCTGCTGCTGGGCGGGCTCTACGCCTATGTCAGAGGCCGCGAGGTGGCGACGGCGATCCTGCTCTTCCTCGCCTTCATGGTGCGGCCGGACAATATTGTTTTCCTTGCCATTTTCGCGGTGCTGGTGGTTGCCTTCCGGCAAAAGGCATGGGGCGCGCTGGCCGGCTTTGCCGCGTCCTTCGTCGCCTATTTCGCCATTTCGCACTGGGCTCAGCATCCCGGTTGGTGGCCGCATCTGTGGTTCTCCAGCATCGAACAGCACTACAATATGGATGGGTTCGAGCCGGCCTTCTCGGTCACCGCCTATCTCAAGGCGTTTGCGGCCTCGCTGCTGCGCGCGGTCAATTTGAACAGCTGGGTCGGCGTCTCGGTGCTGGCATTGGCTGGTTGGTTCGCCGCCGGCCGCGCCGGCTTCCGCCTCGACCGCCGTGCCGGCATCCTGTTCGCGGCGCTGGTGCTCGGCGCGCTCGCCAAATTCACGGTCTTTCCGATCCACGATACGCGCATCTATTTCCCGCATTTGATCCCGCCCTTCCTGCTGCTGGCAACGCCGTTCATGGCGCTGTGGGCGGCCTCGGTTCGTGGCCAAAACCGCGCGGCCTTGCACGTCATTCCCGGAGACAAGCCATGAGTTCACTCTCCAGCCTGGCGCGCATCGCCTTGTCGCTCGGCCTTCCCGCTGGCGTGCTCGATCGCGGGCCGTCGCTGCGCGGTACGAAGTTCCTCGCCAAGGCGGCGCTGAAGGCGCGCTTCGGCGGGTCGGGGCAGCCGTTCCAGATGGTCAATGTCGGCGCCTGCGACGGTGCGCTGTTCGACGATGTGACGCCGTGGCTGCACAGGATTGCCGGCGCCCGCGCCATGCTGGTCGAGCCGATCCCCTACAATCAGAAGCGGCTGCGCGCCAACTATCCCGACACCGACCGCTTCATCATCGAGCCGGTGGCTGTCACCAGGACCAAGGGCACGATCACCGTCCACACGTTCGATGCCGCGGCCCTCGAGGCCGGCACGCTGCCGATCGAATTCATCGGCTGCTCCTCGGTCACCGACACCAATCTGATGTCCGGCAAGAATGCCTGGGGCGAGGCCGACGCCAACTTCAACAAATTCGCGCCGCATCTGAAGGACATCGAAGTGCCGTCGGAAACGCTGCAAGCGCTGCTCGACCGCAACGGCATCAGCCATATCGATGCCTTTCTTGTCGATTGCGAAGGCGCCGACTGGATCGTCTTCGAACAGCTCGACCTCAAGCGCTACCGCCCCGGCATGATCAAGGTGGAAGTCGGTGCGTTGCCGGCGACCGAGATCGGCCAGGTCGTGGTCAAGCTGAAGACAGCAGGCTACCAGGTCGGCTTCCAGGCCGAGGACATCTGGGCTTTCGCCTGAAGCCAACTGCCAGAGTCGAGTAACTCACCGGACGACGATGCAGCCGCATCGTTGGTTTTCGCGCCGACAGGCCCGGCTGGCAGCATGACTTTCAGGCCATGTTACGCCTGTGAGAATTCGTATTCCCGACAGGTGAAAAACAGGCCACTTTTTGGCTTGTTTCTGAAATATTTTCGCTGTCTTGAGGCGCAAATCGGTAACCGGATATTCTTCAACGAAAAAGTCTGTGCGACGTTGGTAATGGCTTTGTTCCGCCACCTGCAGTTCCACGGTGGCGGCCGCGATGCAGGACACGCGTGGAGGCGCGTGGGGCAGGGCCAACACCGGGACGACAGCATTTTCGGGAGGAATGATGGACAGGACGTTCCAGACGTCGGACGGCGCGCATCTGGTATACAGCGTTACAGGTGAGGGATCGCCGCTTCTGCTGCTGCCGGGCTGGTCGCAATCGGCGGCGATGTTTCGCAACCAGATCGACACCTTCAGCAAATCGCACCGGGTTATCGCGCTCGATTTTCGCGGTCATGGCCAGTCGGCGGATGCCGACCATGGCTACCGCGTTTCGCGCTTCGCCAGAGATGTGCACGAATTGCTAGACCATGAGGAGATCGCGTCGCTATCGGCATTGGGCTGGTCGATGGGCGCTTCGGTGCTGTGGAGCTATATCGACCTCTTCGGCACGGCCAGACTGCGCAGCCTGATCTTCGTCGACGAGCCGGCGGCGGTCATGCACCAGCCCGGCATGGACGACGAAGCGGTCGCCGATGCCGGCGCCATCTTCGATGCAACGTCGCTGGGCGCCATTGCCGCCCAGATCGTTGGAGCTGACGGGGCTTCAGTGCGCGAGGCTTTTGTCGGCTCGATGGTCACCAAGGCAATCGACCCTGCTTGCACCGCTGGATCGTTGCCGAGAACCTGCGCGTGACGCCGCAAGCGGCCGCCTCCCTGCTGATCGATCATGCATCGCTGGACTGGCGCGATATCTTCAGGCGGATCGACCGGCCTGTGCTGGTCTTCGGCGGCATGGTCAGCCACGTTTCGGTGCGATCACAGCGTTGGATCGCCAGCCAGATCGCCGATGTCGAGCTTGTCATCACCAACGCCGAGGATGGCGGGGCGCATTTCATGTTCCTCGAGAGGCCCGAACCGTTCAACGCCGCGGTCGCGCGGTTTCTGAGCCGCCGGGGCTGATCGGTGCAGCGCGACCGATTGGCCGGCAAGGTAGCGTTGCCGGCGCATGCGCCAGAACAGTCCGACCGTCTGGTCGGCGCGATAGCCGTCGTTTTTGGGGCCGGCTCGTCCGGCAACATTCTGAGCAACGGCCAGGCGGCGGCACTGGCCTATGCTCTCGCCGGTGCCATCGTCGTCGCGGTGGACCTCTATCGGGAACGGGCCGAGGCCACGGCAACACTGGTAAAGGCTGCCGGCGGCCATGCGCTGGCGATCGAGGCGCGGGCTGATGACGAGGCGGAAGTCGAGAGGGTGTTCGAGTGCGTGCTCGAAACGTTCGGCCGGATCGATATCCTGCACAACAATGTCGGCATCGCCGACGTCGCGGCGATCGATGCGATGACGACCGCGACGTGGGACCGGGCATTCGCGATCAATGCCCGAGCGCCATTCCTTGCCAGCCGGCTTGCGCTGCGGCAGATGCTCGCGCAGCCGGGCGGTGGTGTCATAACCAACATCTCGACCGTCGGCTCGATCCGCTACCCCGGCATCGCTTACGCCGCCTATGCAGCATCGAAGGCGGCACTCAACCAGTTCACTGTGCAGCTGGCGCTTGAGAACGCCGCCCGTGGCATTCGCGCCAACGCCATCGTGCCTGGGTTGCTGCACACCTCGCTGGTGCAGAACCAGCTGGCCCAGCGCTACGGCGGCGACGAGAAGGCCGCCGCCAGCGAACGCGCGGCGCTCTGCCCGATGGGGTTTACCGGCGACGCGTGGGATGTTGCCAATGCGGGCGTGTTCCTGGCCAGCCGCGAGGCCCGGTACATTACCGGCCATCTGCTGGTGGTCGACGGCGGCCTCAGCGCGCGCTGCGCATGATCTTGGCCTTGCTCAGAGCCGGCTGTATCCGGCACGCTGCTCGATCAGGCGGACGGCCTCCGCCATATCGTCGATGATCTGCGGCAGACGCTGACGCGTGAGCCGATCGGAGAGCGCGACAATGCTGATCGAGGCGACGACATTGCGCTGCCCATCATGGATCGGCAGCGCCGCCGCACTCATGCCGGGGACGATCGCACCTTCATACAGCGCGTAGCCGCGCTCGCGCGTTTCAGCCACGAGTTGGTGCAGCCGCGACGGGTCGAATTTCGACAGGTGGCCGAGCATCGGCATGTTGATGTCGATCAGCCGGTCGAGCTCGTCTTCCTTGACGCTCGCCAGGATGGCCAGGCTGCCGGCGCTGCCGCCCAGGGGGACACGGTCGCCGACATTGATGGTTTGCGCCTTGATCGGAAAAGACCCGCTGATGCGGTCTATGCAGACAGCGTTGGTGCGGTTTCGGACATAGAGGAAAAACGTGTCGCCGTGCTTGGCCGCAAGCTGGGCGATCGCGGTCTGGGCGAGGTGGAGAATGCTGATGCGGCTGCCGGCCGCGGCGGCCAGGGCGAAAATCTCCAACCCCAGCCGGTAGCGGCGCGTCTCTGGATCCTGCTCGACATAGCCGACATCGACAAGCGCGTTCAGCGTCCGGTGAGCGATCGGCTTGGCATAGCCGCAACGGTCGGCGATGTCGGACAGCCGCTCGCCGACGACGGGCTCCGCCGTCAGGCATTCGAGGATGCGCGCCACGCGCTCGATCGATTGCGGGCCGTCGTTCTTGCTTGCCATATCGATTGCACCGGATTGCTGCGGCCAAAGCCTAGCCATAAGCCGGCAAGGATGGCTAGTCCGGCTCTGCGCAGGAGCTGTCTAAGGGAGGCATTCTGCCATCTGGTCGCTCGGCTTTTTGCCAATGTCGCAAACAGGCTTCATCCGGCCCGTCGCTCCGCCCTATAGTCCGCCCGCTTTATCACTTTGGAGTCGCGGGCAATGGCAGAGTTTCCGAAAAAGGCGAAGGTCGTCATCATTGGCCTTGGCGGTATTGTCGGCGCATCGATCGCCCATCACCTGATCGAGCGGGGATGGGACGATATTGTCGGCATCGACAAGTCGGGCATCCCGACCGACATCGGCTCGACCGCGCATGCTTCCGACTTCTGCTACACCACCAGCCACGATTTCCTGTCCTGCTGGACGACGCTTTATTCCATCGATTTCTACGAGAGGATGGGCCATTACGCCCGCATCGGCGGTCTCGAGGTCGCGCGCGTTGGCGACGACGGCCGCATGGACGAGATCAAGCGCAAGATCGCCTCGGCAAAGGCTTTTGGCACACGCGCGCGCCTGATCGAGCCGGCCGAGATCAAGGAAAAGTTCCCGCTGATCGAAGAGGGGATGGTGCAGGGAGGGCTGTGGGATCCGGACGCAGGTCTGGTCATCCCGCGCTCGCAAACCGTCGCCGGCAAGCTGGTCGATCAGGCGGAAGCATCGGGCAAGCTCAAATCCTTCGCCAACACGCCGGCCAAGTCGCTCGTCGTCAAGGACGGTCGCATCAGCGCCGTGGTGACCGACCGCGGCACCATCGAGGCCGACTATGTCATCGTCTGCGCCGGCATCTGGGGCCGGCTGATCGCGGAAATGGTCGGCGAGGACCTGCCGGTCATGCCGATCGACCATCCGCTGACGTTCTTCGGCCCGTACAACGAGTTCGCCGGCACCGGCAAGGAGATCGGCTGGCCGCTGCTGCGCGACCAGGGCAATTCGGCCTATATGCGCGACACCGGCGATCCCAAGACCGCCGAGGGCGGGCAGATCGAGTGGGGCTATTACGAAGAAAACAACCCACGCCTTTGCCATCCGCGCGATCTCCTCGAAAAGCATGAGGCGCGCCTGTCGCCGTCGCAGCGCGACCTCGACATGGAGCAGATCCTGGCGCCGCTCGAGCGCGCCATGGAGCTTACGCCGATCCTGGGCGAGCTCGGTTATAACGAAAGCCATTCCTTCAACGGCCTGCTGCAGGTGACCGCCGATGGCGGCCCATCCATGGGCGAAAGCCAGAAGGTAAGGGGGCTCTGGTATGCCGTCGCCATCTGGGTCAAGGACGGCCCCGGCATGGGCAAGCTGATCGCCGACTGGATGACCGACGGCCGTACGGCAATCGACCACCACGCCATCGACTATGCGCGCTTCTATCCGCACCAGACCAAGGAACAGTTCATCTGGGATCGCTGCACCGAGACGGCGATGAAGGTCTACAATCCCGCGGTGCATCCGCGCGAACCCTTCTCCAAGGGCCGCAACATCCGGCGCTCGCCGTTCTGGGAGCGCGAGAAGGAACTCGGCGGCTATTTCATGGAACTGGGCGGCTGGGAGCGCGCCCACGGCTATGCCGCCAACGAGCACCTGCTGGAGAAGTATGGCAACCGGGTTCCCGTGCGTGAGAATGAGTGGGACAACCGCCATTTCTGGCGCGTCTCCAATGCCGAGCATCTGGCGATGAGCGAGGATTGCGGCATCGTCAACCTGTCGCATTTCTCGATGTATGACGTCGAGGGACCCGACCATGTCGCGCTGCTGGAATGGCTGTGCGCAGCCAAGATCGGCGGCGACAACAACATCGGCAAGGGCATCTACACCCACTTCCTCGACGAGGAAGGCATGGTGCGCGCCGACTTTACCGTGATCCGCATGGCCGATCGCTGTCGTGTCATCGACGGCGCCGACGCCGGCCCGCGCGACTACCGCTACATGCAGCGCACCGCGCAGGACAAAGGCTTTGACGCGACGATCACCGATGTGACCGAGAAATACGTCACCATCGGCATCTGGGGGCCGAATGCCCGCACGACCTTGCAGAAAGTGGTCGAGAATCCCGAGGGCCTTTCGATAGAAAACTTCCCGTTCGCGGCGATCAAGCCGGTCAGGATCGGCGGCAAGGATGTCACCGCCTTTCGCATCTCCTATGTCGGCGAGCAGGGCTGGGAACTGCATATGCGCTACGAGGACGGCCTGGCCGTCTGGGACGCGCTGCGCTCGACCGGCGTCATGCCGTTCGGTGTCGAGACCTATGCCAATACGCGGCGCATGGAAAAGAGCCTGCGGCTGCAGAACGCCGACCTTCTGACCGAGTACAACCTGCTCGAAGCCGATCTCGCCCGCCCCAAGGTCAAGGAGAACGATTTCTGCGGCAAGGCCAAGCATGTCGAATACCGCGCCCGCGAGCATCAGCCGGCGACTCTGTGCACGCTGGTGATGACCGAAAACACCGATTCCAAGGGCGTGGCGCGTTATCCCGTCGGCACCATGCCGGTGCTCGATCCCGCCACCGGCGAGACGCTGGTCGACGAACTCGGCCGCCGTTCCTTCACCACCTCGGTCGCCTTTGGCCCGACCATCGGCAAGAACATCGCGCTTGCCTATCTGCCGCGGGCGTATGCGCAAGAGGGCCGCAAGCTCAATGTCGAATATTTCGGCGAGACCTATCCGGTCGAGGTCGCAAGCGTTGGCTACAAGCCGCTCTACGACCCGGAGAACCTCAAGCCGCGTAGCTGACAAACAGCTTGCAGGACACATGAAAACAAAGCCCGGCAATGTCGGGCTTTTGTTTTCATGGAGATACCTCTTTTGGCAGGTCGCGAAACAGGCTTGTCACGAATTCTTGAGCAACTTCAAATCTGTTGTCTTTCCCGAAATAGAGAGTAATCTTTTAGCGAAATCCGCAGCCATGGAGCTGCGGATATTTGCTCGGGGGGGCAATCATGCAATGGCTAACCGCGTTGCTGGCTTTCGCCACGACGATGCTTATGTTTGCAATCATCGTGTCGACGCTGGTGGAAATGATCCATCGCATCTTTGGACTGCGGGCCAAGGGCCTGCGGTTGATGCTGGAAAATCTCTACAACCAGGTGATCGTCCCCAGGTTGGAGATCGCTGACAAACTCAAGGCTGCGGATGCCGCGGCCAAGGACGCCAAGTCCAAGGAGAAGACGGGAGCTCAGAAATTCGCTGACATCATCATGGAAAACCGCGCCCTGCGGCCGGGGAGTTCCAAACGGCCGCGCGGGAAGATCAGCCAGTTCATGCATTGGTTGATAGAGTCCTCGATGATGACGGACATCCCGGTCGAAGTCTTCACACAAAAACTCGCCGACAGTCGGATTGTTGAAGCAGCTGACAAAGTTTCCGAAGATGTCATCAAGGATATCGCGCAGAAATACGAGGCGTTCGGGAACGAGGTGTCGACCTATTTCGAACGTCGGGCCCGTCTGTTTTCAGTGATCACGGCTTTTGTCGTGGCATGGATGTTCTATGTTCAGCCATACGAGCTGGTGGTCACCTATATCAAGAACCCTGACACCGCGCAGAACGTCGCCGCGCAAAATGTCAAAACATACGACGAATATAAGGCCCTGACCGAGAAGCTGGACGGTTTGCCTTCGACCAAGGGTATGGACGCCAGTGAAACGAAAGCTCTTACGGACGCCATCACCCATCTGAAGACAACGATGAACAATGCAAAGAAGAAAAATACAGAGCTTGCAAATCTGGGCGCGCCGGTTGGCTGGCCAGAAGCGTCGGACCATGTCGAGTCTTGCAATTTGTTTGGGAAGCCGACGACGGACACGACGGCCCCCGCCAACCCGCTCGCTGACGACGCTTTCAGATCGGACGATGCTGATATGGTGCGGGATTTGACGCAATTCTGCAGGCAAGAAATTAATCTGCTGGTTGCCAAGCCGGTGGTCACGTTGCCGTCAGTCGCGAATGCCTTCTGGCTCCTGGTCGGCGGCCTGCTTGTCGGGCTCGGCGCGCCGTTCTGGGCACAAGCCGTGTCGTCGCTTACCGCGACGCGTGACGTGGCTCAGCGGATCACCCAGATCGTGTCGCCGCAGCGTGCCGTCACCCGGAGCATCGTTACCGAGGGGGCTCCCGCACAACCCGCGATCCCACCATCCGTCGCCACGTTCCGGATTTCCGCCACAGCAAAGCCGGGGACGCCCGCCTAGGCGCGCCGAGAGACATGGATTGTGAATGTGTGAGCCCGGCTTTTCGGCCGGGCTTTTTTCTTTGTCAGCAGGTGATTTTCGCTTACCCTGGCGGCATGTCTGCTTCCTCTTGCGCAAGACATCTCCTTTCCGGCTGCGCCGCGCTGGCGCTGATGCTCTGGCTGGCGCCGGCGACGCAGGCGGACGAGCCGGTCGATGTCGAGCTGGTGCTGGCCGTCGATGTTTCGCTGTCGATGTCGGCGGACGAGCTCGAGATCCAGCGTCACGGCTACGCGGCGGCGCTGACGCATGACAATGTGCTGCAGGCGATCGCCGATGGCGCCTATGGCAAGATCGCCGTCACCTATGTCGAATGGGCCGGCACCACATGGCAGCGCGTCATCGTGCCATGGACGGTGATCGCCAACCGTGCCGATGCGGAGCGGGTGGTCGCGCAATTGTCCGCGCAGCCGCCGAACAGCGCCCGACGTACCTCGATCTCCGGTGCGCTGGAGTTCGGCAGCGACCTTTTCGCCGAAAGCGGCTACCAGGGGACCAAACGGGTCATCGACATTTCGGGCGACGGACCCAACAATCAGGGCGCGCCGGTTAATCTCACCCGCGATGGTGTGGTCAGGCAAGGCATCATCATAAACGGTCTGCCGCTGATGACCCGAGGCGGCTTTTCCGGCGCCTACGACGTCAACGATCTCGACCGCTATTACAGCGACTGCGTCATCGGCGGCCCCGGAGCCTTCATGATCCCCGTCAACGACTGGACGCAATTTCCCGAAGCCATACGTCGCAAGCTGGTGCTGGAACTTGCCGGTCCGGCATCACCGCAATGGGCGGCGGAGGAGGCGGATCATCCGCCTGTGGTGCTGGCGCAGGACGAGCCCCCCGCCGACTGCCAGATCGGCGAGAAAATGTGGCGCAACCGCAACTGGATGCTGGACAGCCGCTAGCTTGGGCTGCGGGCTGGAGCATTGGCAAACGGTCCGGACCGCGCTATCCAACGGTGGGGGACCGCGGTCGAAACCGAGGAAATGTGAGATGAAACGCCTTGCCATCCTGACAGCTGTCGCGTCCGTGCTTTTTGCCGACGGCGCCAGCGCCCAATACAACGACCAGCCTGCCTGCGTCATGTTCGAGCACGCGAATTTTCGCGGACGATCCATCGAAATGGCGCCCGATGATTCGGTAAGTTTTCGTGGCGGTCAGTTCTGGAACGATCGTGTGTCGTCGGTGTTCGTTCGCCGCGGCTGCACGCTCATAGCCTATGAGGATACGCGGATGGGCGGCGGTTCGATCGAGATCAGGCGCCGGGCCCGCGAGTTGGGCGACTGGAACGATCAGATCTCGTCCGCCGAGTGCGTCTGCGACGGCTATTGACGGGCACGGCTTCAGCCCGGCCGAGCGTCGGTAACAAGGTAGCCGCGCTGGCCGTGCCGGCGAACACGTTCCTGTTGATTGACAAGCCGATTGGCGTCTGTGAACAATTTCCCTCAAGAGAAACAAAAGGGGAACTGACATGAACCGGACCGCCATATTTGCCGCGACTTTGACGCTTGCCGCCGGTCTGTCCGCGCCGGTGATGGCCGCCACATCGGTCACCATCGGCATCAGCGGCTGGACCGGCTTTGCACCGCTGACGCTTGCCAAGCAGGCAGGGCTCTTCGAGAAGCATGGCCTTGACGTGACCTTGAAGAAGGTGCCGCAGGCCAGCCGTCCGCTCGCCATTGCCAGCGGCGACCTGCAATGCGCCGCCACCACGGTCGAGACCTGGCTGGTGTGGAACGCCAGCGGGGTGACCACCAAGCAGATCTTCCAGCTCGACAAATC
This sequence comes from Mesorhizobium loti, assembly GCA_002356515.1. Lineage (NCBI taxonomy): Bacteria > Pseudomonadati > Pseudomonadota > Alphaproteobacteria > Hyphomicrobiales > Phyllobacteriaceae > Mesorhizobium > Mesorhizobium loti. Next base: position 1,058,559 of record AP017605.1, on the reverse strand, counting down.
CTACGGGGCCGACGGCATCGTCGTGCGCAACGACATCAAGACCGTCGCCGATCTGAAGGGCAAGAACGTCGCCTCCTCGGCGCCCGGTACATCGCCCTATTTTATGCTCGCCTGGGTGCTGAACAAGAACGGCATGTCGACCAAGGACGTCACCGTCGTCAATCTGGAGCCGGACGCGGCGGCGCAAGCCTTCCTGGCCGGCCAGAACGATGCCGCGGTCACCTATGAGCCATTCATTTCGGCGGTGCGCGACAAGGCCGACCAGGGTCACATACTGGCGACAACGCTCGACTACCCAATGGTTCTCGACACGGTCGGCTGCACGCCCGAATTCCTCAAGGCCAATCCCGACGCCGCCAAGGCGCTTGCCGACAGCTATTTCGACGCGCTCGACCTGATCAAGAAGGATCCGCAGAAATCCTATGAGATCATGGGCGCTGATGTGAAACAGTCGGCCAAGGAATTCGAGGATTCGGCGAAGTACTTGAAATGGGCCGACAAGGCCGAGAACAAGCAGTTCTTCACCAAGGAATTCCAGGACTTTTCCAAGACGGCCGGCGATCTGCTCCTGCAGATGGGGCTGATCAAGGAAGCGCCAGATGTCGCCACGCTGGCCGACACCAGCGCGGTGTCGAACTGAAGCCTCGCCTTTGCCCATCCTGCGGCGGCGCCTGGCGCCGCCGTTTTCCCCTGGACAAGTGACGATCTGAAGATGGGGACGATTTGAATATGCGCCCCTTGCATGCAGTCTCGCCGGGTATCAGAACCGTGCTCGGCATTTCCTTCTTCGTGCTGTTCATAGCCTTTTGGGCCTGGATCACGCTTGGCGGCCACGTCAACCGCATCTTCCTCGCCGATCCGCTGTCGATGCTGCGGGACGGCTGGCGGCTGCTGGTCGAGGACCGTTTCTGGCTCGACATACTGATCACCATCTGGCGCGTCTTCGGTGGCTTCGTGCTGGCCTCGGTCGTCGCGGTGCCGATCGGCATCGCCATGGGCGCCTGGAAGCCGGTGGAGGCGTTCCTGGAACCCTTCGTCTCCTTCGCCCGCTATCTGCCGGCCTCGGCCTTCATTCCGCTGCTCATCTTGTGGGCCGGCATCGGCGAACTGGAAAAGCTGCTGGTCATCTTCGTCGGCTCGGTGTTCCAGATCATCCTGATCGTCGCCGTCAAGGTCGGGTCGACGCGGCGCGACCTGGTCGAGGCCGCCTATACACTGGGATCGACCAACAACGGCATCGTCAAACGGGTGATCATGCCGGCCAATGCGCCAGAAATCGCCGAGACGTTGCGGCTGGTGCTGGGCTGGGCCTGGACCTATGTCATCGTCGCCGAACTGATCGGCTCGTCCTCGGGCATCGGCTACATGATCATCAACAGCCAGTCGCGGCTGGCGACCGGGCAGATCATCTTCGGCATCATCGTCATCGGGCTGATCGGGCTATTGTCCGATTTTGCCTTCAAGGCCTTCAACCGCTGGCTCTTTCCATGGAGCCTGGCGTGAGCAAGCTTCTTATCGAGGGCGTCTCACGCACCTTTGCCGGCGTGCGCGGTGGACCGCCGGTCAAGGCGCTGATGCCGATCGACCTGGCGGTCGGCGCCAATGATTTCATCACCATTCTGGGGCCGTCCGGTTGCGGAAAGTCGACGCTGCTGAGGATCGTCGCCGGTCTCGAGGCGCCAAGCGAGGGCCGCGTGCTGCTCGACGGCAAGGCGGTGACCCGACCGGGGCCGGACCGCGGCATGGTCTTTCAGTCCTACACACTGTTCCCGTGGCTGACGGTCGCCGAAAACATCGCCTTCGGCCTGCGCGAACGCGGCATGGCGCAAAAGGAGCGGGACGGGATCGTCGCGTCCTATGTCGACCTCGTCGGGCTCAAGGGCTTCGAGAACCATTGGCCGAAGCAACTGTCCGGAGGCATGCAGCAGCGCACGGCGATTGCCCGGGCACTTGCCAACGATCCCGAGATATTGCTGCTCGACGAGCCGTTCGGCGCCCTCGACAATCAGACACGCGGGCTGATGCAGGAACTGCTGCTCGGCATCTGGGAACGGCGCAAGAAGACGGTGCTATTCGTCACCCACGACATCGAGGAAGCGATTTTCATGGCTTCGCGTGTGATCGTGATGACGGCGCGGCCCGGCCGCGTCAAGTCGGATGTCGCCATCGACCTGCCGCATCCGCGCCACTACACGCTCAAGACCAGTCCGGAATTCTCAGGCCTGAAGGCGCGGCTGACCGAGGATATCCGCGTCGAGGCGATGCGCACGGCTCAGGCGCAGCCGGCTGGGAACTGACCGGCGATCAGGCTGCCAGCAACTGCTTCCGGTCGACGCGTTCCTGCTGCGGCGAGCGGGCATAGAGCTCCCGGTAGCATTTGGAGAAATGCGAGGCCGAGACGAAGCCGCAGGCTACCGCCACCTCGACCACCGGCATCGACGACTGGATCAGCAGATGCCGGGCGCGGTCGAGGCGGATTTCCAGATAGTAGCGGGCAGGGGATCTGCCCATCTCGGTGCGGAACAGCCGCTCGATCTGGCGGCGCGACAGGTCGACATGGTCGGCGATCTCGATCAGCGACAGCGGCTCGGAGAGATTGCCTTCCATCAGCTCAATGATGGTCAGCACTTTCGAGTTCTGCACGCCGAGGCGCGCGCGCAGCGGCAGGCGCTGGCGGTCGGTCGGGCTGCGCACGCGATCGGTCAGCACCTGCTCGCAGACGCGGTTGACCAGGCTCTCATCGAAATCGTCGCCGATCAGCTTCAGCATCATGTCGAGCGCGGCAGTGCCGCCGGCGCAGGTGTAGATGTTCTGGTCGATCTCGAAGAGGTCGGCAAAGACATTGGCCTTCGGGAACGCCTCGGAAAAGCCCGGCAGGTTCTCCCAATGGATGGCGCAGCGCTTGTTCGACAACAAGCCGGCTGCGGCCAGGATATGCGCGCCGGTGCACAGGCCGCCGACGGCGACGCCGCGATTATATTCTTCGCGCAGCCAGGCGAAGGCCGACTTGTTCTGGTAACGCTCGACATTGATGCCGCTGCAGACGATGGCCATGTTCGGCCGGTCGGGACCTGCCATCTTCTTGCGCTCTTCCTCCAGCGAGGTGTTGACCGCGCATTCGACGCCGTTCGAGGCGCGCACCGGCTTGCCGTCGATGCTGGCCAGGCGCCAGCGATAGGCCTCGTAGCCGAGCATGCGATTGGCGGAGCGCAGCGGGTCGAGTGCGGTCGCAAAAGCGATCATGGTGAAATCGGGAACAAGGAAGAACACAAACGATCGCTTGATCGGATGCTTGACGGCGTTCACGGGAACCTCATCTGGCCATGACGCGAACAGGATGTCGCGAATAGCATAGCGACATCAGGAAAAACCTTGGCTGTCAATTGGCTACGCTGCCTTGACGAGACAAAATTTGCGACATGGGTCGCAAATGGGCAATTGCTGGCCGCAATGCTCTCGGGAACATGCAGTCATGTTCCGAGGGAGCAGTATCAACTGTTCAAGCGATAGGCGAAATGTGCAAAGGCAAAACAAAAACGCCGCCGTGGCTGGAGCCAGGCGGCGTTACAGTCTTGAAGCAGCGGCAGGGACGCGCTGCCCCGGAAAATGGTCAGGCGACGAAGCCGAGGCGCGCCGCAGCCATCGCACCAGTCTGTCCGGGCATGGTGTTGGCAAGGCGCTGACGCTCGAGAGCGGTCGTCAGGTTCATTTCGCGGCGGGCGAAGAGGCGGGCAAAAAGCTTCATGATCATCTCCAATCGGTTGCTCAGACGGGTCGCCTTCGCTTGATGGAGTGGGGCAGCTCGTTTGCTGGTGGTCATATAGGCTTGTGCTGCGTGAAACTAAATCGCAAAAGCGAAGCGCTTGATATGAAATGCGACACCGAATGCGACAAATTTGGGCAATCTGCTCGAAATTTATGATTGTTTACAAGGCATTAATTCGAAATCAGAGCCGCTATGCGGCTTGCTCATATGCGCCATGCGTTGGCGACATGGCTTCCAAACTCATTTGAATGCAAACAAAAATGTGGAAGGCCTGGGCAAAATAGAGAAGGCCTGCCGGGCTGGGTCCACGCGGCAGGCCTTCAGCATTTGGTACACACGGTTTACTTCGCTCCAGCCCAGGATCCAACGCCGTTGCGAATGCCAGACTTGGTGTCGGAAGCCTCCGGCCAGCCGATATCCTTCTGCAGTTCGATCGGCAGGGAGCGGATGGCGCGTTCGGTCTGGTAGCGGGCGCGGGCCGCGCTGAATTCAGTCGCGATGCGACCGAGGGACGACAGGATAGACATTTCATTCTCCTTTTGTGACGGGCCGGAGACATTCCGGCCTTTGATGCGTGGGGCCTTACACGAGGCGTGTTTCAACCCCATTTCATGTCGATTGCAGGTCTGTGACGTGGTCGTTTCGAGGCTGCTTGTGGCAGCAACCTGCCTCGATGGAGTTGACTATCCTCCCAATCCGGTGTTCAATCAAACGAAATGGAATGATGCTTTGTATCAGAAAAATTGAAGGTCAGTTCCCATGAACGCCCCACTCAATCATCCACTGCCGCTGCTTGATCTCGACGTTTTGCGCACTTTCGTGGCGATTGCCGAGACCGGCAGCTTCACCACGGCCGCTAATGCCGTCTTCCGCACGCCGTCCGCGGTCTCCATGCAGATCAAGAAGCTGGAGGACATTCTTGGCCGCTCGGTGTTCGCGCGCGACGCCCGCTCGGTGTCGCTGACCACGGATGGCGAGATGCTGCTCGGCTATGCCCGCCGGCTGCTGTCGATCAACCGCGAGGTGGTGTCGAAGTTCATCATTCCCGAGATTGTCGGCGTGGTGAGGCTCGGTTCGCCGGATGATTATGGCGAGCGCGTGCTGCCGCATGTGCTGAAGCGTTTCGCGCAGTCGCATCCCTCGATCGCCGTCGACGTCACCATCGACCAGAGCAGCAATCTGCGCCGGCGCATGGACGACCGCGCACTCGACATCACGCTTCTGACCAACTCCTACAAGACCAGCGCGCTCGGCGCCGAGGTGCTTTTGACCGAACCGATCGTCTGGGCCGGCGCCAAGGGCGGCTGCGCGCATCTGCGCGAACCGCTGCCGGTTTCATTGTGGGAAGAGGGATGCGCATGGCGGGCCGGCGCGCTCGAAGCGCTGGGGCGCGAGGGCCGCAACTACCGCGTCGCCTATATGAGCGCGCATACGGCCGGCCAGCGCGCCGCGATCATGGCCGACCTCGCGGTCGCGCCGCTGCCGCGATCCTTCCTCGGCAACGACATGGTCGAGCTCTGCCCGAAGGACGGCATGCCCGATATCGGCACCTACAATCTGGCCATGGTGGTGGCGCCGGACGCGAGCGCGCCGGTGAAGGCCGTGGCTGACCATATCCGAGCGACCTTCGAAGTGTTCCGGGAAACCGGCAAGTTCTGATCCGTCAACAGGATCGGACCGAAAGCAGAAGCGCTACTCCGCTGCCTCGGCGGAGGGCGCTTCGAACCTTGTTTTCCTGTCCTGCCTGATCGGCGAGGGGCTCTCGTTGAGAAACGCCACGATGTGCTGGCGGGCGCGCCGCGATTCCGGCATGTCGAACAGTGGCCAGACGTGGAACATGCCTTGCTCATGGACGACGTCGACCTCGGCGCCGGCGGCACGCGCCTTTTCCGCGAAGACCAGATTGTCGGGGGTCAGGAGATCCCGCGAGCCCGTCAGAAGCAATGTCTTGGGCAGCACGGAGAGATCACCGTAGACCGGGCTGATGTGCCAGTCGCTGCGGTCGATGCCGGCACTGTACAGGCGGATCGCTTCGAGGCCGCCGGGGATACCGAGCCAGGGGTCGTTGCGCTCGGCCTCGAACAGCTTTGGATTGGAAAGCGACATGTCGACGCCGGGCGAGATCAGCACATGGCGCGATGGCAGCGGCAAGCCTTCTTCGGCAGCCATCATGGTCAGCACCACGGCCATGTTGCCACCGGCGGAATCGCCCATGAAGATGATGTCTTCCGCTTCCGTCTCGTCGAGCATCTGGCGATAGACGTCGCCGACCATGCCGAACATGGCGTGGAAATCGTGTTCCGGGGCGATGGGATAGATCGGCACGGTGATGCCGTAGCCCAGCCGGTCTGCCATGTCGGCGATCAGGCGCCAGTGATAGGGCGTGATCTCAAACACATAGGCGCCGCCATGCAAATAGAGGATCCGCTTATACTCGCCGGCTCTTGGAGCGATTTCATAGACCGGAAAACCGTCGACGGTGCGCGTCTGGATGTCCAAGCGCTGCTGCAGCGAGGCCGGCGGATGGTGATCCTCGGTCTTGCGCGCGGCCGCGATCCAGCGCTGCAGGTTTTCCGGGCTGGAAAACGCCTTTTTGCGGCTGTACCTGAGCACGAAGGACACGACGTGGCTTTTGAAACTTGGCATGCGGATACACGAACTTCGGCAAGAGCCGACTAAGAGAAACCTCCACTAATTCCGAACATCGTACCTTGGCCGAAAATGTCAAGTTTTACGCAGTGTCCACACGGCGCTGTGATCCGCGCCGCTGACGTCAGCGGCGCGGCAAAAGTGCCGCGCGCAGCCGGTTGCTGGTTGCCGCCGGGGATGTGCGAGATCCCCGGCGCTTGCCGAGCAATTTGCATTTGTCGGCGAAGGTCATCAGCGCGCCGTGCCCAGAAGCAGCGAGATGAGCGCGGCCTGCGGGTCGGCGGGCGGCGACGCCGGCCAGCCAATGTCCTTCTGGACATGCGCCGGCAGGCTGTTCAGCGCGCGGATCGCCTTGTTCCTGGCATGGTTCTGCCTGATGGTCACACCGAAGCGACCGAGATTTCCAAACATCGACATTTTCATCTCCCTTGAAGAGCAGCGTAGCCGAGGATTATCTTCGGCCGCCGTTCGATGCCGGGTAAATGCGCTTGCCATGTATCGGGTGGATTTCGCGAAAACAGCGTTTCGGTTTCCGGATCGGTTCGATCCGGAAACATTTGCATGCAAATGAGTTTGAGTTTGGAGCTGCCCGTGAAGGCAGCGTTTATTCGCGGCCGCGCCTTGCCGCGTGACCTTCGCGAGAGCGCCGGCGCGGGGTGGCGTCGCCGGCAACGCCGTCCTCGCTAACCGTCTTGCGCGGCGGCAGTTTCACCGCTGCCGACAGTTTCGGGAACGGATCGACCTTGTTGGGCAGCGCCATGGCGTAGACGAAATGCTCCTGGAATTTCGGTTCCAGCGCGGTCTCGATCTTCTCGATCTGGCTCACCGTCTCCTCGATCTCGCGGCGATAGCCGCGGTTGAGCAGTGCCATGCGGGCACCAGCACCCGCGGCGTTGCCGACGGCGGAAACCTTGTCGAGGTCGCAATCCGGGATCAGGCCCAGCACCATGGCGTATTTCGGATCGATGAACGAGCCGAAGGCGCCGGCGAAGTGGATGCGGTCGACATGCTCGGTGTTCTGCTTTTCCATCAAGAGCTTGGTGCCGGCATAAAGAGCGGCCTTGGCGAGCTGGATGGCGCGCACGTCGGTCTGGGTGATGGTGATCTTCGGCTCGCCTTCCTTCAGCACATAGGAGAAGGTGCGGCCGTTGGCGACGACCCGCGGCGAGCGCGCGGCAAGCGAGCCGTCGACGACGCCATCCTCCGAGATGATGCCGGCGAGATACATCTCTGCCACGATCTCGATGATGCCGGAGCCGCAGATGCCGGTGACGCCGGTCGCCTGCACGCTGTCGAGGAAGCCCGGTTCGTCGGACCACAGTTCCGAGCCGATGACGCGGTATTTGGGTTCCAGCGTTTCGGGATCGATGCGCACGCGCTCGATGGCGCCGGGCGCGGCACGCTGGCCGCCGGAGATTTCGGCGCCCTCGAAAGCCGGGCCGGTGGGCGAGGAGGCAGCGACGACACGCGTGCGATTGCCGAGCACGATCTCGGCATTGGTGCCGACGTCGACGATCAGCATCATCTCGTCCTGGCGATGCGGCCCTTCCGACAGCGTCACCGCCGCCGCGTCGGCGCCGACATGGCCGGCAATGCAAGGCAGCATGTAGAGGCGCGCACCCTGGTTGAGCTTGAGGCCGATGTCGGAGGCCTTGATGCGCACCGCGCCCGAGACGGCGAGCGCGAAGGGCGCGCCGCCGAGTTCGGTCGGATCGATGCCGAGGAACAAATGGTGCATGATCGGATTGCCGACAAAGACGGAATCCAGGATGTCGTTGCGCTGGACATTGCCTTCCGCGCAGACCTTGTCGACGAGGCTGGAAATCGCCTCGCGCACGGCAACCGTCATGCCTTCGCGGCCATCCGGGTTCATCATCACATAGGAGACGCGGCTCATCAGATCCTCGCCGAAGCGGATCTGCGGGTTCGATGTGCCGGACGAGGCGGCGACGCGGCCCGACAGCAGCGACACCAGATGCATGGCGATGGTGGTCGAACCGATATCGCAGGCCAGCCCATAGGCCTCGTTCTTGAGGCCCGGCCACAGCGCGATGACGCGCGCTATGTCGCTGTCGGCATCCTTGTGGATGGCGGCGGTGGCGGTCCAGTTGCCCTTGCGCAATATGCCTTGCACCTGCGGCAGCAGGTAGAAGTCGAATTCGAGGTTTTTGAAGCCCCAGTCCTTCATCAGCGCGATCTTCAGCCGATCGAGATCGCCGAGCGGCTTGTGCATGTCGGGCTCTTCGATCTCGACATAGCACATGCGGATCGCCGTATCGCGGGCGATCACCCTGGTGTCGGCATCCTTGCGGATGGTCTGCGCGTTGATGACCGTGTCCTGCGGCACGTCGATGACGAGGTCGCCGAGAATCTGCGCCGAGCAGGAGAGGCGGCGCCGTTCGGGCAGGCCGCGCACGCGCTCGTAGCGCTCTTCCTTGGGGCCCTTGGGCGAGATGTGGTCGTTGGAGGAGACGATCTTGTGCTTGGCGAAATTGCCTTCCTGCACTTCGATCTGGCAGCGCCCGCACGTGGCGCGGCCGCCGCACACGCTCTCGACATAGACGCCAAGCTGGCGCGCGGCATCCAGCACAGGCGTGCCGACAGGAAACCGCCCGCGCTTGCCCGACGGCATGAACAGCACGAGTGGATCGGTGATGTTGGCAGGCGAGTTCATACGTGCACGTGTCTCGATAGGGACTGTCGATACCGTTTAACGGATCGTTTCAGTCTTGGGCGGAGTGTCTGATGGTCCAGAGGCCAATCATGTCCGATCTCCTGCTGTCCGGCATATTCACCGCTTTTACCATGGTGCGGCTGCTCAAGGGCCCATGGCTGCGCAACCCGCAATATCTGGCCACCGGAATTCTCGGCGCGATTGTCGCTGTGCTGCTGCTCGACGGGCTCTGGCCTGCCTATGACGATGATTTCATCGTAGGCGGCGTGACCGGCATATTCGGATCGTGGGCAGGAATGGCGTTGTTCGACGCCATATTGGGCATCGCCTGACCGCAACGCAGACGCGTCCGACCGCATCGATGATGCGATCGGTCCAGCGTGGTTTGCAGTTCGGTTCACGATTGCGCGCTTATCCCCGACCCATGCGGGCTTCACGGCCGCCGCGGCGGCGACCGCCATTGCCGCCGCCCTCGCCGGGGGCGTTGACCGCCGTCGGTGCGGCAACCGCATGGCCGCCCTCGGCCGGCTTGTAGTCCTTGTAGGTCCTGATCCAGTTGGTGCAGTTCTCGTCGGTGCCGTTGAGCACGTTGGCGCCGCGCACGGCTTCCATTTCCTGCGGCCGCACCGGGTTCATGATCGCCGAGGTCATGCCGGCGCCGATCACCATCGGAATGAAGGCGGCATTGATGCCGTGGCGATGCGGCAGGCCGAAGGAGATGTTGGAGAGGCCGCAGGTGGTGTTGACCTTGAGCTCTTCGCGGAGCCGACGCAGCAGCGCGAACACCTGGCGGCCGGCATCGCCGAGCGCGCCGATCGGCATGACCAGCGGGTCGACGACGACGTCATGCGCGGGAATGCCGAAATCGGCGCAGCGCTGGACGATCTTCTTGGCGACGGCGAAGCGCACGTCCGGATCCATCGAAATGCCGGTCTCGTCATTGGAGATGGCGACGACGGGGACATTGTATTTCTTGATCAGCGGCAGGATGGCTTCGAGCTTTTCTTCCTCGCCGGTGACGGAATTGACCAGCGGGCGGCCCTTGGCGACCTTGAGTGCTGCCTCGATCGCGGCGGTGACCGAGCTGTCGATTGACAGCGGCAGGTCGACGAGACCCTGGACGATCTCGAGCGTCTGCACCAGCAGCGCCGGTTCGGTGGCGTTGGGGTCGACCGCGGTGACGCCGGCATTGACGTCGAGCATGGTGGCGCCGCAGGCGGCCTGTTCCAGCGCGTCCTTGATGACGGTCTCGAAATTGCCGGCGACCATCTCGGCGGCAAGCTTCTTGCGGCCGGTCGGGTTGATGCGCTCGCCAATCACGCAGAAGGGCTGGTCGAAGCCGATGATGATTTCTCGTGTCGCCGAGGCAACGATGGTCCGGGTCATGAAATCTCTCCGTCGTGATATAAAGAGTTCTTTATATCGTTATCTCTTTTCGATCAAGCGAATGGTGATCCTCCGCGCGGATCAATGCGCGGTCTTCACCATGTCCACCTGGGTTTCGGTAATTTCGTCGTGCAGGATGTGGTCGAGCCGGTCGGCAACCATCTGGTCGTCGCGACGGATCTCGCGCTTCCAGGGCTGGCGGCCCTTGAGCACGCCCGATTCATCGACGATCTCGGCGACATATTCCTCCTGGCGGTAGGCCATCACATGGATGCCCGAAATACCGGGGATTTCCTTCACCTCGTTGATGATGTCGATGCAGAGCTGCTTGCCTTCCTTCTTCTGGTCCTGGGCGCCCTCCAGCCGCTTGATGATGGCATCCGGAATGTGGATGCCCGGTACGTTGGAGCGGATCCATTTGGCGGTCTTGGCCGAGGCGAGGGGACCGACGCCGCACAGGACGAACACTTTTTCGGTGTGGCCGAGGTCACGCGCCTTCTGCATGAAAGTCCTGAACATCGGTACGTCGAAACAATACTGCGTCTGCACGAACTGCGCGCCGGCGGCGATCTTCTTGCCGAGATGGATCGGACGGAAGTCGAAGGGCGGCGCGAACGGATTGACCGCGGCACCCAGGAAGACCTGCGGCGGCGTCGTCAGCTTGCGGCCGGACAGGAACTTGCCGTTGTCGCGCATGATGCGGACGGTTTCGAGCAGCGACATGGAATCGAGGTCGAACACCGGCTTGGCGCCTGGCTGGTCGCCGGCCTGCACGCCATCGCCGGTCAGGCACAGCATGTTGGCGACGCCCATCGCCGCACCGCCCAGCACGTCACCCTGGATGGCGATGCGGTTCTTGTCGCGGCAGGCGATCTGCATGATCGGGGCATAGCCCATGCGAGTCAAAAGCGCGCAGATGCCGACCGAGGACATGTGGCAGTTGGCGCCCGAGGCATCGACGGCGTTGATGGCGTCGACCCAGCCGTCGAAGATCTTGGCGCGGTTGTAGACGTCCTCGGGATCGGCGCTATCGGGCGGATTGAGCTCGGTGGTGACGGCGAACTCGCCACGGCGCAGCACGCGCTCCAGCCGGCCTCGTGATGAGTGGCCGGGCAGGGGATCGAGCGGCAGATGAATGCCGGCCGGGTTCTCGTCGCGCTGACGGGCGGTCATGCGGCGGCTCCGGTCTTCGGCGCGGACGCGGCCTCACGGGCGGCCGCCGCCTGCGCGGTGACCCGCAGCCAGGCCGAGGTTTCGCGCAGCGACTGGTCGACCGGCTTCTGCACGGTCAGGATCTTGTCGGAATTGACCATGTTCTGCGACCCTTCCCAGGCCTTGACCCAGACGCAAGGCATATCGGGCTCGACCTCGCAATTGCCGTTGGCGCGCACGCCGCCGCAGGGGCCATTGCGCAGCTGCTTGGGGCAGTTCATCGGGCACGACATGCCGGTCGACGACAGGATGCACTGGCCGCACATGCGGCAATCGAACATGAATCCCTTGACGCGCTTTTCGACAAACTTGATCGGGGCTTCGACGCGACCGTAGCCTATGCCTTTCCACAGGGGGTGGAGGAGCAGGAACATGTCGGCGAAACGGGAATAGAACCATTCCAGCAGGCGCGAATGCCGGATCGACCACAATCTCACAGCGAAAGACCGCTGCACGCGCCGCTGCGGCGACACGTCGGCCGGCTTGTAGTCGGACTTCGGCGCTGCCTTCTTGACCAGGGTGGCCTGTGTAACCGCCGGTTGCGTCTCAGACATTTTCTTTGCCGCCTGCCTTGACCAGAGCGACCAGCCGCTCGCGGTCATATTTCGTGTCGAGGTCCTGAAAAGCCTTTTCGACCTCGGCTTCGAGATCGTCGCCGACCGGAACGGGATCGGCCTTGCGCCATTCGGCCAGATAGTCGTCGGTGCCGCCGGCGCCGGTGCGCATGGCGCACATGTCGATGGCCTCGGTGAAGCGCAACGGCAGCTCGCGCTTGGCGTTCTGCCGGCCCTTCTTGACGATGACCTGGGCAGGGATGTCGCGCCAGTAGACGACGATAAGAACGGCCATGAATTCTCGCTCCTCGAACTATCGAGCATTGCCGCATGCGCAGGGGGGCCGCTTGTTATGGGACGACGCGCGCGCATTCAAAAGCGACGCATTTCAATGTCGTAAAATGAAAGGTGTCTTTATTCGTTCGCGGCGCGCACAGGAGGCAGGGTCGGTGCTTAGGAAAAGCCGTCTGGCTTTATGTGGTTCGGGGCTGACAAAGCCTACCAGATTCCGGTTCTGAGGCCGGTCCAGACGTAGAACCAGATCGTCGGGTGATACCACTGTTTCGACGGCAGGCCGGGATCGATCGTCGTGAGGTTTCCAGCCAGCGCATCTCTGATGGCCTCGACGCATATGTCGCGCGAGAACGCCGCCTGGCGGAGCGCGTGACTTGAGATGGTGTCGCCTTTTTTCGGTCTGCCGCGCGCCTGCTTCAGCACGCCGCCAGTGTCGACGCCAGCATCGACAAGGTGGACAGTCGTGCCGAAATTCTGCGCATCGCCTGATATCAGAGCCCAATAGCCGCCATTCATGCCGCGATATTTCGGTGTGATGCCCGCATGGTAGTTGAGCACCGGGCAGGACATCTTGCTCAGCATCTCAGCCGAGATCAGTCGGCAACCGTTGAGCAGCACGACACCTGGCTGGATCTTCTGGATCGCCTGCAGGCACTCAAGCCCATTGGCCGAGGCCACTCGGATGATTTCCTGGTCTGGTCGCGGCTCAACCTCCAGTTTCTCCTCCGCGATCAATCGCGCGCTATGGCTGGCCAGGAGCCGCTTGCCCAACCTGCTCAGCACCATCGTGCCAAGCTGGCCCATGGCCGAGATCCAGCCCTGGCGGCGAGCCCGGCCACGCAGCAATTGCTTTTTGGATTCAGGGGTTTCGAGGACGACGCTGACAGGACCAACGCGATCGGCGATTGTGTTGATCATGGCCCAGACATGACCACCGCCGCCGGTCACGACGACGATCGGCGCGTTGGTTCCAACCGATGATGACATAGCCCGCTTTCCTGCCTTGCACGCGGCCGGCCGCCGCATGCTGGCCGGATTTTGTGCCGGAATCGGGTTAAATCTTGATGACTACGCTCAGCGCTTGAACTCGATGATGTCGAGCTTCGATTCGTAATAAGGCGCGGGAAGTTCGATGCGCCATTCCTTTGCACCGGTGCGGAAGGCGTAGCCGACCTGATCGGTCTGCGGACCGCTGCCATACGGCTTTGCCTTGTCATCGTTGACGGAGCCGGAACCGAGATAGATCGAGCGCTTCTCGCTATCGTCGAAGAAGCGGCCCTGGGTGCGCTGCGAGCCGCTGATCTTTTCCAGCCGCCAGCCGGAACCGTCGTCGATCACCTTGCACTTGAACCAGCCATAGATGACGAGCGGGCTCAACCCGCCCGCCTTGATGGTGCGGCACTTCCAGTTGCCGGTCAGGTCCTTGTCGGAAAACGACACCAGCGGCTTCGCCAGCAAGGCATCGAGCTGTTTGACGTCGATCGGGTTGCCGGCCTTCGCCTCGGTGAGCGCCACCTTGCGCGTCTCGCCGTACTTGTCGAGGCGCGTCTTGTCGGCAGGCGTGATCAGCTTCTGCACCTGGCCGTCGGCGAGGGCGGGCAGGGTGCAGCAGAGCAGGCCGATGGCGGCGAAAAGGGGACGAAGGATCATCTGGAACTCCCTGGATAAAATGGCAGTCGATAAAAATGGCAGTTAATGTCTGGAGCGGCGCCGTTGCTGGCCGCTACCTGACTTTATCGGGTCGCTCGCACCTGTCATCCGTGCTTAACAGCGTCACCGTCAAAAATCATGGTGTGACGCATGCGAATCTTGCTCACGGGATCGTCGGGTTGGCTGGGCAGCGCGCTGGCGCCGCGCCTGCGCGCACTTGGCCATGAGGTGATCGGTCTTGACCCGGTTCCATCTTTTGAAACGCAGATGATCGGCTCGATCGCCGATCGTGACCTGGTCATGCGGGTGGTCGGAGGCAACCGAATTGAAGCCATCATCCACAGCGGCGCGCTGCACAAGCCCAATATAGAAAGCCGCGCCAACAGCGATTTCGTCGCCACCAATGTGCAGGGAACGCTGAACCTGCTCGACGCGGCGGTGGCGACGGGCGTGCAGCGCTTCGTCTTCACCTCGACGACGTCGCTGATGATCTCGCAGGCGATACGCGACGGCTTCAAGGGCGGTGCCCGCAAGGCGGCCTGGCTGACGGAGGCGATGTCGCCCGAGCCGCGCAACATCTATGGGGTCACCAAGCTTTCGGCCGAACATCTCTGCCGCCTCTATCATCTCCAGCATGGCCTGCCGGTGGTCGTGCTGCGCACGGCCCGCTTCTTTCCCGAAGCCGATGACATGGCGCACGCGATCGAACAGTCCGATGCCAACACCAAGGCGAATGAATTGCTGTTCCGCCGGCTGACGGTGGAAGATGCGGCGGAGGCTCATGTCGCCGCGTTGGAGAAGGCGCCGCAGCTGGGCTTCGACATCTTCATTATCTCGGCACCGACGCCGTTCCAGCCGGAAGACTGCGCGGAATTGATCGCCGATGCGCCGTCGGTCGTAACACGTTACTTCCCGGATTATCCGCGGCTCTATGCCAGGAGGGGCTGGACGATGTTTTCATCGATCGATCGCGTCTACGATCCATCGCGGGCCAAAGAGCGGCTTGGTTTCGTCTGCAAGGCGAGCTTCGCGGATGTGCTTGAGGCGCTGGCGATCGAGTAGACGCACAGCTATCGTTGCGATCGTTTCTCGGGGGGAGGTGTACGTGGGAGTGACAATCCACTTTGAGGGGCAACTGCTTGACGACGACAAATATGCTGCGCTGTTGCAGGAAGCAGCGGCGGTTGCCGCCGCTCGGGGCTGGCCATTTCGGGAAATAAATGAAGCCCAAATGGTTCTCAATCGGGTCATTGATGAACGCAGCGTGGACTATCTCGGCCCGGTTACAGGAATAGAACTTCTGCCGCATCCCCGGGCGGATCCTCTGCGGTTCGAATTCGACAGACACCTCTTCATGCAGCAATATTGCAAGACCCAGTTTGCCGGGTCGGAGGCTCATATCGAAATCATCGGGCTGCTTCGTAAAGTTGCCCCTATTTTTCACAAATTCGATATCTTCGACGAAGGCCAGTACTGGGAATCCGGCGACCGCTCAATTCTGCAGGGAAACCTCGACACTGTCGACGCCATGATTGCCGAGGCGATGCGCAAAGACCCGTCCGCAATAGGCCCACTCCGGCTTGAAAGCGGTCGCGTTGTCGATTTCGTGTCGGATCCGCCACCGGAGGAGTAGTTGGAAGCGGGCGCCTAACCAACGCTCTCCGGGTGCAAGGCTGCCCGTGTCAGTTCGCTCATCAAATCGCCATAGCCGGTCGCGCGCCGCTCATAGGCGAGGCCGAGCAGGGCGGCGGCCTTTTCCGCGACCTTGTCGAGTTCCGGGTCGTCGGTCTGGGCGAGATAGACCAGCTTCTCGTAATTGCCGAAATAGTCCTTGATCAGCTCCGGGTGCTTGTCGAGGCCGAGCGGCTTCATGAAGAAGGCGTCGAACTGGCGGCACAGGAAGTCCGTCATGTAGAAGGACATCATGTCGTCGTCGGCGATTTTCGCATAGGCCTCCATGCCTTGATAGAAGGCGAAGCAGTGCGGACCGGCCATGCGCTCGACGCCATGCTTCTCGATGACGCGGTCGAGCAGGCCGCCCGTGCCGCAATCGGCATAGCCGACAAAGATGTGCTCATAGCCCTCCGCCTTGGCCTTCTCGATCGCCTTGTCCATGGCGGGCGCGATACGGTCGGGATAGAAATGAAACTCCGCCGGCAAACAGGTCAATTCGACGTGGTCGAGCCCGAGCTGTTCCTTGACGGCCAATACCTCGCGCGCAATCATCCCGCAGGCGATGACGAGCAGCCTGTCTGTCTGATTCGGTTTCGTTTTTTGCGTCTTGACCAAGTCGAGCCGGCTTTCGCTGCGGGGCTAATTTATCTGTCGAGGGAGACACCGTCCATGAAACTGCTGCGCATTGCGCCGATAGCCATCCTTGCCAGTGCCTTGGCCCTTACGGCCTGCGCCAACACCATTCGGGGTGTCGGCAAGGATGTCAAATCGACGGCAAGGGCTGTCAAAGACACTGTCGCCAACTGATCGTCAGCCCCCTCCATCATCTGGGAACAAAAAAGCCGCGCTGCAAGGCGAGGCTTTTCCTGTCTGTCCATCCTGATGCCTTGGATCAGGCGGAAGCGCGCACGTTGTGCTTGCGCTTCATGAAGTCCTTGGCGGTCTCGACCGCCACCGCGGCATCGCGGCAATAGGCGTCGGCGCCGACGGCCTTGCCGAATTCCTCGTTGAGCGGCGCACCGCCGACCAGCACGACATAATCGTCGCGGATGCCCTTTTCCTTCATCGTGTCGATGACGACCTTCATGTAGGGCATGGTCGTGGTCAAAAGCGCCGACATGCCGATGATGTCGGGCTGATGCTGCTCGATCGCATCGAGATATTTCTCGACCGCATTGTTGATGCCGAGGTCGATGACATCGAAGCCGGCGCCTTCCATCATCATGCCGACGAGGTTCTTGCCGATGTCGTGGATGTCGCCCTTGACGGTGCCGATCACCATCTTGCCCTGCTTCGGCGCGCCGGTGGCGGCGAGCAGCGGACGCAGGATGAACATGCCGGCCTTCATGGCGTTGGCCGAGAGCAGCACTTCGGGAACGAAAAGGATGCCGTCGCGAAAATCCTCGCCGACGATGCGCATGCCTTCGACCAGTGCTTCGGTCAGCACCTTGTAGGGTGCCCAGCCACGCTCCAGCAGGATGCGCGTGCCTTCCTCGATCTCTTCCTTCAAGCCGTCATAGAGATCGTCGTGCATTTGCTGCACCAGCTCGTCGTCGGAAAGTTCAGAAAGGATGATCTCGTCGTCGGACATTTTTATCCAGCTCCTCACGGCATCGCGACTGTGTCGCAAGGCACAAAATTTTAGCGCTCATACCTAACCCGCAATGGGCGGGTATCCATAGCTGATTTGCGACTTCCCGCAAAAGGAAAGCGACTGGAAAATCTATTGGTTTTCTTGTCGATTTTGCGACAGGCGTTGGCGCGGACGGGCCGTTTCGAATAGGGTGCATGGCTACGATCCGGCGAAAGCCGCCATGCGGCCGCAACGGTTACGGACCAGCCATCGTCAGGCCAGGCCATATTCAGGGAAGAGCGATCATGAGCGAACACGCGGCAGTCGACCAGGAAGCGTCAAACGCGCGGCGTGGGCGCGGTGCGAGCGGCGGAGCAGCAGCCAGGCGCGCGGCGCGCTCCGGCGGCGGGCCGGGCACCCAGCTCACCTACATCAAGCGCAAGATCAACGTCTATGAGGTGCTCAACGAAGAGGGACTGGCGCTGATCGAGAAGAACACCGATACGGTGCTCGAAGAGATCGGCATCATCTTCCGCGATGACGCCGAAGCGCTGCAGCTGTGGAAAGAGGCCGGCGCCGACGTCAAGGGTGAGCGCGTGCATTTCCCGAAGGGGCTTTGCCGTTCGCTGCTGAAGACCGCGCCGTCCGTCTATACCCAGCACGCCCGCAATTCCGAACGCTCGGTGCAGATCGGCGGCAACGCCACCGTCTTCGCGCCGGTCTATGGCCCGCCCTTCGTGCGCGACCTCGACGGCGTCCGGCGCTACGCGACGATCGAGGATTTCCGGAATTTCGTGAAGCTCGCCTATATGGCGCCGTCGATCCATCATTCGGGCGGCACGGTGTGCGAGCCGGTCGATGTGCCGGTCAACAAGCGCCATCTCGACATGGTCTATTCGCACATAAAATATTCCGACAAACCGTTCATGGGATCGGTGACCGCGCCTGAGCGCGCCGAGGACACGGTGGCCATGGCCAAGCTGGTGTTCGGCGACGATTTCGTCGAGAACAACACGGTGCTGACCAGCCTGATCAACGCCAACTCGCCGATGGTGTTCGACGAGACCATGCTCGGTGCGCTGAAGGTTTATTCGCGTCACAACCAGGCCTGCATCGTCACGCCGTTCATTCTGGCCGGCGCGATGAGCCCGGTGACGGTCGCCGGCACGCTGACGCAGGTTCTGGCCGAAGTGTTGGCAGGCGCATCGTTCACGCAGCTGATCCGACCGGGCGCGCCGGTGCTGTTCGGCACCTTCGCCTCGTCGATCTCGATGCAGTCGGGCGCGCCGACCTTCGGCACGCCGGAGCCGTCGCTGGTGTCCTATGGCGCGGCGCAACTCGCACGCCGTCTCGGCCTGCCGTTCCGCACCGGCGGTTCGCTCTGCGCCTCCAAGGTTCCGGATGCACAGGCGGCCTATGAAAGCGCCAACACGCTGAACTCGACCATCCTGGCCGGCACCAACTTTGTCCTGCATTCGGCCGGCTGGCTCGAAGGCGGACTGGCGTCCTGCTACGAAAAATTCATGATGGACATCGACCAGCTCGGCATGACCCAAAAATTCTCCGAAGGCGTCGACCTGTCTGAGAATGGCCAGGCGATGGACGCCATCCGCCAGGTCGGGCCGGGCAGCCACTATCTCGGCTGCGACCACACCCAGGCGAATTTCCAGACGGCGTTCTATCGCTCCAACATCGCCGACAACAATTCCTACGAACAGTGGCTGGCCGAAGGCGAGAAGACCGCGCCGCAGCGCGCCAACGAACTCGCCCGCCGCTGGCTGGAAAGCTATGAGGCGCCGCATCTCGATCCCAGCATCGACGAGGCCCTGAAGGAGTTCATCGCCAAGAAGAAGGGGTCGATGCCAGACGCCTTCACTTGAAAGGAGCCCGAGTCAGGCGGGGCTAAAGTCGCCAACATCATCCACAAGGAAGTCTGGCGGAGCGCTTTCTCCGACCCGGACAAGAAGGGATGATTCTTGCGCGGAGGCCGACATGGCTCGAAGGAGTGCTTTCAGGGGTGTCGCGAACGATGTGGTCAGCTCCCTTGTAAGCCGTAACAACGACGTTGATGGGTATTGGGGCATTGGGATGCTCCATTCGTTGGCGAGAGAGAGCTCGACATCCAAAATTCGGATCGAGCTGTCAGAAGCGTCGTGTGCGGCACTACCAGCCTTCGCTTCGCTGATAAGGCGACATCGTTCGATGATCGAAGGGCAAGCAGCAGCCAAGGGCTTGAGCTTCCAGGCGACTTCGATTGAAGTCGAGTTCGATTTACCAAGAGATGGCATCGGTATAGATTTCTGCAGGCGTGACGAGAACCCCTTTAGATGCTCACTGACGATTCTCGATGATCAGGGAAGGGCCTGGAGCCATACCATCTCGGGTTGCTCCCACCCTCACGACCCTTCACGAGAGTCGCGGAGTTCCAGAGTTTCATAGGGCGACCATGTCCAATGTGACGTCCCTCGGACTGCAACCAGACGGTTCCCGATTGAGCTTTGGCGACATCGACGAGACCCTAGCCATCCATGGTCTCGTTCTTCGCGGTGGCTTCAATTTTGCAACAGACGAAACGCCGCCACTCGGCTTGTCGGGCGCTCTAGCGAAATCCGTGCTGCTGGTGGGGCAGGCGGGCGCGGCACCCTGGCCGCATTTCCTGCGCTGGCGGGAGCAGCAGCCAGCGACAATCGCCAATCCGCTCGACAGCTGGTCGCGGCAGGTCATCGGTGCTGTGGCCGAGGCCTTCGGCGCACGCGCCGTTTCACCTTCCGACAAGCCCTATCTGCCATTCCAGCAATGGGCGATGCGTGCGGAGGGGCTGAAACCGTCGCCGCTTGGTATTCTCATGCACCCGCAATACGGGCTTTGGCATGCCTATCGAGGCGCGTTGCTGTTCGAGGATGAGATCGCGCTTCCGCGGCGGGGCGAGACGATCCATCTCTGCGACGCCTGTGTCGCAAAACCCTGCCTGAAATCCTGCCCGGTCGATGCCTATTCCAGGGACGGCTTCGCCTATCAGGCCTGCCTGGCGCATGTTCGGAGCGCGAATGGCGAACCGTGCCGGAGCGGCGGCTGCCTCGACCGCAATGCCTGTCCCTATGGCACGGAATATCGCTATCCACCTGATATCCAGGCCTTCCACATGGCGAGCTTTGCACGGGCCGCCAGCTGATCAAGCCTTCCTCGTCGAGCCCCTGAAGCTTGCGAACGCGTCACGCGATCCTGCACGAAATGTTGACGGCTACTTTCAAGCAATGCCTTGCCGTGGCGGTTTGTGCGGATATGTATCGCCCTTCGGATGAACGGAGCAGGCAATGACCAAGCAGGACCTTCAGATCAAGACCCGTGATGGCGTGGCCAAGGCGGGCCTGTTCCGCTCGGCCAAGGCCTCCCCGGCCAAGGCCGGTGTCATTCTCTATCAGGACGCTTTCGGTCCGCGCCCGGCGCTCGCTGGCATGGCCGAGCGGCTGGCGGGCGAGGGTTATGCGGTGCTGGTGCCGGACCTCTTCTACCGCAACGTGCCTTATGGTCCGTTCGACGCCAAGACCGCCTTTACCGAGGAAAAGACCAAGGCAGCGCTGATGGCGCTGGTCACCGGCACGACGCAGGAAATGACCATCGGCGACAGCGCGGCCTTTCTCGATGCGCTCTCCGCCGAGGACGTCACCGGGCCGATCGGCACCGTCGGCTATTGCATGGGCGGCGCGCGAGCATTGAACGCCGCCGCGGCCTATCCAGACCGGATCAAGGCCGTCGCCAGTTTCCATGGCGGCAACCTCGCCAGCGATGCCGCCGACAGTCCGCACCGCAAGGCGGCGTCCATCAAGGCACGGATCTATGTCGGCATGGCCGGCGTCGACCGGAGTTTCCCGCCGGAACAGTCGACAAGGCTGGAGGAGGCACTGCGCAATGCCGAAGTCGATCACGCGATCGAGAACTATGTCGGCATGGCGCATGGCTGGTGCGTGCCGGACCACAGCGTCTACAACGAAGCCGGCGCCGAGCGGCACTGGCAAAGGCTGATGACGCTGTTTGCCGAAACACTGATCTGAGCCGTCGTGCGGATCGCCTAGGCCAGGCTGATCGCATGAAGCCCGACGAAAATAGCCACGCCGGCGCCGATCAAATGCAGCGGATTCACCCTGGTCAGGAGAAGCGTTGCCGTCGATGCCAATGCGACGGCGCGCGCGAACCAGCCGCCATCGATGGCCTGTAGCAACACATAGGTCGAGGCGAGGATCATGCCGGCGGCGACTGGCCGGAGCCCAGTCTCCAACGCTCGTTTCCAGCGCGCGCCGCCATTGCGGGACCACATGTGAGCGACCGCATAGATAAGAAAGGTGGTCGGGCCGAAAATTGCCAACGTTGCAACCACAGCGCCCCAGAAACCCGCGACTTGCCAGCCGATCAGCGTAACCAGCAGGGATCCCGGCCCTGGGGCCATCCGCGAGATGGCGAAGGCGTCGACGAATTGCGCCTGGCTCAGCCACTGATGGACGTCGACGACCTGCCGGTTGATATCGGCAATGGCGCTCTGCCCGCCGCCAATGGTGACAAGCGAGAGCGGAGCAAAGACCGCCAGCAAGCTGAGCAGCGAAGTGTGCGGGCTCTCGCTCATCAGCTTGCCGCGGCGTAGGTGTAGGCGACGCTGACGAAGCCGGCGGCGAGAACGACCCAGAAAAGCGGCCAGTGCAGGAGCGCGACGGCAATGAATGTGCCGGCCATGATCGAAATGGGAACAGCCTTTCGAGGCACTGCGCGCGCGGCGGTGATGCCCATCGACAGCGACAGGCCGACAGCCGCCGCGGCGGCTCCGGTCAGCGCAATATGGGTCAGCGGATACCGCGACAGTGAAGAAAATACCGTTCCCAACAGAACGATGACGATGGCAGGTGGGACGATGATGCCGACGAAACCAATGACGGCGCCGCGCCAGCCAAGAAGCCTGTAGCCGATCCAGACCGCCATGTTCTTGACGTTCACACCTGGCAGCGCCTGGGAAATCGACAGGCCGTTGAGAAATTCTTCCTGCGTCATCCACTTGCGGTTTTGAACGAATTCCCGCAGCAGCCAGCCGCTCACGCCACCGCCGAAACTCGTCAGGGCGATGCGTGTGAAGACCAAGAACAGCCGCGAGCAGCTGGGGGCGGATGGTGTTTCCGGTTCCGACATGTTCGACGTTCTGACCGCGACCATCTCTTTGTTGGAGCATGATCTTGTTGGAGCATGATCTTTCCGAAAACCGGTTCCCACTTTTCGGGATCATGCTCTAGCAAGAGAACCAGAGACCCGAGTCGACATGGAATTGCCAGCACCATGGTTGATGCCAGCGGGTCACTCTTTCTTGCGCCTTATGTGAAGCTGTCCCGGCAGGCGATTTGAGCGTCAAAGCACTGGGCTGAAAAAAATCTTTGCATCACCCCAAGGATTAGCCATTAGCCTTCGTCCAACAGGCAAATGATGGCGATGATGCTGGATGAGAGCGAAGCCTCCGACGCCGAACTGATCGGGCGGGCGAAGGGCGGAGACAGGGGGGCCTTCGGCAAATTGCTGGAGCGCCACTACGACTCCGTCTATCGCGCCGCCTATCGCTGGTGCGGCAAGAAGGCCGATGCCGAAGACATCGCCCAGGAAGTCTGTGTCCGGCTCGGCAAGGCGATCCGCGATTATCGTGGCGGCGGCGCCTTCACGACATGGCTCTATTCCGTGACGATGAACGCGGCGCGCGATATGATGCGCAAGACCGCGCGCGAGACGGTGAAGACCGAGGCCTATGGCGTCCATGCGCTGATTTCGGGCGACGCCCCGGCCGAGAGCGAGGATCCGGCCGAGGCGTTGTGGGCCGCCGTGCGGCAGCTTCCGGACAAGCAGCGCGATGCGGTGCTGCTGGTCTATGGCGAGGGCTTGAGCCACGCGGCAGCCGCCGAGGCCATGGCGATCTCGGAGACGACGGTTTCCTGGCACATCCATGAAGCGAAGAAACGGCTGAAGACGCTGATGCGTTCAGCCGGGGAAGTGTGACCATGGTCGACGACAACGAACTCAACAGGCTGCGCGATATCGCAGCACCGGCGCCGGGCGAGAGCGCGAAGGCGCGCGCCTTCGAAGCCGCCATGCGTGCCTACGACCAGGAAAATATTTCTGCCGTCACCCAAGGATCGGTCGGCGGCCTTCGTCTTACAGAGCGAGCACAAAAGCTCTGGAGCGAGATCATGCAAAAGAAACTCATTGCCACGCCGGCCATTGCCGGGCTCGTCGCCCTGCCGATCGCCGGATACGCCACCTTCCATATGCTGAGGGAACAGCCGTCCAAATTCGGCGGCGACGAAAAGATTACCGAGACGCTGGCCGACAAGCCGGCGACCCTGAAGCCGGCCGAGCCGAAGCAGGCTCCAACCGGGTTGGAGAAGGACAAGAAGGCCGACGCGGATGTGGAAAGCCGCGACGCGACCGACGCGCTTGTGGCGCCGGCCTCGCCACCGAAATCCGAATCGACCGCGGTTGGCGGCGCGGCACGGCAGAATGCACTGGGGCGTGGTGTGCCGGCTGATGCTCCGGCAACAATCAACGAAACCGAGGCGGGCACTTTGAAGGCTTACAAGCCGGCACCTGCACCAACAGATGAATTCGCGTTGGATGGTAGCACCAGGACCGCGCCCTACGCGTCACGGGTCGCTCGCGTGCCGGGAGCCGACTCCAAATTGATGGCACCTCAGCCGACCATCGCGCCGGCGGATCAGGTCGCACCGCAGGAGGAGAACCGCAACCGCGTCCAGGATTTCAAGACCAATCCGGTGCATGCCGCGCTCGAGGATCCGGTCTCGACCTTCTCGATCGATGTCGACACCGCCTCCTATTCCTTCGTGCGCCGTTCGCTGAAGGAAGGCTCCGTGCCGCAGGCCGACACGGTGCGTGTCGAGGAGATGATCAACTACTTCCCCTATGACTGGAAGGGGCCGGACTCGGCATCGACGCCGTTCAACTCGACCGTCAGCGTCATGCCGACGCCGTGGAACGAGCACACCAAGCTGATGCACGTCGCCATCAAGGGCTTCGACATCAAGCCGACCGAGCAGCCGAAGGCCAATCTTGTCTTCCTGATTGACGTCTCGGGCTCGATGGACGAACCCGACAAGCTGCCGCTGCTCAAGTCGGCATTCCGGCTGCTGGTCAGCAAGCTCAGGGCTGACGACACGATCTCCATCGTCACCTATGCCGGCGAGGCCGGCACCGTGCTGATGCCGACCAGGGCGGCCGAAAAGGACAAGATCCTCAACGCCATCGACAATCTGACGCCCGGCGGTTCGACCGCCGGCGAGGCCGGTATCAAGGAAGCCTACAAGCTTGCCCAGCAATCCTTCGTCAAGGACGGCGTCAACCGGGTGATGCTGGCGACCGATGGCGACTTCAATGTCGGCCAGAGCGATGACGACGATCTCAAGCGCCTGATCGAGCAGGAGCGCAAGAGCGGGGTCTTCCTGTCGGTGTTCGGTTTCGGCCACGACAATCTGAACGACCAGATGATGCAGACCATCGCCCAGAACGGCAACGGCACCGCCGCCTATATCGACACGTTGGCCGAGGCGGAAAAGGTGCTGGTCGAGGATGCCTCCTCGACTCTGTTCCCGATCGCCAAGGACGTGAAGATCCAGGTCGAGTTCAACCCGAACAAGGTCTCCGAATACCGCCTGATCGGTTACGAGACCCGGGCGCTCAACCGCGAGGACTTCAACAATGACCGCGTCGATGCCGGCGATATCGGTTCGGGCCACTCGGTCACGGCGATCTACGAGATCACGCCGAAGGGCAGCGGCGGCGAGCAGATCGACCCGCTGCGCTATGGCCAGGCCACGGTCAACAATGGCGGTGTCGCCAATGCGGACGAATATGCCTTCGTCAAGATCCGCTACAAGCTGCCTAACGAAGACATCTCGAAGCTGATCACCACGCCGGTGACCTCGGCCAACGAGGTGGCGTCCTTCGACCAGGCCAGCACCGACCAGCGTTTCTCCGTCGCGGTTGCGGCCTTCGGCCAGAAGCTGCGCGACGAGGATGCCACCGCGAAGTTCGGTTACGACAAGATCATGGAGATTGCCACTGCCGCCCGAGGAGCCGACCCGTTTGGGTACAGGTCCGAGTTCCTCTCGCTTGTGCGCCTTGCCTCGGCGCTGGGCGGTAACCGGTAGTGGCGATGACGGCCGGTTTCTTTCAGATGGGATCGTTCTGACCGAGGAAACCGGCCTACGGGCGGGTGAGGCAGGCCGGCGAGGGGTCATTCCCTTGCCGGCCTTTTTTTCGGATCTATTGATATTCAGGTGATGCCGGCCTGAAAACGATGGTTTCCTGCGCTTCCCCGTTCTACTGCGTCGCACTAGGACTGAGCTCACGTACCCAAAAGTACGCTCCGCTCGTCGCAAGGGCGACCCCGGAAACCACCATTTTCGACTCGGCCTGACCTGAATCTCAACAGATCCTAACGCGCGCCGTTAACCCGCAAGATCGTTAAATTGCGCGACATTTCCGGTACCGGATCGCAATGTCCTCTTGTTACACCAGCCATGTTTACAGGGCTTGAGGGAGCCGGAATTGCAGATCAGGACTATCGCCAACTTGCCGCCGCCGGTGCGAGACGCTTCGACGGTTTCATCAGCCCCATCGGCCGAATCCAGACGCATTAGCGACGATGTCGCGCAGGCGCGTCACACCGCCATGTCGGCGCTAACCAATGACCGCTTCCGCGCCATGCTGGAACAGATCACCGATCCGGCTTCATCAGGCGCGCTGATGACGATGCGCGGCGACAATGTGGTCGACTTCAAGTCGGCGCAATCGAGCTACGCCGACAACAGCGAATAATCAAAAAAGATCGCTTCAAGCCCGGCTGCGGCGACGCTCGCGACGGGCTTCGCTGGTCTCGGCGGTGTTTTCCGTCGCCACTTTGTTGCGCATCGGGCCGATGCGCTCGACGATCGCCGCAACCGTCGGACGATCCGCCTTGGTGTGGGCGTCGAGCGCCTTGCGCATCGCGGCAAGGTGCTGGAACGAGGTGCCGCAGCAGCCGCCGACGATTTTCGCACCGGCATCCACGGCAAGACGCACATAATCCGCCATCAGTTCCGGCGTGCCGGAGTAATGGATCTCGGTGCCACGGAATTCGGGAATGCCGCAATTGCCCTTGACGATCACGGTCGCCTGCGGTTTCGCCTCGGTCATGTCGAGCAGCGATGCGAGGATGTCCGAGGCGCCGACGCCGCAATTAGCACCAACGCCGAGCGGTGCCTCGGACAGGCCGTCGACGACGCCGTGGATGTCTTTCGGCAGCAGGCCCATCATGGTGCGGCCGGCGGTGTCGAAGGAGCCGGTATAGGTGTAGGGCAGGCCGACGCGGATGGCAGCTTCGGCCGCGGCGCGGATCTCGTCGGGCGCCGACATGGTTTCGATCCAGGCGACTTCAGCGCCGCCTTCCTTGAGACCCTCGATCTGTTCGGCAAAGGCGTCGACCGCCTCGTCATAGGTCATGGCGCCAAGCGGCACCAGCAATTCGCCGGTCGGGCCGACGGAGCCGGCAACGATCACCTTGCGGCCGGCCTTGTCGGCAACGGCCCGCGCGATCTCGGCGGCGCGCTTGTTCAGCGCATGCACGCGGTCCTGCGCATGGTGGAGTTTCAGCCGGTGGCGGGTGCCGCCGAAGGAGTTGGTCAGGATGATGTCGGCGCCGGCATCGACAAAATTCTGGTGCAGACTGGTGATGGTGTCGGGCGCCGTCTCGTTCAGCAGTTCCGGCGCCTCGCCGGCCTCCAGGCCCATCGCGAACAGATTGGTGCCGGTGGCGCCATCGGCCAGCAGCACGCCCTTTTCAGCCAGCAGGGCATCGATCGGATTGGTCGTGGTCATCGGATTGGCTTTCGTGTTTCAAATTCGAATAAGGATATAAAGAAGTCTTTATGTCCAGTCAATGATTTGCAAGCGACCTTTCGGCAATGTGATTGACCTGGCCCTCGGCCAAGGCCGGTCGACTGGCCGTCAATCAGGCGGAGCCTGATGGGAACGACATGCCGGCCAGATTGCGTGCGTAAGCGGCCGCCTCGTGCGGGTTGATGTCGGCGGCGCGGATCAGATTGTCGAAATGCTGGGTGAGCGCCTGGATCGGCTGCGTGGCGTTCAGCACGACATACATGTCGCCGACATAGATGGCGGCGCGGTAGGGGCCGAAGATGGTGAGCGGGATCGAATAGCGCATGCGGCCGTCATAGAGAAACAGACGGAAAGTCGGGTAGAGATCGTCGAGCAGCGTCGCCATATGGGCGAGCTGCTGGCGGCGGTCGGCCTCGGGAAAACGATCCCACACACCGAGGCCGCGCGCAAAGATCTCCAGCGTGTGGCGCGGCATGCAGACTTCCATGTCGGTTTCCGGCCGCCGGTTGTATTCGATGCGGTATTGCGTCTCGCTGGCCTGCGCCAGACGGCTCCTGTTGGTGATGTTGGCCTCGTAGTCGACGAGCGCGCGGGTGCGCAGGAGATCGGGAATGCCGGCCGGGACGTAGCGGATCTTGGTGCCCGCGGCCTCGGCGAACCATTTGGCGAGCAGCGTGCGGTCGAAACCGTCGGGCGCTTCCTCGATCTCCAGGCTTTCGCGGATTTCGCCGGTGACGCCTTCGTCCTGGCTGAGGCCGAGCAGCCAGTCCAGCGACACCTTGAATTCTGCGGCGATGTTGAGCAGCGTTTCGGCGCGCGGCAGGCGCGTCGAGGCGCCCGACATCAGCTGCGACAGCGCCGACCGATCGATGCCGACCGCCGACGCGAAGGCCGACTGGTTGAGGTCGGAGCGTGTCAGGAGCAGCTTCA
The DNA here is from genome assembly GCA_002356515.1 of Mesorhizobium loti. Taxonomy (NCBI): domain Bacteria; kingdom Pseudomonadati; phylum Pseudomonadota; class Alphaproteobacteria; order Hyphomicrobiales; family Phyllobacteriaceae; genus Mesorhizobium; species Mesorhizobium loti. The sequence goes on along the minus strand of AP017605.1, from coordinate 1,030,282 downwards.
GACGCTCCCGAAAGATTGCCGACAGGTCGCGTTTGTCCATCGTCCGGTTCTCCGAATCTTGAGGAAAAATTTGCGCCGAGGCGGGCCAACGGGGCGTCTCAGGCGTAAATGAATCCCTAAGCTTGTTTACAATGTGTAACATGTGCGGTCAAAAATGCGCAATCGCAACATTTTGTATACTTTGTCGCGTTGAGTGGAATCGTTTCTCCTGACACTATGTTGTCAGGAACCATTGGGGGTTCCGGCGACTGAGGGACAGTGGTCGATAGCATGACAGGCAAGAGCATCAAGCGACGCAACGCACCGGCCATCGAATGGCCCACCGTGGTTCTCGCTTTCTTCTGTTACGGAACATGGCTCGCCACCGGTTTCCTGCTCTGGCCGTCCTATCCCATCCTGGCGCTCGCTCTCCTCGGCTTTATCCTGGCACTGCAGTCGTCGATCATGCACGAAGTGCTGCATGGCCATCCAACGCGCAGCGCGCTGATCAACGAGGCCTTCGTCTTCCTCCCGATCGGCCTGGTCTGGCCGTTCCGCCGCTTCAAGACGCTGCATTTGCGCCACCATGCCGACGAGCGGCTGACCGATCCGCTCGACGATCCCGAGAGCTATTACCAAGCGCTGTGGCAGCATGACGAATTGCCGCCGACGATGAAGTTCCTGCTCAAGATCAACAACACCATGGCCGGCCGTTTCTTCCTTGGCCCCTGGCTGTCGTGCATCGGCTTCTTCATCGACGATTTCAAGCAGATGATGGCCGGTGACAGGGCGATCCGCAAGGCTTGGCTGCTGCATGCGATCGGCCTCGCCATCGTGGCGCCGATCGTGCAGTTCGGCTTCGGCATTCCGCTGTGGCTCTACATCCTGGCGCCGGTGTGGCTCGGCCAGTCGCTGATTGCGATCCGCACCTTTGCCGAGCATCAGTGGTCCGAGCATCCGGAAGGCCGCACGGTGATCATCGAACGCTCGCCGCTGTCGTTGCTGTTCCTGAACAACAACCTGCACTTCATCCACCACAAGACCCCGACCGTGGCTTGGTACGAGCTGCCCAAGCTGTTTCGCGACCGCCGCGACGAGTGGCTGCGGATGAACAATGGCTATGCCTATCCCAACTATTTCGCGCTGATCAAAGCCTATGCCTTCAAGGCGAAGGAGCCGATCGTGCATCCGGTGCTTCGCCGCGCGCCGGAGCACGGCCGGGCGTTCAAGCCGCGCATCCGGGCGCGCAACATCAACGGGCTCGGCACCGCGCCGGTGCCCGCCGAGCCGCCCAAGGAATAGTTCGGGGCATTCTGCGAGAGGTGTCGGCCAATTCTGATTGGACGCCGCGTTTTTGCGATCCTTTTTCCAGATGTGATGATTTGATATCGGCATGATTGAATCGATTGCGGCGTTGCCAATGTATGACTGGCCCGAAGTGCGCGGCGAGGTCGACGCGCAATGGGCGCTGCTGCGCGATGCCTTCCGGCAAAAGGGCATCGATGCGCCGCAGACCATCGTGCGCCGCAATGGCGATCTGCCGCCGGTGCCGGGCGGCATCCATGATGCCGAGGGAGCCTTGATCGCGCCGGACCCGGCGACATTGCCGCCGGACGAACTCGATTACCACCAGCTCTGGCTGCACCCGGCGCTGCTGTTTGCACAGACCTGCTGGGGGCCGATGGAGCTCGGCCTGTCGAGCCATGTGCAAGTGGTCGGCCAGCCAAGCTATGACGCCTATGAGGGCGGGCAGGGCGAGCTCTATTCCAGCGCGCTGGTGATGCGGACGGGCGAGGGGCCGGAGGCGCGATCGCCCGCGGACGGCAAGGCCTTGCTGCCGCTCGACCTGATGCGCAGCAAGCGCTTCACCTTCAACAGCCTCGATTCGATGTCGGGCATTATCGGGCTGACGCGCGACCTGCAGGCAGCCGGCGAAAGCCTCGATATCTTTTCCTCGCGCAGCGCAAGCGGCGGCCATCGCGGCTCGATCGTTGCTGTTGCCGAGGGCAGGGCTGACATCGCCGCCATCGATTGCGAAAGCTGGGCGCTGGCGCAGCGTTTCGAACCAGCGGCAAGCAAAGTGGTGGTCATCGGCTGGACGGCACGCCGCAAGGGCCTGCCATTCATCACCGCCAGGACGACGCCCGAAAAAACAATCCGGGCAATGCGCGAAGCCCTTGCCGGTTTAGCCGAGCAACCTCGCATCCAACGGGTAGGTTGAAAGCTGCTCGTTGCCGGTCTCGGTGATCAGGATCTGCTCCTCGATCTTGACGCCTTCGTGCCCGCCAAGCCTGCCTATATAGCTTTCCACGCACAGCACCATCCCTGCTTCGAGCACGCCGTCCGGCGTATCCAGCGTCCAGTCGCTGGCATGCGGCAAGGTCGGGTATTCGTCGGCCAGGCCGACGCCGTGATAGAGCACGCCGTAGCGGGTCGGGAAGCAGTCTCCCGGCGGCACGGCCGAGCGATCGACAAGGTCGCGGAAGGAGATGCCGGGCTGCATCAATTGCGTGTTGTGCTCTATCTGGTCGGCGGCAATGCGGAACAGGTCGCGCTGTTCGTTGGTCGGCTTGGTTTCGCCGCAAAGCCAGGTGCGCGACAGGTCGGCGCAGAAGCCGTAGGGACCGATCAGGTCGGTGTCGAAGGCAACGAGGTCGCCGGCCTCGATCACGCGCGACGAGCATTCCTGGAACCACGGATTGCTGCGCGGACCTGACGCCAGCAGCCGCGTCTCGATCCATTCCCCGCCGCGCGCAATGTTGCCGCGATGCAGTTCGGCCCACAATTCGTTCTCGGAAATGCCGGGCTTCAGCGCCTGTTCCATCTCGCCCATCGCTGCCTCACAAGCGATGATGGCGCGGCGCATGGCGAGGATCTCGTCCGGCGATTTGATCAGCCGCGCATTCTCCATCACCGCCTCGCCATTGCCGATGGAGATACCAAGCCGCGCCAGTTCCTCGACGCCTTCCGGGTTGAGATGGTCGACAGCGATGCGACTGTTGCCGCCGCCATGCTCTCTCACCAGATCGGCAATGCCGGCTGCCCAGCGGCGGACCTTTTGCTCCGTCAACTCGCCGCCATAGAGATACATCCACGACACGGCCGGCCGTACCTCGTCGACGACGCCGGAATGGTCGGACAGATGCTCGCAGGAGAAATAGTCGAACAGCACCACCGGCCCGTCGGTGGCGACGAAACAATGCCGCGTCGGGTTGTGCGCGACCCACAGCTGCATGTTGGTGCTGTCGGTCGCATAGCGGATATTGACGGGGTCGTAGAGCAGGGCACCGGCATAGCCGCGCCGCTTCAACTCGGCGCGGATGCGCTCCAGCCGGTATTTGCGCATCGCCGGAAGATCGGGGGCGGCAATGCCTGCCGCCGCCCATTCCGCCTCAGCCTGGGCGCCATAGCCCAGCACATGCTGGTTGAGCGAAGCCGCCTTCTGGCGGGAGCCTTCGCGCAATTCCTCGATCGAGCCCGGCTCGAACGGCATGATCTTGCGATGGCGGCCGAATCCGCCTTTTGGCGCCGCGCTGTCCATGGTCGACCCTCAGGTCCGCATCTTCTCGCCGCTCGGGTCGAAAGGCGCCTCGACATTGATGCGCGCCGGGCGACGGTGGCCGAGGATCTCGATCTCGAACAGGCCGGCGCTTTCGTCCTCGGCAAGTGCTGCCGGAACGTAGCCCTGCGCCATCGACTTCTGGACATAGTGGGCATAGCCGCCCGACGTCACCCAGCCGACCACGCGCCAGTCGCCGTCGACGATGCCGCGCACGGCGGACGCGCCTTCGGCAGCCTTGGAACCACGCACTTCCTTGCCCTTGTCGTCAAAGCGCGGCGCGCCATAGCCATGCGGCTTTTCCACCGTGCCGTAGTCCTTGCTGACCTTGGCCCAGATTGGCTCGTCACCCATCACGTCGGCATCGGCAGCGTCGACGATGAAGGAGACGCGGCGCAGTTTCGGTCCTTCCGCCTGTTCCTTGGCGGCAGCCTCACGGCCAATAAAGTCGTTCTTCTCGAGCTTGATAAAGCGGTCCATCGAGCCTTCGAACGGGCCGTAGATCGGGCGCAATTCGCGGAACCATGTCGGGAAGTTCTTCTCGAGACGCATCGACAGCAGAGCGCGCATGCCGAAATCGACGAGACCAAACTCCTCGCCGGCGTCCTTGATCGCCTTGTAGACCAGGCGCTGATAGGCCGGCGCCATCCAGATTTCGTAGCCGAGGTCGCCGGTGTAGGTGATGCGGTTGACCATGCAGGGCGCGCCGCCGACGGCCATTTCGCGGAAATCCATGAAGCGGAAGGCTTTGGTCGAGATGTCGACATCGACCAGCTTCTGCAAGAGGTCTCGCGACTTGGGTCCGGCGATCGACAGGCCGACCAGCGTCTGGTCGAAGCGGTGAATGCGCACCGAGCCATCCTTCGGCAAATGCTTTTCGAACCAGCGCATATGGTATTTCTGCGCGGCGGACGAACCCCAGATCATGAAGCGGTCTTCACCGGCCTTGGCGATGGTGAAGTCGCCGATCAGCTTGCCGAATTCGTTGATCATCGGGGTGAGCACGATGCGGCCGGTCTTCGGCATGCGGTTGGTCATCAACCGGTTGAGGAACTCCTCCGCGCCCGGTCCCGACACTTCGTATTTGGCGAAGTTGGCGATCTCGGTGACGCCGACGCGCTCGCGCGTGGCGCGCACTTCCTCGCCGATCGGGCCGAAATCGTTGGAGCGGTGGAAAGAGACGATGTCTTTCGGTTCCTTGCCCTTCGGCGCGAACCACAGCGGGGTTTCCAGGCCCCACGAGTCGCCCATGACCGCGTTGTTGGCCAGCATCGTGTCGTAGAGCGGCGTTGTCTGCGCCGGGCGGGCCGCCGGCAGTTCCTCATTGGGGAAGCGGATCGAGAAGCGGCGCGAATAGTTTTCGCGCACCTTGGCGTTGGTGTAGCGCAGACCGGCCCATTCGCCGAAGCGGGCAACATCCATGCCCCAGACGTCGAAGCCCGGATCGCCATGCACCATCCAGTTGGACAGTGCCAGGCCGACGCCGCCACCCTGGCTGAAGCCGGCCATGACGGCGCAGGCGCACCAGAAATTGGTCAGGCCCTGCACCGGGCCGACAAGCGGGTTGCCGTCGAGCGCGAAGGTGAAGGGGCCGTTGATGATCTGCTTGATGCCGGCCTTTTCGATGCCGGGGAAATGCTTGAAGCCGATCTCCAGTGACGGCGCGATGCGGTCGAGATCGGGCGGCAGCAGTTCATGGCCGAAATCCCAGGGCGTGTTGACCGGCGACCAGGGCTTGCAGGCCTTCTCATAGGTGCCGAGCAGGATGCCGTTGCGCTCCTGGCGGGTGTAGATCTCGCCCTTGAAGTCGAGCACGCCGATCATCTCGCGGCCGGTCGACTTGTTGAACTCCTCGACTTCCGGCATCGGCTCGGTGAGGAGATACATGTGCTCCATGGCCAGCACCGGCAGTTCGACGCCGACCATGCGGCCGATCTCGCGCGCCCACAGGCCGCCGCAATTGACGACATGCTCGGCATGGACAGTGCCCTGCTCGGTGACGACGTTCCAGGTGCCGTCCGGCTCTTGCGTAAGATCAACGACGCGGTTGCGCAGCACGATCTCGGCGCCGAGTTTCTTGGCTGCCTTGGAGTAGGCGATGGTCGTGCCCGAAGGATCAAGATGGCCCTCGACCGGATCCCACATGGCGCCGACGAAGTTCTTCTCGTCCATCAGCGGGAACATCGCCTTGGCTTCCGAAGGCGTGATCAGCTCGGTGTCCATGCCGAGATAGCGGCCCTTGGCATGGGCAAGGCGCAGGAAGTCCATGCGCTCCGGCGTATCGGCCATCATCACGCCGCCGGTCAGGTGCAGTGAGCAGGACTGGCCCGAGATTTCCTCGATCTCCTTGTAGAGCTGCACGGTGTAGGCCTGCAGCTTGGCGACGTTGGGGTCGCCGTTCAGCGTATGGAAGCCGCCCGCCGCGTGCCAAGACGAGCCGGAGGTCAGCTCCGAGCGTTCGATCAGCATGATGTCGGTCCAGCCGGCCTTGGCCAGGTGATAAAGCACCGAGCAGCCGACGACGCCACCGCCGATGACAACCGCTTTTACATGGGATTTCATGAAGATAGGTCCGTTTTTGCGTAAATTGAATCAGGGTTTTCGGTCGCTAGCGTGACGATGCACGCCAGGCACGATCAAAAATCGGTCGGCGCGCCGCCTTCGGCCGTGCGCTTCTGGACGAAATCGTTGAGTTCCTCGCGGATCGCCGGGTCCATGTAGGGCTCGTCATAGGACGCCAGCCGCTCTTTCCAGACCTTGTTGGCTTTTTCCAGCGCCGTCGGCGAGCCGGCTTCCGCCCAGGTCTCGAAATTGCGCCAGTCGGAAAGGATCGGCGAGTAGAAGGCGGTCTTGTAGCGGTCCTGCGTGTGTTGGGTGCCGAAGAAATGGCCGCCGGGGCCGACCGACTGGATGGCGTCGAAGCCGAGCGCCTCTTCGGACAAATCGAGCGGGGTCAGGAATTCGGCCACCATCTGCAACAGGTCGATGTCGAGAATGGTCTTTTCGTAGGAGCAGCGCAGGCCGCCTTCGAGCCAACCGGCGCCGTGCATCATCAGATTGCCGCCCCCTTGTATGGCGCCCCACAGCGAGAACACGCTCTCATAGGCCGCCTGGGCGTCGACCGTGTTGGCGGCGCAGGTGTTGGAGGTGCGGTAGGGGATGTTGTAGCGGCGGGCAAGCTGGCCGCCGACGAGCTGCGCCTTCATATATTCGGGCGTGCCGAAGGCCGGTGAGCCGGACTTCATATCGACATTGGAGGTGAAGCCGCCATAGCCGACAGGCGCACCCTTGCGCACCATCTGGGCGAAGGCGATGCCGGACAGCGCCTCGGCATTCTGCTGCACCAGCGCGCCGGCGATGGTGACCGGCGCCATGGCGCCCGACAAAGTGAAGGGCGTGACGACAACGACCTGGCCCTTGCTCGACATCTGGATGATGCCTTCCATCATCGGTACGTCGAGCTTGAGCGGCGAATTGGTGTTGATGATGGTGAAGACGGACGGCTCCTCAAGCAGTTGCTCGTGGCTGATGCCGCGCGCGATCCTGGCGATCTCGATGCCGTCGACATTGCGCTCCTTGCCGAGCGAATAGATGTGGAACACCTTGTCGGTCAGCGTGGCGAGGTCGCGGATGCATTCGAGGTGGCGGACCGACGGATGGATATCGGTCGGCTCGACCGGATAGCCGCCGGTGCAGTTCAGGATGTTGTGCATCTGCGCCAGGCGCAGGAAGTTGCGGTAGTCCGCCTGGTTGCCGGGCCGACGGCCGCGATCGATGTCGGAACAGTTCGGCGCCGAGGCCATCATCGACAGGATCACATTGTTGCCGCCGAAGCGGACGTTGTGCGCAGGGTTGCGGGCATGCAGCGTGAATTCCGACGGGCAGTTCGAGATCAGATCGAGGATCATGTCGCTGTCGAAGCGCACCCGCTCCGAGCCTTCGCGCACATCGGCGCCATGTGTCTTCATGATGCGGCGGGCTTCGTCGTGCAGGACGTCGACGCCGATCTCCCTGAGCACCCGCAAGGAGGCGAGGTGGATCGATTCCAGCTCGTCATCCGAGACCAGCTTGGTCGGCGTGAGCGGGTTTCTAAGCTGGCGGAAAGCCGGCTGCTCGAACGCGGCCGAGCCTCCGGCGCGCTTTCCGGCGCGGCCGCCACGGCGGGCACGGTCGGGCGCCAAAGCCGGTTCTAGGGGGTGTAGGGCGGCGGTCATGATGGTCCTCGTACGATGCGAACAGCGGGCGGCATAATGGACCGGCGGCCCGCCGGCCATTGCGGAGGCGGCGACCACTAGGGCGAGGGAAGCGACATGCCGGAACGGCAGCTTTGCGAGAGTCTCAAATGACCGGTTGATTGATCTCGCGCTCTTGAGTTTGGGTGTCGGTCCTCAGTTCCAACCGAGGATGGTGACGGACGGCTCGCGATGAAAGACAAAGTAGCTGCGGTATACATAGTCCAATGAATGTATCGCCATTGCCCGCGCCGCGCGCGACGAAACGTGAAAAGTTGAGCGGTAGTAGGACGTTAGGGACGACACTGCTTTCGGATACTGCCTGCGTAGGACGCGATAGGCCTTGCGGTAAGCTGGACCTTGCATCGCCCATTTCTTCAGTCCGTCATCAACTTCGGCACGTGAGTTGTAGAGTTCGCGTTTCAACGCCCACGGACGTATGGCGGCGTTGGCCCAAGCCTGCTCCACCTCATATGCTATACGCGCGGTCGGCTGAAGCGTGCCTTCATCTTTTCCCGGCCCCAGCGCCGCGGCAAGCAGGGTTGCCAAGCGTTGCACCGGTTTGGGGACCAGCAGCACCGCTCGGGTCAACGCAGGCATGAAGGCGATGTGACAGCGGGGGGACATCCCGGCTTCGTCCAGAATGTATACGTCCCAGCTTCCTTCCTGATTTTGGTCGATTGCCCACAGTTGGCCCGACGCCGAATTCTGCAACAGTTGCAGCGGGCGCCAAACCTCTTGGATGACGGGCCGCAGACCATGTGTTTGTGCCTGCTGGGGATCGACCAAGAACGTTTCAATGGGAAGCGAAGGGTCGACCAGATAATAGCTGTACCAGTCGCCGCGCCAGCCAACTGCGCTCTCTGCCACGATCAGTCGCTTCCCATTATGTGGCGAGATTTGCCAATACAGATTGCGCAGCGTGTTCGGGTCGCCCGGATAAGCGATTTTGTCGAACACTTCGGGGTCGGCGATCTGGGCGTTGCCAGCCTCGATATGCTCTTCGCCGATGCTGAGCACCAACCGGGACATGGCAGCGGCCGCGATGGGCAAGGGCGCCCTCATGCTGAACGTGTCGGACCTGAATTGCGCCGAGGCCATCGCCAGAGCCTCGACACACTCCGAGCGCCGTGTGTCACCCGTCATCTGCGGCCATGCGAACGCTGTGCCGGCGGTGAAAAGCATGCAGGCGCCAGCAATCGCCGATTGCTTGAAGACGGTGGAAACGGTCATTGCATCCTCGCTCGTAACCCGTACGAACGATGCGCTTCCTGACGCCAGCCGGCGTAGCGTTTTGTTTGGCCTTGATTGGCATCGGCGGTCGCGCGATGTATGCCGTTGTGCGGATTTGTCCGGTGCAATATGAGGCCAGATATCGAACCTTCAGAGAACGTAGCGATGGCGGAGCGCGTTCGGGAGGAATTAGCCCGCCGTCGCATGTCTCGTCAGACGCTGGCCGATAGCGCCAAAATCAGCATTTCGACCCTTGAAAAGGCACTGAACGGAAGCCGTCCTTTCACCATCGCGAGCGTCGTTCGGCTGGAAACCGCCTTGGGCATTTCGCTACGCGTTCAGGTGCCCAAGGTCTCTTCGTCGAGGCCGGATCTGGGTGGATATGCCAAAGCCGGTGTTGCGTGGCTGGAGGGAGATTATCTGACGCTGCGGCCTTCCTTTGAGCTTGCCGGCGCCATCTATGCTTATCGCACGCAGATCTATTGGGACGGGGATCAAGAGTGTCTGGCGTTTCGCGAAATGGATCGCCTGGACGCGCCGTTTTCGCAAAAGGGCGTGGTCTCCATTCCCAACAGGTCCGGGCAAATCTATCTCTACACCAACGATCAGGGACAGATGCGTGTCGCCATCCTGAACCGTCCTCATATCCGTGGTGAGATCTACGGACTGCTGGCGACGCTGGCCGTCGGCGCGGGCAGCAATCTTACCCCTGTTGCGGCGCCGATCGCGCTGTTGCCTTGGCCGGGCGTTGGAAATCCGAAATTGGGGCGTATTCTTGAGGGCGATATCGAATACGCGGACTATCAAAGACATCTCACTATGATCGTTGATGCCGGCTACGCAAAGTTGTTGACGTAGTCGTCAAGAGCCGATCCGATGAAGAGAGGCCGCCGGACGATCCCGGACAATTGGATTTCCGCGCCTGGACCTTCCTTTTCCGGCAATGAACCGATAGCTGGGGCTCGCCGGCCTGATGGCCGGCAAATGGGCTGGCAAGTGTCCGGGCGAAGAGAGCTGTATGGTCGCAACCAACGCCGCCGAAGGCGAAGCGGGAACGCAGTGGGCAGCGCTCGCCGGCGTCACCGCGGCACTTGCCATGTTCGGCGCCGCGCAAGGGCTGAGCTCGCCGCTGTTCACGCTTCTGATGCAGAAGCAAGGCCTGTCGCCCGGGCTGATCGGACTGTCGGCGGCGATGATGCCGCTCGGGCTGATCCTGTCGGCCTCGTTCGTGCCGGCGGCGGTGCGGCTGGTCGGCGCGCGCAACCTGGCGGTCGGCTGCTCGCTGATCGGCGCGCTGTGCTTCCTCGGCATCGGCTATCTGCAGAACTGGGTGGCCTGGTACGTCATCCGCTTCATCATCGGCGTGGTCATCAACCCTCTCTATATCCTTGGCGAGGTGTGGGCGCTGTCGCTGGCACCGCCGTCGCGGCGCGGCCGGGTGATGGGCGTGTTCAACACGCTGATGGGCGCCGGCTATGCCGCCGGACCCTTCACCTTGACGTTCGTCGGCACATCGGGCTGGGCGCCGTTCAGCGTCGGTGTCGGCGGCTTCTTGCTTTGCGCCGTCATCCTGCGTCTTGTCTCGTCAAAACTTACCGGCTTCGAGGATGACGGTCAGCCGGCCGGCAGCTTTGTCGGTTTTGCCCGGCTGGCGCCGGCGCTGCTGCTGGCCGTGCTGGTGTCGGCCGCCGTCCAGCAAAGCACCTATGCGCTGGTCCCGGTCTTCGGCGCCGGCTATGGCCTGCCGGAAGCCGTGCTCGCCGCACTGGTGATGGCGCTGTCGCTCGGCAACATCCTGCTGCAGATCCCACTTGGCCTGCTGGCCGAGCGGTTCGGCGGCCGCCCGATGATCGTGGCCTGCGCGGTGGCGACAACGGTTTGCGCGGCACTGCTGCCGCTGCTGATCACCTCACCGCTGATCTGGGGCGTGCTGCTGGTGATGGGCGCTGTCGGTTACGGCGTCTACACGATGGCGCTGGTCGAACTCGGCAGCCGCTTCAAGGGCACGCTGCTCGTCACCGGCAATGCGGCCTTCGCCTTGCTGTGGGGTGTTGGCGGCATTGTCGGTCCGCCCGGCGCCGGGCTGCTGATGCAAGGCATCGGCCCGCTGGGCCTGCCCTTGGTGATCGCCGGTCTCGACGCGGTTCTGGTCGCCTTCGCTCTGTACCGCTCCGCCCGACGCCGGGTCTCCTGACATGGACCTGGCTGGAGCAAGCGCTTTTCGCCGGCGGAGCTTACCGCTGTTTGGCCGGACCGCTTATCCTGCCTCACTCCAACGGTAAGACCATGGCCGTGGCGGATTCGGAAACTGGCGAAGCAATGCAATGGGCAGCGATCACCGGCGTGATCGCGACCGTCTCGGTGTTCGCCATCGCGCAGGGACTGTCCTACCCGCTGCTGAGCTTCATTCTGCAGCGCCAGGGCGTCTCGCCGGCGCTGATCGGCCTGTCGGCGGCGATGACGCCGATCGGCTTCATCGTCTCGTCGCCGCTCATCCCAGGGCTGGCGCGGCGGTTCGGGGCAGGGCGCACGGCGCTCATTTGTGCCGCGCTCTCGGCTGTCGTGCTGGCGCTGATCGGCTGGACGCAGAATGTCTATCTCTGGTTTCCCCTGCGCTTCCTGATCGGCGTGGTGACCAATCCGCTCTATGTCTTGAGCGAAATCTGGGTGATCGCGCTGGCGCCGCCGGCGCGGCGCGGGCGCATCATGGGCGTCTATTCGACGATCATCTCGGCCGGCTTTGCTGCTGGTCCGCTCTGCCTGCTTGCGGTCGGCACGCAGGGGTGGCCGCCCTTCCTCGTCGGCATTTGTGCCTTCGTGCTGTGCGGCATCTGCCTGGCCTCGGTGCTGCCACGCCTGCCGAAGGTCGACGAAGCCGGTCACCAGGTTTCCGTCCTTGGCTTCGTGCCGATGGCGTGGCTGCTTCTGTTCGCGGTCATCGTGGCCGCGGGTTTCGAACAAGGGGCGCTGGCCCTGCTGCCGGTCTATGGCACCCATCACGGCATCGCTGAAGTCCGTATGTCGGCGCTGCTGTCGATGATGATCGCCGGCAACATTGCCATGCAGGTGCCGCTCGGCCTGCTGGCGGAGAGGCTGACCGCACGCCTGGTGCGGCTTGCCTGTGTTTGCCTGACCGTGCTCGGATGCATGCTGCTGCCGCTTCTCATCGAAACGCCGCTGATCTGGCCGATGATCTTTGTCTGGGGCGCGGTTTCCTACGGCATCTACACGACGTCGATCATCGAGCTTGGCGAGCGTTTCAGCGGCTCGACGCTTGTCGCCGGCAACGCCGCCTTCTCGCTGATGTGGGGCGTCGGCGGCATTGCCGTGCCGCCGTTGGCTGGCACCGCCATGGACATACTTGGCGCAAGAGGCCTGCCGATCACGCTTGGCCTGCTATGCCTGGTGCTGGCGGTGGCGAGTGTCGCTGGTCGCGGGAAGGCCTGAATCCACTGTTGAGATGCCGCAACTCTTGAATACCGGCTGCGGCATGTCGATGTTGCGTGCCGAAACTATCGGAGATTCCATGACCAAGCCCATCACCAAGCCAGAAGCCAGCATCGAAGATCCCTTTCTCTGGCTGGAGGACAGGACCGCCAAGCAGTCGCTCGACTGGGTGCATGGCCAGAACGAGATCACGACAGGCGAATTGCAGGGCGATCCGTCCTATCAGGCGTCGTTCGAGACGGCGCTCGACCTGATGACGGCCGAGGACAACATAGCCGTCGGCGCGGCAATCGCCGGCCATGTCTATAATTTCTGGCAGGACAAGACCAATGCGCTCGGCCTGTGGCGCCGCACGACGGTCGCGTCCTACAAGACCGAGAAGCCGGTCTGGGAAACGATCATCGACTTCGACCAGCTTGCGGCGAAGGAGGGCATAAAATGGGTGTTCAGCGGCGCCAGCCGCCTCTATCCGGACTTCAGCCGTTGCCTGCTGTCGATGTCGCCGGATGGCGGCGATGCCAGCGAGATGCGCGAATTCGACATCGAAACCAAATCATTCGTAGAAGGCGGATATCACGCGCGAGCCTCGAAGTCGGGCTTCAGTTGGCTGGACAAGGACACCGTCATCGTCTCGGCGGCCTTCGAGGACGCTGATAAGACCGAATCCGGCTACCCGCGCGTGATCAAGTTGTGGAAGCGCGGCACCAAGCTGGAAGAGGCGATGCCGATCTTCGAGGCAAAGACCGAGGATCTCGCCGCCGGAGCCGGCGTCGAGTTCGACGGCGACAAGCGTCACGTGTTTCTGGCGCGGGCGATCGATTTCTTCGCATCGCACAGCTTCTTGCATCTGCCGTCTGGTGAAAACCGGCGCATTCCGCTGCCCGACGACGCCACCGACACATCGCTTTTCAAGGATCAGCTGGTGTTCGGGGTGCGTACACCGTGGACGGCGCCGGACGGTACCGCCTGCCAGCCGGACGGGCTTTACTCGCTCGATTTCGCGCACTGGATCGAAACCGGCAGTTTCGGCGCCATCGAGACCCTGCTGGCGCCGGCCTATCGCGTCTCGATCGCCGGCATTGCCCACACACAGGACCGGCTGTTCGTCAGCCTGATGGACAATGTGCGCGGCAAGGTGCTCGTCTGCGAGCGCAAGGGCGGCGCCTGGTCGCTTAAGCCCGTCGCGCTGCCCGAGAACGGCACTGTCGGCATCAGCCATGCCGAGCATTTCGGCTCCAGCGTGTCCTTCTCCTTCACCGATTTCCTGACGCCGAGTTCGATCATCTGGTCGGATGATGATGGTGAGACGCTGGAGACGGTGAAGTCGCAGCCGGCGCGGTTCGATGCCGCGCCGCTGATCTCGGAACAGTTCGAGGCGCGCTCGAAGGACGGCACGATGATCCCGTACTTCGTCGTCAGGCGGCGCGACCAGAAGGGGCCGGTGCCGACGCTGCTCTACGGCTATGGCGGCTTCGAAGTGCCGCTCTTGCCCGGCTATGCCGGCGTGCGCGGCAGGCTGTGGCTGGAGAAGGGCAACGCCTATGTGCAGGCCTGCATCCGCGGCGGTGGCGAGTTCGGGCCGGCCTGGCATCAGGCGGCGCTGAAAGGCAATCGCCAGAACGGTTTTGACGATTTCGCCGCCGTGGCCGAAGACGTCGTCAGGCGCGGCATCGCGACGGCCAGCTCGCTCGGCATCCAGGGCGGCTCGAATGGCGGCCTGCTGACCGGCGTTTCCTTGACGCAACACCCGGAACTGTTCGGCGCCGTCATCATCGAGGTGCCGCTGCTCGACATGCTGCGCTACACCGAATTGCCGCCCGGCGCCTCATGGATGGCCGAATATGGCGATCCGTCGAAGCCGGAAGATGCAAAATGGCTGTCCGCCTATTCGCCCTACCAGCACGTCCAGGCTAATGCTGCCTATCCGCCGGTGCTGTTGACCACCTCGACAGCCGATGACCGCGTCCATCCCGGCCATGCCCGCAAGATGGCCGCCCGGCTGCAGGAGGCCGGCCATGCCGAGACGCTGTTTTTCGAGGAGACGGAAGGCGGGCATGGCGGGCGTGGCGACCGCCGGCCGCAGGCGGCGCAGACGGCGATGAAATATGTCTTCCTGCAGCGGGCGTTGACCGCCAAGGCCTAGAGTCATTTGTTCATGGGCCAAGCAAAGGGTGGTTCACCTCGGCCAGCCTTTGCTCTAAGGTGCCCGCCATGGCTCCTGCTATGACCTTTGTCTGCACGTTCGGGGTCGCGGTGACACCGTCACCGCGCACGCTGCGCGCGGAGCTTTTGCGGCTGTGCGCCCGCATCGGTTATTCGCCGCCTGCCAGCCTCTGATGCATTCGCCCCGGCGCCAGCCGGACTGAATCCAGAGGAAAGAATCACACATGACCTATCAGAATTATTCGCTGAAGCAGCTTCAGCAGATCGACGCCGCGCATCATCTCCATCCCTTCACCGACCACAAGGAATTGCGCGAGGCGGGTTCGCGCATCATCACCCACGCCAATGGCCCGTTCATCTACGATTCCGAAGGGGCGGAGCTGCTCGACGGCATGGCCGGCCTGTGGTGCGTCAACATCGGCTATGGCCGCGACGAACTGGCCGAGGCCGCCTATGCGCAGATGAAGGAACTGCCTTACTACAATTCCTTCTTTAAATGCTCGACGCCGACGCCGGTGCTGTTGTCCAAGAAGCTGGCCGAGATCGCGCCGAAGAACGTCAATCAGGTGTTCTACGGCTCCTCTGGCTCGGAGGCCAACGACACCGCCTTGCGTCTTGTCCGCCACTACTGGGTGATCGAGGGCAAGCCGGAGAAGAACCGCATCATCTCGCGCAAGATGGCCTATCACGGCTCGACCATCGCCGGCACGTCGCTCGGCGGCATGGACGCCATGCACAAGCAGCTCAATGGCGCCGTGCCCAACATCGTCCATGTGATGATGCCCTATGCCTATGAGCTGGCGCTGCCGGGCGAGAGCGACCATGATTTCGGCCTGCGCGCGGCCAAATCGGTCGAGGACGCCATCCTCGAGGCCGGCGCCGACAAGGTCGCGGCTTTCATCGGCGAGCCGGTGATGGGCGCGGGCGGCGTCAAGATCCCGCCGGCGAGCTACTGGCCGGAAGTGCAGCGCATCTGCCGCAAGTACGATGTGCTTTTGATGCTCGACGAGGTCATCACCGGCTATGGCCGCACGGGCGAATGGTTCGCGGCGCAGACCTTCGGCATCGAGCCCGATACCATCACCACGGCCAAGGCGTTGACCTCGGGCTACCAGCCGCTGTCGGCACTGCTGGTCGGCGACCGCATCACCTCGACGCTGGTCGACAAGGGCGGCGAGTTCAACCACGGCTACACCTATTCCGGGCATCCGGTGGCCTGCGCCGTGGCCTTGAAGAACCTCGAGATCATCGAGCAGGAAGGCTTGGTCGACCGTGTCAGGAACGACACCGGACCTTATTTCGCCAAGGCCTTGCAGGAGCGCATTGCCGGGCATGATCTGGTCGGCGAGGTGCGTTCGATCGGCCTGATGGGGGCGATCGAGATCGTCAAGGACAAGGCGACCAAGGAACGGTTCCTGCCGTCGGGAAGTGCCGCGGTGACGGTGCGTGATCACGCGATTGCCAACGGCATGATGCTGCGCGCCACCGGTGACACGATGATCCTGTCGCCGCCGCTGATCTGGACCCGCGACACGATCGACATGGCCTGCGAGCGTATCGGCAAAGCGCTGGACCTGGCACAGGCAGATCTGCGCAAGCGGTAAGCCGAACCCCGACCGGGCGTTTCTTCAGGGAACGCCCGGCCTCGGGAAACATACTGCCTCGATGGGGAACAAACTTCATCCTCCGCGCGTAGTGTGTGAGGCAGCGGCCGATCCGGCTGCGATAGGGGGCTCATTTCCATGAGAAAAGCCGGCAAGAGCCGACGCGCGCAGGAAGCAGCCAGCATCGGCGCCGACCTGATGCTGGCGCCGATGGTGGCGATGATGCGTCTGCCGTTGATGGCGATGGACGCCGGCAGCAGCCAGCCCTGGGGCACCGAAACCGTGCGTGCGGTGAACGAGAAGACCGCGGCAATCGCCGAGGGCGCGTTCGCGGCGCAAATGTCGTTCCTGCAGTCGGCGTCGCGGTTCTGGCCAGAACTCCTTTCCGGTCGCACGCCGTCGCTGTTCAACGGCGTCGCGGCAGAACGGTCGATCAGCGCCGCGCTGAAGCCGGCAAGCCGCGCAGTGAAGGCGAATTTTCGCCGGCTTTCGTCAAAGGCTTGAAATAGACCCTGCAGAACTTTGATTTTGCGCATTGTCGAGATCATGGGCTAGAACCAATCGGTATGCGCACCGATGGGGGACATCATGGCCGGACAACCGCTCAACCAGCCGGCTGAAATCCCGGCCGAACTCGATCGCTGGAATTGGGGCGCCTTCTTCCTCAACTGGATCTGGGGAATTGGCAACAGCACTTTCATCGCGCTGCTGGCGCTGATCCCGGTCGTCAACCTCATCATGATCTTTGTGCTTGGCGCACGCGGCAGCCGCTGGGCCTGGCAGAACGGGCCTGGCGCGACGCGGAGCAGTTCCGCAAGACGCAGCGCAACTGGGCGATCGCCGGGCTGGTCGTCTGGGTGGTGGGGATCGGCGGTTGCGCGGCGTCGGTCGGCAGCGTTCCCTACATCCTGAAAGGCAGTGATGCCTACCACATGACCATGGATGCCATTCGCGCCGACACCCGCGTGAAAGCCGCAATCGGCGACGATATGACCGACAATTTCTGGGTTGGCGGCAGTCTCAACGTCAACGCGAATGGCGCCGGCGATGCCCAGTTCGGCATTCCGGTCCATGGCGCCAAAGGCAAAGGTACCGTGTTTTCCCACCTGGTTCGCAATGCAGGCACATGGAGCATACGACTGCTGGTGGTCAGGGTGGATGGGGTGGATGCGCCGATCGTATTGACGAACGAAGATCATGTGCCAATCCCGAACGCGGCGATCGGAATATAGACGCAAGGCTTGATTGTGTGCGGCAGAAACGCAAAAACCGCGCTCCATCGGGAACGCGGCTTTGCCAGATACGCATGGCGTTTCGCTACTGAAACACTGCGAAACTTACGGGCTCCGGTACGCGAGACCTGATCCGGAGCGCCGGGCGGATGCGATATGTCCGCCTCGCCATCCGTTTTATAGGGACATCGTTACCGCGGAGTTATCGAGAGCTTAAGCAAATCTAAATTTGCGGGTTTTCTGCCGGGTTGATCCGGGAAAAACCCATAAAATCCGTTGGTTACGCTGGGTTACCCCTTAGAAAATTAATTATGCCGGAGAAATCGGCGCCGCCATGCCCCTGGGCGTTGAACAGGGCATAGAGCTGCGCCGCCTCGGCGCCAAGCGGAGTCACCGCGCCCGCGCCAAGTGCTGCTTCCTGGGACAATTTCAGGTCTTTCAGCATAAGCGCCGCGGCAAAACCTGGCTTGTAATCCCTGTTGGCGGGGGAGGTGGGCACCGGGCCGGGCACCGGACAATAGGTGGTCAAGGACCAGCACTGGCCCGACGAGGTCGAGGCGACGTCGAACAGCGCCTGATGCGACAGGCCGAGCTTTTCCGCCAGCACGAAAGCCTCGGCGACGCCGATCATCGAGATGCCGAGGATCATGTTGTTGCAGATCTTCGCCGCCTGACCGGCACCGTCGCCGCCGCAATGGACGATGCGGCCCGCCATCGGCTTCAGGATAGGTTCGGCGGCGGCGAAGGCATCGTTCGAGCCGCCGGCCATGAAGGTCAGCGTGCCGGCTGCCGCACCACCGGTGCCGCCCGAGACGGGTGCATCGATGGAGAGCAGGCCGTGCTTCGCGGCAATCGCATGCGCCTTGCGCGCCGAGTCGACGTCGATGGTCGAGGAATCGATGAACAGCGCGCCCTTTTTCGCCTTGGGCGCGATGTCCTCATAGACCGACAGCACATGCTTGCCGGCGGGCAGCATGGTGATCACCACATCGGCATCCTTCACGGCGGCCGGCGCATTGGCCATGACAACGACGCCCTGCTCGCGCGCGACGGTCAAATTCTCGGGCATCAGATCGAAGCCATGCACTTGATGCCCAGCCTTGACCAGGTTAACGGCCATTGGATTGCCCATATTGCCGAGGCCGATGAAGGCGATCGTCGTCATTGTCTCACTCCCGGAGTTTATTGGCTTCAGCGGCCGATCAATGCCCGCGCGATGATGACGCGCATGATCTCGTTGGTGCCTTCGAGGATCTGGTGGACTCTGAGGTCGCGTACCAGTTTCTCGATGCCGTAATCGTGCAGATAGCCGTAACCACCGAGCAGCTGCAGCGCGTTGTTGGCGACGTTGAAGCCGGTATCGGTGACGAAGCGCTTGGCCATCGCCGACCATTTGCCGGCATCGGGCGCCTTGCGGTCGAGCTTGGAGGCCGCCGCATAGAGGAAGATGCGCGACGCCTGCAGCTCCGTCTCCATGTCGGCCAGCCTGAACTGCAGCGCCTGGAACTGGTTGATCTTCGAGCCGAAGGCCTTGCGCTCGGCGGTGTAGGACAGCGCCTTGTCGAGCGCCGACTGGGCGCCGCCCAGCGAACAGGCGGCGATGTTCAGCCGGCCGCCATCGAGCCCGGCCATGGCGATGCCGAAACCGGCGCCTTCACCCGACAAAAGGTTTTCCGCCGGCACCTTGCAGTCCTCGAAAATGACCTGGCGGGTCGACTGCATATGCCAGCCCATCTTGTGCTCGTTGGCACCGAAGGAGAGGCCAGGCGCATCTTTCGGCACGACGATTGTGGAGATGCCTTTCGGCCCGTCGGCGCCGGTGCGCACCATCACGGCATAGACATCGCTGTCGCCGGCGCCCGAGATGAATTGCTTGGCGCCGTTGAGCACATAGTCGCCGCCGCTCTTCACCGCGCGGGTCTTGAGCGCCGCGGCATCCGAGCCGGAGCCCGGTTCGGTCAGGCAGTAGCTTGCCAGCCATTCCATGGAGGTGAGCTTCGGCAGGAAGCGCTGGCGCTGCTCGTCATTGCCGAAGCGGTCGATCATCGAGGCCACCATGTTGTGGATCGAGATGAAGGACGAAAAGCCAGGATCGGCATGCGACAGCGCCTCGAAGATCAGCACGGCGTCGAGGCGGCCGAGCGCGGAACCGCCGACATCGTCCCTGACATAGATGCCGCCGAGGCCGAGCGGCCCGGTCTCGCGGATGACGTCGGCCGGGAAATGCTTCCGGCGATCCCAGTCGAGCGCATTCGGCGCGACGCGGTCGGCGGCGAAGGCCTGCGCCATCTCCTGGATGGCGCGCTGTTCCTCGTTGAGTTCGAACTGGCTGGTGCTCGCATCGACCGCGGCGTCCATGGCGTTCTCTCCCTATATGCCAGCTAGCCCGCTGGCCTGTCGTTTTTGGCTTTGCGCAGGCATCAATCTAGACCAATGATGCCGCCGCGCAACCCGATCCCCTGCGGAGCGGCTGTGCATCAATGCATGTCCGGAGCGAGATGTGACGACAAAATTCGATGAGCTGCTTGGGCGATTCCACGCCTATCTCGCTTGCGTGGACAACGCCCTGGTGCGCGACGCCGTGGCCCGCATTGGCTGGGACATGCCGGCCCGTGCGCTGGAGCCGCATCCGCTCGGTTGTGTACGGCATCTCGATGACGCAGCAGACTTGGCGCCACCGGCTGCGAAACCGTTGGTGCAATGGCTGGCGCAGCAGCGCAACGTATTGCGCTGGGGCCAGACCTACACCGAGGCTGATTTCGGCAAGGCCTTCATCGACAATTACGGCTGGCTGGAAGTGTTCGGCACGCGTGGCCATTTCGCCAATGACGAGGTCGCGGCCGGCCTGCTGATCCTTGGGCCAGAGATCGTCTATCCCGACCACCATCATGTCGCCGAGGAGATCTACATTCCACTGACCGGCGGTACGGAATGGCGCATGGGGGAGAGCGGCTTCCGCCAGCGGGAGGCCGGCGAAGTCGTCCACCACGCTGCCAATGTCAGCCACGCCATGCGAACCGGCCGCGAGCCGCTTTTGGCGCTCTACATCTGGCGTGGCGGGCCGCTGGCGCAGAAATCCACGATCACCGGAACTGTGGCGCAGGGCCGGAACTGATGGCCAAAGCGATCATGCTGCAGGGCACGGGTTCGGATGTCGGCAAGACGGTGCTGGTCGCCGGCCTGTGCCGCGCCGCCAGGAATCGTGGCCTGAAAGTGCGGCCGTTCAAGCCGCAGAACATGTCGAACAATGCCGCCGTCGCCGATATTCCCGGCGACAACAGCAATAGCGGCGGCGAGATCGGTCGCGCGCAGTGGCTGCAGGCGATCGCTTGCGGCGTCGCGCCGTCGGTCCACATGAACCCGGTGCTGCTTAAGCCGCAGACCGATGTCGGCGCGCAGGTGATCGTCCAGGGCAAGGTGTTCGGCGAGGCGCGGGCGCGCGACTACCAGGCGCTTAAGGCCCGGCTGATGGATGCCGTGCTGGATTCTTGGAGCAAGGTCGGTGAGGGCGCCGATCTGGTCATCGTCGAGGGTGCCGGCTCGCCGGCCGAGATCAACCTCAGAAGCCGCGACATCGCCAATATGGGCTTTGCCACGCGTGCCAATGTACCAGTGGTTCTGGTCGGCGACATCGATCGCGGCGGCGTCATCGCCTCGGTCGCCGGCACGCATCTGATCCTGCCGGAAGAGGATCGGCGCATGATCGTCGGCTATCTCATCAACAAGTTCCGCGGCGACGTTTCGCTGTTCGATGACGGCCTGAAGGCGATCGAGAAATTCACCGGCTGGCGCTGCTTTGGCGTGGTGCCGTGGCTGAAGGCGGCGGCGCGGCTGCCCTCGGAGGATTCGGTGGTGCTGGAACGGCTGGCGTCCGGCGAGGCGCGGGCGCTTAAGGTCGCGGTGCCGATGCTTGGCCGCATTGCCAATTTCGACGATCTCGATCCGCTCAAGGCCGAACCGCAGGTCGAAGTGGTGTTCGTGCCTCCCGGCAAGCCGCTGCCGGCCGATGCCGGGCTGGTGGTCATTCCAGGTTCCAAATCGACGATCGGCGATCTCCTGAAATTTCGCGAGAATGGCTGGGACCGGGATCTTGCCGCGCACCGCAAGCGCGGCGGCCATGTCGTGGGCATTTGCGGCGGCTATCAGATGCTCGGCCGCCGCGTGCGCGATCCCGACGGCATCGAGGGCAGCGTCACCGAGACCGAAGGGCTTGGCCTGCTCGATATCGAAACGGTGATGGAGCCGGAGAAGACGGTGCGCAACGTCAGCGCGCGCTCGGTGCAATTCGATCTCCCGCTCGAAGGCTATGAAATCCATCTCGGCCGCACCACGGGTCCGGACACGATGCGACCATCGGCGATCATCAATGGTGTCGCGGACGGTGCGATCTCGGCCGATGGCAAGGTGTTAGGCACCTATATGCATGGCCTGTTCGGCGCCGACGGCTTTCGCGGGAAATTCATCGAAAGCCTCGGCATCAAGGGCGGTGGCATCGACTATCGCGCCGAAGTCGAGCGCGCGCTGGACGAGGTCGCGGCCGAGCTGGAAACCCATCTCGACTGCGATGCGATTTTCGGGCTGGCTCGGTGAGGCGCGCCGATATTCAGGTGAGGCCGGCCTGCAAATGGTGGCTTCCTGCGCTTCCGGTGCTCACGTAGGAAAAGTACGCTCCGCTCCGGTTCTCGGAACCCGTCATTTTCGGCTCGGCCTGACCTGAATCTCAGCACCCCTCAGGCCGGTGTCAGCCCTTGTCGCCCGCCTTCGGCCAGTAGGTGCCAAACGACCAGACACTGCCCTCGGGATCGCGGCAGATGAATTCTCGGCTGCCATAGTCGCGGTTGGTCAGTTCCTGGATGATCGTCGCGCCGGCCTTCTTTGCCTTGGCATAGGCGGCGTCGGCATCGTCGACGGCGACATAGATCGACTTGCCGCCGCCTGAGCCGGGTTCGCCGACCATCTTGCCGTAATCGTCATCGCGCGCGCTGCCCAGCATGATCATCGACGAGCCGAAGACCAGTTCGGCATGGTGCACGACATCGCCTTCACCATAGCGGGCACGGACGCTGAAGCCGAACGCTTCCCCCAGCCAGTCGATCATTTTCGCCGCGTTCTTGTAGCGCAGGGCAGGGTAGAGGCGTGGGGCTTCGTTGCTGGTGGTCATGTCGATCTCCTCAAAGTTGGGTTGGTCGATAACCCACTCTGTTCGAAGGCTGTTCCAGCGTCTTGAAGAAATGTTACCTGCTGACAAGTGCCGTCGGCGTCTCGCCAGCAAGGTCGCGGAACTCGCGCACCAAATGCGCCTGGTCGGCATAGCCGCAATCGGCGGCGATATCGGCCCAGTCGGCCGTCGGCTGTCGCGACAGGCCGAGCGCCCGGTTGAAGCGGACGATGCGCGACAGCGTCTTTGGGCCGAGGCCGGTTGCCTCGTTGAATTTTTCGGCGAGGTGTTTGCGGCTCCAGCCCACTCTTTCAGCGATCGATGCAATCCGGGTCCGGCCGCCTGATGCGATGATGCGATGATAAGCCCAGGCGATTTCCAGCGGCGTTTCGGCAGCGCTGGCAAGACGGGCGGTGACGAAGGCTTCGGCCAGGTCGAAACGCGACGCCCAGTCCGGCGCATTGCCAAGCTGTTCGCGCAGCGCCCTGCCTTCGGTGCCCAGCACGTCGTCGAGGACGACCATGCTGTCGGTCAGCTCGCTCATCGGCAGGCGGAAGAAGCGGCGCGCCCCAAGCGGGGTGAAGTTGATCTGGACGCAGCAAGCGGCGCCGAAGGATTCGATCATCACCGGCCCAGCAAAAAGCCCGGCGGCGAAGCTGGCAAAGCGGTCTTTGTCGCCGGGCGCCTTGCCGAGGCCGATGGCGAAGGGCTCGGCGAAACTGACCACCAGAGGTACGGTCAGCGAGGCGTATTCGACATTGCGGAAATGACCTGCCGCGGTTTCCCGATAGCCGCAAATGTCAGACACGATGCCATCAAGCCCAGGATCGGGAAGGCGCCGGCGCATCTCGAAGCGCCCCGCGATGGAGCGGTCCTGTTCCTTCCGGCGCTGCATCTCGATCGGCATTGGCCATCCTTCCGCCGCGATAAATCTATCAGCCGTGCACCGGAATCAAAAGCGCCCGGCTTTTGGCCGGGCGCTCTCTGTCCCCACTTCAAGGGAAACCTGTCAGGCGCCGCGCATCAGGCAGCCGGCGGCGAGCACGATGTAGGCAATGAGAACGATCCACACCGATGCGAGCGGGATAAAGGCAAGAACGCCAAGCGCGGCGAGAATGCCGATGATGGCGATGACCAGGGAAATGATGAAAACGATCTGGGTAGGCGCGCTGAGATTCATGCGTGGCTCCTCCAACATGATTCGAACAGTGCCATAGTAACAGGCGCGTGATCACACACCAATCATGACACGCAGCGGGTTGGCGGGGTCGGCCAGCAGCTTCACCGCGAGCGCCACGCAGACGATTACCAGCAGCGGCTTGATCAGCCTGGCGCCGATGCGCATGGCCAGGCTTGCGCCAACACGGGCGCCGAGGAACTGGGCAACGCCCATCATAAGGCCGATCTTCCAGGAGATGACGCCGACAGCGGCAAAGACGATGAAGCCGCCGATGTTGGAGGCGAAGTTCAGCAGCTTGGTATGCGCCGTCGCCTTGAGCACGCCGTAGCCGGCAAGGGCGACGAAGGCCAGCATGTAGAAGGAGCCGGCGCCGGGGCCGAACAGGCCGTCATAGAAGCCGATTGACGGTACCAGGGTCAGTCCGAACAGGAATGGCGACAGGCGCTCGGCCCGGTCGACATCGTTCATATTGGGCTTCAGCGCGAAATAAAGCGCAATGGCGATCAGCACCAGGGGCAGCAGGGCGCGCAGGAGATCGCCAGGAACGATGGTGGCCAGCAAGGCGCCAACGACACCCCCGGCAGCCGCCAGCAGCGCCGACGGCAATTGCCGACGCAGGTCGACATGGCCCCTGGAGGCGTAGTGGATCGTCGCCGACCCGGAGCCGAACATGCCTTGCAGCTTGTTGGTTCCAAGCGCCTCGACCGGTGAGAAGCCGGCAAGCAAAAGCGCCGGAATGGTGATCAGCCCGCCGCCGCCGGCAATCGAATCGACGAAGCCCGCGGCAAAGGCGGCGAGCGCAAGCATGACGATTGTCTGGGTGGTGAGATCGATCATCTGATGTGCGGAGACGTCCGGTCGGCGGGATAACGGCGTTCGACCACGACAGCCCTGTTTGCGCAAGGCCGATTCCGCGCTACCTCTATCCAAGCGCATCGCGCTTGGATTTGTATTTGTGCGTCGTTAACCCGGAAAGAGGCCCCGATGGCATTCGCATTGCTGGACCAGATACGCTCCATCTTCGACGGCGACCCGGGCGTGCGCAAGGTCGCCGACGATCCAGTCCTGTCGGCTGAACTGCTGATGCTGTTCCGCATGATCCTCGCCGACGGGACAGTCAGCGAGAGCGAGATGGTTGCCTTCCGGCGCATCTGCAAGGACGCTTTCGGCATTCAGGAAACCAGTATCGACGCCGTCATCGAATATCTCAATGAGTTCGGCTACGAGACCAATGGCTCGCAGGCGATCGCACTGTTTCGCGATCTCGATGTCGAACGGCGCAAGCAACTGGCCCAGCACATGGCGGAGATCGCCAAGGCGGATTCGCAGCTGGCCGAGAGCGAGGTGCGCCTGCTGCGCCGCACGCTCGACCTGCTCGACATCAACCCGGTCGACGTGGTGAAGCCGGAAGAGTAGCGCTGCCTGAGTAACGGGTTTGTCGGCGCCGAGGAAACCTTCCTTGTGGCCGCCGAACCGCGTGCCGTGTCATCCGCCCATCTTCGTCAGCTCGTCCTTTGCCAGCGTGCTCCAGCGCGCAGCACGCTTCAAAAGCGCGATCGCCTTGGCCTTGTCCGCTTCGTAGCCGCCTCGACCTTCCGCCATGTCATGGGCGAGGGCGACAACGGCGTCTTCATTGCCTTGATCTGCCGCCAGCTTGTAGAGGCGTGCCGCCTCGCGCGAATCCTGTGGTAATCCGCCCTTGCCCTCCTCGTAGAACACGCCGAGATCGTACAGTGCGTATTTGTTGCCGGCATCGCTCGCCTGCCTGAAGAGCCGAGCGGCCTGGCTGTCGTCCTTCGGCAGGCCGTAGCTGCCGCGCTCATAGGCCTTGGCCGCGAAGTCCCACGTCTGGGGATCGTCGCCGGCCGCGGCCTTCTGGATCAGCCGCAGCGCCTCTTCCGGGTTCGGCGACAGGCCGCCTTTGCCCCTGAAATACATCCTGGCGAGATCAAACGCCGCCTGGGCGCTGCCGAGCACTGCTGCCTGGTGCCAGAGCTGGACGACGTCTGCTTGCCTGTCTTCAGCCAGGCTCAACGGCAGGCCGAGCGCGTAGAGTGCGTCCGCGTCGCCGGCGTCGGCTGCCTGCTTGATGAATTGGATCTGCGCTTCGCGGGGGTCGGTGGCGAAGGTCGTATCCGCGAACAGGTTCCGGCGCTGCGACTTGGCCTCCGTTGAGTCTGACACCATCGCGTTTTTCAGAAGAAGCATGGCCTGGCTGGTGTCCTGCTGGAAACCATCGCTGCCGCGCCAATAGAAGGCGGCCAACGCAACCTCGGCCGCGGGATAGTTCTGGTCCGCGGCGCTCTTATAGCTTTTGCCTGCCAGCGCCATTTCATCAGCCGACGACGAGCCGACACTTCCGCTTGCTTCATGCGCACGGCCGAGGTCGAACAGCAGGCGCGGATTGTTCGGATCGGCGGCCAGCGTCTTTTCGCAAGCCGCGATGGCCGCAGCCGGGTCGATCCCGTAGAGGCCAACTCCTTCGCCGACCCGATTCGGATCGGTGGGCGAGCCCGCCAGACGGTCACACTCGGTCGGTTGACCGGCAAACGCCGCCCCGGCCATCAACAATCCGAACACTCCGGCGACAATCCTTCGACGCGACCGCATGGAGCCCCCTGCTTGTTTGGTTCTCCAAACCATATTTGGATTTTTGCGCTTGGTATATGCGTTGCGAGCGAGGTTTGTGGGGCCTTTACCCCTGTTCCTGCATCCGTTTCGCGATTGCCCTGTGCAGGTCCGGCGCGGCGGCAACCAGCGCCCTGGCGGCCTCGGACTGCGGATGATCCAGCACCTCGCTGGTCTTGCCGCGCTCGATGATCTTGCCGTCATGCATGACCAGCACCTCGTCGGTGATCGCACGGGCGACGGTCAGGTCGTGGGTGATGAAGAGATAGGCAATGCCGAGCTTCTGGTTGAGCTCGGCGAACAAATCGAGGATCTGGGCACGGATCGAGACATCGAGCGCCGAGACCGGCTCGTCGGCAACGACCAGCTTGGGACGGGTGATGATGGCGCGGGCGATCGACAAGCGCTGGCGCTGGCCGCCTGAAAATTCGTGCGGGTACTTGTCCATGTCGCGCTGATCGAGGCCGACTTCGTGCAGCGCATGCGCCACCATCTCGCGGCGTTCAGTGCGCGTCGGCTTCTTCTCCAACACATGCAAGGGTTCGGCGACCAGTTTCTCAACCTTTTGGCGCGGATCGAAGGAGCCGTAGGGGTCCTGGAACACAACCTGCATGTCGCGCCTGGCGGGCTTCAGCTCGGCTTCGCTCTTGCCGGTGATGGTCTCGCCGCGAAAGCGGATCGTGCCCTGGCTGGGCTTGTCGAGCGCCAGGATCATGCGGGCAAGCGTTGACTTGCCGCAACCGGAGCGGCCGACCAGCGCCACCGATTGGCCCGGCCCGATCGACAGCGAGACATCGTCGACGGCGTGGATAGGGGCCGCCCGTTTGAACAGGGAGGCGCGGCGGCCGGGATAGTCGCGGGTCACGCCTTCGACCTGGAGCAGGGGCTTGCTTTGGCTTGCGTCATGCGGTCTCGCACGTGCCGGCACATGCATCGAGGCCTGCGCCAGCTGGCGCGTGTAGGGGTGGAGTTGCGCCGACAGCGTGCGCGCCGTGTCGCCGGCTTCCATCACCTCGCCATGGCGCAGGATGGTGATGCGGTCGGCCATCTCGGTCACCACGGCGAGGTCGTGCGAGATCAAGAGCAGGCCCATGCGGCTTTCCGCGACGAGATCGCGCAAGAGGTCGAGGATCTGCGCCTGCAGCACCACGTCGAGCGCCGTCGTCGGCTCGTCGGCGATCAAGAGCTTCGGTTTCAGCGCGCAGGCGATGGCGATGACGACGCGTTGGCGCTGGCCACCGGACAGTTCGTGCGGATAGCGCGACAGCGGGAATTTCGCTTCGGGTAGACCGACGCGATCGAGCATTTTTCGCGCCCGCTCCTCGGCCGTCGCGCGTGTGGCCTTGGTGTGCCAGCGTATGCCTTCGGCCACCTGTTCGCCGATCGTCTTGACCGGATTGAGCGCTGTCATCGGCTCCTGGAACACCATGCCGATGTCGTCGCCGCGTAGCGCGCACATCTGGTCCTCGGTTGCTCCGAGAATGTCTATTCCGTCGAATGTCACGCGCCCGGTGGCGCGCGCGGCATGCGGGAGAAGCCGCATCACCGTCAGCGCCGTCATCGATTTGCCGGAGCCGGATTCGCCGACCAGCCCCATCACTTCGCCAGATGCGACGGAGAGCTCCATGTCTTTCAGGATCTGTGTGTCGCCGATGGTCAGCGACAGTTTGTCGATTTCCAGCAGGCTCATCGCTGCCGCCGCGATTTCGGGTCGAGAATGTCGGCGATGCCGTCGCCCAGGAGGTTCAGGCCGAGCACGGTGATGACGATCGCCATGCCGGGAAAGATCGCCATCCACGGCGCAACCACCATGCGGGTCTGCGCGTCGAACAGCATGCGGCCCCAGCTCGGCATGGGCGGCTGCGCGCCGAGGCCGAGATAGGAAAGCCCGGCTTCGGCCAGGATGCCCAGCGCGAACTGGATGGTGCCTTGCACCAGGAGCAGCGTGGCGATGTTGGGCAGCACATGCTCGATCGATATCTGCGTGCTGCTTTTTCCGGCGGCGCGCGCGGCCAGGATGAACTCGCGCGGCCAGATCGCCAGTGCGCCGGCACGCGCGACGCGGGCAAAGACCGGGATGTTGAAGATGCCGATGGCGATGATGGCGTTGACGGCGCCCGGCCCGAAGATGGCGGTTATCATGATCGCCGACAGCAGCGCCGGAAAGGCGAAGACGAGATCGTTGACGCGCATCAGCGCCTCGTCGACGAGGCCGCCACGCGCCGCGGCGAAGGCGCCGAGCGGCACGCCGACGCCTATGCCGATGCCGACCGCGACAAGTGCCACGGCGATCGAATTGCGGGCGCCGACCATGATCATCGACAGGATATCGCGGCCGAAATGGTCGGTGCCGAACCAATGCGCCAGCGAGGGACCTTGCGTCTTGTCTGATATGACCAGCTTCGTCACATCGTAAGGCGTCCAGATATAGGAGACGACAGCCATCGCCAGGATCAGCAAGGTGATGACGAAGCCGGTGACGAATGCCGTGTTCCTGAAAGCCTTGGCCAGGATGGAGCTGAACGTCTCCTCAGGGATGTCGATGTGCAGCGTCATTGCCGGCTTCTCAGGCGTGGATCGACGACCGCATAGGAGAGGTCGACGACCAGGTTGACGGCAATGACGGCGGCGACCAGCAGCATGACGACGCTTTCGACGACGATCAGGTCGCGCTGGGTGATCGCCTGGAACACCAGCCGGCCGAGGCCGGGGAGATAGAAAACATTCTCGATGATGATGGTGCCGGCGAGCAGGAAGGCGAATTGCAGGCCCAGAATGGTCAGCACCGGGATCATGGCGTTGCGCAGCGCGTGCCGCCAGAGAACGGCACGATAGGGCAGACCCTTGGCGCGGGCGGTGCGGATATAGTCCTCGTTCAGCACCTCGATCAGCGCCGAGCGGGTGACGCGCGCCAGGATCGCCGCTTGCGGCAGCGCCAACGCCACGGCTGGCAGCAGCAGGGATTTCAGCGCTGGCCAGATGCCGGGGCTCCAGCCGGGAAAGCCGCCGGCCGGCACCAGCCGCAGCCATACGGCGAAGACATAGATCAGCATCAGCGCGAACCAGAAATTGGGCACGGCGACGCCAAGCTGTGCCGCGCCCATGGAAATCGTGTCGCCGGCCCGGCCGCGCCGGCTGGCGGAAAACAGGCCGACCGGAATGGCGATGATCGTGGAGAGCGCAAGCGCGATCAGCGCCAGCGGCAGCGAGACCACAAGCCGTTCACGCACGAGATCGATGACCGGCACCGAATAGGTGTAGGAGCGGCCTAAATCGAGACTGAGCAGGCCGCCGGCCCAGTGCAGGTAACGCCAGAGCAGGGGAGCATTCAGGCCCATCTGGTTGCGCAGCAGTTCGACCTGGTCGGCGCTGGCATTCATGCCCAGCATCAGCCGCGCCGGGTCGCCGGGCAGGATTTCCAGCACGGCGAACACCACAATGGAGGCCAGTAGCAGCGTGGCGAGGGAGATGGCGAGGCGCTTGAGGAGGTAGGCGGTCATCCGCACCAACGTGCCGGAAAAAGGCAGGCGCCGGAAGCAATTTCACTTCCGGAGCCACGCATTTCTCGGAAGGGCGAAATCAATCCGACCACTTCACCTTGGTCAGGTCGTTGGCGGGAATCGGCGCGTTTTCCCACAACCCTTGCAGCTTGGCGTCCCAGACCCCGACCTTGGGCAGTTCGTAGAGGAAGCCGACCACCGCGTCATCGGCCAGGATCTTCTGCGCTTGCGCATACAAGTCCTTGCGCTTGGCCTCGTCGGACGTCAGTTCCAGATCGGCGATGACCTTGTTGAAGGCAGGGTTGTCGTAATTGAAGTAGTAGTCCTTGCGCGCGTAGATATCGATGTCGTTCGGCTCGGTATGGGAGACGATGGTCAGGTCGTAGTCCTTCTTGGTGAACACCTGGTCCAGCCACTGCGCCCACTCGACGGGGATGATCTCGAGGTTGATGCCGACATCGCGGAGCTGCGAGGCGATGATCTCGCCGCCGAGCCGCGCATAGGACGTCGGCGGCAGCTTCAACGTGGCCTTGAAGCCGTTCTCCAGTCCCGCTTCCTTGAGCAGTTCCTTGGCCTTGGCGACGTCGTGCGGATAGCGGCCGGTCAGGTCGACATAGTATTTGTTGGCCGGCGACATATGCGAGCCGATCGGCAGGCCGAGCCCGGCCGAGGCGCCGTCGATGATCGCCTTGCGGTCGAGCGCATAGGAGATCGCTTGCCTCACCTGCAATTTGTCGAAGGGCGGCTTCTTGTTGTTGATGGACAGGATAGTCTCGCCTTCGGTCGCGCCGACCACCACCTTGAAGCGCGGATCGTCCTTGACCTGGGAGACGCTGTCGGGATCGAAGAAGGGGAAAGCCTGTATGTCGCCGGACAGCAGCGCCGGCACCGCGGCCGCGGCATCGGGAACGATGCGGAACTCGACCTTCTCGAGGAAAGCAGGGGTGCCCCAGTAATGATCCGATTTCACCAGGGTGACCGATGAACCCTTGGCCCAGCTCTCGAATTTGAAGGGGCCGGTGCCAACAGGCTTTTCCTTGTTGGCGTCGGCGGATTTCGGCGACACGATCACCGCGTCGCCCCAGCCCATATTGTAGAGGAACGAGCCCTGCGGGTGGGTGAGCGTCACCTTGACGGTGGCGGGGTCGACCACGTCGACCTTGTCGATGGCGGCAAAGAGCTGCTTTTGCGCGTTGAGGGAGTTTTCCGCGCGGGCACGGTCGAGCGAGAACTTCACGTCGTCGGCGCTGAAATCGGCGCCGTCGTGGAATTTCACGCCGGTGTGCAGCTTGAACGTGTAGACCTTGCCGTCATCTGAAATGGTCCAGCTTTCGGCGAGATCCGGCAGAACCTCGCCATTGGGGCCGATCCGGGTCAGGCCCTCGAAGACATTGGCGTAGGTGACCTCCCTGATTGCCGCGGCCGCTCCCGCCGTCGGGTCGAGATGCGGGGGTTCAAGCGGAATGCCGATGACAAGATCGGTCCGGGCGGCAGACGCCGAAGTGGCGGTTGCGAACGCCAGCACGGCTGCGGCCAGAAGGGTCTTCCAAAGCTTCATCGCTGAACTCCCTATGTGCTCAAATGCTCAAGCTGGCGGATAGAAGCGTGATTTCGCGCGGGAGTAAATTGCGTTTCGTGCTGTCGCGCGGCGCCAGGAGAAATGTTTTTGCGCCGCGGGCCGCTCATCCGGCTGTGCCGCGCAGCAGCACGTTGAGCCCGATCGCCATCACCTTGGCCGATTCCACCATGTCCTCTATGCCCACCCATTCGTCCGGCCGGTGGGCGAGGTCGAGAATGCCGGGTCCATAGGCGATGCAGTCGTAGATGTGGCCGATGCGGGCAATGTGTTTCTGGTCGTAGGTGCCGGGCGAAATGACGTAGTCGGGCTCGCGGTCGAAGATCGCATGAATGCCTTGCGCCACCGCCTTGACCACCGGCGCGTCGCGCTCGGTCATCAGCGGCAGCACTTCCATCAGGTCGCGAATCTCGTAATCGAATTTTTTGCGCTCTCGCTTCAGGCGTTCCAGAATGCCGGTCACTTCGCCTTTGACCGTGGCGAGGTCTTCCTCGAGCAGGAAGCGGCGGTCGATGGTCAGCCGACAGGAATCGGGCACGTTGGGCGAGGGCAGGCCGGGCCGGAAATCCTCGGTCTGGCCGCCATGGATGGAGTTGATGTTCATGGTCGAGCGCCTGGCGCCTTCGGGCACGACCGGCATGCGCGTCATCTTGCGGTCGAGCGCCGGGAACAGTTCGTCCTCGAAAGCTCTCAGCACGGCGCCCATATGGCGCACCGCATTGTCGCCGAGAAACGGCATCGAACCGTGCGCGATCTCGCCCTTGGTCTCGATCTCCGCCCACCAGACGCCGCGATGGCCAAGGCAGATGCGGTCCTTGTTTAACGGTTCAGGGATGATGACGTGGTCAACCCTGGGTTTCGAGAAATAGCCGAGCCTGGCCAGATGGGCGACGCCGCCGAAGCCGCCGGACTCTTCGTCGACCGTGCCCGATATCTCGATGGCGCCGGGAAAGTCGGGATAGACGTCCATGAAGGCTTCGGCGGAGATGATCGACGAAGCCAGCCCGCCCTTCATGTCGCAGGCGCCACGGCCATAGACCCTGCCGTCCCTGACGACACCGGCAAAGGGATCGACGGTCCAGCCTTCACCGGCCTCGACCACGTCGATATGCGAATTGAAGTGGACGCAGGCGCCGGGTGACCGGCCGTCGAAGCGGGCCACGACATTGACGCGCGGGTAGCGATCGGTGTCGCCGGGCGTGCCTTCGGCGCGGATGAATTCGGTTTCAAAACCACGCTTCTTCAGCCGCGCGCCGAGATATTCGGCGCATGGACGGTAGGCTTCGCCGGGTGGATTGATGGTCGGAAAACGGATGAGGTCGGCGGTCAGCGCGACGACATCGTCGCGCCTGTCATCGATTGCTTGAAGGAGTCGTTCGTTCATCGGGAGAGTTGAGCAGTGATCGACGTTGCATTGCAAGCCCGCCGGCAATCAAGTCGCTGCGACGTGTCGTAACGGCAACTATCGCGGGAAATCGTTCAAATTCGCTGCTTTGGATTGGCGAATTGATCAAGGACTGTGTGCTATTTGTTCACTGCCATTAAAAAGGTGAAAAACAACGTGATGGCAAGCAGGCAAGGGGCAATCAAAGGGGTTTGATCGCATGAAGAAGTTCTTTCTCGTAACAGCGGCGATGTTGGCAACCGCGCTGCTGGGTACGCCGTCCGCAAGTTACGCGGCGATGTTGGAAGCGAATATCGACGTGTCGTCGCAGACGATGACGGTGCGGTACGGGTCGGAGGTTTATCGCTGGGTCGTGTCGACCGCGCGTCCGGGCTATTTCACGCCGCGTGGCACTTACCGGCCGCAGCGGACCGCGCGGATGTGGTATTCGCGCAAATACGATATGTCGCCGATGCCTTATTCCGTGTTCTTCCATGGCGGCTATGCCATCCATGGGACGGGTGCGGTCAGGCAACTTGGCCGCCCGGCCTCGCATGGCTGCGTGCGGCTACACACGGCCAATGCCGCGACGTTCTATTCGATGGTGCGGGAAGTGGGCTTCGGCAACACGCGCATTGTCGTGACGAACTAGTTGCAAGCGCGAATTCTCGTTGCCGGGCCAGAGCCCGGCGCGAGACTTTCTACTGGCGGCTACAACAATCGGTTAAGGTTCTACCTGTTCCGACACGGACGGCTATTGCCGAGGGATAAGGGGTGTGCTTTCCATGCCATTGCCTGACTGAGAACAATCAGCAGTACCGGGCAGTTTGAATTATTAGGGCTCTCTTAAGTGCTGCGGGCGGTCAATCGGTTCGCCGGGACACTTGCCATTGCGCGCCGTTTGCCGGAACTGACAGATGCATCCCCAGCCAGAGATGGACGATCGTGTTCCTAACCGGCCCGCCGGGGTGCTCATTCTTGGCGGGGCGCACGGGACGCTGGCGCTGGCCAGGAGCTTCGGCGCCCAGAAAGTGCCTGTCTGGCTGGTGAGCAACGACACTCCGTTGCCCAGCTTTTCGCGATATGCCCAGCGGACAATGACGTGGCCCGGTCCCGATGACGGTGGTGCCGTCGCCTTCCTGCTCAATCTGGCCAAGGTTCAGGGACTGGGCGGTTTTCTGCTGATCGCGGGCGGCGATCCGGAAGTTCGCTTCGTATCGCAATCGATCGACCAACTCTCCGCCGTATTCGATGTGGTGCTGCCGCCGTGGGAACAGCTGAAATGGGTTTGCGAAAAGCCGCTGCTCTATCGCCGGGCGCGCGAACTGGGGCTTGCGGTTCCGCTGACCTATGAGATCACTTCACTCGAGCAGGCAGCGGCAGCCGACCTTCGCTTTCCCGTCATCCTGAAGCCCAACATGGGCGGGCGCAGCCGTTTCGCGCGCGCCAAGGCCGTTCTCACCCATGACAAGGCATCGTTTTTGACAGCCTACACCTGGGCTGCCGAAGAGATCGGCAGCGGAAATGTCGTGGTTCAGGAAATGATACCGGGCGGAGGAGAGGGCCAATTCTCTTACGCGGCGCTCTGGAACAAGGGCGCGCCGGTGGCGGAATTCACCGCCCGCCGCACGCGGCAGTATCCGGTCGACTTCGGTTACACCAGCACCTTCGTGGAGATTGTCGACGAACCGCAACTGATCGACGCCGCGCGCCGGCTGCTTGCGTCAATCGCGCATCACGGGCTGGTCGAGGTCGAATTCAAGCGCGACGCGCGCGATGGCTCGATGAAGGTGCTCGACGTCAACCCACGGCCTTGGACTTGGTTTGGGCTGGGTGCCGCCGCCGGCGTCGACCTCGGCGCCATGCTTTGGGCGACCAAATCGGGTCAAACGGTGCAGACAGCCACAGCGCGGCCCGCTACGTCCTGGATGTATCTGGTTCGGGACATGGTGGCGGCCGGCAAGCTGATCTCGGCCGGCCGGCTGAAGAAGCGGGCCTATTTCAGCTCATTCGCCAAAGTACGGGCTTGGGCGACATTCCAGGCAAAGGACCCTATACCGGGCCTGATCGACGTGCCTTTGACGGGCTGGAGAGTGCTGACGCGGCGGCTGCTTCGGCTTTTGTGAGTTGAGCAATGGCCGGAGGAAGCCTCTTTCCGCAATCTTAACCCGGGAATGTTTAGGACGGCCGCGTGACTGAGTGAGTTCCACGGCTGCAGAAACAGACAGGCGAGACCACTGAGATGACCGCTTTCATGCCCAGGACCGACTGCGAGGTGGCCGTGATCGGTGCCGGTCCTTTCGGGCTGGCCGCCGCTTCCGCCCTCAAGGCGGCAGGCGTCGATACGCTCACATTCGGTGGCGCGATGTCCTTCTGGCGCGATCATATGCCGAGAGGCATGCGGCTGCGCTCGCCCTGGCACGCGACCTATATTGGCCACACCAAAGGTCCGCTCTCGCTCGATTCCTACGCGAAGGTCCTCGGAATCTCGCCCCGCGAACCGCTGTGGCTCGAAAACTTCGTCGACTATGGATTGTGGATTCAGGCCCAGGCGGTTCCGGATCTGGATACGCGCAGGGTCGGCCGCGTCGAGAAGGCGAACAGCGGATTTCGTCTGGCACTGGCCGATGGCGATGCCGTCAAGGCACGCCGCGTTGTCGTGGCCACCGGCCTGATGAACCAGCAACTGATCCCCGCCGTGTTCGACGGAATCCCTCGCGAACTGGTCAGCCATGCCAGCGAGCATACTGGTTATGAGGCCTTCCGCGGCAAGCGCGTCGCCGTCATCGGGCGCGGGCAAAGCGCTTGCGAATCCGCCGTTCTGCTCAAGCGCAGCGGCGCCGATGTCGAGCTTATCTGCCATGGCGACATCCATTGGCTGGGCTATCGGGCACTGTCGGGAAAGCAGAGCTGGAGCTTGCGCGACTTCCTGTCGGAGCGGCTCGCATCGCCTTCCAGGGTCGGCCCGTTCCCGATTTCCTGGCTGGTCGAGGTTCCAGGCTTCGTGCACCGCTTCCCGGAGCCAGCCAGGGCCGGGCTTAACAGGCGCAGCCTCGGCGCCGGCGCGACGGGTTGGCTGAAGCCGGATTTCGATGGGATAAAGGTCAATGCCGGCAACAGGATCATCAGTGCGTCCGCCAAAAGCAATGGCATCGAACTGCGGTTCGAGAAGGATGCCGTCACCTTCGACCACGTCCTGCTCGGCACGGGCTACCGGATCGATATCGCCAAGCTCGGCCTGTTCGCGCCCGATATGCTTGCCGCGATTGCCCGCCGGGAGGGGCTGCCGCTGCTTTCCGCGGGATTCGAATCCAGCATTCCCGGCCTGCATTTCGTCGGCGCGAGCGCGGTCGGCAGTTTCGGCCCGCTGATGCGATTCACCGCCGGCACGCCGTTTGCCGCACGCACCGTCGCGCGTTTCATTCAAAGCGGCAAAGGCAGAAATTACGCCGCGGCCTGAACCTGAAAGACCGCATAGTCGATGGTGCGGATCGCATCGCGGAAGCCGGGCATCGCCGGCACGGGCAGTTCCCGGAAAATGCCGGTTTCGCGGATTGCGGGTCTCGCCCAATCGATGGCGCGGTGGCTCGAGCTTCCATAGACGACGAAACAATTCCGCGGGCGCCGCTCAAGCGACGACACGAGATTTTTCAGGACGATGTCGAAAACGTCCTTGGAAAAGGGATTGTAGAAATAGACCACCAGCGGCGCTTCCGGAAAATCGTAGGCCGCCGCATCTGCCTCGACGACACTGAGCGCCCGGCATTTCTGCAAAGGGTCCCGGAAACGCTCGATGTTGCTTCGGGCGATGTCCACCAGTTCCCGTGCGAACTCCACGCCGATGATCTCGGCGAAGGGATATCGTGACGCCAGCAGCAGCGTTCGTGATTTTCCGGAACCGATGTCGATGAATGTATGGTCATGGAGATCGCGAGGCAGCGACTTCATGATGAAGTCGAAGGTTTTCGGCGAGGTGCAGACGGCTTCATTGCCCTTGGCGCGGTGCGGGCCGACGACGTCAAGGCCGCCGAGCTGGATCGACCCTGCCGTATCGACGCCGTGCCGGCGATCCCATTTCCGGGCGAGCCGGTCCGCGAACATATGCCTGATGTTGCGCTGGACAAAGCCAAGGCTCGCGCCGAGGCCATGCCGATGGACGAGCCTTATCGGTTCAAGCAAGCCATGCTGACGCAGATGCGACAATGCCCGGCCAAGGCGGCCGAACGAACGATCTTCGACGCCATCCCGATCCAGGCGCGGCATCTCGATA
Source organism: Mesorhizobium loti (assembly GCA_002356515.1). Taxonomy (NCBI): domain Bacteria; kingdom Pseudomonadati; phylum Pseudomonadota; class Alphaproteobacteria; order Hyphomicrobiales; family Phyllobacteriaceae; genus Mesorhizobium; species Mesorhizobium loti. The sequence continues at coordinate 993,137 of AP017605.1, read as the reverse complement.
TTCGTCATGCCACGGGCTCCGTCCCAGTCGATGAACATCTTCTGGGGTATCTGCACCGCGCCCGTTTAAGATTCCCTGACCAGCAATGTTACGAATGTCTGGATTGTGGGCCCATGAGTGCCGGAAAGGGCCAAGGAAGGTGGTCAGCTGCTCGCGGCGGGCGCCTTTGCTTGCGGTCGCTTCTTGCGCCGCCAGTTGCTGATCTCCCACCTCTTATGGAACCACATCCACTGGCCGGGATCCTCGCGCACCCAGCGCTCGACCACGTCGTTCAGCATCTGGGTGGTGGCGTGGACGTCGACGCTGCCGTCGGCCGTGCGCGGCAAGACCAGCTTGTCCTCGATCTCGAGCCGGAAGCGGTTGCCTGGCAATCTGATGCAACGCGCCGGATAGACGTCGCAGTCATAGTGGCGGGCAAGGGTGCCGAGCACCCGGTTGCTTTGGCAGGGGCGGCCGAAGAAGGTCGTGTCGAGACCGTTGGAGAATTTCTGGTCGACAAGGACACCGATATTGCCGCCGTTTTCCAACACAGACGCCAGGGCAAACGAGGCTCCCGCCATCGACGGCAGCAGCGCCCCCATGGTCGAGCGCCGCGTCGAAAGGATGTAGTCGGCGAGGTATGGGTTGTTGGGCGGGCGAAACAGCGCCGTGATGTTCATGCCGAAAGTGGCCGCCGCCACCGGCAGCAGCTCGAAATTGCCGAGATGGCCGGTGAAGACGATGTGCGGCTGCTTCTCCGCGGCGATCTCGACGAAATGTTCTACTCCCTTGACCTCGACGCGGCCGGGCTTGCTGGCGGCAGGGTCATAGTCGAACAGGGCGTCGAGGAAGATGTATTCGGCGGCGAGGCGGGCCATGTTGCCCCACATGTCGGAGGCGATGGCCTGGATTTCGTCCTCGCTCTTTTCCGGATAGGCCTTGCGCAGATTGTCGATAGCGACCTGATGGCGCCCGACCCGGGAGCCAATGAGCCGCGCGACCCGGTCGGCGAAATTCAATGCGCTGTCGACCGGCAGCAGGCGCAGCACCGAAAGTATGATCATCGCCGCACGCGCAACCAGCCAGTAGTTCGCCTGGCGCAACTGCCGGCCGTAGCGAAATCTGAGGTCGCGGCGAAACTTCTTGAGCACCGAGGTCAAGACCCTAGGCGACGCGCAGGATAATTTTGCCGAAGACGTCGCGGCCTTCCATGCGCTTCAGCGCGGCGTCGATATCGTCGAATCCGACCTCGGTGTCGATGACCGGTGCGACCTGTCCCGCCGCCATTTTCTGCATGGCGTTGGCCATGTTCTCCATGCGGCAACCGAAGGATCCGAGCAACTTCAGTTGCTGCTGGAACAGCTGCATCAGGTTGATCTGCGTCGACACGCCGGAGGTCGAGCCGCAGGTTACCAGGCGGCCGCCGCGCTTCAGGCACAGCATCGAGCCGGCAAAGGTGTCGGCGCCGACATGTTCGAACACGACATCAACGCCCTTCTTCTTCGTCAGCTTGCGCACGACGCCTTCGAAGCGGTCGTCGCGATAGTTGATGACATGGTCGGCGCCCAGCGCCCTGGCCTTGTCGATCTTGTCATTCGAGCCGACCGTGGTGATGATGGTGCAACCCATCCGCTTGGCCAGCTGAATGGCGGCCGAGCCGATGCCGGAGCCGCCGGCATGGACGAGGATGGTTTCGCCCGGCTGAAGCCTGGCGTTGTCGAACAGCATGTGCTCGACCGTGCCGAAGGTGACAGGCGCCACCGCGGCGCCAATGTCGGTCACGCCGGGTGGGGCGGGGACCAGCAGGCGTGCGGGCAGGTTGATCTTTTCCTGCGCGAAGCCGTCGAGATGGAAACCGTGAACGCCGGAAACATGTTCGCACAGGTTGTCGCGGCCTTCGCGGCAGGCGCGACAAAGGCCGCAGGTGCGCGCGCCATAGATCGACACCAATTGTCCAGGCAGCAGGCTGGAAACGCCAGGGCCGACCGCTTCGACCTCGCCGGAGGCTTCAGCGCCGACGACCAGCGGCAGCTTGCGCTTAGCGAAGGCCATGCCGCGCCAACCCCAGACATCGATGTGGTTCAGCGCCACCGCCTTGATGCGCAGCGTGACTTCGCCGAGTGCGGGTGGCGGCGGGGGCGGCAGGTCCACCGTTTCAAGACGGCGGTCCTCGATAAGTTGGAGTGCGCGCATAAAGCCTGTCGGTTCTGTTTGAGCGGAAGGGGCTCGCTTAGACCGGTTCCCGCGCCATGACAAGGCAAGTGTTCTGGCCGCCGAAGCCGAAGGAGTTCGACAGAACGCTGCGAACCTCGGCATTGCGCTTCTTGTTGGGCACCACGTCGAGCACGATCGCCGGGTCGGGATTGTCGTAGTTGATGGTCGGCGGAATGACGCTTTCGCGCATCGTCATCAGCGAAAACGCCGCCTCGACAGCGCCGGCCGCGGACAGTGTATGGCCGATCATCGACTTGTTCGACGAGACCGGCATCGAGCCAATCCGCTCTCCGAACACGGTCGACAGCGCCAGATGCTCCATCTTGTCGTTCTCGGGGGTCGACGTGCCATGGGCGTTGACATAGTCGATCTCGTCTTCACTCAGGCCGGCATCGGCGAGGGCGGCGCGAACCGCGGCGATGGCGGGCGAAGCGTCCGGCTTCGAGCGGGTGCGGTGGAAGTCGTCGGCCTTCTCGCCGCAACCGCTGAGGACGCCAAGAATGGTCGCGCCGCGAGCCAATGCCGCCTCAAGCGATTCCAACACCAGCGCCCCGGATCCCTCGGCCAATACGAAGCCGTCGCGATCCTTGGAGAAAGGCTTCGATGCCTTTTCGGGAATGTCGTTATGCGTGGAGAGCGCCGAAAGCAATGAGAAGCGGATCAATGCCTCGGCGGTGGCAGAACCGTCCGCGCCAATCGATAGCGCGCGGTCGCATTCGCCGCGTCGGATCGCCTCGACACCGAGCTGGATCGCGGTAGCACCTGAAGCGCAAGCCGTCGACAGGGTGATCGGCAGACCGCGCGTGCCAAGGCGGTCGGCAAGGCGGTCGGCGATCGAACCGAACTGGGTGGTCTCGAAAATATCCAGCTCTTTCAAGCTACGCGCCACCCGAAGCAGTCTTTCGGCGGCGGTGTCATCCTTGTCCTTGTCAGAATTGTAGAGCGAGAAGCGCTCGGCCCAATCGAGTTCGACCGGCGGCGATGCGAGGAAAAGCGGTCCGCCGAAGTCGCTGGAATCAAGACCGGATTCGGTCACCGCTTCGAGGCCCGCAAGCTCGGCCAGCTCATAGGTGAGCGGGCTGGCACCTTTCGAACTCGACGGCAGGAAATCGACCATGCCGGAGATGCGGGTGTTCAGTTGATCGATGGGAAAGCGGGTGATCGGGTGGATGCCCGACTTGCCGGAGGTCAATGCCGCCCAATTGTCGGTCTTGCCGACGCCAAGCGAGGTGACCACGCCGATGCCGGTGACGGCGACGATTGGCCTGCCCATGTGATCGTTCAGATTGGCCATCCGGGAGCCCTCGAGCGTTTATCGTTGCAGCATGGACCGCGAGCGCCGCGTTACGCGGCGTTGACCAGCGCCATGCCCTCGAATTGGTGATAGCCGATCGCCGTTGCAAGGACGCTTGCGGGAATGCCTTCAAACGGCTTCTCGGCTGCGGCATCGAAAACAGGGTAAGCGGCCTTGCGGTCGACGGCGAGTGCCGCCAGCGCCACCGCGAAAGGAAACTGTGCTTCCTTCATGTGTCCGGTCAGTGTCGAGAAGCCGCGCGCGGCGATCCCCGGATTGGCGTCGAGCGCTGCCTTCTCGGCGGTGGTTGCGGCATGCGCACCTGACGCCCCAGACAGGGCAAGCAGCTTGCCGTTCGGCAGCGCGGCCTGACCAAGCAGCGCGGCGATCTCGGCATCGAGCTCTCCGCGTGGCCGCCTGGCGCGGCCTGAGACGACTGGGCCGAGTTCGGCATAAATCTTGCGCCCGCGGCTTGTCGCGTGTTCGCGCTGCTCCAGCACCAGGAAGGCACCGCCGGATCCAGTGACGATGCCGCCGCCCTCGGCGCCCTGTCTTTGCCACACAGGTTTCCAGGGGCCGCGATGCAAATAGCCGGCAAGCTCGTAACCGAGCAGCATGTCGGAATGTTCGGTCTGGAAGGCGCCGCCGACCAGGATGTGCGTCGACTGGCCGGAGCGGATGCGCGCGGCGGCCGTTTCGACGGCGGCGACGCCGGCACCTTCCTCGCCCATGAAGGTGCGCGAGGAGCCCGTCACCTTGTGGACGATGGAGATGTTGCCGGCGAGCAGGTTGGAAAGCTGGGCCAGGAACAAGGTTGGCCGCAATTCGGTGGTCAGCTTCTCGTTGAGCAGCACATCGCGGTCGTTACGGCTTTCCGAAGCGGCGAGGATGGCGGCGTCGACCGCCTCGTCGCGCTCGCCTCCGCCGGCGGCCACCACCATGTCCATGGTCGTGCAGAGCTCGTCATTGCCCTTGATGCCGGCATCGTCCAGCGCAAGGCCGGCGGCATAGGTGCCGAGTCGCTGCCATGTCTCCATCTGCCGCTGGTCGCCGCGCTTGGCGATCTGCAGGTTCCAGTCGATCTCCGGCAGCGGATGAACGGTATAGGGCGCGAAGCGCGCGGCTTCGAGCACCGGCTGCAGGCCCGGTTGCGCGAGCTTCTGCCAGTGGGCGTCAGGGCCTTCTCCCAGCGAGGAGACAAGGCCGATACCAGTGATGACGACGTCGCGGGGGCTACTCATGGGCGGCTTTGTGGGTCAGGCGGCAAAGCGCGTCAAGGTCGCGCGCTCAGGTGACGTCAGGCGGTCTTGGCGGCGACTAGCGCGTCGATCTTGGCGCACAGGTTCTTCATGACGAAATAGTCGTCGGTCGAAGCCTTTCCGTCATTGACTTCCTGGGTCCACTTTTCCAACGGCACCTTGATGCCGAATTCCTTGTCGATGGCAAAGACGATGTCGAGGAAATCGAGGCTGTCGATGCCAAGATCGTCGATCGTGTGACTCTCGGGTGTGATGGTGTCGATATCGATCTCGCTGGTGTCGGCAATGATCTTGGCGACTTTGTCGAACGTGGTGGACAAGGGCTTTTCCTTCTTTGCGGGCGGAATCTGTCCGCATCTTGTTTGGGCGCTGTCTAATCGGTTTTTCCCGGCAGGAAAAGGCCTGATAGTCCGGGCGCAGATGGGAAGCGTGCCCAAGAAACGCAAGAAGGGCCGCCGGTCAAGTCGGCGGCCCTTCCCATTACGTCAGGTTAGTCTTTGTTTCGATGCATGTCGTTTTCCCAAAACCGGGAACCACTTTTGGGCGACATGCATCAGCTGTCACGGAGCTTGACCAGGTCGTTCAGCAGTCCGCCCGTTCCATTGTGGACGGTCAGCCGCTCGACCTTGCCGGCGATGGTTTCCAGAGCCTCGAGCTCCTTCAGCCGCAGCATCACCGGGTTCTCCGCCATCACCCGGGCGGTGTTGAGCAGCGAACGCGTGGCGTTCGTCTCCTCGCGGCGGCGGATGACGTTGGCCTCGGCCTGCTTTTCGGCCGACACCACCTGGTTGAGGATCTCGCGCATCTCGCCCGGCAGGATGACATCCTTGAGCGTGATATCGCTGACCTCGACGCCGATCTCGGCCATGTCGGCACGGACCTTGGCAGCGGCTTCCTCGTCGACCGTCACCTTCTTTTCAAGGATCTGGTCAAGCGTCAGCCCGCCAAGCGTCTTGCGGAAGGCGTACTGGAGGGCGCGGTAGAGGGCCTCGGAGAAGTCCTTCACAGCGCTCACCGCCTTGACCGGGTCGACGACCCGGTATTCGGCGGCGATGTTGACGCGGATCGTCACGCGATCCTTGGTCAGCACTTCCTGCCCGGCGACGTCGAGCGACTGGCGCTTTAGGTCGACGACCTTCACCTGCACCATGCGTCCGACGTTCCAGAAGCCATGCACGCCCGCGGCAAGCGTCCGCACCAGGACACCGTCGACGAACAGCAGTCCGGCCTGGCCGTCGACGACCGGATGGACCGACATCAGCTCCGCCTTCCGGGCCTGGCCGAGCCGGCGCATGACCGCCGGATCGATGGCGAGGTCGGCCGAAGTGTCGACCATCGTGACCTTCCACGGACCGGCATCCGTCCACAGCACCAGCTTGCGGTCCGGCGCCAGAACGGCGTGCAGGTTTCCATCACGCTCGATGACTGCGACATCCGTGCGCCCGGTGCGAACGACGGTCAAATGACGCGCGGCCACATCCGGGAGCTTGTCGAACAACGCCTTCTCGTACGCCGAAACGAATTCCGGGTTCTTCAGATCGTGCCGGGATACTTCCAGGCTGCCGCGCCGGTTGGCGAGCCAGTGCTCACCCGGCAGCAGGACGGCCTTGATCTCCCCCTTGTAGAGGGTGAGGGCACGTTCGTTTTCCCTGACGAGGACGCGCTCGCGTCCTTACTCCTGTCGGGCATGGCCCCATGCGAGGCGTCAACTCATGCGTCGATCTTCCCTTCGTTTCTCGTTTCAACGTCGTCATGGTCCGGGCACGAATGATCCGAGGACCGGTGGCATCAATCCGTGGCGGGCCTTCGGGAGCGGATCGCGGGGCAGTGAAGCGGGCTCGGCAAGCCTTGGCCTGCCTTGCCGGCGACGCTGCGCCTTGACCATCACCGCGGGCCTGGCCGCGAGCCGATGGCGTCGGACCTTTCGAAACGGCCTTGGCCCGAAGGCTTCGGCCGTCCGTCAGGTCTTCAGCATTCCGGTCCCCGGACCGTTTTCAGATAACACCTGGCAGGGTGCTGGCTTATCAGGCCAATGGAGAAGGATTCGAACCTTCGACAATCAGAACCTAAATCTGATGCTCTACCAAACTGAGCTATCCGTGGTGCAGACAGCAGGATTCGAACCTGCGACCTCCGGATCCAAATCCGGCGCTCTCCCAGACTGAGCTACATCCGCGATCCCAATCCCCAAAGCGGCGCCGTATACAGGGCGGCAAAGCCGCCTGCACGGGCGGAGACGACAGCTCCAACCGTTGTGCTCACTTCGGTTCTCGTGACCGGGAGCGCGGCTATAGAGCCTGCGACGGGTTGTCGCAAGCGGCATTGTCGCGGCGAATTTGCGGCTTCTTTCAGTGGTGGCATTTCGGCAACACTGCGTCCAACGTTGGAGACGCAGTGCCGCGCCGTCAGAACGTGACGCGGCCGAGAACGCGCAGACCGTCGCCTTGCGGTTCGACGACCACGGCCTCGCCCTCGCGCGGCGAAACACCGGTCAGCGCCACGATGTCTTCCAGATGGGTGACCATGACCAGATTGTCGGAGCCGGAATAGGCGCGGATTTCCTTCATGATGGCAGCGATTTGCGCTGCCTTCTGCGCATCGTCGCCCTTCAGCAGATCGAGCGGCGCGAACGGCTCCGGCTCAGCCTCGAAGGCGATGCGCGCGGTGTCGAGGCAGCGGCAGTAGCGGCTGGACAGAACGCGCTCGATTGGGGCGGCGCGGGCGGCAAACAAGGCGCCGACCTTGCTTGCCTGCTGCTTGCCGCGCGCTGAGAGATTCATCTGTGTGGCGCAGCTGTCGATGTCGAAATTGGCGGGGTCGGTTGTGCCTGTGACCATGGCATGACGCAGCAGCACCACATGGCCGCCATCGCGCAGCAGCGCCCAGCCGGCATCCGTGGCATGGGCGGCGACGGGAATGACGAGCAGGAATAGGGCCAGGGCAAATCGGATCATCGCAGTCCTTCCAGGAGCCCGGCATCGGGTTTCCGGTCATTCGCATATAGGGATCGGAACGCCGGCACAAAGACAAGCGGGCGTTGCAGACGTCCCAGCCTCACTTTTTGGCGATTTGCTTCTTCACCAGATCGATCTTCTGGTCGGTCAGCGGAATTGGGACGGTGTAGCCGGCTTCGGTAAAACCCTGCTTGGCGTTTTCGAAGAATTCGATGGCTTTGAGATATTCCGGCTTGCCGCCACCATAGGTGGCGCGGTTCCAGTGGATGTCGCCAAGGTTGTTCTGTTCAAAGGCCCACTGCAAGGGCTGGCTTTCCCTGGTGAACACTTTCAGCGTCGCCGTGAAAGCCGCCTCGGCCTCGTCGAGATATTTGCCGGTCCGTTCGAGATTGCCGAGATTGAGCAGGCTCATGCCGATGCCGTTCTGGGCGTTGGCCCAGTCGATCGGTGCTGTTTCGATGGTCAGTACTTCGAGGGCTGCCCGCCGCGCGGCGATCGAATCCCGCAGGATCTTGGGATCGGCACTGCTCATGCTCAGCCAGTGCAGCGTCGAGCCGAGGCCGGCCTGGGCCAGGGCCCATTGCCGCGGGTTGGTCTCGCGCTTGTACTCGCGCAACGCATTGCCGTAGGCGTCGACCGCCTCGCTGTAATGCTCGGGCTTGTCCGTCACGCCGCCCAGCAGCTGCAGCGTGTTGCCGAGATTGTAGTAGCACATGGCCCAGTCGAGCGGGAATTTCCGCCTGACATAGACCTGCCGCGCCGCCTGGAACGCTGCCACCGATTGTTCGAGCCTGGCCGCGTCGCGGGTCCGCTGGCCAAGCGTCTGGTAGATCGAGCCGAGATTGTTCTGGGCGGATGCCCAATCCATCGGGAAGCGCTGGCGGGTAAACACCGTCAGCGCGTCGTCATAGGCCGTGGCGGCCTCTTCGAGCGTGTCCGTGCCCATGTCGAAGCGGGCGGCACCGCTGAGCGCGTTGCCAAGGTTGAGCCGGCTTGTCGCCCAGGAGACCGGGAAGGTCTCGCGGGTTCTGACCTTCAGCGCGGCGCGGAAGGCATCGGCCGCCTCGTTGATCTTGGCCTTGTCGTTGAGTTGGATGCCAAGCGTCACCAGCGTGTTGCCGAGATTGTTCTCGACCATCGCCCATTCCACGGGCGTCTTCTCGCGCGTGTATTCCTCGAGCGCCAGCCGGTAGGCGGCTTCCGCGTCCTTCAGATGCTCGCCGGCGGTTTCACGCTCGGAGAGCGCATAGAGCGCCAGGCCGAGATTGTTCTGCGACGCGGCCCAGTCGAGCGGCAGCTTGTCTCGGGGGCGCTTTTCCAGCGCCGCGCGCATCGCCGCCACCGCCTCATTGAGGCGCTTCGGATCGCTCTCGCGTTCGCCGATCTTCAAAAGCACATTGGCAAGATTGTTCTGCGCGGCCGCCCAGTTGGGGTCGTCCTTCTCGCGCTCGAAAACGATAAGCGAATCGCGGAAGATCTGTGCCGCTTCCTCGAGATGCGCGGTCTCGGTCTCGCGCTCGCCGATGGTCTGCAGCACCACCGCCATGTTGTTGCGGGTGATCGCCCAGTCGCGATTCCGCTCGCCATTGGGAATGAAGTTCAGGATGACATGATAGGCTTCGATTGCGTGCTGCAATGCATCGAGATCGCCGGTGGCGTAGCCGTAGGCGTTGAGCGCCTCGGCTTCCTGGTTCTTGTAGTTCCAGCGCAGCTTGTCGTCCCATTTCTCGACCAGCGAGAAGGACTTGGCATAGTCGTTGGCGGCGGATTTGTAGTCGAAGACCAATGCGGCGGCATCGGCGCGTTTGGCATAGATCGCGGCGTCGGCGATGCGTTTCTGCCTGACCAGTTCCTCGGCGTCGTCGACAGCGCCGCTGTTTTGCTCGACCCTGCCGACCGCGTCATCGAGGAATTTGCGCGCCGTCACCATGGCGCCCTGGCCGATGGCCTTGTCGGCGGACGCGACCAGCCGCTTGATCTCCGGATCGTCGGTGCGCAGTGCCGCGCGTTCCGACAACATCTTCTTCAGGCGCTCGGCCTGGGCGCCAAGCACCTTCTGCAGGTCGGTCGGGTCCTCGGGGATCTTGTCTGTGCCGAGCGCCCTCAGCACACCATAGAGCGCATCGAGCGGCACGCCGTCCTGCAGCGAGGCCAACTCCACCTGCGCCCGCTTCGGATCGGGCAGGTCGGAAATGGTCAAGAGCAGCTGCCGCCTTTCGCCGGTGATCAGCCCGTCATCACCTGTCGGCTCCGGCGGCGCGACGCCGAAATAGAGCAGGCGGCGCAGGCTTTCGTTGACCCAGGGGCGCTGCTTGGCCTTGGTGTCGAGATAGACTTCCTCGGTCACCATGCGCATGACGGATCCGAACTCCGTGCCTTTCATCGCGGCGAGATGGCGCAGTAGAGCCGCCGCGTAAGGACTGTTTTCGCCGGCCGCACCATCCAGCGCCGGACGGCCCGGCTCGGCGGCGAAGCCGACCACCGTGCCGAGGCTCGCATCTTGCGCCGACGCATTGGCGAGCGCCTTGGCGCCACGCACGGGTTCCAGCCCGCCGGCGCCGATGGGCTCGGCGGAAGCGGTCGGCGCCCGGCGCACCACGGCGTCCGCCGGGAACGGATTGGTGCGGCAGGCATCGAGCAGCACGATCGTCACCGGCACGGTCTTCTTCAACTCATCCATGACGGCGGAAATCGGCACCAGCGCGCTGTTGGCATCCTTCAGCGACGAGACATCGGCATCGACCGGAACCAGATAGTTCTCGCCGCCGGCCTCGATGCCGTGGCCGGAGTAATAGATGAAGGCGACATCGGCGCCCTCGGCATCCTCGACGAAGCGTTCGAGGTCGCGCTTCAGCTTGGCGGCGTCGCGATCGGTGACGTTGCGGGCGTCGAAGCCGAGGTCGGTCAGCATCTTGGCCATGTCGCGGGCGTCATTGGCCGGGTTGGGCAGGGCGGCTATGTGCTGGTAATTCGACTGGCCGATGATCAGCGCCACGCCCTTGAGGCTCTTCGTCTCGGCAAAAGCAAGCGCCGTCGCGGCAAGACAAAGCAGCGCGGCGACGAAAGCCGTCAGCCACATCCGCGCTAGAAAATTGCGTCCCGAGGTTTCGACAAAGGTCATTTGTCGTTGGTGTCCGCCCTGATACTCCAAACCCTCTATAACTCTGCCAGCATAGCATGATCAAATTCGGGCGTGATTGCGCCGCGCGCGTGGCTCGCCTATCCCTGAAAAATGTCTCCGCTTACAGAAACCGTCCTATTCGTCTTCAGCCTCGTGGCGCTCGGCTATCTCGCCGGGTTGACCGGCTATCTCAGGCCGGCGAGCGGCGAGGGGATATCTGACTTCGCGGTCTCGGTGGCGATGCCGCTGCTTCTGTTCCAGACGATGGTGAATGCCGATTTCCACGGCGTCGCACCTTGGCCGCTGTGGGGGGCTTATTTCACGGCGGTGGCGATCACCTGGGCCGCAGGCCATCTCGTTACCACGCGGATCTTCGGACGCGATGCCCGTGCCGGCGTCGTCGGCGGCGTGTCGTCGGCCTATTCCAATGTGGTGCTGCTCGGCGCTCCCTTCATTCTTGGCATATTCGGCCCAAGCGGTTTCGAAGTGCTGTCGCTGCTGGTCTCGGTGCATCTGCCGGTCATGATGATGGCCTCGATCGTGCTGTTCGAGATGTTCGGCCGCGGCGGTGGCGAACATGTCCATCCGTTGCGGGTGCTGCGCAGTTTCCTGCGGCGGCTGTTCATCAACCCGCTGATTATCGGCATTCTGCTCGGGCTTGCGTGGCGGTTGAGCGGGGTGCCGCTGCCCGGCCTCGTTATGCGATTGGTCGATGCGCTGGCTGACACGGCAGGGCCGGTGGCGCTGTTTGCCATGGGGCTCAGCCTGCGCCGCTTCGGCGTTTCCGGCAATGTCCGGCCGGCGCTGGCGCTTTCGGCGCTGAAACTGTTCCTGATGCCGGCGCTGGTTCTTGCCTTTGTCTGGCTGCTCGGCCTGCCGCCGATGACGGCCAAGGTGGCGGTCGTGGTCGCGGCACTGCCGTCCGGCATCAATTCCTACCTTATCGCCGTGCAGTTCAACACTGGCCAGGCACTGGCATCGAACCAGATGACCATCGCCACCGCCTGCGCCGCCGTCACCACGGCCTTCTGGCTGACGGTGGTGGTTCATGTCTTTGGTTAGGTCTCGGCGTTCTAAACTAATTCACATGTGAAGGACTAGCCTTTGGCTGGCCCAACCCCTATATGCCATCTTGCGATTGCTTGCCGGCCTTGCCCTAGGTAAAGCAGTGGCTCCGGCGTGCCGGCTTCCGCCCACTACGCACGCTCATCGAAGAATTCACAGACCGGCCCGTCAGGGCACCGAAACGGAGGATAGACCATGCTTCAGAAAACCAGCCATTTCATGCGGCAGGCCAATCTCATCAACGGCGAATGGGTGCAGGCCGATAACGGCCAGACGGTCGACGTCAACAACCCCGCGACCGGCCTGAAGATCGGCACCGTGCCGAAGTCGGGCAAAGCCGAAACCCGCCGCGCCATCGAGGCCGCGGACGCCGCCTTCAAGTCGTGGCGCAAGACGACCGCGCTCGAGCGCTCGAAGCTGCTGCGCAAATTGCACGACGCGATGATGGACAACCAGGATGTGCTGGCCGAACTCTTGACCATCGAGCAGGGCAAATCGCTGTTCGAATCGAAGGGCGAGATCGGTTCGGCCGCGGCCTACATCCTGTGGTTCGCCGAGGAAGGCCGCCGCACCTATGGCGACGTCGTGCCGTCGCCGTGGGCGGACCGCCGCATCCTGGTGACCAAGGAGCCGGTCGGCGTCATCGCCGCCATCACGCCGTGGAATTTCCCGTCCTCGATGCTGGCCCGCAAGCTCGGTCCCGCACTTGCCGCCGGCTGCACCGCCGTGGTGAAGCCTGCCTCGCAGACGCCTTACTCGGGCTTGGCCTGGGGTGCGCTCGCCGAGGAAGTCGGCTTCCCCAAGGGCGTCGTCAACATCCTGACCGGATCGGCCAGCGAGATCGGCGACGAGATCTGCGCCAATCCGCTGGTGTCGAAGATCACCTTCACCGGATCGACCGAGGTCGGCAAGTTGCTCATCCAGAAGTCGTCGGTCACCGTGAAGAAAGTGTCGATGGAGTTGGGCGGCAACGCGCCGTTCATCGTCTTCGACGACGCCGACATTGAGCGGGCCGTCGCCGGCGCGATCACCGCCAAGTACCGCAATTCCGGCCAGACCTGCGTCTGCACCAACCGTTTCCTCGTCCAGGCCGGCGTCTATGACAAGTTCGTCGAGAAGCTCGCCGCGGCCAGCAACGGGTTGAAGGTTGGCTCCGGCCTCGAAGAGGGTGTGCAGCAGGGACCGCTGATCGACGAGAAGGCGGTCGAGAAGGTCGAGGAACTGATCGCCGACGCCACCTCAAAGGGCGGCAAGGTCGTCGCCGGCGGCAAGCGTCATGCGCTCGGCGGTTCGTTCTTCCAGCCGACGGTCATCGCCGACGCCACGCCCAAGATGCGCTTCATGAAGGAAGAGATCTTTGGGCCGGTCGCTCCAGTGTTCAAGTTCGAGACCGAAGCGGAAGCAATAGCGCTCGCCAATGATACCGAATTCGGGCTCGCCTGCTATTTCTACACCGGCGATCTCGGCCGCGCGTTCCGCGTCATGGAAGGCCTGAAATACGGCATGGTCGGCGTCAATGAAGGCCTCATCACCACGCCGGAAGCGCCATTCGGCGGCGTCAAGGAATCAGGCCTCGGCAAGGAAGGCGGACATCAGGGCATCGAGGATTACCTCGATACCAAATATGTCTGTATCGGCGGCCTCGGCCTCTGATACCTTATCCCCAGGGGTCGGCGGGCCTTGCCCGCCAGCCTTGGGTCGAGAAAACCAGCCGAAATCCTAGGATTAACTGACGTTTGCGGGCATGACGATGAAGGACGGCGAGGTTTTCGGCACGACGCAGGCGGGCGAGCCGGTGCGCCGCTTCACCATCAGGGGCGGCGGCCTCACCGCCAATATCATCGGCCTCGGCGCCATCATCCAGGATTTGCACCTGACCGGCCATGATGCGCCGCTGGTGCTCGGCTACAACACTCTGCAAGCCTACGAAGCCGACAACGCCTTCTTCGGCGCGGTGGTTGGCCGCTATGCCAATCGCATCCGCGACGGCCGCTTTACCATTGGCGGCAACCGCTACCAGACCGAACAAAATTTCCTCGGCAGGCATACGCTGCATGGCGGCTCGCAGGGCTATTCGCACCGGCCATGGACGGTTTCGCTGCATGGCAGGGATTTCGTCACGCTGACGCTGCACGATCCGGACGGCGCGATGGGTTTTCCCGGCGCGCTCGACGTCACTTGCACCTACCGGCTGAAGATTCCCGGCACGCTCAGCGTCGAACTGACGGCAACCTGCGAGGAGCCGACGCTGTGCAATCTCACCCAGCACTCCTATTTCAACCTCGATGATGGCGGCGCCGGCGACATTCTCGACCACAGGATGATGCTGAACGCAGGGGCCTATCTGCCTGTCGACAGCGATATGATCCCGACCGGCGTGGTCAAGCCGGTCGACGGCACGCCCTTCGACTTCCGCCAGGCGCGGCCGCTGCGCATGGAGACCGAGGGCGAGCAGCTTCCCTATGACCAGAATTTCTGCCTTGCTTCGACACGCGGGCCGCTTCGGCAAGCAGCATGGACGCAAGGGGCGAGCTCCGGCGTCGAGATGGAGGTCTGGACCACGGAGCCCGGCGTCCAGCTCTATACCGGTCAGTATGTGACGCCGCGCAAGGGGCTGGAAGGCCGGGACTACAAGGCATTTTCCGGCTTCTGCCTGGAGCCGCAAATATGGCCGGATGCACCGAACCGGTCGTATTTCCCGCAGGCGACGCTGTGGCCGGGCGCGATCTATCACCACGTGACGGAATATCGTTTCCGCCTGCCATAGTCCTTCAGGCGGCTAGTTTTCGAACGCCGCCCGCAATGTCTCGAATGGCGCCAGCGCGCCGCGGACCTGCACCACGGCGGCGGCGACGCGGTGGGCCCGGCGGGCGGCTTCCTGTGGGCCAAGGCCGGCAAGCCGGGCCGCCAGATAGCCGCCATTAAAGGAATCGCCGGCGCCGGTGGTGTCGACGGGGGCCGCGACATGGATCGCGGAGACGCTGTTTAGCGTTCCGTTTTCGGCAATCAGCGCCGGCTGCTCGCCGTTCTTGACGACGATTTCGCCGACCCATTGTCCAAGCCGCTCCGCGGTCGCCTGCGGTGTCTCATCACCAAACAGCATCTGTTCGTCGGGGAAGGTCGGCAGGGCGATGTCGGTGACGCCAAGTGCCTCGACGATGGCCGCCTGCGCGCTTTCGCGGTTGCGCCAAAGCCGTGGCCGGTAATTGGGATCGAAGGCGATCAACGAGCCCGCCGCACGCGCCTTGGCCACAGCCGCCAGCAGTGTTTTGCGCGCGGCATCGTCCAGAATTGCCAAAGTGATTCCGGAAAAGTACACAAGTGCCTGATTTTCCAAGCTTTTCGACAATGCCGTGGGATCCGAGGCGAGCTGCCGGGCCGCCGCGTCGCCGCGCCAGTAGGTGAAGGAGCGCTCAGCGCCGGTCAGCGTGATGGCATAGAGGCCGGGGCGCGCGCCCGGTATCACCGGACTGGAACCGATGCCGATGCCGTTTTCGGCGAAGAAGCCGATCTGGCCTTGCGAGAAGGGGTCGTCGCCGAAGGCCGAGACATAGGTTGCCGGACGGTCTCCGCTCAACGCGTGCAGGGCCCACAGCGTGTTGAACGTGTCGCCGGCAAAACCCATGCGCCAGTTCGGGCCGGTCTGGCCCGACAGTTCGAGCATGCATTCGCCGATCGAGGCGACGCCGTTTCCCGCCATCTGCAATCCTCCAGTGATTTCGGTGCTGTAGCTTTTTGCCGGCGGCGGCGCCATGCTTGGCACGCAGGCTTTTTTCAGCCACAGCGTTTTCCCACAGGCTGGCGGGACGCGATCCACCCGGCAGAGCGTTATCCGCAGAAGAGGAACCGGTTTGGCATCGATATGGCGTTATCTCTTGGCGGGTCTTGGTCTGGCTGCGCTGCTGGTCGGCGTTCTCGCGGTCGTCTATCTGACGGCGCCGCAGTCGGCGCAACTTGCCGGCCCGGATGTCTCGCGGACGAAGAAAACCGACAACGGGCTGTACATGGCGAGCTTCGTGCCGGAACGGGGCGTGGTGCGGCAGGGCGAACTGGAATCCTGGCTGCTGACCCTGAAAACAAAGACGGGGGCTTCGGTGGAGCGCGCCGCGATCGCCATCTCCGGCGGCATGCCGCAACACAATCACGGCCTGCCGACCAGCCCACAGGTGACCGATTACCTAGGCGAGGGCCGCTACCGCATCGAGGGGCTGAAATTCACCATGAGCGGCTGGTGGCAACTTCGTTTCGCCATCTCGTCCGGCGCCGGCTCCGACACGGTGCTGTTCAACGTGGTGCTGTGAGCGATCGATGAAGCGCCTTTTCTGCTTTCTGGCGCTGATGGTGGCCGTCATCCTTGGCGGCTGCGGTAAGCCGGATTTTTCCGACGCCGAGAGGAAGACCATCGCCTCGCTGGCCTTGAACACGCTGCCGGCGCTGAAGCCCGACACCACCAACCGCTTTGCCGACGTGCCGGCCGCCGCGGCGCTTGGCTCGACGCTGTTCTTCGATCTCGGCATGAGCCGCGATGGCACGGTGTCGTGCTCGACCTGCCACAAAATCGACCGGCAGTTCCAGGACGACCTGCCGCAAGCGGTCGGCGTCGGCCGCACCAACCGGCGCACCATGCCGCTGGCGGGCGTGGCGCGCGACCCATGGTTCTTCTGGGACGGCCGCCGCGACAGCCTGTGGGCGCAGGCGCTGACGCCGCTGGAAAACCCGCTGGAACAGGCGGGAAACCGTGCCGCCTACGCGCACTACATCAAGGCGCGCTTCGGCGAACGCTATGAGCGCATTTTCGGGCCGCTGCCCGATTTTTCCGGCATTCCGTTGAATGCCAGTCCGCTTGGAAACGATGCCGAGAAGGCTGCCTGGAATACAATGAGCGATGCGCAGCGCGACGCCATCAACCGCGTCTATGCCAATATAGGCAAGGCGATCGCCGCCTTCGAACGCTCGATCGAGCCGTCGCAGACGCGCTTCGACCGCTTTGCGCTCGACCTTGCAACCGGCGCCGAGCCGAAGGGCGATGCGGTCTTTACGCGGGAAGAGATCCTTGGGCTGAAACTGTTCATCGGCAAGGCCAATTGCGTGACCTGTCACAACGGCCCGCGCTTCACCGACAACGGTTTTCACAATACGGGCGTGCCGCCTGTCGCGGATCTGCCGCCGGATCGCGGGCGTGTCGATGCGGTGGCACAGATCAAGGCCGATCCATTCAATTGCTTCGGCGCCTATCGCGACGGCGACGTCGCCGCTTGCGGCGAGCTGCGCTTCATGGTCAAGGATGCACCGCAACTGATCCGCGCCTACAAGACGCCATCGCTGCGCGGCGCGGCGACGCGGCCGCCCTACATGCATGCCGGGCAGTTTTCGACGCTCGACGAGGTGGTGGCGCATTACGCCAAGGCGGCGCCGAGCGTCGAGGGGACATCCGAGATCCATCCGCTGCAGCTGTCGGACCGCGAGCGCGCGGCGCTGGTGGCGTTTTTGAAGACGCTGTCGGAGTAGGCTCTTGTTTGACCATGATCTTGTCCGAAAACCGGCATCCACTTTTCGGGATCATGGTCAGCGATCCTTCACCGTCTCCATCGCCACGAAGGTCGAGGTCTGGGCGACGTGAGGCAGGGCGGAAATGCGCTCGCCGAGCACGCGGCGGTAGGCGGCGATATCCCTTGTACGGACCTTGAGCAAATAGTCGAAGCTCGACGCCATCATGTGGCACTGCTCGATCTCCGGCACGGCCTGCACCGACCGGTTGAAAGCGTCGAGGGCGGCGGAGCGGGTGTCGGACAGTTTGACCTGGACGAAGGCGACATGGCCTTCGCCCATGCGCTCGCGGTCGATGATCGCCTGATAGCCCCTGATATAGCCATCCTTCTCCAACCGCTTCACCCGTGCCTGCACCGGCGTCTTGGACAGGCCGACCTTTGCCGCCAGTTCCGACATGGAAAGCCGGCCATCGCTTGCCAGCGCGGCCAGGATGTTCCGGTCGATGCGGTCCAATTGGTCTTCTGCCACCGAAATCATAGTCCGAATGCTCATATTGCCGGCGTCAGGATAGATCGATTGACCTATGATGTCGATTTCTTTGGACCGGCCGAAATTTAGGAGCTGTGCTAGCTTGCGCTATTCGGTCCGGTGACCGCCGGCCCGTTCCCTGATGCTCGCTCCGCAGGACCCGCCATGCCGCTTGACACCATCCGCCAGCAGATCCGTGCCAACTATTTGCCTGACGAAGACGAGGCCGTGAAGCGGCTGGCCGAAGCGACAGGGCTCTCGGGTGGGGATCGCGATGCGATCTCGGCGCGCGCCGTGGATCTGGTACGGGCGGTGCGCGGATCGTCCGATCCAAGGCTGATGGAAGTCTTCCTCTCCGCCTACGGCCTTTCCACCAAGGAGGGCGTGGCGCTGATGTGCCTGGCCGAGGCGCTGCTGCGCGTGCCCGACACCGAGACGATGGACGATCTGATCGCCGACAAGATCGCGCCGCATGATTGGTCGGCGCATTCCGGCGGCTCGAGCTCGATCTTCGTTAACGCCTCGACCTGGGCGCTGATGCTGACCGGCCGTGTCCTCGACGAGGGCGAGGGCGGCATCGAAGGCACGCTGCGCTCGATGGTGCGCAGGCTGGGCGAGCCGGTGATCCGCAAGGCGGTGGCCGCCGCCATGCGCGAAATGGGCGAACAGTTCGTGCTCGGCCGCACCATCGCGGAGGCCGTCAAGCGCGGCCGGCCGATGACGCAGAAGGGCTATCTCTATTCCTTCGACATGCTGGGCGAGGCGGCCCGCACCGAGGCCGATGCGCTGCGCTACCTCAAGGCCTATGCCGATGCGATTTCGTCGCTCGATTCCGGCTCCAACGGCCCTGACATCCGCCAGAACCACGGCATCTCGGTCAAGCTCTCGGCGCTGCATCCGCGCTACGAGGTGGCGCAGAAGGAGGAGATGCTGCCCGTGATGGCCGAGCGGCTGCTGTCGCTGGCGCTCGCCGCTCGCCATTCGCGCATGGGCCTCAACATCGACGCCGAGGAAGCCGATCGCCTCGATCTGTCGCTCGACGTCATCGAACGCGTGCTGGCCGAGCCGGAACTCGCCGGCTGGAACGGTTTTGGCGTGGTGGTGCAAGCGTATGGGCCACGCGCGGCCTTCGTCATCGACTGGCTCTATGCACTGGCCAAGAAATACGACCGCACCATCATGGTCCGGCTGGTCAAGGGCGCCTATTGGGACACCGAGATCAAGCGCGCGCAGACGCTCGGGCTTGCCGGCTATCCCGTCTTCACCCGCAAGGCCAACACCGACGTTTCCTACATGGCTTGCGCGAAAAAACTGCTTGGCATGACCGACCGCATCTATCCGCAGTTCGCCACCCACAACGCCCACACCGTCGCCGCCATCCTGTCGATGGCTGATAATCGCGACGCCTTCGAGTTCCAGCGCCTGCATGGCATGGGCGAGGCGCTGCACGAGACGGTGCGCCAGGCCGAAGGCACGCGCTGCCGCATCTATGCGCCGGTCGGTGCGCATTCCGACCTGCTGGCCTATCTGGTGCGCCGGTTGCTGGAGAACGGCGCCAATTCCTCCTTCGTGCATCAGCTGACCGACGAGGACGTCGAGCCGGAGGACATCGCGCGTGATCCGCTCGAAACGGTGGAAGGCCAGGGCTCTGCCGCAAATCCGGCGATTGCCCGGCCGTCCCAGATCTTTGGTGCTGGTCGCCGCAACTCCAGGGGTTTTGACATCACCGATACGGTGACGCTGGCGGCGATCGACAAGGCCAGGGCGGCCTTTGCCGGACCGGATCGCTGGCACGCCAAGCCGATCACGCGGGCCGCCGGCTACGGTAAGCAGCGTCCAATCGTCAATCCGGCCAAGCCCGATGAAGTGGTCGGCACGGTTCACGAGGCGTCCGCCAAGCAGGTCGCGATCGCCGTGCGGATGGCAGTGGAAGCGCAACCGGCCTGGGCAAAGCGCCCCGTTGCCGAACGCGCCGCCATCCTCAACCGCGCCGCCGATCTCTATGAGGCCAATGCGGTCGAGTTCTTCGCGCTGGCCACCCGCGAGGCCGGCAAATCACTGGCCGACGGCGTCGCCGAAGTGCGCGAAGCCGTCGACTTCCTGCGCTACTACGCCGCCGAAGCGGCAAACGCCGAGATGGGCACGCAAGCGCGCGGCGCCATCGTCTGCATTTCGCCGTGGAACTTTCCTCTGGCCATCTTCACCGGCCAGATCGCGGCGGCACTCGTCACCGGCAATTCGGTGATCGCCAAGCCGGCCGAGCAGACGCCGCTGATCGCCTTCCGTGCCGTCGAGCTGCTGCGCGAGGCCGGTGTCCCGGAAGACATCGTCCAGCTGCTGCCCGGCGACGGCCCATCGGTCGGCGCGCCGCTGACCGCTGATCCGCGCATTGCCGGCGTCTGCTTCACCGGCTCGACCGAGGTCGCCAAGCTGATCGAAAAGCAGTTGGCCGAAAGTGCCGCGCCCGACGCCATGCTGATCGCCGAGACCGGCGGCCTCAACGCCATGATCGTCGATTCCACCGCGCTGCCCGAGCAGGCGGTGCGCGATATACTGGCCTCGGCCTTCCAGAGTGCCGGCCAGCGCTGCTCGGCGCTGCGCGTGCTCTACGTGCAGAAGGACGTCGAGAAGAAGATGCTGGAGATGCTGAAGGGCGCCATGGAGGCGCTCAATATCGGCGACCCGTGGCGGATTTCGACCGACGTCGGCCCAGTCATCGATGATGAGGCGCAAGCCTCGATCAGTGACTATTGCACGAAGAAGGGTCTTGAAGGCCGGCTGATCGCCAAGCTCGAGGCGCCGAGGGACGGCCGCTTCGTCGCGCCGCATGTCTTCAGGGTCAAGGGCATCGAGGAGATGGACCGAGAAGTCTTCGGCCCGGTGCTGCATGTCGCGACCTTCGACGCCGATGAGATCGACGCGGTGATCGCCGCCATCAACCGCAAAGGCTATGGCCTGACTTTTGGCCTGCACACCCGCATCGAAGGCCGCGTCCAGCATTTCGTCGACGGCATCCATGCCGGCAACATCTATGTCAACCGTAACCAGATCGGCGCCGTCGTCGGCTCGCAGCCCTTTGGCGGCGAGGGGCTGTCCGGCACCGGGCCAAAGGCCGGCGGCCCGCATTATCTGCGCCGCTTCCGCAAGGGACCGGAAGCCGGCACGGAAGTTGGCGAGGGCCACAAGGTGACGGCGACCGAGCTGGCCGACAATCTGCCCGATCCCACGCTCGGCGGCTGGTCGACGCGCCTGGACCGGATCGCCATCCTGAGGAAGCACCTGCGCGGCAAGGGCGCCGCCGCCATTGGCGCCGCCGCTGCAATCGATTTCGGCCAGGTCGACCTGCCCGGACCGACCGGCGAGGCCAACACGCTGTCGCTGTCGCCGCGCGGCCGCGTGCTGTGCCTAGGGCCGGATGCCGACACGCTGCTTGCCCAGACGATCCAGGCGCTTGCAGCCGGCAATGCGGTGCTGGCCGTCGCACCGGGCGCACCGGCGGCTCTCGCCGCATTGACGGGCAAAGGACTGCCTTTGGCTGCGATCGACGGACGTCCCGATCCGGTCGAGGCCCGCTCGCTGCGCGTCGATGTCGTCGCTTTTTCGGGCACGCCGGAAGCTGCGCGCATCGTGCGCAAGGTCATTGCCGAGCGCTCAGGCCCGATCGTGCCGCTGGTCAGCGAGGTGCTCAATCCGGCGGCCTATGTGCATGAGCGGGCCGTCTGCGTCGACACGACCGCCGCGGGCGGCAATGCCAGCCTGCTCGCTGCGGCATAAAGACTATTCACACCTCGCTTGCCTTGTGTCGAGTTGCCGGGGATAAGCATGGGCGGCAATTCGAGCGGGGCGACCGATCAGATGGAAGACAAGTCCCCACCGTTTGAGCTGCCGCGCGTGGCGGTGGTCATCACCTGCTACAATTACCGGCCCTACGTCGAACAGGCGATCCGCTCGGTGTTGGCGCAGACCTACCGGAACTGGGACTGCGTCATTGTCGACGACGCCTCGACCGACGGCTCGGCCGACCATATCCGCCAGCTTCTGGCAGCCATAGACGATCCGCGCCTGCGCCTGCTGGCGCGCTCGCAAAATGGCGGGCAGATCACGGGATTCCGCGATGGCTTTGCCGCGACCGACGCGCCTTTCGTGGCATTTCTCGATGCCGACGATGCGTGGCTGCCGGATTTTCTCCTGGCGCATCTGTCCGCCCACCTCAACGCAACATATTCGGCTGCGCTGTCGAGCTCCGACGTGTTCCTGGTCGATGGCAGCGGCACCTTGCTGAGCGGCACTTTCCTTCCCTTGCGCAAACCGCGCTCCGGGCCTGATAACAATGGCGTCGCCATCGCGCCTGATGGCCAGCTTGCCGGCATAGCGTCCGGGATTGCCTATGTATCGGAGCATCCAGTGACTTATTTCGCGCCTTCGACAACCGGCTGGCTATGGTCACCATGCTCGGCGATCATGTACCGGCGTGGCGCGCTGGAACCGGTCTTGTCCTTCCCGTTCAAGGCCAAGATGGGGGCGGATTATCTGACGGCCACTTGTGCGCATCTGGCCGGCGGCACCCTCATCCTGTCCGAAGGGCTCAGCCTCTATCGCCTGCACGGGTCGAACATGTCCTCCACCGGCATTGCCTTTGCCGGCGGCCATGTGCCGCAAACGCCTGCCCACCGAGCCCACAAGAGCACATTGGCGGCGGATGTCGTCGACTATGTGCTGGAGAATTCAGCCTGGCTCAGTGATGTCAACGGGCGCAATTTCATACCCGCATTCCTGAGGCAGCATGTGGGTCAGTTCAGGGAGCTGGCCGATGATCCGCGGCTGATGCGATACCTGACCCGGGGACGGCCCTGGCAGTGGCTGCGCATGCATGTTGGCCACTGGCTGCGTCGGCTGGGTGGGCGCGGTTCGACGCGATCATGACGAGGGTGCCCAAGGTTCTCGCATTTGCTCGGATAAAGCCACGTCAGGCGCCCTCGACGACGGAAAAGCCCTCGAATTGCGGGTGTCCGAGATAGTGGACCTTCGTCGTGCCGACATTCCTGTGTGCGGCGCGGAAGTTTTCCGATTTGGTCCAGGCGACGAAATCGTCCTGGCTCGCCCACACCGTGTGTGAGGCAAACAGCGTGTAGCCTTCGGTCTCGTTGACCGGGCCGCGCAGCAGATGGAATTCCCGAAAACCCTTCATCTCGGCAAGGCTGGAATCGCGGTTCTTCCACACGGCCTCGAAATCGGCTTCCGAGCCGTTCTGCACCTTGAAGCGGTTCATGGCGATGTACATGGGGTTCCTTTCGTGCGGATGTTGATCGTTGGCGTTGCAGCGCTTTGTTCCGGGCCGGTTCAAAATGGGCCGATTCCGACCTCGAACTCCAAAGTTGGGTTTGCTGCCTGTGCGGGAATTGGAGGGAAAGGAGCGGCCTTGCGCACGATGCCGAGCGCGGCCTCGTCGAAAGCCGCCGATCCTGAGCTCTGCAGAACGCGCAACTCATCTATGCCGCCCTTCCTGCCTATGACGAATGTGACGACCGCATTGTTGCGTGCCTTCAGTTGCAGCGAAGGCGGGAGAGTACGGTTGACACTCCCGAGCTTTCTAAACACGTCGCCGCGATAGCTGTCTTCCGCGTCGCTGCCTGCCTCTTTCGGTCTTTTGCCCTTGCTGGCCGCTTGCGCCAGCTTGTCCAGGCCATCTGCCATGCCGCTGCGCTCACTCGCTGCTCTAATCGTCGCCGGAGCGGCTGGCGGAGTTGGCCTGGCGCTGGGGATTGGCGGTTGGTCCGGAACGACAGCAGGCGCTTGAGCGCTTTCGGCCTGGACGCTCGGCTGCGGCGATGTTTCGGCTTTGGCATCCACGCTCTGATCGTCGGGGCGCGGGGTCGCCGCCACCAGTATGTCCGGCGTTACCGCTGGCTGTTTGGCAGCTTCCGGCAAAGGCTCGGGCAACGGCCTGGCTACTTCCTGTACGGGTTCGGGAGCTTGCTTCACAACCTCCTGCTCAGGCTGCAATGGCTTTGTCGGCGGTGCTGGTCTGACAGCTTTTGCCGGTTCCGGTTTGGTCGGCTGCGGTTTCGGCTCCAGCGTGACATTTATTGCCGCCGGATCCTTGTCCAACGCGCTGCCGGCCACCTTGTCGCCGGTTTGATCGCCGCCTTCCGATTGCTCAGCATTCCGGGAATTGAATGCGCTGGAGGGCGAGAACAGAAAGAATGCCGCCGCCGCTCCATGGAGCAGGCCCGAGACGACGAGGGCAATGGGCCATCGGGCGGTTGGCCGTGCGGGCACAAGTGGCCCGGCCGGCGCTACCGCCAGTTCACTGCCAGCGTCGGGGAGGGGACTGATTTCCTGCATGTCGCGGGCCGGAAATTGCAGCGACCAGCGGGCAAAAGTCAAATCAAGATCATCTGCCCCTGGTATCGGCGAACCGTGTCCGGCCGGCGGCCAGGCCACGGTATTTCCTGTAAATGCGGGATGCAGTCCCAACGCCGGTCTCAGACGCCGAAAGCGATACCGGTCTTGGTGTCCGTCTTCAGCTTGCGCATGCAGGCGGCCGGTTCGACGCCGGTGCCGGCACACTCGGTCGCGCTGTTGATCAGCACGCGGCTGACCTTGGTGCAGTCGGTGCCGGCGAGATCAAAGCGCGTCACCTTGGTCTTGCCTGCCGGCAGGTCCTTGAAGTCGAGCACGGTCAGCCGATCGACGACACCGGCGGTGTTGAACAGCGCGATCTCGAACGCCGCCTTGGAGAGGTCGGCGCCGAGATTGTTGTTGACCAGGAAGGTCAGCCGGCAGCCCTTGTCGGAAGGTTGCGCGGCATTGAGCTCCAGGGTCAGCGATGCTTCCGGCGCGGGCCCTTCAGCCCGCGCCGGAACCATCGCAAGCGACATCGCCAGCGTCGAGGTCAGCAGACGAAGGGATGTCGTCAAGCTCGTCATGGCCATCAGCCTCCAAACCGCATGGTTGCCGCCAGCTTCAGCGTGATGCCCGGCTCATAGACCGCGACTGTCGTGCTGCCGTTGAGCGGATTGGCGTATTTGACGTCGAACAGGTTGTCGGCGCGGAAATCGACCTTCAGATTGTCGGTCGCCTGGTAGCTGGCGAAGGCATTGACCAGCGTGTAGTCCTCGGCCACCGCATTGCCTTTCGGCTTGCCGTTGTACTGCACCTCACCACCAACGGTCAGCTTGTCCTCGAGGAAGCGCAGCCCAAGCTGGGCGGTGACCTGCGAAGAGGGGATTGTAGCGAGATCGGCTTCCACACCCTTGTAGGAAATGGTGTGGCCATTCGTGATCGATGCCGAAAGCCCGGCATAGCCCCATCCGGCGTCGTAGACGCTTTCAAACTCAAAGCCGTAGATCTTGGCCTTGGCGAAATTCTGGTACTGGTAGCAGATCGGAATGCCAGGGCCGAACGGGCAACCACTGCTTGGGGCGAACGGCGACAACGTCACGCCTTCGATATAGTCGTCGACGTCGTTGTTGAAATAGGCCGCCTTGATGCGGAGTGCGTCGCCAGCCTCCAACATATCGTTCTGCTTGTAGTTGATGCCGAATTCGGTCGTCTTGCCGGTTTCAGGTCGCAGGTTCGGATTGGGCAGGAATGGGAAGGTGACACCTGCCGGATGGTTGCCGCTGATCAGCGTCTCCGTGAGGGAGGGCGAACGGTAGCCCTCTGCGTAAGTGCCATAGAATTGCAGGCCGGCAAGGCTGGCGTTGTCAAAGGGCGAGACGCCGACGGTGATGCGCGGCGACAACCGATCGCCCGATGTATCGTGGGTGTCATCCCTGAGGCTGTAGCTGTCGTAACGCAGCCCGGCGATCACCTCGAGCCAATCCCAGGTGAGCTTATCCTGGACATAGGCGCCGGACACATTCCGTCTGCCCGACGGCGTGTAGAAACTGTCGCCACCGGCGGTGCCGCCAGTCTTGACGTCGTCATTCACCCAGTCGCCGCCATAGGTCAATTCGTGCCCAACGCCACCGGTCTCGAATCGTGAGGTGTTCCAGATGTCGATTGCGGCCGTGCCGACATCGAACGTCGACGTCGAGCCGGTTGGCAGCACCACCGGAAGACCTGTGACCGGATCGAAGCGGTTTTGCGGAACAAGGCTGGTCAGGTCGAGACTGGTCTTGTTGTACGAGGTGTTGATGTGGAGATCGAGCCAGCTCTTGTCCTCGTCCGTGATGTTGTAACGGGCCGTGAAGGTGTTCGACTTCAGGTCGACATCGTTGACCGGCACACCGCCGCTGGTTTCGTCCCAGCTGTCGCTTGAGCCGACCCAGCCCAGTTTCAACTCGCTGTTTTCGGACGGGCGGATGGTGGTCTTGAGCAGGCCGCTCAGCACGTCGAAGCCGGTGCCTTTGACGGTGTCGCCGCCGCCATCCTTGTAGTCGTCATAGTTGCGGTAGACGATGTTGCCCAGGACATCCCAGTTCTCATTGAAACGGTAGGCACCGGTGGCGCTGGTGGTCCAGCCCTTGCCGTTGCTCTCATAGCGTCCGGTTACCGAAGCGCCCCATGTTTCCTCCGGCTTGAGAAAATCCTCTGCGTCCTTGGTGTCGAAGAAGACGACGCCGCCGATGGCGCCCGAACCATAGGTGTTGGCGACAGGACCACGGATCACATCGACGGATTTGACGAGTTCGGGGTCGATGTAGAAGGTCGATTGCGTGCCGTGGTCGGAACGCTGGAAGTCCTGGCGTGCGCCGTCGACGATCACCGCGACGCGGCCGAAATCCTGCAGGCCGCGGATGTTGATGCTGGTGCTGGCGCGCCTGGCGTCGGCCTGTGTTGCGACACCGGGCACACCCAGCAGCATCTCGTTCGGCGTCGTCGCCATGCGGCGGGCGAGCTGGTCCTGGTCGACATGGCTGGCCGAGGCCAATGATTCGATCGCCGTTTCGCCGGTGCGGCTGAGCACCAGGATCTTGTCGAGCAGCGTCGCACCCGCGGGGGCTGCCTTCTCCTGGTCAGCCTTCTTCGATTGATCTGTCTGCTCGCCCGCCGGCTGCGTTGCCTGCTGAGCGTGGGCCGACGGCGCGGACAAAGCGACCGCCGCCACGCTAGCCAACAAAGCCGCCACACCGTGCGCCGCCGACCGGCCGCGCCATTCCCAGTTCACCAACCCCATGCCCCAACTCCAGATTCCAGGTTTCATGCTGGCTGGCCTGGGGCTCGCTGGCATTTTTCATCGTGTCCGGCGTGTTAAATGTTGACTCGTTTACTCCGGTATTGCACTGACTAATAAACATGATTATTCAAGTCAAGAAATGAATCGACATTTCGCAACGCCTAGCCAGGTGCCCGGCACAGGAAAGGGATCGACCCAGATGAACACGCACAATCCCAACGATTTTCGCTATCGCGCCCGCCGTTCCGACGATGCCTCCACCCGCTTCGATCGGATCCCGCTGGCGGTGCGAACGCTCTCCAGCAACACGCTGTTCCAGGGCGAGCACGAGATCGGCATCGAGCATCATGGCGCGCTCTACCGGCTGAAGATCACCCGGCAGGGCAAGCTCATTCTCAACAAGTAAGAAGGCATCAGGGGTAAGACATGGACCAGCGCGTAAAACCCGCCCCGCATGAAATCCGGCGGGCACGGACGGAGGATCCGAAAGCGCGCGAGCGTGACCTGGCGGCCCAACTCGGCATTTCGGAAGCCGAGTTGGTCGCCGCGCATTGCGGTGACGGCGTCGTGCGCATCGAACCGCGCGTCAACGACCTTTTGACGGGTCTCGAAGCCGTTGGCGAAGTGATGGCGCTGACCCGCAACGAAAGCGCCGTGCACGAAAAGATCGGCGTCTATGACAAGGTCGTCACCGGCAACCACAATGCCATGGTGCTTGGCGAGAACATCGACCTGCGCATCTTCCCGAAAGTCTGGGCACATGGCTTTGCCGTGGAAAAGCGCGACGGCGACGACATCCGCCGCAGCCTGCAATTCTTCGATGCGGCTGGCGAGGCGGTGCACAAGGTGCATCTGCGGCCGGCCTCCAGCCTCTATGCCTACCAGAAGCTGGTCGCTTCGCTGGAATCGTCCAATCAGGAACCGACGGTCAATATTTCAGGCCCAATTTCCGACGATCAGGGCGAGGGCGGGGCGACCACCGCCAGCCCAGACGATCTGCGCGACCGCTGGAGCCGGCTGACCGACGTGCACCAGTTCTTCGGCATGCTGAAGACGCTCAAGCTCAGCCGCCGCCAGGCGGTGCGCATGGTCGGAACGGATTATGCCTGGCTGCTCGACAATGACGCGGTCCGCGCCATGTTCCACCATGCCGCCGAAGGCGAGATGCCGATCATGTGCTTCGTCGGAAACCGCGGCTGCATCCAGATCCATTCCGGACCGGTCAAGTCGATCAAACCGATGGGGCCGTGGATCAATGTGCTGGACGAGACCTTCCACTTGCACCTGCGCACCGACCACATCCATGAAGTCTGGGCGGTGCGCAAGCCGACCAAGGATGGCCATGTCACCTCGCTTGAGGTCTATGCGGCGAATGGCGAGATGATCATCCAGTTCTTCGGCAAGCGCCACGAAGGCGAAAGCGAGCGCGACGACTGGCGGTTCCTGGCCGAGAACCTGCCGCGCATTCCAAGCCCGACGGCAGCGTGAGGAACGGTGTGATGCGGTTTTTCCCGAACCTGCCGGCCATGCGCCGTTCGATGGCAGCGCCGATCCTCGGCCTTTCCCTTGCCTTTGCAACACTGCAACCGGCTGGCGCTGCCGAGGGCGTCTCGGTCTTCTCCAATCCGTCGAAGATCGCCGCCATAGGCGGTTCGATCACCGAAATCGTCTATGCGCTTGGCGAGGAGAAACATCTGGTGGCGCGCGACTCCACCAGCAATTATCCGAAAGCGGCGCTGGCCTTGCCTGATGTCGGCTATATGCGCGCTCTGTCGCCGGAAGGTGTGTTGTCGGTCAATCCGACCGGTATCCTGGCGCTGCAGGGCAGCGGTCCCAAGGAAGCCGTCGATGTGCTGAAGAAGACCAGCATACCCTTCATCGAAGTGCCCGAGCATTTTAGCCACGAAGGCATCCTCGAGAAGGTCCGCATCGTCGGCAAGGCGCTCGGCGTCGATGCCAAGGCCGAGGTGCTGGCCAAGGAACTCGATGCCAAACTGACATCAGCCGAAAAGCAGACCGCCTCGATCAAGGAGCGCAAGCGCATCCTGTTCGTGCTGTCGATACAGGGCGGCAAGATCCTGGCGGCCGGCAGCGAAACCGCGGCCGACGGCATGGTCAGGCTGGCAGGCGGGGTCAATGCCGTCGAAGGCTTCTCCGGCTACAAGCAGATGTCCGATGAAGCGATCATCACCGCCAGGCCTGACGTGATCCTGATGATGAGCAATGCCGGACCGCCGGTATTGGACGACGAATTGTTCGGCAACCCGTCCGTTGCCTCGACGCCGGCCGGAACTGCGCGCAAGCTGATCCGCATCGATGGTAGCTATCTGCTCGGCTTCGGGCCGCGCACGGCTGAAGCCATCCACGACCTCGCCGTCTCGCTCTATGGCGCTGAAGTCACGGACTAAGCATCATGGTCGACCAATCGATCGCCGGCCCGGTGAAGGTGATGGCGAATGCATCCGAAGGCGACCGCTCGGGCCGCGCCCGCATCGTCATCCTGCTGTTGTGCCTCGGGCTCGCGGCAGCCGTGCTTTTGTCGCTGACGTCAGGGGCATCGGATGCTTCGGCTATCAACGTTCTCAGGGACTGGCTGTTTGGGGCCATTCCGAGCGATGCGGCGCTGAACGGCCGTGACAGCCTGATCATTTACGATATCCGTTTGCCGCGCATCATCCTCGGCATGCTGGTCGGCGCGGCGCTCGCGGTCTCGGGCGCCGTCATGCAGGGACTGTTCCGCAATCCGCTGGCCGATCCCGGCCTGATCGGCGTTTCCGCCGGCTCCAGCCTCGGCGCGGTCGCCGTCATCGTGCTTGGCGCCACGGTGCTGGCGCCGGTGACAGCCTTGTTCGGCACGCTCGCGCTGCCGCTGGCAGCCTTCTTCGGCGGTCTTGCCACGACGCTGGTGCTTTATCAGGTCGCCACGCGGCGCGGGCAAACCTCGGTCGCCACCATGCTGCTGGCCGGCATCGCGCTGGCGGCGCTCGCCATGGCCTTGACCGGCATCCTCATCTTCATGGCGGACGATCGCCAGTTGCGCGACCTGACCTTCTGGCAGCTCGGATCGCTCGGTGGCGCGACCTGGCAGAAGATCGGTTCGGTCGGGCCGATCATCATACTGGCGCTGGCGGCGATGCCGTTCCTGGCGCGCGGCCTCAATGCGCTGGCGCTGGGCGAGGCGACCGCCGGGCATC
This sequence comes from Mesorhizobium loti, assembly GCA_002356515.1. Taxonomy (NCBI): domain Bacteria; kingdom Pseudomonadati; phylum Pseudomonadota; class Alphaproteobacteria; order Hyphomicrobiales; family Phyllobacteriaceae; genus Mesorhizobium; species Mesorhizobium loti. The sequence goes on along the minus strand of AP017605.1, from coordinate 962,915 downwards.
TCGGCATTCCGATACAGCGGTTGAAATATACGGCCATCATCGGTGTCTCGGCTGCGGTCGGTGCATCCGTCGCCGTCAGTGGCGGCATCGGCTTCGTCGGCATCGTCGTGCCGCATCTGCTGCGGCTGCTGATCGGTCCGGACAATCGCTATCTGCTGCCCGCTTCGGCGTTGCTCGGCGCCTCGCTGCTGCTCTTGGGGGATGCGGTCGCCCGCACCATCGTGGCGCCGGCCGAATTGCCGATCGGCATCGTCACCGCGATCGCAGGCGCGCCGTTCTTCCTGTGGATCCTGCTGCGCAAGCGCGGCGTGGTCGATTTGTGAGGCTTTGAATGATCGAGGCAAGGGATGTTTCCGTTGATATCGCCGGCAAGCGCATCGTCGGCGGTGTCGATTTCGACGCACGGCCCGGCGAAGTCGCGGCCATCGTCGGCCCCAACGGCTCGGGCAAGACGACCTTCCTGAAGGCGTTGTCGGGTGAGCTCGCCTATACCGGGCAGGTCGCCCTCAACGGCCGCGATCTTGCGGCGATGAAACCGGTAGAGATTGCCGTCCATCGTGCGGTGCTGCCGCAGGCGACGACGCTGTCCTTCCCGTTCACGGTTCGCGAGGTCGTCAAGCTTGGCCTTGTCGGCGGGCGCTCAGGCGCCTTATCAGGCGAGGACGCGCGGCTGCCAGAGCGGGCGCTGGCGCGCGTCGACCTCGACGGTTTTGCCGGGCGTTTCTACCAGGAGCTTTCGGGCGGCGAGCAGCAGCGCGTCCAGCTTGCGCGCGTGCTGTCCCAGGTCTGGGCGCCGGTGCTCGACGGCAAGCCGCGCTATCTCTTTCTCGATGAGCCGGTTTCCAGCCTCGACATCAAGCATCAGCTGATCATCATGAACATCGCCCGCGATTTCGCCAGAAGGGGCGGCGGCGTGGTCGCCATCCTGCACGACCTCAATCTGACTTCCATGTATGCCGACCGGATTTTCGTCATGCACCGCGGCCGGCTCGCAGCCACTGGTTCGCCACGGGATGTGCTGAGTGATGATCTGATCGAAAAAGTGTTCGACTGCCGGCTCAGGATTGGCGTGCTGCCGGCCGGCAACATGCCGTTCGTGCTGCCGCAATCGTCGGTCGGTTGATGTTCAGGTGAGGCCGGCCTGCTCAGATCAGGCAGCCGGGGCGCGGCGCTCCAGCATGTCGATGCCGAGCAGGTTGCGCACATTCGGCCTTGCCGCCACCATATCGGCAACGGTGTAGCGGGAAAGCACGGCGAAGAAGGCGTTGAGAGCCTCGCGCAGCGCCGAATTCAGCGCGCAGCTGTCGACCAGCGGGCATTCGGCGGCATCGTTCTCGAAGCATTCGGCCATGGCAAAGCTCTCTTCCGTCACCCGCACGACGTCGAAGAGGCTGATGGATTCCGCGGCGCGGCCAAGCCGGACGCCACCATTGCGGCCGCGCACTGTCTCCACCAGGCCATGCTCGACCAGCGGCTGCAGGATCTTGAACAGGAACAGTTCCGACACCGAATAGGCGGTCGCGATTTCGGGAATGCGGCTCAACCGGTCATCGTTGGCGGCACAATACATCAGGATGCGCATGGCATAATTGGTCTGGCGTGTAAGCCGCATTTTGTCCTCACTAGGCGCCGGCGCGGTGACCATGCCGGATTCCAGAATTTTGCCGGCGCAGCTCTGATCCCGGAGTTTCGGATTCGTCGCACTGGCCTCGACCCGAATATGGCCTATACCTTGGAACAATTCCAGACTAGCCGGGCACCATAGATGAATATTCTCGTCAACTTTATGTGCGCAACCCGGCAAAACGCGGGGAAAACTGGCCGCTACGGGCATTTCGGCTGACGAATCCCTAGATAGGCCCGAGATCGACCAGAGATCGACGAGGAGCAATTCGTCCATGTCACAATCGGCTCCGTCCCTGGCGCCTGTCCGTTTCGATGCCGACGCGGCCGTCAAGCTCTCGGCATTACGCCGCACCAAATTCATCGCCACCGCGGCGCTGGCGCTTTGCGTGCTGGTGTTCGCCTTGGCCAAGTCGTTCCAAAGCACCTATCCGTGGCTGGGGTTCGTAGCTGCCTTCGCCGAGGCGGCGACCATTGGCGGCCTGGCAGACTGGTACGCGGTGGTGGCGCTGTTCAGGCGGCCGCTCGGGCTGCCGATCCCGCACACCGCCATCATCCCGGAAAACCAGAGCCGCATCGCCGACAATCTCGGCCGCTTCATCGAGGCCAATTTCCTGGCGCCGGAGCCAGTGTGGGAAAAGCTTGCCGAGGTCGATTTTGCAGCACTCGTCGCCGACTGGCTGACCGATGCCGAACGCGCCGCCGGCCTGTCGCGCTTCGTCGTGCGGCTGGTGCCGCAGACGCTGGCCGCGGTCGAGCAATCCGGACTGCGCGGCTTCGTCACCAGCCGTATGCTCGAGCAGATCGAAAAGGTGCCGCTGGCGCCGCTGGCGGCTGAACTCTTGTCGGCGCTTACTGATGACCGCCGCCACCAGAAATTGTTCGACGAGTTCATCAAGGTGGTCGGCCGCTTCCTCAACGACGAACAGGCGCTGGTGACGATGCGCGAGAAGATCCGCGAGGAATTGCCGTCGCTGTTCAACCTGTTCCGCGCCGACGCCTATCTCCTGAAGAAGATCGTCGCCTCGGCAGGCTCCTTGCTCGACGAGGTGCGGGCCGATCCCGACCACCCGATGCGGGCCGAGTTCGACCGTTTCGCGCAAGGCTTCGTCGAGCGGCTGCGGACGTCCAAGCAATATGCAAAGCGCGCCGAGAAGATGAAGCGTGATTTCCTCGTCCGACCCGAGGTCAGGGCGCTGGCGGGCGACATGTGGGAGAGCCTCAGCCTGTTCATCGCGCAGGACGCCAAGGCGCCGAATTCGGTGGTCCGCGCACATCTCGCCAACATGTTCGTCGAGGTCGGCCGGCATCTTGCCGGCGATGCGCGGATCCGGGCCGACATGAACCAAGGATTCGTCGTGGCGCTCGCCTCCTTTGTCGAGAGCCAGAAGAGCGGCGTGTCGAAATTCATCGGCGATCAGGTCAAGCGCTGGGACCTGGCGCAACTGACGCGGCTGATCGAGATGAACATCGGCCGGGACCTGCAATATATCCGCTTCAACGGCATGATTATCGGCGGGCTGGCGGGTATTGTGCTCTACACGATCGAATTGCTGCTCCCGGTCAATTGATGCGTATCGGTCGCCAGGCCCGTCTTCGAAATGGACACGCGGCATCCGAGTGCTATGCTCCCCGTGAGGGCAGCCGCATCCGCGGCAAAGGGGAGAAGACATCGTGGCAAAACAACCGGAATCCGATTCCTTCATGGACATGTTCGGCAAATTCGGCCGCGACCTGAAGGTGCCCAATGTCGATGTCGAGGCGATCCTTGCCCATCATCGAAAGAACCTCGAGGCCTTGGAGAAATCGGCGCGAGCCGGCGCCGCCGGCGCGACCTCGCTGTTGTCGAGGCAACGCGAAATGCTGCGGGACACGCTGCGCGAAATTGCCGACATGGCGCAGAGCTACCGGGCGCCGGGTAACCCGCAGGAGCTGATGGCCAAACAGACGGAGTTTGCCAGGAAGTCCTTCGAGGTCGCACTCAAGAATGCCGGTGAAGTGGCTGAACTGGCCCGCAAATCCGGCACCGAATCGATCGAAATCCTGCGTGCGCGTATCAAGGAGGCGATGGAGGAAATCCGCGCCGGCTACGGGCAGAAGTAGATCCCCGTGGCCTGCCGTTACGTCTCCGGTTGTTCGGCATTGCGTAACCTTACGCATAGTTGCATCCGCGCCACGCTATAAGCTCCCGGCTGCCCTGAAACGTCGTAAAATCCGAATTCGACCTGCCAATGCATGGTAAGGCATGGCACGATTCAGCCGGAATTCGGCGGAACGGATTCACGCAGGGCGAATTGACAGGAGCCGTCCGTTCGTGGTCCGGAGGCACGGCAAGCTATCGGGAAAGCAGGAATGACAGAAGTACGGCCTAAAACGCCGCCGACCTTCGAGCAGTTGAGAACGATGTCCGGGCAGGAGCTCGGTGTCTCGGAATGGACCACGGTCGACCAGGACCGTATCAACCAGTTCGCCGAATGCACCGGCGACCATCAATGGATTCATGTCGATCCCGAACGGGCGCGGCGGCAAAGCCCGTTCCGCACGACGATCGCACATGGCTATCTGACCCTGTCGATCATTGGCGCGCTGGCGCTCGGTATGGGCATCGTGCCGGAAAACACCCAGGCCGCCTTCAACTATGGCTTCGACAAGGTGCGTTTCCTGGCGCCGGTTAAGGTCGGCGCGCGCATCAGGCTGCGCACCGTCCTGCTTTCCATGGAGGACAGGGGGCCCGGCCAGTATCTGATGAAGGCAGCCAACACGGTTGAGATCGAAGGCGAGGAAAAGCCGGCACTGACGGCGGAAACGCTGGTCATGCTGTATGAGCGCCGCAAACGGGCAGGGGCCTGAGCGGCCGCCCAAGCCCCGCGATTTCAGAAATTTCGCATCGATTATCCGTGCTTGATCGCATTGCGGGATGACAGCAGCGCTAGCAGCAATGCAACCAACGCCAGGGCCGTTGCCGTCTCAAAGGTGACCTGCATGCCCCGGGCGGCTGAAGCGGAATTCAGGACGTCCTGTCCTGCTCCTTGCTGACCACCGGCCGACGCAACCGCGAAGATGGCGCCCATCAGCGACGCGCCGGTGATGAGGCCGAGATTGCGCGACAAATTGAGCAGGCCCGACATGACACCGCGTTCGCCCGCGCCGACGCCGGTCATGACGGCCGCGTTGTTGGAGGTCTGGAACAGGGCATAGCCGAAGCAGGTGACGGTGATCGGAACGACATAGCTGGCAATGCCGAGTTTCGTCATGGCGAGCGAGAGCAGGAACGTGCCCGCGGCAAGGCTGGTGAGGCCGGCGACCATCATCCTGTTGGTTCCGAAGCGATCGGAAAGCCGCCCAGCCAGCAGTGCCGACAGGGTCGACACAAGCGGCCCGGTCGAAAGCACCACGCCGACCATCGCGGCATCGAGCCCGAGCCCGCGCGACAGATAGAACGGTGCGACCACCAGGGTCGCCATCATCACCGTGGCGACGACAAGGCTCATGACCAGGCTGGCGCTGAGCCGCGGATCCTTGAAACTGGCGAGTTGGACCAGCGGGTTCTTCACCCGCTTCTGGGCGACGGCGAACAGAATGACGCCGAAAGCGGTCGCGACCAGCAGGCCGATGTTGAGCGCGCCGAAATGGCCCCGGCCAAGCGTCATGGCCAATGCATAGGCGGCCAGCGTCAGGGCCAGCAGGAGAGTGCCCATCGCGTCGAATTTGCCTTGGGCGGCCTGAGCTGTGTTGTTGCGAGCGGGCAGGGCGCGCCAGGCGAGGGCGAAGGTCAGCAGGCCCAGCGGCACATTGACGAGGAAGATCGCCCGCCAGCCGAGGCCGGCGATCAGCAGGCCGCCAAGCGAGGGGCCGAGCGTCGTGCCGATCGCCGACATGGCGCCGAGCAGGCCCATGGCGCTGCCCGTCCGCTCCTTGCTCACCGTCTCCGCGACAAAGGCCAGCGTCAGCGCCATCATCAATGCGGCGCCAAGCCCCTGCACGGCGCGCGCGGCGATCAGCAGCCACAGCGTCGGCGCCAGGCCGCAGAGCACGGATGCCGCTGTGAACAGCGCGATGCCGCCAAGCAGCAGTGGCCGGCGCCCGAACATGTCGGCCAGCCGCCCGGCGCTGACGATCAGCGTGGTGATGGCGAGGAGATAGGCCAGGACGACCCATTGCACGGCCTGGAACGATGCTCCGAAGGTCTGCATCAGCGAGGGCAACCCGACACTGGCGATGCTGGTTCCGAGCGACGACAGCAGCGTGGCGAGCGACAGGCTTGCCAGAGCCCAGCCGACCGTTTCTTTCTCTTGGGGGGCTGATATCAGCCCATCTCGACTTTGTGCGGCGACTGCCATGGCGATCTCCTTTCCATTCGCTCCGCAACCGGAACCATCGGAGATCTAGTCTTGTAGTTGATATGGCGGAAGGCGCAGCATTTGCATCATATTCGTGCGTCAAACGCCACATCATGTTATGATCCGCGGATGACGTCTCCTGATCTCAATCTGCTGTTCGCTCTCGACGTTCTGCTGGAGGAAGGCAGCGTGGCCCGCGCCGCGCGCCGTCTGCGGCTCAGCCCCTCGGCGATGAGCCGCACGCTGGCGCGGCTGCGCGAGGCAACGGGCGACCCTCTTTTGGTCCGCGCCGGGCGCGGCCTGGTGGCGACGCCGCGCGCGGAAGAATTGCGCCGGCAGGTCGGTGCTGTCGTGCAGGACGCGGAGGCGCTGCTGCGCCCCGCCGAATTGCTTGATCCCGCAAGCCTGGACAAGGTGTTCACGCTGCGCACCAATGAGGGCTTCGTCGAGGAATTCGGGCCCCGTCTGGTCGCCCGCATCGAAGCCGATGCGCCAGGGGTGCGGCTGCGTTTCGCGCCGAAGTCCGACAAGGATGTGATGTCGCTGCGCGATGCCGCGATCGACCTGGAAATCGGCGTCGCCGGCGAAACCGGGCCCGAAGTGCGCATCCAGGCGCTGTTTCGCGACCGCTTCATTGGCGCTGTTCGATCAGGCCATCCGCTGAGCGAGGGCATTGTGACGCCCGGGCGCTACGCCGCGGGCCGGCACATCAGTGTTTCGCGGCGCGGCCGCGAGAGAGGGCCGATCGACGAGGCACTGGGCACGCTTGGCCTGCAGCGGACGGTCGTGTGCATGGTTTCGGGTTTCTCGGCCGCGCTCGCCATGGCGCGCGCCTCGGAACTGATCGCCAGCGTGCCTGAGCGGCACACGGCCGGCGCGCGCACCGGCATGCACAGTTTCCCGCTGCCGGTCGCCACGATGGAGGTTACCATCTCCATGCTTTGGCATCCGCGCCTCGATGCCGATCCGGCACAACGCTGGCTGCGCGACTGCGTGCGGGAGGTCTGTGCGAGCCGCTGATTGAAGCGACGTGCGATCACCGCTTCATCGCGGTTTCCAGCACCTTGAAAATCCGCTGGTCTTCGCACTGGGCGACGTTGAAGCGCAGGAAACGGCTGGCCGTTCCGGACAGGCTGAACGCGTTGCCGGGTGCCAGCACGACATTGTCGGTGAGCGCGCGACGCGCGACTTCGGCCGCGTCGACGCCATCGGGCAGGCTGCACCACACAAACAGGCCGGCCGGCTGGTCGATCCACGGCGTGATACCGATCGCCTTCAGCTGGGTGCCGGTCTCGGCCATGGCACGCGCGAGTTTGGCGCGCAGCAGATCCATATGTTTGCGGTAGCTGCCGTCCTTCAGCAGCGTCAGCACCAGTTCGGCCGCCAGCCGCCCGCCGCCGAAAGTGGTGGCGATCTTGAGATCGGTCAGGCCCTCGATCCAGTCGCGGGGCGCGGCGATGAAACCGCAGCGCACCGACGCTGACAGCGTCTTGGAGAAGCTGCCGATCTGGACGACGCGGCTGAGGCCATCGAAGGCCGCCAGCCTCGGGGCAGGGGTGTGCTCGAAGTCGGCGAAGATGTCGTCCTCGACGATGGTCAGGTCCGACTGGTCTGCGAGCTTCAGCAAGCGATGCGCGGTGACCGGCGACAAGATCGCGCCGGTGGGATTGTGGATGGCGGAGTTGGTGATGTAGAGGCGCGGCCGGTGCTCGGCGAGCGCCTGCGCGAATAGGTCGATATCAGGTCCCGACGGCGTGTAGGGCACGCTGACGACCTTGGCGCGGTGGGCGCGCAGCAATGCATGGAAATTGAAATAGCAGGGGTCGTCGACCAGCACCGTATCGCCGGGCTCGATCAGGAACCGGCATAGGAGGTCGATGGCCTGCGTGCCCGATTCCGTCAGCATGATCTGTTCGGGCGAGACTTCGATGCCATGCCCAGCCATGCGCCGCGCCAGGAGTTGCCGCAGCGGCGGCAGGCCGAGCGGCGTGCCGTAATCGGCAAGCGCGACATCATCGGCGCGCGCCGCCGTGCGTAGCGCGCGACGCAGTCCGGCCTGCGGCATCCAGGAGGCCGGCAGCCAGCCGCAGCCGGGTTTCAGCACCTCGTCGCCGGCATCCAGCGACTGGCGCGAGACCCAGAGCGGATCGACGGCACGGTCGAGCCGGGGACCGATCTCGGCCAGCGACAGCGGCGCCAGCGAGCCGGCGGCATAGAAGCCTGAACCCGGCCGGGAGCGGATCGTGCCTTCCGCTGCAAGCCGTTCATAGGCTTCGACCACGGTGGATTTAGACACCTGCATGGATTGGGCGAAGGCGCGGATGGAGGGCAGCCGGGCGCCCGGTGTCAGGCTGCGCGCCGCGATCCGCTGGCGGATGGTCGCCATGACGCTTTCGACCAGTGTGGGGGCGCCCGGGGTCCGCGCGTCGTCCTTTTCCAAAGCGAAGTCCGTCATCCGTACTGCTCGTCTGGCCATTACAGTTTCGATGAATTGTACCCCATTGTCTCTGGCTGCACCATGGCATCTGCCCGATAGAAGGCGAAAGACATGGAGCCTGGAATGGACAAGACCGCGAGCGGCTGGTTGAACGGATTTATCGGCGTGCTGATCTTCTCAGGCTCGCTGCCGGCGACGCGCGTTGCCGTGATGGACTTCGACCCGACATTCGTGACAGCGGCCCGCGCCGCGATTGCCGGGCTGCTTGGCCTGGCAGTGCTGCTCTTGTTCCGGCAGAAGCGCCCGGAGCGGGGCGATCTCATGTCACTGGTGATCGTCGCACTTGGCGTGGTGGTCGGCTTTCCCTTGCTGACCGCGGTGGCGCTGAAGCACGTCACCTCCGCGCACTCGATCATCTTCGTCGGCCTGCTGCCGCTGGCAACCGCGATCTTCGGTGTGCTGCGCGGCGGCGAGCGTCCACGGCCGGCGTTCTGGCTGTTTTCCTGCATAGGCAGCACGCTGGTCGCGGGCTTCGCGCTGATGCAAGGCGTGACCGCCTCGCCAGTGGGCGATGGCCTGATGCTGGCCGCCATCGTCGTCTGCGGCCTGGGCTATGCCGAGGGGGCCGCGCTGTCGCGCAGGCTCGGCGGCTGGCAAGTGATCTGCTGGGCGCTGACGCTGTCGCTGCCGATCATGCTGGTGCTGACTTTCGCGACGCTGCCGCCATCCTTTGCCGCCGTCGGCTCCCACGCCTGGATCGGGCTCGCCTATGTCTCGCTGTTCAGCATGCTGATCGGTTTTGTGTTCTGGTACCGCGGCCTGGCGCAAGGCGGCATTGCCGCGGTCGGCCAGCTGCAATTGCTACAGCCCTTCTTCGGCCTGGCGCTGGCGGCGACACTGCTGCACGAACAGGTCAGCCCGCTGATGGTGGTGGTCACGCTTGGCGTGGTGGCCTGCGTGTTTGGCGCGAAGAAGTTTGCGCGGTAGTTCTGGAAGCGACGCCCGCGCCTAGAGCTTTGTCACCACGCCAATACCTATGCCCTCGAAGCCGCCCATCGCCATCAACGCCGCGGGGGCCTCGTCGAGGCTGATCTTCTTGCCGACCAGCAGTTCGGGCTTGAGCTTGCCATGGCGGATCATCTCCATCATCGCCTGGTAGCGATAGGCCTGCATGCCGTGGCTGCCGAGGATCTCGAGCTCGAAGGCGATCACCTTGTCCATTGGCACTTGCGGGCGAGCGTGTTCGCCCAGCATCAGGCCGACTTGCACATGGCGGCCGCGCCGGCGCAGATTGGCGATCGAGTTGAACGAGGTGGTCGGATGGCCGAGCGCGTCCATCGACATATGCGCGCCGCCATTGGTGATCTGCTTGACCGCCTTGACCACATTCGGCGTTGTCGACGCATTGATGGTGGCGACGGCGCCGATTTTTTTGGCGAACTCCAGCTTCTCGTCGGTGAGGTCGATGGCGATCACATTGGCGCCCATCGAGCTGGCGATCATGATCGCCGACAGGCCGACGCCGCCGCAGCCATGCACCGCCACCCATTCGCCGGGCTTGACGCGCCCCTGGTCGACGATGGCGCGAAACGAGGTGACGAAGCGGCAGCCGAGGCTGGCGGCGGTGGCGTATTCCATCTCCTCGGGCAGGCGCACCAGATTGGTATCGGCATGTTCGATGCCGACATATTCGGCGAACGAGCCCCAGCCGGTGAAACCGGGCTGCGTCTGGTGCTCGCAGACCTGATGGTTGCCCGAGGTGCATTCGAAGCAGCGGCCGCAGCCGACGGCGAACGGCACGGTGACCCGGTCGCCGGCCTTCCAGCGGCTGACCTGCTTGCCGGCGGCGACGACGACGCCCGCCAGCTCATGTCCCGGGACATGCGGCAGCGTGATGCCGTCATCATGCCCCATCCAGCCATGCCAGTCGCTGCGGCACAGCCCCGTCGCCTCGACCTTGATGACGACGCCATCGGCAGCCGGCTTCGGATCGGGAACGGTCTGGATCGTCGGCGCTTCGCCGAATTTCTCGAAGACGACGGCTTTCATCGGTCACTCCACCCTGCGTACTGTCTGGGGAAACGATAGCCGATTCCCCGGCCGGTCAAGCGGAAATCGATTCCGCCAGGTTGGCCGGTCCGCCGAACCGGCCAGGGCGCTCAGCTGTTTTCCCTGTTGCGGAAATCGGCGAGCCTTGTGTCGCCGGGAACAAGCAGTCGACCGTCCTCGGCATGCACCTCCAGGCGCCTGATCGGCCGGCCGCTCTCGATGTCGACCATGAAGGTGTAGGGCTCGCCCGGTCCGGAGAAATAGGTTTCTCCCCATTGCCGCAAGGCGACCAGGACATAGAACAGGCCGCGCCCCTTTTGCGTCAGCACGTATTCGTGGTGGGCGCTGCCATCGGGAGCCGGAACCGTTTCCAGTATGCCGTGCGCGACCAGATTGCGCAGCCGCGCCGACAGGATGTTCTTGGCAACGCCGAGGCTCTTCTGGAACTCGCCGAAGCGGCGCAAGCCATCGAAGGCATCGCGCACGATGAGCAGCGACCACCAGTCGCCGATCGCGTCCAGCGGCCGTGCGATCAGGCAATCCGCTTCGTGGTGGCTCGTTCGTTTCACCATGGCAATCGTTGGTCCAGCGTTGTCATTTTGGTTGCAAGATAAAACTGTTCTGTCTATCCAGCAAGTGGTTTCAATTTGAAACCTATTTACGGAGAGCGGCATGAATGTGCAGGTGGTGAACAGCGCGGCAACAAGCCTGGAGCGATCCGACGGGCCGCGGCAAGTCGTGCCGGCGTCGCCACCGGGACTGTCGGCAATGACCGCGCTGGTCTTCGCGATCGCTTGCGGCCTGAGCGTCGCTAATGTCTATTTCGCCCATCCGCTGCTCGACGCCATGGCGCATGATTTTGCCATCGCGCCGGCCTCGGTCGGCATCGTGGTGACGGTCACGCAGATCGGCTACGCGCTCGGCCTGTTCTTGATCGTGCCGCTTGGCGACCTTTTCGACCGCCGCAAGCTGATCGCCGGGCAGGCGGTCCTTTCCGCCATGGCATTGATCGCGGTCGGGATTGCGCCGAACGCCGTGATGCTGCTGGCAAGCCTCGCGGTCGTCGGGCTGCTTGCTGTGGTGGTGCAGGTGCTGGTGGCCTACGCCGCCGACCTCGCTCTGCCGTCCGAGCGCGGGCGGGCGGTCGGCACCGTCACCAGCGGCGTCATAACCGGCATCCTGCTTGCCCGCTTCGTCGCCGGTGTCGTCGCCGACTTTGCCGGCTGGCGTTGGGTCTATCTTATCTCGGCGGCGCTGACGCTGGTCATGGCGCTGGTTCTCTACCTGATCCTGCCGCGCCACGAGGCGGAGCGGCCACGCACATCCTATCCGCGCCTGCTCGGTTCGGTGGTGCTGCTGTTCGTGCAGGAGCCGCTGCTGCGCGTGCGCGCCGTGCTCGCCATGCTGATCTTCGCCACCTTCAACGTGCTGTGGGCGCCGCTGGTGCTGCCGCTGAGTGCCGCGCCGTTCTCCCTCTCGCACACCGAGATCGGGTTGTTCGGCCTGGCCGGCGTCGCTGGTGCTCTCGGTGCCCGCTGGACAGGCGGCCTCGTGGATCGCGGGCGCGGCCAGCTGGTCACTGAGCTCAGCCTGTTGCTGATGACCGCAGCCTGGCTGCCGATCGCCTTCATGGGTATGTCGCTGTGGCTGCTTGTCGCCGGCATCCTCATGCTGGACCTGGCGATCCAGGCCGTCCATGTCACCAACCAGAGCCTGATTTTTTCGCGCCGGCCGGATGCGCGCAGCCGGCTGGTCGGCGGCTACATGATCTTCTATTCGCTCGGCAGCGCGCTCGGCTCCATCGCCTCGACCATGATTTTTGGCGCCTGGGGCTGGAGCGGTGTTTGCATGCTTGGCGGCGGTGTCGCTCTGGCGGCGCTGGTGTTCTGGGTGGCGACGCTAAGGCTAGGGCACTAGTTAGGGCGGGGTATCAAGCAACGGTTGCCGTTTGCGAACCCATTCGCCAGCTTCGGCATCCCACGGCCAAACCCCGGAAGTTGTTGGAAAAATTAGCTGCATAATCCGGAAATCCGAGCCGTCGTAGAACCAGATATCCCAACCGAAATGTTCAGGATAGTGGTCCGGATGGACCGAGCCGAACTGACAGTCGAAGCCGCCTCCCAAGAACCCTGACGCCCGCCCTCCGACGCTGAACCTCTCGCCGCTGCGCACTCGTCGGCAATACTCGTTGATGATGGTCTGCGAAAGTTCCGGCTTGAGTCCGACGACGACCAGTTCAGGGACTTTGAAATTGTGTTCTATCCCCACCGAGTACGCGAATGGCGGATGCTCGTCCTCCTCCAGCACATAGAGGATATGACAGCCATACTCTTCGATATCGGCGAGCGCCTTGGCTTCCTCGGGGTCTTTGGCTTCTCTACTCGGCATCGATCTGGTTCTGCGGCGCGGCTTTCTGGAAGGCCGGCAGCGCCATGCAGGCGGCGTTGATGCGGGCGATCGTCGGATAGGGCGTCAGGTCGACGCCGAAGCGGGCGTTGCTGGCGATCTGCGCCGCCAGGCAGATATCCGCGAGCCCCGGCGCCTCGCCATGGCAGAATGTTCCCGTCTGAGGCGAGGAAGCCAGGATCTTCTCAAGCGGCTGAAAGCCTTCGTTCACCCAGTGGCGGAACCAGTTGGTGATGTCCTGGTCGCCGGCGCCGAACAAAGTTCGCAGCGAGGTCAGCACGCGCAGATTGTTCACTGGGTGGATGTCGCAGGCGATCATCTGCGCCAGCATTCTCACGCGCGCCCGGCCAAGGGCGTCCGTCGGCAGCAGCGGCGGCGCGGGCTGAATCTCGTCGAGATATTCGATGATGGCCAGCGACTGCGTCAAAAGCGTGCCGTCGTCGAGCACCAAGGCCGGCACCAGCCCTTGCGGATTGACCGCTAGATAGGCCGGTTCCAGATGCTCGCCATGGCGCAGATGATGCGGGACGTAATCATAGCTCAGCCCCTTCATCTCCAGCGCGATCCGCGCCCGATAGGAGGTGGAGGAGCGATAGTAATTGTGCAGGATGAGTTCGCTCATGCGCTCACTTCGGCTGGCCAATGGTCACTTCGATCGTGCCGATGCCGTCGACGCCGCCGGTCATCGTCTCACCCGGCTTGACCGCGCCGACACCGGCCGGCGTGCCGGTGAAGATCAGGTCGCCGGCCTGCAATTCTACGCCCTCGCTGCAGATCGAGACAATGTCGGCGATTGGCCAGATCAATTCGGTGAGATCGGCCTCCTGCCGGACCTTGCCGTTGACGGCGAGCCAGATGCGCCCTTTCGTCGGGTGGCCGGTCGTTTGTGCGGGCACCAGCGGGCCGCAAGGGGCGGAACGATCGAACGCCTTCGACCAGTCCCAGGGTCGCGCCGCCTTCTTGGCCTCGTCCTGGAGATCGCGGCGGGTGAGGTCGATGCCGACGCCATAACCCCAGACATGCTCCAGCGCCCGCTCGCGCGCAATGCGGAAGCCCGGCTTGCCGATCGCCGCCACCAGTTCGATTTCGTGGTGCAGATTGGCCGTCAGCGGCGGATAGGGGATGTCGGTGCCGGAATCGACCACCGCGTCGGCCGGCTTGGTGAAGAAGAAGGGCGGATCGCGCTCATCATTACCGAACTCGCGCGCGTGCGCCGCATAGTTGCGGCCGACGCAGAAAATGCGCCGCACGGCAAAGCGCTCGGCCGACCCGTCGATGGCGACGGAAGGCGTTGGCGGCACGGGGAGGATGAAGGCGGTCATGGTGGTCTCTGTGTTGGATATCGGGTTGCCGGCGGCACCTTCGACCGATTTTGGGGACCGGGCAAGGCGTCGCTTTTCTTAAAGCACGGGCTTTGCCGGGGCTGTATAAGGAATTCAGGGTTCCCATCACTTTTGCAGCGGCGTATCACCGGCGATAGACTATTTGCCAATAATCCGGCCATGGTCGCGGGGCTATGGTGTGGCCGGTAAACCGGAACGAGCCACATGACAGCATCCAACGATCGCGCCCGGTTCCTGATCATCGACGACCATCCGCTGTTTCGCGAGGCGCTGCACAGCGCCGTGCAGATGGCTTATCCGGAGGTCGACACGGTCGAGGCGCGCTCGATCGCCGAGGCGCTCGATCTGCTGGCCGACGCCAAGCCTTTCGACCTTGCGCTGCTCGATCTCTCAATGCCCGACGTGCACGGCTTCGAAGGGCTGCTGCAGCTCCGGACCCGCTATCCGCGCCTGCCGGTGGTGATCGTGTCGGGCTATGAGGAGCCCAGGATCATTTCCGAGGCCTTGTCCTATGGCGCCGCCGGCTTCATCCCGAAATCGGCGCGCAAGAGCGATCTGGCCGCCGCCATCCGCTCGGTGATGGACGGCGCGATCTATGTGCCGGAAACCTATGAGGGCCAGCCGGCCGACGCCGACAGCATCGACCGCGCCGACATGGTCCAGCGCCTGTCCAAGCTGACGCCGCAGCAACTGCGCGTGCTGCAAATGCTGCGCCAGGGCCTGCTCAACAAGCAGATCGCCTACGAGCTGCAGGTGGGGGAGACCACAGTGAAGGCGCATGTCTCGGAGATATTGCGCAAGCTCAATGTGTACAGCCGCACGCAGGCGGTGATCGAGGTTTCGAAGCTGGACAATGCGGAGCTGTTCAGGGATCAGGCTGGGTTTTGAGTTAGTGTAAAGGGCGCTCCGTCAACGTAATTCACATCGTTACCGTGGTTCCTTGATCAATGGGGTTTCAGCTGCTCGGTCAGAAGCAATTCGACGATTTCATATCCGTGTAAACCGTCCTGATCCAAATCGCCCGCTGAAGCTACGCTGGCTTGACCCTCCAGCTTCGAGGGATCAGAATTTGAGTATTTTCGAATAAGAATTCGATCAGAAAGGCTTTCTTTGTGAACGAAGTTTGGCATAGGCCATTTGTCTTCTTCCCAGCTCTTCATTTGACCAATAATTGGCCAACTTCCATTAATTAAACCGAGATCGCCACACCGTAAGCACCTGACCGCGTTATCTGGACTTATGTCATTTAATTCATCCGCGTTTGGCAATTCCAGACGCATTGGTCCAAATAGATATGCTAGAATAATCTTTCCCATTCGGGCCATACGGGCTACCAAGCCAAGCCCATAGCCACCAGATCTCAACGGAATGGCAAATAAGGTGCCTTCTTTATAAGGTAGTTTTCTCAAGTATAATTTCCCCTATTCGCCGCCCAGTTGAATTACGGCGACAGTGCACTAATTTCTTTTCCCGCCACGAAGATCGCGAACGTCGGCGCCGCCCCTCATCCAGCTGCCACCACCTTCTCCCCGTATAGTGACGGGGAGGAGGAAACACTAAGCCAACAAATGCGCCAGCAGCGCGCGCAGTTGCGCCGGCTTCAGTGGTTTGCGCATCAGTTCGATGCCGCCGGCGCGGGCTGCCTTGGCGACGGCCTCGGAACTGTCGGCGGTGACGATCAGCGCCGGAACGGCGCGGCCGAGATAGTCGCGGACTTCCGATATGGTCGCGGTGCCGAGATCGCCGCCGTCGAGATGCTGGTCGGCAATGACGATGTCGGGGACCCAGTCGGTGTCGCCGAGCAGGTCCAGCGCGTCGTCGGTCGAGGTCGCGGACCGCACCAGGCATTGCCAGCGCTCGAGCAGGAAGGTCATTGCCTCCAGCACCTCAATGTCGTTTTCGACCAGCAGCACCTTGGTGCCGAACAGGCCATAGCCCCGCGACCGTTCCAGGCTGGTGGCGCTGGCGATGGCGTCGGCGGGCGCGCCGATGCCGACGGGCACATCGATATGGAAGATCGTGCCGCGCCCGACCTTCGATGAGAAGGTCACGGGGTGGCCGAGCGCGCCGGCCATGCGCCGCACGATGGCAAGCCCGAGCCCAAGACCGCCGCCGTCCGACTCCGCATTGGACGACGGAGTGCCGCGGTGAAATTCCTCGAACACCGCCTCGCGCTGGTCCTCGGGAATGCCGCAGCCGGTATCGGCGACATCGATGCGGATGGTGTCGCCGCGGTGCCTGGTGCCGACAAGCACGCCACCCGAGCGTGTATAGCCCAGCGCGTTGGACAGGATGTTCTGCAGGATGCGGCGCAGCAGCGTGCGATCGGAGCGGACCACGGCATTGACCGGCCGGAATTTCAGCGACAACCCCTTGATTTCCGCGACCGGCTGGAAATCCGAGCGCAGCGACGAAAACAGCGCCTCCAGGCTGACGTCGCTGATATCGGGCTGCACCACGCCGGCGTCGAGCTTGGAAATGTCGAGCAGCGTGCGCAGCAGGTCCTCCATCGTTTCCAGCGAGCGCTCGACCTGGCGCACCAGCTTCCTGCCTTCGTCGCTGGTCTGCACCTCGGCGAGCGCCGAAACGGAGAGGTGGGCCGCGTTCAGCGGCTGCAGCACGTCATGGCTGGCGGCCGCCAGAAACCTTGTCTTGGAGAGGTTCGCCAGCTCGGCATTTTCCTTGGCGGCGATGAGATCGATGTTCGACTGCTCCAGCCGCCGCAGCGTTGAGTGCAGCTCGTCGGTGCGCGTGCGCACGCGGTTTTCCAGCGAGATCGCGGTCTGGAACAGCGAGAAGGCATTGCCTTGCTGGTCCATCGACCGCTCGACGCGGCTGACAAGGGCGGCGTTGATCTTCTTCAGCTTTTCGAGGTCGTTTATGTCCTTGAGCGGCATCTTGTTGTTCCGCGGCCCCCTATTCCGCCGCTTGCCGTTCGCCAAAGGCAATGCCGGTGAAGGTCTGGTTCAAATGCATCGACCGGTACTGTTCGCCATAAGTGCCGAAGCCGACGACATTGTTGACCCGGTAGAGTTCCGAAATGTCACGAAAGACCTGCCGGTTGCGCGCATCGAGCCGGCGCAGCACGCAGTCGAAGCCGAGGATCAGGTCGATGCCCCCGAGGCGCTCCTCGACCTCGCGCAGGGCGGCGCGTGTCGATTCCACCATGTCCTTTGGCTGGGCGATCGACAGCACGACGCCATCGTCGATGGCGCAGAAGAACGACAGCGAGCCGTCGGCATGCATTCTCTGGATCGAGCGGCAGTAATATTCGCCGCCCACCTTCACCACCACCGGGTGCGAGGCGAAGCTCAACGGCGTCAGGGTCTGCGGAACGATGCCGACGGAGGCGGCATATTCCTCCGCCGCATTGGTGGCGTTGAACTCGCGCACGATGCGGTGATCGGCATCGGACGCCGTTACCACCAGCTTTTCGTCGGTCGGAACGAAATTGTCGGTCTTGAAGACGTGGAACGGAATTTCCGTGGCGATCAGCACGATGATGGCGCTGTCCGAGGTGACCCTGCCGTTCGAGATCAGGCGCGTCGTCTCGAATTTCAGATCGTCGCCGGCCGAGCCGCCGAGCAATGGTATGTCGTCAAGACCCCAGTGGATGGCCGAGCTGACCGCTTCTTCAGCATAGGATAGCCCGTCAATGAAGCAGAGCGCGAAGGTGTTCGTGGCCTGCTCGCCGCCCACCCGGACGCGCAGCCTGCGTCGCAAGGCCTCGACCTCGCCGGTGATCCTGTCCATGCCCGACGAGGACAAATTGTCGACCATGGCGCTGACCGCGGTAAAGGCGGCCGAGGGGAGCAGCATCGCCAGCATATGGCCTTCCTCGAGCCCCTGCGGCGTAATCTCGCCGGCGGTGGAGCAGCCGGCATGGTGCAGCCCCGGCGCGTAGGCTGAGAGTGCCCGCGACAGGGCGCCGGCCTCGACAAGGCTCTGGGAAAAGAACACGAGGGCAAAGCCGGCATTGATTGCGGCGGCCTCGCTGGCCACCGCGCGTGCGAAAACATCCGGGTCGGGCTCGTCCGTGGTGAGCGCCGACAAGCCGCAGGCGTAGCGCGTCCGTGAACTGGTCAGCGGCGTTCTCCCGCGTTTCCTCCGACGCTGTTTTTGTGCGCTGTTTTTGCAAGGCTTCTGGCGCGCGGGCGTCGAAGGATATTGTTGCTTTCAATCGGCGTTTTGGCAATGGGGCGAGGGGACTGCACCTTTGGCCCTGTCATGACCGAAAGTACAATGATCCGGCTTTTCCGTCGCGCTGTTTTTTGCGCGTTGTGCGGTGTACGAATAACGCATGGCCGAAGTGCCAGCGGCGCGTCGGCAGCGTGATGACCAAGGTTGATACCCAGGGAGGATTCATGTCGGACGTTTCGTTGATGGTGAATGGGAGGCGGGTCAGCGGGACCGCCGAGGATCGAACGCTGCTGGTTCACTTCCTGCGCGAGAATCTCGGCTTGACCGGCACGCATGTCGGTTGCGACACCTCGCAATGCGGGGCCTGCGTCGTCCATGTCGACGGCAAGGCGGTCAAGTCCTGCTCGATGCTTGCTGTCCAGGCCTCAGGGTCGACAGTCGTGACCATCGAGGGTCTCGCCAACGGCGCCGACCTGCATCCCGTGCAGGCAGCCTTCAAGGAACATCACGGCCTGCAATGCGGCTTCTGCACGCCAGGCATGATCATGACGGCAACCGACATGATCGCCCGCCATCCCGAAGGCCTCGACGAGGCGACGGTGCGGGCCGAGCTGGAAGGCAATATCTGCCGCTGCACCGGTTACCACAACATCGTCAAGGCGATCCTCGCGGCATCGAAGACGATGGCGAAGGGGACTGCCAAGGCCAAGGCGAAACAAGCTGCGTGAGCGAAGCAGTAGGGCAGTAAGGCAGTAAGGCAGTAGGGAACCGGAACCAATTTTCCCTGCTGTACTGCCCTACTCACCTACTCCCCTACAATCTCGGGAGGAATTTCTTATGGGCATTGAAGGTGTTGGCGCTCGGGTCGCGCGCAAGGAAGACAAGAGGTTCATCACCGGCGCGGGCCGCTATGTCGACGACATGGTGGTGCCCGGCATGAAGCATGCGGCCTTTGTGCGCAGCCCGCACGCGCATGCGCAGATCAAGAAGATCGACGTCAAGAAGGCTCAAGCCATGCCCGGCGTCATCGGCGTGCTGACCGGCAAGGAGCTCAAGGCGGACGGCATCGGCAACCTCATCTGCGGCTGGATGATCCATTCCAAGGACGGTTCGCCGATGAAGATGGGCGCATGGTCGCCGCTGGCCTTCGACAAGGTGCGTTATGTCGGTGACGCCGTCGTCATCGTCGTGGCCGAAACCAAGGGCCAGGCGCGCGACGCGGCCGAGGCGGTCGAGATCACCTACAAGGAATTGAAGGCTGTCGTCGACGCGACCAAGGCGCTCGAAAAGGGCGCCCCGCAGATCCATCCCGAGGCCGAGAACAATCTGATCTTCGACTGGGAGATCGGCGATGCCAAGGCGACCGACGCGGCGATCAAGGCGGCGGCGCATGTCACCCGCATGAAGATCGTCAACAACCGGCTGGTGCCGAACGCCATGGAGCCGCGCGCGGCGCTCGGCCATTACGACAAGGCCGAGGACCACTACACCTGCTGGACGACATCGCAGAACCCGCATGTCGCGCGGCTGGTGATGAGCGCCTTCTACAATGTCGCTCCGGAAAACAAATTGCGCGTGATCGCGCCCGATGTCGGCGGCGGCTTCGGCTCCAAGATCTACATCTACCCGGAAGAGATCGTCTGCCTGTGGGCCTCCAAGAAAACCGGCGTGCCGGTCAAATGGGTTGCCGACCGCACCGAAAGTTTTCTCTCCGACGCGCATGGCCGCGATCATGTCTCGACGGTGGAAATGGCCTTCGACAAGGACAACAGGATCACCGGGCTGAAGGTCGACACGATCGCCAATCTCGGCGCCTACATGTCGCTGTTCTCGTCCTGCGTGCCGACCTATCTCTATGCGACGCTTTTGTCGGGCCAATATGACATTGCGGCCATCCACGCCAATGTGCGCACCGTCTATACCAACACGGCCCCTGTCGATGCCTATCGCGGGGCAGGTCGGCCGGAAGCCACCTATCTCCTGGAACGCACGATGGAAGCGGCGGCGCGCGAGCTCGGTGTCTCGCCAGCCGAATTGCGGCGCAAGAACTTCATCACCTCCTTCCCGCACCAGACGCCGGTGATCATGAATTATGACGCCGGCGACTACGGCGCCTCGCTCGACGCGGCGATGAGCGCTTCGGACTATGCCGGCTTTGCCAAGCGCAAGGCGGCGGCGGCCAAGAAGGGATTGCTGCGCGGCATCGGCATGAGCTGTTACATCGAGGCCTGCGGCATTGCGCCGTCGGCGGCGGTCGGCTCGCTCGGCGCCGGCGTCGGCCTCTGGGAATCGGCCGAGGTGCGGGTCAATGCCGTCGGCACGATCGAGGTGCTGACCGGCTCACACAGCCATGGCCAGGGTCACGAGACGACCTTCGCGCAACTGGTCAACGAGCGGTTCGGCGTGCCGATCGATTCGGTTTCGATCGTCCATGGCGACACCGACAAGGTGCAGATGGGCATGGGCACTTATGGTTCGCGCTCGGGCGCGGTCGGCATGTCGGCGATATCAAAGGCGCTCGACAAGGTCGAGGCCAAGGCCAAGAAGATCGCCGCCCACCTGCTCGAGGCCGACGAGGGTGACATCGTCATCGAGAACGGCGCGCTGAAGGTCGCCGGTACCGACAAGAACGTGCCGTGGTTCCAGGTGGCGCTTGCCGCCTATACCGCCCACAATCTGCCGGCAGGGATGGAACCCGGGCTGAAGGAAACGGCCTTCTACGATCCGTCGAACTTCACCTTCCCGGCGGGCTGCTACATCTGCGAGGTCGAGATCGATCCGGAGACCGGCACGACCGAGATCGTCCAGTTCGTGGCGGCCGACGATTTCGGCAACATCATCAATCCGATGATCGTCGAGGGCCAGGTGCATGGCGGCATCGCGCAAGGGATCGGCCAGGCGCTGCTGGAGGGCGCCCATTACGACGCCAGCGGGCAGCTTTTGACGGCGAGCTACATGGATTACACCATGCCGCGGGCGGGCGACCTGCCGTCGTTCAAGGTCTCGACTTCGAACACGCCATGTCCGGGCAATCCGTTGGGGATCAAGGGCTGCGGCGAGGCCGGCGCCATCGGTTCGCCGCCGGCCGTCATCAACGCCATCACCGACGCCATCGGCATCGCCGACATCGCCATGCCGGCTTCGCCGGCCACCGTTTGGGCCGCGATCCGCGCCGCGACGAAGCACTGAGGAGGAACAACCATGTACTCGGTCAACTATCATCGTGCCGCCTCGGTCGCTGACGCCGCCAAACTCGTGAAGAGCGGCGACGCCAAGCTGCTCTCCGGCGGCATGACGCTCATCCCCGCCATGAAGACGAGGCTTGCGGCCCCTTCCGATCTCGTCGATCTGTCGCGCATCAAGGAAATGCAGGGCATCAAGGTGTCGGGAAAGACGGTCACCATCGGCGCCGCCACCACCCATTTCGACGTCTCCAACGATGAGAAGCTGCGGAAGGCCTGCCCGGCGCTTGCCCATCTGGCGTCGCTGATCGGTGATCCGGCGGTGCGCCACAAGGGCACGATCGGCGGCTCGATCGCCAACAACGATCCGGCGGCGGACTATCCCGCGGCACTTTTGGCACTGGGCGCCACCATCGTCACCAACAAGCGCGAAATATCAGCTGACAAATTCTTCAAAGGGCTGTTCGAAACGGCATTGAAGGATGGCGAGATCATCACGGCGGTCAGCTTCACGGCTCCGGCAAAGGCTGCGTACGAAAAATTCCGCAATCCGGCCTCGCGCTACGCGATCGTCGGCGTGTTCGTGGCCAAGGGCAAGGACGGCGTCAGCGTTGCTGTCACCGGCGCCGGCGATGATGGTGTCTTCCGTTCGAAGGAGATCGAGGCGGCGCTTGCCAAGAGTTTCGACGCTGCCTCGCTCAATGGCGTGAAAGTGCCGGCGAAGAACCTGATGAGCGACATCCACGCTTCCGCCGACTACCGCGCCAACCTGATCGCGGTCATGGCCAAGCGCGCCGTGGCGGCAGCCAACGCCTGACGCGCGTTGGCGGTTGTGGATAAGGAAAGGGGCCGTCACGGCCCCTTTTTCGTCCATGGCCGCCTGTAGCCGCCCAGCTCCCTATAGAATCAGCGTAGCGCGCGATCCCTTTGCTTGAAGCAATTCCGGTCCGTGCTCGCCGGGAAACTGCGTCGGCGGCAATCTCGCACTTGCACAAACTTATATTGCACTGCAGTATGGGTTGGGGCGGGAATGCGAGCCGGGTTCGGATAGGTACCGCCGTGCCCCTTCGCATGCCAATGCGAAGGGATCGGCATGTCCGAAATTTCCGCAACCCAGATGGTTCCGTCACGATCCGTCGTCGACAGATCGGCCCGGACAAGACTGGCCTATCTCGATGGTTGGCGCGGCCTGTCGATCGCCCTGGTGCTGATCGGCCATTTTTTCCCGGTTCCCGGAATCAATCTCGGCGTGCTCGGCGTTGAATTCTTCTTTGTGCTCAGCGGCCGGCTGATGGCCGAAATCCTGTTCATCGAACGCTACCCGCTGAAGAAGTTTTTCAAACGCCGCTTCTCGCGCATCTATCCGGCGCTTCTGGTGTTCGTCGTCATTGCCATGGTCGCGCTCTCCGGCACGTTCATCGCCTTCAAATGGAAGGCGGCACTGACGGCACTGACATTCACCTACAACTACGCCGGAATTCTCGTCACTCGCGCCGGGGCGCTGGACCATATCTGGTCGCTCTGCGTCGAGGAGCATGCCTACATCATCCTGGCGTTGATCAGCGCGCTCGTCTCCAGCCGTAACCGCGTCATTCCGCTGCTGCTGGTGCTGGCCTTGCTTGCCATGGCCAATGGCGCGATTTCGTACTGGGTGTTCAAGCTGGACTACGAGGCCACTTACTGGCGCACCGACGTGCACATCGCCTCGATCCTGCTGTCGGCCTCGATCTGCCTGCTCAAGGCCGAAGGCCGGCTGCCGGCGGTGTTGAAGGGGCCCTATGTCGCCCTGGCAGCGGCGGCTGGCGCGGTTCTGCTGTTCATCGACCCGGTGCCGACGCCGATCCACTATCTCCTGGCGGTGCCGCTGCTGGCGCTCGCCGTCAATGCGCTCGATTTCAGCACGCCGATTTTTTCCAGTTTGCTGTCGTCCTGGCCAATGGCGACGTTGGGTCTGTGGTCATACTCGCTCTATCTGTGGCAGCAGCCTTTCTACAAATTCGTCTACGAGCAAGGCAGAAACCCATGGCCGATGCTGGCCGCGGTGTTTGCCTGCGCGCTCTGCAGCTACTGCCTCATTGAGCGGCCGGCGCGTGAATGGTTGAACCGCAACTGGTGATTCATGCCTCATCGCGCCGAGACACTGTTGTTGCGAGCCTGAGATAACGCCGCAGGCCGGCTTCGCCGCGCGGCGTTGTCCAGCGATGGTTCCAGGCGAAGGCCGGTCGCAGCAGCGGTGCG
Source organism: Mesorhizobium loti (assembly GCA_002356515.1). Classification (NCBI taxonomy): domain Bacteria; kingdom Pseudomonadati; phylum Pseudomonadota; class Alphaproteobacteria; order Hyphomicrobiales; family Phyllobacteriaceae; genus Mesorhizobium; species Mesorhizobium loti. The sequence continues at coordinate 939,157 of AP017605.1, read as the reverse complement.
AGGAATTTGAGGATCGGCCGCTCGACCGTGACCTGCCAGGTCAGCTGGACGCGGGTGCCGGTGCCCGACGGCGACAGTTCGGCCCGCCACAGCCCGTCGAAGTCGCCAAAGGTTTTGACCACGACCAGCCGGCCAGGCTCGAGTTCGGCGGCCTCGATGATGAAGTTCAGTTCATAGGGCAGGGCGCCGCGCGCCCGTGCCCTTGCCCGTGAGCCGACCGATCGCTTGCCCTTGCCGTCGATCGGCACCACTTCCTTGTAGACATCACCCCACCACAGCGGCAGCAATTCGGCATCGGAGAGCACATCCCACACTTGTCGAGGCGTGCCCTCGGGAATTTCCCAGCTTTCGTCGAAGCGGAAGACGTTGCTTGGCATCGCGGTTCCTCCATTTGGCGGAACGCTTATATTAGAGGCGTCTTCTTTATGTGGCCAGCAATCAACCGACGATCTGCTTGACGTAATAACGCACCGCTTTCTTGCCGCCGTGGATCACCGCGTCGCCGACCTCAGTGAAGCCCAGTGCGGCGTGGAAGGCATCCGAGGCGGGGTTGGGCGGATCGGCGTTGACCTCGCAGGTGACCAGCGTGTGGCCGGCGCGCTCGGCATGCTCGAACAGGTCCTGATAGAGCCGGCGCGCATGGCCACGGCCCCTTGCGTGAGCCGCCACGACAACGCGGTCGACATAGATGAAGCGTTCGTAGCGTTCGCAAAACCAGAGGAAATTCGGGCTGTCGTAGTTGGCCTCCTGGTCGAAGGTCATGATGAAGGCTTCGAGATCGCCGATGCGGCGCGCGTAGAATGCTTCGCCAAGCAAGAAAGACAGCCGGTCGGCTTCGAGCCAGGACAGTTCCGCTGCATGCTCGTTGTTGAGCGCCAGTATGTCCGCTTCGTCGCTCTGCGCTATGCGGTCTATCGGAGAGGTCATGCCTTGGCTGCCGTGATCGTTGCCGCCACCAGCGGTGTGTCGGTCAAAGTGTTGCGGTACTCGCGGTCGAGATCGGAACCGCCCATGCCCACCTTGGGATTGCGGTAGCGCATGGCACTCGGCACGTCCTTCAGCGCCGCGAAATGCATTTCGGCCAGCCCGGTCTTTTGGCGCACCGCGGCGATATTGCCGAGATCGAGCCCGCCGCAACCGAGGATGATGATGCGGTCGCCGGCCTGCCGCACCAGATCCGCCAGCAACGGCAGGCCTTCGATCGCGGTGTCGCGCTGGCCGCTGGTCAGCACGCGGCCGACCTTGCAGCGGATCAGCGCTTCCAGCGCCTCGGCCGGATCGCGCGTCATATCGAAGGCGCGGTGGCAGGTGACATTCAGGGATCGGGCGGCCTGTGTCAGTTCCCCCATGCGCTTTTCGTCGATGGTGCCGTCGGCGCTCAGGCAGCCGAACACCACGCCGGGCACGCCGATATCGCGCAGCGCCGCGACGTCGGCGAGCATCGAGCGGTATTCGGTCTCGCTGTAGAGAAAATCACCGCCGCGCGGCCGCACCATGACGTGAAACGGCACGGTCGCCTGGTCCAGCGCTGCGCGCACCGTGCCGAAGCTCGGCGTGATGCCGCCTTCGACAAGGCTGGCGCAGAGTTCGACCCGGTCAGCGCCGGCCGCCTGCGCGGCGAGCAGGCCATCGATGCCTTCGACACAGATTTCGATCAGCGGCGGGCGGGTTTGTGCGGTCAAGGGGCGATCCAGTTCCATGATGTTGCGCAAAGCCCTAGCACCGGGGCGGCTGGCGCGAAAGCGTGAACGGCGCACCGCCATTTGGACCAGACGACATTTCCCGGCTTGACAGTCTTATAACCGTAGAGTTATGAGTTGACCCATAGCCTATTGGTTATAGATTGGCCGTTGGCGACGCGACGGCAGCCGAAAATTCTATCGAAACAAACCTGGATGCGCAGCATCCGGGCTCGGCTAAACACGCCTCAAAAGGAGAAAAGACCATGCAAGCGAGAATCAAGAACCCGGTGATGCTCATCCCAGGCGCCCTGCAGGCGCTGCTGGCGCTGGACAAGTCGACGGAAGCGGCCGATGTGCCCTATGTGACGCGCAAGCTCATCCATCTGCGCGCCAGCCAGATCAATGCCTGCAGTCTCTGCGTCGACATGCATGCGCGCGAACTGAAGAAGGCCGGCGAGAAGGACGAGCGCATCTTTGCGCTGGCGGCATGGCGCGAGACGCCATACTTCACCGATGCCGAGCGGGCGGCCTTGGCGTTGGCCGAGGCCGGCACGAGGCTCGCAGACCGCCCCGACGCCGTGCCGGACGATGTCTGGGACGAAGCCGCCCGGCACTATGACGAAAAGGCGCTTGCCGCTCTCGTCGTCCAGATCGCCCTGATCAACGCCTTCAACCGGCTGAACGCGACGACACGACAGATGGTCGGCGCCTGGGGTTGAGCGCATGGGGCAGGGTGGTTGTTCGCGAACAAATGGGAAGGCGGGGGCGGCACACGGCCTCCCGCCTCCTGGGCGCGAGCGTCGCCCAATTGGCTACTGCCGTAATTCCGTATTTTTGGCGCCCTCTTCGACCTGATCGATGACCAGGAGCTTGACCGGGCCATCGCCGATATTGGTGGCCTGATGCCACTGCCCGATCATTTCGATGATGAAATCGCCTGTCTTGTAGATGTTGCTGTTGCCGGTCTCGACATTGGTGACTTTCAGCGTTCCGGCCTCGACATAGGCGTAGCGCGGGAAGGGGTGCCGGTGCACCGGCAGGGTCGCGCCCACCGCGATGTCAAAGGTCGACACCAGCACCTGCACGTTCTTCTGCGGCAGCGTGATCGGCTGGCCGGAAGCGGTGGTCGTGCGCGATGCCAGCGGCGTGACGACGACAGGCGTGCTGCTGCTGTCGAGTGCCAGGGCGCAGTCTGCATGAAGTACAACCGCGGCCAGCAGCGCCGATACCAGGATTTTGCGCATGATTCCTCCCTGAGCCGACGCATCTATCGCGCGGCGGACATTCGCGCGCAAGCGGCAGCGGCGCGCGACATTGCGATGAATGGCTCCATCGATCCACCGGCCGAAGTCCTGCTTCATGCTCCACCTGCTCCGCTTCGAGCAGGTTCGGATCACCTTCATGGCGGCGATCGCGCGGCCAGGCGGCGAGCGTTCGATGGTTTTCGACCAGCGAGCGACCGAGTTCGGTCGGCTTATCCGTCATAGTCCGGAGGCAATGCCGGCTTTCGACGTTGCCGAAATTTGACGCAAGACAATGCGCTACCGGATCGCCAGTCCTACAGAATTGCCCTCAGTCGTAGGAACTCGGACATGATGTTTGATGCAATGACCAGACGTACGGTGGTGGGCACGACGGTCTCCTTTGCGCCGATGGGAGCCGCTGCAGCGGAAAAGATTCTTGCCGCAAACTCGAACGAAAGTCCCGTTCTGGCGGGTTTTCGGCGCTGGGAGGCACTGATGAATTCGATCTCCCTGAACATTTCCGACCGCGATCTGAAACGCGTTTATCAAGACATGTCGGAGATCGTGAAGGCCATGCTCGCCATCCCGGCTGCAAATACGCACGAGTTCGCGGCGCAGTTCCTGGTTGTTTGCAGCGGTGACGCGATCGAATACCGGCGAGCTGCCCAACAACTCCATGACCATGCGCAAAGCATTGTCGGTATCGCGTAAGGGCGCTCCACCGGATGGTACCGCACGTGCGCCCAAATCCTGAACGGCGCCGGAAGGGCGCCACCGAGAAATGGTTCCAATACGACCTGCAGGCTGCCAGAAGCGGTTGGCCGTTCGGGCAAACGGGCCGCAGGCCCATCATGTTGCGAAGCGTTTGGAAATGTTGGCTCCCCGGGCCGGATTCGAACCAGCGACCAACCGGTTAACAGCCGCTCTCATGATAGCACAGCAGCGCACCTTACCGGTTGTTCTGATCGGCTACACCCCTTTATTTACAAGGCATTGGCTTTCCCTGTTGCACATTAGCGCACACTAGGGCAACATAGCCAGCAGTCAAAACCTGTTGCCCCGACGTTGCCCCGGAGTGCCATATGCCCCGCGAGAACCTTACCGATAACCGCCTGAAGGCTTTGAAGCCGGCCGCCTCAGGCCAGCGATACGTGATTATGGATGCCCAGGTGCCGAACATGGGCGTTCGCGTCACCGACAAGGCGCCGGCAAACGGATCGAAGCTTAAGGCCGGTCAGGTGAGTTTCATCTATATCGCCCGCTTCGGTGGGGCAGCGCAGCCGGCACGCCGCGCGCTTGGTGAATACGACATCATGTCGCTCGACGCCGCGCGGACAAAGGCCCGGGAGTGGGCGGCGCTCATAGACAAGGGGATAGACCCCAAAGAACAAGAGGCCGAGGAAAAGCGGGTTGCCGAGGCCGCGCGCCGTGAGCGGGAGAATGGTGCTTCCGAACGCCGTAGGAAGCAGTTCGAGCGCGTCTTGGCCCGCTACATCGCCGCTCGCCGCCGGGACGGCATCCGTAAGGTTGAGGAAGACCGGAACGACTTCAAGCGCGAATGCCTGCCAGCGTGGCGAGGGAAGGCCGTGGGAGACATTCAGAGCGCCGACGTGATGGCGGTGCTGGAGAAGATCAACAAGCGTGGCGCGACCCGCCAAGCCCTCAACATGGCACAGAAGATCGGGACGTTTTTCAACTGGTGCGTTGACGATGAGCTTATTGCCGCCTCGCCATTCCGCGCCAAGAAAGTGCGCACCACGATTGGTGAGAAGACCTCTAGGGACCGCGTTCTCTCTGATGCCGAGATAGGAGCCCTGTGGACAGCCACGGCTGCTGGCGATGTTTACAGCGCCGTCTATCGGCTCCTGTTGCTCACCGGCCAGCGGCTGAACGACATCGCACAGGCTTCATGGTCTGAAATCGATCTCGACCGCAAAACCTTGACCGTGCCGGCGGCGCGCTTCAAGTCCGGTCGAGATCATGTCGTCCCGCTCACCGACGACGCAATCGACATCATTGGCAAGCTGCCGCGTTTCAAGAAATGTAACTGGCTTTGCTCGCTGGACGGGCAGGGGCCTGTGACGATCGGGCACAAGGTCAAATTGCGGATCGATGCTGCAATGCTGGCGGCGCTGCGGAAGAACGATCCCGAGGCCACGGTGCCGGCATGGGTCAACCACGACATTCGCCGCACTGTGCGTACGAGGCTTTCCGAACTCGACGTGATGGATGAAGTGGCCGAGGCAGTCATAGGGCACGTGCCTACGGCGCTGGTCAGAACGTACAACCAGTCAGACCGTCTCAAGGTCAAGCGCGATGCGCTGATGCGTTGGGAGGGGGCGCTCAAGGGGATTGTGGGCGCTGAGCAAGCCAGCAACGTCATCCCGATGTCGGGGAGGGCTTGATGACCTTTGAGGAAGCTTGGAAGCATGAAGCCGCTCAACACGGAATTGACGTGAGCGCTCCTGATTGGCGGCAGACTTTCGCGACGCTAGCGGTCAATCGCATGGGTGAAAGCTTTGAAGACGACCCGAACCCAATCATCCCGTGGCAGGCCTTACGGGTTGCGGTAGACGGCTCAATCGATGTTCCAAACTGGGTGATCATGTATTTTCACACTCGGGGGAAGCGTCTCAATGACCTGCTCGCTCGTGGTGAACATCGGGGCAAGCGCGAGGCTGAAGCCGTTGGGAAAATCCTTGGATTTGGCGCGATGGGGAAGGGCGGAACCTCGGTTGCTCGCCAAACGCTCAACAAGGATAGGGATCTCATTTTAGCCGTTCACGTTCTTGGAGAAACAGCGCTCATTGGATCCAGGACCGGCGCAATTCTTGCCGTGGCGGAGCGGTTTGGTGTGTCGTCCGACACTGTAGAAAGGGCGTTCGCCGCCAACAAGGCGAAGGCCAAGGCGAGGATCGACAACTTCCTGGAGCAGGCACCGCAGCAATAGCGCATTTGGTGCGGTAGAACGTTTTTCGGCTTCGAAGCAAATTCGGGTGGTCACTAGAAACCGCAAGGAGGCGCTAGAGCCATGCCGCTCATCCCCCTACATGAACTGCCCACCAAGGGCATACACTACAGCCGCAACTACATCGATAGGTTGATCAAGGACGGCAAGTTTCCCAAGCCCGTCTTTCTGTCACCGCGCCGCCGCGCATTCATCGAATCCGAAATAGACGCTTGGGTGAAAGCCCGCGTCGATCAGCGCGATCGGGTGGCGGCATGAGCATCAACCTTACCCCACCCGAGCATGAGCATTCCGCAGCGATCACCCTGGCGGCCGAATGGCTCTGCGATCATCCCCGGAATCGGATCAATAGGCCGATCGTTCCGACCTTGAAGGCGACTTTTGGCTTGACGACCACCGAAGCGATTTTCGCTGTGCGTGAAGCCAACTTGCGCGGTCAGCGTGCAGCATGACCTACGCAGAAAATGAAACCGCCCCCGGACTGGCATCCGAGAGCGGCAAAGGAAAGTGCACAACCAAACCTAACCCTTCCGGCATGACACCGCAAGCCCGCTGGGCTTCGGCCAATCCGCAAGCTGTCTGGGCGCACCAGGCACTCCGCAGCGCTCTCAACAGGGGATTGGTCATTCAGGAGCCTTGCGAGGAATGCGGCGCCTTGGATGCCGAGGCTCATCATCCTGACTATGACAGGCCGATGCACGTCCGTTGGTTCTGCCGGCTTCACCACAAGCGGGAACACCGCCGGCTGAGGTGCGAGGCCACCGGATGAGCAACACCCGCAATTTCACAATGGTTGCGCCTGGGCTTCACAGCTCCAGGCGTTTCCTGGATCTCGATGACAGTGGGCGCGCGCTGTTCCTCTATCTGCTGACTGGCCCGCATCAAACCAGTTGCGGCTGCTCGCAGATCAAGCCGGGTTATGCCTGTGCAGACCTTGGGCCGAATTGGCCCTTGGAGAAATACCAAAGCAAGCTGGTCGAACTCGAAGCCCGCGGACTTTGCATCACCGATCAGGAGACAAGCGAGGTCTATATCGAGCGATGGTTCAAGCATAACTCCAAGGGATCGTGGAAGTACGCCAAGGCCATTCAGGGCCAAATCGACAAGATCGAAAGCGACATGCTTCGTGAGAAGGTCGATGCCGACTTTAAAGGCACCGATCTTGGACAAGCCGCATACGAGGCTGGAGAGGCAGAACGGGCAGGGGAGAGACCATCCCAAGCCAATTCTTCAAGTCGATTGCTCAACACTCGCATGATGCAGAGATAGCCCATGGATAGGGTATCGGAGGACTATCGATATACGGAGACGGAGACCGAGACGGAGATTGAAACCATACCCATACGTAAAACCGAAAGAGAGACCTTAGAGGTTCGCTTGGGAAAAAGAGGATGGGCAATCTCGATCAGTGAACGGCCAGGACGATATCAAAACGGTGCGTTCCAATAAACGGCCATGCAAAGTGGAAAAGTTTTCCTCTCTCCTCTCGTGGCCACAGACAGCGAGTTCCGCACAACATTTTTTTGCGCATGCCTATACGTCCTTAAAGCGCGCTCTGTGTGGCTAAACCGGCTTGTTACCGGTTGGTCAATATGTATCAAGCTATTGTAAACATTGTGTTTTGCTGCCATCTTTTCGGCAGTTGATTTGCTTCGGGCAACGCTCGGGCAACAATTGGAGCTTCACCATTGGCAAAGACCGCCTCAATCGCAAAACCTCAAGGCCGCTCTCGCATCGGCAACGGCAAGGATCTGTTGCCGGGCGTCAATGGGCGATCGTCCATAATGCGTCGCTACAGGGAGATTTACGGCCAACTCGTGAGCGACATGGGCGGCGATCCGTCCGAGGCCAAGAGCATCATTGCCAAGCGTAGCACCACCTTGGCCATCTGGTGCGAGGAGGCGGAAGCATCGATGGCCAATGGCGGCGACATCGATATTGGCGAGTTCACCACGGCCACCAATGCATTACGGCGCCTGCTCGCCGACATCGGTTTGGAACGCCGAGCACGCGACATTACGCCGTCGCTCGCCGACATCATTGCGGGCCATGCCGCATGAACATCCTCCAGGCCTGTGAAAGCCCGCTGCTGTTCGCCCCGTGGTTCAAAAACCGGGACAACTACGCCGCGTGGTTCACCTTCCTCGCGGCCTTCTTTGGCCTGCCGATGTCGGACGACCAGCTTGCGACGTTCAAGCACCATACAGGACGCACAGAAGCCCCTACAGAGGCCGGCAGCGAGGCATGGCTGATCGTCGGCAGGCGTGGCGGCAAAAGCTTCGTGATGGCCCTCGTAGCCGTGTTCCTGGCCTGCTTCTTCGACTATCGCCAGTACCTCGCACCAGGCGAGCGTGCCACCGTGCTGGTGATCGCTGCCGATCGTCGCCAGGCGAGGGTGATCGTTCGCTACATCAAGGCGATGTTGACCGGCATCCCCAGCCTTGCGCTGCTGATCGATCGGGAAACAGCCGACTCGTTCGACCTGACCAATTCAGTCACCATCGAAGTAGGCACCGCAAGCTTTAGAAGCACGCGGGGATACAGTTATGCGGCTGTCTTGTGCGATGAAATCGCGTTCTGGCGCACCGACGACGCGGCCGAGCCTGACTTTGCCATTCTCGATGCCATACGGCCCGGCATGGCCACGATCCACACTTCGATGTTGCTTTGTGCCTCGTCTCCTTATGCGCGCCGTGGTGCCCTGTGGGACGCGTACAGGCGGCATTGGGGCAAGGACGGAACCCCGCTTGTCTGGAAGGCCACGACCAGGGAGATGAACCCGACCGTTCGCCAGTCCGTGGTCGATGCTGCCCTGGAACGTGATCATGCGGCGGCTTCGGCGGAATGGCTTGCTGAGTGGCGGTCTGACATCGAGGCCTTCGTCACCCGCGAGGTGGTTGAGGCTTGCGTCAGCCTGAACGTGACGGAGCGTGCACCGGCAAACATGGCCTACAAAGCTGCGGTCGATCCGTCCGGCGGCAGCAATGACTCGATGACGCTGGCAATCGGCCACAAGGAAGGCTCCAAGGCGGTGCTTGATGCCACTCGGGAGCGAAAGCCGCCATTCTCGCCTGAATCCGTGGTCGAGGAATTCTGCTCACTGTTGAAGTCCTACGGCATCTCGTCGGTGACTGGAGATCGCTATGCAGGAGAATGGCCGCGAGAACAGTTCCGCAAGCACGGGATTCAATACCGCCTCGCGGATAAGACGCGCTCGGATCTTTATCGGGATCTTCTGCCTCTGTTGAACAGTGGCAGTGTCGACCTGCTCGATGACGACAAGCTGATCAATCAGATCGTCGGCTTGGAGCGTCGCGTTGCGCGCGGTGGCCGGGAGTCGATCGATCACGCACCAAACGCCCATGACGACATCGCGAACAGCGTGGCACTCGTCGTCGAGATGCTTAACCCCAGCCGGCAAGCGCCTATCGCGTATTCCGGCACATTTCAAACCGCCTGGTGAAGGAAAGATCATGCCCATGACACCCGCACAACTACTCGAAAGCCACGCCGCAGCCGGCACCCGCTACGCGAAAGCCCTCATCGAACTGGAGGCCGCGTTCATCGATTTGGCCGGCCATGACGCGGCGCTCGAAAACCGAAATGTGCCGGTCGGCCCGACGCCCGTCCGTGGATTTTTTGGACATCCCGATTCCCGGCCCTGGCCGCTCCGTCATGGGCAATTCGCACCCGATGGCGGGATGAACTGGCAGGACGCCAGCCGTGCGCGCGGGAATGAGCTTATCGCCGCCGTGACGGCCTAAGCAGCCTGAAAGGAATCGTCAAATGAACCGCATCGAAGCCCTAAAATCCCGCTGGCGCCCCGAATGGTCAAATCGCTCCGACCTATCGGGCCTCAATAATGCATTCAGCAAGGCCCTCCATTTCGTAGAAACCGTACCCAATACCCGTTCCCAGTTGGCCAAACCTGGCACTCTTTCAGAAAAGGGTCTGAACGATGCGGTGAGATCTCTGGCGGCCGAAAAAGTGGTCCCTGAACTGCGTCGTGCAATGTGGACAGCCGAAAGGGCCGCCAACGGCCTCAAGAACGAACTTTCGCGCTTGGCGGTGCCAAGGCAGCACGACAAGACAGACATTGCTGGCGCCATGCTACGGGGCGAGATCCGCACGATGCTGCGAGGCATGGATAGCGGTGAACGTCATGGGCTTATCATGTCGGATCCGATGTTCCTTACCGCCGCATTCGAAGGCCCTGCCGCGCTTTCCGGTATGACCGAAGCGATGCGCACCGATCTCGAACGCCGAATGATCGAGCAAGCCCACGGCCCAGCGATCGAGGCCATCAACAGCGCCAAGGATGCAGTGGATCTCACCCAGGCCGCAATCGAAATGGCGGTGAGCGCGGTGAAGACCGAAGGGGCTTTCGATAACGATCATTTCTTTGGGGTGTGGATGGCGACCGCCAGCGCTGAGGTCGAGCGTGAGATCGCCTCAGAGAAAGCCAGATACGAGCCCCGTCCGAGCGCGGCAGAGGCGCTTACCGTTCCGAGCTATCGGTTCAAGGATGGCGAGTTGGTCCAGGACGGATTCCACACCTTCCAGGTAGCGGCATAAGGGCCAATCACTATGACTGAAACCGCCGGCTCCGTCACAATCCAGATTACGGCCAATACGACCGCCTTCGAGGCGGCGCTGGCGCGGGCGAAAGAGCGGGCGACCGCTTTCGATGCTCAAATCTCCGCGCAGTTGAATGGAGCCGGTGTTTCCGAAGGCCTGGCCAAGATCTCGGCCGGCGTTGAACAAACCAATGCCCTCCTGGCCAAACTGACATCGACCGGCACAGCCACCAGCGCGACGATGGCCAAGGTAGCGGCATCGACCACGGCGACCACGGCGGCGCTCGAAAAGGCTGCTGTGGCTACGAAGATGGTCAATGCAGAAATGGCCAGCATCGGCGGCGGTGGCGCCGGTCTTGTGTCGGGAACTATCGCAGCCAAGGATTTTGCGGCTGCACTCGAAGCCACTGGCGGCAATTTGGGCAAGATCACGCCTCAAATGCTTGGCTTGGCAGCGGCAGAGGATGTCGTTGCGACTTCGAGCAAGGCCGCCGCTGTTAGCATGGCTGAGCTTGGCGTTGCTGAGACCGAAGCCGCCGGCCTTGGCGCTGGCGTTACGCGCGAATTTTCCGTGCTCGGAGCCGAGATCGCCAGAGGCAATTTCTCTCGCATTCCTGGCTCGCTGATTGTGATGAACGAGAGGCTTGCCGCCACTGGCGCCAGCGTCCTTACCCTGACGAACTTCACCAAGGCGTTTGGCGCCCTCGGCTCGGTGATCTTCAATCCTTACGTCCTCGGCTTCCTCGCCGTCTCTACCGGCATCGAGGTCGCAGCTAGGGCGTTCGGCGGCATCAAGGGAGAGGTCGAGGGAGCCACGGCGGCCCTGGAGGCACACAAGAAAACTATCGATGCCGTCACTGCGGCTTACCCGGAAGCGCAAGCGGCGGCGAAGCGCTATGAGGATCAAATCAAGAGCCTGCCGAAGTCGGTTGCCGCTGCCGATCTGTCCAAGACGATCGTGGCTGACGTGTCGGCGATGAACGCCGTGCTCGATGAGCTTGAGCACAAACTGGCTGCACCACTCGCAGCCGGCGGAAGAAGCAATTTCGCGGGGGTTGGCCTGGAGGCGGCGCGTGAGTTCGCAACCTTCGCCAAAGAACTCCAGGACGGCACTCTTAACGCCGTCCAATTCCAGGACGAACTCGGAAAGGCGCGGATCGATCCAAAACTTTCCATCGCCGCACGCGCTCTTGCCTCTGAATTGCAGGAGGGCGCCAATCAGGCGGCCGAACTACAGAAGAAGCTCAATGAAGCCAGTAGCGTCAAAAGCGTCGCGGTGGATGGGCAGAAGACGTTGGCCGACCTCGCCGCCGGCTTCAAGGACGTTGGCGGCAAAGCCGGAGACGCCAATGCTATCATCAGCAAGCTTTTCGGTACTCTGAATTCCGGTTCGTCCGATCGGTTCGGCGTTACCCGTTCCCTTGGGGGTTCCATCCAGTCCACTCTCAGCGGTTTCCAGCAGGTCGACCAGGCGATTCAAGACGCCAGGCAAAACCAGCTCGCCGGCATGGTCGAACTTGATGGTCAATTCCGAACCACCACGAAGCATGTTGAGGATCTGAAGAACGCCATCGCCACAGCCGGCGGCAAGCAGAATATTGACGCGTTCTTCGGCGACCAGGCGAACATCAAGGGCGTCAACGACGAGATCGCCCGAGCCGTCACGACGGTCAATAAGCTGTTCGATGCTATGGACCATGGCAACGCGAGCGTGAACGCGGTGTTCCAGGGCCTGGAAATGGTGCGCGCTACCCTCATTCAGGATGGTTTGGGCGCCGATGCCGTCAACAAGTTCGTCGACTCGCTGATCCAGGCTCACAGGGAACTCAACGCTGGTACGGGCGCGGCCAAGCAACTGAATTCTGCCATACAGGCGATCAAGGACAAGACCGTCAACATTACGGTTGTTACCAAGCAGGTCGGATCGGGCACACAGTCTTCCTATCAGGTTCCTAGCCAGATCGGTGGCGGCTCCAGCACCGTCAATGTCACGCGATACGGGGCCGATACCACTGGTTTTGGCACCAGCACTGCGCAGAACGGCCAGCAATTTTCCTACAGAACAGGCATGGACCCTGCAACGGGCAATAAGATCGCCTATATCCCGCCAGGCTTCGCCGAAGATGATATGCCAGATATGCCTGGTGTTGAATTCCGCGCCAAGGGCGGTCCCGTCAATGCCAATAGCCCCTATTGGGTAGGCGAGCATGGGCCGGAGCTTGTCGTGCCCTCCAGCGCCGGCTCTGTCATCCCCAATGCCCAATCCATGGCGCTTGCCAATCCACAGTCCGCGTTCACTGGACAGGTAGCCACAAGCGACGCGAACCGCATGTGGACGCTCCAGATGAATATCGAGGCGAACACGCGCAAGACAGCGCAGTTGCTCGATGAAATCAAGACCACGAGCTTTACCAGCAGTTCAGGGCTTTCGTCTGGCTCGTCTAGAGGCTCCATTTCCGCCACCGGCTACGATTCGAACGGACTGAATGCCGCCGGGCATACCGCAGAGCAGGTTGCGGCCTTCAATCGCGTCCTAGCAAGCGCACAGGCCAACTATTCGGCGATTGGCGGCATGGGCCTCGTTGGCTACGGATCGAACGGCCTTGCGGCTACACCGCAGCAGATCGCCTACAGCATCGTCTACGGAGGCAAATCCCCGGTTGGCTTCCCATCCGGCGGATCTTCCATCGGATCTGCTCCTACAGCCCTGCATGGCGGCGATCCGTATAACGCCATGCTCAACGGCATCAGCCCGTCATCCCCAGGCTATGCGCAAGCCTATGCCCAGGCTCTTGCCGCGTCGAACAAAGCCAAGGGTTTTGCAACCGGCGGCATAGACAGCAGCGATACCCAGAAAGTCGAGTTCTTCAAGAGCCCGAATGAAAAGGTCATCATCGCGCGGCCCGATCAGTTTGCCGATGTCAGGCCGGGCACTTCGAGCATCAGTACATCAGCCGGCGGAGACACGCGCCCGCTCCAGCAGACGAACCATTTTCACTTCGCAGCAGGCGCCAACGTCAACAAGGACAGTCTTGCTGCCATGCGCAGGGAACTTGCCGGCGCCGTTCGCGATGGCTTGAGGTCCGTCAATGGTCGATAGGATCGATAAATTTTGGGAGGCACCGCCCGAGTTGGCGCCGATGGTCGAGCAGAACCGCAACGCCTTCAAGGCGCAGTTCGGGAGCTTCGAGGAAGTGGCGTTCGATCGCTATTGGCTCGGAACATCCGAAGACGGCGCCTATCTGGCCTTTCAGTTTCACAGGCCGGACGGCTCAATTCACCGGTTCGCTCTACCGAACCATATGGTGCGGCAGTTCTTCATCGAATTTGCCGGATCTAGCGACGAGATGGGCGAGCGGCAACTCGCTGCGGCCTTCGCCAAAGTCGAACCGAAGGGCCAAGCCTGATGCGCAACGCAACGAAAGAGGTTAAGGCATGAAAACGCTTCCCATCGGCGGCAATGAGGTCGTCAGCCTCCCTGCCTACAACGTGATTTCGATCACTGGCGGCGCCGGCTCTATCGAGCGTCTCGGTAACAATCCGGGCGATCCATCATCAGGGACGATAACGACGTTCACCGCTGATGCGACTGTCGGGCCGTTCCCGGTCTGGACAAGGCACATGCTACGGTGCACCCCGTCCAGCCACGTCAGTTATGACATCGCTCCTGCCGATTTCCCGGCCGTCACTTCCGATGTCGAGCGCGTTGCCAAGCTGACACAGGCTGAATACGACGCTCTGACGCCGGATCCGGCAACCCTCTATCTGATCGTCGGCTGATGGCTGCGTGGTCAAGTTCGAAGCCTAACGCCCCGGCCAATGATCGTCGTTTCGCCAATAAACTCTACGCCGCCCGCCTCAAGCGCCTGCTGAAGTGCGGAAACGGTCCTCCCGTGAGGGCCGGTTGTTGCTCCACGGTCAAGATTGGCAACGCAAGTGACAGAGACTCCCGCAGCCTCTGACAGTTCCTTTTGTGTCCACCCCAAGATCGTGCGCGCACTGCGGAGTTGTTGTGGGGTAACCATTCGAATGACCCCTCCCAAGGGCGTCCTGAGCTTCAACAACGGCTAGAACTTTCAATTCGTGTAAAATGTTCCCGGAGATATTTTAGCGCATGCGTTTGTGGTTCGTAGCGCCCCTACCTGGTGAATTCGCGACGGTACATCCGCACATGGATGAGCATGTGGGCGTGATCCGGCGCATCAAGGCCGTGAAATGCGTTTACGACCACTGAGGCTAGAGAGATTGCATCAACTTGATTGCCGACCAAGGCTGCTTCCTCTGAAACTTGGTCATAAATCTCTTGGCAAAGGGCCAGACCGTCGCGATCTAGCGACCGGGCTGCGGCAATACTGAGCAAAGATTTGGGGTAGGAATAACTCGACATGGCTTTCGTCCCTGTTGGGCGAAAGCACCTAAGTTGACTTCCAAGCGTCCTATTGCCTGACGGGGAGGACGACCATCTAAATATGGCATCGGTTCGACGCAGCCACAATGGGACTAGGACCCGGAACAGAAATTCAGAAGGCTATGGGCTTGTGTAGCACCGCTACGACGTCCGCAATCACCTTCGCTGGATCATCCAGCACTTTGACGGCCTTGTGCAGGGCGATAGTTGCGGCCACGAGGTGATCTTCTAGCGTGCCGTTGTCATTTTCCGGCAAAGGTATGGGTCGTCTCATAGGAGCGACTATGCGCCTCGAAGCCGTCCAGCGCTATAGTCGTGTAAAATTAGCAAGCCCTAGCCGGACCATCTGGCCCTCTGCGAAGCTAACGGCATAGTCCTTGTGCTCGAATGTTCGAGTGGAACTATTCCCGTCCTTCTCAACCACGCGGACGTGCCATTCGCCGCAGGCCTCGACCACTTCCACGCACGGGTGGACCTTTCCATTCGTCTCACCGTCCATCGCAGCCTCCTTAAAAAAGCAACGGGGAAACGTCGATTTTTATATCGCTGGTCAGAGCCGGTTTTCAATATCGAATTGCCGGAACATTAGGCCTTTCTAAAGGTTGATCCGCGCGGCAGGAGGTGCGCTCCACTGCCCTGCCGAAGATCGGTCTCCGATCGGCCCGCGCCT
Organism: Mesorhizobium loti; assembly: GCA_002356515.1. Lineage (NCBI taxonomy): Bacteria > Pseudomonadati > Pseudomonadota > Alphaproteobacteria > Hyphomicrobiales > Phyllobacteriaceae > Mesorhizobium > Mesorhizobium loti. Next base: position 923,608 of record AP017605.1, on the reverse strand, counting down.
CCCCGAGTGGCGCGGGCTTTCGCTCTACTCATGGGAATATCTATGGCCGATAAGTCTGACACAACCTACATCGTCAGCGTCTTCGACAAGCCAAACTGGCGCACGATCCTGACCACAAAGGATGAAGGCGAAGCCCTGGCGCTGGAGCAGGCGATGTCTCAGGATGGCGCGAAGACGCGCGTCGAGGAGATCAGGCCGAAGCCGAAGAAGCGCTAAAGGCGCGCCGCAGTCGGCGACATATCCTGTGATAGATTGGCGAGCTTTGAAGGTCTCGGGCTGCGTGCGTGAGCAGCAGGACGACAAACAGAACCACCACTGCAGATGCGAACCCGATAACGAGTTCTAGGTCGACACCCCGCATCTGTGAATCCCCTGTTCCATCAAAGTCTAACGACTAGGAAAGCGCATTGGAAAGCACAGTGGGTAACATTTAATTCAACCATTTCTGATATTTGAATGGGTGTGGTAGCGGCTCCGACACTGGGCGGGGGTGCTTGGAATGCCGGAGCCGCCCGCGCAGCCCGGGTTTGGGATTTGACCGCGCTGTTCCAAATTAGGACAGCGCGGTCAACGAACCGTTAAAATTCTCCGGACCTAATTTAGCGTGTGCTAATTGAAGTGCGGCTTGCGAGAAGCTTTGCATAGGCGGGTTTTAGTCGACCAACGTATAATAGTCGCGCCCGATCAGTAGCAGCACGAAGCCGCACAGAAACGTGATGCCGGTCAATGCAATCAGCGCCAATGCCCAAAAAATTGGTTGGTGACTATACCAAAGCCAGGCGGCCATTTGCACAATCGGCGATCCTATAAATAGCCACGCGCCATGAATGCCGTCGCCATTCAGTTTAGTGGTAGTGACGCTATATTTTGCTGCCATTTTGTTTCCCTCCCTTTCTCCAACGTCATTAAATCAGAGGTGGCGTTCGCCTAATTCCATTCGTCATTGGCCAGAGAGCGCATCGCTTCAATGATCCGCTCTATCTTGCTCTCTGCCTCATTGAACAGATTTAGGGACAACATGGCGCCACCGCGCACATTCTGCTTTGCCGACCCGACAGGGCGGAAACGGTTGCTGCCCAAATCCTCGATGTAAACGGTTCCTGATACTCCGCTCCAAGATCCCCAAGTTACGCCAGTGGTAAAGGCGACGAGGCCAGCCTGTTCGTCCGCGTTGTCGAGCCTCCATCCGATCTGAAGCACTGCCTTGGCTGCGAGCTTCACAAGAAGCGCCTTAGTGCCGATAAATGTACCGTCAGGCTGAAACTGAGCCTTTGTCGGTTGCACTACTTTATTGCCGGCCGCTTCGATCGGAGCGCCGCAGCCTATACAATTCGGCGCTTTGTCTGAGACTTCGCGACCGCATTCTCCACATGTTACAAGTGCCATTTGAAGCCCCTCCCAAGGCTGCTAATCCGGCTTTGCCAGCCTTACTCCGACGCCACCGCCGTTTCGTGGAATAAACTCGACGCCTGCCGCTTCGAGCGAAACCCGAATGTCATCAAGCGTCCGATCATATGGGGCGCGCTTGCCGGCCTCAAAATTTGCGATGGTCGCCTTGGCCACCTTCGAGGCAGCGGCGAGTTGATCTTGCGACCAGCCGATCAGAGCACGGGCTGCTCGGCATTGTGCGGGCGACACTGACAATTTGATGCAACCTTATATCAAAAATGTTGACTACGCTTGTGGTGTAGCTTTATATCATTAGTGTAACGTTTTCACAACTTGGAGTTCTCGCAATGCCGAACACCCATGTTCCGGCGGCCGGCGAAGCTATGCCCGGTGCCGAGGAAATGAAAATCATCGGGAGATTTACCGGCCGCGTCCTACAGCCCTACGGGATGCCCAGGGGAATGAACCCGCGCGAATGGCGCCAGTCTGTCGAGAAGCGCGCCAATGACCTCCTGGACCGCGCTATGAGCCTGATTACCGCACTGGATCTCATGGAAGCCGATTGCGATCTGGAAGAGACGGCCGACGACGAGCCATCAATCGGTTGGACGGATCGCGGTCCGCAAGCTGGCGGGCTGAACGATGATTGCGAAATGGACGACTCCGACCTGGAGGAAAGCGGCGACGAGCATGAGCCGTCTCTAGGCTGGTCCGCAGCGACCGACCAGCATCTGGCGTTGGCTGACTTCGGCACGGCGCGCGATGTATGTTTCTTTGACGGTGAGCAGGACGCAGGGGACGAGCCGGAACCGTTGGAAGATGGCGAAACCGTGATGTGGGACGACGACCTCAAGTCCCAAGAAACTCTGGTGACGCTATGAACGGCCCTTCTGACAATCTCAACGATCTCGAAGGCGATATCGGACTTCTAGCCCATTTGTTGGAAGTCCTTTGTGAGGAAGCCAACGATCAGGAATTCGTTCGGCCGGATGGCACGCGAATCACTTCGGCTGACAGGCTTTGCGCGCTGGCGACGATCGCCCGCGACATGGGAGTGCGGATGGTGGAGACAGCGGCGGCTTGCCATCAGGTGGTGCTGGACGAACGACGCAAGGCCGCCTCTCACTGACCGAGTGGACAAATTGTCCGGACGGCCCGCTGCCGCATGGTGGCGGGCTTTTTCTTTAGGGCGTTGGGATGCCGACCATGCGAAATAGTTCCGGCCAGCGCAGGACTATAGCCAGCAACGCTCCAACCACCATTAGAAATTGCCAGAAGCCAAGAGTCCCCTTCATCTCGCCTTGAAGCTTTCCGACCTCGGTTCCAACCTTCGAGACATCTTCCTTGGTCGCAAGTGCAGCGGTACGTTCATCAAGCCGCCCTAGCGTGACCTTGATGTCGACCATGGCTTGTTCAACTGCTTTTACGCGCGCTTCCATTTCATCATATGTACCGCCGCCGCCGCCGGATTTAAACCCTTGGCCACCCAGCGTGTGATTTTCATTCGAATGGGCGAGTTTTGGATATTGCTCAGCCATCTTTACACCGGGGTCGCTGTCGTCATCGCGTGCAGTACCAATCTGTCGATCTGTTCGATAGCGTTTCGCTGATGCAACTGTGCGGCATCGAAGAATTTCTGAGCAGCTTCCGTATTGCCATGGGAGAGCGCCTGCACCGTGTTTGCCAAGTCTCCCTGGCCGATGATGCATTCTCTTATAGATAGGAACAGATGGTCGAGGTCCTCACGCTTCAAAGCGATCTGCAAGTGACGATCGCCCGGCAGTGACGCCCAGCGTTCTTGGGCTTCTTGGGTGATAATTGGTGGGGGGAAAGGGGTAGGGTCCGGCGATTCGTCCATCGGCCTCTCCTAAGCAGCGCGCCAACCGTGCGCATCGTTAGCTTATTCGCCGTCTCGTGGTCAAACGCAGCTCATCGCAATCTGGAATCATCCGAATGTTGCCCCAGACGTTGCCCCGAAGTGGTTCGGACCAATTCCCCGAGACCTCTAATGTTCGCTAAGTCTTTGAGATTGTTGGCTCCCCGGGCCGGATTCGAACCAGCGACCAACCGGTTAACAGCCGGTTGCTCTACCACTGAGCTACCGGGGAACGGAGGCTCTTTGAGCAAGTGGCGCAGCCTATAGCAAACACCTTTCGGCTTTGCAAAGAAGCATTTCGCTTTTTTCCGAGACTTTTTCGCTCAGGCGTTTCTCGCAATCGGTCGGCTCCGTTCACATATTAGCCGTCTTGGCGACGGGCGCGGAACCGAAATGGCGGTCGCGGCTTTCATAAACAGGCATTTTCGAGCCACGAGACAAGCGATCATACAGGCAGCCATTGGCGATGACGGCAGCAGACGAAAACCGGGTACCGGCACGAAAGCTCTCGATTTTCGGGCGCGAGTTCACGATGCCGCAATCGCGCGGCCTCAGAATCACTATCGGCATTCTTTTGACCATCGGCGGCATTCTCGGCTTCCTGCCGATTCTCGGCTTCTGGATGGTTCCGATCGGATTGCTGGTGCTTTCCTATGAATTCGCCATGGTGCGGCGCCACCGGCGCCGCTTCGTTGTTTGGTGGGAGCGGCGGCGGCGACCAAATTGAGTGACAGGCGCCAAGCCGGATCGCTGACCGCGCCGTCCTTCCGTTCCGTTATGCCCTTGTTCGGGTTTAGGATTTTTGCGTATCCGCTTTTCGGCCCGCACTTCTCTCCAGATCCTCGCGGATTTCCTTGAGAACGGCGGCAGCCGAGGCAAGGCGCGCACGGTCGCGCGGCGAAAGCCTGGCGGTACCGTCTATCGCCAGACAGTCGATGGCATGGCGCAGCAGCGCCTCGCATCCCGATCGCGACAAGCCTTCCCACGCGTTCGTTCCATTGCTTGTGCCTGCCGGCCGCATGGCGCACTCCTCCACGTTTCTCAACGGTTGCCGGGGCGTGGAGTTTCTTATGGTGTCCTGCTATACTTAACGCTCTGCTAATATGTGTTGTGGCCAATATGGCTGCGACGCTCGATGTGGAGGGTTGGATTCTTGCAGAGGAAACCGCGTGGAATGCGTGGTGGCCGCTTGACGCCATTTTCGCCGCAACCTATTGGAACCGGGTGGAACGCCGGGAGCAACGAGGCCTCGTGGCGGAGTGGTTACGCAGAGGACTGCAAATCCTTGCACCCCGGTTCGATTCCGGGCGAGGCCTCCAATGCCCCAGGCTCCCGCGCGCAAGCGCCGGAGCCTGAAGTTCCAGTCGAAATGAGCCGCGGTTCTGGCGCGGCAGGCAGATTGGTTGGGACATGAGCGCTGATTTCTCCGAGCTTCGCATCAAGATGGTCGATGGTCAGGTTCGCACCACCGATGTGACCAGCGCCCCGCTGCTGGAGGCCTTGCTTTCCGTGCCGCGCGAGGTTTTCGTCGGCGACCGTCAGCGCGATCTTGCCTATATCGACGCAGACGTACGCATTGCCGACGGCACCCATGGCGCGCGTTATCTCATGGAAGCATCGCCATTGGCCAAGCTGATGCAGCTGGCTGAGATCAGCCCAACCGATTCAGCACTCGATGTCGGCTGCGGCAGCGGCTATGCCTCGGCCATATTGTCGCGGCTGGCGAGATCGGTCGTGGCGCTCGAAAGCGATTCGGCCCTGGCGCAAACCGCGGCGTCGACCCTTTCCGGCCTTGGCTGCGGCAATGTGACCGTGGTCCAGGGCGCACTGGCGCAAGGTCATGCGGCCAAGGCCCCCTATGACGTCATCTTCGTCGGCGGCAGTGTCGAGAACGTGCCGGCGCCGCTGCTCGATCAGCTCGCCGAAGGCGGCCGACTCGTGGCGGTCGAAGGGCAGGGCAATTCCGGCGTGGCGCGACTTTTTTTTAAGGCTGGGGGGGTTGTAACCGGGAGACGGGCATTTAATGCGGCAATTAAGCCACTACCCGGCTTCGAACGTGAGCATGCCTTTGAATTCTGAATGATTTGTGCTTGCAGCAAAGGCTTTGTCATGGTCGCTTGGACTTGAACAATCGTTGCTGATCTCAGACTGGGGGCACTTTGGGACCGAGCGACAGGGAACATAAAGACACGCCACTCCGGCTCCTTTAACGAGAAGCCGGCGCGGCGCGGTTCCCATGGAAAAACGAATGAGGGATATACCCGTGCCGTCTGTATCCAAGACCCTTTTTGCCGCCATCCTCGTTTCCGCGACCGCGCTGTCGCCCCTGACCGCCTCGGCGGAGACCATCACCGGCGCGCTCGCCAAGGCCTATCAGTACAATTCCACGCTCAATTCGTCCCGCGCCGGTGTGCGCGTCACCGACGAAGGTGTGGCCATTGCCAAGTCTGGCTGGCGCCCGACCATTACGGGATCGGCCAACATCGACTACACAAACACGCGGCAAGCAAATGGCGGCGGTAACTCGAAGCTGACGAGTGGCAGTTACGGCATCGTCATCAATCAGAGCCTGTTCGATGGTTTTCAGACCAGGAACAATGTGGCGGCCGCGGAAGCCCAGGTTAAGGCGTCGGTGGAGAGCCTGCGCAACACCGAAGAGAACACGCTGTTCAATGCGGCCAGCGCCTATATGGACGTGATCCGCGACCGGCAGATTGCCGTGCTGACCGAACAGAACCTGCAGTTCCTGACCGAGCAGGCGCGCGCCGCGCGCTCGCGTTTCGAGGTTGGTGAGGGCACGCGCACCGACGTTGCGCAGGCCGATGCGTCGCGCGCCTCGGCGGTCGCATCGCTCAGCGCCGCCCGCGCTCAGGCATTGGCCAGCGCTGCAACCTATCACCAGGTCGTTGGCGACGAGCCGGGCAAGCTCAAGCCGGCTGCGCCACTGGCGAAGCTGTTGCCGTCGAGCCTCGAGGCGGCGATTGCCATTGGTTCGGCCGAACATCCGGCCATTCTCTCCACCCAGCATCTCGTCGACGCGGCCGCGTTCTCTGTGAAATCGTCTGAGGGCGCGCTGTTGCCGCAGCTGTCGGCGTCCGCCGGCATTTCGGAAAACTACCGCGATGCCATCCCCAACTCGACGGGTACCAACGGCAATTCGACCTCGGCCAACATCGGCGCCACGCTGACCGTTCCGATCTATTCCGGCGGCCGAACCTCGGCGCTCGTGCGGCAGAACAAGGAATCGTTGGGCGAGGCCCGCATCCAGGTCGATGTCAGCCGTGATCAGGTGCGCCAGGCCGTTGCCACCGCATGGTCGCAATACACCGCCGCGCAGCAGAGCGTCTCGGCCAACAAGCAGGTGATCGACGCCGCGCAACTGGCACTGAACGGCGTTATCGAAGAGCGCAATGTCGGCCAGCGCACCACGCTCGACGTGCTCAACGCGCAGGCCACCGTCATCACAGCCAAGATCAACCAGGCCAATTCCGAACACGATGTGGTCGTGGCGAGCTATGCCATCCTGTCGGCGGTGGGTCGCCTGTCGGTCGACCGGCTGGGCCTGGCGGTGACCAAGTACAAGCCCGAAGAGCACTATAACGCCGTCAAGGACAAGTGGATCGGCGTGCGCACGCCGGACGGCCGCTAGGCGCCGACAGCGACTTGTGGAGCGGGACCTTCGTTGAGAAATGGTCCTGCTTCGATTTCCTGCTCTAATCTCTTTGTATTGACGCAATTCCCAAGGGAAAGCGCTGTGCGCTTTTCCCGGGAAAGCCGTTTCACACTTTTCCTGGAATTGCTCTAATCTGTTGAAATCCCACATGTCCCCAGATTGGGGATTCTCGTGCGGCGATCCGTCGGTTACGCTGTCGCCATGATTCGAATCCGGCTTGTGCCGGAGCGGAAACCCACAGGGGTCACAAGGGCGGCGGATGTGACGATGGCCACGGCAAGCAGCGCACAGCGCGAACCTTCCATGGAAGAGATACTGGCTTCCATCAGGAGGATCATCGAGGACAGCGACAACGGTCGCAAGCAGCCGGGCGAGGCCGAAGAGTTGCGGCAGGATCTGGAGCCATCGCCGAGCGAGGCGCCGGCAGCAGACGTCGATGCGTTTCGTGCCGAGCTGCATGCCGCCCCCGAAGTCAGAAAGCCGGTCGCGCTCGCGGAAGTCCAGGCGCCTTCGCCCGAGCCGGTGATCGCGCGCATGGAAGCGCAGACGCGTGCCGATCCCGTGCCGGTCAAGCCGTCGATGACGCTTGCCGAGGTCAGCGCCAGGATCGCCGCCGAACCGGTGCCTATCGTCAGGACCGACGCGCCAATGGTCCCGAAGGCTGGGGTCCCACAGGCTGAGGCGGCGCAGGCCAGCGCGACAAGCGATACCATCGTTGCCGATTGGCGGCGCGAGATCGCGGCGGTCGGAGAGCAGGCGAAAGCGATACCGGACAGGAGCGTGCGCAGGCCGGTCGCCCAGCCCGAGGCGCCCCAGCCCGAGGCGCCAACGAGCGAACCGATGGCGGAGCCGCCGGTGGAGACTGCGTTCGAGCGGCCTTCTTCAAGCGACGCGTCGGCAGCCGCCGCTCAGGCACGTGCGGCGGCAAATGAAGCGCCCACGGCGCGCCCGGCGATCCTGTCCGAACATACGGGCCGCCAAGTGGCAGCGGCCTTCGGCGAGCTGTCGGATGCCTTCGCCAGCCGCAGCAAGAAGACATTCGACGAGATGGCCGAGGAGATGCTGCGGCCGATGCTGCAGGACTGGCTGGATAACAATCTGCCGACGCTGGTCGAAAGGCTGGTGCGCGAGGAGATCGAACGCGTCGCGCGCGGCGCGCAGTAGGGCCACAGCCCGTCCCTCTGACAAAGCGCCGCCTCCTTGGCGGCGTTTCTGTTGGTAGGGTCGGCTCGCGATGATCATGGCAAACAAGATTGCCCTTTTAAAGCCATGTACGATTGCTCCCTTTGGCCGATGAACCGACAGTTGACGTATAGCTACCGATTGCGGGCGATGGTTCCGATGCTGACCGATGAAGAGTTTCGGGATGTCGTCGGCGACCCCGCAGCGCTATATTTTCAGGTCAAGAGGTTCATTTCCCAGCACGGACAATGGACAGAAATGAAGCACCCGGCGGCTGATCGCTATCGCGATCGGACCGGAGTAACACTTCATCATACTTTCTGGCTCCTGCATGTCCGCCGCTCAGACTACGGCCCCGACTGCCCGTCCTGCGGAAAGCCCTACCGGACACCGAGGGCGAAGTTTTGCGCCGAGTGCGGACACGGCATTCCGTTGAAATAAGCAGGGTCACGCCTATTTGCTTCTCATGAAGCGAGGCGGCCCTTGCGGTTGACTTGGCCAAGACCTTCCGATTTACACCGAACCAGCAAAAATCCCGACAGCGCGGACCATTTTCCCATGCTTGAAAAGACCTACGACGCCAAGACCGTCGAGCCGAAGATCGCCAAAGTGTGGGAAGAGGCCGACGCGTTTCGCGCCGGCGCAGGCGCCGAGGAGGGGGCCGAGGCCTTCACCATCGTCATCCCGCCGCCCAACGTCACCGGCTCGCTGCATATGGGGCACGCGCTCAACAACACGCTGCAGGACATTCTGGTGCGCTTCGAGCGCATGCGCGGCAAGAACGTGCTGTGGCAGCCGGGCATGGACCATGCCGGCATCGCCACGCAGATGGTGGTCGAGCGCCAGCTGATGGAAAAGCAGATCCACCGCCGCGATCTGACGCGCGAGCAGTTCATCGAGAAGGTTTGGGAGTGGAAGGCCGAATCCGGCGGCGCCATCTTCAACCAGCTGAAGCGCCTCGGCGCGTCTGCCGACTGGTCGCGTGAGCGCTTCACCATGGATGAGGGGCTGTCCAAGGCCGTTATCGAAGTCTTCGTCACCCTCTACAAGGAAGGGCTGATCTACAAGGACAACCGCCTTGTGAACTGGGACCCGAAACTGCTGACCGCGATCTCCGATCTCGAGGTCGAGCAGCAGGAGGTCAACGGTAATCTCTGGCACTTCCGCTATCCCGTGGAAGGCGAGACCTTCGATCCGGAAAATCCGAAAACCTTCATCACGGTCGCGACTACACGCCCCGAAACCATGCTGGGCGACACGGCGGTGGCGGTGCATCCGGACGACGAACGGTACCGGCACCTGGTCGGCAGGAACGTGGTGCTGCCGATCGTCGGCCGCAAGATACCGGTGGTGGCGGACGAGTATTCCGACCCCGAAAAGGGTTCGGGCGCGGTCAAGATCACGCCGGCGCATGATTTCAACGATTTTGAAGTCGGCAAGCGCCACAAGCTGCCGGCGATCAACATCCTGACCGTCGAAGCCGCCATCAAGTTGAAGGACAATGAGGATTTCCTCGCCGGCCTCGATGTGACGCCGGAACGCCAGGCTGTCTGGGACGAGCTCAACGGCCTCGACCGTTTTGTCGCGCGCAAGAAGATCGTCGAGCTGATGGAGGCCGGCGGCTTCCTCGACAAGATCGAGCCGCATCGCCATGCCGTGCCGCATGGCGACCGCGGCGGCGTGCCGATCGAACCGTTCCTGACCGAGCAGTGGTATGCCAATGCGGCCGAACTCGCCAAGCCGGCGATCGCCTCGGTGCGCGAAGGCCGCACCAACTTCGTGCCGAAGAACTGGGAGAAAACCTATTTCGACTGGATGGAGAACATCCAGCCCTGGTGTATCTCGCGCCAGCTGTGGTGGGGCCATCAGATTCCGGCCTGGTACGGACCGGATGGGCGCGTCTTCGTCGAGAAGACCGAGGAAGAGGCGCTGGGTGCGGCGATCGAGTACTATCTGGCACTCGAAGGGCCGTGGAAGGCCTGGGTCGAGGACAAGCTGGAGAACTTCAAGCCGGGCGAGATCCTGACCCGTGACGAGGACGTGCTCGACACCTGGTTCTCCTCGGCGCTGTGGCCATTCTCGACGCTGGGCTGGCCGGATCAGACGCCGGAGGTGAAAACCTACTACCAGACCGACGTGCTGGTGACCGGCTTCGACATCATCTTCTTCTGGGTCGCCCGCATGATGATGATGGGCCTGCATTTCATGGACGAGGAACCGTTCCACACCGTCTATGTGCATGCGCTGGTGCGCGACAAGAACGGGCAGAAGATGTCGAAGTCGAAAGGCAACGTCATCGACCCGCTCGACCTGATCGACGAGTTCGGCGCCGACGCGCTGCGCTTCACGCTGACGGTGATGGCGGCGCAAGGACGCGATGTGAAGCTCGACCCGGCGCGCATCGCCGGCTACCGCAATTTCGGCACCAAGCTGTGGAACGCGACGCGCTTCGCCGAGATGAACGAAGTCGCGCGCAATGACGATTTCTGGCTGAACGACGCCAAGCTGGCGGTCAACCGCTGGATCCTGACTGAGTTGACGCGGGCCGCGCGGGAGATCACGGACGGCATCACCTCATACCGCTTCAACGAGGCCGCTGGTGCTGCCTACCGCTTCGTCTGGAACCTGTTCTGCGACTGGTACCTGGAGCTGCTGAAGCCGGTGTTCATGGGCACGGACGAGGCGGCCAAGGCCGAAAGCCGCGCCTGCGTCGCCTTCGTGCTCGACGAGATCTACAAGTTGCTGCACCCGATGATGCCGTTCATGACGGAAGAGCTGTGGGCACAGACGGCGGGTGAGGGCAAGGAGCGCGAGTCACTGCTTTGCCATGCCACCTGGCCGTCGCCGGACTTCGAGGACGCTGATGCGGCCGCGGACATCAACTGGCTGGTCGATCTCGTCTCCGGCATCCGCTCGGTGCGCTCGGAGATGAACGTGCCGCCGGCGGCGATCGCGCCGCTGGTCGTGGTCGGCGCCAACGATCTCACGCGTGAGCGGCTGGTTCGCGAGGACCAGGCGATCAAGCGGCTGGCGCGCGTCGGCGACATCTCGTTGGCTGACACGGCACCCAAGGGCTCGGCGCAGATCGTGCTGAACGAGGCGACGATCTGCCTGCCGCTCGGCAGCCTGATCGATCTCGCGGCCGAGGCTGCGCGGCTGCAGAAGGAACTGGCCAAGGTGACCGAGGAGATCGCGCGCCTGCACAAGAAGCTGTCCAACGAACGGTTCGTCGCCAGCGCGCCGGCCGAGATCGTCGACGCCGAGCGTGAGAAGCTCGCCGAATATCGCGACGCGCAGGACAAGCTTTCGGTGGCCCTGACCAGGGTTCGCGACGCCGGTTGAGGATAGATTCGAAGGCTTTAGCTGTCTCTAAAATGACGGTCCTTTTGCCTCGAAAGCAGGCATTCCGTTGCGTTAATGTTGACGTAAACGGAAGTTTTAGCCCCATTGTTGCCATAATGTAACAATGGGGCCGAACCCCCCTGAAAAGTGGCTGTTTTTGAGCCTTTTCGGGCGAGTTTTCCTCATTTTCTGACCGGATAGGCACGCCTGGGGCCGTTTTTCGGCCTTGCGGTGCCTGTCTGTATTTTGTCGAAAATGCGCTTGGCAAGCATGTACATGTACGCCCCAAGAATTCGTTGTTGCGGCGTTAACCCGAATTGGTTCTAGCTTGATGCACTAGTTATTCGGGGAGGACATCCATGAACATTATGCGTCTGAAAGCACTGCTGGGGGCGGGATGCTTTTCGCTGGCTTTGATCGGGACCGCAATGAATTCGGCTCATGCCGGCGGCATTGAGCGTGGCGGTTACGATATCGATCTTCTGTTCGATCCGGCGCCATTCGCGACGGAAGCGGAATCGACTTATGTTATGCCGCAACGCAAGCTCAAGAATGCGGTGGATACGGATCCGCTCAACGGAACTGTTGTAGGCTCGACCACTGCCAACGACAGCGAGAACTACTGGGTGCCGCGCATCGGCGTTAAGGCCCAAATCGTGCAGGGGGTCGACTGCATGTTCGACTACTCGCAGCCTTGGGGGGCGCATACGGCCCCTGGCCAGTGGGTTGGCGCGCAGTCCAACATGGAAACTGAAATCAAGAGCAACAACTACGCCGGCACCTGCTCCTATAAAATGGATGCTGGCAAGGGCCAAGTTCGCTTCATTGGCGGTGTGTTTTATCAGGAAGTCTATGGTTTCAAGGAAGACCTTGTGACGCCGTTTCTGCCGAATTTCTCCGGTACCGGCCGCGTCGATCTGACGAGTAGCGGTTGGGGCTGGCGAGCCGGGCTGGCCTACGAAATTCCTGAGATCGCGTTGCGGGCCAGCCTCGTCTACAATTCCCAAGTGAGGCTGGATAACATTTCGGGCACCCTTGATCTGACCCATGTCGGTGGTCCGATTATTCCGATCTACGGTGAAGCTTCGATGCCGGATTCTGTCGAATTGAAGCTTCAGTCGGGTATAGCTCCCGACTGGCTTGCCTTCGGCTCAATCAAGTGGGTCAACTGGAGTGTTTTACAGAGCATTCCGATCTGCTCGCAGGCCTCGAGAGGGATTGCTGCTTGTACAACGACCTCTCCGCAGCCGGTTAGGTGGACTTCCCTCGATCTGATGTACCGTGACGGCTGGACCGTTTCGGGCGGCATCGGCCACAAGTTCAACGATCAATGGAGCGCCGCCGGTCAGCTTACCTGGGATCGCGGTACCTCGCATGGCTACGGCTCACAGACTGACACTTGGACGTTGGGCGGCGGCGTCGCTTACACGCCTCGCCCCAACATCGAACTTCGTCTGGCTGGCGCGATTGGCGTGATGACCAGCGGCCACTCTGGTACGCTGACCGATCAAAATGGGTACGTGGCTGGTACTGATGCTAGCTACGACTTCGGTAACGATCTGGTCACAGCGCTTTCTGGCGGCCTCAAGATCAAGTTCTAAGCTGCTGAAAATTATAATAAAAGGCCGGGCAATGCCCGGCCTTTTTTGTTTGAGTCGACCTCACTTGTGCCCCAGTATCCAAGCCGCGTTGCATATAAGCCGCACTGGTGCCGTCTCGTGCGATTGTGACGTTTTGGCAACACTTTCTGAACAACCCCTGCGCTACAAATCTGCCTGAGGAAATTGCCCATTTCCCGCCATAAACCCGGCGCACCTCGAAAGGGTCTCGGGACACGCGCCAAAGGGCTCGGCGATGGGACAGGCCGCACCGCCCGCGGCAAGGATGAGAATGGACGCCAAGGTCATTTCAAAGGCTAAGCTCCCTAGCCGCCACGTGACTGTCGGTCCGGCGCGCGCGCCGCACCGTTCCTATCTCTATGCCATGGGCCTGTCGGCGGCCGAGATCGCGCAGCCGCTGGTCGGCGTCGCCTCCTGCTGGAATGAAGCGGCACCCTGCAACATCTCGCTGATGCGCCAGGCGCAGGTGGTCAAGAAGGGGGTCGCGGCGGCCAACGGCACGCCGCGCGAGTTCTGCACCATCACCGTCACCGACGGCATCGCCATGGGCCACCAGGGCATGAAGTCGTCGCTGGTGTCGCGTGAGGTCATCGCCGATTCGGTCGAGCTCACGATGCGCGGCCACTGCTACGATGCACTGGTCGGCCTTGCCGGCTGCGACAAGTCGCTGCCCGGCATGATGATGGCCATGGTACGGCTCAACGTGCCGTCGATCTTCATCTATGGCGGTTCGATCCTGCCCGGCAGCTATCGCGGCCGCCAGATTACCGTGCAGGATGTGTTCGAGGCGGTCGGCCAGCATTCGGTAGGCACGATCGGTGACGCCGAACTGCTCGAGATCGAGCAGGCGGCCTGTCCGTCGGCCGGCTCCTGCGGCGCGCAGTTCACCGCCAACACCATGGCCACCGTCGCCGAGGCGATCGGTCTGGCGCTGCCCTATTCCTGCGGCGCGCCGGCGCCTTACGAAATGCGCGACCGTTTCAATTTCGCCTCGGGCGAAAAGATCATGGAACTGATCGCGAAAAACGTCCGGCCGCGCGACATCGTCACGCTGAAGGCGCTGGAGAACGCGGCGACCGTGGTTTCCGCCACCGGCGGCTCGACCAATGCCGCCCTGCATCTGCCGGCGATCGCGCATGAGGCAGGCATCAAATTCGATCTCTTCGACGTCGCCAAGATCTTCGAGAAGACGCCCTACATCGCCGACCTCAAGCCAGGCGGCAAATATGTCGCCAAGGACATGTTCGAGGCCGGCGGCATTCCGCTCTTGATGAAGACACTGCTCGACCATGGCTATCTGCATGGCGATTGCCTGACGGTCACTGGCCGTACTTTGGCCGAAAACATGGAGCATGTTGCCTGGAATGAGCATCAGGATGTGGTCCGCCCGGCCAACAGACCAATTACCCAAACCGGCGGTGTCGTGGGGTTGAAGGGAAACCTTGCCCCCGAAGGCGCGATCGTGAAGGTCGCGGGCATGGCGGAGTTGAAATTCTCCGGCCCGGCGCGCTGCTTCGATTCGGAAGAGGAATGTTTCGAGGCGGTGACGCATCGCAACTACAGGGAAGGCGAGGTCCTCGTCATTCGCTACGAAGGACCGCGCGGCGGTCCGGGCATGCGCGAGATGCTGTCGACGACGGCGGCACTCTACGGTCAGGGCATGGGCGGCAAGGTGGCGCTGATCACCGACGGCCGTTTCTCGGGTGCGACGCGCGGCTTCTGCATCGGCCATGTCGGGCCGGAAGCGGCGGTTGGCGGCCCGATCGGTCTCATCCGGGATGGCGACGTGATCTCGATCGATGCGGTGAATGGCACGATCGACGTGGCGCTGTCCGAGGCCGAACTGGCGGCGCGGGCCAAGACTTGGAAGGCGCGCACGACCGACTATCAGTCGGGCGCGATTTGGAAATACGCACAGACGGTAGGGTCTGCCCGCGACGGCGCGGTCACCCATCCGGGCGGTGCGAAAGAAACACACTGCTATGCGGATATCTGAGTTGTTGAAGTCAACACCAGAGTTGTTGAGGTCATCTGTCCTTCCGGCACTGGTCGCTGTCGCGATCTTTGGCGCCGTGGGCCAGGCTTTGGCCTTCGACGACAAGGTGTTCGACGACAAGACTGGCGTGAAGCCGCAGTCGAGCCCCTGGGCGGTGTTCCAGTTCGGCTTCTCCGCTTACAAGAACGGCCACAAGGAACAGGCCGCCGAAGCCTATAAATATGCCGCCGAAAACGGCCAGATCGGCGCCACCTGGAAGCTTGCCCGCATGTATGCCGAGGGCGACGGCGTGGCGCGCGACGACTATGAGGCATTCAAGTTCTTCTCAGAGATCGTCGACCAGGATGTCGAGCCCGGTTCGCCCGAGGAAAGCTACGTCTCCGACGCGCTTGTGGCGCTTGGCGATTATCTGCGCACGGGCATTCCCGGCAGCCCGGTCACCGAGAACGAGGTGGCGGCGCAGGAATACTACATGCGCGCCGCCGCCAACTACCGCAACCCGAACGCCCAGTTCGAGATGGGGCAGATGTTCCTGAAGGGCGAGGGCGGCGTGAAGGCCAGCGTCAAGCAGGCCGGGCGCTGGTTCCAACTCGCCGCCGAGAAGGGCCATGCCGGCGCGCAGGCGACGCTTGGCCATCTCTTGTTCCAGAGCGGCAAGATCGTTCGTGGCCTGGCGATGATGACCGCGGCACTCGAACGCGCGTCGCCGACCGACCAGCCCTGGATCCGCGGCATGCAGGAAGAGGCCTTCGCCGCCGCCGGCGAAGCCGACCGGCGCACGGCGATTTCGCTGGCCGACGACATCCTCACCAAGGGCACCGCCAACACGGACCAGTAGGGCGCATAACTGCTTGCCCGGTAAGCCGCGAGTTTAAGCGGGTGAACTCAAACTCGAAGCCCTGCGCCGCCCCTCATCTGGCTGCCGCCATCTTCTCCCCGTAAACGGGGCGAAGGACGCTATCATCGCCGGTTTCGCCAATCGCCGACGCTGAAGAGATGGCGCGGCACTGCGGCCAGCTTCTTTCTCCCCGTTTACGGGGGAGAAATGCCCGGCAGGGCAATGATGGGCAGCGCCGGCTTTTCAAGTTGTCCCCGTCCGGGGCGAAGGCTGCGGAAAATCAGTTCTCGGTCGGCTCTGTCGGCACCATGCTTGGCGCGGGCGTCGAGATCGGAGTGACGTGCAGATGCGGCGCCATCGTGTTTTCGGGGCAGCTGTCGCCGACCTTCGTCCAAGATGTGTTGTTGAGCACCATCTCGCAGCGCGCCAGATGGCTCTGGTCGGCAACCGTCAGGCAGGCGACCTGGCCGACCGGATAGGATTTTCCATTGGCAAGACATTCCGGGGCGGCGAAGGCCGGCAACATGGCGGCCGTGGCAAATGCCACGCCAATCGGACAAACAACAAATCGAATGGTCATGGGAACCCCGGCCGCCATGATGATCTCCCATCATGCGCCTGAATGTGGCGATATGAGGTCCAGCATCGGCGTGCCCGGCCGCGGGCAGCAGGGGTCTCTCCGTCAGGCCGGCTGAAGCGCGAGGTCGATCGCCACCGGCACGTGATCGGATGGCTTTTCCCAGGCGCGCACATGCTTTTCGATCGAGGCTGAAGAGAACCGGTTGGCGGCTTCCGGCGACAGCAGCAGATGGTCGATGCGGATGCCGTTGTTCTTCTGCCAGGCGCCGGCCTGATAGTCCCAGAAGGTGTAGGTGTCGGGCGCATCGGTGACCGCGCGCACCGCTTCGGTGAAGCCGAGATTGAGCAGTCGCCGGAAGGCCTGCCGCGTCTGCGGCTGGAACAGCGCGTCGCCCAGCCAGTTCTCCGGAAAGCGCGCGTCGATCGGCTCGGGAATGACGTTGTAGTCGCCGGCCAGCACCAGTGCCTCTTCCAGCCTCAGCCGCTCCTCGGCCCAGCGCTCCAGTCGCGCCATCCAGGACAGTTTATAGGGGAATTTCTTGTCGTCATCGATCGGATTGCCGTTCGGCAGATAGAGCGAGGCGACGCGCAGCGAGCCCTTGTCGGTCGAAAACACGCCTTCGATGAAACGCGCCTGCTCGTCGGTGTCGTCACCCGGGAGACCACGATTGACTTCGTCGAAACGCAGCTTCGACAGCAGCGCCACGCCGTTAAAACCCTTCTGGCCATGGGTTTCGACATTGTAGCCAAGCGCCTCGATCTCGGCGCGCGGGAACTGCTCGTCGACCGTCTTGATCTCCTGCAGGCAGACGATGTCGGGCGCGCTCTCGGTCAGCCAATGGGTGAGGTTACCGATGCGGGCGCGCACGCCGTTGATGTTCCAGGTGACGATTTTCATGACGGTCTATTCTTCCTGCGGCGGGTGGCGTTCGACGAGGCCGATCGTATTGCCTGCCGGGTCCTTTAGGAAGGCCATCCACTCGCTTTCCCCTGGCGGTCCGAAGGTGCCTTCGGTATCGCGATGGACAAGTGCGGGCGGCGCGGTGAAGGGGACGCCCGCGGCCTTGGCCTCGGCGTGAAAGGCTTCGAGGCCAGCAATGTCGAGATAAACCGTGCCGGCCGGTATGCCGTCGGTGAACAGCAGGCGCACATCGCCGGCAATGATGAAGGCGATACCGGGAGGATCGTAGCGGGCGTGAACGCCCATGCCGAGCACGTCGCGCCAGAAGGCAAGCGTCGAATCAAGATTGCGTCCGGCCGACAGCGCGACCTGACGGACCGCGCCGATGGCAGGCATGCCGCTAGATGGAGAAACTGGTGCCGCAGCCGCAGGAGGCGACCGCATTCGGGTTGCGGATCTGGAAGGACTGGCCCATCAGATCATCGACGAAATCGATCACCGAGCCGCCCATATAGACCAGCGACAAATCGTCGATCAGCACCGTGGCGCCGTCCTTCTCGATGGCGACGTCGTCGTCGTTGCGCGTGTCGACCAGGTCGAACTTGTAAGAAAAGCCGGAGCAGCCGCCGCCTTCGACGGAAACGCGCAGCGCCGTCTTGCCGGCCTCGCCAGAGACAATCTTGGCGATACGCCTGGCGGCGGCTTCGGTCATGTCCACTTTCATGGCGGTCTTGGCATCAGCGCCCATGGGCGTCACCTTGCTTTCGGTTTCACATGATAGGTATGAAGCGCGAGGGGCCAAGTCAACTAGATCAAGTCAACTGCGGCAGCATCAGCCATGACCAATGAGTTGGGCGACATCGGATTCGGCTATCGGCCGCGCGCGGCCTATGCCACTGATCCGGCGCGCTCGCGCGGCCGGCTGTTCGACGAGGTCGAGAGCCCGACCCGCACGCCGTTCCAGCGCGATCGCGACCGCATCATCCACTCGACGGCGTTCCGGCGGCTCAAGCACAAGACGCAGGTCTTCATCGCGCATGAAGGCGACCATTATCGCACGAGGCTGACCCATTCGATAGAGGTGGCGCAGATCGCGCGTGCGCTGGCGCGGGCGCTGCGCGGCGACGAGGATCTCGCCGAAGCGGTGGCGCTGGTGCATGATTTCGGCCACACGCCCTTCGGCCACACCGGCGAGGACGCGCTGAACGACAAGATGGCGGCCTGGGGCGGTTTCGATCACAACGCGCAGTCACTGCGCATCGTGACGCGGTTGGAGGCGCGCTACGCCGAATTCGACGGACTGAACCTGACCTGGGAGACGCTGGAAGGCCTGGTCAAGCACAATGGCCCGCTGACCGACGCCAGCGGCAAGGGCCTGAAAGGGCCGGTGCCGCAGGCGATCCGCGATTATTCGGAGCTGCAGGATCTCGAACTCGACCGGTTCGCCGGCATCGAGGCGCAGTGCGCCGCGATCGCCGACGACATCGCCTACAACACGCATGACATTGACGACGGGCTGCGGTCAGGGCTGCTGACGCTCGACATGCTGGAGGCGGTTTCGCTGCCGGGGAAGATCCTGGACGGTGTGCGCCAACGCTATCCCGGGCTCGATGACGTGCGCACCGGCCACGAACTGATGCGGCGGCAGATCACCGCCATGGTCGAGGATGTCATCGTATCGGCGACCGCCAATCTGGAGCGTGTCGGGCCGCAGAGCGCTGACGCGGTGAGGGCGGCGGGGGAGACGATGGTGACCTTTTCCGCCGAGATGGGCGCAGCGGAGAAGGAATTGAAGGCGTTTCTCTACAAGCACCTCTACCGGCACGAGGAGGTGATGCGGGTGCGCGCCGGCGCCGAGCAGATCGTCAGGGACCTGTTCGACGTCTATTTCGCCGATCCGCGCGCCATGCCGGATGGCTGGCGCGAGGGGCTGGACCGGGCCGACGATCGCATCAAGGCGCGCAGCGTGGCCGATTTCCTGGCAGGGATGACCGACACCTACGCGCTCAAGGAACACAGGCGTTTGTTTGACCGCACCCCGGATTTGAGCTAGGGCGGGCGCGATTTTGCCGGCCAACGAGCCGGATTCGCAATAAAGCCGCCAGAGCAATACCCATGAACATCTTCGCCGATTTCACCGCGCGAGTCACAAAGGCTGTCGAAGCGCTCGATCTGAAAGACAAGGACGGCGTTTCGCCGGACCTGTCGCGCATTGCCGTCGAACCGCCGCGCGACGCCAGCCATGGCGACCTCGCGACCAATGCGGCGATGGTGCTGGCCAAGCCCACCGGCCAGAATCCGCGTGCGCTGGCCGAGAAGCTGGCACTGGCGCTGCGCGATGACGGGGATGTCGCCGCCGCAGAGGTTGCCGGCCCCGGCTTCGTCAATCTCCGGCTCAAGGACGGTTTCTGGCAGGCGCATCTGTCGGCGCTTCTGGGCGAGGGCCGCAATTACGGCCGCTCGAAGGTCGGTGCCGGCCGGAAGACCAATGTCGAATATGTCTCGGCCAACCCGACCGGCCCGATGCATGTCGGCCATTGCCGGGGTGCGGTTGTCGGTGATGCGCTCGCCAATCTGATGGCGTTTGCCGGCTACGACGTGACCAAGGAATATGTCATCAACGATGCCGGCGGTCAGATCGACGTGCTCGGCCGCTCGGTCATACTGCGGTATCGGGAGGCGCTAGGCGACGAGATCGGCGAGATTCCGACCGGCCTTTATCCTGGCGATTATCTGGTTCCTCTCGGTCAGGCGCTGGCGAAAGAGTTCGGACGCAGCCTGCTCCAGATGCCGGACGATGAGGCGCTGGCCATCGTCAAGGACCGTGCAATCGACGCGATGATGGCGATGATCCGCGAGGATCTGGCGCTGCTCAACGTGCATCACGACGTGTTCTTCTCCGAACGCACGCTGCATGCAGACAATGCCAAGAAGATCCGTTCGGCGATCAACGACCTGACGCTGAAGGGCCATATCTACAAGGGCAAGCTGCCGCCGCCCAAGGGCGAGAAGCCTGACGACTGGGAGGATCGCGAGCAGACGCTGTTCCGCTCGACCGCGGTTGGCGACGACATGGACCGGGCGCTGGTCAAGTCCGACGGGGCGTTCACCTATTTCGCCGCTGACGTGGCGTATCTGAAGGACAAGGTCGATCGCGGCTTCGTCGACCTGATCTACGTGCTTGGCGCCGACCATGGTGGTTACGTCAAGCGGCTGGAGGCGCTGGCGAGGGCAATTGCCGGCGATGAGGTCAAACTCACCGTCCTGTTGTGCAATCTGGTCAAGCTGTTTCGCGATGGCGAGCCCGTCCGCATGTCGAAGCGGTCCGGCGATTTTGTCACGCTTCGGGAAGTGGTGGAGGAGGTTGGCCGCGACGCCATCCGCTTCATGATGCTTTACCGCAAGAGCGATGCGCCGCTCGACTTCGACTTCGCCAAGGTGACCGAGCAGTCCAAGGACAATCCGGTGTTCTATGTGCAGTACGCTTCGGCGCGCTGCCATTCGGTGTTCCGGCAGGCAAGCGAGCAATTGGGCGAGGCGAATTTCGATCGCAAAAGCCTGGCTGCCGCGGCGGCTTCGCTGACCGACGAGGGCGAGATCGGCCTGATCCGCAAGCTCGCCGAATATCCGCGCCTGATCGAATCCGCCGCTCTTGCGCTGGAGCCGCATAGGCTGGCATTTTATCTCTATGATCTGGCTTCCAGTTTCCACGGACACTGGAACCGGGGCACGGATAATCCGGACTTACGTTTTGTTAAGGTTAACGACCGACAATTGACGCATGCCAGACTAGGGCTGGTGCAGGCTGTTTCGGACGTTCTAACGTCCGGCCTGACGCTGATCGGGGCCGCCGCGCCCACCGAAATGCGTTAGGTTTGACTAAAAAACCTGTCACCTTTTGCCCACATTGCGCTGGTAAGGGCCAACCCTGCGCGACGTCCATGGCGTCCGAATGAGTGCGAGTTCGGGAACAATAATGGCAGACAGAACCCAGCTGAGAGTAGCCGACAACAACGACATCGCTGACGATGATCCGTTCGCGGAACTGACCAGGATCATGGGATTCGACCCACGCCAGCCGGTCAAGCAGCAGGCGCGGGTCGAACCGCAGGTCGCTGCCGCCAGTCAGTCCGTGCAAGAGGACGATTTCGATATCGACCTCGAAAAGGAACTGATGGGCGACTTCGACGCTGGCGTTGCCGCTCCAGTTGTCGAGGCTCATGAGCCGGCATTCGAAACGGCGGGCGTGCATGCGGCTGACGACGATCTTGCGCTGTCGCTCGACGACGATTTCCATCTGGACTTCACCGGTGCCGATGACCAGGGGCTCGTCGCCAGCCATGCCGATCTCGGCGCGGCCGAAGCCGCGCCATCCGTCGAACCCGCCTTCGACGCCGATTTCGACAATGCCGTCGCCAGTTCGCTTGAAGACGTTTCGCCCTTCGAAGACGATCTGCGGATAGATGACGAGCTTGCCGCGTCGCTCGATCAGGATTTCCACATCGAGGACCATGCCGTCGAGATCGAGGACGAGGCGGTCGAGCCTCAGCATGCCGTTGCCGAAGTGCCGGTGGCTGTCGAGCCGGCCCCTGAGCATGAATTCGACGATGCGGTCGCGCTTTCGCTCGAAGACGAGCTGATGCTGGACGGCCATTCGGCTGATCAGCGCCCTTTGGCTGCGGCCACGGTCGACGATCCGGAGCCGGTGCTGGCCGCCGCGAACGAGGCTGAGGCGATTTCCGACGAGGATTTCGACGGTCGCTTCGAGGCCGCCATGGCGGAAGTCGATATGGATTTCGACGTTCATGCGGACGAGCCGGTGGCCGTCGATGCGGCGCAAGCGGACGATGCGGTCGCCGATGCTGAGGACACAAGGGAAGAGTTCTCGAGCTCCGAAGCCGCTTCGGAAGATGATTTCGATCTGAACCTGGACGACGCGTTCGCCGAGCCTGCCGAAGAGCCGGTCGCCGAGGTTGCGGCTGCCCCGGTCCAACCGAGAGTGCCGGCAACTCCGGCAGCCATCATGGCCGAGCCGGCGCCGGCCCCCGTGGCGGACGAACGAAGCCTCGAAGACGAGCTGAATGCGCTTCTGGGCGCCATGACGGCGCGCACGGCGCCGTCGGCCAAGGAGCCTGTCGTGGCTCAGCCCGCCGTTGTTCAGCCCGTCGTGGCTCAGCCGGCTGCCGCTCCCGCTCAGTCGTATGCTACTCCATATGCTGTCGCGCCTGCAAAAGCCCTCGAGGAACCGGCCGATCTTGTCGGCGATCTCGACTGGGATCTCGACGAACAAGCGCCCGAGGATCTGCATGCCTCCAATGCCGCTCACGATGCCGATCTCGACAATCTGCTGCTGGACGAACTTCAGGGCCAGGATCCTGGTTCGGATGCCGCCGATCATCTCGATGTCGATTTCGACGATGATGCGTTCGACGCGGCCCTGGCCAGGAGCCTCGATCCGCGCGACGAGGCTGCCTCCCGGCAAGATCAGGCCGATTCCCTCGATTGGCTGGCCGAACGCCCCGCGCCGACGGAGCCGACCCGTTCGTGGAGCCGCGTGACACCGGTTCCCCAGCAGCCGGCATTTGCCGCGCAGCCGGCCGCTTCGATGGCGGCCAGGACCGCTGCGCCGGAAATGACCCCGGCAGTGGCAGTTGTGTCACCCTACCATGCGCCCGAGCCGGTTGCGGCTGCTCCCTATGCAGCCCCTGCATCCGCGCCGCCGCCGCGACAGTCCCCGCGCTATGAAGAGATGCCCGATGTTGAAACGGTCGATGTGCCGGAGCGCGTCGTGGCACTGGCGGACGATCTCGACATTCCGGAACTGCATTTCGAGGAAGACGAGCCGGCCACCGCTGGCTATGACGATCTCGATGCCGAATTCGCCAGCCTTCTGACGGAAATGAATTCGGTGGAGGTTGCGCCGGCTCCAGCCGCTCCCGCAAGCAGCGCTGCCTATGCCGACGAATCCTACAATGCCGGATTCACTTCGGGCTATCAGGCACCGGCATATGAAGCGCCCAAGCCGGCTTTCCAACCGGAAGCACGGACCTATGCGGCGCGGCCGGCGGAAATGCCGGCGCGCACAGCGGCGAACACAGGCTATGCCGACGCCGCCGACGGCTTCGATCTCGACAATTTGCCCGGCAGCCAGCCGGTCTCGCAGGCCGACGATTTCACCGTCGATGAACTCGACTATGATCCCGAACTGGACGAGGCGATGTCCGTTCCGGGTCTCGGCGAGCGGCAAGCGGCCAGGCCATCGGGCCGGCGCGGCCTGTTCATTGCCGCCATCGTCGGTGCCGTTGCGATCGCGGGCGGCCTTGGTGCCTTTGCCCTGTCTTTCGGCGGCAAGGGCGGCAGCGAAGCCCCTGTCATCGTTAAGGCCGACAATTCGCCGATAAAGGTCAAGCCGGAAAACCCGGGCGGCACCGTGGTGCCGAACCAGGACAACAAGGTCTACGACGCCGTGGTCAAGGGCGCGAAGCCCGCCGAGCCGGTGCAGCAGAAGCTTGTCACCAACACCGAAGTCCCTGTGGATGTGCAGGCGAAGGATCCGGCCCGTGCCGTTGATCTTTCTGCTGACCAAGGTGCTGCCGTCGGCGGCGCCGATGACGGCAATGCCACGCCGACCGCCATTGCGGCGCCCGCTGACAATGCCGCACCGACCGCCAATGCGGCGGCGCCCGCGCCCAAGTCCGAGGATCGCATCGCGCAGGTGCTCCAGGATGCCGACAAGGGCACCAATACCGATGTCGTGGCCGTTGCGCCGCGCAAGGTGAGGACCATGGTGGTCAAATCGGACGGCTCGCTGGTGCCGCGCGAGGATCCGGCGCCGGCCGTACCGCAAGTGGCGGCCGCCGAGCCGACCGATCCGGCGCCGCAGCATGTCGCGCCGTCGGCCGATGCCGACCAGACCGGCACCGTGGCGCCCGCCGCCCAGTCTGATGACGAGCCGGCCCTCAAGCCGGCGGCCAAACCGGCGGCCAAGGCTGAGGCCAAGGCGCAGTCGGCCAACACGCCGGCCAAGGTTGCGATCGCGCCGCAGCGTCCGTCCGACCAGCCGGTCGACGTCGTCGGCGAAGTCAAGCCCGATCAGGTCGCGTCCATCGATCCGGCAACGACGGCGACCGGTGGCGGTTCATGGTCGATGCAGGTTGCTTCGCAGCCGACGGTGGAAAGCGCCCAGTCGACCTACCAGGATCTGCAACGCCGCTACGGCAGCGTGCTTGCCGGCCGCACCGCCAACATCGTCAAGGCCGAGATTGCCGGCAAGGGCACATTCTACCGCGTCCGCGTTACGGCCCAGTCGCGCAACGATGCGATCAATCTGTGCACCAGCTACAAGGCTGCCGGCGGCAATTGCTTCGTGTCGCGTTAGACGACGTTCAACCAATCAAAGCCGGCGCGGCCCCAGGCCGCGCCGGCTTTTTCATGTGCCCAGCGTTTTTCATGTGGAAGCATTTCAGGCGTTGGACCGCATGTAACCCCAGACGATTCCCTTTGGCCGCGCGAAGCCCTAGACTCCTGACATGACCGAATCAAAATCCATGATCCTCGGCTGTGCCGGGAAATCGCTCACCCGCGAAGAAATCAATTTCTATCGCAATGAATGCCCGTGGGCCTTCATCCTGTTTGCCCGCAACATCAGCGAGACCGAGCAGATCCGCGATCTGGTTGCCGAGATGCGCGATTGCATCGGACGCCCCGACGCGCTGGTGTTCATCGACCAGGAAGGCGGCAGGGTGCAGCGCCTGCGGCCGCCGCTGGCGCCGAACTATCCGGCCGGCGGCGCGCTTGGCGCGCTGTGGCGCGACGATCACGACGCCGGCGCCCGTGCAGCCTGGCTGATGGCGCGCCTGCATGCCTTCGACCTGCTGCGCTACGGCATCACGGCGGATTGCCTGCCGGTGCTCGACGTGCCGATCGAAGGTGCCAGCGATGTCATCGGCGCGCGCGCCTATGGCAAGGAGCCGCGCGCGGTCATCGAACTCGGCCGCGCCGCCGCCGAAGGCCTGATGTCGGGCGGCGTGCTGCCCGTGATGAAGCATATTCCCGGTCATGGCAGGGCCTTCGCCGACACGCATTTCGAACTGCCAACAGTCGACGCCTCGCTCAGCGATCTGCAGCGGCATGACTTTGCCCCGTTCCGGGAGCTTAACGACCTGCCGATGGCAATGACGGCGCATGTCGTCTATAGCGCCATCGACCCGAAGAACCCGGCGACGACATCCGGCAAGGTCATCGACGAGATCATCCGCCGCGACATCGGTTTTGACGGGCTGTTGATGAGCGACGATACCTCGATGAAGGCACTTTCTGGGGATTTCCCGACAAAGGCGGCCTCGATCCTTGCGGCGGGCTGCGATCTGGTCCTTCACTGCAACGGCGTTTTCGAGGAGATGGCGGGCATTGCGTCGCGCACCACGGGGCTTGAGGGCAAGTCGCTGGAGCGTGCAAAGCGGGCCCTGACCTATATAAAGAAGCGCGATGCGGTCGAGGAGACCGAGATACGCGCGGAATTTGCCACCTATTTCGATGCGGTGGCCTAACGAAGAGGAAGTGACAGGGCTGTGGCGGAAACATTGGAAAGCAAGGCCGCGAAGGCTGCACCGATGGACCGCCTGTGGGCCGAGAATGACGATTCACGCGTCACCGGCGACCCCTCGCTGGTCGTCGACGTGGCCGGCTTCGAAGGTCCGCTCGATCTCCTCTTGCATCTTGCCCGTACCCAGAAGGTCGATCTGGCGCGCATTTCGATCCTGGCGCTGGTCGAGCAGTATCTGACCTTTGTCGAGACCGCGAGGACGCTGCGGCTCGAACTCGCAGCCGACTATTTGGTGATGGCGGCGTGGCTGGCCTTCCTCAAGTCGAAGCTGTTGATCCCGAAGCAGCCGGGCGAAGAGGGCGAAAGCGGCGAGGAACTGGCGGCGGTGCTGCAATTCCGGCTGAAGCGGCTGGAAGCCATGCGCGACGCAGCGGCGCGTCTGGTCAACCGCAACCGGCTCGGCCGCGACGTGTTCGCGCGCGGCATGCCGGAAATGGTCATCATCGAGAAGCGCAACGCCTATTCCGCGTCGCTCTACGATCTCTTGACCGCCTATGCCCAGCAGCGGCAGAAGCAGGCGATCAACAATGTGACCATCGCCAGGCGTGGTGTCTGGTCGCTCAAGGATGCGCGTGACATCCTGACCCGCCTGGTCGGGGCTGTCAGCGACTGGACGACGCTGGAAAGTTTCCTGATCGTGTACATGACCAGTCCCGAGGAAAGGCGCACGGCGATCGCCAGTTCCTTTGCGGCAACATTGGAACTGGTGCGCGACGGCACGATGGATGTGCGCCAGGATCAGACGTTCGCGCCGATCTATCTGCGCGGCCGCGCACCGGCAATCAAGGCAGTCGAGGTGGCATCATGAGCGAACGCGCCAACGCTTCGGTCATTCCCTTCAAGGTGGATGACGGGCCGGAAGAGGGCGAACTCGACCAGGCGTCCGTCCAGAATCCGGCACAGAACCCGGCCGAGCGCCTGCATATGGCGGAGGCCGTGCGGATGGCCGAGGCGATTGTCTTCGCCAGTGCTGAACCCGTCAGCGAAAAGCAGCTTGCAGCGCGCCTTCCCGACGGCATCAACATCGCCCTGGCCATGGCGGAACTGCAGCAGGTCTACGCCCGGCGCGGCGTCAATCTGGTGCGGGTCGGCGACGCTTGGGCGTTCCGCACCGCTGGGGATCTCGCCTTCCTGATGAGCCGCGACACGGTGCAGCAGCGCAAGCTGTCGCGCGCGGCGCTCGAAGTGCTGGCGATCATTGCCTATCATCAGCCGGTGACGCGCGCCGAGATCGAGGATATCCGCGGTGTCGAGACGTCGAAGGGCACACTGGACACGCTGCTCGAGACGGAATGGGTGCGCATGCGCGGCCGCCGCAAAACGCCCGGCCGTCCCGTTACCTACGGCACCACCGAAACCTTCCTCGACCATTTCGCGCTCGAGGAAATCCGTGATCTCCCCGGCATGGAGGAACTGAAGGGGGCCGGCCTGCTTTCGGGCCGCATGCCGTCGAATTTTTCGATCCCGCAGCCGCCGGCCGACCCCGACGTGCTGACCGAGGACGAGGATCCGCTGACCGATATCGATCTCGAGGAACTCGGCCTTTTGACGCCGCGCGTCACGGAAGATTGACCGCGGGCGTCTATCAAAAGCGGCTTTACGCCTTTACATGCGCCGTTTGGTAGCGGGCCGGCTTGCCGAAAATGCGTGACATCCGCCAGCCTTTCATAAACTCTGTCGCTGTTGTGTTTGAATCCCAACGCGAAAACGCATAGATCATCGCCAGGGAAAACATTCGAGAGAGATTTGCTATGGGTTCATTTTCGATTTGGCACTGGATGATCGTGCTGGTGATCGTGCTGCTGGTGTTCGGCCGCGGCAAGATTCCGGAACTGATGGGCGACATGGCCAAAGGCATCAAGAGCTTCAAGAAGGGCATGGCGGACGATGACGTCGCCGACGACAAGCGCACCGTCGAACACCGTGCCGACGAGACCGTTTCGGCCGTGAAGGAAAAAGCCAGCAAGAGCTGAGCCAAAAAAGTTCTAGTCGGAACAGAGTGCCATGTTTGAAGTCGGCTGGACCGAAATGCTGGTGATTGCGATCGTCATGATCGTGGTCGTCGGGCCCAAGGATTTGCCCAATATGCTGCGCACCTTCGGGCGCACCACGGCGAAGCTGCGTGCCATGGCCGCCGACTTCCAGAAACAGTTCAACGAAGCGCTGAAGGAAGCCGAGCTCGACGACGTCAAGAAATCGGTCGACGAGCTCAGGGGCCTCAGCCCCGTTGCCGAAATCAAGAAGCAGCTCAATCCGTTCGAGCAGGCGGCCGCCGATGTGCGCGCCGGTGTCGACGCGGCGATGAAGCCGAAGCCGGCGGCCGATCCCTCGGCACCCGCTGCTTCGACCCCACAGGCGGCCGAGCCACTGAAGAATGGCGCGACGGAAATGCCTGGCGTCAGCGGGCCAGAGGCCGCGCCGCCAACGCCGATTTTCCCGGCGATGACCGATGAATCGGTGGTGGCGACATCCACGGAACCCGCCGTGGCGCCGAAGGCATCCGCAGCCAAGAAAGCCGTCAAGACGGCGCCGGCGGCGAAAGCGCCGTCCAAGGCCGCGACTTCCGCGAAGGTGGTGACGGCAAAAGCTACACCCGCACCTAAAACGTCGACAAAGGCCGCGACGGCGGCAAAGCCTGAAGCCACCGCCTCGACGAAGTCCGCCGCCGCCAAGGCGGCTGCTACCAAGGCAACTGCCGCAAAGACCGAGGCGAAAGCCGAACCGAAGCCTGCCGCGGTGAAAAAGCCGGCGACCAAGAAGACGGCGGGAGCCGCCAAGTGAGCGTTTCGGACAAGGAAAAGGACGAGATCGAAAAGTCGTCGGCTCCGTTGATGGAGCATCTGATCGAGCTGCGCCGGCGACTGATCTGGTCGCTGGGTGGCTTCTTCGTCGCTTTCCTGGTGTGCTTCTTCTTCGCCAAGAAGCTGTTCAACCTTCTGGTCGTCCCGTTCAAATGGGCGACGAAGTGGGCGGGTCTCGATCCACACAAGGTCGAGCTGATCTACACCGCGCCGCAGGAATTCTTCTTCACCCAGGTCAAGCTCGCCATGTTCGGCGGCATGGTCATCGCCTTTCCGCTGATCGCCACGCAGATCTACAAATTCATCGCGCCCGGCCTCTACAAGAACGAGCGCAACGCCTTTCTGCCGTTCCTGATCGCGTCGCCCATCCTGTTCCTGATGGGCGCCTCGCTGGTCTATTTCTTCTTCACGCCGATGGTTATGTGGTTTTTCCTCGCCATGCAGCAGGTCGGGACGGACGACCAGGTGCAGATTTCGCTGCTGCCGAAAGTGTCGGAATATCTCAGCCTGATCATGACGCTGATCTTCTCCTTCGGCCTGGTGTTCCAGCTGCCGGTGGTGACCAGCCTGATGACGCGTGTCGGCATGCTGTCGTCCAAGGCGCTGGCGGAAAAACGCAAATGGGCGATCGTCATCGCCTTCATCGTTGCGGCCGTGCTGACGCCGCCTGATCCGATGAGCCAGATCGGCCTGGCCATTCCGACCATCCTTCTCTACGAGGTCTCGATCTGGGCCGCGCGTTGGATTGAGCGGGACCAGGAAAAGCAGCGGCTGGCACGCGAGAAGCAAGAGGCCGGGGAAACCGTGGCGGACAAAACGCCGGACGAGCCTCCAGCGCCGGCTGCTTCGTAAAACAACAGGCAGCGTCGGAAAGAGACAGTCGCTGCCCGGTCTATCTTGCATCAATCAAGGATGCGGTTTACGCCCTCTCGCATAGCTGAGGACGGATAAACCATGCTTGACATTAAATGGATTCGCGACAACCCGAAGGCCCTTGTCGAGGCGCTGGTGAAGCGCTCGTGGTCGGCGGCTGAGGCGCAGTCCACCGTCGACGGGCTGATCGCCAAAGACGAGGCGCGGCGCGAGCACGTCACCGAGTTGCAGACCAAGCAGGAGCGCCGCAACGCCGCCTCGAAAGAGATCGGCAACGCCATGCGTTCGGGCGATGCCGCCCTTGCCGAGAAGCTGAAGGCCGAAGTCGGCGAGATCAAGACTTTCATCCAGAATGGCGAGGCGCGCGAGCGCGAGCTCGACAAGGCGCTGAACGACGCGTTGGCGGTGCTGCCCAATGTGCCGCTCGAAGACGTGCCTGTCGGCAAGGACGAGCATGACAATGTGGTCAAGCACATTGTCGGCAAGCTGCCGACGCGGCCGAACTGGGTGAAGGAGCATTTCGAGATCGGCGAAGCGCTCGGCATGATGGATTTCGAGCGGGCGGCAAAGCTGTCGGGCTCGCGCTTCACCGTGCTGAAGAGCGGCCTGGCGCGGATGGAACGCGCCATTGGCCAGTTCATGCTCGACCTGCACACGACCGAGCATGGCTATGAGGAAGTGATCCCGCCGCTAATGGTGCGCGACGAGGTGCTTTTCGGCACCAACCAGTTGCCGAAATTCGAGGAGGACCTGTTCTTTGTGAAGCACGGGGAGGGCAGGCTTGGCCTGATCCCGACCGCCGAAGTGCCGCTCACCAACCTTGTGCGCGAGGAAATCACCGCGCATGAAAAGCTGCCGCTGCGCTATACCGCACTGACGCCGTGCTTCCGCTCCGAGGCGGGCTCGGCCGGGCGCGACACGCGCGGCATGCTGCGCCAGCACCAGTTCTACAAGGTCGAACTGGTGTCGGTCACCGACCAGGAATCCTCACTCGCCGAGCATGAGCGGATGACGCAATGCGCCGAGGAAGTGCTGAAGCGGCTGGAATTGCCGTTCCGCACCATGGTGCTATGCACCGGCGACATGGGCTTTGGTGCGCGCAAGACCTATGACATCGAGGTTTGGCTGCCCGGCCAGAATGCCTATCGCGAAATCTCGTCCTGCTCGGTCTGCGGCGATTTCCAGGCGCGGCGCATGGACGCCCGCTACAAGGACAAGGATGGCAAGGGCAACCGTTTCGTCCATACGCTCAACGGTTCGGGCACCGCTGTCGGCCGCGCTCTCATTGCCGTCATCGAAAACTACCAGAATGAAGATGGCAGCGTAACCATTCCTGAAGTGCTGCGGCCTTACATGGGCGGTCTGGCAAAGATCGAAGCGAAGTAATGCGCATTCTTCTGACCAATGACGACGGCATTCATGCCGAGGGCCTGGCGTCGCTTGAACGCGTCGCGCGCACACTGTCCGACGATGTCTGGGTGGTGGCGCCGGAGCAGGACCAGTCCGGCTATGCCCATTCGCTGTCGATCTCGGAGCCGCTGCGGCTGCGCAAGATCGGCGAAAAGCACTTCGCCGTGCGCGGCACACCGACCGATTGCGTCATCATGGGGGTCAAGAAGATCCTGCCCGGTGCGCCGGACCTGATCCTGTCCGGCATCAATTCGGGCGCCAACATCGCCGACGACGTGACTTATTCGGGAACCGTCGCCGGCGCCATGGAAGGCGCGCTGCTCGGTATCCGCTCGATCGCGCTCAGCCAGGGTTACTCCTATGTCGGCGAGGATCGCGTCGTGCCTTACGAGACCACCGAGGCGCTGGCGCCGGCACTGCTGAAGAAGCTCGTCGCGACGCCGCTGCCGGACGGCGTGCTGCTCAACGTCAATTTTCCCAACTGCCTGCCCGAAGAGGTTGCCGGCACAGTGGTCACCACGCAAGGAAAGCTCGTGCACAGCCTGTGGGTCGACGAGCGCCGTGACGGGCGCGGCCTGCCTTACTACTGGCTGCGCTTCGGCCGCGAGCCGGTTGAGGGCAAGCACGGCACCGACCTCTACGCGCTGCGCAACCGCCTGGTGTCGGTGACGCCGTTGCAGCTCGACCTCACCGCGCATGAGATCCGTGACCAGCTGAGCAAGGCGCTTGCATGAACCTGCCAATCGATGACCGCGAAGGATTTGCCGCTTTCCTGTTGCGCCTGCGCGGCAGGGGAACCGTGCCGAAGGCGCTGATCGCGGCTTTCGAGGCGACGCCACGGCGCGGTTTCCTGGCGCCCCATTTCCATCAGATCGCCTGGTCCGACCGCATGCTGCCGATCGAGTGCGGCGAGGCGATCGAAGGCGCCGACATGCAGGCGGCAGTGATCGCGGCTCTTGCCATCGAAGCGGGAAACCGCGTGCTCGAGATCGGCACCGGCTCCGGCTATACGGCGGCGGTGATGTCGCGGCTGGCGGCGCGGATCGTCACCGTCGATCGCTACAAGACGCTTGTCGAGCAGGCCAGGCAGCGTTTCGAGGCGCTCGGCATCGGCAACGTCATCGTACGCCAGACGGACGGCTCCGGCGGCTTGCCGGCCGAAGGGCCGTTCGACCGCATCGTCGCCTGGGCGGCTTTCGACAGCCTGCCGCGCTTCCTGCTCGACCAATTGTCGAGCGGCGGCATCGTCATCGCACCGATCGGGCCGGAGGAGGGCGAGCAGGTGCTTGCCAAGCTCACCAAGGTCGGCAGCCGCTTCGAGCGCGAGGATATCGGCCTCGTGCGGCTGCAGCCGATCCTGCGCAGCGTCGCCGCGGTGATCTAGTTTCCGGCAGAGCACTGATCCGCGGTCGAACACCTGTTCGGCCTCATGATCCATGCCTCCAGCTATCCCCAAAATGTTTTAAGAAAATTTTCGTCGGATTCTAATGGGTTAACCGCCCAGTAACATTAACGCGCTTTAATCCTGTCTCAGTTGGTGCAGAGTTTGTGCGGGTTAGTGCGATGCAACTCAGTGTTTTGAAGACAAATAGTCGCAATCTGGCGCGGGGCTGCGCTGTTCTCATGATTGCGGGCGCGGCCGCCGGGTGCAGTTCCCAGGCTTCGCGGTTCAACAGTGTCGACGATGTCTTCACTTCCTCGACCAACAATCAGCGCGCCATCATCAACAAGCAGGATGCCGTGCAGCCCTATCCGGGCGATGTGTCGGCCGCGCCGCTTGACGGCAGCCACACCCAGTCGGTCAGCCGCTCCAGCGTTGAACCGGTTTCGAGCCGCCCGTTGCCGCCGCCCGTTTCTGCCCAGGCGCAACCCGCGCCGGCTCTCGCGCCCGCCGCCAATCCGGTGCGTGTTGCGTCGGCACCCGCCATGGTCCGGCCCGCTCCCCATGTCGACAGGACGACAACCGGTACCGTCGAGCCTGCCGCCAAGCCATTCAAGAATGCCCAGCCCGACGCGCCGAAGGTGGCCGAGGCGGGCAGGCCGCACGCGACCGAAATCGTCGTCAGGGACGGCGAGACCATTTCCGGCTTGGCCGCGCACTACAAGGTTCCGGCCGATGTCATCATGAAGGTGAATGGTCTCAGCCCGACCAAAGGGCTGAAGACCGGTCAGAAGATCGTTATTCCGGCCTATGCCTATTCGAGCAAGGCCGAGCCGAAGGTCGCCGATGCCAAGCAGTTGAAGGACGGGCCGGCGAAGGATGGCAAGCGCGATTTGCCGGCCACCGCGCCGGACAAGGTCGCCGTCCTGCCGCAGCAGCCCAAGCTCAAGGAGGGCAAGGCCGCCGCGCAGGTCGATGCGTCGGCCGCCGCGAGCCAGCCCAAGGAGCCCAAGCCGGCGCAGGTCGCCAAGGCTACCGGCGCCCCGGGCACCTACACAGTCCAGTCGGGCGACACGATGTCCTCGATCGCCAGGAAGACCGGCGTCGGCGTCGTTGCGCTGAAGCAGGCCAACGGCATGAAGGATGGCTTGCTCAAGATCGGCCAGACCCTGAAGGTGCCTGCCGGCGGAACCGCGACGGTCGCCAGCGCCAAGCCGGCGAAGGTCGATCCGGTGACCACGGCAACCACGCAGCCCCCGGCAAAGGCCACGCCGTCGGAAACGCTGGCATCCTACACGCCGCCGAAGAAAGACGCGAAGGTCATCCAGCAGGCTGAGGATGACGAGGCGGTGGCGCCGGATGCCACCGGCATCGGCAAGATGCGCTGGCCGGTGCGCGGCCGGGTGATCTCCGGTTTCGGATCCGGCAAGGACGGCGTCGATATCGCGGTGCCCTCGGGCACGCCGATCAAGGCGGCCGAGAACGGCGTCGTCATCTACGCCGGCGACGGGCTCAAGGAATTCGGCAATACGGTGCTGGTGCGCCACGAGAACGGCCTGGTCACCGTCTATGGTCATGCCAGCTCGATCGAGGTGCAGCGCGGCCAGAAGGTCAAGCGCGGCCAGGAAATCGCCTTGTCGGGCATGAGCGGCACGACGGACTCGCCGAAACTGCACTTCGAAGTGCGCAAGAACTCGGCGCCGGTCGATCCCTCGACCTATCTCGAATAGAATAAAAAAAGCGATTTGCGGGCCGTCTGACCTCCAGTCCGGCCCGCCGGCTCAGCCCGCCCCGCAAGGAGCGGGCTTTTTCAGATTGTGCAAAAAGCCCGCCTGCGGGATTCACAGATGATCGCGCAGCGTGTCGGTGATCATCTCCTCGATGCTACTGGCCTTCACCCCTAGAAACGCCTCGGTGTCGGAGGCATCAACCAGCAAGGGGCTCTCGAAAAGATAGCTCATCTCGATGAGCTCATGCATGCCCAAGGCTTCCATCTCGGCGACGGAATAGGAGCGTATCGCTGGAACCTCTTGTCCGAGCATCACCGCGGTTTTCTGGATGAGTTCCCTGGGTGAGGCGTATTGCGAGGGAACGTGAAATGCCCGGTCCCATTCACCCTTGTAGTGAGCGGCCGCAACCAGCGTGCTCGCGACGTCCTTGGTGAAGGTCCAGGCATGAGTCGCGTCGAGGTCTCCGATAAAGGCGGTGGGCTTGCCCTCGATGATGGAGGGCAGCGCGACCAGCGAGAAGTAGCTGATGGCGCCATGTCCGAGATAGTCGCTGGAGCGTATTTCGATGGCCGGTACATCGGCACGGACCGCCCGCTGCCACATGATCGTCCTGGCCGTTCCCTTTCTCGACGTCGGGTCCAGGGACAGATCCGAGCGAAGCGGGCTGTCGGCATTTTCCCCATAACCATAGAGGTTCCCGAGCACGATGAGCTTCGCGCCGACCGCTTCGGCCGCGCGCACGGTGCCGTCGATGATGGGGAAAAAGTCGGTCGGCCACCGATGATATGCGGCCATGGCGCACATGAAGATGGCATCGGCGCCTCGGCAGATACGCGACAGTTCCGAGGCGTCCGTGGCATCGGCCTGTATGGTCCGCACGTTCTGCAACGCGTTCGAACCGACGCTTCGGCTGGTGAGAACGACATCATGTCCTTGTTCACCGAGAAGGCGGGCGGTCTCGCGTCCAACCGGGCCTGCGCCGACAACAACATAGAAACTCATGGCAACCTCTCTTCCAAGCTTGATGGAGAGGCGTGCGTACAGGTTCGCGGCATTGAAAATCGCGCGGGAATTGCCAAATCTTGAACAGGTTTCGCCATGAATCGAGAGAGCATGCGTCCGCAATTCGCCCCGGCCCGATCTCCGTCCGACGTGACAATGGTTTCCCGGCATATTGAAGCAGGTGTCCATCGTCTGTCGCGGGCGCCGCACCATCGCGTCATGCTGCATGCAAGCGCGGCGACACGATCCTACTGCAATCAGGTTGGGCGCTATTTCGTCAGGCGCGCCGGCGATATCGACTTGGTGCCGGCCGGCGAGGAGGGCGGTTTCGAGGCTGAAACTCCCTTCGATACAGTCGAGATTGTCTTGCAGCCAGCCTTGATGGAAAGGGTGGCGGCGGAACTTGGCGGCGGGGCGTCGGTATCGCGGCTCGACACACGCCATCTGCTTCGCGACCAGCGCATCGAGCATCTTGCTCGAGCACTCCAGAGCGATCTCGATGCAGGCGCGCCGAGCGGCTCTCTGTTTGCCGACAGCATTGGCGCCGCGCTCGCGGTCAGGCTGCTTGGCGTCGACGATATAGACATCGATCGAACGAGCCGCTTGTCGGACACCCAGCTCAAGCGTGTCCTGGAGCATATTGAGGCCGCTCTACACCAGCCGCTCTCGATCGACCGACTAGCCCGGGTTGCCGGCGCGAGCAGTTCGCATTTGCGGACATGGTTCAAGGTGGCGACGGGTGTCACCCTGCATCGCTATGTGTTGCGACGCCGCGTCGAACGCGCGCGCGTCCTCTTGCAGCAGGGCGATCTCAGCACAAGCGAGGTGGCGGAATTGACGGGCTTCGCGCACCAGTCACATCTGGCGCATTGGATGCGCCGCGAGATTGGCCAAACGCCGCGCGACTTGCGACGAGCGCGGCCACCCGAGTGAGACGCCTCAATCCTTCAGCGGTTTGCCAAGCCTGCCGGCCAAATCCTGCGTGAACTGCCAGGCGACCCGGCCTGAGCGGCTGCCGCGCGTCGTCGCCCATTCCAGCGCTTCCGCGCGCAACTGCTCGGGGTCGATGTCAAGGCCATGATGGCTCACATAGCCGTTGATCATCTCGAGATACTCGTCCTGCGAACATTTGTGGAAGCCGAGCCACAGGCCGAACCGATCGGAGAGCGAGACCTTTTCCTCGACCGCTTCGGACGGGTTGATGGCGGTCGAGCGCTCATTGTCGATCATGTCGCGCGGCAACAGATGGCGCCGGTTCGAGGTGGCGTAGAAGATGACATTGGCCGGGCGGCCTTCGACGCCGCCTTCGAGTGCCGCCTTCAGCGATTTGTAGGAGGTGTCGTCATGATCGAAGGACAGGTCGTCGCAAAACAGGATGACGCGGAAGGGCGCCGCCTTCAGCAAACCCATCAGTTTGGGCAGCGTGTCGATGTCTTCGCGGTGAATCTCGATCAGCTTCAACGGGAGGTCGGATTTGGCCTTGGCATTGACCTCGGCATGCACGGCCTTGACCAGCGACGATTTGCCCATGCCGCGCGCGCCCCACAACAGCACGTTGTTGGCGGCAAAGCCGGCGGCGAAGCGCTGGGTGTTGTCGACGAGGATGTCGCGGACACGGTCGACGCCGCGGATCAGGCCGATGTCGACGCGGTTGACCTTGCGCACCGGCTCCAGATAGCCGGGATCGGCCTGCCAGACGAAGCAGTCGGCCCCGCCGAGGTCGGTTTCAGGCACCGGCGGCGGGGCGAGGCGGCCGACAGCCTCGATCAGGCGGTCGAGTTTCTTGTTGAGGGCGTCGATGGTGCTGTCGGTCATTTCGGGTCTTTTGGCTCGTTTCCTGGGGCGGGCAGGTGGGACACGTTCGAATCCGTCGGGTTCGAAACCGGTCCCAACCTTTTGTTCGAGCGTGATCTTTTCTGTAAACTGGCTCTCGCTTTTCGCGATCATGCTCTAACACGGGCGAACAGGCCGGAAAAGCAGCCGATTTGGTCGGTCGCGCAGTTGCATTGACAACTTTACCGACTATATTCCGGCCAAATTTCGCGGGGCCGCCAAATTTCACAGCACACGGTTTGGCGGCCGATTTTCAAAATTCAGGAGTACCTCGATGTTCGTGACACCGGCATACGCCCAAGGCATCGGCGGCGCCTCTCCCGATATGTTCATCAGCATTTTGCCGTTTGTCCTGATTTTCGTGATCATGTATTTTCTGATCATCCGCCCGCAGCGCACGCAGCTGAAGAAGCGCGGCGAGATGCTGGCGGCGGTCCGTCGCGGCGACACGGTCGTCACCGGCGGCGGTTTCGTCGGCAAGGTGACGAAGGTGATCGACGACAACGAGCTCGAGATCGACCTCGGCGGTGGCACCAAGGTTACGGCGCTGCGCTCGACGATCGCCGATGTGCGCGTCAAGGGCGAGCCGGTGGCCAACCAGAACGCCAAGAAATAATCCAATTCCAGGCGGAGCGATCCGCGGACACGCTCTGACGGACGACGCCATATGCTGTATTTTTCGCGCTTCAAGATGATCCTGATCTGGCTGGCTGTGGCCGCCACAGTGGTCCTCGCCGCGCCTAATCTCATCCCTGCAAGCACATTGGCACAGTTGCCCAGTTGGGTGCCGAAGCGGCAGATGACGCTTGGCCTCGACCTGCAGGGTGGCTCGCACATCCTGCTCCAGATGGACCAGAACGACCTGATCAAGGCGCAGTTGGAGACGACACGCGACGAGATTCGGACGTTGTTGCGTGATGCAAAGGTAGGCTACACCGGCCTTGCCGGCACGGGCCGGACCGTGCAGGTGCGCATAACGGACCCAGCTCAGATTGATGCCGCAAAGAAGGCGTTGAAGACTTTGACCGATCCGGTGGCTGCAGGCCTGTTCACCGGCGGCTCCATCCAGGAAATGTCGCTCGACGATTCCGAACCGGGCGTGCTCAAATTCACAGCCACCGACGCCGGCGTTAAATACCGTACCTCGTCCGCATTGGCGCAATCGATTGAAGTCGTCGAGCGCCGCGTCAATGAACTCGGCACCACCGAGCCGATCGTGCAGCGGCAGGGCGACGATCGCGTCCTGGTTCAGGTTCCCGGCCTGCAGGATCCGCAGCGGCTGAAGGAGATCATCGGCCAAACCGCCAAGTTGACCTTCCAGATGGTCGACGATTCGATGCCGGTGCAGGATGCGTTGAAAAATCGCCCCCCAAGCGGTTCATCGATCCTTTATTCGCAGGACGATCCACCGGTTCCCTACCTGATCGAGAACCGCGTGCTTGTTTCGGGCGAGGATCTCGCCAAGGCGACGGCAACTTTTGATTCGCGAACCAACGAACCGGTGGTGTCGTTTACCTTCAACTCGCGCGGAGCAACACGCTTCGGTCAGGCGACGGCGGCGAATGTCGGTAAGCGCTTCGCCATCATCCTCGACAATCAGGTGATTTCAGCGCCACAAATTCGCGAACCTATCCTTGGCGGCTCCGGTCAGATTTCCGGCAGTTTCACCGCTGAAAGCGCCAACGATCTGGCCGTGCTGTTGCGCGCCGGCGCGTTGCCGGCGAAGCTGACCGTGATCGAGGAACGAACCGTCGGTCCGGGCCTTGGCCAGGATTCGATCCATGCCGGCAAGGTCGCCGGCATTATCGGTTCGATCCTCGTCGTTGCCTTCATGTTCGTCGCCTATGGCTTCCTCGGTTTCCTCGCCAACATCGCGCTGGCGGTGCACGTGGCGATGATCGTCGGATTGTTGTCGCTGCTCGGGGCGACGCTGACCTTGCCGGGTATTGCCGGTATCGTGCTGACCATCGGCATGGCGGTCGATTCCAACGTGCTGATCTACGAGCGTATCCGTGAGGAACGGCGTGCCGGCCGCTCGGTGATCCAGGCGATCGACACCGGCTTCTCGAAGGCGCTGGCGACCATCGTCGATTCCAACGTCACGTCGCTGATCGCCACCGTGGTGCTGTTCTATCTCGGCACCGGCCCGGTGAAGGGCTTTGCCATCACCTACGCCATCGGCATCCTGACCACGGTCTTCACCGCTTTCACCTTCACGCGCCTGCTGGTGTCGATCTGGCTGCGTCGCGCCCGCCCGAAGGAATTGCCGAAGGCTCCGGTGACCTTCATTCCACCAGGCACCAAGATCCCCTTTATGGGCATCCGTCGCTGGACGTTTGCGCTGTCGAGCTTCCTGTCGGTGCTGTCCGTGGTGCTGTTTATGACGGTCGACATCAATTACGGCATCGACTTCAAGGGCGGCTCGATGATCGAGGTGAAGTCCAAGAGCGGCGACGCCAATCTCGGCGATATTCGCGCCAGGCTGATGGAGCTCAACATCGGCGAAGTGCAGGTGCAGCAGTTCGGCGCGCCGAACGACGTGCTGATCCGTGTCGGCACGCAGGATGGCGGCGAGAATGCCGAGCAGACGGTCATCGACAAGGTGCGCGGCGAGCTGCAGGACCAGTATGATTTCCGCCGCGTCGAAGTGGTGGGCCCGACGGTTTCCGGCGAGCTGGCCAAGCAAGGCACCATCGCCATGCTGGTCGCGCTGATTGGCATCCTGGTCTATGTCTGGTTCCGTTTCGAGTGGCAGTTCGCGGTCGGCGCCATCGTGGCGACGGTGCACGACGTGGTCATGACGCTCGGTTTTTTCGTCATTACCGGGCTTGAATTTAACCAGTCGTCGCTGGCGGCGATCCTGACCATTATCGGTTACTCGCTGAACGATACGATCGTGGTCTATGACCGTGTTCGAGAGGATTTGCGAAAATACAAGCGAATGCCGCTGCCGCAGCTGTTGAACAACGCCATCAACGAGACGCTGTCGCGAACGACGCTCACCTCGGTGACGACGATCCTGGCGCTGTTGGCGCTGGTGCTGTTCGGCGGCGAAGTCATCCGCTCCTTCACCATGGCGATGCTGTTCGGTGTCGTGTTCGGCACCTATTCGTCGATCTTCATCGCGGCACCGCTGCTGATCCTGTTCAAGCTGCGGCCACAGGTTTCGGCCGATGAGGAGAAGCCGGTCAACGGCGGCAAGGCGGTCGCGACCTGACGCGCGGCCCCGAAGGGGTGACAAAGTGGTGACCGGCAAAGGCATCGTCATCCGCGAGGCGCATTTCCCCGGCCGCGCGCCGATCGAGGCCTATGGCAATGGCGGTTTCCGCTTTGCCGACATGTCGCATCGCGGCTCGCTGCTGTGCCTGCCATCCGGAATTCATGGCTGGGAGCCGGCGGATACTTCAGCGTTGACGGTGGCGGATTTCGAAAAACTTCTGGCCGAAGCTGACAAGGTCGAGATCCTGCTGGTCGGCATGGGCAAGGATTTGCGGCCGTTGCCGGCGGCGCTGCGGGCGGCGTTGAAGGCGGCAGGCATAGCCTCCGACCCAATGTCGACGGGCGCTGCGGTGCGGACCTACAATGTGCTTCTGGCGGAAGACCGCGCCGTGGCTGCCGCGCTCATCGCCGTCGATTGATATGTCTGAAAATGCCAAAATCGTCATGGACGCGGTGCGCGCCGCCGACCATGACCGGTATCTGACGGCGCTTTATGCGCCGGCCGATAAGCGCGATGCGCTGTTTTCGCTCTACGCTTTCAATGCCGAAATTGCCGGCATCCGCGACCGCATCCATGAAGCGTTGCCGGGTGAGGTGCGGCTGCAATGGTGGCGTGACCTCATCGCCGCCGACAATGATGGCGCAGCCATCGGCCATCCCGTCGCCGACGCGCTGAAGGCGACAATCTCCGCCCATCGGCTGCCCAAGCTGGCCTTGGACAACATGCTCGAAGCGCGCATCTTCGATCTCTATGACGATCCGATGCCCACGCGCACCGATCTGGAAGGCTATTGCGGCGAGACGGCAGCCGCGCTCATCCAGCTTGCGGCAATGATGCTCGATCCCTCCGAGGCGCCTCGCTTCGCCGAACTCGCCGGCAGGGCGGGCTGCGCGCAGGCCATGACCGGCCTCCTGCTTCTGCTGCCGCTGCACCGTAAGCGCGGGCAGTGTTTTGTCCCGGCCGAGATACTGGCGGCGGCGGGGTCGTCGCCGGAAGAGTTTGTTGCCGGCGATGGCGGGCCTGGAGCGCGGCGCGCGGTGGTGGCGATGATTGCGCTGGCGCGCGAACATCTTTCCGCTTTCGAGCAGGGCGCCGCAGGGCTGCCGGCATCGTTGCGACCGGCATTCCTGCCGCTGGCGCTGTCGCGCGCCTATCTCGACAAGATGGAAGGCTCGCGCCAATCACCGCTCGACGGCGTCGCGAGGCTGTCCGCCTTGCGCCGGCACTGGCTGCTGTTGCGGCGCGCGAGCAAGGGCTGGCTGGCACTTTGACGTAAACGTCAATCATGCTAAGGATTCGGCCGTGCTGGGAACTGTCGCCGAAGACGACAGGCCGGCCCGGAGGAAATCCATGAGCTTGCCCGTTCTGGTCGCGATCGTCGTCCTTGGCATTGCGCTGTCGGTCGCCGCCGTGCATTTCACCGGTGGCAGCAAGACGGCCACACTGGCTGGCCCGGATCAGGCGTTGCACCGTTTTGCCGAGGATTTTCCGGATGAAGTGGCGCAAACAGTCCGCCTGACGGCGGACGCCAAGACGGCATTCCTGGACCTTGGGCGAGGGCGCACCGGCATCGTTCACAGCATCGGCGACTGCTTCTTGACGCGTATCGTCACGGCTGCGGACGTCTCGGTGTCCAGTTCCGAAGAGACGAACACAATTCTGATGCGGCTGAAGGACTTCACCTGGAAGGGCGGCCGCTTCCGCTTCGCCAATGCCGGCGATCTACAGGCCTTGCTTAAGGCTCTTGAAGCACGCCAATCAGATGCCGCCAGCGAGGCCGCGTGATGGACAGCTATGATTTTCCGCAGGTCACCCAGCTCGCCATTCCGTTCTTCGTCGCCGCCATCCTGATCGAGCTCTGGCTGGTGCGCACCGGCCGCGCCAAGGGCTCGTTCGAGACACGCGACACGCTGACCAGCCTGATGATGGGCACCGGCAACGTCGTCGCTGGGCTGCTGCTCGGCGTCGTCTCCTACTGGGCGCTGTTGTGGCTGTGGCAGTTCAGGTTCTTCAATCTCGGCCTGTCGGTCTGGGTGTTCCTCGCCGCCTTCCTGCTCGATGATCTGCGCTACTATGTCTATCACCGCATCGCGCACCGGGTGCGCTGGGTGTGGGCCGAGCACGTCAACCATCACTCCAGCCAGCACTACAATCTGTCGACAGCGCTCAGGCAAAGCTGGACCGGCCTGTTCACTTTCATGTTCGTGCTGCAGGCGCCGCTGGTGCTGCTCGGCTTTCACCCGGCGGTGATTGCCTTCACCTTCGGCTTCAACCTCGTCTGGCAGTTCTGGATCCATACCGAAACGATCGGCAAGATGTGGGGCTGGTTCGAATTCATCTTCAACACGCCCTCGCACCACCGCGTACACCACGCCACCAATCCGCGCTATCTCGACGCCAATTATGCCGGCACGCTGATCATCTGGGACCGCATGTTCGGCACCTTCGTCGAAGAGCTGGAAGAGGACCGGCCGCGCTATGGCATCGTCAGGAATCTCGGCACCTTCAACCCGCTGAAAGTGGCGTTCCACGAATGGATCGGCATGTTCAGGGATGCCTTCGCGCCTGGACTGACTTTGGGCGAGCGTCTGAACTACCTGATCAAGCCGCCCGGCTGGAGCCATGACGGTTCGCGCGAGACCTCGGAGACACTGAAGGCGGCTTATGTGCGGAGAAATCCGTCAGAGGCGGGCAAGCCGGGCCTGCCGGGAGCGAGCGCGGAGCCGGCGGAGTAGCGTACGAGCCTAGTCGACGACCTTGATCCGCACCTTTGAGGTGTCAGGCAATTCGTTTAATTGGCGATGAAGATCGGCCATACCGATGAACTGCTCTGTGACCGGAATTACGAACATGTTCTCGACGTCAAATTTGCCCTCGGCGAAGACGGGCAGGATGGTGAAGCCGTAGCATTCTCCCGCCTTCGGCTTCTTGCCCGCGGCGTGAAGACGTTCGACAAGCGGTGGCAGGAACCATTCGTCAACGCGATTGGCAGCAGTCCTGATCATCTCCTCAAAGTCCGTCCTGCTGCGAGCTACCTGCTCGACCAGGCCCGTCCCGGTGTCCAACCAATGAACCCCACTGTTCGGTCGTTCGACAAACAAGCCTCCCACCATTGAGCAGACAAGCGGCGTCCAAGGCTCTGGCAAAAGCCACGACCAGGCCTTTGCTGCCTTCTGCGCGACATCCGGTTCAAGTTGAAAAGCGATCTCTCGCCAAGTGATGTTCATTGGACTTCAAGCCACCGCATCACCATTGTCTCGTGCCGCCACTTGCGAAATTCGGCTCTTCACCCGGTCTACTGCTTCGTCGAGCAAAACATCGGGCCTCTCGCGGGTCATGTGCGCCATGGCCGTCGTGACGGCCCGACCAGCCCGGTCAGCTGGCTTTGGGCTGTTGCGCGTCAGTGACGGGAACACCCCATGAAGGCAGGGGTCTATCGTTCGATGTTCGCACCAGCGAGTCATAGACGGCAAGGCTCTGCAGGCGCTGCGTTTCACTGCTGCACTGCTGGACGAAGCCACCCGCATACCATGTGCAACCGAGCCGTTCGCCCGGCAAGGCACCAGTCGCCCAATCCTTGACGATACCGTCGGGACCAACACGAAAATAGGCAAGCCGGTAGCGCGTGCCAACGCTTTCGCGCTGCATCAGGACCCCGGCATCCACATTCGTTCGCGTGGATTCCACGTTGTCGATAT
The DNA here is from genome assembly GCA_002356515.1 of Mesorhizobium loti. NCBI lineage: Bacteria > Pseudomonadati > Pseudomonadota > Alphaproteobacteria > Hyphomicrobiales > Phyllobacteriaceae > Mesorhizobium > Mesorhizobium loti. The sequence continues at coordinate 879,660 of AP017605.1, read as the reverse complement.
GTCGATAGACCGTATCGCCGTCCGCCAGGCGATACGCGCCGATCATCGGCCCGTAGATGGTCGCGCCTGCCAGACCTTCGACAGACATCTGGCTTTGCGATGCAATCTGCGTGTAGGGCTTGCCTGTCGCATACCGCATGTAGTTGCGGTCGCCGAGCGACTGCAGCGCCTCCGGCGCTGTAGTACAGCCCGCGCAAGCAGACAAAATAACGAAGGCCAGCACAAATCTACCCGCAAACATGGATGGCCCCCGACGATGAGGGCCGCAAGCTAGCCCGCCGCCGCTTAAACGTAAATCCGTTTATTCCGCTGCCAGGGTCTGCGCCGGCAAGCCGAGCCATGCACGGCAGTCGGCCAACGCCCGTGCCGTCGTCGCCTTCTTCTTGGCAACCGATTTGTCCTTGCCGCGGAAGCGGCCCTCGAAACCGTCAGGACGCAATTTCGTGCCAGCCTCCAGCGGCGGGAACAGGCCGAAATTGACGTTCATCGGCTGGAAGGAGCGTTTTCCGGGTTCGTCCTCCGAGACAATGTGGCCGCCGGTGATGTGGTTGAGCAGCGCGCCGAAGGCCGTGGTCAGTGGCGGCAGCGACGGCGCGTGGCCGAGCCGCTCGGCGGCGGCGAAGCGGCCGGCGAGCAGGCCGATGGCAGCACTTTCGACATAGCCTTCGCAGCCGGTGATCTGGCCGGCGAAACGCAGACCGGGGCGCGACTTCAGCTGCAGCGAGGCATCAAGCAAGGTCGGCGAGTTGATGTAGGTGTTGCGGTGCAGGCCGCCGAGGCGGGCGAAGTCGGCGTTTTCCAGGCCCGGAATCGTGCGGAAAACCCGCACCTGCTCGGCATGCTTCAGCTTGGTCTGGAAGCCGACCATGTTGTAGAGCGTGCCCAGCGCATTGTCCTGCCGCAGCTGGACGACCGCATAGGCCTTGACGGTCGGATTGTGGGCATTGGTCAGCCCCATCGGCTTCATCGGACCATAGCGAAGCGTCTCGACGCCGCGTTCGGCCATGATCTCTATCGGCAGGCAGCCGTCGAAATAGGGTGTCCCTTCCCATTGCTTGAATTCGGTCTTCTGGCCGTCGACCAGCGCCTGCACGAAGGCGAGGTACTGCTCCTTGTCCATCGGACAGTTGATGTAGTCCTTGCCGGTGCCACCGGGCCCGACCTTGTCGTAGCGCGACTGGAACCAGCAGGTGTCCATGTCGATCGTGTCGAAATGGATGATCGGGGCAATGGCGTCGAAGAAGGCCAGCGCATCGGCGCCGGTCGCTTCGGCGATCGACTGGGCTAGGGATGGCGCGGTCAGCGGCCCGGTGGCGATGATCGCCTGGTCCCAGTCGGTCGGCGGCAGGCCCGGCACTTCCTCGCGCTGGATGGTGATCAGCGGGTGCGCTTCGAGTTTTTTCGTCACGGCGTCGGAGAAACCGTCGCGATCGACGGCCAGCGCGCCGCCGGCCGGCACCTGGTTGGCATCACCGGCGCTCATGATCAAGGAGCCGGCCAGCCGCATTTCGGCGTGCAGCAAGCCAACCGCGTTGTTTTCAGCATCGTCGGAGCGGAAGGAATTGGAACAGACGAGCTCGGCCAGGCCATCGGTCTTATGCGCGTCCGTGCCGCGAACCGGGCGCATTTCATGCAGCACCACGGGAACGCCGGCTTGCGCGGCCTGCCACGCGGCTTCGGAACCGGCGAGACCGCCGCCGATGATATGGATAGGATTTTTGCTCATGAGCGCCGGAATAATCGCTTGGGGCGGCGATTGCAATTGCCGTGCTTGGTGCGGGCAAACGCAGATGGCGAAACCAGGCGCTGAATACAACAACACCCGCCGGGGGAGGAGGTCCGGCGGGTGTCGTTTTGGGGGTCGATCCTCGGGAGGAGGTGAAGATCGACCGTATTCGTCATCGCCGGGGAGGAGGTCGGCTTTGACGAAATCTCTTTCGCGTTTTGAAAAGGGGCGAAACCCTTTGGAGCAAAATTCGTTTGCTCCGCGGAAACAACGCCCGCCGCGGGAGGAGGTGCGGCGGGCGCCGTTTGGTTGGCCAACCCTCGGGAGGAGGTGAAGGTCGGGCCTATTCGTCATTGCCGGGGAGGAGGTCGGCTTTGACGAAATCTCTTTTGCCATTTTTAAAAGGGGCAAAACCCTTTGGAGCAAAATTCGTTTGGCTCCGGGGAACAACGCCCGCCGCGGGAGGAGGTGCGGCGGGCGCCGTTTTGGTGGTCAACCCTCGGGAGGAGGATAAGGGCTGACCGTTCGCTGGAAGTCGGGGAGGAGGTCGACCCCAGCGAAATTCCGTTAGATCGCCCGGCGGGCGATGATCTTGATTTCGTCGCGGACGATACCGAGATCATGCAGCTGGCGGTTCGAAAGGCGACCCAGCTCGGTAACCGTCTCGCGATAAACGCGCCAGTTACGATAGTTGCGGATCAGGTTCATTGTCGTTCTCTTTTCAGAAACTTGTTCGGACCATTTGCGGTCCGAAGAATTAGACCGCCTTGCGAGCGACGTAAGGAATGTCGCTGCGGCTAATGCCGAGGTCGGTCAGTTCGCGGTTGCTCAGGCGGCTCAGCTCGGACACGGTGTCCCTGTAGCGGCGCCAGTTGCGGTAGTTGCGGATCAGGTTCATGGTAGTTCTCGTTTCGTCTTTCTTGCGGATCATTCCGTTTGTGTACGAACCATAAATAGGCGGGCTCATATCGATTTAAAAGCGCTATGGCTGCATGGCAGCAATGCAAATTGTGCAATGCAACATTAACGCGCCTTCACGGACCTGACACAAAGAAGCCAGAATCAGAAAGTGCCGTGACGTCAACGGTTTGGCTGGTTCGGCTGAAAAAACGACCTAGCGGGGGAGGCAGGACATGGCGGGCTACTCGACACGGGTCAGATCCGATATCGCGCGGTGGCTCCAGGCAGGCCTGATCGACGCCGCGACAGCCGACGCCCTGACGCGTGACGTCGAGGCCAATACGCGCACATCACTGAGCTTCGGTTCGATCCTGGCGATGATGGCGGCCCTGCTGTTTGGCGCGGCCATTCTGATTTTCGTCGCCGCCAACTGGGAGGCGATCCCGCGGCTGGCGCGGGTGGCAGCGCTCTTTGCCATTATCCTCGGCGGCTATGTCGGTGGCGCAGTGCTGAAGACGCGCGACCATGCGGCGATCGGCGAAGCCCTGTGGATCGTGGCTGCCGCAGCTTTCGGTGGTTCGATCGCGCTGATCGGGCAGATGTACCATCTGTCCGGCGACGAGGCTTCAGCGCTGGTCACCTGGGGCGCTGGCACGGCGCTGGCGGCGGTGGCGCTCAGGTCGAACCCGCTGACGGTCGCTTCGGTGGGCATCGCCGATGCCTGGCTGTTCCTGAAAGGATTCGACTACTACAACCGCAGCGAATTTCCGCATTTCTTCGTCGTCATGGCGATCGTGCTGTTTGCGATCTCGTTCTGGACCCGCAGCCAGGCCGCTCGCCACCTGATCATCCTGTCGCTGCTCTTCTATCTCACGCTGCTGGTCACGGATCACGAGACGCTGCGGGTGGCGATCCCGCTGGTCGTCGTGTCGGCATTGCTGTTCGCGGCTGCCGTCTTCGCGCCCGACCCGGTGGACAGGATCGTGCAGCTTGGCGGCCGTTTGCCGCTGCATGCGCTGTTCGGCTTCCTCACTGGCCTGGCGATGATCCAGTTCTCACTCGCGGATGAAAGCAGCTACAATAGCGGCTTCGCCCTTGCCTCGGTGGTGGCGCTGGCCGGCATCGTTGCGGCAATCGTGCTGGCGGGACGGGAAAGCCGCGGCCTGCGCTGGCTGGCCTATCTCGGCTTCGCCTTCGAACTCGCCATCATCTATGTCGTGACCTTGCAGTCGATGCTCGACACCGCCGGCTTTTTTCTCGCGGCAGCGGTGCTGCTCGGCATCCTCGCCATCATCATCATCCGCGTCGAAAAACGCATGAAGGGTCCGGCCACCGGAGGAGCCACCGCATGATGACCGGAAAGAGGCTTGTTGTCTCGGCGCTGGTATTGGCGCTCGTCCAGATCGGCTTCCTGAGCTGGATCATTGCAGGGCGGGCGGCGATCCTGCGCAGCGGCAAGGAAGTGCTCCTGAAGATCGAACCCGTCGATCCGCGCGACCTGCTGCGCGGCGACTACATCATCCTCAGCTACAGCATCACGCGCATACCGGTGAAGATGATCGCCAACATCCCCGCCGACAAATTTTCCAGCGACGACACGTCGATCATGGTCCGCCTGAAGAAGGGCGCCGACGGCTATTGGGCGCCGACCACCGCCTGGTTCGGCAGGCCGCCGGCGCCGGCCGCGGCCGATGAAGCGGACATTGCAGGTCATGTCGCGGCTGGCTGGGATCTGCGCGAGGAAGGCGCGACAATCGCACCGGATTACGGCATCGAACGCTTCTACCTGCCGGAAGGCCAGGGTATGGCGATCCAGAACGACATGCGCGTGCGTCCATTCGGGATACGGCTTGCCCTTGCCAGCGATGGTACCGCGCAGATCAAGGCGCTGGTCGATGGCGACAAGACGCTGTTCGAGGAGCCGCTGTACTAGGCTGCATACTCATGATTGACGCGCCGGCGCTGGCGCGTCGCCCTCGAAGATTTCGCGCGGGGCCATGCCGATAGCGGCGGTGCGCGCGGCGATCGCCAATGTCGATTTCAGTCGAACGAAGCAGGAGATTGTTCAGTGCCGCTCGAACTCATCAACCCCGATGATCTGCCAGTTCCGGAGATGTACACGCAGGTTGTCGTCGCGACGGGATCCAAGCTGGTGTTCGTTTCAGGTCAGCAGCCCGAAGACATACACGGCAAGCTCGTTGGGCATGGTGATTTTGCGGCGCAAGCGCGCCTGGCATTCGGCAATCTCGGCCGAGCGCTCAATGCGGCAGGTGCACGGCCTGAGCAAGTTTGCAAAATCACGATCTACATTGTCGATTATAGGCGCGATGAACACGTTCCGATCATCGAAGAAGCGCAGATTTCGCTGTTTGGAGATCACAAACCAGCCAATGTGGTGGTCGGGGTAGCGATAATGTCTCCAGGCTATCTCATAGAGGTCGACGCGATAGCGGTCATCTGACGAAGCCATCAGACGCTAGGGTCGGAGGGACACACTTTACATCCAGCGATTTTCAGCTGGCCTGCCACCCGAAGCTCGCAGAGCGAGGGGTGGTGCGGATGAAGGGACTCGAACCCCCACGCCTTTCGGCACTGGAACCTAAATCCAGGGCGTCTACCAGTTCCGCCACATCCGCATCGTCCGGCAATCCCATGTAGCCATCATTCTGTCAATGTCGGAGACGAGATGTCGAAATGTTGGTTATTCGCCTAAGCGCGAAGACTGTTGAAAATTAGCCTCGCCTGTGACAAAAGGCGTGTCAAATGTGACGGGACGCGACGATCCGCTTCTACAGAATGTGATAAGAAGTAGGAAAAACAAGAACTTATTCACATTTTGGAACGCAGTTTGGGAGAGTTTGAGCCGTAATTTCGGTCAAATCGCCAGGTTCCGTACCAAAAGCCATTCCCGGCAAGATTATACCGGCAGGCTGTAAACGGCAGAGGCCGTGGCAGTCTCATTGGTGAAAACAAAGGTTTTACGATGCAGGTCACCGAAACGCTCAACTCCGGTCTCAAGCGCGAGATCAAGATCACCGTGCCGGCCGGTGACATGGAAGCCAAGCTGATGGCGCGGCTGTCGGACGCCCGCAACAAGGTTCGCATCAACGGCTTCCGGCCGGGCAAGGTGCCGGTGCAGCACCTGCGCAAGGTCTATGGCAAGTCGTTCATGGCCGAAGTGGTCAACGAGATCCTCAACGATTCGACCCGCTCGATCATCACGGGCCGCGGCGAAAAGGCCGCCATGCAGCCCGAAGTCATCATGACCGAGGACGAGAAGGAAGCCGAGAAGATCCTGGCCGGCGGCACCGATTTCGAATTCCGCCTCAACTACGAGATCATTCCGGCGATCGAGATCAAGGATTTCTCCGACATCAAGGTGACGCGCCAGGTGTTCGACGTGCCGGACTCCGAGATCGACGACCAGGTCAAGCGCGTCGCCGAATCGGCGCGCAGCTACGAGCCGAAGACCGGCAAGGCCGCCGAAGGCGACCGCGTCAGCATCGATTATCTCGGCAAGATCGACGGCGAGGCCTTTGCCGGCGGCGCCGGCACCGACCAGCCGCTGGTGCTGGGCTCCAAGGAGTTCATTCCGGGCTTCGAGGATCAGCTCATCGGCACCAAGGCCGGCGACGAAAAGCAGGTCACCGTGACCTTCCCGGAAAACTACCAGGCGGCGCATCTGGCCGGCAAGGAAGCGACCTTCGACGTCACCGTCAAGGAAGTGTCGAAGCCGGGCGAACTGGAAATCAACGACGAGACCGCCAAGAACCTTGGCCTGGAATCGCTGGAGCGCCTGCGTGAGATCGTGCGCGGCCAGATCGAGAACCAGTTCGGCTCGATGACGCGCCAGAAGGTCAAGCGCCAGCTGCTGGACCAGCTCGATGCGGCCTATTCGTTCGAGGCACCGTCGAAGCTCATCGACGCCGAGTTCAACAACATCTGGGCGCAGGTCAATCGCGATCTGGAAGCCGCTGGCCGCACCTTCGCCGACGAAGAGACGACCGAAGAAGAAGCCCGCGCCGAATATCTGCGTCTTGCCGAGCGCCGCGTGCGCCTCGGCCTGGTGCTGGCCGAGATCGGCGAAAAGGCCGGTGTCACCGTATCGGACGAGGAATTGCAGCGCGGCCTGTTCGAGCAGGTTCGCCGCTTCCCGGCCAACCAGCAGCAGGAAGCTTTCGAGTTCTACCGCAACAACCCCGAGGCGCTGAATGCGCTGCGCGCGCCGATGTTCGAGGAGAAGGTGGTCGATCACCTGCTCGGCCAGATCTCGGTCACCGACGTCAAGGTCAGCAAGGAAGAGCTGATGGCCGACGACGAGGAAGCGGAAACCACGACCAAGGCGAAGCCCGCCAAGAAGGCCGCGGCCAAGAAGGCTGAAGCCAAGGCGAGCGAGGACGAGGCGGAAGAGCCGAAGAAGAAGGCCGCGCCGAAGAAAAAGGCAGCCAAGGACGCCGAATAAGGTCCCGTACTTGATGGAATCGACGAAGGCCGCCCCGGGGCGGCCTTTTTCGTTGCGAAACTGCAACAGCCGATTCGCTTCGCGGGAGGCGGCACTTGGCTAAACCAAGCGCTAATCACTATCTGCGCTGTTGCTGCAAACCGTATGGTTCCTGGAGGGGGCGTTGAGCCTATTCTTCGAAACGGGGCGTGCCGTCGCCCTGGCGCTTGTTCTGGCATTCGCCTGTGATCTCGCCCAAGCCGACGCGCTTGCCGGCGACTGGCGCTTCGGCACGGACGATGATGGCCTCGTTACCGCCTCGCTTCATGGCACCAACAAACTGATCACGGGTGGCGGCGCCTTGAGCTACAGCCCGGTTTTGACCATCGCCTGCCGGGGAGACGGCGAACCGCGCTGGACCGAATGGCTGCAATTGAATGACGGGGTTTCGGCCAGCCGCAAGATCACCATGTCGGTTACCGTCGACGGCGGCGGCAAGTTCGACGAGAGTTGGTCGGTCGGGGCGCGCGGCAGAATGCTGGTGCGCGATGGCGCCGACGGCATCAAGCGCCTTGTTGCCGCAAGCCGGCTGTCGCTTTCCTGGCGGTTCGGATTGTTGTCAGGCCGCGGCCAGGCGGATTTCGACCTTGCCGGGCTTGAAGAGGCGGTCGAACAGATTGCCGGGACCTGCCGGACCTCCCCTCCGTGACCGCGCCGGGGTTCTAAACCTTCGCAATGCTTGGCTTTTTCTACCCGTCGCCTGGATTTCATGGTATGTAAGTACTGCAATTCCACTGGGGAGAGATATTCTGCCCAGGCGCGGGATCGTCCAAGGCAAAAATGGCGATCAGGGAGGAAATGCCATGCGCGCTATAGCGTTTTTCGCTGCGGTCTCCGTTACGATCTTCATTGCGCATCCGTCGCGGGCACAGGATGCCGCGGCTGGTGAGAAGGTCTTCACCAAATGCCAAGTCTGCCACATTGCAAACGAGGACAAGAACAAGATCGGTCCATCGCTGCACGGCGTCATCGGCCGCACGGCCGGTACGCATCCGGATTTTAAATATTCCGATGCCATGATTGCGGCAGGCAAATCCGGTATCAAATGGGACGAGCCAACGCTGACGACCTACCTTCACGATCCCAAGGCCATGGTAAAGGGCACCAAGATGACGTTTCCCGGCCTCAAGAACGATGCAGACGTGGCCAACGTCATTGCCTATCTGAAAACGTTCTCCAAGTGACATGGCTCCTCCCCCATTCGTCTAACGCCTTGTTTTACCGTGATCTTATTGGAATCAAAGGGACAGCGTAAGCAAAAACAGGGTTCGGTTTTCGCCCACGTGGGCGTTCAGTTCGGGATCATGGCCCAGCTTGCCTGCTTCCATCGGTGGTCGCCTGCAATGTCGACTAAGGAAAGCCGTCTCGGGGACACCGCCATCCGCCTCTCGGAAGCGACGGCGGGCGATTTCTTCGCGCTGCTGAAGCCGCGCGTCATGGCGCTCTCCATCTTCACCGCTTTCGTCGGCCTGGTGGTGGCTCCCGTTGTGATGAATCCGATCATCGCCGTGATCGCTATCGGTGCGATTGCGATCGGGGCAGGGGCGGCTGGGGCTCTCAACATGTGGTATGACGCGGACATCGACGCGCTGATGTCGCGGACGTCAAGGCGGCCGGTTCCGTCCGGCCGTGTCATGCCAGGCGAGGCGCTCGGCTTCGGCCTCGTGCTTGCCGGTCTTTCGGTCATGACGCTCGGCTTGTTGGTTGGATGGCTCGCCGCATCGCTGCTGGCCTTCACCATCTTCTTCTACGTCGTCATCTACACCATGTGGCTGAAACGCTCGACGCCGCAGAACATCGTCATTGGCGGTGCCGCCGGCGCTCTTCCTCCAGTCATCGGCTGGGCGGCGGCCACCGGCGCCGTTGGCGTCGAAAGCCTGGTCCTGTTCCTGATCATCTTCCTGTGGACGCCGCCGCACTTCTGGGCGCTGGCGCTGTTCAAGGTCGGCGACTACGCCGCCGCCGGCATTCCAATGATGCCGAATGTGGCCGGCCCGGCTTCGACGAAGAAGCAGATCCTTGCCTATGCGCTGCTTCTGGCGCCGGCCGGCGTGCTGCCTTGGGCCTTCGGATTCGCCAGCATTTACTACGGAATTGTCTCGGCCGTGTTGGGCGTGGGTTTTATTTGGCACGCCTGGAAGGTCCTGGCCGCTGCCGAAAAGGAATTGAAGCCCGCCAAGGCGCTGTTTGCCTATTCGATCTTCTATCTTTTCGCGATTTTCGCCGCGCTGCTTGCCGACACCGTCATCATGCGCGCGCTGGTTTCAGCCGGCGCTTGAACGGTTGGCAAGTGCCATGCTGCAGACCGCACACTGATCCGTCACGATGGCAGCGCACAAAATCCCAACAGCAGCAGAATGACTATGCCGAGGCCAAGTATGAGAACCGTCCTTGCGTCCATGATCTTCACCTCGACCTGGCGCACGGTTGCGAAACCGGATCGATTTCCGCTTCGCTGACCTCCGGCCGGGAGATCATGCGCCAATCAAAAGTGCCTGCAGCGTCCCGAGCGCGCCAAAAAGGGGCGCGCGGCACTGTATAAGAATATCGAAGAAAGACTTCCGGGGCCAGCGTCCCGCCCGCCACCACCAACCCCTTACCAACAAGGCGACAAGTCCCGCACAAGAGAGTATGTTAGGGGCAGTGCAGGTCGCGTTTGCGTGGCCAGCCATGCACATCGGTGGCACCGTGAACCCCCCGACCTTGCCGGACCTGATCTGGAGGAACGGTCATGGCGAGCTTTCACGTGATTGCAGGTGCCAGCGAGACGCTGGAGCATATGAGAATTCGAAAGATCGGTGTTTCCGACCTCTTCGACGCACTCAGGCGCGGCGTCGACGATTTCATGGTCAAGCCCTCGCATATCGTCTTTCTCTGCCTGATCTACCCGCTCGTCGGCGTCGTGCTCGCCGCCTGGACATCGGGCGCCAATGCGCTGCCCTTGCTGTTTCCGCTGGTGTCCGGCTTTGCGCTGATCGGCCCGTTCGCGGCGATCGGCCTCTATGAGATCAGCCGCAGGCGGGAGGCGGGGCTCGATACGTCCTGGCGGCACGCTTTCGAGGTCAGGAATTCCCCGGCTTTGCCGGCGATCGCGGCGGTCGGGATCATGCTGTTTGCGATCTTCATCGCGTGGCTCCTGACTGCGCAGATGTTCTACCAATATCTGTTTGGCCCGGCGCCGCCGGAATCGATATCCGGCTTCATCAATCAGATATTCGCCACCGGGCGCGGCTGGACGCTGATCATCCTCGGGCACGCCATCGGCTTCGTCTTCGCCGTCGTGGTGTTGTGCACGACGGTCGTCGCTTTCCCGCTGCTGCTCGACCGCGATGTGGGCGCCTACGAGGCCATCCACACCTCTGTTCGGGCGGTGATGGCGAACCCGATCACCATGGCTGTCTGGGGATTGATCGTCGCTGTCGCGCTGATCATCGGCTCCGTGCCAGTGTTCGCGGGACTGGCGGTGGTGCTGCCGATCCTCGGTCACGCTACCTGGCATGTCTATCGCAAGGTCGTGGAGCCGCCGGCCTCCGCCAGACCGGCGAACTGAGCACGTTCCAGCCTTTGTCGCGTCGGCGCCGGCGCGACAAGATCAGCTTCAGTAGGCAGCGTGGCTGAAGCGGGCCTGGCGTGCATCCCTGGTGAGGTTGCGGAAGTCCTTGCCGCTTACATGCACCAGCGTCCTGTGGTCGCCGCCCTCGAAATAGATGTCGGCGGCGTCGCCGAGGCTTTCATCGAGGATCACCGGCACATCGTAGGCAGCGCCGATCGGTGGGATGGCGCCGATGTCGCAATCGCCGAAGAGAGAAACCACTTCATCTTCGGAGGCGAGGCCGAGGCGTCTGTCCATGACGTCCTGCAACCTGCCGAGCTCGATCCTGTGCGTGCTTGGAACCACGGCCAGCGCATAGCCAAGTTCGTGGTGAACGACCACTGACTTGGCCATGATGCTGCCGGGCACATGCGCGGCTATTGCCGACTGCCTGCTGGTGGATGTGCGATGGTGCGGGACGGTGTCGTAGGAAATTCCCTTGCCGTCGATAAATTCCCTAAGTCTGTTTGCGATGGTCATTTTTGGCGTCCCTCTTGCTTGAGTTCGCGACGCATGCGGAAACGAGGGCAATTCGTTCCTCCTGTCGTTTCCGGTACCAGGAGAAATGCACCAGCGGCCGCTTGTTTCAAGGCCGCCGACTGGCAGGCGGCGCGGGCGATTTCCGGCCGCGGATGTCGCCGGCCGACCCGGAGTGCCGGTCAGGGGCCAGCGCCGAAAAACGTCATCCGGGTCAAAAGCGTGTAATCGGCCTCGAAGAGCATCATCGCCACGAACACCAGCACCAGTATCGGCGGCAGTATGATCGCATAGGCGAGCGCCAGCCTTTCCCAGGCCATATGCATGAAGACAGCGACAATCAGCCCAGCCTTGAGGATCATGAAGATCAGGATCAGCGACCATCTGAGATAGCCGTGCAGGCCGAAATAATCGACCAGATAGGAGCAGGTGCTGAGGATGAACAGCCACGCCCAGACCACCAGATAGAGCTTGATCGGGTGCTCCTGGTGAACTTCGGCATGGGCGGCCGCCACCGGCGCATCATGTGCGTGAAGTGCGTGTTGCCCGAGGCCGTTTGCGGTTGCTTCAGCCATATCTGCCTCTCACCAAAGATAGAAGAAAGCGAAGATGAACACCCAGACCAGATCGACGAAATGCCAGTACAGCCCCATGATCTCGACGTTCTCGTAGCGGCCCTTGCGGCTGGTGAAGAAGCCGGGCCGCCCGGTGTCATAATCTCCGCGCCAGACCTTGCGCGCCACGATGATCAGGAAGATCACTCCGATCGTCACATGCGTGCCGTGGAAGCCGGTGATCATGAAGAAGCATGAGCCGAATTGCGCCGCACCCCAGGGATTGCCCCAGGGCCGTACCCCTTCGGTGATCAGCTTGGTCCATTCGAAGGCCTGCATGCCGACGAAGGTCGCGCCCAGCGCAGCCGTCAGAAGCATCAGGATCGCGGTTTTGCGGCGGTCGCGGCGATAGCCGAAATTCACCGCCATCGCCATGGTTCCACTGCTCGAGATCAGCACGAAGGTCATGATGGCGATCAGGATCAGGGGAATTTCCTGGCCGCCGATGCGCAGCGCGAAGACCTCGCTCGGATTTGGCCACGGCACGCGCGTGGAGATGCGCGCGGTCATATAGGAGAGCAGGAAGCAGCCGAAGATGAAGGTGTCGCTGAGCAGGAAGATCCACATCATGGCCTTGCCCCAGGACACGTTCTTGAACGCGCGCTGGTCGGAGGCCCAGTCGGCGGCAATGCCATGCCAACCAGTTGGTCTTGGTCCCATTTGGCCGGTATGCGTCACGGTCGTCTCGGCCATCCCTATCTCCCTAGGTCAGCAGTTGCCGGCAAATATCGATGAACGTCGCGGCCCAGCCGGCCAAAAGAGCGAAAATGGCCAGCCAGACGAAAAGCAGGAAATGCCAGTACATGGCGCAGAGCTCGACGCTGAGGCGCAGCCGCTGCGGCCGCACCCCGTTCCAGGCGCCGGCGGTGGTCCTGCCGAGACCGATCAGACCGCCCAGTATGTGCAGGCCATGCATTCCGGTGATCAGGTAGAAAAAGCTGTTGGCTGGATTGGCGCTCAGCAGGTAGCCGTCTTCGGTTAGTTGCTGCCACGCCACGAACTGTCCGACCAGGAAGGCGAGCGCGGTCAACCCGGCCGTGGCAAGGCCGAGCCGGACGTTGTCGATCTGGCCTTTGCGCGCGGCGAACACGGCGCATTGCAACGCGACGCTGCTCAGAACCAGCACGCCGGTGTTCAGCCAGAGCAGGCGCGGCAGCGGCAGCGGCTGCCAGTCCGACAGGCCCATGCGCATGAAGTAGGCGCTGGTGAACAGCGAAAACAGGCAGCCGACGACGGCGAGGAAAACGCCGAGGCCGATCTTGGCGGTGGGCAGCGCCGAACGGTCGAAGCCGACAATGTCGCTGGCCAGACCTTGTTCGAGCCATGGCTTCGTTGTTAGCCGCTGGTGCGAAAGCCACCAGCCGGCAAAGCCGGCGATCACGAGCAAGAAGACCAGGATGACACTCATGCCGGCTCCCTGGATGGGGCGAAGGCGCCCGGCACGTTCTGCGGGATGAAGTCCTCCTTGGCGCCCGGCACGCTGTAGTCGTAGGCCCAGCGGTAGACGATCGGCAGGTCCTTGCCGAAATTGCCATGCGCCGGCGGTGTTTGCGGCGTCTGCCATTCCAGCGTCGTGGCCCGCCATGGGTTGCCGCCGGCCTCGCGGCCATGGCGGATGCTCCAGATCAGATTGAACAGGAAGACCATCTGGGCGAAGCCGACGATGAAGGCCATGATGCTGATGAACGAGTTCAGGTGATGGGCCGACTCCGTCATTATGGTCATGTCGGTCAGTTCGGCATAGCGCCGCGGCACGCCCATCAGGCCGAGATAGTGCATGGGGAAGAAAATCAGGTAGGCGCCGAGGAACGTGACCCAGAAATGGAACCGGCCCAGCGTCTCGTTGAGCATGCGGCCGGTGACCTTCGGGTACCAATGGTATATCGCGCCGAACACCACGATGATCGGGGCGACACCCATGACCATATGGAAATGGGCGACGACGAACATGGTGTCGGACAGCGGAACATCGACGACGACGTTGCCTAGAAACAGCCCCGTCAGCCCGCCATTGACGAAGGTGACGATGAAGGCCAGCGCGAACAGCATCGGTATGGTGAGATGGATGTCGCCGCGCCACAGGGTCAGCACCCAATTGTATACCTTGATGGCGGTCGGAACGGCGATGATCAATGTCGTGGTGGCGAAGAAAAAGCCGAAATAGGGGTTCATGCCGCTGACATACATGTGGTGCGCCCAGACCACGAAGCTCAGCGCGCCTATGCCGACGATGGCCCAGACCATCATCCGGTAGCCGAAGATGTTCTTGCGCGCATGGGTGCTGATCAGGTCGGATACGATGCCGAAGGCCGGCAACGCCACGATGTAGACTTCGGGATGGCCGAAGAACCAGAACAGATGCTGGAACAGGATCGGGCTGCCGCCATTGTGCGGCAGTTGCTCGCCCATTTCGGAGATCGCCGGCATGAAGAAGGAGGTGCCGAGCGTGCGGTCAAGCAGCATCATCACGCAGGCGACGAACAGCGCCGGAAAGGCGAGCAGCGCCATGACGGTCGCCGTGAAGATGCCCCAGACCGTCAGTGGCAGGCGCATCATTGTCATGCCGCGCGTGCGGCCCTGCAGCACCGTCACGACATAGTTCAGGCCACCCATGGTGAAGCCGATGATGAACAGGATCAGCGAGGAGAGCATCAGGATGATGCCCCAGTCCTGGCCACCCGGCGTGCCGCTCATGATGGCTTGCGGCGGGTAGAGCGTCCAGCCGGCACCTGTCGGTCCGCCCGGTGCGAAGAAGCTCGACACCAGAACCAGGACGGCGAGCAGATAAATCCAGTAGCTCAGCATGTTGACATAGGGAAAGACCATGTCGCGTGCGCCGACCATCAGCGGGATGAGATAATTGCCGAAGCCGCCGAGGAAGAGTGCGGTGAGCAGGTAGATCACCATGATCATGCCGTGCATGGTGATGAACTGGTAGTAGGCCTCCGGGGTGATGAAGTCGAACGTGCCGGGAAAACCGAGCTGCAGCCGCATCAGCCAGGACAGCACCAGCGCCACAAGGCCGATGGACGTTGCCGTCGCCGAATACTGGATGGCGATGACCTTGGCGTCTTGCGAGAAGACGTATTTCGTCCACCAGCTGTGCGGATGGTAGAGTTCCACTTCCGCGACTTCGGCCGGCGGGATGCCATCTGCAGGGGTGATGTCGACCATAGGAACACCTCCGTGTTCTTTTCAGCGAGACCCGACCGTTTCGAGCTGTGCTGCAACCTTTAAACCCGACGGCATCGTCCTGCCCGGCGTCTGGTCTGCCGAGCCTGTTTTCTGGGGCGCCGACAGTTGCGCGAAAGTCTGCTGCTGGCCGAGCCAGGCCAGGTAGTCCTGTGCGGTGTCGACCATGACCACGCCGTGCATCAGGGGATGGCCCTGGCCACACAGTTCGGCACACAGGACCTGGAAGCTTCCGGTCCTGGTCGGGGTGAACCAGAAATAGGTGACCGAACCCGGGATCATGTCCATCTTGGCGCGGAATTCCGGTATGTAGAAATCGTGCAGCACGTCGATCGAGCGCAGCAGCACCTTGACCGGCTTGCCGACCGGCAGATGCAGGTCCGCCGCTTCGACCACGACATCGTCCTGGCCGTTGGGATCGCCGGGGATAACACCGAGCGGGTTTTCAGCTGATACGTCGCGGGTGTCCGACGTGCCGAGCTTGCCGTCCTTGCCGGGCAAGCGGAAGCTCCACTGCCATTGCTGGCCAATGACCTCGATCTCGGTGGCGTCGCTCGGAACGTTGACGAAGCGGCTCCAGACGAACAGGCCAGGCACCAGCAAGGAGGTTACGCCGACCGCGGTGACGATCGTCAGCCACGATTCCAGCCGCTTGTTCTCCGGTTCATAGGCCGCGCGGTTGCCTTCCTTGTGCCGGAAGCGGAACACACAATAGGCCATGAAAAGAACGACGGCGGCGAAGACGGCGCCGGTGATCCAGAACGTGATGATGATGGTGTTGTCGATATAGTCCCAGTTCGAGGCAATCGGCGTCCACCACCATGGGCTCAGGAAGTGGAACAACACCGAGCCCACAACGATCAAAACGAGTACAAGCGCAATGGCCATGTCCCGTTCCTCCGGATACTTCGCGGCGCGCGAAGCAGGCCTGCGAAATACCAGGCCGCATCATGCTCGCTTTCCGGTTGAAATTCCAGAGCCGTCTATTCGATGTGCAAAACGTTGCTTTTCACCGGCCGGTGCCTGACGTCGATTTTGGCACGGCGGTACTTCGAGGGTGTATTTCGACGGCCTCGAGCAGGGTGGCGGCCAATAGAGGCAATTGGAAGCGACGCCTAGTTAGAAGGCGGCGCTCGAAACCGTTTTCCCGAGAAGACCTCGAGCGCCTGCGGCTTTTCACCACCGACAATCCAGTCCGTCAGGTATTTGGTGAAACCAAGGGCGATGGCGAAGCCATGGCCGGTCCAGGCGAACCCATAGATGGTGTTGTGCAAGGCAGCAGGCGTATCGACGATCGGGATGCCGTCGACCGCACAGCTCTCGACGCGGGAAGCATCGACCTTCAGGAACGAGGACTCGTCGATGAAGGGCAAGGTCGCGATGGCATCGGTCAGGCCGAGCGCTATCGAGCTGAGCGACCCCTTCCAGCGGCCTTCCGGCGTATAGGCGACGCTCTGGCCGCCTGAAAGCATCAACGTGCCGTCCTGGATCTGCTTCACCGACAGCTTGCGGTGGGCATGGCCGAGAAGATGATTGATCTTTTTGCCGTGCGGGTTGGTGACGAACATCATCTGCGGCATCAAGGTGATCACGGGCATTATTTCCTGCGGCTGGAGAACCGGTTTCAGCAGCGGCAGCACGCCCTTGTTGGCCAGGAGAACGAGTTTCTCGCCAACCGGCACGACTTCGCCGCTCGCCAGTCTCACTCCTGTTGCCCTCCCTTTGTCGTGGAGGATTTCGGTGACGTGCGTGCCGGTGCGCAAGGTCGCTCCGGCCTTGCGGGCCTGTTCGGCGAAGGCCTGCGTGGCAAAGGTGTGATCGCACACGCCGTCATTCGGGCAGTAGATCGAACCGATCAGGTCCCCCGACAATTCCGGCTCACGTTCCCGCGTTTCGTCCCGGCTGAGCAGTTGGGAGGGAACGCCAAGCGCGTTCTGTGTCATGGCCATGGCTTCCATGGTGCCGCGCACCTCATGCTCATGAGCGCCGTGGGGGACGTTGAAGAGATGAAGCCCGCCGATCCGGCGATAGCCGACGCCGCCTTCGAACTGTTCCTGATATCTGGCCCAGAGCGGGAAGCTGACAGTCGCCATCGGCAGTTCGCGCAAGTCGCGGCCGTTTGCCCGCACGCCCCGTTCGCCGGAGCCGCCCGATGCGCCGGCCGCGATGTCGTCGGCTTCGAGCAGCGTCACGGTCTTGCCGGCCTGCGCCAGTTCGTAGGCGAGGCTCGCACCATAGATGCCGCCTCCGACGATCACGATTTCGGACGCGGTGGCCTGTGTGGTCATGCTGTCAGCTCCTTCTCGGATATTTTCGCGTGTATGGCATGCGTGGGAAAATTGGCTTACTTCAAGCCGTTGCCGCCCGACAAAAATTGCCGGAAGCAGTCGGACCGGCCGGCAACGAACATGTCGTGCGGAGAGCCTTCCGCCTCGACCGCGCCCTTGTGCAGGAACACGATCTTGCTGGAGACGTCCCTGGCGAAGCCCATTTCGTGGGTAACGACCAGCATCGTCCTGCCTTCCTCTGCGAGCGCGCGCATGACACGCAGCACCTCGCCGACAAGCTCCGGGTCGAGTGCGGAGGTCGGCTCATCGAAAAGCATGACTTTCGGGTGCTGGGCCAGTGCCCGGGCGATCGCCGCCCGCTGCTGCTGGCCGCCGGACAGATGGGCGGGGTAGTGATTGCGCTTCTCGGCAATGCCGACCTTTTCCAGCAACGCTTCAGCCTCCTCCACACAATCGGCGCGCGAACGCTTCTGGACGTGGATTGGGGCCTCGATCAGGTTTTCCAGGATGGTCAAATGAGACCAGAGATTAAAGTTCTGAAACACCATGCCGATGCTTGCGCGCATGCGCTGCAACTGGTGTCTGTCGGCCGCCCGCGTCCTGCCGCCCACCTGCTTCAACTGGATGGCCTCCCCGCCGACCTCGATCCGCCCGCTATCGGGCGTCTCCAGCATGTTGATACAGCGCAGCATCGTGGACTTGCCGGAGCCGGAGGAGCCGAGGATGGAAACGACATCGCCTTCCATCGCCTCGAGCGAGATGCCTTTCAGCACCTCGAAGGCGCCGAAACTCTTGCGCAGCGCCGTCAGGCGCACGGCCCGATTGATCTGGTCTGTCATACCGTTCCTCCTTGCCCTGATGTGGCAGCCGGCGGCGGCCTCAGCTCGGCGCTTAGTGCGTATTCGGCCCACTGAACGAGGCGCGTGACGATGAAATTCATGGACAGATAGATCGCGGCCGCCACGATCAGGATTTCGATGGCGCGGAAGGATTCGGAAATGAGCTGCGCCGCGAGGCCGGTCACCTCCATCAGCGTGATGATGGAGGCCAGCGCCGTCGATTTGATCATCAGGACGAATTCGTTGCCGTAGCCCGGCAGAGCATGGCGCAAGGCAAGCGGGAAGACGATGCGACGGTGGAGTGTGAAGTTCGACATGCCGCTGGCCCGCGCGGCCTCGATCTGGCCTGATGGAACCGACAGCAATGCACCGCGAACGATCTCGCAGGAATAGGCCGCAGTGTTCAAAGTCAAGGCGATGAGCGCGCACCAATAGGGTTCGCGCAGGAGAGGCCAGAGAAAACTCGCCCGCACCGCATGGAACTGGCCGAGACCATGATAGATCAGGAAAATCTGCACCAGCAGCGGCGTGGAGCGGAAGATGAAGACGTAGAAGGATGCGGGCCAGGCCAGGAGCCGCAAGCCGGACAGCCGCGCCAAAGCGAGCATGACGGCCAGAATGGCGCCCAGCCCGACGGAGGATACTGCGAGCTGCAATGTCAGCGGCACCCCGATCAGCAGTTTCAGCAATGTCTGGTACAGGAACGGAATATCCATCAGGCCCGTCTCGCGCCAAGTGCGAGCCGCTCCTCGGCCTGTCGTAGAAGCCATGTCGAGAACGACGATATGGCCAGATACAGGACAGCGGCGGCGAAGAAGAATGTGAAGGGCTGGCCGGTCGATCCGGCGCCGATCTGCGCCTGCCGCAGGATTTCCACGAGGCCGGTGACCGAGACCAGTGCGGATTCCTTGAGTACCAGCTGCCACACATTGCCGAGACCCGGCAGGGCGTGCCGCAGCACCAGCGGTGCGATGATGCGGCGAAACATCGTCAGGCGGGACATGCCGGCGGCGATCGCCGCTTCGATTTCCCCGGGCGAGACCGCGCGATACGCGCCGCGCATGATCTCGGCCTGATAGGCGCCTGACACCAGCCCGATGGCCAGCGCACCCGCCATGAAGCCCGGCAGGCTGACGAAACCCGAAATGCCGAACAGACCGGCCAGCGGTGTGAGGACCGCGCTTGAACCGAAGTAGAAGAGATAGATGACGAGGATGTCGGGTATGCCGCGAAGCACGGTGGTGTAGGCGTCGGCGATCAATCGCGGAAGAGTGCCGCCCTTGATCTTTGCCCATGCGCAGAAGCTGCCAACCAGGAGGCCGAAGGCGTAGCCGGTCAATGCGACGGCAAGCGTCATCATCGCGGCCTGAAGCAGTGCGGTTCCCCAGCCGGCTTCGCCAAATCCCAGAACAAAATTGGATGCAGTCATTGCGGTGGCTCTTCGCGCAGCAGCGTGGAGCAGGGGTCATTGGAGGCTCAAATCCCTGAAACAAGCAGCATGAGAGATGTGCAGGGTGCCCCAGCGCCCCGGGTCGCTTGTCCCGCCAGGTGCGATAATCGCGGAAAAACCCGGCGCTGCTCGCGCTTGTCCGGTTCAATTCTTCACGGAGATATCGACGCCGAACCATTTTTCCGTCAGCGCCTTGTTGAAACCGTCGGCGTTGACCGCGTGGATCGCGGCGTTGAACCTGTCCTTCAGCGCGGTGTCGCTCTTGCGCAAGGCCACGCTTGTCCCGCTGGCCAGGAGAAAAGTCGGTCCCACGAGTTCCGCCTCAGCCATGTCAGGCTTTTTCAGCGCCTCGGCGAGAACCGTGATGTTGGCCATTGTGAGATCTATGCGACCCGCCAGAAGATCGAGATTGGCTTCGTCCTGCGTCTTGTAAGATCTGACCGTGACCGCGTCCTTCAGATACTCGTCGACAAATTTACCCGCCGTCGTCGATCCCTGGATGCCGAGGACTTTTCCCTTGAGTGCTGCGTCGAGCTTTTCGACAATGTCCTTTGATCCGGAAGCCTTGTCGCGAAGATCGAATTTGTCATGCCAGGGCAGGGCCTCAGCCAAACCACTGCCTCTAAGCGCCAGGAAAGCGTTGGGCGCGGTGGAATAGGGATCCGAGAATGCGGCCACTTTCTCCCTCTCGGGCGTTACGCCCATGGAGGCGATGATCGCATCGAATTTTCCGGCGTTCAGCGCCGGCAGCATCCCGTCCCAGTTCTGCGCGACGATCTCGCATTGCGCCTTCATGCGCTTGCACAATTCCTTGGCGAGATCGATCTCATAGCCGGCAAGCGTGCCGTCCGGGAGCGTATAGTTCCACGGCGCATAGGCGCCTTCGGTCGCGATGCGGATGTGGAGCGCGTCCTGCGCAAACGCCTCACCATTTGAGTAAAGGCCAGCCAGCGATACAGCTGCCGCCAGGATGATATTTCTGATCATGCGAAGCTCCCACTCTTGTTTTTGAAACGCCCGCAGCCTCAGCGACGATAGGAAAAACCGATATCCTCACACGGGGCAGACGAGGCATCGATCTTTTCCGCTGTCGGCGAATGCCTATCCAGGACCCAGGACTGACTGGAGCGGGTTATTCGCTCGACTAGAAAGGAATTTTCCGATGCATTCCAATACGAAATAATGCGCGGAATATAGCTTTTTCCTATATGATTTTTCTCACTGGAACCGCTCGGGATGGCCGATGAACTACAAGCAGCTTGAAGCATTCCGGGCCGTCATGGAGGCAGGGACGGTCACCGGCGCGAGCGAGATACTGCATATCGCCCAGCCTTCGGTCAGCGCGCATATCGCAAACCTGGAACATGCGCTGAAAATCCCGCTCTTCATTCGTCGGGCGGGACGCCTGGTTCCGACGGCGGAAGCCATGCTTCTCAACGAAGAGGTCGGGCGGATCGTCAAGGGAATGGCGAGGATACGGCGCCTGGCTGGAGATATCAGGCAACTGGAAGCCGGGCGGTTGATGATCGGCGTCTATCCGGCGCTTGCCAGCATCGTCTTGCCGCGTTTCCTGAAGTCATTTGCCGGGCATCATCCGAAGGCGCGCATGAGCATCTTTCCGGCGGCCTCGCTGCGGATCGCGGAATTGACGGCGAACAAGGAGATCGATCTCGGCCTCATTCAGATGCCGGTGGTGGATCCGGCCATCGCCTGCGATCTGATTTTCCAGACGGAATGCGTGTGCGTGGCGCCGCTCGACCATGCCTTCGCCAATGACAGCCTGATTTTCGCGCCCCAGCTCGAAGGGCAGGAATTCATCGCGCTTGGCCGCGAGGACCGCACGCGGCAGGATATTGAGCGCGCGCTGGATAGTGCCGGCGTTGCCGTCGACCACCGTTTCGAAACACCGTTCGCCGATACGGCATGCGCCCTGGTCGCGCAGGGCCTCGGCGTGTCGATCGTCGACCCGTTCTCGGCGGCGCGATGGGAAGGCAAATTGACGGTACGCCCCTTCAGTCCCGGTCTTCTCTGCGACATCTACATGGTCAGAAACAGAGCCCAGGTTTCGTCCATGCTGCAGCAGGCGTTCGAGCGGGAATTCCGGACCGCGCTCGAGGAGAATTTGAGCGGAGGCACGCGCTTGTTTTAAGGTGTGTTGATATTCAGGTGATGCCGGCCTGCAAACGGCTGATACCTGCGCTTCCGGTGCTCACGTACGAAAAGTACGCTCCGCTCCGGTTCTCGGTATCAACCATTTTCGGCTCGGCCTGACCTGAATCTCAACACACCTTAGCCGGCTTCGCAGTCCTATTTCAGCAGGTCGACCAGGACGTCGAAGGCGGCGTCGATGTCGGCGCGGATGGCTTGGCGGACGGCTTCGGCATCGCGGTTGCGCAGCGCCGCATACATCGCCTGGTGGTGCTCGTTGGCGGTCGAATAGTTTCCGGAATCATGCAGCATGTTGAAATAGGGGCTGATCTGCAGCCACAGATTTTCGATGATGTTGAGGATGTTTTCCGAGCCCGCCGCCCGGTAGATGGAGAAATGGAAGGCGTAGTTGGCGCGCAGATAGGATTTGACGTCGCCCGCCGCATTGGCCTGTTCGAGGGCGGTCAGGTGTTGGCCCAACTGCGCAATGCCCTGGTCGTCGATACGCTCAGCCGCCCATGCGGCGGCGATCGCCTCGATTTCGAAGCGGACATTCCTGAGATCGACGAGGCGCGCGCGGCTGAGTGCGGGAATGCCGATCGAGCGGCCTGAAACGACCATCAAGGCATTGGCCGCGGTAAGCCGCCGCAACGCTTCCCTGACCGGCATCGGGCTGACCCCGAAGGCGTCGGCGAGACTCTGAACCGTCACCATCTCGCCGGGGACGATGCTGCCGTCGAGGATCAGTTCGGTGACATGGCGATAGACCCTGTCCTGCAGGGTCTCCCTGGACAGGGGCACGATCTCGACACCAGGCTTCCTGAACGCCGCTCCGGCCATCTCCCATAAACCTTTCCGCGCAAGGCCGCGTCTCAACCCGGTCTCGGAATGCAGGGTTCCGGCTGTCGCGTCAAGCGTCCGCGCCTGTCGCTTTGCCGTCAAGTTATTTTATCATTGATCTTTGATCAAATGCTGATACGGTCGCCGACATCGAATGACAAGGGCCACGTCTCGTGCCCTTGGGAGGCATTCGGTCGTTCGTATCGGGAGGAATTCACATGGGTATCGGATTGAAAGTCCGGCGGCTCGCGCTGCTGGCCGGCATGGCCGTATGCGCCTTTGGCATGTCGGCCGCCGAGGCAGCCGAAAAGCACAAGATCTTTCTCAGCATGAGCTACATCGGCAATGACTGGCAGGCCGAGGCGGCGAACATGGTCAAGGCCATGGCCGCACACAAGAGCCTTGCCGACAAGGTGGACCTGCAGGTCCAGGTCGCCGGGCCCAACGCACAACGCCAGATCCAACAGATCAACGCCATGGTGCAAAGCGGCGCCGAGGCGATCGTCGTCTATCCGATCTCGCCGACCGCGCTCAACCAGGTCGTGAAGAACGCCTGCGACAAGGGGGTGAAGGTCTTTGCCTACGACGCCGAGATCACCGAACCTTGCGCCTACAACGTCCATATCGACCAGCTGGAAGCAGGCAGGGTGACCGCCGAATGGCTGGTGAAAAAGCTCAACGGCAAGGGCAACATCATCGCCATCACCGGTGTTCCCGGAACATCCGTCGACGACCAGCGCACAAAGGCCGCCAAGGAAGTCTTTGCCAAGTATCCCGACATCAAGATCGTCGGCGAGGCCGTCGGCATGTGGAGCCAGGCGGTCGCCCGCACCGAACTCTCCAAGATCCTCGCCACGCGCAGCTGGGGCGATATTAACGGGCTGTGGATGCAGGTCGGCTGCTTCACCGCAAACTCCATGCAGCTCGAGGCCGGCAAGAAGGCCAGCGAACTCCTGCCTTGCGCGGGCGAGGGCTCCAATGGCGGCCGCATCCAGATGCTGCCGGAGGGTACCGACGTCGAGGGTTCGGCTCCGCCCTACGCACCGGCGGGCGCGCAACGCATCTCCTATGCCTCGCCGCCTTATTCCGGTGCGCTGGCGCTGAAACTTGCCGTCGAGGCGATCGAGGGCAAGGATGTGCCGAAGACCACGATCCTGCCGCTGCCGCTCGTCACCAATGAGACGATCAAGCTGTGCGATGAAGGCACCTGGGCGGAGATGAAGGCCGGCTGCAACGTCTTCAAGCCGTCGCTGGTCTCCAACCCCGGCTGGTTCGCCTCGATCTTTTCGGACCAGACGCCCGAGATCGGGCTCAACGCCGCCCTCGTCGGACAGCCGGAGAACTGAGCCTCCCCCTGCAAATCGCGACGATGCACGGACCTTGCCCGTGCATCGTCGATCCGCGCTAGTGCGTGGCGTCCCAAAGTGCGCAGCCTGCGATCGAGGATATGACAGAACATTCCGCGCTTTCCGCCATCGAGATTGACGGCATCAGCAAAGCGTTCGGCGCGACCGTGGCGCTGGACGGCGTGTCGTTCCGCATCGCCCCCGGCAGTGTCCACGCGCTGCTGGGTGAGAATGGCGCCGGCAAGTCGACGCTGGTGAAACTTCTGTCGGGACTGGTGCGGCCGAGCGCCGGTCATATCAGGGTTTTCGGCAAGGAGATCGGCTACGGCGCGCCGCGCGCGGCGCATGCGCTCGGCGTGCAGACGGCTTTCCAGGAAATGACCCTGGTGCGCGATCTCTCCGTCCTCGACAATATGCTGCTACCCTACGCGCCCGTTGGCATCTCGGGGCTGATCAGGCGCAGTGCCGCGCGCAAGGCTGTCCGCCGCCACATCGACGAACTCGGCTTTTCCGTCGATCTCGATGCCGAGGTCGGCGAACTCGAGCTTTCGGTGCGCCAGAAGATCGAGATTGCGCGTGCCCTCTACCGTAAGCCGCGCATTCTTTTGCTCGACGAGCCGACCTCGACGCTTGCCGGTCGCGACGTCGACTGGCTGGGCGACATCATCGCCAGGCTGAAGGCGGCGGGCACCACCATCGTCTTCATCACCCATCGCATGCGCGAGGTTCGCGCCTTTTGCGACACGCTGACGATCCTGAGGAACGGCCGGCATATCGTAACCGCGCCGGTCGCAGATGTTTCCGATGCGGACGTCATCGAAAAGATCATCGGCCGCTCCATCGAGCAGACCTTCCCGCCCAAACCCGACGGCGCCCAGGCTTTCGGCCCGCCGGTTCTTGGCGTGCGCGACCTCAAGGTCGGGCGCAAGCTCGACGGCGCGCGCTTCGACCTGCGCCGGGGCGAGATCCTCGGCATTGCCGGACTGCAGGGCATGGGCCAGCAAGACCTGTTCCTGGCCTGCTTCGGCATGGCCGAAATCACCCGCGGCGACGTGCTTGTCGATGGTCGCAAGGTCTGGCTCGGCTCGCCGGCGGATGCGCTGCGGCCCAACATGGCCATCGGCCTGGTGCCGGAAGACCGCAAATCCGAAGGCCTGTTCCTGAAACTCTCGGGCAGCCAGAACGCCACGCTGCCCGTGGTGTCGCGTTTCACGCGCTTCGGCCTTGTCAACGCGCAGGCCGAGACTCGTTCCGTCGAGGAAGCATTCGCCACCGTCGAGGTCGACCGCCGCGCGCTGTGGACGCGGGCCGGGGCGTTTTCCGGCGGCAACCAGCAGAAGATCGCCATCGCAAAATGGCTGGTGGCGCAGAGCCGCATCCTGCTTCTGTTCGATCCCACACGCGGCATCGATGTCGGCACCAAGCATGAGCTCTATGTGATGATGCGAAACTACGTCGCCGCCGGCGGCTCGATCCTGCTGCACTCGACGGAGATTCCCGAACTCGTCCACCAATGCGACCGGGTCCTGGTTCTCTATGACGGGCGCATCGCGGCCGAGCTCGAAGGTGACGCCATCACCGAACCCGCCATCATGCGGCCGGCGCTCGGCCATGCCGGGGAAGAAGCCGCATGAGCAGCGCTGCAGTTTCATCCCCTGTTTTGGCAGGTTTCGGCCTGCGCCGCGCGCTGATGCGCCATCGCGGCGCGCTGATCGCCGCCATCGTTCTTGCGATCCTGCTTTTCATCGTCGACTGGATCAGTGCCGGGCCGCTGACCTATTTCGACGTGTCGTTCCTGTCGAGCGGCGGCGCGACCTCGGCGCTGGCGGCAATCGGCCAGACCATCGTCATCTTGTCGGGCGGCTTCGACCTGTCCGCCGGCGCGGTGATCTCGCTGGTCAATGTCGTGCTGGCATCGAGCATGGACCCGATGGCGCCAGGCGCGAGCATCCTTTTGTGGACGGCCGTCGGCATCGGCGTCGGCATGGCGGTGGGCGCCTTCAACGGCTTCTTCATCGCGGTGCTGCGCATGCAGCCCATCGTGGTGACGCTCTCCACCATGTTCATCCTGCAAGGCGTCACGTTGCTGGTGATGGACAAGCCCGGCGGCTTCGTGTCGCCCGATCTCGGCACATTCTATCTGGGCGATGCGATCACCGGCTGGCTGCCCATGCCGCTGGTGGTGATCGGCGTCGTCCTGCTCGCCTGGTTCTGGCTGAAGGGAACCCGTTTCGGCACCGCACTCTATGCCGTCGGCAGCGACCCGGATTCGGCCGCTGCCGTCGGCGTCAATGTCGTGCTGGTGCGCTTTGCCGTCTATGTCATGGCCGGCGGCTGCTACGGCCTTGCCGGCGTGTTCATCAGCGCGCAGACCGGCAGTGCCGACCCGCTGGTCGGCAATCCGCTGCTGCTTTCGATGTTCGCGGCTGTCGTCGTCGGCGGCACGCGGCTTGGCGGCGGGCAGGGCGGTCCGGTCGGCACCGTCTTCGGCGCCTATATCCTGATGATGGTGGTGAACATGCTGCTGGTGCTCAACGTATCGGCTTACTATTCGACCATCGCGGAAGGCACCATCCTGGTGCTGGCGGCCCTTGCCGGATCCTTGTCCCACGCATCGGTGCTGGCCGTGCAACTGCGCGCGGCGCGCGCCCGGCTCGCTGCCTGGCGTGCTGGCATATTGCCTTCGCAGCTCGAGCCGATCGACCGGCGGCTCAAGATTACTGGGCCGTCGCAAGGCCCGCGCGGTCCGGCATCGCCGCGCCCGGCTTTCCGCCTCCGCAACGCCGAGACGCTGCGCTATGCGCTGCCCGCCTATGTCTGCCTGCTCATCATCGTGGTCGTCACCCAGATCTGGCTCGGTCGCGCCGTCCTCAATCCGGGTTACTGGAACTCGCTGCTGGTCTTGTCGTCCTTCCTCGCCGTCCTGGCGCTGGGGCAGGGAACGGTCATTCTGACCGGTGGCCTCGATCTTTCCGTGCCGTGGACGATCGGCATTTCCGGCATCATCCTGGCCGGCATGGTCAATGGCTCCGACGCCGCACTCCTCTATGCCCTCCCGGTCGTGCTGGTGATGGCCTGCGCCATCGGTTTCGCCAATGGCTTCGGCATCGCCTATCTCGGCATCTCGCCGATCGTCATGACGCTGGCCACCAACGGCATCCTGCAGGGCTTCGCGCTTGTCTATTCGCAGGGAACGCCGGCCGGTTTCTCCTCGCCGATGCTGCGCTGGTTCATGACGGCCAAGCTCGGCTTTGTCACCCCGATCGTGCTGTTGATGATCGTCTTCGTGGCCGTTGCGGTGCTGCTGCTCGGGCGCACGCCGTTCGGACGCCGGGTCTACGGCATCGGCAACGGGCTGCGCGCGGCGCGCCTGTCCGGCATCGGCGTCGAGCGCACGCTGATCCTGGTCTACATGCTGTCGGCCGTTTGTGCGGCGATCGTCGGCATCATGCTGACCGGCTTTTCCGGCCAGGCTAGCCTTGGCATGGGCGACGATTATCTCTTGCCGTCGATCGCGGTGGTGGTGGTCGGCGGCGCGCTGATCACCGGTGGGCGCGGCCACTATCTCGGCATGCTCGGCGGCGTGCTGCTTTTGACGGCGCTGCAGATGCTGCTGGCCGGCACCACGCTTCCCTACGCCACAAGGGCAATTCTTTACGGGTTGGTCGTTCTCGGTGCCGTCATGGCGCTGCGCGAACGGCGGCTGCAATGAAAAGGACAGGACGATGAGCGCAAAGGCACCCGCAACGGCGGACGAATTTCTGGCCGGGCTGAAAGGACAGCGTGTGCTGGTGACGGCGGGCGCTGGCGGCATCGGCTTCGCCATCGCCGAAACGCTGTCGCGGCTCGGCGCCCGCATCGTCGTCTGCGACATCTCCGACGAGGCGCTGGCCGCCGCTCCCGGCAAGATCGACCTGGTCGCGGCGGTCAAGGCCGATGTCTCGCGCGACGAGGATGTCGACCGGCTGTTCGAGACGGTCCAGGAAAAACTCGGCGGGCTCGATGCGCTGATCAACAATGCCGGAATTGCCGGACCGACCGGCGGTGTCGACGAGATCGAACCGGACGACTGGCGGCGCTGCATCGACATCTGCCTGACGGGCCAGTTCCTCTGTGCCCGGCGCGCCGTGCCGCTGATCAAGGCGGCAGGCGGCGGCTCGATCGTGTCGATGTCATCGGCGGCCGGCCGCCATGGCTACGCGTTCCGCACGCCCTATTCGGCGGCCAAGTTCGGCGTCATCGGTTTCACGCAGAGCCTCGCCAAGGAGCTTGGACCGCACGGCATCAGGGTCAATGCCATCTTGCCCGGCATCATCGAGGGGCCACGTATCGAGGGCGTCATCGCGGCACGCGCCAAGCAAATCGGCATCAGCCATGAGGAGATGACCGGGCGCTATCTGCAGAACATTTCGCTGCGCCGCATGACCAGCCCTTATGACGTGGCCTCGATGGTGGCGTTTCTGCTGTCCGACGCGGGCATCAACATTTCGGGCCAGTCGCTCGGCGTCGACGGCAACGTCGAAACACTCTGAGGAACAATCCATGGCCAATGTCGCGATTGTCGGAAGCGGGTTCATCGGGCGGGCCTGGGCGATCAGCTTCGCCCGCGCCGGCCATGCTGTGCGCATGTGGGACCAGTCGCCGGCTGCGACGGATGGCGCCCGCGACTACATAGAAGGCGTGCTCGGCGATCTCGGCGCGAACGATCTGCTGCGCGGGCAATCCGTCGACGCTGTGCTGGGTCGCATCGCAGTCGTCGGCGAACTGGCGGAGGCGCTGGCCGATGCCGCCCATGTGCAGGAAAACACACCTGAAAACCTCGATGTGAAGCGGGAAGTATTCTCCCTGATCGACAGGCTTGCCGGTCCGCAAACGGTGATCGCCAGTTCCACCTCGGCGCTGTTGCCGTCGAAATTCACCAACCATCTAGAAGGGCGGCATCGCTGCCTGGTCGTGCATCCGATCAACCCGCCGTACCTCATTCCGGCGGCGGAGGTGGTGCCGGCGCCGTGGACCTCCGCCGAGACGCTGGAAAGGACGCGCGCCTTCCTCATCGATGCCGGCCACGCACCGCTGGTGATGAAGCGCGAGCTCGACGGCTTCATCATGAACCGCTTGCAGGGCGCCTTGCTGGAGGAGGCTTTCCGGCTTGTCGCGGATGGCTATGCCAGCGTCGAGGATATCGACATCGGCATCCGCGACGGGTTGGCGCTGCGCTGGTCGTTCATGGGACCGTTCGAGACCATCGACCTCAACGCACCCGGCGGCGTGCGCGATTATGTCGATCGCTACCAGGGCATCTATTCCAACATTTTTCCGCAGATGCTGCGCCGGGTCGACTGGGCGGGCGAGGTCATGGCAACCGTCGAGGCCGAACGCAGCAAGCGCTTGCCAAGGGAGAGCCTGGGTGAGCGGCAGGTCTGGCGGGATCGCCGGCTGATGGCGCTGGCGGCGCACAAGAAGAAATCGGATCAGGAGTTCGGACAATGAAAGAAACCAGCCGCAAATCAGGCGCATCGGCGGTCAAGGGTAAGGTCATCATCACCTGCGCGGTGACAGGCGCGATCCATACGCCGACCATGTCGCCCTATCTGCCGATTACGCCCGATCAGATCGCCTCGGAGGCGATCGCGGCGGCGGAGGCCGGTGCCGCGATCCTGCATCTGCACGCACGAGACCCGGAAACCGGCAAGCCCGACCAGACGCCGGAGGCCTTTGCCCGCTTCCTGCCGCGCGTCAAGCAAGGCACCAATGCCGCCATCAACATCACCACGGGCGGCAGCCCCTACATGAAGGTCGAGGAGCGCGTGCGCCCGGCCGCCCAGTTCAAGCCGGAAGTGGCCTCGCTCAACATGGGCTCGATCAATTTCGGCCTCTATCACCTCGCCGACAAATACGAGACCTTCAAGTTCGACTGGGAAAAGCCGCATCTGGAGGCGACGCGCGACCTCGTTTTCCGCAACTCATTCAAGGACATCGAGTACATACTGGCGACCTGCTACGACAATGGCACGCGCTTTGAGTTCGAGTGCTACGACATTGCGCACCTCTACAACCTTGCCCATTTCGCCGATCGCGGGCTGGTGAGGCCGCCGTTCTTCGTGCAGTCGGTGTTCGGCCTGCTCGGCGGCATCGGCACCCATCCGGAAGACGTCGCCCATATGAAGCGCACCGCCGACCGGCTGTTCGGCGACCAGTTCCGCTGGTCGGTGCTCGGCGCCGGCGCCAGCCAGCTGCGCATCGCGGCGCAATCGGCAGCGCTCGGCGGCAATATCCGGGTCGGGCTGGAGGACAGCCTGTGGGCCGGCAAGGGCAAACTCGCCAAGTCCAACGCCGAGCAGGTCCTGCTGGCGCGCAAGATCATCGAGGGGCTTGGCATGGAAGTGGCGACGCCGGACGAGGCGCGCGAGATCCTGTCCCTGAAAGGTGGCGACAAGGTCGCCTTCTGACGCGGCCAAATCGCCGCACACCAATACACA
This sequence comes from Mesorhizobium loti, assembly GCA_002356515.1. Lineage (NCBI taxonomy): Bacteria > Pseudomonadati > Pseudomonadota > Alphaproteobacteria > Hyphomicrobiales > Phyllobacteriaceae > Mesorhizobium > Mesorhizobium loti. The sequence continues at coordinate 849,268 of AP017605.1, read as the reverse complement.
GGAGGATGGCATGAAGATCGAAGTCGTGGTGGACGTGAAGACGACGCTGGGCGAGGGCCCGCTGTGGGACGTCGAACAGGAGCGGCTTTACTGGATCGACAGTTTCGACGGGCGCGTGTTCCGCGCCACCGCTGACGGGCGCGAGATCCGCTCCTGGGACGTGCCGATGAAGATCGGCTCGATGGCGCTGCGCAGGGATGGCAGCGGCGCGGTCGTCTCGCTGCAGCGCGGCTTCCATCTGCTCGATTTCGCCTCTGGCGATGTGACCTTTATCCACGATCCGGAGCCGGACAGGCCGATGAACCGTCTCAATGACGGCAAGGTCGATCGGCGCGGCCGCTTCTTCGCCGGCTCGATGGACACGATGGAGGAGGGGCCTTCCGGCGGGCTCTACCGGCTCGATCCGGATTTCTCCGTCACCAGGATCGATTCCGGCATCATCTGCTCCAACGGCCCGTGCTGGAGCCCCGACGACCGCACCTTCTACTTCGCCGACACCTGGACCGGCGAGATCTGGGCCTATGATTACGACATCGCCACGGGGGCTGCCACCAACCGCCGCACCTTCGTGCGCGTCGACACGAGCAAGGGCGGTGCGGCCGATGGCTCGACTGTCGATGCCGAGGGATACCTGTGGAATGCGCTGGTCTATGACGGACGCCTGGTGCGCTATGCGCCGGACGGTACCGTCGATCGCATCATCGACATGCCGGTGAAGAAGATCACCAGCGTGATGTTCGGCGGGCCGAAGCTCGACACGCTCTACGTCACCTCGATGGCCAAGCCGCCGCTGCCGCGCTTTCCCGGTGACGGTGTTCTGCGCGGCAGCCTGTTCGCCATCACTGGCCTCGGCGTGACCGGTGTTCCGGAGCCGCGATTTGGCGGGTGAGGGCTAGAGCGTTTCACCATTTCACAGAAACGGTGAAACGCTCTAACTCTTTGTTTTGACGCAATTCCGGACGGAAAACCGTTTCACACTTTTCCTGGAATTGCTCTAGCGACACCATTTCTCGACCGCAATCGCGATCGCCTTTGTGCAATCGACGAGATCACGCACCGAGACCCGTTCGTTCGGCTGATGCGCCTGCGCCGGGTCGCCGGGGCCGAAATTGACGGTCGGCGTGTTGCCAAGCCCGGTCGGCAGGCCGATGTCGCTGTGCGCGCCGAAACCGCTGAGGATCGGCGACAGATTGGCTTCCTCGACCGCCTGCTGAAAGACGCCGACGAACGGATTGTCCGACGGGATCTCGGCGCAATCGGCGTCGAGGATCCATTCGACGCGGGCTGGATGTTTCCGCAGATAGGGGTCCGCCTGGCAGACGTTGGCGATGTGCTCTTCGATTTCGCGTTTGACGTTGCCGCCCAGCCTGAACTCGTCATGTTCACTCGGCAGGTATTGCGCGTCGATGATGATCTCGCCGCGTCCGGCCATGGAGGAGGGGTGTTCGCCGGCATTGATCTGGGTGACGATGATCTGATTGGGCAGGTCCATCAGCGGATGGTTCTTCTTGGGATCGAACATCCAGCGCCGGTTGAGAATGTCGATGCCGTCGAGGATTTGCCGGCAAAGCTGGACGGCATCGACCGGGCCGCTCGAATACCAGGCGTTCGGCGTCAACTCCGCATGGCCGCCTATGCCGTCGATGATGATCTTGCCCCACAATATGCCGTGGCAGAGCGGTGCGATCTTGTTTGCCGTCGGTTCGGTCATGATGCCGGCGTCGGCGTGAAAGCCGCGATCGACCATGGCAAGCGAGCCCATGCCGCCGATCTCCTCGTCGACGACAGTGGTGAAGACGATGTCGCCGGACAGGGGAATGTCGAGCTCCCTGAGGATTTCGACGGCCATGAGCATACAGGCGACGCCGCCTTTCATGTCGACCGTGCCGCGGCCGTGCAGGAATCCATCCTTGAGGACGGGCTGGAACGGGTCGGTCGTCCAATGGCTGGCGGCGCCGGGTGGGACGACGTCGATATGGCCGGTGAGCATGATGGAGCGTCCGCCGCCCGTACCCTTCAGGACGCCGCCGAGATTGGGCCGGCCGTCAAAAGTCCTGCCCTTGTTGGCGCCGGCGCGTCCCTTGTATTTTTCATAGAGCGCCGGACCGTCCGGATCCCAGAGATCGGTGGTGAAGCCGAGCGCTTCGATGCGTTTTTGCAGATAGAGCTGGCAGTCACGCTCGCCTGGCCCGGCCTCCTTCGGATTGGATTTCACGATGGAGGGGAAGGCGACGAGATCGCTCAACGTTGCGACGATGCGGTCGGCGGCGGCCTCGACGCGTGCGGCGATGATCTCTTCTTTGGATGGCATCATGATCTCCAACGTTGGGAAAGTCGGTCGGCGAGAAGGACGAAAACCAGAAGGGCGCCGACAATCCCCACCTGCCAAACCGTGTTGATGTTCAATTGCAGAAGGCCGGTCTTGAGCGTGACCAGCAGCAGGACGGCCGCGAACACGCCGCCGACGCCACCGCGACCACCGGTGATGACGATGCCTCCGAGCATGGCGGCGGTCAGCGATTCGAGTTCGAGGTTCTGGCCAATATTGGGCCTGCCGCTGCCGAGCCAGGCCAGCGAAACCAGACCGGCGGCACCAGCGAGCGCGCCGCTCAAGCAATAGAGAATGAAGCGCACGCGATCGACCGGAATGCCGACCAGTTTGGCCGAGCGTTCATTGAAGCCCATGGCATAGATCCAGCGCCCCCAGGCCGTCGAGATCAGCACCAGGCCGGCCAGGACGAAGCACGGGATGGCGAGCGTGAGGAAAGGCATGGGAATGCCCATGACGACGCCACGCCCCCACAGGAGCAGCCATGACGGTACGCCTGCCTGTGCCGCGCCGCCGGTGACGGCAAGTGCCGCGCCGGAATAGACGAAGAATGTGCCGAGCGTCGCAATGAAGGGGAGAAGCGCCAGCCCGTTGACCAGCCATCCGTTCAACGCACCGAGCAGCGCCCCGGCCAGGATGCAGACGGCCGGCAGCAGGACAGGTGGCAGGCCCAGCTTGATGCAAAGCATGGCAAGGATGGCCGAGAGCGAGACCGCGCCGCCGACCGACAGGTCTATTCCGGCGCCGCCAGCCAGGATGACCAGCGCCTGGCCGAGGCCGACCAGCGCCAGGATGGTCGAGAACTGAAGGATGGTGGTGACGGTGCCGAGATTGAAGACCGAAGGCCTAAGCGCCAGCAGGCCGACGATCACGACCAGCCAGAGCGCACACAGCAATGCCAAGGTGAGGGCTGGGCCCTGCAGATTGCGGAGCGTTTTCATGCGCGGGCCCGCTGTATCAGGCCAAGCGGCAGCCGGTTGGAGACAGCCTCAAAGCCGAGCACGCCGATGATGAGAACGCCGGTGACGACGGGCTGCCAGAGCGAGGGGACGCCGATCAGCAGCAATCCGTTCTGGAGGATTCTCAGAAGCAGCACGCCGAGCACGGTGCCGATCAGGCTGCATTTGCCGCCCAATATGCTGGTGCCGCCGAGAATGACCGCGGCAATGGCATCGAGCGCCAGCGTGCTGCCGATCGTCATTTCGACATTGCGGTAGGTGGCGACATAGAAAGTGGCGGCAATGCCGGTCAGAAGGCCGCTGATGAGGAAGGTCATGAAGCGGGTCTTGATGACCGGGATGCCCGACAGCCGCGCCTTTTCCTCCGAATTGCCGATCGCCAGCAGATGCAGCCCATAGGGCGTTCGCCGCAACGCCAGCCAGACGATGAGATAGGCCATGGCGATCACCAGGGCAGGAACCGGGACACCAAGTATGGTGGTTGCAAGAACATCGGTGAGGCTCGAGGGCAGGCCGGAAAGCCATTGCCCGCCGAGCAGGACGAAGACGGCGGTGCGGTAGACGCCGAGCAGGCCGAGCGTTCCGACGATGGCCGGAACGCGGCCCAGCACGACGACGGTTGCCGTCACGCATCCCAGCAAGGCCCCGACCAGCGGGCCGACAATGATCGCCAGCACCGGATTGCCGTCGGCACCGAGCGCGCGGCCGATGGCGATGGCCGCGAGCCCCATGACGATGCCGATCGACACATCGATGCCGCCCATGGCCAGAAGCAAGGTCATGCCAAGGCCGATCAGCAGCAGTTCGACGCTGTTGCGCAGCACCGTCGCCACGTTGCCCGAGGTGGCGTAGTGGGGCGATGCGACAGAAAAGATGAGGATCGCCAGCAAACAGGCGACAAGCAGAGACCACTCTCGTCCGTTCATGGAGAAGACACCGTTTGCAGACTGTCGCACCGCGGTCATGTCCGGCTCAGAAGTTGAACTTGTCGACATTGTCCTTGGTGAAGACAGCCGGCGGTCCAAGCAGCAGGATGCCCTTGGCGGCATCATAGGTGACAGGCTTTTCCAGGCCGGCGATCTTGTTCTCGGCCTCGAAGGCCTTGCCGTCGATCAGTTGTTTGCCGGCCCACACCGTGAGATAGCCGAGCTGCTCGGGATCCCACAGCACGGTGAAGCCGAAAGCGCCGCTCTTCAGGTAGGAGCGCGCCGTGTTCGGGCTGCAATAGCCGGCGCCGATGACCGAGCCGATCTTGCCGGCGGTCTCGATGGCCTGGGCGACACCCGGGCAAGTCGAGGAAGCGACGGCGATGATGGCCTTGATGTCGGGATTGGCGGCCATGATATCGCCTGATATCTGCGCGGCGCGCTCCGCCGTGCCGCCGGCGAATTGCGGCGCCAGCAGCTTCAGCTTCGGATATTTGGCGGTGGCTTGCTTCTGCATGAAGCCGATCCAGGCGTTGAGGTTGGACGCGGTCGCCTCGCCGGAGACGATGCCGATCGTCGCGTCCTCGCCGACGCGCTTGACGAGTTCGTCGATGATCGTCGTGCCAAGGCCTTCGTCGGTCGCCTGCGCCACATAGACCGCGCGGCCGCTGTCGGGCGCATCGCTGTCGCTGGTGAACAGTTTGATGCCCTTCGCCTTGGCGGCCTCGACGACGGGGGCGATGCTGGAGGCATCAAGCACGCTGACCGAGACCGCCTCGACGCCCTGGTCGATCAGGTTCTGGACGATCTGCAGCTGGTCGACCGGATTGGTGTCGACCGGGCCGGAATAGATGAAGTCGACGCCGAGATCCTTGGCGGCACGATTGCCGCCGGCTTCCATGGCGTTGAAATAGGGGATGCCGATCAGCTGCGGGACAAAGGCGACCTTGTGCTTGTCGGCGGCATGGGCGGCCGTTGCGACAATAAGGGAGAGCGCGGAGGCGGCGAGCACTTTCTTGAACTGTGAAAGCATTTTGGTTTGATCCTCTCTGGAAATGACGTGCGTTTCAGTTTGTTTTTTCGAGCGCCCGCACGTCGGGATGAGCGCCTGTTATGAGCGAAACGACTTCCTCGTGATTGGTCTCGGTGGCCAGCCGCTCGGCCACCTTGCGGCCGCGCCGGAACACCACGATGCGGTCGGCAACCTCGAAGACTTCGGAAATGTTGTGGCTGATGAGGACGACGGCGCAGCCGCGCGCGGCGAGCCGCCGTGTCAGCGCCAGCACCTTGCGGGTCTCGGCGACGGCAAGGGCCGCCGTCGGCTCGTCCATGATGACCAGCTTGGCATTCAGATTGAGCGCCCTGCAGATGGCGACAGCCTGGCGCTGGCCGCCCGACAGGCTGCCGACAGGCGCTTCCGGATCGGAAATATGGGCATCGAGTTCCTTCAGCAGGCCATCGACGCGCTGGCGCATTTCCTGGCGCTTCAGAAACGGAATGCCCAAAATGGAGCGTTTCAATTCGCGGCCGAGAAAGACGTTTTCGGCGATCGACAGGTTCTCGGAAAGTGCCAGTTCCTGGAAGATCGTTGCGATCCCCGATGAGGCTGCATCCTTGGGCGAATGAAAGGCAACCGGATTGCCCTCGATGACGAGTTCGCCATCGCTGGGCGGATGGGCGCCGGCCAGGATCTTGATGAAGGTCGATTTGCCCGCGCCATTGTCGCCGAGCAGCGCCAGCACCTCGCCGGAACGGATATCCAAGTCGACATTTGAAAGCGCTGTCAGCGCGCCAAAGCGCTTGGCGATGTTTCTGGCCACAAGAAAAGGCTCTGTCATGACGGGTTCCCCGGTGACTGCGGATTGGCTAGACGGCTTTGCTCACCCAGCGCAGCACATTGGTCCAAAGGCGCGCATAGCCGGGCCATTCGACGAAGCTGTTGGGCAGCCAGTGCGGGCCGATATCCGACGTCCAGACCAGGGTGCGACCCTCGCCATGGCGCCCGGTGACCAGCAGCGGGTGGCCGCCCTGGTCCTGCGGCAGCCGCGCCAGCACTTCGACATCGTCCTGGTCGCGGGCAACGACCTCGTTGGCGCCGAGAAGAATGGGCCATTCACCGTCGATGCCGGCAAACAGCGGATGATCCCTGGGGCCGGTGATCGCAGGCCGAAAGCCCTCGGGGATTTCCAGTCGGTCGTCATTGGGAAGGCAGGTCACCGGCAGCGCATCCTCGACAGCCGTGCGGTGCCAGCGGGCCTTGCCGTCGATGCCCTGGAAGGAGAAATAGCCGCCGATCATGATCAGGCCGCCGCCGGCCAGCGTCCAGTCGCGCAGAAGCTTGAGCCGGTTGGGGACCGTCTTGCCGTGCAGCCAGACATCGGGATGGAGCAGCAGCGAGTTCGCGCCGATGTCGGAGAGGATGATCGCCTTGTATTGCAACAGGCCTTCCATGGTGAAGGGCAGCTTTTCGACCGCCTCATGGGCCGGCATGTACTCAAGATCGAACTCGCTGTCCTTCAGGGCTGCAACGAGCGGTGTTGCGCCGAGATGGAAGGTGACGCTGCCGAACTGGTCGAAGCCCTTATAGTGGGTCGCCGAACTCATCCAGCTCTCGCCGACCAGAAGGACTTTTGCTTTCGCCATGATCATATTCTCCTGATTTCGCCCGATGGGGGATGTCCAGAAATCGATAAGTCTTTGATTTAACTTGCCATAACAGTGTCATTCGCCAAGGCGGTCGCCTTCAGGGTGGCAAAATCCGCGATGTAGCCCTGCGCGCCTTCGACCGTGGTCGTCAGGCTTGCGCCGATCGCGGCATAGCGGGCGGCGGCATCCAGCGACGCGCCATGCAGCCAGAGGCTGAGGAAGATGCCGGCGAAGCTGTCGCCGGCGCCGGTGGCGTCGACGCGGTTGACCGGCAGTGCCGGCACCTCGATCTGTGGGCCGCCGCCAGCCGGGAAGACGACCGCGCCAAACTCGCCAAGGGTGAGCACGACGGTCCCGCGCGGCTTGATGCGTGACAGCATCAGCCGCACCTCTTCGATCATGCTCGCCATCCCGGTGCGAAAGCCGAAAATCTCCCGCATCATCACGTCGTTGATGAAGGTCAGGTCGATCTGCCTGACCATCTGCGCGAAGGTTTCCGGCGTGCGAGCGCTTTTGGGCAAGCCGGCCGAATGCAGGCTCACTTTCCAGCCTGCCTGATGAAAGCGCGCGATGGAGGCGGTCATCGTCTCATAGTGAAAGCCTTCGATATGCAGACAGGCCGGGCGCTGCTCGGGCTGGATGTCCAGATTGGCGGTCAGGTCGACCTCGCCAAGCTCGAACGGTTCGCTGATGATGGTGCGGCTGCCGTTGCGCTCGATGATGACGATCGCCTGCGAAAGCCGGTTGTTGGGCGTGCTGCGGATCGGCAAGGCGTGGACACCCAGCTTGGCGAGCTCGCCCAAGGCCCAGTCGCTTTCGGCGTCCCTGCCGACCGCCGTCGCCAGTTCCACGTCAAGAGCGTAGGGCGCGCCAACGCCGGCCGCGGCAACCGCGAGATTGGCGGCCGGCCCGCCCAACGCCTTTTCGATATGGCTGGCGGTGATGCGGTCGTCGCGATGCGGCAGCACGTCGACACGGCACAGGAAGTCGACGCTGACGCGGCCGGCGACCAGCAGCCTTGGCAGGTGATCGAGGTTTTTTGGCCTGCGGGGCGCGCGGCCGGGCAGGGACCGCGCAAAGGAACTCGGCCGATACATCAGCGCGGCGACCGCCTTCTCGATGCGCTCGCGTGTGTCTTCCCTGAGGCCGGCGGTGCCATTGATGAAGTTCGACACCGTGCCGATGGAGACACCGGCGGTCCGTGCGACATCCGCTATGGTAGGGCGCTTGCGTTGCAATTGCCTGGTTCCGATTGAAGCGTTTCAAACGGTAGCAGTGGAAACGCGGCGCCTCAACGAAACTGTTTTCCAAAAAACTGGAGATCGCGCTTGTTCATTGGAAGATTGATCCAATCAGGCTGGGATAACTGGATCGCCCTTTCCATGTTTGAACGATTTTCAAATTTCCGTATGTTCGTTCGCGGCGCCTGATCGGACGCTCATCGCAGCGCCTTCCAGCAGCTCAGCTAGCAGCTGCCACACCGGAAATGGCCCTTGGGCGGTTTTCCGCTACGGCCAGAAACAGCAATGCCGCCGGGCAGAACCCGACGGCATCGTCTTGGACCAAATCAGATGCTGCCGTTCTGGTCGACGCCTAAGGCGTGGTCTGCGCTTCGATCTTGGTAGCCATCTGGTCGATCTTGTCGGCAAGGACACCCTGGGCCCAGGCCGTGACCTCATCATCGACGGGCTTGTTGGCCATGTCCGTCAGCGCTGCATCGAGCGATGCCTGGTCGGTGCCAACGGTCGCCGTAGCCGCTGCCGCCTCTGCCTCGTCGGCCGCTGCGTTGTCGGCGTCGACGACGGCCTGCTGGGCGGTGATCTGGTCTTTCACCGCCTGGATCTGTTCAGGCGTAGCGGTCGGATCCGCCTGCAGCGCGGTCAACTGCGCATTCAGCGTATCCAGTTGCGCCTGGGCGGCCGCCGCCGTGGTCGCAGCGGTCTCAGCCGCGGCCTGGGCGACCTTGGCTTTCGCGGACTGTGTCACAAAGGCCTGGATGCCGGCGAACTTCTTGCTCTTGGAATTCATATAGGCGTTGATGTTGCGCTGCAGGGAGTTCAGCCGGCCGAGCTTGGCATGGATGTTTTTCTCCTTGGGCACGGATGCGACCTCAGTGGTGGTGTCGACCGTGGTGGAGGTCGTTGTGCCCGCGTCCACCTTGCCAACATGGCCTGGAGCCGATGCCGACTTGCCATGCGAGGCACTGCTGTTGCCATTGCCATTGCCATTGCCGCCAGCGTTGCCGTTGCCGTTGCCGTTGCCGCCACCATTGCCGCCGCCATTGCCGTGCCCGTTGCCGCCGGCTCCGGCGAGCGCCGGGGACGCCAGAAGCGCCAATGCGGCAAGCGCCGCGAACAGAGTTTTTCGGTTTGTCATGGTGTCTCCTCGGGGAATCGCCGCCTCCGCCCCACCGCGCTAGATCAGCTAATATGAGAAACCACTAATCGTACTGAGTAAACTTTAGACAAATGCGGTCGCAATGCGCGATCTCGATGATGGCTAGCGGCGTAACTATTTGATATTTCATGAAAATAAACACCGTCAGGTCGCTGTGCTACTGAAGTCCCATGTCGGCCAGACCATGGTCCTAGCTGCCGGCCAGTGTCGCCGAGCGATTGGTCGGAAACGCGCTGGAATGTGGGAAGTCGATGACGGAAGCCTTGTCGGATGCGTGATGCGAGAAACGCTGTTGCCTTCCTGTCGGCAAAGGCGAACTGGCCGCCTTATTGGTCGACGCCCTAGATCAGCAACAAACCCTTCATGCTCGCGTATCCCTTGCGCCCGATGATGATGTGGTCGTGCACGGCGATGCCCAGCCGTTTGCCCGCCTCGATGATCTCCTTCGTCATCTCGATGTCCGCGCGCGATGGCGTCGGGTCGCCCGAGGGATGGTTGTGCACCAGGATGATCGCGGTGGCCGACAGTTCGAGCGCCCGCTTGACCACTTCCCTGGGATAGACGGGCGTGTGGTCGACAGTGCCGGTCTGCTGCACCTCGTCGGCGATCAGCGCGTTCTTTTTGTCGAGGAACAGGATGCGGAACTGCTCGCGCGCTTCGAAGGCCATGGCCGAGCGGCAATAGGCGAGAAGCTGCGTCCACGACGAAAGGACTTCGCGGCCATGGACTTCGCCATGCGCCATGCGTTGCGCTGTCGCCGCGACAATTTTCAGGTCGAGCGCCACGGCCGGGCCGATGCCCTTGACCTCCTGCAGCAGGTTGACGGGCGCGCCAAGCACTTCGGCCAGCGTGCCGAAGCGCGCCAGCAGTGCCTTGGCGGCCGGCTTGGTGTCGGCGCGCGGGATCAGCCGGAAGAGCAAGAGCTCCAGAAGCTCATAATCGGGCAGGGCGTCAGGGCCTGCCGAGGCAAAGCGCTCGCGCAAGCGGTCGCGATGGCCGAGATATCCAGGTTTTTCGGCTGGAGCCGGCCTGGCCTTCGCCGCAGGCCGAACCGGCACCTCGGCAAAGAAACTCCGCTCGTCGTCGTCGCCCGTTGTCCCCATCAGCCCCCGCATCCAGCCAATCAGTCGGGCAAAGCCGGCCGCCCGACGTATTAAAACATCAGGCCGGCAGGCCGGGCCGGTCGAGATTGTTGGGCGAGAGCGTGAAAATCTCGCAGCCCGTATCGGTGACGCCGATCGTGTGTTCGTACTGTGCCGACAGCGAACGGTCACGCGTCACCGCCGTCCAGCCATCCGACAAGACCTTCACATGCGGCCGGCCGAGATTGATCATCGGCTCGATGGTGAAGATCATGCCGGGCCGCATTTCTACGCCTTCATTGGCGCTGCCGTAGTGCAGGATGTTCGGGGCGTCGTGGAACAGCTGGCCAACGCCGTGGCCGCAGAAGTCGCGCACCACCGAGCAGCGCTCCGCCTCGGCATAGGTCTGGATGGCGGCGCCGATGGCGCCGGTGCGCGCACCAGGCCTGACCGCGGCGATGCCACGCATCAGGCATTCATGAGTGACCTCGAGCAGCCGCTCGGCGGCGCGCTTGATCGTGCCGACCGGATACATCCGCGAGGAATCGCCGTGCCAGCCGTCGAGGATGTAGGTCACGTCGATGTTGACGATGTCGCCATCCTTGAGCGGCTTGTTGTCGGGAATGCCGTGGCAGACGACATGGTTGATCGAGGTGCAGGACGATTTCGTGTAGCCGCGATAGTTGAGCGTCGCCGGCAGCGCGCCGTGGTCCATGCCGAACTCGAAGACGAAACGGTCGATGGTGTCCGTGGTGACGCCGGGTACGACCATCGGCACCAGCGCGTCCAGGCAGCGCGCGGTGAGGTCGCATGCCTTGCGCATGCCGGCAAAACCGTCCTTGCCATAGAGGCGGATCTGGCCGGTGTTTCTGAGGGGGGCCGTGGCGGCGTCGAGATAGGTGACCATTTTGTCCGTATAGAAGGTGGGGCGCTGCAGGAGTGCTGACGTGAAAATCCCACCAGATTTGGCACTTGGAGGCAAAAGGTTCAAGGAAGAACTGCCTGATGCAGCCTGAGCCGCCCGGATATTCGTCTCGTTGGGGCGGTCTCTTGTCGGTTTTCACATGGTTTGCTTTCCTTTCCGGCCATCGTGGGCTAGGCGGGACGATGTTTTGGAGATCGCGTCCAGCCCCGAAGCGCGCCAGATCGCTTGAAGCGCCGCTGACCGCAGCCTGCTCATGTCTGATGGGCCTGGTGCTGCTGGCGATGCTGTGCCTCGGCCGGCCCGACTTGCCTACCTTCGCGGATCCTGCACAGGGCGGTGCCGGCGTTGGCGTCGAACGGTCGGGCGAAGTCGCGGCGCTGTTGCGCGTCACCAACAAGGCGCAGGCACTGGAGGTTCGCACCGCCCGGCCGATGCTGGCCAAGTTCACCGGCTGTCATTCGGCCTTGCCGGCTCCGCAAGCTGTTTTCCTTTGGCTGGACCGGACTTCCCCGGCCGCGCCTGTTGCCGGCTCTGGCACGATCTCCGCTCCCAGCGCGAGCACCAACCAGCCGCGTGCGCCGCCGTCCACGCAGGCCTGAGCGGTCCAGGACCGCACCTCACCTCCAGTTTCAAGCCATTCGCGTCGCGACCCGGGCGGCGGCCTTTCAGCCGCGCATGGGCGGCGTGGCGCGTCATTTCCGGATGATTGCAAATGCAACAACGTATCAAGACATTCAAAAGCCTGACGCGTGCGGCCTCGGCTGCATCCTTTCTGTCCGTTCAGGCGTTCATCTGTATCGGAACCGTCTATTGGGCAATCGCTGAGACGCTCTATCTGTCGGGAACCGGAGCGCTCGTCCTTGGCGCCCTGTTCGCCTTGCCATCGGGCTATGTTCTGCTGACCGTGGTGCGCATGGCCTTCGACGCGGAGACCGACCCTGCCAACCAGTAATCGCGCCGCCAACTTGGAAAGTTCTGCCGGACCACTGGTGCCGGCGAACTTTCCTCGGCCCGTTTGCAGCAAAACCGCCGTTTCCGCAGTGACGACACATTTGCGTGGCACCAACCGGTCAAAGCAACTTTTGACGACGAACGGCGTTGCTTGGGCGACGCCAGTTCGGGAGATGCCTGATGGACAGATTGCAATTCGAGGTGCCGGTGCGCATTGCGCAGGGCCCCGGCTTGCCGGTCGAGGAGATTTACAGCGTCGAGCAGGCGCTGGATTTTCTTCAGGACTGGCCGGCACGTCGGCAGGGGCCGGTGTATCAAAAAGCCTTCAATGCCTGCTTCGGCGCCACGGTTGAAGTGGTCAAGACCGAGGATGCCTGCCGTGCGTTCATGGCGTTCTGCCGCGTCACCGGACTGATGGCCAGCGACATGATGGCGCCGCGCAAGCGTGGCGGCGAGGCGAGAACGCTGCAGGCTTGAGGGCCGTTCGCCCCATAACCACTCCGCTTCCCAACCAACTCTGCTTGAATGAACGGGATGATCTCGTTTGCGGATCATCACGCGCATCTCGTCCTATGACGGTGCATCGACTGCGGCGTTAAGCTTCCGTTTCCACATCGGAGGCTACGCCATTGCTTGTTCAGCAATGGTTGATTCGTTGCGTCAGTTCATGGTTTGGAAGATGTCCCCAGAAAAAGTCCGTGCATTCCCGATCGACCGTCAGCTATTCTTGGTTAGAGAAGTTGCAGCCAAGCTCCACCATTTGCATGGCGAGCCTGCAGCCTCGTTCTGGAGAGCTAAGGCAGCCGAATTGCTTGACCTCGTTGTTGGGTCGGGCAGGGACAGAGCCACAGCCAGTGATGAAGTGCGCAGGTTTTTCCTGGCCGTACAAAGAGAGCTCTCGGCTGGCCTGGCTGCTGAGCCGGCTCCAGTTCTTTCCGCCTGAAGCAAAGGTCGCACTATTGCGACACGCTAGCTACTCGAATAGCGCGTAAATTCTACCGATTGCTGTGGATCTGTGTGCTTGAACGGCAACACTGCACCTAATTTACATCACCTCTATTCTTAGGAACGCCTATTGCCATTGCAATCTGTTAGGTTGCATTAGCAAGGGCAGATTCGCGCCGGGGGCGGTGCGGATCAGGGGGGATGATGATGACTCGTGTTCGTTGGGACGTAGCCGAGTCTCGCCTTGTTTCAGGCTGGTTGAAGCAGAGATTTCTTGGCCTTTCAGGCTTTGCGGCGATAGCGGCCATTCTCATGGCGCTGACGCTGTTCGTCGGCTCGACGGGTCCTGCCGAGGCGACATGCACAGGACCGAGTGGCGGCGTCGAGACCTGCGCGGGAGCCGGGACACAGTCTGACATCAGCTACACCGCGCCTGGCGTTACGACGCTCAACGTCAACACGCTGACGATCGACCCCAGCCGCATATCGCTGACCGGTTCGGGCGCGAGCCCGTCGGCGGCAACGGAAGTCCAGCACTACACCTGCAGCACCGGCAACGCGGCCGACTGCGTCATCACCCCGGAGAAACCCGCCCAGAACGGCAATCCCGCCGTCGCCGAGAGCTGCGCGGTCGCCGGCGGCGCGCCTTCCGGAACAAGCTGCGTCGCACCGCCGGTCAAGGCTGCCGGGGGGCCTTCGGGCAATTCCGGCCCGACACTTGTGGTCAACTACTATCAACCCACGGCCAACACCAATACGCCCAATAGCGGGGCGGTGATCGCGACCGGCACCATCGGTGTTCTCGGCGCCTCGAATGGCAGCCGCGGCGGCAACGGCAGCAACGGCTACGTCTTCTCCGACGGCGGTGACGGCGCCAATGGCGCCGATGGCGGTGTGATTACGGTCAACGTCGACGGCGCCATCAGGACAAGCAACAATTGCGTGTTGCCGACGGCTTGCCCCAATGCGGGCATCGTCGCGAGCAGCGTCGGCGGCGATGGTGGCGACGGTGGCGATGCCAAGGGCATTTCGGGCGATGCCGGCGATGGCGGGCTGGGTGGCAGCGGTGGCAACGCCACCGTCAATTTCAACAGCGGAAGTGTCGAAACGCTGGGTAACTATTCCGCGGGCATCGCAGCCATCAGCCAGGGCGGCCATGGCGGCAATGGCGGCGGCGGTGGCGGCCTGGTCTTCAATCCGGGCGGCGGCAGTCCGGCCGGTGCTGGCGGCAACGCCAATGTCTTCACCGGCGTCGGCACGACAATCACCACCTATGGCATCTACTCGCACGGCATAGCCGCGCAGTCGATCGGCGGTGGCGGCGGCGGCAGCGCCGGTGGTTTCGGCCTGTTTTCGTCCTCCGGCGGCAGCGGCGGCAATGGCGGCAATGGCGGCATCGTCCAGGTCACCAACAATGCCAATATCACCACCTGGGGCAACAATTCGCAGGGCATCCTGGCCCAGACCATCGGCGGCGGCGGCGGCGACGGCGGTTCGAACTTCGGTCTGTTCGCTTCGGGCGGCAGCGGCAGTCTCGGCGGCAATGGCGGCCCGGCCAATGTCGTGACCGTCGGCGTCACCAATTCCGGCGCGATCGTCACCCATGGTGAGGATTCCAACGGCATCCTGGCGCAGTCGATTGGCGGCGGTGGCGGCAATGGCGGCAATTCCGGCGGTCTCGTGTCGCTTGGCGGCGATGGCGCCTCAACCACCAATGGCGGCATCGTCGAAGTGACGAATACCGCCGCCGGTTCGATCAGCACCGACGGCAAGCAGTCCGCCGGCATCTTCGCACAGTCGGTCGGTGGCGGCGGCGGCAATGGCGGCACCTCCGGCGGCCTGTTCTCGGCCGGCGGCAAGGGCGGCGCCGGCGGCAATGGCGCGCGGGTGACGGTGATCAATGCCGGCGATATCGAAACCGGAAAAAATGGTGCCGGCTCGGTCAATTCCGCCGGCATTTTCGCACAATCGGTCGGCGGCGGCGGCGGCAATGGCGGTGGTGCTTTCTCCGGCGGCATCGGCTTCAGCGTGGCGATTGGCGGCGCCGGCGGGAGTGGCGGCACGTCCGGCGCGGTGGAGGTGCTGCGCGACGCCAACGATACCGCCTATTCGATCATCACCCATGGCGACCAGTCGGATGCCGTTTTCGCGCAATCGATCGGCGGTGGCGGCGGCAATGGCGGATTTTCGGTTTCGGGCGCGGTCGGCGTGCTTGCGCTCGCCATGGGCGGGGCTGCCGGCAATGCCAGCGACGGCAACATCGTGACGGTGGAGACCGCCGGCTCCCTGACCACCTATGGCCAGGGATCGCGTGGCATTTTCGCGCAATCGATCGGCGGCACAGGCGGCAACGGCGGCGCGGCGATCGCGGTCGCGGTCAACGCTACCGGGACATTCGCCGCGGCGATCGGCATTGGCGGCGATGGCGGCGCCGGCGGTGCATCGAAACTCGTCACCGTGTCGAGCCTCAGCGACATCTCGACGGCCGGCAACAATGCCGGCGGCATCGTTGCCCAATCGGTCGGCGGTGGCGGCGGCAATGGCGGCTATTCGATCGGCGGTGCCATCGGCGGCGCGGTCGGTATTGCCGTCAATATTGGCGGCAAGGGTGCCGGCGGTGGTTATGGTGCCGACGTCATTGTCGGCAGTTCCGGTTCGATCCACACAAAAGGCAACAATTCGACCGGCATCCTGGCGCAGTCGGTCGGCGGCGGCGGCGGCAATGGCGGCTTCACCATCTCGGCCGCCCTTGGCGGTGGCGCGGCGAGCGTCGGACTTGGGGGCGCCGGCGCCGACGGCAGCAATGCCGGCAACGTCACCGTCAATGCCGACGGCGCCGGCCATGCGGTCGCCACCGGCTATACCGGCACCTGGAACCTTGTCACCGAAGGCAAGAACGCGGTCGGCATTCAGGCTGAAAGCATCGGCGGCGGCGGCGGCAATGGCGGCTTCTCCGGCAGCCTCGCGGCGGGTGGGCTTGTCGGCGTCGGTGTCAGCCTCGGCGGCACCGGCGGGGGCGGCGGCGATGCCGGAACGGCGACCGTCAACAATGGCAAGAAGGTCGGCAACACCGTCACCCAGAACAACATATTGACGATAGACGACAACTCGACCGGCATCCTGGCGCAATCGATCGGCGGCGGCGGCGGCAATGGCGGCTTCGCCGTGACGCTGAGCGTCTCCGGTTCCTATGAAGGCGCCGGCGGCGCGGCCGCGGTCTCGGTCGGCGGCAGCGGCGCCACCGGTGGCGTCGGCAAGGACGTTTTCGTCACCAGCTACGGCAACATCGACACTTACGGCAAACAGTCCGACGGCATCCTGGCGCAGTCGATCGGCGGCGGTGGCGGCAATGGCGGCTTCAGCGTCGCCGGCACATTCACGACCGGAGCGCTGGGCGCTTCGGTGGCCGTTGGCGGCAGTGGCGGTAGCGGGCAAAGTGCCGGCGAGGTGACAGTGACCTCGACCGGCAACATCCAAACCCATGGCGACCAGTCGATCGGCATCCTGGCGCAATCGGTCGGCGGCGGCGGCGGCAATGGCGGCTTCGCCGGTGCCGGCGCGATCACGCTGCAAGGCGTCAGCGCCGCGGTCGGACTCGGCGGCAATGGCGCCGGCGGCGGCAGCGCGAAAACCGTCCGCGTCACCTCGACCGGCGATATCACCACCTATGGCGACCAGGCGATCGGCATTCTGGCGCAGTCGGTCGGCGGCGGCGGTGGCAATGGCGGCTCGACCGTTTCGCTGGCGCTTGCCAAGGATGCCGGTATCGGCGTGGCGCTTGGCGGCAAGGGCGGCGCGGCCGGCAACGGCCTCGATGTCACCGTCATCTCGACGGGCAACATATCGACGGGCGCCGGCTTCATATCGGGCGGTGTTCGCGGCACGGGCGCGGCCGGCATACTGGCGCAATCGGTCGGCGGCGGCGGCGGCAATGGCGGTTTTGCCGGCACGCTTGCCGGCGGCAAGTCGATCGCCGTCGGCGTGGCGTTTGGCGGCAGCGGTGCGGGCGGCGGCAGCGCCGACATCGTCAAGGTGACCTCGACCGGCAACATCGCGACGAATTTCGACAATTCGTCCGGCATCATCGCCCAGTCGATCGGCGGCGGCGGCGGCAATGGCGGCTTCAGCGTTGCCGTCACCGGTGCACTCGGCGACCCCGATGCGGCGACGGCGTCGGTCGCGATCGGCGGCAAGGGTGGCGTCGGCGGCGTCGGCAAGGACGTGACGGTGACAAGCTCCGGCACGATCACGACGACGGGCAAATTCTCCAACGGCATCCTGGCGCAGTCGATTGGCGGCGGCGGCGGCAATGGCGGCTTCGCGGTTGCCGGCTCGGCCACCACAGGCAATGCCGGCATCGGCGTCGGCGTCGGCGGCACGGGCGCCACCGGCTCGACCGCCGGAAAGGTGATCGTCAACAGCTATAGCCTCGTCGACTCCAATGGCCAGCCGGTGCTGCAGGCGCCGGCCGCAAACACGGTCTCGATCTGGACCCAGGGCGACAATTCCTCCGGCATCTTCGCGCAGTCGGTCGGCGGCGGCGGCGGCTCGGGCGGCTTCGCCGGCAGCCTCGGCGTTGGGCTCGGCGGTGGCGGGCTGGGCGTCAGCATCGGCGGCGGCGCCGGATCCGGCTCGACCGCCGATACGGTCACCGTCACCAGCTACAACAACATCCTGACCGGAGGGAAAGACTCCTTCGGCATCATGGCGCAGTCGGTCGGCGGTGGTGGCGGCAATGGCGGCTTTGCCATTGCGTTGGCCGGCAGCAAGGATATGGCGGCCAGTGTCGCGGTGGGGGGCTCCGGCTCGAGCGGCGGCGACGCCGCGGTCGTCACCGTCACCAGCCACGGCAACATCGAGACCGACGGCGACGGCTCGCATGCGATCTTCGCGCAATCGGTCGGCGGCGGCGGCGGCAATGGCGGCGGCGCGATAGCCGGCACGCTGACCGGCGAGGGCACCGGCAGTCTGGCCGTGGGTGTCGGCGGTTCGGGCGACAATGGCGGCAACGCCAAATCGGTCACCGTCACCTCGACCGGCGATCTCAGGACCGAAGGTTTGAAGGCCGACGGCATACTGGCGCAGTCGATCGGCGGCGGCGGCGGCAATGGCGGCTTCACCGGCGCGCTTGCGATCACCACGGGAGCCGGTGCGATCGGCGTCGGTGTCGGCGGTTCCGGCAAGGGCGGCGGCAACGCCGACACGGTCACCGTGACCTCGACCGGCAATATTGTGACCCTCAAGAACGGTTCGAACGGCATATTGGCGCAATCGGTCGGCGGCGGCGGCGGCAATGGCGGAGCCGCGGTCACCATCGCTGGCGCCGGCCAGAAAGCGGCCGCTGCGGTTTCTGTCGGCGGCGCCGGCGCCAAGGGCGGCACCTCCCAGCTGGTCACGGTCAACAATATCGGCACGATCGACACGACCGGCGACAAGGCGAACGGTATCCTTGCCCAGTCGATCGGCGGCGGCGGCGGCACCGGTGGCTTCGCCATTTCCGGCGAAATGGTCGTCGACGGCGCCGGTGGCGCCAGCGTCAGCGTCGGCGGCAATGGTGGTGCCGGCCAGGATGGCGGCCGCGTCGTCGTCAACAGCAATGTCGGCACCACGCTCGCCAATAACAACGCGACCATTCACACCGTTGGCGGGGACTCGAATGGCATCTTCGCGCAGTCGGTTGGTGGCGGCGGCGGCGATGGCGGCTTCTCCGGTGCTGTTTCGGTCACCGGCCAGAATGCCAAGGCCGCGATCGCCGTCTCCGTCGGCGGCTCCGGTGCGGGTTCCGGCGATGGCAAGATCGTCAACGTCACCTCGGTGGATAACATCCTGACCGAAGGCAATGGCGCGAACGGCATCTTGGCGCAGTCCGTCGGCGGCGGTGGCGGCAATGGCGGGTTCTCCTTTGCCGCGACGATCAAAGGCTCGCTCGGCAAGAACCCGAGCAAGAACGGCGCGGTCTCGGTATCGCTTGGTGGCGGCGCCGGTTCGGGCGGCGATGCCGAGAAGGTCACCGTCGATTCCACCGGCATTATCCAGACCGGCGGCGACAAGGCCTTCGGCGTGCTGGCGCAATCGGTCGGCGGTGGCGGCGGCACCGGTGGGCTTAGCGTGGCGGCAGCGCTCAACCTCGGTGAGGGTGGCAACCAGATCACCGCCGCGGTCGGCGGCGAGGGCGGCGGCGGCGGCACCGGCGGCGAAGTTCTGCTGACGCGCCACGGCTCGACCATCACCACCGGCGATCAGTCTGTCGGCCTGTTCGCACAATCGGTCGGCGGCAGCGGCGGCAATGGCGGCATGGCGATCTCCGGCGTGATTGCCGGCACCGATGCCAAGACCCTGTCGGCCAGCGTCGGCGGCTTCGGCGGCGCCGGCACCAACAGCGACAAGGTGACGATCGACAATACTGGTGCGATTTCGACCTACGGCGTCGAATCGCACGCCATCCAGGCGCAGTCGATCGGCGGCGGTGGCGGCAATGGCGGCATGGCCGTCTCGGCCGTGATCGGCTCGCTCGGTACCGGAACCAATTTCAATGCCGGCGTGACCGTCGGCGGCTTCGGCGGCGACGCCGGCTTTGCCGGCGCCGTCTTCGTGACCAATCACGGCCTGTTGCAGACCGGCTTGCTCGCGGCCGGCCAGACCGTGACCAATGGTGACGGCGCCTACGGCATCTTCGCGCAATCGGTCGGCGGCGGCGGCGGCTCCGGCGGCAACGCTATCACCGGCGTGCTCGGCCTCAACGGCAACAATGCGGGCACGCAGGTCAATGTCAGCGTCGCCGTTGGTGGCTCGGCCGGCAACGGCAACACGGGCGGGAACGTCACTATCAGGCAGTATGGCGGCATCGAAACCAACGGCATGGGCGCCTTCGGCATCCTGGCGCAATCGATCGGCGGCGGCGGCGGCACCGGCGGCCGCGCCAATTCGATCTCGTTGCAGCTTGGTGCGAAATGCACCCTGCCGAAAGTCTGTGAACCGGCCGGTGGCAAGCCGAACTGGAACCTGCAGGCGACGGTCGGTGGCGCTGGCGGAACCGGCAATGACGCCCAGACCGTCGATGTCGGCAACTATGATTTCATCACCACGCATGGCGACAAGTCGTCCGGCATCGTCGCCCAGTCGATCGGCGGCGGCGGCGGCATTGGCGGCGATGCCTATGTGGGTACCGGCGGCCTGCTTGCGATACCTTACGTGCCGGTCGATCCGACGTTGCTCCTGAAGCCGCTCGGCACCAGCAGCCTGACGCGTTCCGGCACGGTCGCCATTGGCGGCAACGGCGCCGGCGGCGGCAATGGCGGTACCGTCATCGTCACCAATGAAGGCGTGATCACCACCAACGGCACCAAGTCGGACGGCATCCACGCCCAGTCGATCGGCGGCGGCGGCGGCGATGGCGGCGACGGCGAGGCGGGCGCGCTCGGCACCGTCGGCATCGGCGGCCAGGGCAAGGCCGCCGGCAATGGCGGCTCGGTCACCGTCACCAACGGCAAGTCCGACCTCAGCCAGGCCGGCATGGCCATCATCCAGACATTCGGCACGTCGCCGACGCCGCCGGCAGAGGGCGCGCCGAGCGCCGACCCGGAGCAGGGCTATTCGGCTGGCATCTTTGCGCAGTCGGTCGGTGGCGGTGGTGGCACGGGCGGTGGCGCCGGCGGCCTGCTGTCGCTCGGCGGCTCAGGCAAGGCGGGCGGCACCGGCGGTCATGTCACGGTCAACAATTATGGCGGCATCCTCACCCATGCCGATGATTCGGTTGGCATTTTCGCGCAATCGATCGGCGGCGGCGGTGGCGCCGGCGGCTCGCTCGGCATCAGCGCGATCGCGGTGGGCGGCTCGGGTGGCGCCAGCGGCTCCGGCGGCCAGGTGGATGTCATCAACGACGCGATGATCGAGACGCACGGCATCGATTCCTACGCGATCCAGGCGCAGTCGGTGGGTGGCGGCGGTGGTTCGGGCGGTGGCAAGAATGGCGGCATCACCGGCTCGATCCCGGCCCTGATCTCGATCGGTGGCGCCGGCGGCTCGTCCGGCATCGGCGGCATCGTCAATGTCACCAACGACAACAGCCTGCACACCTATGGCGCCGGCGCGGATGGCATCAACGCCCAGTCGATCGGCGGCGGCGGTGGTTCGGGCGGCCGCGCGATCGGCTTCATTGCCGTCGGCGGCAAGGGTGGCGATGTCGGCAACGGCACCACGGCCGGCAGCACCGGCTCTGGCGGCGTCGTCACCGTCAACAACAATGCCAATGGCACGATCACGGTCGAAGGCGTCGGCGCGCACGGCATCTTCGCGCAGTCGGTCGGCGCCGGTGGCGGCTCGGGCGGCGGCGCCTTCGGCGTCAGCATCGTGCCGGTTGCGATCGGCGTCGGTGGTGGCGGCGGCAGTTCGGGCGATGGCGGCGTCGTCACCGTCAACAACCATGGCGACATCACGACAGTGTCGGCCTCGTCGGTGGCGATCTTCGCCGAATCGATCGGCGGCGGCGGCGGCACGGGCGCCATGAGCGTGGCGGCGAGCCCAGCGCCCGGCGCCTTCACCTTCGGCATCGGCGGCGACGGCGGCACCAATGGCAAGGGCGGCAACGTCAATGTCACCAATTTCAGTGACGGCATCATCCACACAAAGGGCTTCGGCTCGACCGGCATCATGGCGCAGTCGGTGGGCGGCGGCGGCGGTGCCGGCGGCGCGTCCTATTCCGTATCGGGCGGTCCGCCCGGCCTTGCCATCGCGCTCGGCGGCAAGGGTGCCGCTGGCGGCGACGGTGGCATTGTTACCGTCATCAACAATGGCGCCATGCAGCTCGACGGCGACAATTCCGTCGCGATCTTCGCGCAATCGGTCGGCGGCGGCGGCGGCTCGGGCGGCACCGCGATTGCGGCGGCCATCGGCGTGCCGGTGTTCATCGGCGGCGATACTGGCGCGACCGGCAAGGGCGGCGATGTCACCGTTACCAATACGGGGCAGATCAGGCTTACCGGCAATGGCTCGGTCGGTATCTTCGCGCAGTCCGTCGGCGGCGGTGGCGGCGTGGTGACCGCTGGCACCGACGGCATCGTCCAGGCGGTCGCCGGCGGCAGCGGCAATGGCGGTGTGGTCACCATCAACAGCAACGTCGCCATGCTCATCACCGGCGACAATTCGGTCGGCGTGTTCGGCCAGAGCATCGGCGGCGGCGGTGGCGTCGGCGGCTTCTCCGGCAACTATCTCGGCCTCGACCAGGTGCAGGCCGCAAGCAGCATGATGATGGCCATGGTCGCCGCGCCGCAAGGGTTCATGGGCAGCGCCGGCGGCGGCGGCACCGGCGGCGCCATCACCTTCACGCAAACGGCCGACCTCGCGGTCACCGGCAAGAATTCCTTCGCGCTGATGGAGCAGAGCGCCGGCGGCACTGGCGACATTGCCGACAATGGCGACATCAACGTCACCATTGCCAGCGGCGTGACGATCACCGGCGGCTCAGGTGCGGGTGCCGGCATCAGCTACAAGGACGGCAGGGACAATCTCCTGACCAACAACGGCACCGTCCGTTCGATATCGTTGATCGACGGCTATGCCATGCGCGGCGGCGTCGGCAATGAAACGTTCGACAACAAGTACCTGACGGTCGGATCGATGGACCTCGGCGCCGGTCTCAACATCTTCAACAACAAGACCAACGCGGTCTATCTGATGGGCGACACGGTCTACCTCGACCTGCCTGGCCAGTTCAACAATGACGGTTTCGCTGCTCCCGGCGGTCTCGACCGCGTGATGACGACCGAGGTCACCGGCAACTGGTCGCAGTCGCTTGGCGGCGTCTATCTGCTCGATCTCGATCTCGACCCTGAAGCGGACCGCATCAATGTGAGCGGGAAGGCCGACGTCAATGGCCTGGTCAGCATCAACATCATGAACCCCGGCGCGGCAAAGCCAGGCAATCAGGACTACGTCATCCTGGAGGCGCAGGGCGGTGTCACCGACAATGGACTGAAGCTCGATACGATCCCGAGCGCGGTGGCGCAATATTCGCTGAAATATCCGAATCCTGAGGATATCGTCCTCAATGTCGACATCAATTTCGCCCGCACCGGCCTGACCGAGAACCAGACCGCGGTGGGTCAGGCGATCAACGCGATCCAGACCGATCTGACGTCGCCGAACTTCACCAAGATCGCCAACGCGATCTTCTACATTCCGACGCTCGACCAGCTTGGCGCCGTCTACGACACGATCTCTGGCGAGGGCATCAGCGGCTTCCAGCAGCCGGAGTTCGACGCCAACAACACCTTCCTGGCGCAGATGAACCGGCAGTCCGATGCCTGGCGCATGGGCCTGTCGACGGATCCGATGAGCCAGTCGCTGAAGGTGCCTGAGGCGGCCTATGCCGAACCGCCGGGCAAGGCGCATCCGTTCGATGCCTTGACCAAGGCGCCCAACCCGCAGCGCTGGAATTACTGGGCAACGGCGGGCGGCAATTCGGGCGTGGCTTCCGGCGATCCCGTGGTCGGCAGCGCGGCCCTTGGTTACAAGTCGGGCAACTTCGCCGTCGGCCTCGACTCGCAAGGCGATCCCGACGTGCTGATGGGCTTCGCGCTCGGCGGCGTCGCCGGATCCTTCACCGTGCCGGATCGCGAAACCTCGGGCAACATCATTGGCGGCCATGCCGGCGCCTATGGCGCACGCAAATGGGGCCAGTTCTACATCAACGGTTCGCTGGCGATGGATCTCTACAGCAATACGACCGACCGCTTCACCTCTGTGCCTGGCGCGCCCAATCCGCTCAATCCGGTGCCGGCAATCACCAGGGAACACTGGACTGGCGATTTCATGAGCGCCGGCTTCGGCACCAGCCTCGAGGCCGGCTGGCGGCAGCCATTCGGCGCCGGCGCCATCACGCCGTTCGCAGGGCTGCAGTTCCAAGCACTGGCGATGCAGGCCTTCTCGGAAAAGTCGACCAGCGACGGAGCGCTCGGCCTCGACTTCGACAGCCGCACGGTCATCTCGCTGCCGGTCTCGCTCGGCCTGCAACTCGACACCACGGTTGCCATCGGCGAGACGAAGACGCTGCAGGCCTGGGGCCGTGCCGCCTGGCTGCATGAGTTCAAGCCGGACCGCTCGGTCGAACCCACCTTCCAGGCGGCACCGGGCTACGCCTTCGTCGTCCAGGGGGCCGCGGCGGCCGAGGACGCGGTCACCGTCAACGCCGGCGTCAAGCTGAACTGGAGCGGCAACACATCGGTCTTCGCCACCTTCGACGGCAAGTTCGCCGACCGGGTGCAGACCTATGGTGGCAATGTCGGGTTCAGGGTGAACTGGTAGGCGAGGGCTCGCCGGTCAAGACATAGCGCATCTATAGCAGGCTGGCAGCTCTGAGGCATCGACGCTTGCCTTCGCTGCCGGACCCTCGGTGACTCGTCGCTGCCGCGCAATCGTTCCACCAAGGAACGGCGGAACCATCGCCGGCGTCCGCGTGGGGCGCGTGTTCAGCGATGTCTGCGCGCACCGGTCAGCCAACGGTCGGGTGTTTTGAAGCCAATTCAAAAAATGAACGGAACTTTTTAGCCGTTCCTTCATATATGCGTGCTTTCTAATTCAAGCTATGGCTTTGAATTGCTTCACCCTAATTCGGCTCATGGCAACCGGTATACGCCGGGGTACAAGTGCAAATGTCGCTACCATCTTCGCCCTAAGCCTGCCGATCGTTGTCGGCGCCGCCGGCTTCGGGGTGGAGACCTCCTACTGGTACTACAACAGCCTGAAACTGCAGGCGACGGCCGATGCCGCGGCCTATGCCGGCGCGCTTGAACAGATCTCGGGTTCCGACAAGTCGACGATCGTCGCGGCCGCGACGCGGTCGGCAGCGAGCAATGGGCTGGGCTCGGGCACGATCGTCGTCAACACGCCGCCTGTATCCGGACCGAACACGGCGAAGAAAGCGGTTGAGGTTATCGTCGGCCAGAACCTCGACCGGATTTTCACCTCGATCTTTACGCAAGGCAAGGTTCCCGAGCAGGCGAGGGCGGTGGCCCTCATCACCAATGCCTCGAAAGCCTGCATGGAGGCACTCGATCCGACCGCCTCGCAGGCTGTACTGTTTTCAGGCAATACCAGCGTGAAGGTCACCGGTTGCGTGATAATGTCCAATTCGATCGCCTCGGACGCCATCAAGCTTCAGGGCTCGGCGGGCCTTCAGGTCGATTGCCTGATATCGGCGGGCGGCGTCTCTCTCAGCAATCCCATCACCACCGTCTGCGCGGCACCGATTACCCAGGCGCTGCCTGCCGCCGATCCATTTGCCGACCTTCCGACCCCGGCGGCCTCGAACCCTTGCCAGAACGACAACAAGGCGACGCTGAGTCCAGGCACCTATTGCAGCGGCATGACGCTGAAGGGCAATGTCGCCCTTTCGCCCGGCGTCTATGTCGTTCAGGGCGATCTCAAGATAAACGCCAACGCGGCCGTCATCGGCAGCGGTGTGACGATCTTCATGTCGGGCAGTTCCACCGTCAGCATGAATGGCAACGCCTCCGTGAAGCTCAGCGCGCCGACCTCGGGCACCTATTCCGGTGTGCTGTTCTACGGCGACAGGACCGGCAACAGCGCATCCAGCACATTCAATGGCACAGCGGATTCGCTGCTAACCGGGGCCATCTACTTCCCCAAACAGCAAGTGAATTATCTTGGCAACTTCTCGGGCAACAGCGGCTGCACCCAAGTCGTCGCCAATACGATTCAATGGTCCGGCAGCACAACCATCAATCAGGATTGCACGAGCCTCGGAATGCGCGACATTCCGGCGGCGCAGTCCGTGGCGCTGGTAGAGTAGCCTCCGTGGAACCCCGATCTGCGCCGATCCTGAGCGACAAAGCGGGAGTTGCCGCGGTCGAGTTCGCGATGGTCCTGCCTTTCCTGTGCGTGGCGCTGCTCGGCATCATCGACGGCTGGTCCTATGTGACGAGCTCGCTGTCGATGCGTGCCGGCGTGAAGACCGCCGCCAATCTGATCATGGGAGGCTCGAGCAATGATACGGCGACGCAGGCCGTTGCCATTTCGAGCTGGGAGAAACGGCCGGCGGACGGCCAGGTCACGCTAAGCCGGATCTACATGTGCGGGACGACCGTGGTCGATGCCTCCACCCTGTGCAGCGGGCCAAAAGTGCCATCGGTCTATGTCCAGATACAGGCATCCGCCACTTGGACGCCGCCCTTCACCTTCGGCGTCTTTTCTGGTCCGAGCGTCATCGGCCACCTGGAGGTGATCCGTGTTCGGTAGGGCTAGCGCGTTCAGGCGGAACCGATCGGGCGGAGCCGGGTTGGAGTTCGCGCTGATCGCGCCTTTCCTCATTATATTGCTGTTCGGGATCTTCGCCTTGGGCTGGTCAATGAACTCCGTCTCCAGCGTCCGCTATACGCTGGAAACGTCGTCGCGCTCGCTGCAGCTTCAGAACACATTGACCCAGGCCGACATCCAAGCGATCGCGACGCAGAAATTGCAGGCTTTGGGTTTGAAGGATGTGAACGTGACGATCGCCATCGACCCGGCGAGCGGCGGCTTCCGCATGGCGCATCTGACCGCCACCTACGCCTTTGTCGTCGACTTCCCTTACCTCGACAGCTTTCCGATCAACTACGCCACGACCGTCACGGTGCCGCTGGTCGGCGGTTAGTCACCACGAGCCCGGCTCGAGCTTCCGCTTTCAGCCCGCATGGTCCAGCAGTCTTGTCGTCGTCGTGTCACGACGATGTTCGGCATTGGCGCGATCGATGCCTTCCACGGTGATCGCGAACGTCCCGTTTTCGATCCTTCCGATCCAGCCCTTGGCTTTCAGGTACCAGAGATGGAACTCAAGATGTTCTCGCGGGCAGCCTGACAACCGTTCGATTTCAGTGTCACCAATGCCGGGATTGTTTACGTCTTGTCGGCGTTTGACGTAAAGCAGCGAGAGCAATTTTTCCTGAATGACAACATCACGTTCGATAGTTGTGCTGTTACTGGCTTCTCCAACCAACTCTGTTCGCAGGTTCAAATGGTCTTTGTACTGAATGTCATATTGCGCACGTTTGACGGGATCTTTGAGAACATTGTGGGCCTCCAAGATTTCGCTGAAGCGTGATTCATCGCCAGTGTCCTGATTGTCAGGATGGTAGCGCATGGCAAAATAACGAAATACCCGTTCTATGGTTTCCGAGTTGGCGTTCGGGCTGATTTCCAAAAGCTCGTAGTAGTCAACGAACAAGATGGCGCTCCCACAACATCGTTATTGCGCACACCGTCGAAAGCATGTCCGCTAAAGGCAAGAAACGACAGTCCCTTAATTTGCCGGCTGGATCGGCGCGGGCTGAAACTGGACGAGGGAATCCGCGCGCGACATTGCAATCAACTGCGCAACGGCGAAGGCGGCCAGAATGATGAAAACAGCCGTGAGGTTCAGGAAGGCGGGTGATGCAAAGATGCTCCCGCTCTGATCATAGCAACTCAGTTCCATGGCGCTCTACCCCTTCAGCGACCTGATGGTTGGATAATGATCCGGCTTCGTGAGGAATACAAGTATTTGCTAATATGTTGGATTGGAACGGTTAATCTGAGGGTTCGTATTGCAAGAGCATCAGGCTGGGTCGGTCACAGGCAGCCACCAAGACACGAGGGACGACGCGGCGGCGCCAGGACAGAGGCCAGACAGAACCTCGCGCTGGCGAGGCCTTTCTAGACCGTCGGGCTTGCTCGGGCGTCGTCGCTGACCACGGTGTACCGGCAGGAGCGGGCTAAGAGGCTTAATATTCGCTTGCGCTAATATAAAAGTGACGTAACGTCACTCCCAGCATCTGGGGATGCGAAACCGTGGGGAAGTGCGATGAAAGTGGTTATATTTTGCGCCGTGCTCGTGGTCGCTGCGACTGGTGTCGCCGTTGCCAAGGAGAAGAAGGTCGCGGTCAGTGATGCTACGGCCCTATGCTCTACGAAACATTCGAGCAAGAAGCCGAGGCCAGAGCTGGACTGCAACTTGACCGGAACAGCCAAATTGCCGGACGGAACAACGCCGGAAAAGCCGCGCCTGGGATACGACACCGATCCGTGGATCAAAACTGGCCTTTAGAGGCGGGTTGACCTAGGCACCGGCTACGGTGGAAAGGCCGCCGGGAGGGGCTTGACGGTCTGATTATCCAGGCTACCGCAATTGACAACTGCATCCTCCCTCTTGCGAGTTCGACCTCGGCGAGGAAGATAATCCTCTCGTTGCCGCGAACCTCTCAAAACGGAGATCGCCAATGGCCGGATCAAAACCCTCAAGCAGTTACCGAGGCTGAAATCGAGTGCTTTCTGGAGGTGGCGGAAGCGCTGCACAAGAGCATCATCAAGCCTTTTGTATCGCCACACTGCGAGCACTACCGGGCAACGCGTGTCCTGCATGAAGCGCTGTTGAAGACCGTTCGGGAAGTGACCGGCAAGGAGGTTGAGTTCATCCGCTGGTTTGGTGGCGGTTCGGCCTAGCGATCCCGTGCCTGGCCGGCGTCAAATCCCTGACTTCTGCATCAGGTTGGCAACTTGCATGCCAAGCCTAGTGGTGAATTCGCCGTTGTTGGCGGCGAAATCCCAACAGAAGAAGGCCCCCAAGCAAAAAAGCAGAATGGAGAATCGCATTAGCGTGTTCTAATATATGCGAATTGAATAAGCGTTAAGGCGGATGCACCGTCTTGAGTGCCCAGGGGAAAGATGACTGACAAGCCGGTCACAACCTACATCGCGAGCGTCTTCGACAAGGCGCACTGGCGCACAATCCTGACCACAAAGGATGAAGGCGAAGCCCGGGCGCTGGAGCAGGCGATGCTTCAGGACGGCGCGAAGGCTCGGGTCGAGGAGATCACGCCGAAGCCGAAGAAGCGCTAAAAGCGCACCCCGTCTTCCTATCTCCATTCGTCATTGGCCAGAGAGCGCATCACTTCAATAATGCGCTCTATCTTGCTCTCTGCTTCATTAAATAGGTTTAGGGACAACATGGCGCCGCCGCGCACGTTCTGCTTTGCCGACCCGACAGGGCGGAAACCGTTGTTGCCCATATCCTCGATATAAACGGTTCCTGATACTCCGCTCCAAGATCCCCAAGTCACGCCAGTGGTAAAGGCGACAAGGCCAGCCTGTTCGTCCGCGTTGTCGAGTCTCCATCCGATCTGTAGCACTGCCTTCGCTGCTAGCCTCACAAGGAGTGCTTTAGTGCCGATGAATGTACCGTCAGGCTGAAGCTGAGCCTTTGTCGGTTGGGCTGCTTTATTGCCGGCCGCTTCGATCGGAGCACCGCAGCCTATACAGTTCGCAGCTTTGTCCGAGATTCGCGACCACATTCTCCACAAGTTACCAGTGCCATCGGTTTCCCCCTCCCGGTTTGGATGCCAATGCTTACATGTCGTAACTCAAATAGGCAGCTAGGCGCTGCATAGCGTCGTAGATCTCTCGACCTGTTTTTTCGTCAACGATGACCATTTTATCGTCCAGGGTAAAATACATGAGATTTTGGCCGTACGCAGATGAACGTCCGAACTCAATTGCGATGGCGGTCGACGGCTCTTCTACATCTCGAATAACCTTGTCGAAAAACACAGTAGTTGCCACTTTGCTTCCCCACATTTGCATCCGTTTTGCAGTGTGCGCCTAGCCATAGCGGCGCGCAAGCGGGCTCCCCGAAGGGAGCGCTCGACGATATCGGCGAATGAGAGAGTCGCTTTACTTCTTAGCCACTAACCGCTGCACAAGCACGGTTGAGACGCGGCCGATGAGGATCGAAATGACGGTTACGATGGGCACATATATCCGCCCATTCCATCCTTCGGCCTTGCAGAACTTTACAAGCAAGAGAGCCAAGGGAAGCCCCACCAGAAGAACGCCAAGAGCCTGCGGACGTCTCTTTTTGAGGCGCTCGATATGTGCCTCTTGTTCCGGGGTCATTTCCTCAGCCTCACGCCAACTCCGCCGCCGTTCTCAGGGATGAACTCAACGCCGGCCGATTCGAGGGCCGCGCGCATCTTGTCCACGCTGCTGACGCGAGCATCCTGGCCAGCCTCAAAACGGTTGACGGTATTCCCTCCAACGCCAGCTGCCTTGGCAAGGTCGAGAGTGCTCCAATTGAGAGCTGCACGCCCCATACGGCATTGAACTGGCTTCATGTGGTGTTTTTATCACCAATCACCATTGACAGCAAACCGGTGATAATCGTATTGTAAATGGTGTAAATATCACCACTTGGAGATTCACGACCATGCCGAACACCACTGTTCCGGCCGCCGGCGAAGCTATGCCCGCTGCCGAGGTAATGCCGATCATTGGGAGATTTTCCCGCCGCGCCTTGCTTGGCCCTTCGCTGCCGTTGGAGGCTCGACCGCGGCGCTGCCGCCGTCCAGACGTCGCCAAAAGTGTTTCCTGATTTTGGAAGGATCCCGGCGGCGCCTGTTGAGCCCGCTGACCCACTCCTCGATGCGATCGGGGCCTATCGTGCCAGCCTGGCTGATTACAACGCCAACGCCCCCGAGGGCGATGCGGCCGACGCCTACGCCGAACAGACGTACGGCCCGCCGATGACCGGGATCGAGGAATGGGAGGCGCCGGCGACCACGCACAGGAGCGCCCTGGAAGCGCTCAGGCTGGCCGTCGACGAGAATGAAGGCTGTGCGACAAATCCGATGGTCGCTCCGCTGCTTGCCGCTGTGGTGGCCTATCTGGAGGGGCAGTCATGAGCGCCACGCGCACGATACCAGTCGACGCCATCGACCATCTGCACCAGATCGGGGACGAGCTCCGCACTATCTGGCTGGCGATGGGCAATACGGTTGACCTCGAGGACGACGGCGTTTTGACGCCAGTCCGCGAAGCGCTCAACGGCTCGACAAACCGCCTTGAGGACGTGTGCAAGCTCATGCAGGGCTGACTGCTCGTCACATGCCTTAAGCCCGCTGCCTCCCGGTGGCGGGCTATTCTTCTCCAGCGCCTTTCGGCGCGAAAACTGGAAAATCCTGCGAGCCGAAGAACTTTTGCATCGCTGGCCCGATTTCGAAAGTGACTTTCTCTGCCAGAGGTATCAGGTCGGTAAGCATCGCCCGAATGGTCTTGATCAATGATTCAAGCTCGATTTCCAGCGGCATCAATTTGGACATCTGCTCCTGGGTGAGACCTGAAGTCAGTACCCCTTCAGATGAGCCAAAGTGGTGGACGACGATTTCTTTCACCCGGCCGCGAAGGTCGGCATAGACCCTAACTGCTTCGATAAGATTCCGATGCTGCATAAATAGCGTGACTGAAGCTTGCATAAGAGCATTGTCTTTGGCGGCTATCAGAGGCGACAGCTCCGCTGCATCAATATCGAACGTCTGATA
Organism: Mesorhizobium loti; assembly: GCA_002356515.1. Taxonomy (NCBI): domain Bacteria; kingdom Pseudomonadati; phylum Pseudomonadota; class Alphaproteobacteria; order Hyphomicrobiales; family Phyllobacteriaceae; genus Mesorhizobium; species Mesorhizobium loti. The sequence continues at coordinate 817,767 of AP017605.1, read as the reverse complement.
GCTGCCAACGATAGGGAGGACCCGTTTCCAGAGCGGCTCCGCAGTGAGATTTCGATCATTGGCGTTCGACAGGGATTCGTCGATCGCCTTCCGGATAGCGACCAGGTCGCTCAACACAACCGACGCCTTGACCATTAATCGAAGGACGTACGACTTTTGCTCTGCTAACCGCGCCTCAAAATCCCTGAGGAGCGTTTCTGCAGAGGCCTGCTTGGCCAAGATGAAAGACACTAAGGCGCTCAAAACCGAACCTATGACCGCTCCGCCAAAGCCGGCTAGGAGGGTAGCATGATCCGAGGTGGCGGCGAACTTTTCCGCCAGGAATAGCAAAACCGCCGCTCCGACCATGGCGCCGAAAATGCCAACGGTAATCAGTTGGACGACGGAATTCTTCACCGTGCCGATGTTCTGCTGAGCCACCTAGCGTCCCCCCCTGGAGTCTAATAAATGTTCACACCCGGGCGTTTATTCGATGCATATTCGACGCATCGCTTCCAAAATTCGCTAAGTCATTGAAAGGTCTGGTACGCCCAAGGGGAATCGAACCCCTGTTACCGCCGTGAAAGGGCGGTGTCCTAACCGCTAGACGATGGGCGCGCTCAGACGAAGCGGCTTATACTGACGTTGTGCGCAACCGGCAACCCGTCAGTTGCCGCCTTGGACAACTTTTTTGCGCGCCTGCCAGATTGGCGATCTCGCCAGGGTTGGGCATCACGGCCGCGCGGCTTGGCGATTGGCAGAAACGCCCATCGCTTCGTCATTCTAGGATGGAGCAAGGAGCGGAGCGACGCGGCGCAAACCCTAGAATCCATGCCGCGACGTTGGAGCGCCGCAAACGGTGCAGAATTCTGCTCCGCTGCGTTCCTCAGTTGACTCCCGGCATGGATCCCTTGGGCTGCGGAGCAGCTCCAGGGGTCTTCGCGACGGAGCTTCGCTCCTGCTGCGCCCCTGGATGACGAAGTTGGGGACGCTTCGGCCAATCGCGAATGTTCAGGATGGTCCACCGCAACGATATTGGTGGAACGATCGTGGCTGCCAACAGGCTCCGGCCCGTCAAATCCCGCCGCTAGCCGTCATCGCCACCGCCGCTGCGCCGGCGGCAGCGCCAGTTCCAGTCGCGCTCGGGGCCGACGTCGACGTGGACCGATTCGGTGTGGCAATAGGTGCCGACGCCGCCACGGCCCGGCATGGTCCTGATGTAGTTCGCCAGCTCCCATTTGGAGACGCCGGGCACTTGGATGTCGGCGGCGGCGCAATACATGTGCAGCGAGTTCTTGGCGCCGTTGGCACGGCGGTTGCGGGCGGGGTCGCGATAGCCCGAGGTGACCACCATCTTGCGGCCGTAATGGCCTTCGATCGTCTTCAGCACGCGCACCAGCGACGGCTTCAGGCAGGCGACGTCGACGCTTTCGTTCTGCCTCAGCAGCCCGTTGGGCGCGAGCCTGGCCATGCCGGCGGCTGACGCGACTTGATAGGAGCCGCCGATCGGACCCTCGTCCTCATTGAGGTCGACGTCGCTTTCATCGTCGAGGCCGGATTTGCGCTTGATCTCGAACAGCGCCGTCTGGCGCACGCCGGGCAAGGCATCGCTGCCTGTGATGTGACCGGCGTCGTCACCGGTCGAAGCCAACTGTATCGGTTTTGCCGTGGAGTCGGCCGAGGCCAGCGTGATGATCGGCTTTGCCGGTGCGGCCGGCGCGGGCTTGGCCTGAACCGCCGGCTGTTCGCCGGTGCGCGTGTTGATCAGCGGAGCGGGTGTGGCTGAAGCGGGTGTGGCGCCAAACATGGAGGCCAGGAAGCCTTTTTTCTTCGGCGCCTCGGCTTGCGGCGCCTCACCCGCGGTCACATAGACCGGATTGTTCATCACAGGTGCCGCGGCCGGCTTTGGCGTTGTCGCCGCGGCGTCGGCGGCGGCGATCTTCTGCGCAACCGCGTCGGTCTGCTGCGCCGTCTGTGCCGGCTGCTGCAAGGCCTGCGGTGTTTGTCCCACGATCGTTTCAGCGCCGGCCGGCGTCGTCAGCGGGAAGGCGGCTTGCGGCTTGGCTACAGGTACGTAAGCGACCTTTTCGGGCAGCGCCGTATCGCCCTCGCTCATCACGGTCGTTTGCGTTGTCGTCGTCTGTGATGTCGAATCGGCGGTGGCGATGGGCTTGCCGGTGGCGGCAGCATTGATGTCCGAGGCGGAGGCGTTGTAGCCGGGCATGCCGACCGACATTGTCGGGTCGCCGGCCGATGTGCAGGAGGCCAGGAGCACAGAGCAGAGCGCTGCCACGATGGCGCGGCGTTCTCCCTTTGCGAGGCTCCATCCTGCTGATTTCAAAGTCAAATTCCCCCTCGATGTCCGGTCGGTATGTCCTTGGCGCAGCCCTGAATGTCTGCGCCGAGGTGACCTTTGTCTCCGATCCGGAAACGAGACCTGTGTCAAATCCGCAAGCCTGGAAGTATTTTTGCAGTGATTGCCGAATTACGGCTGCTTGATGGTTGACGACACCATTTCGCCCGCTTTTGACAAGCCGTCAACTCACCACACATTACAGTCCGTTACACACGCACCTTCACATAGGTGCCGGGAGCATCGCCCAAGGTTTTCATATGCTTGCCGGGTTTGCGGGCAGGCACGCGGGTGTTGTCCTTGGCCTCTATCCAGCTTTGCCAGTGCGGCCACCAGGATCCCGGATGGTCGATAGCCTTGGCCACCCACTCGCTAAAATCGCCAATCGGTGCGCCGCCGGTCCAGTACTGGTATTTGTTGGATGCGGGCGGATTGACGACGCCGGCGATATGGCCTGAACCCGCCATGACATAGTCGACCTTGCCGCCGAAATATTTCGAACCGAGGAAGACGGACAGCGCCGGCGCGATGTGATCTTCCCTCGAGGCGAGGTTGTAGATCGGAATGGTGACATCGCCGAGCGAGACCGTGCGGCCAGCCAACTCCATCGTGCCGCGTGAGAGGTTGTTCTCGAGATAGCAATTGCGCAAGTAGAAGGAGTGGTTGGCCGCCGCCATGCGGGTCGAATCGGCATTCCAGTAGAGCAGGTCGAAGGGCAGGGGATCCTTGCCGCGCATGTAATTGTTGACGACATAGGGCCAGATCAGGTCGCCGGAGCGCAGCATGTTGAACGCGGTCGCCATTTTGGTGCCGTCGAGATAGCCCTTCTCGTTCATCGATTTTTCCACGGCCGCGACCTGTTCCTCGTCGACGAAGACTTTCAGGTCGCCAGCATGGGTGAAGTCGACCTGCGTGGTGAAGAAGGTCGCCGACTTGATGCGGTCGTCGCCCTCGGCGGCCATCAGCGCCAGCGCCGCCGCCAGCAATGTGCCGCCGACGCAGTAGCCGATGGCGTTGACGTCGCGCTCGCCAGTGGCCTTCTCGATCGTGTCGAGGCCGTATTGCAGGCCTTCCCTGATATAGGCTTCCCAGCTCTTGGCGCCGTGGCGCTCGTCGGGATTGATCCAGGAGATGACGAAGACGGTGTGGCCCTGCTCGATCGCCCAGCGGATGAAGGATTTCTGCGGGTTGAGGTCGAGTATGTAGAACTTGTTGATCCAGGGCGGGCAGATCAGCAGCGGGCGCTTCAGCACCGTTTCGGTGGCGGGATCATACTGGATGATCTCGGCGACATCGCTGCGACCGACCACCTTGCCGGGCGTGGTGGCGATGTTCCTGCCGATCTCGAAGGGCGAATAGTCGGCCTGGCGCAGCTTCAGGTCGCCCTTGCCGGCGGCGATGTCCTCGGCCAGCATTTTCATGCCGCGCACCAGGTTCTCGCCGTTGGAAGCGACGGTTTCGCGAAACAGTTCCGGATTGGTCAGGATGAAATTCGACGGCGAGATGGCGTTGGACACCTGCTTGACATAGAAGCTCGCCTTGTGGCGGGTGTGCTCGTCCAGACCTTCGGCGTGATCGACCAGTTCGGACGCCCAGCGCGAGGTGACGAGATAGGCCTGCTTGAGGAAATCGAAGAAGGCGTTGCGGCCCCATTCCGGATCTTGGAAGCGCTTGTCGCCGCGATCGGGCTTGACGGCGTCGTCGGGTGCTTCCGCGTTGGGACTGACGCGCTGGATGGCGTTTGCCCATACGGTCATATAGCCGGCGAACAGCCGCGTCTGCGCTTCGAGCGCGCGCTGCGGGTCGGCAAGCCAGTATTCGCTGAGTTTCGAGAAGGTCTTGACCATGTCGACGACCGGCTCGGCGACGTGGTCGCGCACTTCGCCGCGTTCGCGCGGTTCGGCCCAGGCGGAGGCTGCCTTGCCGGCCTGCTCGATCATACGCGCCATATTCAACGCAAAGCGCTCCGGATCCTTCACCAGATATTGCTCGACGGTCGAAGGCTCGTCATGTTCCGCTTTGCCCGAATCGGGTGTTTTGGACATGGTTCGCGGGGTTCCTCCCGAGGCGTTTTCTTGACATATTAACATGGGACATCCAACAGGGTCCAATCTCGCTCTACCTCGGATGCCAAGGAAACAATATGACGATTAATATTGGCGAGACTGTTTTTTTTGGCGCCGCACGCTTTTGTCGCGTCGGCATGGCGATCGCCCTGCTGGGGATCGCCGGGTGTTCGAGCACGAATACCAGTAGACCGGTGCCCATGGCCGAGAATGCAGGCCCGAAGGATACCGGCACCTTCCCGAACCTTAACATCCCGCCACAAGTGGCGAACAAACAATTCACCGCGGATGAGAGCAAAGCCAAGCTCGCCGAACTCAAGGCCGCCAAGAACGGGCAGGGCGCCAAAAGCGCCGGTGGCGCTGCCGGCAATCAGGCAGCACTGACCGATCTGGCCAAGAAACATGGCCCGCAGACGCTGGAGCAGATCGAAGGCAAATGCGATCCCACCCTCGACCCTACCTGCAAATGAGTATATAGCGCGCGCCCAATACCCCTTTTGCTGTCTGGAACTGCCATGGAAGAGTTTCACAAGGTCCGCCGGCTTCCGCCTTACGTGTTCGAGCAGGTCAACCGGCTCAAGGCCAGCGCCCGTTCGCGCGGCGCCGACATCATCGACCTCGGCATGGGCAATCCCGACCTGCCGACGCCCAAGGCCATCGTCGACAAATTGTGCGAAGTGGTGCGCGATCCGCGCACGCATCGCTATTCCTCCTCGCGCGGCATTCCGGGTCTGCGCCGCGCCCAGGCCGCCTATTACCAGCGCCGCTTCGGCGTGAAGCTCAATCCCGACACGCAAGTGGTCGCCACGCTCGGCTCGAAGGAAGGCTTTGCCAATATGGCGCAGGCGATCACCGCGCCCGGCGACGTCATCCTGTGCCCGAACCCGACCTATCCGATCCATGCTTTCGGCTTCATCATGTCGGGCGGCGTCATCCGTTCGCTGCAGGTCGAGCCCGATGACGGCTTCATTCCGGCGGTCGAGCGGGGCATTCGCCATTCGATCCCGAAGCCGCTGGCGCTGATCCTCAACTATCCGTCGAACCCGACGGCGCTGGTCGCTTCGCTCGATTTCTACAAGGACGTGGTGGCGTTCGCGAAGAAGAACGACATCATCATCCTGTCCGACCTTGCCTATTCGGAGATCTATTTCGACGGCAATCCGCCGCCTTCGGTGCTGCAGGTGCCGGGCGCCATCGATGTCTGCGTCGAGTTCACCTCGATGTCGAAGACCTTCTCCATGCCCGGCTGGCGCATGGGCTTCGCCGTCGGCAACGAGCGGCTGATCTCGGCGCTCACCCGGGTGAAATCCTACCTCGACTACGGCGCCTTCACGCCGATCCAGGTGGCGGCGGCGCATGCGCTGAATGGCGACGGCGCCGATATCGCCGAGGTGCGTGACATCTATCACAAGCGCCGCGACGTGATGGTCGATTCCTTCGGACGCGCTGGATGGACCATCCCGGCACCCGCCGCCTCGATGTTCGCCTGGGCGCCGATCCCTGAACCGTTCAAGCATCTCGGCTCGCTCGAATTCTCCAAGCTGCTCATCGAGCACGCCGACGTGGCGGTGGCGCCCGGTGTCGGCTTCGGCGAACATGGCGACGATTTCGTGCGCGTGGCGCTGGTGGAGAACGAGCACCGGATCCGCCAGGCGGCGCGCAACATCAAGCGCTTCCTGTCGAGCAGCGCCAAGCAGCCCAACAATGTGGTGCCGCTGTCCGCCCACCGGTAAGCAAAAATTCGATCTGATTTGAGGGACGTCGCCTTCCATGGCTGAAGCTCTGCGTGTTGGAATTGCCGGACTTGGCACGGTCGGTGCATCGGTGGCGCGCGTGCTGCGCGACAAGGCGGCGGAGCTGACCCGGCAATGCGGGCGCGACATTGTCGTGTCAGCGGTTTCGGCGCGCGACCCGAAGCGCGACCGTGGCGTCGATGTCAGTTCGGCGAAATGGTTCGACGATCCGGTCAAGATGGCGCAGAGCGCCGAGATCGACGTGTTCATCGAACTGATCGGCGGCGACGAGGGGCCGGCACGCCTGTCGGTGAAAGCGGCGCTCGAAGCAGGCCGCCATGTCGTCACCGCCAACAAGGCGCTGCTCGCCAAGCATGGCGTGGCGCTGGCCGAGATCGCCGAGAAGAAGGGCGTGCTGCTCAACTACGAGGCGGCGGTGGCGGGCGGCATTCCCGTCATCAAGACGATGCGCGAGGCGATGGCCGGCAATTCTGTCACCCGCGTCTTCGGCATCCTCAACGGCACCTGCAACTACATCCTGACCCGCATGGAGGCCGAGGGCATCTCGTTCGACGCCTGCCTGAAGGATGCGCAGCGGCTGGGCTACGCCGAGGCCGATCCGACCTTCGACATCGAAGGCCACGACACAGCGCACAAGCTGTCGATCCTGACCAGCCTTGCCTTCGGTACCAAGATCGCCGCCAACGACATCTACATGGAAGGCATTTCCAACATCACCCAGGCCGACATCCGCGCGGCGGGCGATCTCGGCTATCGGATCAAGCTGCTCGGCGTCGCCCAGCGCACCGAAAGCGGCATCGAGCAGCGCGTGCATCCGACCATGGTGCCGACGGCCTCCGTCATCGCGCAGGTGCATGGCGTCACCAATGCGGTGGCGATCGAGACCGACATCCTCGGCGAACTGCTGCTCTCCGGCCCCGGCGCCGGCGGCAACGCCACCGCCTCGGCCGTCATCGGCGACGTCGCCGACATCGCCAAGAGCCGGCCCGGCTTCCAGCATGGTCCGGTCTTCGGCCGGCCGGCTAAGGAGCTCAGGCCCTACAAGAAGGCGCAGATGCGCAGCCATGCCGGCGGCTACTTTATCCGGCTGACCGTGCATGATCGCATCGGCGTCTTCGCCGCGATCGCCAAGCGCATGGCCGACAATGATATTTCGCTGGAATCGATCGTCCAGCACGCGGTCAATGGCGAGGCCGAGGCGCAGAAGACGGTGATCCTGGTCACGCACGAGACCACTGAGGCCGCCGTGCGCAAGGCCGTGGACGGCATCACCAAGGACGGTCACCTGACCGACAAGCCGCAGGTCATCCGCATCGAGCGGGCAGGGTAGTTTTCGCCCAAGGGGGAAGAATTTCTCCGCGCCTGCTGTCGGCTCGATGGCGGTCAGCCACGAATAGGCCGGAACGAATTTGTTGCGGCGCCGTTCTCTTGGTCAGCAACCAAGGGAGCCACTTCATGGCCGATACCAACAAATCCGACACGCCAGGCATCGACGACATCCAGAAAACCCTGGAAAAGCAGATCGCCGAGCTGCGCAAGGAGATCACCAAGATCAACAAGAGCATTTCGGCGCGGGGCGCGGAAATGCTCGATGATGCCAGCGAGCAGGCTTCGGATTTCTACGAGACGACTGCGGCGCGTGCATCGCGCACGGCACAGCAGCTGCGCAGCCAGGCCCAGGCGGTTTCGGACGTGGCTCGCGAAAACCCGGGCACGACGACCGCCGTGGTCGGCGTCATCGGCCTGCTCGGCTTTCTGGCCGGAATCGCCGTCGGCCAGTCGTTGAGCAACGACACGTCGCGCCGCTGGTACTGAGCGCGCCGGTCTTGAGCCGGCGTTGCCGGCTCCCGTTTCAGGAAATCATTTGAAGGAGGGCTTCATGGCTTCATCCGTGTTGATCGGCATTCTGATCACATTCCTTGTCATCATTCTTGTTCTCTATCTGGTGCAGCGCCTGCCGCTCGACGCCAGGATGCGTCAGATCGTGCAGGTCATCGTCATCATCATCGGCATTATTTCACTGCTCAGATATCTCGCGGTTTTCTAGATCGCGACGGCAGTCCTCAGTGCTTGTTCAAGGCGGCCCGGTCGTTTCCGACCGGGCCGTAATCTTGTTGGGAATGTGGTTCAATCGATTGATATTGCTTACCTTTCGATAAAACGTGCGGCAGGTCTTGCCGTTGTCATGCTCGTTTGACAAAACAGGCGCGCCTCCCGCGGGAGGCGGTATGCGAACGAGGATTTCCCGAATATGAATGTGGCCCAGAACATCGTCGCCGGCCTTGACCGGATACTCACCATGGAACTGGTGCGCGTCACCGAACGGGCCGCGGTGGCGGCCGCCAGGCTGCGCGGCCGCGGCGATGAGAAGGCTGCCGACCAGGTCGCGGTCGACGCCATGCGCCAGGAGCTAAACCGCCTTGCCATCAAGGGCACGGTGGTGATCGGCGAGGGCGAGCGCGACGAGGCACCGATGCTCTATATCGGCGAGGAGGTCGGCACCGGCAAAGGTCCGGCGGTCGACATCGCGCTCGATCCGCTCGAAGGCACGACGATCTGCGCCAAGAACCTGCCCAACGCGCTTGCCGTCATCGCCATTGCCGAAAAGGGCAGCCTGCTGTTCGCGCCCGACGTCTATATGGACAAGATCGCCATTGGTCCGGGCTATGCCGAGGGCGTCATCGACATCGACGCCTCGCCGGCCGAAAACATTGCGAGCCTGGCGCGGGCCAAGGGTGTCGCGGTGTCCGACATCACCACCTGCATCCTCGACCGGCCGCGCCACGCCAAGCTCATCGATGCCGTGCGCGCCACGGGAGCGGCGATCCGGCTGATCGGTGATGGCGACGTCGCCGGCGTCATCCACACAACGGACCCGGAGGAAACCGGCATCGATATCTATCTCGGCACCGGCGGCGCGCCGGAAGGCGTGCTGGCCGCGGCCGCATTGCGCTGCACCGGCGGCCAGATGCAGGGCCGGCTGATCCTTGATACGCCGGAAAAGGTCGCACGCGCGGCGAAGATGGGGATCTCCGACCCGAAGCGGATCTACCATGCGGAAGACATGGCGCGCGGCGACGTGCTGTTTGCCGCCACCGGCGTCACCGACGGCAACATGCTGGCCGGTGTCAAATTCGGCCGTACCTACATCACCACGCACACGATCGTGCTGCGCTCCTCGTCGCGGACCGTGCGCGAGATCAAGGCCCGGCACCAGGATTTGGATAAGTTCTAGACTTGCTTGCGAAGCCGCACCGCAGTTGCTAGCCCTTGGCTGCACCTGAACCCTGGCCGCGCAAGGATTGACGATGAATGCGTTCGACTGGCACGCGGATCCGATCTCGCGCGCCACGCTCGTCACCAAATCCTATCGCAACACCCAGAATGTGCGCCGCTTTTTCACGCGGGAATGCGGCGATGCGTTCAGGTTCGACCGGCCTTTCATGGCCTGGCTCAAGGACGGCCGGGAAAAGACGATGGGGGACGCCGCAGACGAATGGATCCGGCGTCAGGCTGAAAAGCGGAAAGCGTAGTTTTTCTTGAATTTTCCAGCGACGCCACCCGCCGCGAACCGATTGGCTTTGCCCGCCTTTGGCCCTAAAGCGCGTCGCGTTCAGGCGACGGGATTCAGGCTGTTGTTTGTCCATGCCGTTATCTCAAAACCGCTGCACACTTTTTGGGCGATATGCACTATCCTGCGGCCAACCATGAATTGGCAAAGCGCATGATGGGGGACAGGCGCCTCTTCCTCGATGTCAGGCAGTCGGCAACCGGCCTCTCCTGGGAGCACCGGCTGACCGAGCGGCAGGATATGGTCGCGCTTGCCATCGCGCAGGGCCATGGTGTGCCCGACATCGTCGCGCGCGTGCTTGCCGGACGCGGCGTGACCGCCGATGAGACCGAGCGCTTCCTCGACCCGACGATCCGCGACCTGTTGCCCAATCCAGCCTCGCTGACCGACATGGACAAGGCTGCCACCCGCATCGCCGCGGCAGTGATGGCGAGGGAAAAGGTGGCGATCTTCGGCGACTACGATGTCGACGGCGCAGCCTCGTCCGCCTTGCTGAAGCGATTTTTGGCGCATTTCTCGATACCGTCGGAAATCTATATTCCGGACCGTATCTTCGAGGGTTACGGCCCCAATCCCGATGCCATGCGCGAACTTGTCTCGCGCGGCGCGACGCTTATCGTCACCGTCGATTGCGGCACCAACAGCGCGGTGTCCGTCGATGCGGCCAATGAAGCCGGCGCCGACGTCGTGGTGCTCGACCATCATCAGGTCGGCGGTGCGTTGCCGGCGGCAATTGCCGTCGTCAATCCAAATCGTGACGACGATCTTTCCGGGCAAGGCCGTCTCTGTGCCGCCGGTGTCGTCTTCCTCACCTTGGTGCAGACCGCAAAAGTCCTGCGTGGCCTCAGCGATGTCGCGCCGCCCGACCTGCTTTCGCTGCTTGACCTGGTGGCGCTCGCCACCGTTTGTGACGTGGTGCCGCTCACCGGCGTCAACCGTGCCTTCGTCGTCAAAGGGCTGCAAATGGCCCGCCAGCAGAAGAACGAGGGGTTGGCCGCCCTGGCGCGGGTGTCGCGCATTGGCGAGCCGATCAGCACCTTTCATCTCGCCTATCTGATCGGGCCGCGCATCAATGCCGGCGGGCGCATCGGCGATGCGGCGCTCGGCAGCCGGCTGCTGGCGACGGACGATCCGGTCGAGGCGCGGACCATCGCCGAGACGCTCGACCGGCTGAACCAGGAGCGACAGCTGATGGAGCAGGAGATGCTGGCTGCGGCGCGTGCCGAGGCCGATGCCGAGCTCGCCGGTGGCAACGGCCCGGCGATTGTCGTCACCGCCAGCAACAATTGGCATCCCGGCATTGTCGGCCTGCTCGCGTCACGATTGAAAGATCACGCGCGGCGGCCGGCTTTCGCCATTGCCTTCAACGCTGTGGGCATCGGTACCGGTTCGGGCCGTTCGGTGTCGGGCTTCGATCTCGGCCGGCTGGTGCGCGAGGCCGCCGATGCCGGGTTGATCGTCAAGGGCGGCGGCCATGGCATGGCGGCCGGCATCACCGTGGAGCGCGCCAGGCTGGGCGAGCTCAGGGCGTTTTTCGAGGAGCGGGCTGCGGCCGACGTGTTTCGGCTGCAGGACGAAGAAAGCCTGGCGATCGACGGCGCGCTTGCCGCCGAAGGCGCTACGCTGAGCCTGCTCGACGCGCTGGAAAAGGCCGGCCCTTTCGGCGCTGGCCACGTCGCGCCGGTCTTCGTGCTGCCGCGTCATAAGCTGGCCGACGCCCGGCCGGTCGGCACCAACCACATACGCTGCGAATTGCAGTCGGACAGCGGCGGCCGAATCCAGGCGATCGCCTTTCGCGCCGTCGATACGGTGCTTGGTGAATTCCTGTTCAAGAACCGGGGCAAGACCGTGCATGTGGCCGGCTCGCTGTCGGCCAATCACTGGAACGGCAACCGCACGGTGCAATTCCGCATTGTCGATGCGGCGCGGGCGTAGAGGGTGGCTGGCTAAGCCAGAACGGTCTGCAGCCGGGTCAGTTCGCCGATCTGCGCCATTGTTGCCTGGTAGCCGAGCTGGATCGCCTCGTCGGCACGGTGGAATTCGGTGAGGCCGATATGGCTGAGTTTCGGCTGCAGCGACATATCAGGTGGATCGCCCGCCAGCCTGGCGCGCGAGATGCGGTCCTGGATGATGTTGAAGGCCTCGACCATGACGCCGGTGATGCCGAGGCGGCTCTGATGCGACTGGTGCTCGGCGTCGACACGGCCGGGGCGCGGCGCGTCCTTTTCGACAACCAGTTCGCCGGCGCTGTGCTTGATCACGGCGGCGCGGCCGAACAGATCGTAGTGAAGGTTGACCGCCACGACGAGCGGCTGCTCGTAGGCACGGCAAACCGATACCGGCACCGGATTGACCAGCGCGCCGTCGACCAGCACACGGCCGTTGCAGCTCACCGGCTCGAACACGCCAGGCAGTGCGTAGGATGCGCGCATGGCCGTGATCAGCGAGCCGCTCGACAGCCAGATCTCGTGGCCGGTGCGGATTTCCGACGCGACGCAGACGAATGGGTTGGGCAGGTCCTCGAAACGGATGCCGTTCACATGTTCGCGCAGACGGGCGTCTAGCTTCATGCCGCCGAACAGGCCGCTGCCGCGCAGATTGAGATCGAGCAAGCCGAAAATGCGCCGCTTGGTCAGGCTGCGTGCAAACTCTTCCAGCTCATCCAGTTTGCCGGCGAGATAACAGCCGCCGACCAGCGCGCCGATCGAGGTGCCGGCGATCATCGAAACTTCGATGCCCGCTTCATCCAGCGCGCGCAGCACGCCGATATGAGCCCAGCCCCTTGCGCAACCACCGCCCAAAGCGAGCGAAATGCCTGTTTTCTTGGAAGATTTCGTTTCGGGTGCGCCGCCAGAAGAGGTCAGGCCGTTGGCCTCCCTGACATCCGGTCTGCTTCGCAATGACGCCCACTCGAGCATCACGATCTCCCTTGTCCCAAAGCTAATATACGGACGGGCCGTATCGAAATGATGAATCTGTGTGGTCGGTGTGAAGTAGAAGGTTCAAGCTGATGGTTTCCGATACGTGATTTCCGCATCGAACAGCGGCTTGCTGCCGTCGTCAAGAAGCGTCCCCTTGCCGTCGACAAGCCCCACCGTCCGATAAAAGCATGAACGCCGGCCGGTGTGACAGGTTGCGTCGTGGCCCAACACTTTGACGCGCAGCCACAATGCGTCCTGGTCGCAGTCGGCGCGCATCTCGACGATGTGCTGGAAATTGCCCGACGTCTCGCCCTTTTTCCAGAGCGCGTTGCGCGAGCGCGACCAGTAGTGGGCGATGCCCGTTTCCAAGGTCAGCGCCAATGCCTGCGCATTCATATGCGCGACCATCAGAAGCATGCCGTCTTCGGCATCGGTGACGACGACCGTGACGAGGCCGGCGGCGTCGAAGCGCGGTGACAACACCGCGCCTTCTTCCAAGGCCTTCTTGTCTGATGGAGCTTTCGGAAATTCCAGTGCCGACATCGCCGGTCTATTTTCCTGTTGACCGTGATGCCGGTGAGGGGCTTACGCCCCGCCACGCACCATGGTGACAAAACGAACTTGCTCTTCGGGCGTATCCTTGAAGACGCCGGTGAAGGTGGAGGTGAGCGTGGTGGAACCCTGCTTGCGGATACCGCGCATGGCCATGCACATATGCTCGGCCTCGATCATGACGGCGACGCCGCGGGGGTTGAGCACGTCCTGGATGACACCGGCGATCTGCGCGGTCAGCGCCTCCTGCGTCTGCAGGCGATGGGCGAAGATATCGACGACGCGCGCGATCTTCGACAGGCCGACCACCTTGCCATCCGGCAGATAACCGACATGCGCCTTGCCGATGATCGGCACCATGTGGTGCTCGCAATGCGAATGAAACTGGATATCCTTGACGATGACCAGATCGTCGTAGCCGGCGACCTCCTCGAAGGTGCGGCCGAGTTCGTCGGCCGGGCACATGTCGTAGCCGCCGAACATTTCGCGGTAGGCCTTGGCCACGCGCTTGGGCGTGTCGATCAGCCCTTCGCGGTCCGGGTTGTCGCCAGTCCAGCGCAGCAACGTGCGCACGGCGGCCTCGACTTCGGCTTCGCTCGGCCGGTCGGTGACCGGCTTTTCCATGTAGGCGGACTGGGGCATGAATTTCTTGATGACGGCATCCATAAAAGGCGTCTCCCGTAGTTCCTCTCCAAGGAGGAACGAGTTGAACGGACCACGACCTTTCGGTGTCGGAAACTCGCCCCGTTTCCAGCCCCGTAAGCGGCGTGAACTTCCCGGCCAGGACAGTGGCGCTCATCGCCTTGTCGTTACCGGACTGCCCGCATTATATAAGGTCGTAGCGAGCGAAAGGAAGACGCAACAGCGGCAATCGCTGTTCGCTTGGCGGCGACGGATTGGAAAATAATGATCAACGATGTCTACAACGCGAAAATTCTCGGCTTTGCCGGAAATATCGCCCGCATCGGCCGGCTCGATCATCCTGACGCGACCGCCAAGGCGCATTCCAAGCTTTGCGGCTCGACCGTTACCGTCGATCTCAAGATGGCGGACGGCGTGGTCACCGACTTCGCTCATGACGTGAAGGCATGCGCGCTCGGCCAAGCGTCGTCTTCGATTATGGCGCAGCATGTCGTCGGCGCGAGTGCCGAGGAATTGCGCGCGGTGCGCGACACCATGCTGAAGATGCTGAAGGAGAACGGCGCGCCGCCGGAAGGCCGCTTCGCCGACCTGAAGTACCTTGAGCCGGTGCGCGACTACAAGGCACGCCATGCCTCGACCATGCTGACCTTCGACGCCGTGGTCGACGCCATCGGCCAGATCGAGAAGAAGCGCGCCGAAGAAGCGGCTTAGACTTCGCCGTCTGCTGATCCCGCGCGGAGCTCTTCGACAAGCCAGTCCACAAAAATCTCCGCCTGTCGGCTAAGGCGCTGGAAGTCAGGGGCGACAAGCCAGTACGCGCCGTAGGGGACTTCCATTTCGAAGGGACGGACCAAGAGACCCGCTCGAAGATCGGCGCCGTTCAGGATGCGGTCGCCCAAAGCGACGCCGTGGCCGAGTTTCGCGGCCTGCATGGCCAGCGCGGCATCCGTGTAAAGCGGTCCTCTCTGGAGGGCGAGATCTGGCAGGCCCATTGCCTGAAACCAGCTCGCCCAGCCATCGCGATTGAAGTCGTGGAGCAAGGTGTAATGCCGCAGGTCCGCCGGTGATGTCAGGAGAGCGCCCGAGGCGAGTAACCCCGATGCCAGGACTGGCGTCACCAGCACGTCGACCAGATGCCGCGCCTCGGTGCGTGGCCAGGACCGCGTATGCGCTCCGTATCGAATCGCGATTTCCGCTTCGTGTCCACGAAACTCTATGAGCCGCGAGTCCGCGTCGACTGAAATGTCGATCTCAGGGTGGCGTTGCTGGAACGAATTGAGCCGCTGTATCAGAAATTCGCCCGCAAAGGACGGCTCGACGCTGACCCGCAACGGGCTCTGAGCCGGCTTGCTGATGATTTCCGACAGCCGACGGTCGATGTCGTCAAAGCTGGTGGTCAATTGACTGAGCAGAGTTTGCCCGGTTTCCGTCAGTTCGACCCTGCGGTGAAGCCGTTCGAACAGCGGCCTGCCGACCAGAGTTTCCAATTCCCTTATCTGCCGGCTGATCGCCGCCTGTGAGACGAAAAGCTCCTCGGCGGCCTTGCTGAAGCTCAGCTGCCGGCCCGCCGCCTCGAAACTCCTCAATGCAGTCAAAGGCAGGCGCCCGCGCTTCATTTCGCATAATCCAGGGTTATCCGAAGTCGAAATTATACTCGTTTGAAGGCCAAGGCCAGCGGCGGTCTAATCGCGTCAAAGGAGACGCGACCATGATCCAGTTCCTGAACATTTTCGGCGATGTCATGCGGATCGTAACGTTCCAATGGCGTGACGAAAGGCACCATGCAAAGCGCAGCGAGGAGCCGGCCGGCCCCGGCCGCTGGGCGCCTCCTATCGACAGGCAGCCGTTTCGCCGCTCCCGCCCGTGACGGCACTGCGGATAGGCGGGGATTGCGTTCTCCTGACGAAGCTCACATCTATCACGGACAGAACGCGATACGGAGACCGCGGTGCACGACCCGCATGGGCATGCCCACACTGCCAGGCCGTCGGGGCGCGGCCGCAACTGGCCTGGCCCATGGCGCAAGACGCCCGGCCGTCTCCTCGGCACGTCGTTCGTGCGCCTTTACCAATTGACGCTGTCCGGCTTTGTCGGCAATTCCTGCCGGCATATGCCGACCTGTTCGGAATATGCGCATGAGGCGATCGCCCGCCACGGCCTGTGGGCGGGCGGCTGGATGGGATTTTTCCGCGTGCTGCGCTGCGGGCCCTTCGGCACGCATGGCATCGATCTGGTGCCGGAAGTGCTGGCCGATCGTTATGTCTGGTTCATGCCGTGGCGGTACTGGCGGATCGGCCGCAAGCGCGCCGAAACGAAGACCTGATTGCGCTGGTCACGCCCCGGATGGCAGTGCGTGTTTACGATCCGGTAGGGTTAACGCAAGCCTGCACAAAGACTGCGCATTTGAGACAAAATCGAGACAAGAGACCTCGCTAAGCCCGCTCGCGAACACCCTTTCTGGAGCGAGCATCAATGCGTAACATCGACCGTCTTCCCTTTATCCTGGCTGGAGTCCTGTTCCTGCTCGCCTGGCTGCTGGGGTTCCCGATGCGTGCGCAATCGGCGCCGCTAGGGGATGTGCAGTGCACGCTGATCGCCGATGCGGCGAGCGGCAAGACGCTTTACCAGGACGGCACCTGCGACCAGCGCTTCAGCCCGGCTTCGACGTTCAAGGTGCCGCTCTCGCTGATCGGCTATGACGCCGGGATCCTGAGCGACGAGCACACGCCGAGCTGGGATTACAAGCCGGAATTCAATGCGGTGAAGCGGGATCAGAAGACCGTCGATCCGGCGATCTGGGAGCGGGATTCGATTATCTGGTTCTCCCGGGAGATTACGCGACAGCTCGGCAGCGAAAAGTTTGCCGGCTATGTCTCGAAACTCGACTACGGCAACAATGACGTTTCCGGCAATCCCGGCAAGAATGACGGCCTGACCCATTCCTGGGTGAATTCCTCGCTCAAGATCACGCCGGTCGAGCAGGTCGATTTCCTGCGCAAGCTGCTGGCCCGCAAGCTGCCGGTCTCGGCCAAGGCCTACGACATGACGTCAGCCATCATCCCGACATTCCAGGCCGGAGGCTGGACGGTGCAGGGCAAGACCGGCAGCACGAGGCTGGCCAACGATGCCGACAAGACCAGGGACAAGCGTTCGCTCGGCTGGTTCGTCGGCTGGGCGAAAAAGGACGGCCAGCAGATCGTCTTTGCCCGTCTGGTCGTCGATGCCACCCGCACGGACATGCCCAAGGGTCTCAAGACGCGGGCGGCGTTCCTGAAAGACCTGCCGCTGCTGGTGAAGTAACCCGGTCAGGCGGTTCGGCGGGCGCGGATGATGTGGCCGCCGGAATTGGCCGTCGTCCCGTTCGGCGCCCCGGAAAAGCGAGCGGCGATATCGCCGCTCTCGATGTCTTCGATCTCATCGAAGCCGAGCTTCTCCATGGATTTCGCCAACTCTGCCGGAACGAAGAAGCTGATCCATGGCTCCCCGACAGAAGCGACGCGCGCCGCATGGAAGGTGAGCGCTGCCTGTCCCGCCGCGTCGCGGTTCTCCGCCGGTTCGCTGTAGTCGAACACGACCTCCGAGCCGGGGACGCCGGCTATCCAGGACAGCGTGTTGAAGATCGCTTCCTTCGTTAGATAGGGCACGACCCCCAGCCACATGAAGAAGCTCGGCGCGGTCGACTGTAAGCCGGCCGCGGCCAGTTGCGCGGACAGGCTCTGCCGCTCGAAATCGACCGGCACGAATCTGGTGGCGGCCGGCTCGGCGAGACCGCTATCGGCAATGCATTTGCGCTTCCAGGCTTGCGTGGCCGGGTGGTCGACTTCGAACACGCTGAGATCCGCATAAGGATTGCGCAGCGAAAACGTGTCGAGGCCAGCGCCAAGCACGACGAGTTGGCGGATACCGCGACGCACCGCCGCCGCCAGCCAGTCCTCGGCGAAGCGGGCGCGCGCCGCCACGAACAGGCGCATGCGCCGGCGGCGCTCGTCCTCCTGCTCAAGCTCCTGTGCCGCGGGAGCAGCTTCACCCAGAATCGCGATCGCGTAGGGATCGCGAAACAGCCCTGCCTGCGGTGAGAACTGATGCAAAGCCCTCATGCGGGCGACGCCGAGGGCGGTTCGGCTGGGTGTAGCGTCTTCCATATCGACAATTCCAGGCTATTGCGGAGATATTCGCAAGCCTGGGCGACGGGCCTGCGACATCCCTGCCGACATTTCCTGACGGCCAGGCCAATCAGTGCTCTTTACCTGGCCCGGCACTGCCTCTAAAACCCGCCCGCTGCCGGATGCATCCGGCTTACTTATGGATGTCGCAACCCCAAAGCCGCCATACACTTTTGGGTGACATGCATTTTCAACCACCCGCGCTCGTTTGCGGGACTGGATAGGAGAACCTTATGCTGAATTCCGTTTCCCTGACATTTCCCGATGGCTCCGTCCGCGACTACGACGCGGCGATGACCGGTGCCGGCCTAGCCGAATCGATCTCGAAGTCGCTGGCCAAGAAGGCCGTGGCCTACGCCATCGACGGCACCGTGCGCGACCTCAGCGACCCGCTCGGCAAGTCCGGCAAGGTCGAGATCATCACCCGCGACGATGCGCGCGCTCTTGAGCTTATCCGCCACGACACTGCGCACGTGCTGGCGGAAGCCGTGCAGGAATTGTGGCCGGGGACGCAGGTGACCATCGGGCCGGTGATCGAGAACGGATTCTATTACGACTTCGCCCGCAACGAGCCGTTCACACCGGACGACTTTCCGGTGATCGAAAAGAAGATGCGCGAGATCATCGCGCGCAACAAGCCGTTCACCAAGGAGGTCTGGTCGCGCGACAACGCCAAGAAGGTCTTCGCCGACAAGGGCGAGCGCTACAAGCTCGAGCTGATCGACGCCATCCCCGAGGATCAGGATCTCAAGATCTACGCCCAGGGCGACTGGTTCGATCTCTGCCGTGGCCCGCACATGGCCTCGACCGGCCAGATCGGCAATGCCTTCAAGCTGATGAAGGTGGCCGGTGCCTATTGGCGCGGCGATTCGAACAACCCGATGCTGACGCGCATCTACGGCACCGCCTGGGCCGACCAGGCGCAGCTCGATGCCTACCAGACGATGCTGGAGGAGGCCGAGAAGCGCGACCACCGCAAACTCGGCCGCGAGATGGACCTGTTCCATTTCCAGGAAGAGGGGCCGGGCGTCGTCTTCTGGCACGCCAAGGGCTGGAAGATGTTCCAGAACCTGGTCAACTACATGCGCCGCCGCCTCGACGAGCAGGGCTACCAAGAGGTCAACGCGCCGCAGGTGCTCGACAAGAGCCTGTGGGAGACGTCAGGCCATTGGGGCTGGTACCGCGACGCCATGTTCAAGGTGACGGTCGCCGGCGACGACACCGACGACGACCGGGTCTTCGCGCTGAAGCCGATGAACTGCCCGGGACATGTGCAGATTTTCAAGCATGGGTTGAAATCATATCGCGATCTGCCCGTAAAACTTGCGGAATTCGGCAATGTGCATCGCTACGAACCGTCGGGCGCGTTGCACGGGCTGATGCGCGTGCGCGGCTTCACGCAGGATGATGCGCACATCTTCTGCACCGAGGAGCAATTGGCGTCGGAATGCCTGCGCATCAATGATCTGATCCTGTCGACCTATGCCGATTTCGGCTTCGACGAAATCAGCGTCAAGCTGTCGACGCGGCCCGACAAGCGTGTCGGCACCGACGAGGCGTGGGATCATGCCGAGGCGATCATGGGCAGCGTGCTGGAGACGATCCGGACGCGGTCGGGCAACCGGATCAAGACCTCGATCAATCCGGGCGAGGGCGCCTTTTATGGGCCGAAGTTCGAATATGTGCTCAAGGACGCCATCGGGCGCGAATGGCAGTGCGGCACGACGCAGGTCGACTTCAACCTGCCGGAACGCTTCGGTGCCTTCTACATCGGCTCGGATTCGGAGAAGAAGCAGCCTGTCATGGTGCATCGCGCCATCTGCGGTTCGATGGAGCGTTTCCTCGGCATCCTGATCGAGAACTATTCCGGCCATTTTCCGCTGTGGTTCGCGCCGCTGCAGGTGGTGGTGGCAACGATCACCTCGGAGGCGGACGGCTATGCGACCGAAGTGGTGGCAAAGCTGAAGGCCGCCGGGCTGTTGGCGGAAGCCGATCTGCGCAACGAGAAGATCAACTACAAGGTCCGCGAACACTCGCTGGCCAAGGTGCCGGTCATCCTCGTCTGCGGCAAACGCGAGGCGGAGGAGCAGACGGTCAATATCCGCCGGCTCGGCTCGCGCGACCAGGAATCGCTTGGCCTTGCCGAAGCGATTGCGCAACTGACCGAAGAGGCCGTGACGCCGGACCGCAGGCGCAAACGCGCTGCCTGATCCGCATAGTTCCCAGGAATGGCGGTGGAGCGATCCACCGCCGTTTTCATATCCCTGTCACGCCGATCTTGTAACGAGCCCCTATGCTCAAGCTGAAATTGCGCGAAAAACCGTTTCCCGAGCTTTCCTATGCCAATCCGCGACAGCCGGCGCTGACGCGCTGGGTCATCCATTCCATTGAAGGCCTGTCGGGGCGCGACCGCTATGCCGTGCTCTACGACTTCTGGCGCCGCCAGGTGGTGCCATCAGGCGAGCGCGTGTTCAGCCGCATGCTCGACCTGATCGATGTGCGGATACGCACCCCCGACCAATGGCCGCCCGCGCCATTGCCGGACACGCCGCTGGTGATTGTGGCCAACCATCCGTTCGGCATCGGCGACGGCATCGCCGTGCTGTCGCTGGTGGAGCAATTGGGGCGGCCCTTCCGGGTGATGATCCACAAGGATCTGCTCAAGATCCGCGAGATGGAGCCCTATTCGCTGCCGATCGACTTTTCCGAGACCAAGGAAGCGCTGAAGAACAACATGGCCGTCCGCCACGAGGCGGTGCGGCTGCTGAAGGAAGGCGTCACCATCGTGGTGTTTCCGGCCGGCGGCGTCGCCACCGCGCCGAAAGGCTTTGGCAGGGCGCGCGACCTGCCATGGAAGATGTTTCCGGCACGCCTGGTCCAGGATGCCAAGGCGTCCGTCATTCCGATGCATTTTTCCGGACAGAACGGCAGGCTGTTCCATCTGGTGAGCGGGCCGATGAACATGGCCGAACGCGACGGCCGCGTCGCCAAATTCGTCGGCAAGGCTTCGCTGACACTGCGCCTTTCGATGTTCATCCACGAATTCGCGCGGCTGTCCGGCAAGGCGATCGACGTGCGCGTCGGCGAGGTGCTGAGCTGGAGCGAACTCGAGCCGCTGCGCGACCGCAAGCTGTTGCTGGAGCGCCTTTACCGCGGTGTATTCGACCTGGCGCCGCAAGTGCCGCGCCGCCGCATTCCCTTCCTGCCGGCGCGGGCGAAACTGGCAGCCTAAGGCTAATCCGCGCCTTCTTCCGGATCCATCGCCGCCGCTTCGGTGGCGAGAACCTCGATCTCCTGGTTCTGTCCGGCCACGACCGTGAAATCCTTCTGGTAGATGCGGTCGCGGTTCTTGGCGATGATGGTGTAGTCGCCTTCGGCGAGCACCATCGAGGCGAAGGCGCCGACAGTCTCCTTGATCGGATCGCCGGATTCGTTGAGCAGCGACCAGGAGGTGTCGGCGATGGCTTCGCCACCGGCTTCGCGCACCAGCTTCATGGTGATCTCGGCGGCGTGATGCTCGACGGTGGCTTCGGTCAGCTTGCCGGCCTCGACGCGGATGTCGGAGCGGATCACCGCGTTGACCGCGCCATAGGTCGAGACGACATGGTAGATGCCGGCATTGAGCCGCACGACGCTGTTGGGTTCGACATCGGGAATGATCAGCGCGCGGTCGCCATTGGCCTCGGCGGTGCCCTCATAGATCGAGAAGCGGAGTTTTTTCGGTGGGATGCGCACGCCGCCGGACAGAACCGCGTCGAGCTTCAGGCCGCCGGCATCGAGCACCAGGCTTTCGCGCTTGGCTTCCTTGCCGACAGTGATGCGCTTGGTGGCGCCGGCGCGGCCATAGGAGGCGTGGACCAGATAGCTGCCGGGTTCGAGCTGGAACACGGCGCTGCCGCCATGGGCGGAGGCGACCATCGGCAATTTGCCGTTGACGGCCTCAGGCTTGAAGACACGCCAGACGAGACCGCGGGTGATGTCGGTGCCTTTGTCGGTCAGCTGGGCAGACAAGGTGATGGAGCCACCACCGCCAAGCGCCAGCGGGGTTTCGCTCTTGGGCGTCGCATAGCTCGAAATTCCGGGAAGTTTCAGGTCGCTGACGCCATCCTTTTGCTGCGCAGCGGCCATGGAGACCGGCAACAGGAACAGCGCGGCGCAGAGCCAAACCAGGAAAAGACGCAGTCGCCCCTCAAACATGCCTTGCGTTGAAGCCCATGGCGGTGGCAATTTCAAGGCTTAAGAGTCCAATCCCTGTCTCTTCCGCCCGGCGCTTGCGCGCCTTTGCCCGAGCCGCCCGAATTCCCGATGGTGCGCTTCAGCTCAAAACAGAGTGTTTAGGAGACTAGCGCCCATGGCGTCGCCGATCATCGACTTCCTGCTGACCCGAAATTCAGCGCCGATTCCGGACCTCAAGGAGCCGGCCCCCGGCGACGCCGATATCGCAACGATGATCGCTGCTGCAGCGCGCGTGCCGGACCATGGCCGGCTCGAGCCGTGGCGCTTCATCCTCTATCGCGGCGACGCTCGCATCGAGATCGGCAAAAAGCTGGCGGCGCTTGCCGAACAGCGGGAAGGACCGCTGCCCGAAGGCCGCAGGAACCAGGAACTGGCGCGCTTTTCGCGCGCGCCGCTGGTGATCGGCGTGGTGTCGGTGCCGAAGGAGAACCCCAAGATCCCACAATGGGAGATGTTCCTGTCCGGCGGCATGGCGGCGATGAACCTGATGATTGCTGCCAACGCGCTGGGCTATGGCACCAACATGATCAGCAACTGGTATTCCGACGTGCCGGAGGGCAGGGCGATCCTCGGACTGGCGCCGCAGGAGCGCGTCGTCGGTTTCATCCATATCGGCTCTTATGCCGGCCCGGCGCCGGAGCGGCCACGGCCAGATCCGGCAAAGCTCTACGCCGATTACTCAGGGCCTTGGGCGGGCTGAATGTTCTACGAGCCGTCCAAGGGGCACGGGCTGCCGCATGATCCGTCGAAGGCGATCGTGGCACCGCGCCCGATCGGCTGGATATCGACGCTGAACGGAGCGGGCGAGATCAATCTGGCGCCATACTCCTTCTTCAATGCCGTTTCGACGCGGCCCTTCATCGTCTGGTTCTCCTCGGAGGGCGAGAAGGACAGCGCGTCCTTCGCCCAGGAGACCGGCGAGTTCGTTGCCAATCTGGTCAGCCGCGATCTGGCGGAGAAGATGAATTACACGTCCGTCAACGCGCCGCGTGGCGTCAACGAGTTCGTCTATGCCGATCTCGCCATGGCGCCGTCGCGTCTCGTCAAGCCGCCGCGCGTGGCGGCAGCGCCTGCCGCGCTGGAATGCCGGGTGACGGAGGTCTTTCGACCAAAGGCGCTGGACGGAACACCGACGAGCGCGGTTGTCGTTGCCGGCGAAGTGGTCGGCGTGCACATTGACGACGCCTTCCTGAAAGATGGCCTGTTCGACATCACAAAGGCCCGCAATGTGGCTCGTCTCGGCTACATGGACTACGCCAGCGTCGACGAAGTCTTTTCGACGCGCCGGCCACGCTGGGGCAAGGAGTAGGTTTCAGACCTGGCAGATCACCCCGCTTTGTCGGCTTTCCGGCGGGCTGTCATGACGGCTCTGATATAGCCGGGTTCGCCGATCCGAATGCTGCCGTCGGGAAGGCCGAGTATGCGGTCGAGAGCGATCTCGTAGAGCCTGACGCGTTTTTCCAGGATTTCGATCGCCATCTCCATATCGGCCTCGCTGCCGCCGGCGATCGCCTTGGCGACGACGTCATGCGTGGCCAGGCCGAACTGCATGACGATGTCGGCGACGCCCTCGGGATCGAAGGTCCTGAAGCTGCCGTCTTCGACGCCTTGCCGGATAATCCTGACCAGCAGGGGTGAAAACGACGCGCTGGCCGCCAGGTTGATGCGGTGGAACAGCACCAGATTCTCCGGCCGAAACATCGTTTCGAAAAGAGCCCAGGCTTCGGCCGCGGTCTCGATCTTGGCCTGCCGTGACTGGCTGAGCAGGCCGTTCAGGCGGCCGAGCGGGTCGAGGCCGGGATCGTCGACTATGCCCTGAACCCCAGCCAGCGCCAGTCGGGCGAAGCGGTCGGCCAATGCCTCCAGAAGAGCCTCCTTGGAGGCGAAGTAGTGATAGAAGGCGCCCTTCGAGATGCCGGCGGAGGCAATCACGTCGTTGAGGCTCGCTTTGTCGTAGCCCTGCGTCAGGAACAGCGCCTGGGCATGGTCCAGGATGTCTTCTCGTCTGATCTCTGGATGCTTGATGACACGGGGCATGACGAAACCTTCTGCACGCGATGGCCGTTCCCGTCCAGCACGGATATCGGATAGTCCGCTTGAACTGTAGACCACTGGTCGGTATGATAGACCATTGGTCTGTTTCGGCCAATATGGGCGAGGGGCATACTGTAGAAGGTCGATCATGATTGCGAGATTGGTGCTTCAGACATTCATCTGGTTCGGCGTCATGGGCGCCTTGCTCTTCCTGTCGGCCGGTACGCTTGCCTGGCCGGGTGCCTGGATCTACCTGGTGGTGATGGTAGGGCTCAGTCTCACAATGGGCGTGGCACTGGCGCGGCGCGATCCCGGTTTGATGAAGGAGCGGCTGAGCCCTCCGATCCAGAAGAATCAGGCAGCGGCCGACAAGGTCCTGCTCTCCATACTTCTCATCGGAATCTTTGGTTGGCAGATCTTCATGGGGCTCGACTTCCGTTTCGGCTGGTCGGCGATTCCCGTTTGGGTGCAGGTGGTCGGCGCGCTGGTCCTGCTGGTCGGCATCTGGATCTGCTACCTGACCATGCTGGAGAACAGTTTCGCGGCACCCGTGGTGAAGATCCAGGACGAACGCGGACAGCGCGTGATCAGCACGGGTCCCTACAGCTACGTCCGCCACCCGATGTATGCCGGCGCCATCCTGTTCTTCGCCGGCACGGCACTCCTGCTTGGCTCCTGGTGGGGGCTGGTATCGGTGCTTGCGTTCATCATTCTCCTGGCCATCCGCACCTTCATCGAGGAAAAGACCCTTCGCTCCGGTCTGCGCGGCTATGACGACTACGCAACCCGGGTCCGCTACCGCCTGATCCCGATGGTCTGGTAGCAGCCGTACCAGGCGCGTGCGGCAGGTTTGCCACCACGGAAGGAGTCCTTAGCCATGACCACGCGAAAAGCGATTCCCCTTCCTCCAAACACAGGCTAAGAGAGCGGCTTCGGCGATGCGTTGGGTTGGCGCATCGGCCTTGGGGATAGTGCGGGGGCACCGGCGGCATGAAGAAAAGAGACTCGCTGGGAACCCGGCTGCGCTACGGCTTCGACAAGAGCATGGCCGCCGGCCCGATCGCGCTGATCGGCTGGCTTGCCGTCGTTTCCCTGCTGATCATCATCGCCGCCGCTGCTTTCCTTGCGGTCACCCGCATCGCGCCCGAGGGTGGCGAGCCTCTGGGCTTCTTCGAAGCGCTCTGGGAATCGCTGATGCGCACGCTCGATTCCGGCACGATGGGCGGCGACACCGGGTGGGCATTCCGTCTCGTCATGCTGGTCGTCACGCTTGCCGGCATCTTCGTCGTGTCGGCCCTTATCGGCGTGCTCAGCGCCGGTGTCGACGGCAAGCTCGATGAATTGCGCAAGGGCCGTTCTCGGGTGCTGGAGAGCGACCACACCATCATCCTCAACTGGTCGCCGTCGATCTTCGACGTGATCTCCGAACTCGTCATTGCCAATGCCAGCCGCCGCCGTCCTCGCATCGTCGTCATGGCCAATATGGACAAGGTCGCGATGGAGGACGAGATCGCGGCCAAGGTCGGCAAACTGGGCAACACGCGCATCATCTGCCGCAGTGGCGATCCGACCGATCTCTATGATCTCGCCATCGTCAATCCGCAGAGCTCGCGGTCGGTCATCGTGCTGTCGCCGGACGGCGACGATCCGGATTCACAGGTCATCAAGACGGTGCTGGCGCTGGTCAACGACCCCAACCGGCGCAGCGACCCCTACAACATCGCCGCCGAGATCCGCGATGGCAAGAACGCCGAGGTCGCCCGCGTCGTCGGCGGGGCCGAGGTGCAGCTCGTACTGGCCGATCAGCTGATCTCGCGCATCGTCGTGCATTCGAGCCGGCAGTCGGGCCTCAGCGGCGTCTATTCGGAGCTGCTCGATTTCGACGGCTGCGAAATCTATACGATCGAGCAGCCTGATCTCACCGGCAAGACCTTTGGCGAGGCAGTGATGGCGTATGAGCACTGCGCGCTGATCGGGCTTTGCGACCAAAAGGGGAGCGTCAATCTAAACCCGCCGTCGGAGCTGGTGATCGGTGGGGATATGCGCGCCATTGTCATCGCCGAGGACGACGCGGCGATCAAGCTCGGCAGCACCGGGATCAAGATCGACGGGGCGGCGATCCGCGGGCCTCGGTCTATCGAGCCGAAACCGGAGCGCACGCTGATCCTCGGCTGGAACCGGCGCGGGCCGATCATCACCTATGAACTGTCGCGCTACGTCGCGCCCGGTTCGATCCTGACCATCGCCGCCGACACACCTGGCCTCGAGCAGGAAGTTGCCGGAATGCCGGTCGCCGGCGACAATCTATCGGTTACCTGCCGCATCACCGACACGTCGAGCAGCACGGCGCTTTCAAGCCTGGACGTGCCGTCCTACGACCACGTGCTCGTCCTCGGCTACAGCGAAACAATGGCCGCGCAGCCTGCCGATACGCGCACGCTGGTGACACTGCTGCATCTGCGCAAGATCTCGGATGATGCCGGCCTGCACATCTCCATCGTCAGCGAGATGATCGACGTGCGCAACCGGGAGCTTGCGGCAGTGACAAAGGCCGATGATTTCGTCGTCAGCAACCGGCTGGTCAGCCTGATGTTGGCGCAGGCGTCCGAGAACCAGCACCTGGCCGCGATCTTCGATGATTTGCTCGACGAGCAGGGTTCTGAAATCTACATGCGTGCGGTCGCCGATTATGTCGCCATCGATCAGCCGGTAACCTTCTGGACGATCGCTGAATCGGCACGGTTGCGCGGCGAGATCGCCATTGGCTATCGGCGCATCCGCGCTGGAGACACCGACCAGCGGGCACTGGGCGGCGTCACCGTCAATCCCCTGAAGTCGGAAGCGCTGGCCTATCTGCCGGAGGACCGGATCATCGTTTTGGCGCGGGACTGAGTAGCTAAACGCCCGCCGGACTAAGCGGAAATGCCTGCGGCCTTGGCGCGTGCCAGCAGCCTTTCGGCCAGGCGCAGATGCGGGCGGTCGAACATCTTGCCGCCAATGCCGACGACGCCGGGATTTCCGGCCGCTTCGAACGCCGCGACGATTGCCGCCGACTGTTTCACCGCCTCGGCCGAGGGCGTGAAGGCGGCGTTGATGACGGGCACCTGATCGGGGTGGATCGCCATCTTTCCGATGAAGCCGTCGCGCTCGGCCTCTGTGCATTCCACGGCGAAGGCCGCCATGTCGCGAAAATTCGGGAACACGGTGTCGATCGCCGCGACCTCCGCGGCACCTGCCGCAAGGATGGTCGTCAGGCGGGCGTGGCGGAACACGTCGGTGTAGCGGCCTTGCTCGTCGCGGGCCGCGCGTGCGCCGATCGCCGCCGACAGGTCTTCCGCGCCCCAGGTGAGACCGGCGAGCCGCCCGCTTGCGCCGGCATAGGTGGCCGCTGCGAGCACACCCGCCGGGGTTTCGGTGATGATCGGCAGGATTTTGATCGCGCCGTCGGCCAAGCCGTTTTCGGCCTCGCGCACCCTGAGCTTTGCCGAGAGCTGCTGGACGTCCTGGCCGCTGTTGGACTTGGGCAGCATGATGCCGTCCGGTTTTGCCGGAACGAGTGCGGCGAGATCGTCGTCGGTCAATCCGGTCGAGAGGTCGTTGACCCTGATATAGATCGCCGAGCTGGTTTGCCCCCTGCGTTCGGCGATAAAGCGTGCCGCAATGTCGCGCGCATTTGCCTTGTTTTGCGGCGCCACGGAATCCTCAAGGTCGACGATCACCACGTCGGCGCCGGCGCCAAAGCTTTTTTCCAGCTTTCGCTCGGAATCACCGGGAACGAACAGCAGCGAGCGCATCAGGCCGCCTTCTTCTTCAGCATCATCGCTTGCCTGGTGCATTTGGCGACGAGATCGCCATGCTGGTTGTAGGCGCGGTGCTCGAATTCGACGATGCCGCGATCCGGCTTCGACTTGGACTCGCGCACCGAGACGACTGTTGTCTCGACGCGGATGGTGTCGCCGTGGAAGACAGGATGCGGAAACACCGTTTCCTTCATGCCGAGATTGGCGACGGTCGTGCCAACCGTAATGTCGTTGACCGAAATGCCGATCATCAGCCCAAGCGTGAACAGCGAGTTGACCAGCGGCTTGCCCCATTCGCTCCTGGCGGCGAAATCAAAGTCGATATGCAGCGGTTGCGGGTTCAGCGTCATCACCGAAAACAGCATGTTGTCGCTCTCGGTTACGGTCTTGCGCAGCGTGTGCTGGAAGACATGGCCGACGACAAATTCCTCGAGATATAACCCGGCCATGTCCTGCCTCCTGCGCTGATTGACGGTTGATAGGCGCTGCATTCAGCGCTCGCAAGCCAGTTAATGAACATGGTGAACCGTTCGTAAACCATTTCTCCCTACCGTCTTCAGCGGGGCCGGAACCTTCCGGCAAGGGGCGTAAGCAGACGGGCATGGTTGTTGTTTCGCATTTCCTGAAGTGGATCTACACGGCAAGAGTGTCCGAGCGCGCCGCCGCGGCCAATGCGCTGGCGCGGGCCTATGTCAATTCCGAATTGCCGTTCGAGGATCGCTGCGCGGCGGAAGCGGCACTGACGCTGCTGCTCGATGATGCCTCCTCGAAAGTGCGGCTGGCGATGGCCGAAGCGCTCTCCATGAGCCACCACGCGCCGCTGCAGATCATCAGTGCGCTGGCGTCCGACCAACCGGAAGTCGCCGGTGTCGTGCTGGCGCGCTCGCCGCTGCTCACCGACGCTGATCTGATCAACCGTGTCGCGGCGAGCCAGAAGGCAACGCAGAAGCTTATCGCCGACCGCCCGCTCGTCTCGATGGCGCTGTCGGCGGCGATCGCCGAGATCGGCGAGGCGGAAGCCTGCGCCGTGCTGCTGGCCAACAGCGGCGCCGACATCGCTTCGCTGAGCTTCCGCCGCATGGCCGAGCGCCATGGGCATCTGCCGCTGGTGCGCGAGGCGCTGATATCGGATATCAGGCTGCCGGCCGACTGCAGGCATATGCTGCTCATCAAGCTCGGCGAGACATTGAAGACGTCGCCACTGGTGATGGCGTTGATGGGCGCCGCGCGTGCCGATCGCGTCATGCGGGACGCCTGCGTCAAGGCCTCGGTGACGCTGATCGAGGGTACGCGCCAGGAGGAACATGCGGCGCTGATCGAGCATCTCAGGCTGCGCGGCGATCTCACCGCGAGCTTCCTCATCCGCACCATCGCGCATGGCAAGGTCGATTTCTTTGGCTCCACGCTGGTGGCACTCGGCCAGCAATCCGAGCCACGGGTGAGGGCGCTGCTGGCCGGCGGCCACGACGTGGCCTTGCAGGCATTGTTCCGCAGCGCGGGCCTGGCTGCGGCAACGCATGCGGTCATCCTGCGTGCGCTGAAAATCTGGCGCGAGGTTGCCAATGGCAAACGCGTCGCCGGCGTGCAGGAAGTCAGCTGGCTGATGCTCAAGGAATTGGGCGGGCAATCCGCGGAGGGCGATCTCGCCACCCTGGTCAAGTCGATCCACCTCGACGCGCTGCGCGAGAATGCGCGTGGGCATGCACTGGCGATCGCGGCGGCCTAGCCTCGGTCCTTTGCGAAGAAATCGGGAAAATCCTCCATCGCGGCGGCAATGATGCGCAGTGATGCCGCGATCTGCAGCATGTCGCCGGTGGCGTTTCGCTGAGCGATGCCCGCCGCATATTGCCGGGCGACAGCGATGGTCGCTGTCTGCGGATCGCCGGGAGCGCGAAAGAGCAGTTCGCGCGCCAGCCCTCTCAGGAAGTTGGCGATCGAAAGCGTGGTTTCGGACGGGATGGCATGGTTTTGGCTGGCATCGCGCAGCCGCAGGATCTCCAGGCCGACCGTCACGGCGGCGACGCCGCCGCCCAGAACCGCCTCGCCCTTTCTGCCGGAATTCTGCACCAGCGGCATCAGCTGGTTGATCCGGTCATAGGCGAGGCTTTCGAAGGCCGAACGCCTCGGCACGCGCTCGTGCAGGCAAAGCCGCGCCAGATCCTCGCGCATGGCCCGCACGATGCGGTTGGCGGCAAGCCATGGATCGGCGGGCAGCACGACAATGAAGACGCCGATTGCCAGCAGGATGCCCACCAGCACCGACGCCGAGCCGGCGAAGAAGGGGCCGGGATCGTAAATCATCGCCTGATGCGGGCTGAGGAAAGCGAGGAAGTTGATGGCGAAGGCTGTGGCTACCCCGACATAGCGCGGATTGGCCATGCCCAGTGCCGTCGGCACCAGGATCGGCACGACAAACAGGACGAACCAGCCGAAGCCGGGCAGGGCAGGCAATGCGATCTGGCCGACGAGGAAGGCGAAGGGCAAAGCCAGCAACGTTCCCTTGAAGAAGCCCCAGGACACCTGCACGGGGTCGGGGCGAGCCGCAAACAGGCTCGACACGACGGCAACGAGAATGACGGTGCCGGCGGCTTCCGACCATTTCGTCGTCAGCCAGAACGCCGCGACCAGCAGTGTGGCGAGGGCGGCGCGGATGGCATTGCGCGCCGCGCCGGGATAGTCGCGATGCACCACCAGGGCCGGCTGCCGGTTGCCGGGGCCCGGCCGGCGCGTAACCGGCGCGCGCAGTGCGTCGAGCCCGCGCAGCACCTGCTTCAGCGCTTCGGCGAAATCGGCGGCGATGGTGAGGCGGGTGATGGTGCCGACCCTGTCGTCGCCCTGATCGGTCGCGGCATCGGGCATTTGCCGGGCCTTGGCCGAGATGGCGTCGAGGCGTGCCGCCCAAGGCGTGGTGTCATCCAAGGCGCCGGGCTTGGCGGCTAGCTCGCTGACAAGCGCCTGCAATTCCGAGCGCACCGGGATAAGGGCTGCGTTCTTCGGAGCGGCGTGCGAGTGCAGTGCCCGGGCCGCCGACAGGGCCGAGAGCAGTTGCCCGATGGTGCGCCGGACGGGATGGGCGCGCGGCGCGAAGCTCGGCGCTTCCAGCCTGGCATAGGCGCGCATTTCGCCGAGCGTCTGGGTGTCAGCGACGAGTTTGCGATGCAGCGCGGAAAGTGTCGCTGGGTCACCTCCCGAGAAGGCTCCCGCGGCGTAGGTGGCAAGGTCGAGAATGCAGCGTTTCAGCCGCGAGATGATGGCGTCACTGGCCAGTTTCGGCAGGATCAGCCGGCTGGTCACGCCGGCGCAGACGATGCCGAGCACGATCTCGGCGCAGCGCGCGACCGCGAGGTCGACGACCAGATGCGGCTGTCCGAAGGCGGGCAGGCCAATGATCATCGCGGTGTAGCCGGCAAGTGCCGCGCCATAGGCTTCGGGATTGCGCAGCAGCGACGAAACCAGAGTGCAGATGCCGATCCAGACGGCGAGTACCGTCACCAGCACCCATGGGTTGGTGCCGAAGACGGTGGTGATCCCGATCGCCGCCAGGCCGCCGGCAAGCGTGCCGAGCAGCCGGTAAAATCCCTTGGCCAGCACCATGCCTGCAACCGGCTGGGCGACGATGAACACCGTCATCATCGCCCATTGCGGGTGGTCGAGCTTGAGGGCGTAGGCGGCGAGCAGCGCGATCAGGCCGGCCGAAACGGTGCGCAAGGCGAAAATCCAGTCCGAGCGCGTCGGCTGCGTCAGCCCGGCCAGACTCGTTTCGAAATAGGCCTTCAGCCGGGCGCCGGTCACATGCTCGTCTCCGCAAATTGAGCCTGTTATGGACTGGCCGGAGGCTAGATATCCAGCACTTCCGCTTCAGCGAATTCGGCACGTTCCTGGATGAAGCGGAAGCGGGCTTCCGGCTTGGTGCCCATCAGTGCGTCGACCGCGTCCTTGGTCGCCGCCTCGGCGTCGATCACATCGACACGCAGCAGCGTGCGCTTCCTCGGATCCATGGTGGTCTCCTTGAGCTGAGAGGCCATCATTTCGCCCAGACCCTTGAAGCGGCCAAGCTCGACCTTGCCGCGCCCGGTGAACTCGGTGCGCAAAAGCTCGTCCTTGTGTGCATCGTCGCGGGCGTAGGCGACCTTGCCGCCTTGTCTGATCGAGTAAAGCGGCGGCACCGCCAGATAGAGATGGCCGCCACGCACCAGCGCCGGCATTTCCTGGTAGAAGAAGGTGATCAGCAGCGAAGCGATGTGAGCACCGTCGACGTCGGCGTCGGTCATGATGATCACGCGGTCGTAGCGCAAATCTTCGTCGCGGTACTTCGAGCGCGTGCCGCAGCCGAGCGCCTGGATCAGATCCGATATCTGCTGGTTGGCGGCCAGCTTGTCATTGCCGGCGCTGGCGACGTTGAGGATTTTTCCACGCAACGGCAACACGGCCTGGCTGGCACGGTCGCGCGCCTGCTTGGCCGAGCCGCCGGCCGAGTCGCCTTCGACGATGAAGAGTTCGGCGCCGGCAGCGGCATTCTGCGTGCAGTCGGCGAGCTTGCCGGGTAGCCGCAATTTGCGCACCGCGCTTTTGCGCGACACTTCCTTTTCCTGGCGCCGGCGCACCCGCTCGTCGGCGCGCGCGATCACCCAATCGAGCAGCTTCGAGGCTTCCTGCGGATTGTCGGCCAGCCAATGGTCGAACGGATCGCGGATCGCGGTCTCGACAATGCGGATGGCCTCGATCGTTGCCAGCCTGTCCTTGGTCTGGCCGACGAATTCCGGCTCACGGATGAACACCGACAGCATGCCGGCCGCCGAGATCATGACGTCCTCGGAGGTGACGACGGAGGCGCGCTTGTTGCCGACGAGATCGGCATAGGCGCGCAAGCCCCGGGTCAGCACGTTGCGGAAGCCAGCCTCGTGGGTGCCGCCTTCACCCGTCGGGATGGTGTTGCAGTAGGAATTTATGAAGCCGTCGCCGCCGAACCAGGTCACCGCCCATTCGAGCGAGCCATGGCCGCCCTGCTTTTCGCTTTTTCCCGCGAAGATTTCGCGCGTCACCTGGAAGTCGTCGCCGAGCGACGCTTTCAGATAATCCTTCAGGCCGCCCGGAAAATGGAACTCAGCCTTGGCCGGCGTCGGATCCTTTTCCTTGATCAGCGAGGGATCGCAGGTCCAGCGGATTTCAACGCCGCCGAACAGATAGGCTTTCGAGCGCGTCATGCGGTAGAGCCGGGCCGGCTCGAAGGCGCAGCCCTTGCCGAAAATCTGCTCGTCGGGATGGAAGCGGGTCTTGGTGCCGCGGCGGTTGTGCACCTCGCCGAGATGCTCCAGACCGCTTACAGGAATGCCGCGCGAGAACCTTTGGCGGTAAAGCTGGCGGCCTCGCGCGACTTCGACCTCAAGATGGTCCGACAGCGCGTTGACGACGGAAACGCCGACGCCGTGCAGGCCGCCCGAGGTCTCATAGACCTTGGAGTCGAACTTGCCGCCCGAATGCAGCGTCGTCATGATGACTTCGAGCGCCGGCTTCTTGTATTTCGGATGCGGATCGACCGGGATGCCGCGGCCATTGTCGGTAACGGTCAGAAACCCGTCCGCTGAAAGCTCGACGTCGATGAAGGTGGCATGGCCGGCAACCGCCTCGTCCATGGAATTGTCGATGACCTCGGCGAACAGATGATGCATCGCCTTGTCGTCGGTGCCGCCAATATACATGCCCGGCCGGCGCCGCACCGGCTCCAGGCCTTCGAGCACCTCGATGTCGGCGGCGCTATAGCCTTCGCTGCCGTCCTTGGTCGCGGCCGGGCGCTTGGCTGCCGCCTGCACCAGCGGATCCGCCGGGCGCGCCGGTGTGCGGACCGGCTGAGGCTGCTTGTCCATATTACCGAAGAGGTCGTTGTTGTCGTCCATGCCTGCCATACGGTCCGGTGCTGCGAATCACCCGTCGATACTGCCACGCTTTTCGGCGCCAAGCGACGGAGGTTCCTGTTACGTTCGGGGATTTGAGCCCCTCATATCCTAAAACCATTCGATAACCAAGCGGGCGGAAATAGATCGAATGCCGCCATTCTGCATTCCTGATTCTTTAACAAAGCGGCCTAGCGTGAGCCCAACATAACAAGAAACTGCGGGCATCAGGGGTTTCGGCGTGAGGGGCAAGGCCATAACGATGATCGGCATCGCCGCCGTTTTCGGCGCGATCTCGATCTTTGCCGCGGATTTCTGGGTCAAGAGCCAGGCTAAGCCCAATGCCGAGGAGAAGACGGCGTCAATCGCCGCTCCGGCACCGCCCAGGATCGAGTTCAAGACCATCGTGGTGGCGAGCGCGCCGTTGCGCTACGGCATGGAACTCGACCGTGCCAAGCTGATCGAAATCCCCTGGCCGCAGGATTCGCTGCCGCAGGGCGCCTTTGCCACCATCGATGGATTGCTCGGCGCGGGCAATCGCATCGTGCTGTCGCCGATCGAGGTCAACGAGCCGGTGCTGCTGACCAAGCTGTCGGGGCCAAATGGCCGTGCAACGCTTTCCAACATGATGACGCCCGGGATGCGGGCGGTGACCATCCGCACCGATGAGATCGCCGGTGTCGGCGGCTTCGTCACGCCGGGCGACCGCGTTGATGTCGTGCTGACGCGCGATGCCGGCGAAATCCAGGAAGTGGCCAAGAACGCGCAAGGGGCGGCCGGGTCGACCGTCACGTCCGAGATCGTCGTTGCCGACGCCAAGGTACTGAGCGTCGGCCAGGGTGCCGATGTGCGCCAGACGACGCCACAGATCTCCAATTCGGTGACCATCGAGGTGACGACCGAAGGTGCGCAGAAAGTGGCGCTTGCCCGCACCGTCGGCACGCTGTCGCTGTCGCTTCGTTCCGCGGGCGAAGGCGGCGATGGCAAGAACGGCGTCACCACCATCTCTTCCTTCGGCGGATCGGTGGCGGCCAAGGCTCAGGCGGCGGCCGGCTCGCTGTTCGATGCGATGACCAAGGAGCCGGAGAAGCCGAAATTCAAGACAATCATCGTGACGCGCGGCACGAAGGCCGAGGAATATCAGGTTCCCGCGCGGGACCAGAAGTAAAGGCCGGTGGGGACCGGACGGGACAGGGCAATGTTGATGCGTACCCTATATCGAATGACGGGCCGGCTGCGCTTGGTGCGCATCCTGGCGATGGCGGTTGCTCTGGCTGCGGGCGGGATGCTCACCTTGCCCGGCGCGGCCAAGGCGGGCAATGATGTGGTCTATGTCTCGTCGACCAAGAATGCGTCGATCAAGGTCGCCAAGGGCAAGCCCAAGACAATCATGACGAGCGCCGCCTTCTACCAGATCGTCATCGGCGATCCGGAGATCGCCAACGTCAATCCGCTGACCGACAAATCCTTCTATGTGCTGGGCAACAATCTCGGCACCACCGGCATCGCGCTGTTCGACGACAAAAAGCAGCTTGTCGGCACCATCGACATCGAGGTGACGCTCGACACCGACCAGCTGGCCAGCACCATCCGCGCCAGCGTGCCGGACGCCAAGATCAAGGTCGGCTCGGCCAATGGCCGTGTCGTGCTGTCGGGCGAGGCCGATGACGCGGTGGCGGCGGACAAGGCAAGCAAGATCGCCAGCCGCTTTTCCGGCAACGAGGAAGTGATCAACTCGGTCAACATCTCGTCCTCGCAGCAGGTTCAGCTCAACGTCCGTTTCGTCGAGATCAACCGCCAGGCCGGCCAGGATCTCGGTGCCAAATACAGCGCCAATTTCGCCTATGGCCTCGGCGGGCGCGACGTCACCATCGATCCGGGAACCGTGCCGGCGGCAGGCACCGGCGAGATCATCGGCCGGCTGTTGTCGAACGGTGTGTCGATCGACATCGCAATCAAGGCGCTGGAAGAGCGCGGCCTTGCCCGACGGCTGGCCGAACCGAACCTGATCGCCCGTTCCGGCGAGACGGCGAGCTTCCTGGCCGGCGGCGAATTCCCGATCCCGGTTTCCGAGGACAACGGCAAGATCTCCGTCACCTACAAGAAATACGGTGTCAGCCTGGACTTCACGCCGACCGTGCTCAAGGACGGGCTGGTCAGCCTGGACATCGCGCCGGAAGTCTCTTCGATCGATGCGTCGTCCTCCTACAACATCGGCACTATCTCCGTGCCGGGCTTCATCGTACGCCGCGCCAGGACGTCGGTCGATCTCAAGAACGGCCAGAGCTTCATGATCGCGGGACTGCTGCAGTCGCAAAACGACATTACAACGTCGCGCATTCCCGGCCTCGGCAAGATGCCGGTGCTCGGGGCGCTGTTCTCGTCGAAATCCTATCAGCGGCGCGAGACCGATCTGGTCATCATCGTCACGCCTTACCTGGTCAAGCCGGTCGATCCGTCGAAGAAGATGGCCGAGCCGACTGGCGGCACGCAGCCGGCCAGCAATGCCGACTATTTCCTCAACAACACCGAGGAAGTGAAGGCGTCGGACAGCGGCCGCGCGCTGGCGCTGGCCGATGGCAACACCGCACGGACCGCTCCCACCACCACGGTCGGGCATTTCCTCGACCTGCCGAAGGACTGAAGCCATGCTACTGGTCCTGAGATCGAGCATCGCCTTGCTTCTTGCCGGTTTGGCCGGCGGCTGCACCAGCGACGATTATGTCCGCAGCGAAGGGGTGACGCCGGGCGCCGGTAACGCCCAGGCCGCCAATACCGTCATGCAGATGGTCGATCCGTGGAAATACGGCGTCCAGAACACCAGGCTTCTCGTGCCTGCCAAGCGTGGCGATGCCGGACCTGTCACGCCCGATCAGGCGGCGGGCGCGAAGGCATCTCAGCCGACCACGGGCACCTCGGGCAACTGATCTCAAAGGGCGATCGAGCCCGCAGGCTGACAAAAATGGCAAATGGCATCAAGACCCGGAAAATCCTGCTCGTATCGACGGACAGGACCTTCGTGCAGGACACGCGGACCGCATTCGCCGCCTCCGAGATCATCCAGCTCTCGACGGTGGAAAAGAATGTCACCGAATTGCGCGGCGAGATCCAGGAGACGGACTTCGGCGCCATCATCGTCGACATGGACGCGGCGAGGCTGGAGGAGGTCGAGTCGCTGCAGCGCATCATGCGCCGGCTGGAGGGCAAGGCGCCGGTGGTCGTGGTCACCCAGGAGTTCAACGCCGCTGCCGTGCGCATCCTGGTGCAGCTCAAGGTCGCGGACTTCCTGGTCAAGCCGATCACCACGGCCGATCTGGTGCGCTCGGTGGTGCGGGCGCTGCAAGGGCCGGGGCGTGAGGAAAACACCGAGTCGCAGATCTACACCTTCATGCCGGCCGCCGGCGGTGTCGGCACCACGACACTGGCGCTGCAGACCGCGTTCCAGCTGCATCATTCGGTGACGCGTGGCGCTTCGACCTGCGTGGTCGACCTGAATTTCCAGCAAGGTGCCTGCGCCGAATATCTCGACCTCGAGCCGCGTTTCGACATCACCGAGATCGAGAACCAGCCCGAACGCCTCGACCGGCAACTGCTCGATGTGATGCTGTCCAAGCATGCCAGCGGGCTGTGCGTGCTGGCGGCACCGACGCATCCCTCGGAGATGCGCTCGTTCAAGACCGATGTGGTGGTGCGCATGCTCGACCTCGTCTCGGCCTATTTCGACAATGTCGTCATCGACATGCCGCGCACCTGGTTTCCGTGGACGGAGACGGTGCTGCTCGGCTCCAACAAGCTCTATATCGTCGCCGAGATGACGGTGCCGTGCCTGCGCCACACGCAAAGGCTGATCCAGGCGGTCTATGAGACCGCCGGCAAGGAAGTGAAGCCGAACGTCATCGTCAACCGTTTCGAGCAGAAGATGTTCGACAATGGCATCAAGCAGGCCGACGTCCAGGAGATCCTCGGCGAGCATTTCGTCGGCGGTATCTCCAACAACTACCGGCTGGTGCGCGAGGCGGTCGACCGCGGCGTGCCGCTGCACGAGATCGACCCCAATGCCAATGTCGTCAACGATTTGAAGAAGATCATCCTTCCGGAAGAGGCGGCCGCGACTGGCGCCAAGTCGAAGTCGCTGTTCGGTCTCGGCAAGGGCTTCTTGAGGAGGAAGGCCGGATGACCAGCCGTTTTTCCACCCTGCAGAACCGCGACGCGCGCCCGCTACGTCCGGCTGATACAACGCCGGTGGCACATCACGCGGTCGTCATCCCGACCAACCGGAAGGCCTCGCCGGCAAAGCCTGACGTCGCGCCGGCAAAGAGTGCCAACAAGGTGCTCGATGCACGCGTGCGCATTCACCGGATGCTGCTCGAAGAAATCAACCTCGTGGCGCTGGAGCGTTTGCCCAAGGAGGAGATGCGCCGGCAGGTGCATGATTTCGTTTCGGAAAAAACCCGCCAGGAGCGGATGGCGATCAACACCGTCGAACTCGAAGCGCTGGTCGACGATATCGTCGACGAGATGGTTGGCCTCGGTCCGCTCGAGCCACTGCTCAAGGACCCCGACATCAACGACATCCTGATCAACGGTCACCAGAACTGCTTCATCGAAAAGAAAGGCAAGCTGCAGCAGGTCCATATCCCGTTCAAGGACGAGGCGCATCTGCTTAGAATCATTAACAAGATCGTCGCCGCTGTCGGCCGCCGCGTCGACGAATCGCAGCCGATGGTCGACGCCCGCATGCTGGATGGCTCGCGCTTCAACGCCGCCATTCGCCCGGTTGGCGTCGACGGGCCGCTGGTATCGATCCGCAAATTCTCCAAGAACAAGCTCGGCCTGCACAAGCTGGTCGAATTCGGCGCCATCACCCAGAACATGGCCGAAGTGCTGGCGGCGGCGGTGCACGCCCGCAAGACGACGATCATTTCGGGCGGCACCGGCACCGGTAAGACGACGATGCTCAATGCACTGTCGGCCTTCATTCCCGAAGACGAGCGGTTGATCACCATCGAGGACGCGGCCGAACTTCAGCTGCAGCAGCCGCATGTCGCGCGCATGGAGACGCGCCCCGCCAACATCGAGGGCCATGGCGAGTTGAAGCAACGCGATCTCGTCAAGAACGCGCTGCGCATGCGCCCCGACCGCGTCATCCTCGGCGAGTGCCGCGGCGAGGAGGCTTTCGACATGCTGCAGGCGATGAACACCGGCCATGAAGGGTCGATGGCGACCATCCACGCCAACACGCCGCGCGATGCCATTTCGCGCCTCGAACAGATGCTCGGCATGACCGGCATGCCGATGACGGTGCAGTCGATCCGCAGCCAGATCGCCAGCGCCATCGACATCATCGTTCAGCTGACCCGGCTTTCCGACGGCAAGCGCAAGGTGACAAGCGTCGCCGAGGTGACCGGCATGGAAGGCGACGTCATCCAGACGCAGGAGATCTTCCGCTTCGTACGCACCGGCATGGATGCCGATGGCGGCATTCTCGGTCATTTCGAGGCGACCGGCATCCGGCCGCGCTTCCTCGAGGATATGCGCGCCATGGGCATCGAGTTTCCCGGGCGGTATTTCGAACCCGGCCGGCCGCAGGAGTAAGCCAGGTGTTCGATGGGCTGAGCGCGATCTATGTCGTCTACGCCGGAGCAGCGCTCACCGGCATCATGATCGCCGAGGCCTGTTATCTCCTCTATGCCGGCCGCAGTGACAAGCGCACCGCCATCAACCGGCGCATGAAGCTGCAGGAAAACAAGATCAGCCAGGAGCAGGTGCTGATCCAGCTGCGCAAGGAGCGCGGCCTCGACGCCGGCACCTCGCTGTTCTCGCCGGACCGGTTCCGCGCGCTGCGCACGCAGTCAGGCATGATCATGCCGCTGTCGAAATTCCTGATGATCACCTCGGGCGTGGCGATGGCCATGGCCCTGGTCGCCATCTGGTATGGCTTGCCGCTGCTGATGGGGCTTCTGCTGTTCGTCGTGCTGCTGCCGCTGCTGCCGGTGATGGTGATGCGCTTCAAGCGCAAGCGCCGGCTCAAGCGTTTCGGCATGCAGTTGCCCGAGGCACTGGAGCTGATCACGCGCGGCCTCAAGGCCGGTCACCCGGTGCCGGTGGCCGTCGCCATGGTGTCGCGCGAAATGCCCGATCCGATCGGCACAGAGTTCGGCGTCATCGCCGATGAAGTGACCTATGGTTCCGATCTGGTCTCGGCTTTGAATTCGCTGTTCGACAGGGTCGGTCATGAGGACCTGCCGCTGTTCATCACCGCCGTCTCGATCCAGTCCAGTTCTGGCGGCAATCTGCGCGAGATCCTCGACGGCCTGGCGTTGACGATCCGCGAGCGCGGCAAGCTGCGCCGCAAGGTGCGCGCCATCTCGACCGAGGGCCGCATGTCGGCCTACATCCTGACGGCGATACCGGCGCTGCTGTTTGCCGCCATCATGGCGCTGATGCCGGGCTTCTACCGCGATGTCTGGGACGAGCCGAAAACCTGGTACCTGATCGGCGGGTCGGTCGCCTGGCTGATGCTGGGCAATCTGATGATGTTCAAAATGTCGAATTTCAGGTTCTGACATGCAGGGCTTCATCGAGTTCCTCGCCTCGCTTGCGCCGACCTCCCTGATACCGGTGGCCATCCTGCTTCTGGCGCTCGGCAGTGTCGCGGTTGCCTGGCCGATGGTCATGGCGAAGGGCGACCGCAACGAGGTGAAGCGCCGGCTCAAGGTCGACCAAAGTGCCGTGACCGCGAAGCCCGAGCCGCTGCAGAAGAAGAACACCGGCGTCGTGCGCGAGAAGGCGGTCAAGCGGGCGCAGGAATTCTACGCCAAGAGCGATCCGGAAAATGTCGCGCGGTTGCGCATGAAGCTGATCCAGGCCGGCTATATGGAGCCGCGCGCCGTCGGCACGTTCTTCATCATCCGCTTCTCGGCGCTGATCGGCGCCGCGTTCGGCGCCTTTGTCCTCAACCAGTGGATGGCCAGCGCCGAAGCGACGATGGCCAGCCGCTGGGCGTTCGTCATCCTGTCGGGCGTTGCCGGGTATTTCCTGCCTGGTCTGGTGCTGACCCAGAAGGTGCGGGAGAAGATGCGCGAATACCGCAACGGCTTTCCCGACTTCATGGATTTGATGATCGTCTGCTCGGATGCCGGCATGAGCATGGAGGCCGGCATCGAGCGCGTCTCGAAGGAGCTTGCCAAGACCTATCCGGCACTCAGCCAGAACCTGCAACTGGTGTCGCTGGAACTGCGGGCCGGGCGCAGCCTCGACGACGCGCTGAAGGCTCTCGCCGAGCGCCTCAGCCTGGACGAGGTCCGCTCCTTTGCCACGCTGCTGCAGCAGTCGAAGGAACTCGGCACCAGCCTGTCGGGCGCGCTGCGCGTCTTCTCCGACGAAATGCGCCATAAGCGCATGTCGCTGGCCGAGGAAAAGGCGCACGCCCTGCCGGCCAAGATGTCGATACCGGTGACGGTCTGCATCCTGCCGGTGGTGCTGATGATCGCGGTCATCCCGATCATCGTCAAAATGACGAACGGCCAGTTTCACTGATGTTCAGAGGCGCCGTGCGGTGAGTCTATACGGGGCGAAGAGGGATTAATGTGCACTGTCACCGTAATTCTCGAAGGAGCTCGCCAAGACCTATCCAGCACTCAGCCAGAATTTGCAGCTGGTGTCACTGGAACTGAGGGCCGGGCGCAGCCTCGACGATGCGCTGAAGGCACTCGCCGAGCGCCTCAGCCTGGACGAGGTCCGCTCCTTCGCCACGCTGTTGCAGCAGTCGAAGGAACTCGGCACCAGCCTGTCGGGCGCGCTGCGCGTCTTCTCCGACGAAATGCGCCACAAGCGCATGTCGCTGGCCGAGGAAAAAGCGCATGCCCTGCCGGCCAAGATGTCGATACCGGTGACGGTGTGCATCCTGCCGGTGGTGCTGATGATCGCGGTCATTCCAATCATCGTCAAAATGACGAACGGCCAGTTTCACTGATGTTCAGAGGCGGCCATGCAGTGAGTCTATACGGGGCAAAGAGGGATTAAAGTGCACTGTCACCGTAATTCCAAATGCCCAGACAATTGGCGACCTACGAGGATGGTTTGGCAACATTGCGGGTCACGGCGGGCTTGGGCTCGGTGGGTCTATGGACTACTTTACTGGAGATAGTCCTCATGGCCCGGTGACGGGCGGCGGCGCAACGGTAGGGGCTGCAGCAGGCGCATCATTTACCGCAGCAGGAACTTATACGACGGTCTACGATCCATTCGAATAATGGTGAAACATGCTCAAAAGGTTTAGATCTGCGTTGGTGGTAGCTATCGCTACTGCCTGGATAGCAGCCGTTGCCGCAAATACGCTACTAGACAATACATACGTAGGGTATCCAAGAGTTACTGATCCTGGTAGGGGGCTAATTATCCCTTATAATGTCAAGGGTATTGTTGTTTATGTAACTTCTGAGCAGATGTATGTCTTATCTATTTTAAGACATGTCACAATAATATCTGGAATACTTATGGTTATGCTTGTCTTTATAAATTATTTCTTTCATTTTAGAAAGAATGACAAACCCACTCGGTGATCTGTGTGCAATCGGCCATCAGGTGCTGGCAGAAAAAACCGTTCTTAGGTCTTAGCAATGCTGTCTCTGTTCCAGACAAGGGCGCTTCTGACGCACTTCAATCGCGCCAGGATGTTTTCCAACTGAGAATCCGAATTACGGTGAAGGGAATTGCCGGCAATTCGGCATTGCCAGTGGGAAGCAGGCGCGCCCGAACGCTTGGATGAGGTTTACGGATACTTGCAAACTCAGCAAATGCGAGTCGACAAATCCAGAGCCGGGGCCGACAACCATCATCCTGCCCGGACGCGGCCCTGCGACATGAGAACCCCATGCGAATACTGTTTCTTGCCCTCGGCCTCGCCGCCGCCGGCCTGTCGCCCGCCCTGGCCTCTGCCGACGATTGCGGCGATGCCGCTGCGCTGTTGCGGCAGGCTTATCCCACGGTTCAAAAAAGCGCCGACGGCCGCTCGTTCACGCTCGAGCCGCATACCAGCATCCCGCTCGCCGTCCCGCAGGACGGTATGCCGGGCCTGGTCTGCAAGGTCTGGCCTGCCCATGACGATCTGCTGCTGGTCGCTGTGCCGCTGATCGACAGCGTCCAATCCGTCGACGGCCAGCATGTTGGCGACATCGAGCTTCTGGTCGTCGACAGGAAGACCCTGCAGCCACGCCAGCGCCTGCTCCAGCCCAGGCTGATGAACGACGATGCCGTCGCCATCCGCGGCATCGAATTCGATACCGCCCGTTATGGGCTGGCGCCCGGTGTCACCGCCTTCGGCCTGCGCATCGACATGGCCAATCATTCGCAGCCCAATCCCTTCAACGAAACCGACCTGCGGCTCTACGCCCTCGCCGGCAATGCGCTGCAAGGGGTGCTCGACGGGCTTGCCGTGGCCGGCTTTGGCGGCGAAGGCGACACCAATTGCGCGGGATCCTTTCATTCGAGCCAGGTCAGCCTGGCGATGAGCCCGACGATCCATCGCGGCTACCACGACATCATCGTGGTCGAGCGGAAGGATACCGACGAGCCGGCTCCTGACAAGGATGGCGAGTGCCAGTCGCATCCCGGCAAGTCGGTGAGCCGGAC
Source organism: Mesorhizobium loti (assembly GCA_002356515.1). Classification (NCBI taxonomy): domain Bacteria; kingdom Pseudomonadati; phylum Pseudomonadota; class Alphaproteobacteria; order Hyphomicrobiales; family Phyllobacteriaceae; genus Mesorhizobium; species Mesorhizobium loti. The sequence goes on along the minus strand of AP017605.1, from coordinate 774,172 downwards.
CTACTGGCTGCGCTATGACGGCAGCCGCTATCCGGTTCCGGCCGCGCTCAAGGCAATGGACCCGCCGTGAGACCGCCGCTCACATCCGCTTGAAGCGTTGCCGCCCAGTGGTTAATGGCCGGTTTTCCTGGGCCCTAATCTTGGATGCATTTCGGCACCGAAGCTTAACGGCTGTGCTGTAGTGTCTTTCCCGAAGAACGACCCGGCAAATCGGGCGACGGGGCAGGGCATGCGTCAGACAAAATTTGCGGCGGTGGCCACGATGGCGGCCGTTATGATGATCACCGGGTGCACGACGAACACCAACGTCGACACGACCAAGACGACCGCGATCCAGCCGGCGGCCAGGGATGTCGACACATCCGATCTGGCGCAAGGCAAGGCGCAGTTTCGCGACGCCAATTATGGTCTCGCCGAACAGCATTTCCGCAAGGCCGTCGAGCTAAAGGCCGACAATGCCGAGGCTTGGATGGGGCTTGCCGCCTCCTATGACGAGCTCGGCCGCTTCGATTTTGCCGACCGCGCCTACGGCCAGCTCCTGAAGGTCGCCGGCCGCAAGCCGCAGATCGTCAACAATATGGGCTATTCGCAACTGTTGCGCGGCAACAAGAAGAAGGCCAGGGCGCTGCTGCTCGAGGCGAAGGCCGGCATGGCTGACCCGACGGTCGTCAACGCCAATCTCGCACTGCTGAACAAAGGCTGACGCGCGCTTGATCCTCGCGCCGGCTAAGGGCGCGATTTCCAGACAGGCGGTGTCGACGCTTTGTAAACCGTAACCGCAGCTTGGGTCGAAAGATCGGCTGAAAACCATGTCCGAGGGCAGCCGCTGACCTAGAATGCGGCGTAACCGCCGACGCTCGAGAGGCCCCCGCCCGATATGCTGGATTTCAGTTCGCTCCTGCTCGCGGCCGCGCTGTCGGGCACCTGCCTGGCCGTCACCATGTTTGCCATCTGGCTCACCGCGCCGCGGGCGCGTTTCGTGCTGACGGTGGCGTGCGGCATCCTCGTGCTTGTCGCGCATGTGACCCTGTTCTGGCGCTACACCAAGGGGCCTGATCCGCTGCTTTGCCAGATAGCGCTGGCGCTGCTCAGCCTGGGCTTCCTGATCATCTGCCTTTCGGCCATGCAGTATCTCGGCGTGCGGGACTACAGGCGTGCGGTCTTGCCGACACTTGTCGCCATGGCGATCTGCGCGGCCGTGACCTTCCTCGGTCTTGACGGTGTCGGCTTCATCGTCACCTACGCAACGGTCACCGTGCTCTTGTCGACGATCGGAGCCATGTTCTGGGTCAATGGCAGTCACGATCGCCGTATCCTGCTGGTGGTCTCGTTCCTGAGCGGCACCTGCGCGGTGTCGTTTGCGCTTTGCGGCGCGGTTCTGGTGGCCAAGGGGCAATGGACGCTCGGGGCGGCGCCCGACAACTGGGCCGAACGTCTGAATTCCGTCGTGGCGGTGGCCTGCATGACCGGCCTCGGTGCCCTGACGCTCTCGCTTCACCATCTGCAGGCACAGATCGAGTTGAAGGCCGAGACCATGACCGATCCATTGACCGGGCTGATGAACCGTCGCGGGTTGATGTCGCTCCACGGCGAGCGGCAGTTCGGTCCGTTCATGGCGGTCGTCATGTTCGACCTCGATCATTTCAAGAGGACCAATGACGTCTACGGTCACCCGGTCGGGGACCAGGTCCTGTGCCGCTTCGCCGCCGTCATCCGGAAATATGCCAGGACCGGTGTCGACGCCTTTCGCCTCGGCGGCGAGGAGTTCGCCATCGTCATGTCGCGGATGACGGAAGAGCGCGCCTATGATCTCGCCAGCAAGATCGGCGTTGCCTTTGGCACCGAAGTCGTTGCCACCCCGCACGGTCCGTTGCGCAGCACGGTCAGCGGCGGCATCGGCTTTGGCGGCGCCGACGGCTGCAGCCTCGACGAGGTGCTGGCCGAGGCGGACGCAGCACTCTACGCGGCCAAGCGCGCCGGCCGAAATTGCGTCATCAGCCGCAAAAGGATGGGCAAGGCCGAACCGATCGAGCCGGCCTTGCGCTCAGCGTAGTTATTCCGCCGCTCCGAGATAATCAGACAGCGGCGGGCAGGAGCAGACGAGGTTGCGGTCGCCGGCGACATTGTCGATGCGCGACACCGGTGGCCAGTATTTGGCTGCCGTGTCGGCATCGCCGGCGGGATAGGCTGCTTCCAGGCGCGAGTAGGGGTGGTTCCACTGACCGGCCAGCGTTTCCGCCGCGGTGTGCGGTGCGTTGACCAGCGGATTGTCGGCCAAAGGCCATTCACCCTTCGCCACTTTCGCCGCTTCGCCTGCAATGGCGATCATCGCCTCGCAGAAACGGTCGAGCTCGCGCTTCGGCTCGGATTCCGTCGGCTCGACCATCAGCGTGCCAGCGACCGGGAACGACATGGTGGGCGCATGAAAACCGTAGTCGATCAGGCGCTTGGCGATGTCGTCGACGCTGATGCCGGCGCTCTCCTTGAGCACGCGGGTGTCGAGGATGCATTCATGCGCGATGCGATCGTGCCGGCCCTTGTAGAGCAGCGGGAAGTGCGGCGCGAGGCGGGTCGCCACGTAGTTGGCCGAGATGATGGCGGTCTCCGTCGCCTGCTTCAGGCCGGCAGCGCCCATCATGCGGATATACATCCAGGTGATGGGCAGGATGGAGGCGCTGCCGAACGGTGCCGCCGACACGGCATGCGCCGAGCCCTCGGTGACATGGCCCGGCAGATAGGGTTTCAGGTGCGCCCTGACGCCGATCGGGCCGATGCCCGGACCGCCACCGCCATGCGGGATGCAGAAGGTCTTGTGCAGGTTCATATGGCAGACATCGGCGCCGATATCGGCGGGCCGGGCGAGCGCGACCAGCGCGTTGAGGTTGGCGCCGTCGAAATAGACCTGGCCGCCATGCTCGTGAATGAGCGCGCAGAGATGGCGGGCGCCTTCTTCATAGACGCCGTGCGTCGAGGGATAGGTGAACATCAGCGCGGCGAGATTCTTGGAATGCTCGTTGGCCTTGGCCCGCATATCGTCCATGTCGATGTTGCCGTCTTCCAGGCAGCGCACGACGACAACGCTCATACCAGCCATCGCCGCACTTGCCGGATTGGTGCCATGCGCGGAGGAGGGGATGAGGCAGACGGTGCGATGGCCCTCGCCGCGCGAGCGGTGATAGGCACGAATGGCGAGCAGGCCGGCATATTCGCCCTGGCTGCCGGCATTGGGCTGCAGGCTGACCGCGTCGAAGCCGGTGATCTCCGCCAGCCAGCCCTCCAGTTCGCCGATCATGGCGCGATAGCCGGCCGAATGGCTGGCCGGCGCGAAGGGATGCAGATTGGCGATGCTTGGCCAGCTCACCGGCATCATTTCGGCCGCCGCGTTGAGCTTCATCGTGCAGGAGCCCAGCGGGATCATGGAGCGGTCGAGCGCCAGATCCTTGTCGGCCAGCCGGCGCAGCAGGCGCATCATGTCGGTTTCCGACTTGTTCTCGTTGAAGACCGGTTGCGTCAGAAACTCTTTTCCACGCGGCTTGCCGGGAACGGTGCGGTCGGCCGAGGGGGCGGCCTTGGCGCCGAACAGGGAAGCGATCGCGTCGAGATCGGCATCCGTCGAGGTCTCGTCGAAGGCGATGCCGACATGGTCGGCATCGAGGACGCGCAGCAGCCGGCCGGTCTTTTCGGCGGCTTCAGCTATTTCAGCGGCCTTGCCTTTTACCTCCACCGTCACCGTGTCGAAACGGCTGGCACCGAGCACCGAAATGCCTGCCGCCTTGAGGCCGCTCGCCAGACGATTGGCCAGCGCGTGGATGCGCCCGGCAATCGCCTGCAGGCCGGCGGGGCCGTGCCAGATGGCGTAGGCCGTCGCCATGTTGGCGAGCAGCGCCTGCGCGGTGCAGATGTTGGAGGTCGCCTTGTCGCGGCGGATGTGCTGCTCGCGCGTCTGCAAGGCCAGGCGGTAGCCGGGCCGGCCCTTGCTGTCTGTCGACTGGCCGACCAGGCGGCCGGGCATCAGTCGGGTCAGTCTGTCGGAGACGGCGCAATAGGCGGCGTGCGGGCCACCAAAGCCCATCGGAACACCAAAGCGCTGCATCGGGCCCACCGCAATGTCGGCGCCGAGCTTCGCCGGCGCGTCTGTCAGCGTCAGGCCAAGCGGATCGGCGATGAAGACGACCAGTGCGCCGGTGGCGCGGGCCTTGTCGATCGCTGCCTTGTGGTCGCCATAGACGCCGAACGTGTCGGGCCAGGAGACGAGCAAGGCGGCGGTGTTGTCGTCGATCGTCTCGCCGTCGATCTCGATGCCGAGCGGTTCGGCGCGGGTGCGCACGACATCCAGCGTCTGCGGGTGTGGCGTGCCGGCGAACGCCACCTTGGTGCGCTTGTCGCGGTGGTGGCGAAGCGCAATGCCGACCGCTTCGGCGACAGCGGTTGCCTCGTCGAGCAGCGAGGCGGACGCCACCGGCAGGCCGGTCAATTCGGTGACCAAGGTCTGGAAATTGAACAGCATTTCCAGACGGCCCTGGCTGATCTCGGCCTGATAGGGCGTATAGGCCGTGTACCAGGCCGGATTCTCGAACAGATTGCGCTGGATGACCGGCGGCACATGGACACCGTGATAGCCGGCGCCGATGAAGCTCTTCAGCACCGTGTTCTTCGCCATCGTAGCCGACAACTCGGCCAATGCCTCGGCCTCGCTGGCTGGCGCCGGCAAGGTCAGCGGCAGGTCCAGGCGAATCGACTGCGGCACGGCCTGGCTGATCAGCGTCTCGACGGAGGGAACGCCGATCACGGCAAGCATGGCCCGGACGTCGTTGACACCAGGACCGATATGGCGGGCCGAGAAGGGGGTGAGTGCTGTGGTCATCATCTCTGGTCCTGATTTCAGGCGATATGGGCTTTGTAGGCGGCCTCATCCATGAGGCCGGCGAGCTGGCTTTCGTCGGCAAGCTTCATCTTCCACAGCCAGCCGGCGCCGGTTGCGGCCGAGTTGACCAGCGACGGGTCGGACGACAGCGTGCCGTTGGCCTCGGTGATCTCGCCGTCGACCGGCGCGTAGACGTCCGAGGCCGCCTTGACGGATTCGACCACGACGGCTGTATCGCCCTTGGCAAGCTTCTTTCCGGTCTCCGGCAGTTCCACGAAGACGAGGTCGCCGAGCTGCTCCTGGGCGTAATCGGTGATGCCGACGGTGGCGATGCCGCCTTCGACGCGGAGCCATTCGTGATCGGCGGTGAAATAGGTCGTTGCCATCGGGATTATCCTTTGCGGTAGCGATGAGGAGTGAAAGGCAAGGGGTTGATTTCGATCGGGATTTTTGTCCCGCGAACATCGGCGAACAGTTTTGTGCCGGGCTTTGCCAGCGCTGTGGCGACATAGCCCATGGCGACCGGATGGCAAGCCGAGGGCCCGAAGCCGCCTGACGTGACATGGCCGGCGGGATTGCCGTCGGCGTCGAACAGGGTAGCACCGGCGCGCACCGGCTGGCGGCCTTCCGGCTTCAGCCCGACCCTTTTTTGCGCCGGGCCGCGTTCCACGGCGTCGCGCAGGGCGTCTGCGCCGATGAAGGCGCCGGACGCGCGGATCTCCTTGGGGATCGCCCACATCAGCGCGGCGGCGGCAGGGTCGGTCTCCGGCGTGATGTCCTGGCCATGCAGGCAAAGCCCTGCCTCCAGCCGCAGGCTGTCGCGCGCGGCAAGGCCGATCCATAGCACACGCTCGTCCTCGAGCAGCTTCGCGACAAGGGGGCGCGCATCGGCTTCAGGCAGGCCGATCTCGAAACCGTCCTCGCCGGTATAGCCCGACCGGCTCATGAACCAGTCTTTCCGCGGTTCGACCCCGTGCATGAACAACAGCGAGCCGGTCTCGATGCCGGCGCGGGACAGCACAGCCCAGGCCTCGGGTCCCTGGATGGCCAGGAAGACGCGGTCGAGCGGTTCGACCTTCACATCGAAATTCGTGGCCAGCTCACGCAGATGCTTTTCGTCGGCGACGGCGTTGCCGGCATTGGCGACCACCATGAACCTGGTATCGCCGAGGCGGGTGACGATCAGGTCGTCAAGGATGCCACCTGCCTCATTGAGGAAGAAGGACAGTTTCGACTGCGAGATTTCGAGCGCGCCGGCATCCAGCGGGCAAGCGCGGTTGAGCAGCGCAACCGCTTGCGGTCCGCTGACCTCGAACAGCTTCATGTGCGAGATGTCGAACAGGCCGGCATGCTCGCGGGTGTGCAGATGCTCTTTCATGACGCCGGCCGGATAGGTCAGCGGCATCGACCAGCCGGCAAAGGCGCCGAAGCGCGCACCGGCGGCTATGTGGATATCTTCGAGGGGAAGGTGTTTTGAGTCGTCGCCCGTCATGTCGTCTCCAGAGTCGCACGCAATCGGCCGCGAATGGCGACCAGTCCGTGCCCCTCTGTCTGAAGCCTGAGAGACTCGCGCAGCCGGAACTCTGTCAGCGGCGCTTACACCTTCGGCGCGGGGGCAAGCCCCGACTTTCCAGAGTGTCTTTCCCGTCTACGGTTCTTTTGCCTGAGAGATTTCGGGCGATTTCCCCTTCGGCGGCAGCTCTCGCTGCTCTCTCCCGCAAACAGGTAGGACTCAGAACTGAGCCCTCGACGCGCCATCCATAGCCCGTCGGCGACACCTTGTCACCTCCCAGCGACATCAAAGGTGCGTTGATATTCAGGTGATGCCGGCCTGCAAATGGCTGATACCTGCGCTTCCCCGTTCTATTGCGTCGCAATAGAACTGTGCTCACGTACGAAAAGTACGCTCCGCTCCGGTTCTCGGTATCAGCCATTTTCGACTCGGCCTGACCTGAATCTCAACACACCTAAAGCGCGCCGCGCCGACAAGTCTTCGCTAACCACGCCGTTTGCCGGTTTTTCAAGACACTCCTGATATAGCAGGCCGATGTAACGCTTTGGGGCGGACGGGGACGACAATGGGCGAATTGATCATGAGCGCGCCGGTGGCAGGGCTGACGTCGAAGAATCGCATTGCCTCGGAAGATGTGGTGATGCTGCGCCGCGACGTGTTCGCCGATGGCGTGGTGACCCGCGGCGAGGCCGAGGCCTTGTTCGCGCTCGACCAGACGGCGCGGGACAAATGCGCGGAGTGGGCGCCCTTCTTCGTCGAGGCGGTGACCGACTACATCGTCCATCAGGAAAAGCCCTCGGGCTACATCTCACAGGAGAATGCCGACTGGCTGGTCCGCACCATTTCGCGAGACGGCATGGTCGACAGCCGCACCGAGCTCGAATTGCTGGTCCATGTGCTGGAAGAAGCAAGATCCTCGCCGAGCAAGCTTTGCGTCTATGCGCTGGAGCAGGTTGCGCACGCCGTCATCGACGGCAAGGGGCCGCTGATGCTGGGTGGGGCGCTGGTGCCGGGACTGATCGCCAAGGCTGAAGTCGAGCTGCTGCGGCGCATCCTCCACGCCCATGGCGGCGACGGCAACATCGCCATCACCCAGGGCGAGGCCGAGGTGCTGTTCAAGATCAATGAACAGACCGCGCAGGCCAAGAACGACCCGTCCTGGAACGACCTCTTCGTCAAGGCGATCGCCAATTTCGTCATGTGCTCGGCCGGCTATGAGTCGCCGACCCGCGACGTGGCGCTGCGCCAGGAAAACTTCCTCGAACACGCCGATCCGCAAATTGGCGGTTTCTTCAGCCGCATGGTTTCCGGTGGTCTTGCCGGCATCATCGAGGCCTATCGGTCCCCGGATGACATCGAGGCCGAATGGGAGGCCAAGAACAGGGCGGCCGAGGCGCTGGCCCGCCGCGCCGAGACGATCGATGCCGGCGAAGCCAAATGGCTTGTCGAGCATATCGGGGCGAACCGGCCTCTCTACGAAAACGAGCGCGCGCTGCTGATGCTCATCAAGCATGCCTCGCCGGAGATCCATCCCGCGTTGAGGCCGCTGCTCGACAAGGTTGCCTAAAGCGCGCCGTCCGCTGCTATCGTTTTACAGAGGATGATGTTGGAATGGCCTTCGGGCCATTCCGCGAGTTCGGCAATGCGTTGGAAGCCAGCCTTCTCGTAGAGGCCCGGTGCCTGGAAGTCGTGGCTGGAGACCCAAATTCTCGTGACGCCGCGCTCGGCTGCCTCGGCGACAAAAGCGCTGAGCAACTGCCTTGCATAGCCGCGGCCTCGATAGGCCTCGTCAATCCACATCAATGTCAGCTCGGACGTGCTCGCCCAAGAGTACCCGGCAGCAACACCGACTGCGTTTCCTGCACCGTCGCGAATAACGAAAGCCAAGCCACGGTCATCGGCGCAGTCTGTCGCACGTCGGTTGTCGCTGTGGAGACGTTCCTCGAGCGAACTCAACTCTATCGGCGACAAATCGTGCTCGGCCTTTATGCGAGCGGTCATCAAATCCCGCCATACCAGTCATAGCCATTGTCTTCCCAATAGCCGCCGCGGCCGCCGCCGACATTGGCGAAGCTGTCGACCAGTTCGATCTTGTAGAGATATTTCGGCATTTTGTAGCCGAGCTGGCGCTCGACACGGACACGCAACGGCGCGCCGTTCTCGACCGGCAACGGTTTGCCGTTCAGGCCGTAGGCGAGGATCGTCTGCGGGTGGCGGGCGTCGATCAGGTCGATCGTGCCGTAATATTTGATGTCACCGGACAGGCTGCGGTCGATCGTGTCGAGGCAATGGAACATGACATAGCGCGCCTGTGGCTTGACCACCGCCTGGTCGAGCACCAGCGACAGCGGGGTGCCGGTCCATTTGGCGATGCAGCTCCAGCCTTCGACGCAGTCGTGGCGGGTGATCTGGGTGCGGCTCGGCATGTTCTGAAGTTGCTCGCGGCTGAGCGACAGCGGCTTTTCCACGAGGCCCGAGACTTCCAGCCGCCAGTCGGCGAAATTGTTCGCGAGCAGACCCTTGTAGGTGTCATCGTCAGGGGCGGTGACGCCATTCGGCCGCTGCGGCTGGCGGATATCGGCTTCTGTGAATTCCGGCGCCAATGCATCGCGGCCGGCAAGCAGGCGTTGCGCGCGATAGGTCAGGCCATTGGCGTTTTCGAGGAAACCGCGCAGGCCGCTGCCGATGCTTAACTGGCTGTCGAAGGCGTCACAGCCGGACAGCATGATGCCGGAGGCGCCGAGGCTGGCGGCGGTCAGGAATTTCCTTCGACTGATCTGAAAATTGGGGCTGATCTCAAACTTCGCCATGTCAGGCACTCCTCTCGGTCGTCTTGTCGTCATGCGCGGGAGGGTCGGTGCGATACCAGCCGGTGATGATCGAGCGCAGTTCGTTGATCGGGCCGGCGGCCAGGATCATCAGGATGTGGATGATGAAGAAGCCGACGAGCAGCAGCATGACGGTGAAATGGATGGTGCGTGCCGTCTGCCGGCCGCCGAGCAGCTCGTTGAGGAACGGCAGCACCGAATTCATGCTGGGCGACATGGCAAGGCCGGTGATGATCATTAGCGGCAACAGCACGAACAGCACGCCGCCATAAGCCATCTTCTGCAGCGTGTTGTATTCGCGCGTGTGGTGGAATTTCAGCTTGGCGTGGTCGACGATGTCGCGCGGCAGGCGCCTGAGGTCGTCAAGGCGCGGGGCGAGGTCGCGCCTGATATGGCCGTTGACCAGGCTGGCGACCAGCCAGACGAGCAAGGTCGTCGTCAGGATCCAGGCAAAGAAGAAATGGATGACGCGGGCTGTGCCGAGATCATAATAGGACGGAATGGTCGCCCAGGACGGGAAGCCGCGCGCCGTCTCGTTGCCTGGCGGGCCTGACCAACCGAGCACGCCCGTCGTGTCGAAGCGGTGCCCGAAGATTTCGGTGTAGCCGCGCGGACCGGCATCGGTGTTCACGGCGCCGATTTCGAAGATGGTGTTATTGTAGCCGAAGCCGGATTGCTTGCCGATGTAGAGCTGCGGCCGGGCGTTGAAGATCTGCAGGCCGGAAAGCAACATGAAGAACAGCGAGATCGCCCAGATCCAGTGCGTCAACCGCGTCCAGCGCGACTGTCGGTAGATCAGCGTGCTGTCGCTCGACACGGGAGCGTCCGGTCCGGTGGCGGATTGGCTTCTGGCAACGGATTCCATCTTGTCTCGTCTCCCGGCCTCACGGCGTGGCCTGCGCGTTCATTGTCCTCCTGATACGTCGCGATCCAAACCGATGTTTCATCCGATCACGGATTTATTACGGACCACCCAGGCTGACGGCGAGATTGACGGCCGCCGCGACGATGACGGTGTTGAAGAAGAACGACAGAATCGAGTGGACGAGCACGACACAACGCATATGCGTCGTCGAGATATTGGTGTCGGCGGTCTGCGCCGTCATGCCGATCACCGTCGAGAAGTAGAGGAAATCCCAGCCTTCCGGCCGCTTGTCGCCTGGGAACAGCAATCCGCCGACCGGGATTTTCTTCTTGGTTTCAGCGTCGACCGCATCGCCGTCCATCCAGTAGACATGCGCATAATGAAGTGCGGCCATCGCATGGATGGTGAACCAGCCGAGCGGGATCGACAGCAGCGCGAAGCCGAGCTCGACGGAGTTGCCTCTGTCCTTCTGATTGATCAGCAGGAACAACGAGACAACGGCGAACACGACGACAACAAGCGTCACCGCGAAGATGACCAGCACTGGCATGTCGGTGGCACGCGCATTCTTGCTCAGATACTTGCCGGTGAATGTTGGCATATGGCTGACGACAAGAATGACGTAAGCGGCGAAAAATGCGTTGGCGCCGATCGAGTAGGCGAGCGGGGCGTGCAGCAGCAATGCCACAAGGAGCGCAAACGCACCGAAACACGCCGACATTGCGAACAGCATATGGCGCTGCATGGGTTTCTGGATCGCGGCGGCCATGGCGGTCTCCACCCTGGATGGCGCTCGGTTTCTAGCTGGGTGTGGCGGATTTCAGCGCGCGCCGCAAGATGCGGTCGAGTTCACCAAGGAACCGCGAACGGTCCTGCGGTGCGAAGCTGGCATTGTAGCCCTTGCTCTCACCGGTCTCGCGCAGATGCTGCTTGAGGTCGCGCATGGCCACCGCCATGCCGATGGTTTCGGGCGTGAACGGGCGCCCGGTTGGCCCGAGCACATGCGCGCCGAGCGCCACGGCGCGAGCGGCGAGTGGAATATCGGCGGTCACCACGACATCGTTGGATTTGGCATTCTCGACGATCCAGTCGTCGGCGGCGTCGGCGCCCTTGGAGACCACGACATTGCGGATCATCGGGTCGCGCGATGGCCGCAAACCGCCATTGGAGACGTAGGTGACGACGACGCCGAGGCGCTCGGCGACTTTCTCGACCTCGGCCTTGACCGGGCAGGCATCGGCGTCGACGTAGATGGCAGGTGCGGGCATTGTCTCTCCGAAACGGACAGGGGCCGGAAGCGTTTCCGGCCCCTGCCTGAAATCTTATGGCGTTCAGGCCGGCAAGGCGCCTGACTTCTTCGCCGTCCAGGTGGCGATATAATCCATCAGGCCGGGGTTGAGGCAGTCATAGGGCTCCAGCCCGATTGACTTCAGTTGAGCCCGAATGCCGTCCATCCGCTTGGGATCGACACCGGATTCGATGATGGACGAGACGAACGCGGTGAAGCCCGGCGGCGACCAGCCGTCCTCGACGAAGCGTTCGGGGTGGATGAAGGACAAGCCCTTGAACGGATGGTCGCGCTCGACCGGGCCATGCATGTGGACGCCGCAGCCGGTGCAGGCATGGCGCTGGATCAGCGCCGAGGGATCGACCACTTTCAGCTTGTCACCGTTCTCGGTGACGGTGACGTCGCCGGTGCCGGCAACGGCAACCACCGAGAATATGGCGCCTTCCGGCTTCCAGCATTTGGTGCAGCCGCAGGCATGGTTGTGGGCGATCTGGCCCTTCACCTTCACCTTGACCGGCTTGCTGGTGCAGGCGCAGACCAGCGTGCCGCCGGCAAAGCTCGCGCTCTCCTTGGGCAGGCCATTGTCGATTTTCGGATGCAGTTTCTCCGCCATTCTTTTCTCCTCCCAGTTTTGAACCACAGAGGTCGCTGGCCGGTCGGTCGGCGGCGTGTGGCTTGCTTCAATAAACGACGACGCTTCGGATCGACTTGCCCTCATGCATGAGGTCGAACCCCTTGTTGATGTCTTCCAGTTTCAGCAGATGGGTGATCATCGGATCGATCTGGATCTTGCCGTCCATGTACCAGTCGACAATCTTCGGCACGTCGGTGCGGCCGCGCGCGCCGCCGAAGGCGGTGCCCATCCAGGTGCGGCCGGTGACCAGCTGGAACGGGCGCGTCGAGATTTCCTGGCCGGCGCCGGCGACGCCGATGATGACCGACTTGCCCCAGCCGCGGTGCGAGGCTTCCAGCGCCTGGCGCATCACCTTGGTGTTGCCCGTGCAGTCGAACGTGTAGTCGGCGCCGCCGATCTGGTCGGCGCCGCGCTTGGTCATGTTGACGAGGTGAGGGACGATGTCGCCGTCGATCTCCTTCGGATTGACGAAATGCGTCATGCCGAACCGTTCGCCCCATTCCTTCTTGTCGTTGTTGAGATCGACACCGATGATCATGTCGGCGCCGGCCAGTTTCAGGCCCTGGATGACATTGAGGCCAATGCCGCCGAGGCCGAAGACGACAGCGGTCGCGCCTTGCTCGACCTTGGCGGTGTTGATGACGGCGCCGATGCCTGTGGTGACGCCGCAGCCGATGTAGCAGATCTTGTCGAAGGGGGCGTCCGGGTTGACCTTGGCTACCGCGATCTCGGGCAGAACGGTGAAGTTGGAGAAGGTCGAGCAGCCCATATAGTGGAAGATCTTGTCCTTGCCGATCGAGAAGCGCGACGAGCCGTCGGGCATCAGGCCCTGGCCCTGCGTGGCGCGGATCGCCGTGCACAGATTGGTCTTGCGGGACAGGCAGGACGGGCACTGCCGGCATTCCGGCGTATAGAGCGGAATGACGTGGTCGCCCTTCTTGACCGAGGTGACGCCCTTGCCGACATCGACCACGACGCCGGCGCCCTCATGTCCCAGGATCGCCGGAAACAGGCCTTCCGGATCGGCGCCCGACAAAGTGAACTCATCGGTGTGGCAGATGCCGGTCGCCTTGATCTCGACTAGCACCTCGCCCTCGCGCGGACCGTCGAGGTCGACCTCCATGATCTCCAGCGGCTTTCCGGCGGCGACAGCGACAGCGGCGCGGGTTTTCATCAGGCGTCCTCCAATGCGAATTTTTTTCCAAGGTTTCAGGTTTTATCGACACGATCAACTGGAAGCTGGTGCCTGGACTGGGCCACAGCGAAGAATTGGAATCGCAAATCGATTGAAAGGCAGTGATTTGCATGGTCGGCTTGACCCCGCAAGCACAGGTCATAAAAGGAACGACCGACCGGAGGGGAATGACCTCAGCATGTTCACGAAAATCCTGATCGCCAATCGTGGCGAGATCGCCTGTCGCGTCATCAAGACGGCGCGCAAGATGGGGATTGCCACGGTCGCCGTCTATTCCGACGCCGATCGCGATGCCGTGCATGTCGAGATGGCCGACGAGGCGGTGCATATCGGGCCTTCGCCCGCCGCGCAGAGTTATCTTGTCCCTGAAAAGATCATTGCCGCTTGCAAGGAGACCGGGGCTCAGGCCGTGCATCCCGGCTATGGCTTCCTGTCGGAGCGGGCGGCCTTCTGCGAAGCGCTGGAGAAGGAAGGCATCGTCTTCATCGGCCCGAAGCCCAAGGCGATCAAGGCGATGGGCGACAAGATCGAATCGAAGAAATTCGCCAACGCCGCCAAGGTTTCGACCGTGCCCGGCTGGCTCGGCGTCATCGAGAATGCCGATCATGCCGAACAGATCGCCGGCGAGATCGGCTATCCCGTGATGATCAAAGCCTCGGCCGGCGGCGGCGGCAAAGGCATGCGCATTGCCTGGGACCAGTCGGAAGTGCGTGACGGCTTTGATCGGGCTCGATCCGAGGCAAAAAGCTCGTTCGGCGATGATCGCGTCTTCATCGAAAAATTCGTCGTCGATCCGCGCCATATCGAGATCCAGGTGCTGGCCGACGCGCATGGCAATGCGCTCTATCTCGGCGAGCGCGAGTGCTCGATCCAGCGCCGCAACCAGAAGGTGGCCGAAGAGGCGCCGTCGCCATTCCTCGACGCCAAGACACGCAAGGCGATGGGCGAGCAGTCGGTTGCGCTGGCCAGGGCCGTCGACTACCAGAGCGCCGGCACGGTCGAGTTCATCGTCGACAAGGACAAGAACTTCTATTTCCTTGAAATGAATACACGATTGCAGGTCGAGCATCCGGTGACGGAGCTCGTCACCGGCATCGATCTGGTCGAACAGATGATCCGTGTCGCCGCCGGCGAGAAGCTCGCTTTGAAGCAAAGCGACATCAAGCTGAATGGCTGGGCGGTGGAAAGCCGGCTCTATGCCGAGGATCCCTATCGCAATTTCCTGCCGTCGATCGGCCGGCTGACCCGCTACCGGCCGCCGGAGGAGGGGCAGTTCGGCGATGTCGTCATCCGCAACGACACCGGCGTCACCGAAGGCTCCGAGATTTCGATGTTCTACGACCCGATGCTCGCCAAACTGTGCGCCTGGGCGCCGACTCGCATCAAGGCGATCGATGCCATGTCGGAAGCGCTCGACAGTTTTGTCGTCGACGGTATCGAGCACAACATTCCGTTCCTGGCGGCGCTGATGCAGCATCCGCGCTGGCGGGAAGGGGCGATATCGACCGGCTTCATCGCAGAGGAATATCCCGACGGCTTTGCGCCTGTCGTGCCGAACAGCGAAGAAAAGGCCGTGCTTGCCTCGATCGTGACCGCGGTGGAACTGTTGCGCCGAGACCGGCTCGACCGGCTGGGTGGGCGGCTGGCACCGCATTCGGGGGTGCTTAAACGCGACTGGGTGGTGAAGCTGGGCGACAACTATCTCCAGGCATCCATCCTCGAAGGCATGATTTCCATTCCGATGGAGATCGACCTGTCGATCGACGGCGGTGAGGCGCTGACCATTTCATCCGACTGGCGGCCAGGCGAACTGATCTGGCGCGGCACGGTCGGCAAGCGCGCGGTTGTCGCCCAGATCAGGCCTGTCGCCAACGGCCTCCGGATCGCCTGGAAAGGCATGTCGGTGACCGCCCGCGCCATGCTGCCGCGCATCGCCGAGCTTGAAAGATTGATGCCGGAGAAGGTGGCGCCGGACACGTCGAAACTGCTGCTTTGCCCGATGCCCGGCCTTGTGGTGTCGATCGCCGTCGCCGAAGGCCAGGAGGTCAAGGCCGGCGAAACCTTGGCCGTGGTCGAGGCGATGAAAATGGAAAACGTGCTGCGTGCCGAACGCGATCTCGTCGTGTCGAAACTCAACGCCAAGCCGGGCGACAGCCTGGCGGTGGACGCGGTGATCATGGAATTCGCCTGACCAGGCAGGAACTCTGTGGTTGGGGGTCGTTTGTGCTGGACTGGTATCGCCCGGTCCCGGACAATACATCTCCATCGACTCAGAGCCTTAGGCAGCGCAAGAAACCATGGCGGATGACAGACTTCCACGCGATCCCCTGAAGCGCGAAGCCGCGATTGCGGCGGCGCGTCCGGAGGTGCCGGCGCGGCCGTTTGTCCATCTGCGCGTGCATTCCGCCTATTCGCTGCTCGAGGGCGCGCTTCAGCTCGGCAAGATCGTCGGCCACGCCGTCAAAGACGAAGCGCCGGCCATCGCCGTCACCGACACCAACAATCTGTTCGGGGCGCTGGAATTCGCGCAGAAGGCGGTCAAGGACGGCATCCAACCAATCATCGGCTGCCAGATCGCGCTCGCCTTTTCCGGCGAAAACAGCGACGGCCAGCGCGACCGCAGGCGGCAAGGCCCGGAGATGCGGCCGATCGTGCTGCTCGCAGCGACCGAGGCCGGCTATTCCAATCTGGTTCGGCTTGTCAGCGGCGTCTACCTGGAAACGCCCCCCGGCGAGGCGGTACATCTGACCACCGAGACGCTGACTGGACACAGCGATGGGCTGATCTGCCTCAGCGGCGGACCGCGCGGCCCGATCGGCAACGCCTTGAAAGAGGATCGCCGCGATCTGGCCGAGGTACGGCTTTTGACGCTCAAGGCGCTGTTCGGCGACCGGCTTTATGTCGAATTGGATCGCGTTGCGGGCTACGACCGGGTCATCGAACATCAGACGATCGATCTCGCCTATGCGCACGAACTTCCGCTCGTTGCCACCAATGAGGCCTTTTTCTCCTCGCGCGACGACTATGATGCACACGATGCATTGATTGCCATCGCCGAGGGCACCGTCGTTGCCGTCGACAACAGGCGCCGGCTGTCGCCGGACAATTTCCTGCGCAGCCAGGCCGACATGGCAAAGCTGTTTGCCGACCTGCCGGAAGCGATCGACAATACGGTCGAGATAGCGCTGCGCTGTTCCTACTATCCAAAGACCCGCAGCCCGATCCTGCCGCGCTTCACCGGCGGCGATGCCTCCGACAAGGACGCGGCCGAAAAGGCCGAGGCCGCGGAACTCGCCCGCCAGGCGCGCGAGGGGCTCGACGCGCGGCTCGCTTTGCACGGACCGACGCCGGGCTATACGATCGAGCAATATCGCGAGCGGCTCGAATTCGAGCTCGGCATCATCGAGAAGATGAAATTCCCCGGCTACTTCCTGATCGTTGCCGACTTCATCAAATGGGCCAAGGCGCAAGGCATTCCGGTCGGACCGGGCCGTGGTTCGGGCGCCGGATCGCTGGTCGCCTATTCGACGACCATCACCGACATCGATCCGCTGCGCTTCTCCCTGCTGTTCGAGCGCTTCCTCAACCCGGATCGCGTGTCGATGCCCGACTTCGACATCGACTTCTGCCAGGATCGCCGCGAAGAGGTGATCCGCTACGTCCAGCAGAAATACGGCCGCGACCAGGTCGGCCAGATCATCACCTTCGGTACGCTGCAGGCCCGCGCTGTGCTGCGCGACGTCGGCCGCGTGCTGCAGATGCCTTACGGCCAGGTCGACAAGCTGTCGAAAATGGTTCCGCAGAATCCGGCCAATCCGGTCAAGCTGGCGGACGCCATCGCCAACGAGCCACGCTTTGCCGAAGAGGCCGAGAAGGAGCCGATCGTCCAGACACTGCTCGACATGGCGCAGAAGCTGGAAGGCCTCTATCGCCACGCCTCGACGCACGCCGCTGGCATCGTCATCGGCGACCGGCCTCTGTCGGAGCTGGTGCCGATGTATCGCGATCCGCGTTCGGACATGCCGGTCACCCAGTTCAACATGAAATATGTCGAGCAGGCCGGGTTGGTGAAGTTCGACTTCCTTGGCCTGAAGACGCTGACGGTGCTGGAGACGGCGGTGAAATTGATCCGCCGGCGCGGCATCGACATCGACCTGGCGACGATACCGCTCGACGATCCGGACACCTATGCCATGCTGTCGCGCGGCGAAGTGGTCGGCGTGTTCCAGGTGGAAAGTGCCGGCATGCGCAAGGCGCTGATCGGCATGCGGCCCGACTGCATCGAGGACATCATCGCGCTGGTCGCGCTTTACCGGCCGGGCCCGATGGAGAACATCCCGACCTACAACGCCAGAAAGCATGGCGAGGAGGAGATGGCCTCGATCCACCCCAAGATCGACCATCTGGTGAAGGAGACGCAAGGCGTCATCGTCTACCAGGAACAGGTCATGCAGATCGCGCAGGAGCTGTCCGGCTATTCGCTCGGCGAAGCCGACCTTCTGCGCCGCGCCATGGGCAAGAAGATCCGCGCCGAGATGGACAAGCAGCGCGAGCGCTTCGTCACCGGTGCTGTCGAGCGCGGCGTCAGCAAGCCGCAAGCCGACTTCATTTTCGACTTGCTGGCCAAATTCGCCGACTACGGTTTCAACAAATCGCACGCCGCCGCCTACGCCGTCGTCTCCTACCAGACTGCCTATCTCAAGGCGCATTATCCGGTCGAGTTCCTGGCGGCGTCGATGACGCTCGACATGGGCAACACCGACAAGCTCGCCGATTTCCGTCAGGATGCGCTGCGCCTCGGCATCGAGGTGCTGGCGCCGTCGGTGATGACGAGTTTCCGGCCGTTCGAGGTCGGCGAGAACCGCATCTATTATTCGATGGCGGCGCTCAAGGGCGTCGGCGATGCGGCGGTCGAACACATTGTCACTGTCCGTGGCGAAAAGCCGTTCAAGAACCTCGCCGATTTCTGCGAGCGGGTCGATCCCAAGATCGTCGGCAAGCGGGTCTTCGAAAGCCTGATCATGGCCGGCGCGCTCGACTGTTTCGGCCACGACCGCGCCCAGATGCTGGCCGGTGTCGAACGGATGATGGGGCTGGCGTCGCTCGCCCAGCAGAATGCCGTTTCCGGCCAGGCCGATATTTTCGGCGCCTCGCTCGGCGCACAGTCGCAGGCGCTCAATCTGCCGCAGACGGATCCGTGGCTCGCAGCCGACCGGTTGCACCGCGAATTCCAGGTCGTCGGCTTCTATCTTTCGGCCCATCCGCTCGACGAGTACAAGGCGGCGCTGCAGAAGATGCGGGTGCAGAACTGGGCGGAGTTCTCGGCTGCCGTCAAGCGCGGCGCTTCCGCCGGCCGCCTGGCCGGCACGGTGACCAGCAAGCAGGAGCGCAAGACGCGCACCGGCAACAAGATGGGCGTGGTGGCCTTTTCCGACACCTCCGGCCAGTACGAGGCCGTGCTGTTTTCAGAAGCGTTGGCGCAGTACCGTGACCTCCTGGAAGCCGGCCGCTCCGTCGTCATCACCGTCGCGGCCGAGGACAGGCCCGAGGGCGTCAATCTGCGCATCAACTCCGTGCAATCGCTGGAGGACGAGGCAAGCCGCATCCAGAAGGCGCTGCGCATTTTCGTCAGGAATGATGGACCGGCCGCGATCATCCAGTCCCAGCTCACCCAGCGTGGCGAAAGCCAGGTGAGCATCATCGTCATCAAGGAAGAGGCGCAGGGTGAGGTCGAGATCGCCTTGCAGGGCGGCTACCGCATCTCGCCGCAGATCGCCTCGGCGATGCGCGCCGTGCCCGGCGTGGTCGAAGTGGAGCTGGTCTAGAGCCGATTCGCTGGAAGCTGGAGGGCCGTGGATGCGCGGACGGCGGCTTTGGCATCGCAAGGCCTGCGGGCATGTTCTCAACATACCGGACGCAGGCGACTGATTGGCGGGGCGCTACGATGCCGCTACTTCGGCCGCTTGTGCCGGCTTGCGCTGCAGGTTGAGCAGATTGCCCATCAGGATCAGCAGCGCGCCGCCGGCGGTGAAGGCGTCGATCTGCTCGTGGTAAAGCAGCCAGCCGATCAGGGCCGACAGCGGTACGCGCAGGAAATCCATCGGCGAAATGACGGTGGCGTCGGCATAGCCGAGCGCGCGGGCCATGCAGAAATGCGACGACATGCCGGTGAAGGCAATCAGTACGATCCACGGCCACAGCTCCAGTGGCGGGTTGCGCCACGTATAGAGCGCCGGAACGAGGCCGACCACGGACTGGATGATCAGCATCCAGAAGATGATACGCACGACGCTGTCGGTGCGCGTCAGCGACTTGACCATGACCACCGAGATGCCGAAGCAGACCGCGGCACCGAGCACGACGAGATGTCCCGGATCGACCGAGCCGACACCGGGGCGAACGATGACCACCACGCCGATCAGCCCGAGCACGACTGCCGCCAGTTTCGGCCGGCTCAGCCTTTCGCCGAGAAACGTCACCGCCAGGATTGCGGTCCAGATCGGCGTGGTGAATTCGATCGAGATCAGCACGGCCAGCGGGATCAGTGTCAGTGCATAGAGCCAGGCCGCCTGGCCGGTATAGTGGATGACATTGCGGGCGATATGGGCGACGGGGCGCTGTGTGCGCATTGCCGCAAAGCCGCCGCTCGTCATAACCAGCGGCAGCAGAATGAAGAAACCGATCACCGAGCGCAGTTCCAGCACCTGGAAGACGTTGAGCTCGGCTGTCGTGGCGCGGCCGGCGACCGACATCGCCAGGAACGAGGTAATCGACAGCGCCATCCAGAACGCGGCCTTGGGGATCGAGGGGGTGGGTGCCATGGCAGCTATCTCGCAGGCCCAGGCCTCTCCCGCAATCGTTAGTTGCTCCATTCTTCTGGGCCAGTCGCAGCGATGGCGTTGCAAAACAGTCATGCCGCGGGCGGAACCCGATACGGCCAAGGACGTTGAGTCTCGATATTTTGTCCCTGCATTGCAAACCCGCCTTTCCAATATCGACAAGGAGAGTTTCATGAGACTAATCGCGCAAGTCGCGCTTGCCGGCTGCCTGGCGATTGTCGCGGGTGCAGCTCGTGCCGACGAGACCAAATTTCTCCAGTCGTTCCAAGGTAATTTCGCCGGCAAGGGCACTGTCCAGGTGACCACGGATGTTCCGAATGTCAGTGTTTCCTGCAGCTTCAATTCGAATGCGACCTCAACCTCGCTCTCACTGGATGGCAATTGTCGCGGTCTCGTTGTGGTGTCTCGGGCCATCAGCGCCAATCTGAAGGTTACGGGCGCGAAATACAGCGGCATCTACGTCGGGTCCCGCACCGGACCGGCACAGCTGAACGGCAGCCGAGCGGGCAACGCGATCAATCTTGGCATCCGCTGGGCGAAGGAGGTCAACGGCGATCGCAAGGCCCAGATGACGGTCGAGAAGCGAGGCGAGAACGGCATCCGGCTGACGGTCACCGATACCGATCCGAAAACCGGCAAGAGCGTGGTGACGAGCCGTATAGACTTGACGCGGACCTGACCGCGCTCAGTCCTCCAGCGGTTCCGGCGGGTGGGCGTCGCGGCCTCGGCCGAACGTATAGCCGGTCTCCACCGCCTTGCGGCCGAACTTGTCGCGCAGCGCGTCGATGGCGCCTTCTGCCATGGCGCGTTTGCGTGACTGGACGTCGACCAGGTCCGGCGGGTCGGCCTTGTCGTCTTCGGAGAGGTCGCTGACGCCGATTCCGAGCAATCGAAACTTCGTTCCGTCGGTTTCCTTGCGGAGAAGCTCCACGCCGGTCGAAAAGATACGGTCCGCGAGCCTTGTCGGGTCGCCGAGCTGGCGGTTGCGCGTGCGCAGCTTGAAATCCTGGGTCTTCAGTTTCAGCACCACGGTGCGCCCGGCAATGCCTGACTTTTTCAACCGCGCCGAGACTTTCTCCGAAAGGCCCCGCAGCACCGAGACCAGATCGTCCAGCGACGCGATGTCGGTGTCGAAGGTGGTCTCGGCCGATACGCTCTTGGCGTCCTGGTCGGGGTCGACGCGACGGACATCCTCACCGCGCGAAAGCCGGTAGAGCCGGTCGCCCATCGTGCCGTAGCGGCGCATCAGGTCGCCGCGCTCCATCTTCTGAAGCTGGCCGATGGTGCGGATGCCGTCGCGTTCCAGCGTGGCGTTGAACGCCTTGCCGACGCCCCAGATCATGGTCACCGGCTGCGTCGCCAGGAAGCCGACCGCCTCGGCCTCGCCAATCACTGAAAAGCCGCGCGGCTTGCGGAAATCGGATGCGATCTTGGCGAGGAATTTGCAGTAGGAGAGACCCGCCGAAACGGTGATGCCGATCTCTTTTTCGACGGCCTGGGCGAAGCGCGCCAGCACCACGGCCGGCGGCAGGCCGTGCAGCCGCTCGGTGCCGGCAAGGTCGAGAAACGCCTCGTCGATCGACAGCGGCTCGACCAATGGCGTCAGCGCCTGCATCATGGCGCGCACCTCGCGGCCGACACGCACATATTTTTCCATGTTGGGCGGGATAACGACCGCCTCGGGGCAGGCCTCGAGCGCCTTGAACATCGGCATGGCGGAGCGCACGCCGCGGATTCGGGCGATGTAGCACGCGGTGGAGACGACCCCGCGCTTGCCGCCGCCGATGATCAGCGGCTTGTCCTTGAGCGCCGGATTGTCGCGCTTTTCGATCGCCGCGTAGAAGGCGTCGCAATCGATATGGGCCAGATGCAGCCGGTAAAGTTCGGGATGGCGGGCAAGGCGAGGGCTGCCGCAACGCTCGCAGCGGCGCGTTTCACTGCGCTGAAACGTCAGGCAGTCACGGCAAAAACCGTGATCGGGATTGTTGACAGGGGCCGCCATCACTGCGAACATAAAGAGAACAGAAGCAATGGTACGACAGTGCAAGGCCAGCGACAAGCTTGGCCTGGGGAGAACCGCATGAGCACGACCATAGTGCCGCTGGCACCTGAGCTCTGGCCTGATTTCGAGGACCTTTTCGGCAAGCAGGGCGCCTGTTACGGTTGCTGGTGCACGCATTTCCGGCTGGCGCCGGCGGCGCGGCGCGAGAGCAGCCGCGAACGCAACAAGGACCATATCAAGGCGCGCATCGAAGCCGGCCCGCCGCCCGGCCTGCTGGCCTTCGAGGACGGCAAGGCCGTCGGGTGGATGCAGATCGGGCCGCGCGCCGACGTGCCCGAATGGAACAACAAGGGCAGGGGCTCGGCGCCCATCGATCCGGCCGACGCTTCCGATCCGGCCGTCTGGGCGATCTCCTGTTTCTTCATCCGCGCCAAGGCCCGCGGCCGAGGCATCACGCACCGGCTCGTCGAAGGTGGTGTCGACTTCGCCCGCAGCAACGGGGCACGGCTTGTCGAGGCCTGCCCGATCGACCTGTCGCGCGATTCGCGCTCGATCGGTCTGTTCGTCGGTTCTTCGGGTGTGTTCGAGAAGGCCGGTTTCGAGAGGCTTGTCGAACGCAAGGTGGGTCGGCCGCTGATGCGGCTGGTGCTGCGGCCGATTGCGTGACTGTCATCGTCTTGCAGTTGTGATGGTATTTCCCTACCAGAAGCACGAAACGTTTTTTGCCTTTTCGATCAAACGGAGACTTCCCGTGAACCGTATATTGCCAGTTGCCTTTACCGCGCTTCTCTTCAGCGCACCCGCCTTCGGCCAGACCGTCGACAGCAAGGGCGCGAAGCAATTGTCCGATGACCTGTCCCGCTATGTCGGCAAGCAGGCGCTCGACAAGGGCATTCTGAAGGTTTCGGTCGAAGGCGGCGCCTACAAGATCGCGTTCGATCTCAAGGCGCTTGCCGCGACATTTCCCGAGCAAGGAAAGGTGAAGCTCGACTTCGCGCCCTACGCTCTGCTGGTGAAGCCGCGCAGCGACGGGACCTGGGATGTCTCGATGGATTTTTCGCAAAGCGGATCCTTCGAGTTCAACGGACCCGAGGGGCTGCAAAGCACGCAGTTTTCGATCAAGGACGGCAAGGGTTCCGGGGTCTACGATCCCGGTCTGGCGGCTTTCATCAGCGGCGCCAGTTCGTTGGCCGGCATGACGATGGCGTCGAAGGATGCCAAGCAGCAGATGGAGGCCAGCACTGGTGCCGGCACCGCGACCATTGCCGCCACCAAGGCTGCCAATGGCGGCGTCGACTTCACGATGTCGCAAAAAATTTCGAATTTCGTCGAGGCGGTCAAACTGGACGATCCCGAGAGCGGGTTGAATTTCCCGGTCACCATCAAGTCGCCTGAGTTGTCGGTGGAAGCCAGCGGCAAGGGCGTGCAGACGAGGCCGCTGCTTGACCTCCTGGCATTTGCCGTGGCCAATGAGGACGAGAAGACGCTGAAGGCAAACCAGGCGCAGCTGAAGTCGCTTCTGCGCGCAGCGCTTCCGGTGTGGGAGCGCATTGAGGGCACCTATGGCTTCAAGGATTTCGCGGTCGACAGCCCGATCGGCACTTTCGGGGCGACGCAGCTCAGCACCGCGTTCGGCAGCGACGGCGTTTCCCAGAGCGGCAAGATCACCTACGGCATCAAGGCGTCGGGGCTGACAGTACCGCAGCAACTTTTGCCGAGCTGGAGCGTGGCGCTGCTGCCCACCGATATCGACCTGAACTTCGGCGGCGCCAATATCGATCTCGACAGCATGGCGAAGAAGGCGATCGAAGCCTTTGATCTCAATCAGGATCCGCCGCTGTCGGCCGAGTTCGGCGACCAGCTCAAGGCAGACTTCCTGGCCAAGGCGCCGAAGGTTGTCATCGGCCACAGCACCGTCAAGAACAAGGACATGGAGATCGCGCTGGAAGGTGAGATGACGAGCTTCGGCCAGAAGCCCGACGCAAGTCTCACTGTCGATGTCGCAGGCTTCGACAAGATCATGGCGCATCTGCAGGAAGCGGCAAAGGCAGAGCCGGAGCTGGGGCAGTATGTGCCTGCAGCCCTGATGGTGAAGGGGTTTGCCAAGACACTGCCGGACGGCCGGCTGGAATGGGCCGTCAGCACCAAGGCCGATGGCTCGGTCACCGTCAATGGTGTCATGCTGAAGCCCGCCGATCCGGCGGTGGACGACAGCGTCGATGATGGTGACGGCGCGGACGATAGCAGTGGCGGTGACAATGCTGGTGGCGCCAACAATGGCGGTGGCGATAATGGCGGGGCCGGTGCGAAGCTGAACCCTTGAGGGGTCGGCTCTAAGTTTTGACGCAATTCCCAAGGGAAAGCGCTACGCGCTTTTCCGGGGAAAACCGTTTCACACTTTTCCTGGAATTGCTCTACAGCCCAAGCGCGCCCGCGATCTTCGGCCCGGCTTCGTGCCAGTCCTGGACGACGATGACATCGTCCGCGACCGGCGGCAGGAAGGCGCGCAGCGAATTGTCGGCCATCAGGTGGAAAAGATTGGCATCAGTGACCTTCTCCCGCACCGACGCCAGATTGTGCGGCTGATCGTCGACGAAGACCACAGGCCTGCCGTTATTGCCGCGCAGCCTGGCCACTGCCGGTCCCTTGGCCATCTCGGTGGTCAGCAGCGGATAGCTCAGCCCCAGCGCATCGAGATGGGCGCGGCGCACGGCGCGATGCCGGTGCGGCATGGCTGTCAGCAATATGATTTCCGCGCGGTCGCCAAGCCTCGCCAGGGCTTCCGCGGCGCCGTCGGTGATGCTCTGCCAATCGGCTTGCGCGTCGAAGAAGTCGCCCAGCAGCGCCGTGACCTCGGGCTGTTCGATCAGCCGGCCGCTGGCCGTTTCGGCAATATTGCCGGTCAGCCGGAAGGAGGCCAGCGTCAGGCCGTAGCCGCGCGACTTCAGGAAATGCGGGAAGGGGCGGATGAATTCGAGCACGACGTCATCGACGTCGAGCACCAGCAGCGGCCGGTCGTCGGCCGAAAGTTCCTCGATCTGCCGCGCGGTCTCCGGATCATCGCTCATATGGAATGCTCATGGTTGTCGTCGCCGAGCGGCAGGGCGCGCAACGCCTTGCCGACGGCGGCCGGCGGCGTGCCGGTTTCCTCGGCAAAGCGCATCAGGGTCGGCTCATGGGCGAGAATGAACTGCAGCACGCCGGCCAGGAAACCCGGCTCGCCGGCGGCCTTGCGGATCGAATGCGCCTCTATTCCGGTGATCGCCAGAAAGCGCGGCAACAGCTCCGGATCGGAGGCGACGAAGCCCAGCGCCTTCACGGCAATGGTTTCCGCCTCTTCGCGCATTGACGCCGCGTTTGCCATCACTACCTTCGGTATGTGGAATGAGTCTCTTCCGCAGTAATGGCAAGAATTGCTTGCGGCAAGCTTTTACAGCGTGGCGCGCCGTTTGGACGCGCAGGCAGGCGAGGTGGAATTCGCGCTGCTTTGCAGTCCGAGGGTTTCCGTTTCGTCAATCATATTGCCGTATAGTGAAGCAGGGTTTGGTGCGTTCAGGACGAGCGCATGACGGCCGCCTTCGAGCGGAGGGACGGCCGGGACGGGATGTCGATGCCTAAGAAGGTCATGATCGTCGAGGACAATGAGCTCAACATGAAGCTCTTTCGGGACCTCATCGAAGCGAGTGGTTACGAGACGGTGCGAACCCGCAATGGTCTCGAGGCGCTCGATCTGGCGCGCCAGCATCGGCCCGATCTCATCCTGATGGATATCCAACTGCCCGAAGTGTCGGGGCTGGAAGTGACCAAATGGCTGAAGGAGGACGATGATCTGCACGTCATCCCGGTCATCGCGGTGACCGCCTTCGCCATGAAGGGTGACGAGGAGCGCATCCGCCAGGGCGGTTGCGAGGCCTATATTTCGAAGCCGATCTCGGTGCCGCGTTTCATCGAAACCATCAAATCTTACCTGGGCGATGCCTGATGTGCCTTTCCAGCCGAGCCGGAGCCTTGTGAAATGACCGCGCGGATCCTCGTCGTCGACGACATCCCTGCCAATGTGAGGCTGCTGGAGGTCCGGCTGCTGGCCGAATATTTCGAGGTGCTGACCGCCACCAACGGGCCCGATGCGATCGAGACCTGCGAGAACGGCAAGGTCGATGTCGTGCTGCTCGACGTGATGATGCCCGACATGGACGGGTTCGAGGTCTGTCGGCGGCTGAAGAGCGATCCGGCGACGTCGCATATTCCGGTGGTGATGATCACCGCGCTCGACCAGGTGTCCGACCGCGTGCGCGGGCTGGAAGCCGGCGCGGACGATTTCCTGACCAAGCCGGTCAACGACCTGCAGCTGATGACGCGCGTCAAGAGCCTGGTCCGGCTGAAGTCCCTCACCGACGAGCTTAGGCTGCGCGCCTCGACGACGCGCAACATCGGCATCGAAGAGCTGCTCAGCCGCAATTTCGCGTCCGAGGACACGGTTCCGAAAGTGCTTTTGATCGATGAGCGCAAATCGTCGGTGGAGCGTGTCCAGAAGATGCTGCGCGACCGCGCCGACCTCGATGTTGTCGGCGATCCGCATGCCGGCTTCTTCCAGGCGGCCGAGACGTCTTATGAATGCGTGATGATCTCGACGGCCTTCGCCGATTTCGATCCGCTGAGACTCTGCTCGCAATTGCGTTCGCTCGACCGCACCCGTTTCGTGCCGATCATCCTTTTGGCGGAAGAGGGCGAGGAGGAACGCATCATCCGCGGCCTCGAACTTGGCATCAACGACTATCTGATGCGGCCGATCGACCAGGAGGAATTGACCGCGCGGCTGCGCACCCAGGTGCGCCGCAAGCGCTACAACGACCAATTGCGCGCCAGTGTGACCCAGACCATCGAGATGGCGGTCACCGACGGCCTGACCGGGCTGCACAACCGCCGTTATCTCGATAGCCATTTGCAGACGCTATTCGACCGCGCCGTGGCGCGGCGCAGGCCGCTGTCGGTGATGATCACCGATCTCGATCGCTTCAAGTCGATCAATGACGCGCACGGCCATGATGGCGGCGACGAGGTGCTGCGGGAGTTCGCACGGCGGCTGCGCAAGAATGTCAGGGGCATCGACCTTGCCTGCCGGTTCGGCGGCGAGGAGTTCGTGGTGGTGATGCCGGACACCGACGGCGCCGTGGCCGAGAAAGTGGCCGAACGCATCCGCGCCGAAATAGCCCAGAAGCCTTTCGCCATCGGCGCCGACGGCAAGACGATCGAGGTCACCGTCAGCGTTGGCGTGTCGTCGGTGCTGAAAGGCGTGGATACGGTGGCGGCGCTGATGAAGCGCGCCGATCTCGCGCTTTACGAAGCCAAGAGCGGCGGTCGCAACCGCGTGGTTGCCAAGGCGGCGTGAGCGATCGCGACCGATTCTACGGTCAATCCAATAAGGTTAGCTATTTACCTTAATCCAAGCGATTCGCGAGCCTTGGTTAAGAAACTGTTGATTTTCATAAGCTCTTGCGCAAATGTGCAGGCCAAGACGAAGCCGGCACGAGGATACATAGCCGGCTCGATCGCTAGAAATACCCCATGATGCTCAGGTCCGCCGCATCTCCTGGGTCCGTGGGGTCGGCCGGCCGGCGCTGGCACATAGTGGCCTCCTCGTACCGCTGCCAAACGCCGACCGGCCCCCTTCTTCCAAACACAACATCAGAACTTCGTGCCAAGGCACGAAGGACTCTGATTTTTTGCCTGCAGGCAATCCGGGCTCCCGTCTTCGATCCACGGCTGTCGGCCGTCCCAAGCGATCCGCGCAGGAGAGTACCCCTTACATTTCGTACATATGGCGCACAAGGGGCTTGCGGCAAGACCCGGCTCCTCCCGTAAAAAGCGGCGCAGATCAGGCGCGAAACGGGAGTGACGATTGATGATTTCAGAGCATGCGGTGGTGATCGCCGGGGGAGGTCCGACAGGATTGATGCTGGCGGGGGAACTCGCGCTGGCAGACGTCGATGTCGCCATCGTCGAGCGCCGCCCGGACCATCAGCTGGTCGGCTTGCGCGCGGGTGGCCTGCACGCGCGCACCATCGAGGTTCTCGATCAGCGCGGAATTGCCGACCGGTTTGTCTCGCAGGGGCAAAGCTTCCCGACCGTCGGCTTCCACATGATCCGTTTGGATATCAGCGACTTTCCCGGCCGGCACAGCTGTCTCTTGGCGCTGCGGCAAAACCATATCGAACGGATACTGGCCGACTGGATCAACGAGTTGGGGGTGCCGATCTATCGTGGACAGGACGTCACTGACTTCGCGCAGGATGATGTCGGCGTCGATGTGGAACTGTCCGGTGGCCAACGGCTGCAGGCGCAATACCTCGTCGGCTGCGACGGAGGGCGCAGCATGATCCGCAAGGCGGCTGGCATCGAGTTCCCCGGATGGGATGCGACGATGAGCTGGATGATCGCCGAGGTCGAAATGTCCGGGGAACCGGCATTGGGCTTTCGCAGCGACGCTTACGGTATTCATGCGATAGGCAAAATCGAGGACAGCGACCGGGTGGGTGTCGTGCTGACCGAGAGGCAACTGACCATCGGCGGCGAACCGACGTTGGCCGACCTCAGCGAGGCGCTTGTCGCTGTCTATGGTACCGATTTCGGTGTCCACAGCCCGACCTGGCTCTCCCGCTTCACCGACATGACACGGCAGGCCGCCGCCTACCGCGACAGACGTGTCCTGCTGGCCGGCGACGCCGCGCACATCCATCCGCCGATGGGCGGGCAGGGGCTCAATATCGGCGTGCAGGACGCGGTCAATCTGGGGTGGAAGCTGGCCCAGGTGGTCAAGCGGACCTCACCGGAGAGCCTGCTTGACAGCTATCACGCCGAACGTCATCCGATCGCCGCTCGCGTCCTGCGCAACGCGAAGGCGCAGGTTGCGCTTCGGCGCATGGATGCCAGCACCAAGGCCCTGGGCGACATCTTTACCGAACTGCTCGGCATGGATGAGCCGCGCAAGCGGATTGCCGCGGAGATGTCCGGTCTGGGCATCCATTACGATCTCGGCGAGGGACATCCACTGCTTGGCCGGCGAATGCCCGACCTCGACCTGGCCACGGCCGACGGTCCAGTACGGGTCTTCAGCTTGCTGCATGACGCCCGGCCGGTGCTTCTCAACCTCGGCGAACCAGGCGGGCTGGACATCGCGCCCTGGGCGGATCGGGTCCGGCAGATTGAAGCTGGGTATGACGGCACCTGGGAACTGCCGGTCCTCGGGACGGTCGCCGCGCCCGCCGCCGTTATGATCCGGCCCGATGGCTACGTGGCCTGGGTCGGCAGCGGAACCCAACAGGGACTGGCCGACGCGCTGACCACCTGGTTCGGGCCGCCCCTCGCGCGTTAGCGACACGATCAAAGCGGGCTGACGCGGGTGCCGCAGGTCAGAAGCGTTCGCGATAATCGCGCGGGTTGGTGCCGAGGACGCGTAGAAAGCCGCGCCGCATCGTCTCTTCCGATCCGAAGCCGCAGCGGCGGGCCGTCTGGTTGACGGCCTTGCCCTGTTCCAGCATCCGTCGCGCCGCCTCGATCCGGATCTCCTCGATCGCGCGCGCAGGTGTGCGGCCCGTTGCCTCCCGATAGTGCCTGGAGAAACTGCGCGGGCTCATGTTGGCGCGCGCGGCGAGGTTCGGCAGCGAAAGATCGCCGTCCAGATTATCCTGGATCCAGCCATGCAGCCGGTCGAAGCGTTCGTCGCCTTGCTGCAGCTTGAGCGTCTGGCTGAACTGCGCCTGGCCACCGGGTCGTTTCAGGAAGACCACCAGCTCGCGCGCCACCGCAAGCGCCACGCGCCGGCCAAGGTCGGCCTCGACAAAGGAAAGGGCGAGATCTATGCCCGCCGTCACACCCGCCGACGTCCAGACATTGCCGTCACGGATGAAGATCGGGTCGGGTTCGAGGCGCACCGCCGGAAAGCGCCGCGCGAACTCGGCGCAGCGTCCCCAGTGGGTAACCGCACGCCGGCCGTCAAGCAGTCCTGCCGTCGCCAGAAGCATGGCGCCGCTGCACACGGACGCTGTTCGCGTGGCGTTGCGCGAGCGGGCGACTACCCATTGGACGAGTTCGGGATCCTCGCAGGCCGCGTTGACGCCCCATCCGCCAGGCACGATCAGCGTGTCGATCCTTGACCCATGCGGTGGCAGCGCCGCGGTCTCGAGCACGAGGCCGGCGGATGTCCTGATCCGCGGGGAGGCGGCGACGACCGCGACCTCGTAGGGCGCTGGTTCGCCGGCCTGCATCCTGAAGTCGTTGGCGCTGGCGAAAACCTGAAGCGGCCCGCTGACATCGAGGAGCTGGATGTCGGGATAGGCAAGGATTTCGACGCGGCGCATGGCGATTTGGCTTGAAATGAGGGGTGATTGGCGATCGTGCCAAAGCATGATGCCTTAGATTGGCTGGAGTCAACCTATGGAGAGTTCCATGAGCCTTCGTTTCGGCATCCTCGTCTTCCCAAATGTCCAGCAACTGGACCTCACCGGCCCTTATGAAGTCCTAGCATCGGCAAAGGGCGCCGAGGTGGAATTGATCTGGAAGGATCGTAATCCGGTGATGTCGTCGACGCGGCTGTCGCTCAACCCAACGGCGACCTTCGACGATTGCCCGCCTCTCGATGTGCTGTGCATTCCGGGTGGAGGTGGCGTTAACCCGCTGCTGGAGGACCAGGCCGTCCTCGATTTCGTGCGGGGGCGCGCTGTGCAGGCACGCTATGTCACCTCGGTATGCAGCGGCGCCCTGGTGCTTGGTGCCGCCGGCCTGCTCAAGGGCAAGCGGGCGACGACGCATTGGTACGCGCATGATTTCCTGGCCGAATTCGGCGCCATTCCCGTCGACGAGCGAATTGTCGAGGACGGAAACCTGATAACCGCCGGCGGCGTCACCTCGGGGATCGATTTCGGTCTCGCTTTGGTCGCCAGGCTTCTCGGTCAGGCCGAGGCCGAAACGGTGCAGCTCTCGCTCGAATATGCCCCGGCTCCTCCGTTCCAATCGGGCACGCCCGCACAGGCTTCGCCATCCGTGCTGACGGAAGCGAAGAAGCGGCTCGCGGGTTCGAGGCGGGTTCGTGAGGACATGTTCGCACGCTGGCGCGCCTCAGCCGCCACGCCAGCGTGAAGCCACGCTTGAACCGACGGGCCGAACAGCGCCATGGGGCGCCGTTCGGCCCGTCTTCGTTTTCAGCTGTTGACACGTCTCTCCGTCCGTGCAGAAATTGGTTGGACCATTGGACCACTTGGAGAGAGCGTGGACCAGAACAGCCTGCCACCCATTCAGACGACGGCGCGTGACGACGCCGTTCTGAAGGCGTTGGTGGGCTTTGTTCGCGCCGAGGCGCTGCAGCCCGGCGATCGGCTGCCGACCGAACGCATCCTGGCCGAGCGGCTGAAGGTCAGCCGCAACACGGTGCGCGAGGCGCTGACGCGTTGGGAGGGGCTAGGTCTCGTCGAGCGCCGGCAAGGCAGCGGCACCTATCTCAAGGCGGCCGTGTCACCCGATATGCTGCACATGCCGCTGACGCTGGCCGGCGGCAACGACTTCACCAGCCTGATGCATACGCTTGAAATCCGCCGCGCGCTGGAAGCGGAGGCGGCGGCCCTCTGCGCCGAACGCGCCAGCCCGGCCGACATTGCCGAGATCGAGCGCAAGCTCGACATCATGGAGCAGGCGTTCCGCACCCGCGACGGCATGTCGTCGGAAGAGGACTGGGAGTTCCACCAGGCGATCTACCGGGTCTCCGGCAATCCGCTGTTTGAGCAGATCATTGCCGCCATGCACGAACTGTTCCATCGCTTCTGGGAACATCCGCTCGGCGTGCGTGATTTCGGCCACGCCAGCTTTCCCTATCACCGCACCATCTACCAACGCATCGCCGCGCGCGACCCGCAAGGTGCCCGCGCCGAGGCGCTCAAGCTGATCGCCACCGTCGAGGACGATCTGAAGCGCGGTGCTGCCAAACTCAAACTTTCGAGCCATACATGAACGAGCATCCCTCAGGTTTCAACCATGATTATCTTGCCGAGGCGGCGACGCTTTTGGCGCATGACGAACCGTTTCCGGGTGGCGCGGTGGTGCCGCCGATCTACCAGACGTCGCTGTTCACCTTCGCCAATTATGCCGAAATGGCTGACACCTTTGCCGGCAAACGAAAGCAGCCGATCTATTCGCGCGGCGACAATCCGACGGTGATGGAGTTCGAGGCGCGCGTCGCAGCATTAGAGGGCGCCGAGGCAGCGCGCGGCTTCTCCAGCGGCATGGCCGCGATCAGTGCCACGGTGCTTGCCTTTGTCGGGGCGGGCGAACGTATCGTGGCGGTGCGCAACTGCTATGGCGATGCCTACCGGCTGTTCGAGCGGCTCCTGCCGCGCCTCAACATCAAGGTCGACTATGTCGACGGCTCCGATCCGGATGCGGTGGCGGCGGCACTTCCCGGTGCCAAGCTGCTTTACCTGGAAAGCCCGACCTCGATGATGTTCGAGCTGCAGGACATCGCGCATCTGGCTCGGCTGGCGAAAGAGCAAGGCATCATAACCACCATCGACAATTCCTGGGCCTCGCCGGTGTTCCAGAAGCCGATCAGCCATGGCGTCGACCTGGTGCTGCATTCGGCCTCGAAATATCTCGGTGGCCACAGCGACACGGTCGCCGGTGTGGTGGCGGGCTCGGCCGCGCACATCAAGCACATCAACGAGCAGACCTATTCCTATCTCGGCGGCAAGCTGTCGCCGTTCGAGGCCTGGCTGCTGTTGCGCGGGCTGCGTACGCTGCCGCTGCGCCTGCCGCACCACATGAAGAGCGGGCTGACCATAGCCGAACGGCTGAAGGCGCATGCCAATGTCGAGCGCGTCAACCATCCCGTCTATTCGAACCATCCCGGCAAGGCGACGCTGGCCGGTTATGCCGGACTGTTCTCCTTCGAGGTGACGGACGATATCGACATCCCCGTCTTCGTCGATGCGCTGAAATATTTCCGCATCGGCGTCAGCTGGGGCGGGCATGAAAGCCTGGTCGTGCCGGCCAAGGCGTCGCTGGAGCAGACGCCGGGACTGAATTCGATGGCGCGCTTCGGCGTCAGCCCCCGAACCATCCGCTTCAATGTCGGATTGGAAAGTGTCGAAGACCTCTGGGCCGATGTCGCCCAGGCCTTCGAAAAAGCCAGAAAATAACAAGCGGGTTCAAAATGGGAGTCTTGAACATGAAAAAACTGACCGTCATGCTTGCCACCGTCGCGGGGCTGGCGATTTCCGCCGGAGGCGCGCTGGCCGATTCGACCCTGAAAATGGTCGAAGTCATCACCAGCCCGCCGCGCACCGAATTCCTGAAAAAGCAGATCGCCGAGTTCGAAGCCGCTAACCCCGGCGTCAAGGTCGAGCTGGTCTCGCTGCCCTGGGGCCAGGCCTTTGAAAAATTCCTCACCATGGTGCAGGCTGGCGACACGCCCGACGTGGTTGAGATGCCGGAGCGCTGGATGGGCCTCTATGCCAACAATGCCCAGCTCGAGGACCTCGGTCCCTATATGGCCAAATGGGACGATGCCAAGACGCTCGGCGACCGCGCCAAGCAGTTCGGCTCGACGGTCAACAACACCCAGTACATGATTCCGTACGGCTACTATGTGAACGCGCTGTTCTGGAACAAGAAGCTGTTCAAGCAGGCTGGTCTCGACGGCCCGCCGGCGACGCTCGACGAGTTCGTCGCCGACGCCAAGAAGATCTCGGCCATTCCGGGCAAGTACGGCTACTGCCTGCGCGGTGGACCCGGCGCCTTCAACGGCATGCACATGTTCATGAACATCGCTCAGGGCAAGGGCGGCTATTTCAACGAGGACGGCACCTCGACCTTCAACGAAGAAGGTTCGATCAAGGGCCTGCAAATGCTGGCCGACATGTACAAGGACGGCCTGGCGCCGAAGGATGCGGTGAGCTGGGGTTTTAACGAAACCGTCACCGGCTTCTATTCCGGCACCTGCGCCATGCTCAACCAGGATCCGGACGCGCTGCTCGGCATCGCCGACAAGATGAGCGCCGACGACTTCGCCGTGGCGCCGCTGCCTGTCGGGCCAAGCGGAAAATCCTATCCGACGCTCGGCTATGCCGGTTGGGCGATGTTCGCCAACTCCCAGCACAAGGATGATGCCTGGAAGCTGATGGCGACGCTGCTCTCGCCCAAGGATAATCTCGAATGGGCCAAGGAAGTCGGCGTCGTGCCGATCCACAAAGGCGCCGACCAGGATCCCCATTTCAAGACCGAGCAGTTCAAGGGCTGGTTCACCGAGCTCAGCGACACCTCCAAATATGAAATGGTGACGCCGCCGACGCATCTGGAAAACCTCGGCAATTTCGTCGACCAGGTGGCGATCAAGAACTTCCAGGAAGTGCTGCTTGGCCAGAAGACGGCCAAGGAAGCAGCCGACGCATGGGCTGCTTTCCTGACCAAGGAACAGCAGGACTGGCTGGCGAAGAACAAGAAGTAATCGCCTTCTTCCTTCTCCCCGTTCACGGGGAGAAGGTGGCCCGAAAGGGCCGGATGAGGGGCGGCGCCAGCCCCCCAAGGCTCACGCTGCCCCTCATCTGCCGGCATCTTTTCCCCGTGAACGGGGAGAAGGACGCTCGTCACCAATCCTGACGCTTCTTGGAGCCGTTCCACAGCCAATGACCTATGCCGTGTCCGAAATCCGATCCGCAGGCCAGCCGCGAAAGAGGCGGCTTTCCTACGCAAATTTCGAGCCCTGGCTCTATCTCAGCCCGGCGATCATCCTGCTGGTCGTGGTGCTTTTGGTGCCGCTGGTCATCGGCATCAGCTATTCCTTCCGCAAATTCTCGGCCTTCAAATCCGAATATGTCGGGCTCGGCCAGTATCAGGCCATGCTGTCGGACCAGGTGCTGGGGCAGGCGCTGGTCAACACGCTGTGGTGGACGGTCGCCAGCCTGTTCTTCCAGTTCTTCCTCGGCCTTGGCCTGGCGCTGCTGCTCGACAAGCCGTTCCGGGGCCGCAAGGTGGTGCAGGCCCTGGTGTTCCTGCCCTGGGCGGTGCCGTCCTTCCTGTCGGGCCTGACCTGGGCCTGGCTGTTCAACCCGATCGTCGGGCCGCTGCCGCACTGGCTGTTCGCGCTAGGGCTGAAGGCAGAGCCGACCAATGTGCTCTCCGATCCTGCCACGGCCATGTGGGGGCCGATCATTGCCAATGTCTGGTTCGGCATTCCGTTCTTCGCCATTACGCTGCTGGCGGCGTTGAAATCGATTCCGTCGGAACTGCATGAGGCGGCGGCGATCGACGGCGCTTCGCCCTGGCAGCGCTTCACCAAGGTGACGCTGCCGTTCCTGGCGCCGACGATCGCCATCACCGTGATGCTGCGCACGATCTGGATCGCCACCTTCGCCGACCTGATCTTCGTCATGACCGAGGGCGGGCCGGCCGGCTCGACCAACACGGTGCCGGTCTACATCTATGTCAGCGCCTTCAAATCGCTGGACAAGGGCTATGCCTCGGCGGTGGCCGTGCTGCTGCTTGTGCTGCTCATCGCCTATGCAATCGCGCTGATCGCTATCCGCCGCTCGCTGGTGAGGCACGTCTGATGATCGCGGGACGCTCAGCCTCACAACGGTTCTTCGGCGGCGTTGGCCTCTACGCGGCGATCGCGGCCTATGTGGTCTTCGCCCTGTTCCCGATCTACTGGACGCTGAAGATCTCAGTGACGCCGGAGCGGCTGCTCTATTCCGAAGGCATCACCTTCTGGCCATCGCACATGACGCTGCAGAATTTCGTCACCGTGCTCGAGGCCACCGATTTCCCGCGCTATTTCCTCAACAGCGTCATCGTCTCGGTGTCGACGGCGGCCTTGGTGACGGTCATCGCCACGCTCGCCGGCTACGCCATGTCGCGCTTCACCTTTCGCGGCAAGGCGGCGCTGGCGCTGATGCTGCTTTTGACCCAGACATTTCCGCTGGTGATGGTCATTCCGCCGATCTACCGCGTCATGGGGCAGATCGGCCTGATCAACAGCCTGACCGGGCTGATCATCATCTACACCGCCTTCAACACCGCCTTCGCCACCTTCCTGATGCAGTCCTTCTTCGACGGAATCCCGAAGGACCTGGAAGAGGCGGCGATGATCGACGGCTGCACGCGTGCGCAGGCGATGCGCAAGGTGATCGTGCCGCTGACGCTGCCCGGCATGGGCGCGACGCTCGGCTTCGTCTTCACCGCCGCCTGGAGCGAGCTTCTGTTCGCATTGATGCTGATTTCCAGCGACGACCAGAAGACTTTTGCCGTCGGCCTGCTCACCTTCATCGGCAAGTTCGCCGTCGACTGGGGGCAGATGATGGCGGCGTCGATCCTGGCGCTGATCCCGGTCTGCATCTTCTTCG
This sequence comes from Mesorhizobium loti, assembly GCA_002356515.1. Lineage (NCBI taxonomy): Bacteria > Pseudomonadati > Pseudomonadota > Alphaproteobacteria > Hyphomicrobiales > Phyllobacteriaceae > Mesorhizobium > Mesorhizobium loti. The sequence goes on along the minus strand of AP017605.1, from coordinate 737,760 downwards.
CTTTCCTGCAACGCTATCTCGTCACCGGCCTGACCGCCGGCGCCGTCAAAGGGTAGATCGATGGCTTCTGTTACGCTCGACAAGGTCCGCAAGGATTATGGCGCCGTCCGTGTCCTGCACGCTGTCGACCTTGAAATCGCCGATGGCGAGTTCGTCGTCCTGGTCGGCCCGTCCGGCTGCGGCAAGTCCACGCTTTTGCGCATGATCGCCGGGCTGGAGGAAGCCTCCGGTGGCGAGATCCGCATCGGCGAGCGGCTGGTCAATGACGTCGCACCCAAGGATCGCGACATCGCCATGGTGTTCCAGTCCTACGCGCTCTATCCGCATATGGACGTGTCGAAGAACATGGGCTTCAGCCTGCTGTTGAAGAAGGCGCAGAAGTCCACGATCGACGCCAGGGTCGATGGTGCGGCCAAGCGGCTGGGCCTGGACACCTATCTGCAGCGCCTGCCGCGGCAGCTGTCCGGCGGCCAGCGCCAGCGCGTGGCCATGGGCCGCGCCATCGTGCGCGATCCCAAGGTCTTTCTCTTCGACGAGCCGCTGTCCAACCTCGATGCCAAGCTGCGTGTCCATATGCGCGCCGAGATTAAGGCGCTGCACCAGCAATTGAAGACCACCTCTGTCTATGTCACCCACGACCAGATCGAGGCGATGACCATGGCCGACCGGATCGTCGTCATGCATGACGGGCTGATCCAGCAGGTCGGCGCGCCGCTCGATCTCTATGACCGCCCGGCCAACTTGTTCGTTGCCGGCTTCATCGGCTCGCCGGGCATGAATTTCCTGCCGGCAACGGTGGCGAAGGGCGGCAAGGTGGACGCCGTGCTTTCTGATGGCCAGAAGCTGCGGCTGCCGGATGGCCTGCCGCTCACGGACGGAGACGCGATCACCATCGGTCTGCGGCCCGAGCATATAAGGCTGGCCGATGACGGTGCGCTGCAGGGCGAGGTGGGGGTGGTCGAGCCGCTCGGGCTGTCGACGCAGTTCTACGTCAAATTGGCCAACCAGCAGCTCTGCGTCTTCGCCATGGGCCGCGCTGGCGTGAAGCCTGGCGATACGGTGCGGCTGGCCGCCGATCCGGTGTCGCTGCATCTGTTCGATCCGAAAAGCGGCGATCGCATCGGCTGAGGGAAATTCAGCCGGGCTGAGGGAACTCAGCCGCAGGCTCCGCCTTGCAAACAAAAACGCCGCCCGATGGGCGGCGTTTTTGTTTGCAAGGGGAAAACCCAGATTACTTGATCTTGGTTTCCTTGAATTCGACGTGCTTCTTGGCGACCGGGTCGTACTTGCGGAACGACAGCTTGTCGGTCTTGGTGCGGCTGTTCTTGCTGGTGACGTAGAAGAAACCGGTGTCGGCGGTCGACAGAAGCTTGATCTTGATGTTTGCGGCTTTGGCCATGATATCAGTCCGTTATGTTCGTGGGGTTTTGGCCGCTGGAGCACGGGAAAACACCCGGACGCGGGAAACTTGGCGCGACACATAAAGAACGTGCCCGGAAAGTCAAGCCCGGCGGACCCGATGTAACTCGCCCGGTCTGTCCATTACGCATAAATCAGGCGGTTTCCGCTTCGGGCACCGCAACCTTCTTCCAGTCTCCGGTCGTGTTCCACCAGCGATTCGGATTGGCGCGGTCGTCGAGCCCCTTGGAGCGGCTGGCGAGGATCGGCTGGATACGGATCACCGGCTCCTGATAGGAATGGGCCTGGAAAATCGCCTCGACGACTCGGGCAGCCAGCGCCTGGTCGTCGGGCAGTTCGAAGGAGACCTCGACCGTGCCCGGGCGGCGGCGCAATTCGGTTTCGGTGCCGGCCGCGGCACCTTCGAGCGGCCTGTAGCGCTCGATACCGTGCGCCGACTGATAGGCGTTGCGGTCATACTTGCCCATGGCCAGCGGGGCGATCGCAACCACCGCGTCCATGATGCGGTCGACATCCGCGGCCGGGGCCTGGAAGGTCACAAGCAGCAGGAGCGTCATGCGCAGGGATGTGGTTTCAAAGCCGCTGTCGATCATGGGAGTGTCCTCAACGTCCGATGTTTTGGGACACTCTTTTACCCTGAGGCTCCTGACACGGTTCTGTCAGCAGCGGTCGCTTGTCAAAGGGTCAAAGCAGAATCTTGCGCACCAGCCTGACGCCAACCAGCGCCATGTAGGCGGCGAAGAAAAGGCCAAGCGACCAGCCGAAGCCGGAAGGCCCGAAACTGTCCATGCCAATGCCGATGGCCTGTGGGCCAAGCACCATGCCGACGCCGTAACACAGCACGAAGGCGGCATTGGCCGACGCCAGTTCGTGACCGGAGAGCTGCGAACCGAGATGGGCGAGGCCGATCGTGTACATGGCCGCGACGACACCGCCCCAGACGAACAGAAGCGCTGCCATCAAGTGCCAGTTCGCGGCAAAGAAGGGCATGAACAACGTGCCCGCAAGGCCAACCGTGGCGCAGGCGAGCAGCAGATAGCGCCGGTCCGAAACACGGTCGCTGATCATGCCGATCGGGATTTGCAAGAGCACATTGCCAAGGCCGATCATGGTCAGCAGCAATGCGGCGTCGGCTTCGGAATAGCCGATGCGGTTGCCATAGACCGGGAACAGCGCGAAGCCGCCTGTCTCGACCGCGCCGAACACCAGCACGGCAAAAGTCGCGGTGGGCACCAGCCAGATGTAGCGCAGGAAATTGCTGGTTTCGCCGTCGGCTACAATGCTCGGGCTTTCGTTGCGCGCCGCCAGCACCGGTATCGCGGCCAGCGTCACCAATCCAATGATGACGCCGAACGGCCTGAAGCCTGAGCTGCCGAGATGCGCGAACAACCACGGCCCGGCGGCAAAACCAAGCGACAGGACGGTGGCGTAGATGCCTAGGACAAGACCGCGGCGATGTGGCGGTGCCGAGGTGCTGATCCAGAATTCCGACAGGATGAACAGAACCGTCAAGGCGATATGCAGCACGATGCGCAGCGGGAACCACATCCAGAAGTCAGGCGCGAAATGGAAGCCGACGAAGGCCAGCGCGCCTGTGGCGATCATCGCGATCATGGTCCAGGCGACGCCAAAGCGCATGGCGAGCGGTGTCGCCAGCGGCGCACCGGCAATCGAGGCCAGACCGGCGACGGCCGTGTTGAGGCCGATCATCGAAGCCGAGTGGCCGCGCGTTTCCAAGATGACGCTGAGCAGTGGCATGCCGAGGCCAATAGCGATGCCGACGACGCTGATAGACGAAATCGCCGCCACCATCGGCAGCCAGTGTACGCGTTCGTCGCCCTGTGGTTGGGTATCGACCGTCATGGGATGCTGAATACTCTGTCTCGTTGATCTTACGCAATTCCGGACGGAAAACCGCGTCACACTCTTCCTGGAATTGCTCTACAGAAGTTCGCGGGTGAAGCGGTTGCGGACAAGCCGGTAGAAGGGCACGGGACCGCCCGGACGCAGCAGCGGATCATGGGCGAGGCGCCTTTCCAGCTCGTCCAGGATCATTCGGGTGATGTCGGGTATGTCGGCTTCCCTGGCCTTGGCAAGCGGCAGCCAGACCAGTTCCTCGAGTTCGTTGGTCGGACCGCCGCCCGGCAGTTCGACGGCCACGTCGCTGCGCCAGGCGCTGAAGAAACGCGTGTCGAAGCGGCGCACCCGGTTGGGCGGCGTGATGGCGCGCGCGATGAAGCGAAGCGTTTCGAGCGAAGGTCTTACGCCGTGTTCGACAAAACCTTGCCAGTCGCGCTTGTCGGTCGCAAAGGCGGCCTTCTTGCCGATCAGCAGACCGGCTTCCTCATAGGTCTCGCGGATTGCTGACAAGGCGACAGCGCGGGCTCGCGCGGCACTGGTGCGACCGGGACCTGCGAGCAGCTTTGCTTCCTCGTCGCGATGCAGTGCGGTGGCCGTCGCGATGCGGCTGTCGGCCGGATCGGTGCGGCCGCCGGGAAACACGAATTTTCCAGGCATGAAGGCGTGGCCGGCGTGACGGCGGCCCATCAGCACCAGCACCACATCGTCCTTGCGGTCGAGCAGGATCAAGGTCGCGGCATCACGCGGACGCAGGGGCCGGCCGCTATGCGCGGCAAGACCCTTGTCGAGCTTGTCGACATCCGCCTTGGTCATTGCTTCCATGCGCTGGACCTAGCGGAAACTTCTTGCAAACGAAAGTGGCCTTTCACGGTCGGTATATTGCGCCAGTAGCGCTTCAGGCGCCGTGGTGAGACTCCGCCCCATCCTTCTCGCCACCGAATCCGTGCATATAGAACGCCCATTGCAGTCCGATGACGGCGCCTTTGACAGGCTGCAGCAGGGCAACCGACAAAATGATGGTCAAGGGCACCCAGATGAGGATGTGCTGCCAGGTGGACAAGGTCGACGTCGCTTCGACGCCCATGAAGGCACCGAGAACGATGTGGCCGACGATGACGATGACCAGATAGGCAGGCAGGTCGTCGGCGCGATGGTGGTGGATTTCCTCGCCGCAGACGCTGCAGGTCTCGACGGTCTTGGTGAAACCGCGAAACAGCTTGCCTTCGCCGCAGTTCGGGCAGCGGCCCAGGAGGCCGCGCTTCATCGCCGTCCACAAGGGGCGGGCAACCCGGCCCGTGTGATGTTCGCCGCCGAAAACCTGTTCCTGTATCCCTAATTCTTTTGGCATCATCGTCTCCTGCCGCGCGAACCCGGCCGCGATTGCGACGCACGGGCGCGGCCCTTAGCCTTGTGAAACGACCTGGTAGAGCCTGGCAGGGGCTTTGGGTCGGTCAGCATCTCGAAGCGCATCGCGCCGGCCATTGGCGCCACCTCGACGAGCCTGACCTCGACGCGGTCCGCGAGCTGGTAGCCTTTGCCCGAGCGTTCTCCAAACAGGGAGCGAGCCGTTTCGTCGTATATATAGTAATCGCCGCCCAGAGTTGACACCGGGATGAAGCCATCTGCGCCAAACTGCGGCAATTGGACAAATAGTCCTGATTTGGTGACGCCGGAGATGCGGGCGTCAAACCGGTCGTCGATGCGCTCGGCGAGATAGGCCGCGATCAGCCGGTCGACTGTGTCACGCTCGGCCGCCATGGCGCGCCGCTCGGTGCCAGAGATCAATATCGCAACGTCTTCGAGGCGGGCTGCCTCATCCTGCGTCAGCCCTCCTGGACCGAGGCCGAGTGCGGCGATAAGCCCGCGATGCACGATCAGGTCGGCGTAACGACGGATCGGCGAGGTGAAATGCGCGTAGCGCCTGAGGTTGAGGCCGAAATGGCCAATATTCCCGGGTGAATATTCGGCCTGGCTCTGCGAGCGCAGCACCACCTCGTTGACCAGCGCCTCATTGTCGGCGCCGCGCACGCGCTCCAGAATGCCGTTGAACTGGCTGGGCCGCATCTGCGCGCCGCGCGCCAGCGACAGGCCCAGCGTCTGCAGAAACTCGCGCAACGATTCCTGCTTGGCGAGCGACGGCGCGTCATGGACGCGGTAAACCAGCGCCTGCTTCTTCGCTTCCAGCGACTCGGCGGCGGCAACATTGGCCTGGATCATGAATTCTTCGATGAGCTTATGAGCATCGAGCCGTTCCGGCACGATGACGCGGTCGACCGTGCCATCCGGCTTGAGCATGATCTTGCGCTCCGGCAGGTCGAGTTCGAGTGGCTGGCGGCCGTCGCGACCACGTTTCAGGATCGCATAGGCATCCCACAGCGGCTTCAGCACCGTGTCGAGGATCGGGCCGGTCTTGTCGTCCGGCGCACCGTCGATCGCCGCCTGCGCCTGCGGGTAGGCGAGCTTCGCCGCGGATTTCATCATGACGCGGTGGAAGGAGTGCCTGATCTTGTGGCCATCGGCGGAGAAGGTCATGCGCACGGCCAACGCCGGGCGATCCTGGCCTTCGCGCAGCGAGCAGAGATCGTTGGAAATGCGCTCGGGCAGCATCGGCACGACGCGGTCCGGGAAATAGACCGAATTGCCGCGCTTCAAGGCTTCGCGGTCGAGGGCCGTGCCGTAGCGGACATAGGCGGCGACATCGGCGATGGCGACGGTGGCGATCACACCGCCCGGGTTCTTTTCGTCGAGATCGGGCGTGGCAAAGACCGCGTCGTCGTGGTCCTTGGCATCGGCCGGATCGATGGTGACCAGCGGCAGGTCGCGCCAGTCCTCGCGATGATCCATCGTTGCCAGCTTGACCGCTTCGGATTCGGCGATGACATCGGCCGGGAAGATGTGCGGAATATCGTGGGCGTGGATGGCGATCATCGAGACCGCCTTTTCGCTGGTCAGCGAGCCCAGCACGTTGAGTACCTTGGCGCGCGGCAACCCATAGCGGGAAGCCCGCGCGGGCTCGACCTCGACCAGGTCGCCATTCTCAGCGCCGTTCTGGAATTCCTTGTCGACGATCAGTTCAGGCTGGCGGCGTTCCACCGGCTCGATGCGGAATGTGCCGTCCTTCAGCACGCGGAAGACGCCGAGAACGGCATCGGTGCGCTTCTCGAAGATCTTCATCACCCGGCCGGTGTAGGCGGGGCCGGACGGATCGTCGGTCGGAAAGGTCTTGGCCAGCACGCGGTCGCCGATGCCCGGTGCTGGACCGTTGCCGCTGCGCGACACACGGATCGAGACGACGGGTGGCTCGCCCGTGCCCACGGACTCGGCCGGATGCGCCAGCAGGACACCGTCGCCGTCGCGGCCGAAAATGTCGAGCACGGCGACATGGGGCAGGGCGCCGACGCGGGCCAGCCGCTTGCGCTCCTTGGTGAGCACGCCTTCATCCTGCAGGTCGCGCAGGATGTCCTTCAGCCAGATGCGATCGTCGCCGCGCAGCGCGAAGGCCTTGGCGATGTCGCGCTTTCCGGCACGATCGGGATTTTCGGCGATGTAGCGCAGGATTTCGTCGCGCGAAGGCCTGTAGTCGTCCTTGACCTTGGCTCTCGTGTCGGCGGTGCGCGGATCGCCGTGGCTTCGTCCGGTGATCCTGCGCGCCACGCCGTCCTACCCTTTTTTCTTCGCGGCCGGCTTTTTGGCCGCTGTTTTCTTGGCTGCCGGCGCTTTGGCTGCTGCTGCTTTGCGGAACGGCTTCTTGCCGCCGCCGCCCTTGGCTTCCTTCTCGGCAATCAGCGCCAGCGCATCTTCAATCGTCACCGATTGCGGATCCTTGCCCTTGGGCAGCGTGGCGTTGACCTTGCCGAAATTCACGTAAGGTCCGTATTTGCCGTCGCGCACGACGATCTTGCCGCCGCCGTCCGGATGGTCGCCAAGTTCCTTGAGGGCGGCTGCAGTGCCGCCGTTACGGCCACCCTTGCCCTTCGACTGCTTCTCGGCAATCACGGTGACGGCGCGGTTGAGGCCGATGGAGAACACATCCTCGATGCTGTCGAGATTGGCGTAGGTGCCGTCGTGCAGCACGAACGGGCCGTAGCGGCCGAGCCCGGCCGAGATCATCTTGGACGTTTCAGGATGTTTGCCGATATCGCGCGGCAGCGCCAGCAAAGCGAGCGCCTTCTCATGGTCGATGGATTCGGGCGTCCAGCCCTTGGGCAAGCTTGAGCGCTTGGCTTCCTTGCCGTCGCCGCGCTGGAGATAGGGGCCGAAGCGGCCCGAGCGCAGCGTGATTTCCTCGGCTGTATAAGGATCATTGCCGAGCACCTTGGTGCCCTCCTCGCCGCCGCCATTCTCGCCATTGGGGTTGGCGGCGTCGCCGAGCTGGCGGGTGAACGAGCATTCCGGATAGTTCGAGCAGCCGACGAAAGCGCCGAACTTGCCGAGCTTCAGCGACAGATTGCCGGTGCCGCATTTCGGGCAGATGCGCGGGTTGGAGCCGTCTTCCCGCGTCGGGAACACCAGCGGCGCCAGTTCCTCGTTCAGCGCATCGAGGACGTCGGTGACGCGCAGTTCCTTGATGTCGGCGACGGCGCCGGAAAAATCCTTCCAGAAGTCGCGCAGCACATCTTTCCAGGCGAGCTTACCGTCGGAAATCTCGTCGAGCTTTTCCTCCAGCGATGCGGTGAAATCATATTCGACGTAACGTTCGAAGAAGCTTTCGAGGAAGGCCGACAGCAGGCGGCCCTTGGCCTGCGGCACCAGCCGGCGCTTGTCGATGGTGACATAGTCGCGGTCTTCCAGCGTCTTCAGGATCGCCGTATAGGTCGACGGGCGACCGATGCCGAGTTCTTCCAGCTTCTTGATCAGTGTCGCTTCTGAATAGCGTGGCGGCGGCTCGGTGGTGTGTTGGGTGGCGTTGATCGCCTGGCGGGCAAGCTGCTCGCCGGCCCGGATTTCGGGCAGACGGCGGTTTTCCTCGTCTTCCGCGTCGTCGTCCTTCTGGTCGGTATAGGCGGCGATGAAGCCGTCGAAGCGAACGACCGAACCGACGGCGCGAAGCTCGGCGGTACGGGCGCCGTTGACTGCCTCGATCTCGACGGTGGTGCGTTCGATCTCGGCCGGCTGCATCTGGCTGGCGATGGCGCGTTTCCAGATCAGCTCATAAAGCCGCAGCTGGTCGGAATCGAGATATTGCCGGACCGATGCCGGGGTGCGCATGAAATCCGTCGGGCGGATCGCCTCGTGCGCTTCCTGGGCGTTCTTGGCCTTGGTCGTGTAGAAACGCGGCTTTTCCGGCAGGTATTTTGGACCGAATTCCTTGGCAATGGCGTCGCGGGCGGCGTCGATCGCCTCCGGCGCCATCTGCACACCGTCGGTTCGCATATAGGTGATCAGGCCGGTGGTTTCGCCGCCGATCTCCATGCCTTCATAGAGCCGCTGCGCCACCTGCATGGTGCGGGTGGCGGAAAAACCGAGGCCCGAGGAGGCGGCCTGCTGCAGCGTCGAGGTGGTGAAGGGCGGGCCGGGATTGCGCTTGGTCGGTTTGGCTTCGACGGACAGCGCCTTGAAGGTCGCGCCCTCGAGCATCGCCTTGATGTCGTCGGCCTGCGCCTTGTTGGCGATGTCGAGCTTTTGCAGCTTCTTGCGCTCGAAGGCGGTCAGCCGCGCCTCGAAAGTCTCGTTGCGCGGCGTGCCGAGGATGGCAGCGATCTGCCAATATTCCTCGCGGATAAAGCGTTCGATTTCGGATTCGCGGTCGCAGACCAGGCGCAGCGCCACCGACTGGACACGGCCGGCGGAACGGGCGCCCGGCAATTTGCGCCACAGCACCGGCGACAGTGTGAAGCCGACGAGATAGTCCAACGCCCGGCGGGCGAGATAGGCATCGACCAGCGGTCCATCGATCTGGCGCGGATTGGCCATGGCTTCCAGCACCGAGGACTTGGTGATGGCGTTGAAGACGACGCGGCTGACCGGCTTGTCCTTCAGCGCGCGCTTCTGCTTCAGCACTTCCAGCACATGCCAGGAGATGGCCTCGCCCTCGCGATCCGGGTCGGTGGCGAGGATCAGGCCGTCGGCATCCTTGACCGCCTTGGCGATGTCGGCGAGCCGCTTGCCCGATGCGGTGTCGACCGCCCAGGACATGGCGAAGTCTTCATCCGGGCGCACCGAACCGTCCTTGGCCGGCAGATCGCGGACATGCCCGAACGAGGCCAGAACCTTATAGTTCTTGCCGAGATATTTGTTGATTGTCTTCGCCTTGGCCGGCGATTCGACGACGACGACGTCCATGAGGTCTCATATCAGCTGTGGTGCGGCAGAAGAATTCCGCTGCGCGCGACGAAATCTCGTTCTATTTGCCGCTCACATGGCCGCGCTTTTGCATCCGGTCAAGGGGAAGAGCCCAAATTGCGAGGCTGCCGGCAGCAATACACTCTTAGAGTGTATGGAGAAAATCACAGATTTTCGCTTGGAGAAGATGGCTGTCCCAAGTCGGCTGAAATGGCTCGGTTCATATCTGCATCGAGTCGAGGAAGAATCCGTTGCAATGCCGCACTGAGGCGTTGGCGCTATGGTTCAGAAACAGGCTGGCCGCCGGATCGAGGAAGGATGTCCGGCGACCAACGCCATATCCCGCCAGCGAGCGGGATATGGCACTGAGGGTTCAGTCGGCTTTGGCAGTATGCCAGACGCCGGCGACGCCATCGCCGCTCACATCTCCGGCTTTCTTGTCCTTGATGAATGTGTAAAGCGGCTTTCCGTCATAGGCCCACATCTTGGTGCCGTCGGTACGGTCGACGATTGTCCATCCTTCGGAAGTCTTCGCGCCGGCCTCGGCCTTCAGCGGTGGCCAGTTGGCGGCGCATTTGTCGTAGCAGTTCGACTTGCCCTTCTCATCCTTGTCATAGGTATAGAGCGTCATACCTTTGGCATCAGTGTAGATCTTGGTGCCTCCGACATTGGCTTCCTTCCACGCCTCGGCGGCGAAGGATGCGGCGGTGCTGAGAAGCAGTGCGGCCAGCCCTGTGGCTATGGTTTTCATGGAAATCTCCCTGGCTGATATCTGGAGGCGCGCGGGAAATCGCGGCCTCTTTGTATCAACGCCTACCGGCCGGGGTTTCTTCCCGATGTCGGTAGCTGGCCGGCGTAGTTGCCAGTAACAATTCACTCGGTTCGGTCGTACTTAGACGGGTGGCGCGGCTGAATTCAGGGCCAGTGCGATTGCCCGAACAGCGACCGGTTGCCACACATTGGTGATTGGCGCACAGGTCAGAGCGTCGCTATATCGTCGCCAAACAGTCGGAGCTTTGGGATGGCATTGGATATCGGCTATGTCAGCGCGGTCGGGGCGGGGGCGATCTCGTTCCTGTCGCCTTGCGTGCTGCCGCTGGTGCCGCCCTATCTCTGCTATATGGCCGGCGTCTCGGTCGACGATTTTCGCGGCAATGCGGGCGTGACAGCCCGCGAAGGTACGCGCGGCGCGCTGCTTTATTCCTCGATCGCCTTCGTGCTTGGCTTCTCGACGGTGTTCGTGGCGCTTGGCGCCGGCGCCTCGACCATCGGGCGGCTGCTGCGCGTCTGGCAGGAACCGCTGGCGATGGGCGCCGGCGTGCTGATTATCTTGATGGGCCTGAATTTCCTCGGCATCCTGCGCATCCCGCTGTTGTCGCGCGAGGCCCGCTTCCAGTCGCAGGGCAAGCCGGCGAGTGCCGTCGCCGCCTATGTCATGGGGCTCGCCTTCGCCTTCGGCTGGACGCCCTGTATCGGTCCGGTGCTGGGGCCGATCCTGACGCTGGCCGGCGGGCGCGAAACCGTGGGCGAGGGCGCGTTGCTGCTCGCCGCCTATTCGCTCGGCCTCGGTATCCCCTTCCTGATCGCCGCCCTGTTCTCCGGCGCCTTCATGCGCTTCCTCGGCAAATTCCGCGTCCATCTCGGCCGCGTCGAAAAGGCCATCGGCGCGCTGCTGGTCGTGGCCGGCGTGTTTTTCCTGACCGGAGGCGTGCAGACGGTGTCTTACTGGCTGCTGGAGAATTTCCCGGTGCTGGGGCGGCTGGGGTAAGTTCACCACTGCTTTTCGGCAAAGGATCTCACAGTGGACTTCCTGATTGATAGTCACTTGCCCGACCATCTCACCGGAATTTAACCGCATTGGTGCAGCATGGCGCCGCTGCTAGCATGATTTGATTCCCAACCCTTTTCAGATGGTTGCCTTCCATGAGCCAGAGATCCTGCCTGTCCGTCATCCTCGCCGCCGGCGAAGGCACGCGCATGAAGAGCGTGTTGCCGAAGGTGCTGCACCAGATCGCCGGGCTGCCGATGGTCGCTCATGTGGCGAAGACCGCAGAAGCCGCCGGTGCCAGCAGCGAGGCGATCGTCATCGGTCATGGCGCGGAAGAGATGCGCAAGGCGGTGGCGAAGTTCGCACCGAAGGCAGAGACCTTTGTGCAAGAAGAGCGTCTGGGTACGGCGCATGCTGTTCTTGCCGCGCGTGAAGCGATATCAAGGGGTTATGACGACATCTTGGTGATGTTCGGCGACACGCCGCTGATCGATGCGGAGGCGCTGACCGTGGCGCGGTCGAAACTCGCCGAAGGTGCGGCTGTCGTGGTGATCGGCTTCCGTCCGCCTCTTCCAAACGGCTATGGCCGGCTGGTCGAAAAGGGCGGCAAGCTGATTGCCATCCGCGAGGAAAAGGACTGCTCCGAGGCGGAGAAGAAGATCGGCTTCTGCAATGCCGGCATGATGGCGGTGGCCGGCGCCCACGCGCTGAAGCTGCTCGACGCGGTCGGCAACAAGAATGCCAAGGGCGAGTATTATCTCACCGACATCGTCGAGATCGCCGGCGGGCAAGGTCTCGATGTCGTCGCCACCGAGGCCAGTTTCGAGAATGCGCTGGGCATCAACAACCGCGCCGAACTGGCGCAGGCCGAAGGCATCTGGCAGGCACGCCGCCGCCAGGAGGCGATGCTATCGGGCGTGACGCTGATCGCGCCGGAGACCGTGTATTTCTCGCATGACACCGAGATCGGCGCCGACACCATCGTCGAGCCGAATGTCTGGTTCGGCCCGGGCGTGAAGATCGCCGGCGGCGCCAAGATCCATGCCTTCAGCCATATCGAAGGCGCTACCATTGCATCGAATTGCGATGTCGGGCCGTTCGCGCGGCTGCGGCCAGGCGCCGATCTCCGGAACAAGGCCAAGGTCGGCAATTTCTGCGAGGTCAAGCAGGCGGTTGTCGAGGAAGGCGCCAAGGTCAACCATCTGACCTATATCGGCGATGCCCGCGTCGGCGCGGGCGCCAATATCGGCGCCGGCACCATCACCTGCAACTATGACGGCTATTCGAAATTCTTCACCGATATCGGCGAGGGCGCCTTTGTCGGCTCGAATTCCTCGCTGGTGGCGCCGGTGACGATCGGCAAGGGCGGCTACATTGCGTCGGGCAGCGTCATCACCGAAAGCGTGCCCGACGACGCGCTGGCCTTCGGCCGCGCCCGCCAGAAGACGATCCCCGGCAAGGGCAAGGAATTGCGCGAGCGCTTTGCTTCGGCCGCGGCGGCGAAGAAGAAGGCGGCCGGCGCCGACCACTAACGGTCAGCCGACCGGCGCAGTGTCCCCACCGAAAGTGGCGGTCACCTCGATCCTGCCGACGATGGCCTTGTTGAAGTCATCGAGGTCCTCGGCGGGGATCCAGTATTCCAGATGCGCTTTGCTGCCAGCATGCTCGACCCGGTAGCGGTCTAGAAAGCTTTTCAGCACGGCAAACCGGGTGACGAAACCCGCGCCGCTGGCCGGAACATTCCAGTCGCGCGCGATCTGCACGGCATAGGCTTCCGACAGAACCGGATAGAAGATCGGCTGTTCAGGCAGACGTGGCGGAAATGCCTGCATCTCGGACGCCTCGATGAGTTTCAGTTCCTGAGGTCCGACAGGACGCCAGAGTGTAATGGTGGGCTGGGTTTCATTCATGGCTGAAGCTTAGCCAAATATTGCCGGAACGAAAACCGGATGCCTGAAAACCGAACAATTGCAGTAACCGGATTGCAAGAGCGGTCTGGCATGGTGCATGCCTCTGCAAGCGTCCGTTACAGCGGACGAAATGCAATGTGACTTTCACGGCAGGCCGGCCATCCCTAAATAGCGCTGGTTTTCCATGGGGAATCGGGGACTGTCTGCATGTGCGGTATCGTTGGAATCGTCGGCCACTCGCAGGTAGCGCCTCTCATCGTCGATGCGCTGAAGCGGCTCGAATATCGCGGCTATGACTCGGCCGGCGTCGCCACCATCGAGCACGGCCAGCTCGCCCGCCGCCGCGCCGAAGGCAAGCTGATCAACCTCGAGCGCCGGCTCAAGGACGAGCCGCTCGATGGCACGATCGGCATCGGCCACACCCGCTGGGCCACCCATGGCGTGCCCAATGAGACCAATGCGCATCCGCATTTTTCCGATGGGGTCGCCATCGTCCACAACGGCATTATCGAGAACTTTGCCGAACTGCGCGACGAGCTGGTCCGCGACGGCTATTCCTTCTCGTCGCAGACCGACACCGAAGTCGTCGCGCATCTGGTGGCGCGCGAACTCGCCAGGGGGCTGAAGCCGGTCGAGGCCGCGCACCAGGCGCTGAAGCGGCTCGAAGGCGCCTTTGCGCTGGCCATCATGTTCAAGGGTGACGAAGACCTGATCGTCGGCGCCCGCAATGGCCCGCCGCTGGCTGTCGGCCATGGCGATGGCGAGATGTTCTTGGGATCGGACGCCATCGCGCTGGCGCCATTCACCAATTCGATCACCTATCTCGAAGACGGCGACTGGGCGGTGGTGCGCCGCGACAGCGTCGCCATCTTCGACATTGACGGCAAGAAGGTCGAGCGCAAGCGCCAGCAGTCGCTGTCGACCTCCTTCATGGTCGACAAGGGCAACCGGCGCCATTTCATGGAGAAGGAAATCCATGAACAGCCCGAGGTGATCTCGCACACGCTGGCGCATTATGTCGATTTCGTCTCCGGCGTCTCGAAGCCGCTCGACCTGCCATTCGACTTTGCCAAGATTGGCCGGCTGGCGATCTCGGCTTGCGGCACCGCCTATCTGGCCGGCCTGATCGGCAAATACTGGTTCGAGCGCTATGCAAGGCTGCCGGTCGACATCGATGTCGCCTCGGAGTTCCGCTATCGCGAGATGCCGCTGTCGGCCAACGACGCCGCTTTCTTCATCTCGCAATCGGGCGAGACCGCCGACACGCTGGCCTCGCTGCGTTATTGCCGCAAGGCCGGCATGAAGATCGGCGCCGTCGTCAATGTGCGGGAATCGACCATGGCGCGCGAATCCGACGTCGTGCTCCCAACGCTTGCCGGCCCCGAGATCGGCGTCGCCTCGACCAAGGCTTTTACCTGCCAGCTCTCGGTGCTGGCGTCACTCGCCGTGCGCGCCGGCGTGGCGCGCGGTACGATTTCGAAGGATGAGGAAAAGACCCTGGTGCGCGCGCTTTCGGAAGCGCCGCGCTATGCCAACCAGGTGCTCAAGCTCGAAGAGCAGATCGAGCGCATCGCGCGCGAACTGTCGCGTTACAAGGATGTGCTCTATCTCGGCCGCGACACGAATTTCCCGCTGGCCATGGAAGGCGCGCTGAAACTCAAGGAAATCTCCTACATCCACGCCGAGGGCTATGCCGCCGGCGAATTGAAGCACGGGCCGATCGCGCTGATCGACGAGAACATGCCGGTGATCGTGATTGCGCCGCATGACCGCATTTTCGAGAAGACCGTGTCCAACATGCAGGAGGTGGCGGCACGCGGCGGCAAGATCATCCTGATCACCGACGCCAAGGGCGCCGCACACTCAAGCGTGAAGACGATGGAGACGATCATCCTGCCGGACGTGCCGGAAATCATCTCGCCGATCATCTACGCGCTGCCGATCCAGATGCTGGCCTATTTCGCCGCCGTGTTCATGGGCACCGACGTCGACCAGCCGCGCAATCTGGCGAAATCCGTGACGGTGGAGTAGGGACCTCAACAGGCGCTCTTTAAAAACTTCGCAGTTCCAAACGGCCTTCCGGTTCACTAATGTTGCGCTGCAACCCGCGCTCCGGTGAACCATGTCCGATGCTCCCAAGACCTCCGGCATGACCCGGCTGAGGAACTATTTCCTCACGGGCTTCGTCGTCTGCGCGCCGCTGGCGATCACCGCCTATATCGCCTGGTCGTTCATCGGCTGGGTCGATTCCTGGGTAAAACCGTATATTCCGGCCCGTTACAGCCCCGACACCTATCTGCCGTTTCCGGTTCCGGGTTTCGGGCTGATCGTCGCGCTGATCCTGATCACGCTGATTGGTTTTCTCACCGCCAACATTGTCGGCCGCGCCATTGTCGGTTTCGGCGAGCGCCTGCTTGGCCGCATGCCACTGGTGCGCGGCATCTATGGTTCGCTGAAGCAGATTTTCGAGACCGTGCTGTCGAACAAGGGCGACATGTTCCGCCAGGTCGGGCTGGTCGAATATCCGCGCAAGGGCGTCTGGTCGCTGGTGTTCGTGGCCAGCGAGAAGGAAACCGAGATCAATGAGAAGCTCGATCAGGAAGGCGATCCGTTGATCGCGGTGTTCATGCCCTGCACGCCGAACCCGACCACCGGCTTTCTCATGTATGTGCCGAAGTCGGACATTGTGTTGCTCGACATGACGATCGAGGACGGTGCCAAGCTGATCGTTTCGGCCGGGCTCGTGGCGCCCGAGGTGAAGACCAAGTTGGTGACGCTGAACGGTGAGCCGATCAACGGAGCGGTCGCCAATCCGCCGCTAGGGCCTCATCCGGCGCGCAGGAGCCGCACGGCTTCGTCGCGGCCGAACAAATAGAGCAGCAGGCGCAACGCTTCGCCGCGGTCGGATTGCAGCTCCGGGTCGCGCGACAGAATCAGCCTGGCATCGTCGCGGGCGGCCTCCAGGAGATCGGCGTGCGCCTCGATGCGCGCCACCTGGAAACCCGGTGTGCCGGACTGGCGGGTGCCCAGAAGCTCGCCTTCGCCTCGCAATTTCAGGTCTTCCTCGGCGATCAGGAAGCCGTCCTCGGTCTCGCGCATCACCGACAGCCGGCGTTTTGCCGTCTCGCCGAGCGGATCCTTGTAGAGCAGCACGCAAGAGGAGGGCTTGTCGCCGCGCCCGACGCGCCCGCGCAGCTGGTGCAACTGGGCTAAGCCAAAACGCTCGGCATGCTCGATGACCATGACGGTGGCGTCGGGCACGTCGACGCCGACCTCGATGACGGTGGTGGCGATCAGGATGCGGGTTTCGCCCTCCTTGAAGGCGCGCATCGCCTCGTCCTTCTCGGCGCCCTTCATGCGGCCGTGGACGAGGCCGATGCGGTCGCCGAACAGCGGTTTCAGCGAGGCGAAGCGATCCTCGGCCGACATCAGCTTGATCTCTTCGGATTCCTCGACCAGCGGGCAGATCCAGTAGATTTTCTGGCCGCCGGCGACGGCATCCTCCATGCGGGCGACCAGTTCGTCGAGACGCTCCAGCGGCAGCGTGACGGTGCGGATCGGCTGGCGGCCGGCCGGTTTTTCCGTCAGTTTGGAGACGTCCATGTCGCCGAAAGCGGTCAGCACCAGCGTGCGCGGGATGGGTGTGGCCGTCATCACCAGCATATCGGGCGCGTCGCCCTTGGCGGTGATGGCGAGCCTTTGATGGACGCCGAAACGATGCTGCTCGTCGATGACGGCCAGCACCAGATCGTGGAAGGTGACCGTCTCCTGGAACAGTGCGTGGGTGCCGACGACGATGTCGATCTCGCCGCTGGCCAGGCCGGCCAGCGTTTCGGTACGCTCGCGGCCTTTCTCGCGGCCGGTCAGGATGGCGATGCGCAGCCCGACCTTGGCGGCAAGTGGCGTGATCGTCGCCAGATGCTGGCGCGCCAGGATTTCGGTCGGCGCCATCAGCGCCGCCTGGCCGCCGGCCTCGACGGCGCGCGCCATGGCAAGCAGCGCGACCACCGTCTTGCCCGAACCGACATCGCCCTGCAGCAGCCGTAGCATGCGCTCGGGGTCGGCAAGGTCGGCATTGATTTCGGCGAGCGCGAATTCCTGGCTCGCGGTCAGCGAATAGGGAAGGGCGGCGCGCAGCCTCTCCACGATGCGGCCGTCGCCGACCAGGGGACGGCCGGAGAGGCGGCGGATCTTTGACCGCACCAGCGCCAGCGAGACCTGGCCCGCCAGCAACTCGTCATAGGCAAGGCGCCGCCAGGCGGCGCCGTCGACGGAGACGTCGATCGGGTCGGCTGGATTGTGGATGCGGGTGAGTGCGTCGGCAAAGGTGGGAAAAGTGTGCCGGCGCATGAAGGCGCCGTCCTGCCATTCCGGCAATTCGGGCAGCCGCGCCAGCGCTTGGCCGATCGCCCGGCGCAGCACCTTGCCCGAGAGACCGGCGGTGAGCGGATAGACCGGTTCGACCAGCGGCAGGTTTTCCGCCTCGCTGGCCAGCGCGATGTGGTCGGGGTGGACCATGGTCGGGCGGCCGTTGAACCATTCCATGCGGCCCGAGACCACGACATGCTCGCCCACGGGCATTGCCTTTTCGAGATAGGCGGCGTGCGCATGGAAAAAGGTCAGGCCGATTTCACCGGTATCATCATGAGCGTAGACCCTGTAGGGCACCGATTTGTTGCCGCGCGGCGGCGGCTGGTGGCGGTCGATGCGCACGTCGAGCGTGACGATCTGGCCTTCGGCGGACCCTGCGATGCCCGGCCGGCTGCGGCGGTCGATGACGGTGTGCGGCAGCACGAACAGAAGGTCGCCCGCGCGGGCCGCGCGATCGCCAAGATCAGCCGCGACGATCTTCTCGATCAGCGCGCCGACCTTCGGCCCGACGCCGGCAAGCGAAGTGATCGGAACAAACAGCGGATCGAGGATGGAAGGACGCATGATGTCAGCTTATGTCGCGACGGCCTCAGCGCAAGGCTGACAGCCCCTTCTATCCACGCTATATGCGCCGCAGCAAGTGAGGATGCCGCACGATGACCGGAACGAGACGATCAAGCGAGGGGCTGGACGCCCACCGCCGCAAGTTGTTGTTCCGCTCCTGGCATCGCGGCATGCGCGAGATGGACCTCATCCTCGGCACCTTTGCCGACGCCGAGATCGGCGCCTTGACGGCTGAGGAAATCGACCAATATGAGAGGCTCCTCGACATTCCCGACACCGACTTCCTGCCGCTGATCACCGGTGAACGCCCGGTGCCGGCTGATATCGATTGTGCCGTCCTGCAAAAGATTCTGGCGTCCCGCCGAACCATGACTTTCTGAAAAACGTGATTTGATGAGCCTCATTCCCACCATTGGCCTGCCGAAAGGCCGTGCCGGCCAGTTCATCGTCGACGGCGTCGCCGATGGCTATGAAGCCTTCGCGCTGGTGCAGGCCGCCCTGGAAATCGCACCCGACAAGCCGGTGCTGTTCGTGGCGCGCGACGGCCAGCGCTTGCCGGCGATCATCGAGGCGCTGTCCTTTGCTGCCCCCGGCCTGCCGGTGCTGGAGTTGCCGGCCTGGGACTGTCTGCCTTACGACCGCGTCTCGCCCGGCTCGGACGCCGCCGCCAAGCGTCTCGATGCGCTCACCGCCATGATCGCGCTGGCGAAGAAGCCGCACCGCGCCGTCATCCTCACAACCGCCAATGCGCTGCTGCAGCGCATTCCGCCGGCCGACCTTGTCGAGGCGCAGACCTTTCATGCCAGGCCCGGCAACCAGATCGACATGAACGCGCTGGTGGCGCGGCTGGAAACATCAGGTTTTGAGCGTGTGCCGACGGTGCGCGGGATCGGCGAATTCGCGGTGCGCGGCGGCATTCTCGACCTGTTCGCCCCCGGCTGGACCGAGGCGCTCAGGCTCGATTTCTTCGGCGACACACTGGAATCGATCCGTGTCTTCGACGCCGCCACGCAGCGCACCACCGGCCAGCGCAAGTCGATGGCGCTGCAGGCGATGAGCGAAGTGGCGCTGACGCCCGAAACCATCAGCCGTTTCCGCCGGTCCTATATCGAAGCGTTCGGCGCACCCCAGCGCGACGATGGGCTTTACGCGGCGGTCAGCGAGGGCCGGCGTTTCGCCGGCATGGAGCACTGGCTGCCGTTCTTCTACGAGCGGCTGGAGACGGTGTTCGATTATCTGCCGGACACGCCCGTCATCTTCGACCATCTAGCGCATGAGGCGCTGGCCGAACGCCACACGCTGATCCTCGACCATTATGAAGCGCGCAAAAAGCAAGCCGACGCCGCGCTGAAAGATGCGGTGCCCTACAAGCCGGTGGCGCCAGACCTGCTTTATCTCTCGCCGGAAAACCTGATCGCCTCGCTCGGGCCGCGCGAAGCGATCGACTTCACGCCCTTCGATGCGCCGGATGCCGGCGCGAAAAAGGTTTATCATGCCGGCTCACGCCATGGCCGCAGCTTCGCGGAAGAACGCGCCAACCCCAATATCAACGTCTTCGATGTCGTGGTGAAGCACATCGCCGACGAGCGCGCGGCACGCCGCCGTGTCGTCATCGCCGGCTGGACCGAAGGCTCGCTCGACCGGCTTGGCCAGATCCTCGCGGAGCACCATCTCGGCAATCTCAAGCAGGTCGAAACCCTGGCTGAAGCCGAGCAGCTCGAGCCGGGGCAGGCGGCATTGGCCGTGTTGCCGCTCGAATCCGGCTTCGAGACCGAAAAACTGGTCGTCGTCGCCGAACAGGATATTTTGGGCGACCGGCTGATCCGGCGCTCGAAGCGCAAGAAGCGCGCTTCCGATTTCATTGCCGAGGCCTCAGCACTGTCGGCCGGCGATATTGTCGTCCATGCCGACCACGGCATTGGCCGCTTCATCGGCCTGCGCACCATCGAGGCGGTCGGCGCGCCGCATGATTGCCTGGAAATCCACTATGCCGGCGATGACCGGCTGTTCCTGCCGGTGGAAAACATCGAGCTTCTATCGCGCTACGGTTCTGATACAGCCGAGGCGACGCTGGACAAGCTTGGCGGCGGTGCCTGGCAGTCGCGCAAGGCAAAGCTGAAGCGGCGCCTGCTCGACATGGCCGGGCAGCTGATCCGCATCGCCGCCGAACGGCAGATGCGCGCGGCACCAGCGCTGGTGCCGGCCGAAGGCCTTTATGACGAATTCTCGGCTCGTTTCCCCTATGAGGAGACTGACGACCAGCAGACGGCGATCGACTCGGTGCGTGACGACCTTGGCGCCGGCAAGCCGATGGACCGGCTGATCTGCGGCGATGTCGGCTTCGGCAAGACCGAAGTGGCGCTGCGCGCCGCCTTCATCGCGGCGATGGAAGGGTTCCAGGTTGCGGTGGTGGTGCCGACGACGCTGTTGTCGCGCCAGCATTTCAAGACGTTTTCGCAACGCTTTTCCGGCCTGCCGATCCGCGTTGCCCAGGCCTCGCGGCTGGTCGGCGCCAAGGAACTCGCGGAGACGAAGAAGGCTCTGGCCGAAGGTCAGGTCGACATTGTCGTCGGCACCCATGCGCTGCTCGGCTCGTCGATCTCGTTCAAGAATCTCGGCCTGCTGATCATTGACGAGGAGCAGCACTTCGGCGTCAAGCACAAGGAGCGGCTGAAGGATCTGAAGACCGATGTCCATGTGCTGACGCTGTCGGCAACGCCGATCCCGCGCACGCTGCAGCTGGCGCTGACCGGCGTGCGCGAGCTGTCGCTGATCGCCACGCCGCCGGTCGACCGCATGGCGGTGCGCACCTTCATCTCGCCCTTCGATCCGTTGGTCATTCGCGAGACGCTGCTGCGCGAGCGCTACCGTGGCGGACACTCCTTCTATGTCGTTCCGCGCATCAGCGATCTCGCCGAAATCCATGATTTCCTGAAGGAATCCGTGCCGGAACTGAAAGTGGCCGTGGCCCATGGCCAGATGCCACCGGGCGAGCTCGACGACATCATGAACGCCTTCTATGACGGCCAGTATGATGTGCTTTTGTCGACCACCATCGTCGAATCCGGCCTGGACATTCCGACCGCCAACACGCTGATCATCCATCGCGCCGACATGTTCGGCCTGTCGCAGCTCTACCAGCTGCGCGGCCGCGTCGGCCGCTCCAAGGTGCGCGCCTATGCGCTGTTCACGCTGCCGGCCAACCGCAAGCTCACCGACACCGCCGAGCGCCGGCTGAAGGTGCTGCAATCGCTCGACACGCTGGGCGCGGGTTTCCAACTGGCCAGCCATGATCTCGACATCCGTGGCGCCGGCAATCTCCTGGGCGAAGAGCAATCCGGCCATATCAAGGAGGTCGGCTTCGAGCTTTACCAGCAGATGCTGGAGGAGGCCGTGGCCGAGGTCAAGGATTCCGGCGAGGTCCAGGATGGCGGCTGGTCGCCGCAGATCGCCGTCGGCACGGCGGTGATGATCCCGGAAAGCTATGTGCCGGACCTGCAGCTCAGGCTGGCGCTCTACCGTCGTCTCGGCGATCTCGAGAACACCGAGGAGATCGACGCGTTCGGTGCCGAGCTGATCGACCGTTTCGGCCCGCTGCCGGACGAGGTCAAGCATCTCCTGAAGATCGTCTTCATCAAGGCGCTCTGCCGCAAGGCCAATGTCGAGAAGCTCGACGCCGGCCCGAAGGGCGTCGTCATCCATTTCCGCAAGCGCGAATTCTCCAATCCGGTTGGGCTGGTCAAATTCATCGGCGAGCAGGGCTCGCTGGCCAAGATCCGGCCGGATCACAGCGTCGTCTTCGTGCGCGATTGGCCGACGCCGGACAAGCGCCTGGCGGGCTCGGCGGTGGTCATGACACAGCTCGCGAGGCTGGTCGAGAAGGCAGCGTAGCCCACCCGACCCATTCGCCAGCGCTGAAATTCCGGTCTAGAATAGGAAATCGGCTTCGTGTATGGAGCCGCCACCCCATAGAGGGGCGGGAAATGGTGGGTGAGGATACTCGCCGGAAAGAGCGTTGGGTGCAGCGATGACGAAATGGTCGCCGAATTCTTGGAGAGCAAAGCCGATCAAGCAGGTTCCCGCCTATCCGGATCTTGCCGCGCTGAAGAACACGGAAGCTCAGCTCGCTACCTTCCCACCGCTGGTTTTTGCCGGTGAAGCGCGCAAGCTGACGAAGCAGCTAGCGGCTGTTGCAAATGGCGACGCCTTCCTGCTCCAGGGCGGCGATTGCGCCGAGAGCTTTGCCGAGCACGGCGCGGACAATATCCGCGACTTTTTCCGCGTCTTCCTGCAGATGTCGGTCGTGCTGACCTTTGCCGGCGCACAGCCGGTGGTGAAGGTCGGCCGCGTTGCCGGCCAGTTCGCCAAGCCGCGCTCGTCCGACAACGAAACCAAGGGCGAGGTGACGCTGCCGAGCTATCGCGGCGACATCATCAATGGCATCGAATTCGACCAGAAGTCGCGCATTCCCGATCCTGCCCGCCAGGAAATGGCCTACCGCCAGTCGGCGGCGACGCTCAACCTTCTGCGTGCCTTCGCCCAGGGCGGTTATGCCAGCCTGGAGAATGTGCATCGCTGGATGCTCGGTTTCGTCTCCGACAGCCCGCAGGGTGAGAAGTACGAGTCGCTCGCCAACCGCATCACAGAGACGATGGACTTCATGAAGGCTGTCGGTATCACCTCGGAAACCAATTACGCCCTGCGCGAGACCGATTTCTACACCAGCCACGAGGCGCTGCTGCTCGGCTACGAGGAGGCGCTGACCCGCGTCGATTCAACCTCGGGCGACTGGTACGCGACGTCAGGCCACATGATCTGGATCGGCGACCGCACGCGCCAGCCCGACCATGCGCATGTCGAATATTGCCGCGGCATCAAGAACCCGCTCGGCCTGAAATGCGGCCCGTCGCTCACGCCGGATGGCCTGCTGGAACTGATCGACCTGCTCAATCCGGAGAACGAGCCCGGCAGGCTGACGCTGATCGCCCGCTTTGGTTCGGACAAGGTCGCCGACCATCTGCCGAAGCTGGTACGCGCGGTGCAGAAGGAAGGCCGCAGCGTCGTCTGGTCGTCGGATCCGATGCATGGCAACACAATCGAGGCTGCCGGCTACAAGACGCGGCCGTTCGACCGCATCCTGAAAGAAGTGCAGACCTTCTTCGAGGTGCACCGCGCCGAAGGCACGCATCCCGGCGGCATCCATGTCGAGATGACCGGCAAGAACGTCACCGAATGCACGGGCGGCGCGCGCGCCATCACGGCCGAGGAATTGCAGGACCGCTACCACACCCATTGCGACCCGCGCCTCAATGCCGACCAGGCGATCGAACTGGCCTTCCTGGTGTCGGATCTCTTGAAGAAGAGCCATCCGGTTCAGCACAAGCAGGTTGCCAACGGCTGATCCCGGCCATTTGGATAAAGAAAAAGGCGCCTGGTAATCCGGCGCCTTTTTCGTTTCAGCTCGCGTTTGTGTTCTCGGCCGATGTTGCCCGATCAGCCTCAGTCCTTCCTGTAGAGCAGCCAGCTCTTGCCGGCTCGGCCGGCCATCGTCGAATGCTTGGTGACGCGGTTACGGCCGCTCACCTTCGAACGGTAGAGCGCCCGGTCGGCCTTGGTGTAGAGATCTTCGGGTCCTTCGGCCTCGGATGCCATGCAGATGCCCATCGAGACGGTCACCGTGCCGTAATTCATGCCAGTCTGGCTGCTGGTGAACGGCGTCTGCTCGATCAGGGCGCGAATGCGCTCGGCGATCTCGTAAGTGGCATCTTCGCTGGCGCCCTCGATGATCAGCGCGAACTCCTCGCCGCCGGTGCGGGCAACGAACATGTCGCCGCGAATGCTGGTCTGGAAGATCTCGGCGATGATCTGGATGATCTTGTCGCCGACAGGATGGCCGTAGCGATCGTTGATATCCTTGAACCGATCGATGTCGGCAAGGACCAAGGCATTGAACAGGATGCCCTTGTTGCTGTTGTAGATCCTGGTGATTTCCTTGTCGAAGGCGCGGCGGTTCCAGATCTGGGTCAGCGGATCCGTATCGGCCAGCCGCTTGTATTCCTCGAGCTTCGACTTCACGCTTTCGAGCTCGGCCGTCTTGTCGCTGAGCGTCGAAGCAATCTGCTTGCCGTGATCGATCGTCGAATTGGTGGCAACGGCCATGGCGTTGGCGATTTTCTGCAGAAGATCCTGGGAGAGCAGGCTGCGGCCACTCAGGCCGTTTGATGTCTCGTCGAGAATCCTGCCGTATTTCTCGATGTGGCTGCGCTCGCTTCGCAACAGCGCCGCGACCTCCTCGAGTTCCCTGGCAATGACGTCCCTGGCATGCTCGACGATGCCGGGGCCATGGTTCTGGGCAAAGAAGGCGCGTCCGATCTGATCCAGCTCATCTTGCGTCGGCCGGCTGCTCAGCGATACGACGGCCAGGCTGAGCTCGCGATTGGTGCCGCTCAATGCCTCGTAGAAGATCTCATAGTTGCGCGGCAGGCCGAGGACGCCAAGCTGGCGCATGGTCGCGACAACCGTGGCTGCGATGTCGGTGCTTCGTTCGGTTGTGGCTACTGCCGGCTGCATGTCTGATCCACTCTTCCCCTCGGATCCCGGCGCGGAATTGGCGGGTTCCATTGATCGCCGACCTGGGGAGCGCGACCCGGTAGTCCAGAACATCTTGCGAAGAGGCGCGTCCCCACCCGCGACCTTCGCTTGATGGGACCATAAATGCGGTGGCGCTAAAGTTTCCTTAATTCGCACGACTTCCACAGGTTTTTCTCTACCTGTGGCTGTAGAAGCGTAATTTTTGTACCACCGTAGCGCGATAACACCCGGTTTGGCGGCTTTGACTTCGAAATCCGCGTGTTGTGCTGATGGAAATGAGACTTGAATTTCGAATTTTGTCACGCCAATCGATGTCGCATTTGCTTGCGCGTAACCACCGCAAAGCTGGAATCCTGGCAACGATGCTGGACGAGGTTTCTTCAAGGGGGGCCGAAATGAGCGATAGTCACCAGGGATCATGCCTGTGCGGAGCGGTCCGCTTCCGGACAAGGGGAGCGCTGCGCGGCGTCGTCTACTGCCATTGCTCGCAATGCAGGAAGCAAAGCGGGCATTTCTATGCCGCGACCAATGTCGCCGACGCCGACATCGTGATCGAAGGCACGGAAAGCATCACCTGGTATGAGGCGTCCGCTTTCGCCGGGCGCGGCTTCTGCAAGACATGCGGGTCCGTGCTTTTCTGGAAGCCAAGGGCTCAAGACTATATTTCGGTGATGGCGGGAGCGTTCGACAAGCCGACAGGCCTCAAGGGCGACTGCCATATCTTCGTTGGCGACAAGGGTGACTATTATTCGATCGTTGACGGGCTGCCGCAGTTTGAAAAGTCGACGCCTTCGATCGCGGTCGCTGAATGAATTTTGGACGAGATGGCTTATTCCCTTGATCGGGCCGTTGCTTTATCCCGTGCCGGTGATCCGGAAAGAGGTTTGGGCATGCAGCGGCTGATCGACGCTTTTTTCAATTCGGTGCGGGCGTTTCGCAAGCTGGCCGCCAGTGAAAAGGCTTTCCAGCAGGAACTGATGCTGCTGGTGCTCGCCCTGCCGGCGGCGTGGTTCGTTTCGGTCTCCTGGCGTGGTTATGCCTTGCTGATCGGCGCGGTGCTGTTGCTGATCATGGTCGAGGTGCTGAACACCGGCATCGAGGCCGCCTGTGATGCGTTCAGCCGCGAGTTCAATGTCGATATCCAGTTGGCCAAGGACTGCGGTTCGCTGGCGGTGCTGATTTCGGTGGTCATCGTCGCCGGCGTCTGGGGCATCGCGCTTATCGAGCGGATCACCGGACTACCGATCTAGCGTTGCCATTCTTATATGACGGTAACTAAAGGAAACCGTCATGTCCGAAGCCACAAATCTTCTGCTTCTCGAACGCAAAGGCCTGCCGGACGATTTGCGCTGGCTGGTCGAAAAATACCCGCGTGAAGAATGGCAGGGCCACGCCAACATCCACGGTATCGCCAATATGTGGCTGCAGCGGCACGACATGTTCCGCGAACTCGGCGGCATGCTGACCAATGGTATTGGCGATTATCGCGAGGGCAGGCTGACGACGCCTGACTTTGCGCGCTGGTTCGCGCCGCGCCTCAACCATTTTCTCGGTAATCTCGACGGTCACCACAATGTCGAGGATCATCATTATTTTCCGGTCTTCGCCAAAGCGGAGGCGCGGCTGATGCGCGGTTTCGAGATTCTCGACACAGACCACCACACCATCCATGAAGGATTGGAGCGCAATGCCGAGGCGGCCAATGCCTTCATCAAGACGCTTCATGAGAGCGAGGACAAGCAGCGCTTCGCGGCGGATGCCTATGCTGACGAAAACAGCCGGCTGATCGCCATGCTGACCCGGCATCTTGCCGATGAGGAAGACCTGATCATCCCTCTGATCCTCGATCGAGGTGATCAGGCGCTCGGTATAGACTAACGGGTCAAAACTCCTTGGCGCGCTCCCGCTTGGCGATGTGTCGTGCGATGAGCCAGGCAAGGATCGCCACCGTCAGGCCGATGCCAAGCCCGATCAGCAGCCTTTCGTGGCGCAGGAACGCCTGGCCGACGAAGTGCTCGGCGCCCAGCCCGAAAACATAGCCGATTGAGCTGAACAGCACCGCCCAGATCACCGATGAGATGGCGTTGAGGATGACGAAGCGGGGTGCTGCTATGGTCGACAGGCCGGCGGCGATGCCGCCGACCAGGCGCATGCCGTAGACATAGCGGTTCGACAGCACGAAGATGTTGGGATGGGTGTTGAGCAGGCGATAGGCGCGGCGGAAGCCGGGCCGCCTGCGCAACCTGACGACATAGCGATGATCGGCGAAACTTCTACCGAGCATGAAGAAGCCCGTATCGCCGAGGAAAGCGCCGAGGGCGGCCGCGACAAAGGCATGCCACAGCACGAAAATATGCTGGTGGGCGAAGAAGCCGCCGAGGATGGCGGCACTTTCCCCCTCGGCCACGCAGCCGAGAAAGACGGCAAGCAGCCCATATTGTTCGATGAAATGATGGATCGCTTCGGTCATGAGGGCTGGGTCTCGGGAGCGAGCCGTTCCTCGATCCGCTTCAGCTGTTCGGCTATCTGCGCGATCTCGTCGCGCATGCCGATGATCTGGCTGTGGCGCAATTCGTCCAGCTTTTCGTGCAGCGCCATGATCTCGATTTCGGCCTTGAGGTTGACCTCGTAGTCATGGGCAGCGTCGATGCGGTCGCGCGCCGCCTGGCGATTCTGAGACATCATGATCACCGGCGCCTGCAGGGCAGCGATCATCGACAGCACCAGGTTGAGGAAAATGAAGGGGTAGGGGTCGAACGACTCTTGCCCCAGCAGCCACCAGTTGGCACCGATCCACAGGACCAGGAAGGCGATGAATGACAGAATGAACGTCCACGAACCACCGACACGCGCGATGGCATCGGCGATACGATCGCCCGCGCCCTGAAGGCCGCTAAGATTGTCGTTGATGTCCTGTGATATGGGTTTGCGGTCGACAGTGCTTTGCAGCACCCGCCTCTCGAGCTCGCTCAAATTCTCTGGGTTTCGCCTCAGCCATCGATTGGCCAGTTCGGGCACTGTCTTGTTCATGGACGTCTCCACACCAAAGCGTCGGCTTGGCAGTCTCGTCTCCATATAGGAAGATGCCGTCCCTTCAAAAGCGCGGCATGGAGATGGAAGCAAAAATGCCAGATTTCGCCAAAATCCGCGCCCGTGCAGCCAAACGCAAGGGTGGGGAAGCGGAGCTTTCAACGCTGCTGGGGCCGGCGCCCGACAATGCAGCGGTGGCTGACATCCCGGACGACCGCATTCTGTCGACCATGGCCGAGCGCGTGTTCGCCGCCGGTTTTGTCTGGCGCGTCATCGAACAGAAATGGTCCGGTTTCGAGGAAGCGTTTCTGCGCTTCGAGCCGAAGCGGCTGTTGTTCCAGCCAGACGATTTCTGGCACGATCTGGCTTCCGACCAGCGCATCGTGCGCAACCCGCAGAAAATCAGATCCGTGCGCGACAACGCCGCCTTCGTCGAACGCGTCTCCAAGGAGCATGGCGGCTTCGGCGAGTTCCTCGCCAACTGGCCTGCCGACGACCAAGTCGGGCTGATGGCCTATCTCGGCAAGCATGGCAGCCGGCTGGGCGGCAACACCGGCCAGTATTTCCTGCGTTGGCTGGGCTGGGATGCTTTCGTCATTTCGGCTGACATGGCGTT
The DNA here is from genome assembly GCA_002356515.1 of Mesorhizobium loti. Taxonomy (NCBI): domain Bacteria; kingdom Pseudomonadati; phylum Pseudomonadota; class Alphaproteobacteria; order Hyphomicrobiales; family Phyllobacteriaceae; genus Mesorhizobium; species Mesorhizobium loti. The sequence continues at coordinate 709,349 of AP017605.1, read as the reverse complement.
AGCCCTTCGCGATTCTGGCCTCGACATCTCCGAAAGCCCGACCTCGAAGAGGGACCTCGACAAGATCCAGGCCCAGATCAACCGATGGGTGGCCGACACCGGCCTGCCGCGCCGGCACATTTCGCGCATCCTGGCGATGTCGATCGGCGAGAACCATTCGCCGCAGTCGTTGCGCGAATATATGGGCGACGACTGATCGGTCCGATGCGAATGACGACTGTCATTCGCATCGACACGATTGACCATATCAATCGGTCTGGGGTGGTCCAAGCGAACGCCATTGCGGGGCGAATTTTGCCGCGCTAAGTCAGCAGGCATGACCAAGAAGCCCGACATACTGCGTATCGCGATCGCCCAGCTCAACCCGACCGTCGGCGATGTCGCCGGCAACCTCGCCAAAGCCCGCGAGGCGAGGGCGGATGCCGCGCGCCAGGGCGCCGATCTCGTGCTCTATACCGAGCTTTTCCTTGCCGGTTACCCCCCGGAAGATCTGGTGCTGAAGCCGGCCTTCCTGAAGGCTTGCGAAAAGGCGGCGCAGGAGTTTGCCGCCGATACATCCGATGGTGGCCCTGGTGTCATCATCGGCACGCCGCTGAAGCGCAAGAGCGGCACGCACAATTCGATCATCGTCGCCGATGGCGGCAAGATCTTGGCCGAACGCTACAAGCTCGACCTGCCGAACTATGGCGAGTTCGACGAGAAGCGCGTCTTCCAGGCAGGGCTCGAGATCCAAGGCCCGGTCAATTTCCGTGGTGTTCGCATCGGAATTCCGATTTGTGAGGACATCTGGGGCGATGTCGGCATCTGCGAATCGCTGGCGGAAAGCGGGGCGGAAATCCTGCTGGTGCCGAACGGCTCGCCCTATTATCGCGCCAAGATCGATGTCCGTCACCAGGTGGTCATCCGCCAGGTGATCGAATGCGGGCTGCCGATCACCTATGCCAACCAGCTCGGCGGCCAGGACGAGCTGATCTTCGACGGCGCGTCGTTTGCCATCGGCGCCGACAAGACATTGGCTTTCCAGATGAGCCAGTTCGAGGAAGCGGTCGACGTCATCACATGGAAGCGCGGGGAGGACGGCTGGGTCTGCTCGGAAGGGCCGATGTCGAAGATTCCCGAGCGGGAAGAGGCCGACTATCGCGCCTGCATGCTGGGCCTGCGCGACTACGTCAACAAGAACGGCTTCAAGAATGTGGTGCTTGGCCTGTCCGGCGGCATCGATTCGGCGATCTGCGCTGCCCTTGCCGTCGACGCGCTCGGCGAGGAGCGGCTGCGCGCGGTGATGATGCCTTACCGCTATACGTCGAAGGATTCGCTCAAGGATGCCGAGGATTGCGCCCGGGCGCTCGGCTGCCGCTATGACATCGTGCCGATCTTCGAACCGGTCGAAGGTTTTCTGCACGCGCTGACGCAGCTCTTCGAGGGCACCAAGGAAGGCATCACCGAGGAAAATTTGCAGAGCCGCGCGCGCGGCACCATCCTGATGGCGATCTCCAACAAGTTCGGCTCGATGGTCGTCACGACAGGCAACAAGAGTGAGATGTCGGTCGGCTACGCCACGCTCTATGGCGACATGAATGGCGGCTTCAATCCGATCAAGGATCTCTACAAGATGCAGGTCTACGCGCTGTCGCGCTGGCGCAACAGCCACGTGCCGCCGGGCGCGCTCGGGCCCTCGGGCGAAGTAATCCCGAAGAACATCATCGACAAGGCGCCGTCGGCGGAATTGCGTGAGAACCAGACTGACCAGGATTCGCTGCCTCCCTATCCGGTGCTGGACGATATCCTCGAATGCCTGGTCGAAAACGAGATGGGCGTCGACGACATCGTCGCGCGCGGCCATGACCGGGCAACGGTGACGCGCATCGAGCATCTGCTCTATATCGCCGAATACAAGCGCCGGCAGGCCGCACCCGGCGTGAAGATCACCCGGAAGAATTTCGGCCGCGACCGCCGCTACCCCATCACCAACCGTTTCAGGGATCGCGGGTAAGCGCGTTTCGCCCGTTGTTGCAAAATAACCGCAGTGGTTGGACCAGATAGGCTTTTGGCGCGAGCCAGTCTTGGCGATGCGTCGGGGCGTCTCTATAAGGACCGTTCCGCGATTCATTTGCGGGAGGTCCGAATGGCAGTATTTCACATGGTAATGCGAGGCCGCGAAGCCTAGGTCTCATCCGGCGCTCGGCGAAGGTCCATCCTTCGCATCGTAGCCGGATTGAGCACAGGCTTATGCCGATGCCGGTCGCCGCCCGATTGCGGGCGTGACGCCAAGATATGCCACTCCGCTTCTGGGCAATCATTTGCCCCTTGCGCGGCTTCTTCAATTTTCGACCTTACTGGGATCGGGCTCGTTTGCGCCCGAATGACATCATGGCTCGTTTCAAGATCGATTTGCGCGCGAGCGCCTTTCGCAGCGTTCTTGGTTTCACGCTCACCCATTGGCGGCGCCAGCCCTGGCGGCTTTCGCTGATCATGGGTGGTTTCCTGCTGTCGACGCTGGCCGACGTCTTGACGCCGCTCTATTCCGGCCGGCTGGTCGATGCTGTCGCCAGCAGCGCCGGCGCGGACGCCATTGCCTGGAATGCCGCGATGACGGCGTTTTCTATTTTGATGGCGCTCGCCTTGACCGGCGTCGTGCTGCGCAACCTGGCGTTCATGGGCATTGTCGAACTGACGCTGAAGATGATGGCCGACATCGCCGCCGATGCCTTCCATCGCGTCCAGCGCTTTTCCACCGACTGGCACGCCAACAGCTTTGCTGGATCGACCGTGCGCAAGGTGACGCGCGGCATGTGGGCGCTCGACCTGCTCAACGACACCATCCTGATCGCGCTGCTGCCGTCCGTCGTCATGCTCGTCGGCTCGACACTGCTGCTTGGCTGGTTCTGGCCGCTGATGGGTGTGGTCGTTGCCGTGGGCTCGGTGCTGTTCATCATGGTGACGGCGATGCTGTCGCTTGGCTATGTCGCGCCGGCGGCAAGGCTCGCCAACACCTGGGACACGCGCCTCGGCGGTTCGCTCGCCGACGCGGTGAGCTGCAACGCTGTGGTCAAGGGCTTTGGCGCCGAGGAGCGCGAAGAGCGCCGCCTCGCCAAGGTGGTCGCCAAATGGCGGGCGCGCACGCGGCGCACCTGGGTGCGCGGCACCATCAACGGCACCACGCAAGGGGCGCTGCTGCTGGTCATGCGCGCGGCCGTGATCGGCCTGTCGCTGCTGCTGTGGTCGTGGGGGCAGGCGAGCGCCGGCGACGTCGCCTTCGTGCTCACCTCGTTCTTCGTGCTGCAAGGTTATTTGCGCGATATCGGCACGCATATCCGCAATCTGCAGCGGTCGATCAACGACATGGAGGAACTGGTCGATTTCCAGTCCGAACCGCTCGGCATCGAGGACCGGCACGGCGCCAGGCCGATCCGGATCACGCAAGGGGCCATCAGCTTCGACAACGTCACCTTCCACTACGGCAATCACCGGTCGCCGCTCTATCGAGACTTTTCGGTCGATATCGCGCCGGGTGAGCGGGTCGGGCTCGTCGGTCACTCCGGTTCGGGCAAGACGACCTTCGTCAAGCTCATCCAGCGGCTCTATGACGTGAATGCGGGCAAGATCCTGATCGACGGCCAGGATATTTCGCAGGTGGCGCAAGCATCGCTGCGCGGGCAGATCGCCATCGTCCAGCAGGAGCCGATCCTGTTCCATCGCTCGCTGGCCGAGAACATCGCCTATGCCAGGCCAAGCGCAACGCAGGAGGAGATCGAGCATGCCGCCATGCTTGCGAGTGCGCATGACTTCATCACCAGCCTGCCGAAAGGCTACGGCACGCTGGTCGGCGAACGCGGCGTTAAATTGTCGGGCGGCGAGCGTCAGCGCGTGGCGATCGCGCGTGCTTTCCTGGCCGATGCGCGCATCCTGATCCTGGACGAGGCGACGTCGAGCCTCGATTCGGAATCGGAAGTGTTGATCCAGCAGGCGATGGAACGGCTGATGGTCGGCCGCACCACGCTGGTCATCGCACATCGGCTGTCGACGGTGCGGGCGCTCGACCGGCTGCTTGTCTTCGACAGCGGCAACATCGTCGAGGAAGGCTCGCATGACGAGCTGATCAGGCTGAAGGGCGGCATCTACCGCCGCCTGTTCGAGCGCCAGGCGCTCGAGCTGACCAAGGGACTGGTCGTCTGAACTGAGTTGGCCTCCGGCTTCGGCCGGAGGCCAACTCCATCAGGCGCTGTCAGCCAGAGTGACCTACGCGGCATCTTGCGGCATCCCGGCAGTTTAGACGTAGTTTATAATGCCAGGGCACAACACGTCTTTTCTACCACTGGTTGCTGCATATTTACTCAAAAGCAACCCAGGGGGCGTAAGCCCGTGCTCTGGGATCAGATTGGTCAGCGCAGGATTTCGGCTTCACGATGCATCTTGCTTCCGAAGATACCGGTGTGGAAAAGGTGGCCGCGCCGTCGGTGCTGGCGACCCACCACGGCTCGGTTCGGCCGCTAGTTGCCGAAGATCTCGAGCGCGTCGCCGCACTCTTCCTGACGAAGTTTCGCCGGCGTCGGCGTCATCTCCGCGATCGCGCGATCGCGGAGACGGCCGAGTATATGAAGAAGATCTATCTTGATCCTGCCGGCCAGCCTGGTGAGAGCAACGCGCTTGTCCAGATCAACCCGCAGGGCGATCTGGGTGGCTTCCTCGGTGTCCTGAAAGCCCGCTACGAGCTCAACGGAACGGCATTGAATGCGGCGATCATCGGTCCGCTCATGGCCGACACCGGCACCGATCACGGATCGGCCGGACCGCAATTGCTGCGTGCCGTGCATCAAGGCGAATTCGATCTGCATCTGACCGATTCGGCCAACCGGGTATCCCTGGCCTTCGCGCGTCCGTTGAAATACCAGCTCCTGCCGGTGCATTGTCTGGGATGGACCCGCATTTTCCGCCCGGCCGCGGTGGCCTCCGCCGTGGTGCGCGGCAAATGGCCGGGCGTGTCTCGCTTCGTATTCGATCCTTGCGCCAGGGCATTCGACCCTTTTACGAGAAAAAGGTTCGAGCCGTCCGTCCAGCATTCATCGTCACACCGGGTCCATCGCGAGCCGATGGATGCCGCGCAATTTGCGGAGCGGTTGCCGACCCTTGTGTCCGATTACGCGCTTCGGCCGCGTTGGCAGGATGGCGAACTGCCACGGCTGCTCGCGCTGGCGGCCGAGAAGCGGGCCGACGGCCCGCTTCATTTCAGTGGGACCTACGACGAAGCCGGTAAAATGCTCGGTTGCTACGCTTTCTACGGTCAAGCCGGCGGCATGGCGAACCTGTTGCAAATCCAGGCCTCCGGATCGCACTGGGGCGCGACCCTCGATAGTCTGATCGCGGATGCGTGGAATATGGGCTGCGCAGGCATTATCGGGCAGACGCAGACCAGGTTCATGCCGCAACTCTTCAGCTACAAGAATGTTTTCTTCCGCTATGCCGGGGGAACGATGGTACGCTCGCGCATTCCCGAGGTTGCGCAGGCGGTGCGTTCCGGCGACATCTTCATCGGAGGGTTGATGGGCGACCGCTGGACCCGCCTCAGTTCCGACGATTTCGGCCGCTGATCGCCTTCGATGATCTCATCGAACACTGGCCACGCGTGCCGCATGGCCCTTAGTCTTTTCATAGCCCGCGTCATGTTCTATGTGTGCCGACCGGCGCGGGGGCGCGTCTTGTCAATCACAAATGCATCCGGTACGCCCCTTTCATGACAGTTACCGTTCGTTTCGCCCCGTCACCGACCGGCCGCATCCATATCGGCAATGCGCGCACCGCTCTGTTCAACTGGTTGTTCGCCCTGAACAACAAGGGCCGCTTCATTCAGCGCTTCGACGACACCGATATCGCCCGATCGAAGCAGGAATTCGCCGACGCCATCCTCTATGACCTACATTGGCTGGGTATTTTCCCTGATGCCACCGAATATCAGTCGCGACGCTTCGAGGTCTATGACGCGGCAGTCGAGCGGTTGAAGGCGGCGGGCGTTCTCTACGCGTGCTACGAAACGCCGGAAGAACTCGATCTCCGGCGAAAAGTGCGCCGCACGCGCGGCCTGCCGCCGGTCTATGGCCGCGAGGCCTTGGCGCTGACGCGAGAGCAGGTGGCCGAATACCAGTCTGACGGGCGCCGGCCGCACTGGCGCTTCCTGCTGCCCAATTTCTCGGGCGATCCGCTACAGCCGGAGCGCACCGAGGTGCATTGGAACGATCTGGTGCGCGGCGAGGAAACGGTCGATCTGGCCTCGCTGTCCGACCCGGTGCTGGTGCGCGAGGACGGCACCTATCTCTACACGCTGCCCTCCGTCGTCGACGACATCGAGATGGGCGTCAGCCATGTCATCAGGGGTGACGACCATGTCACCAATACCGGCGTGCAGATCGCCCTGTTCAAGGCGCTGGGCGCCGAGCCGCCTGTCTTCGGCCACCACAATCTCTTGACCACCGTCTCGGGCGAGGGGCTGTCGAAGCGCACCGGGGCGCTTTCCATCGAAAGCCTGCGCGGGGACGGCATCGAGCCGATGGCCGTCGCGTCGCTCGCGGTGTTGGTCGGCACCTCGGAGAATGTCGCGGCCGCGCATGATCTAACCGAACTTGCCGGCCATTTCGACCCGGCCGCGACCTCGAAATCATCGGCCAAGTTCGATCCTGACGAATTGTTCGTGCTCAACCGTGTGCTGCTGCACCATATGCCGTTCGACGAGGCGCGGGACAGGCTGATGGTGCTTGGCATCTCCGGCGAACAGGCGGAGCCGTTCTGGCTGGCGGTGCGCGGCAATCTCGATAGGCTTGCCGATGCTGCGGGCTGGTGGCGCATCCTGCGCGAGGGACCGCAGGAGCGGTCCGAATTTTCGGCCGACGACCGCGATTTTCTTAATCAGGCCTTCGATATCCTGCCTGAAGAGCCCTGGAACGGTACGGTCTGGAAGGATTGGACCGGCAAGATCAGGGAAGCAACCGGGCGCAAGGGCAAGGGGCTGTTCATGCCGCTGAGGCTTGCCCTTACTGGACTGCCTTCGGGGCCGGAGCTTGCAGATTTATTGCCGCTGATGGGTCGGGAAGGAACGTTGGCCCGACGACCCTGACCTTGCGCTGCTCCGGCGGCAAAGCGGACACCGGCGACGTCACCGGCTTGGCGGAAAGCCGCTTGATGGCTTCGCGGTCGAGCCCGCCCTCCCTGTTGGCCAGCGTCTCAGGGTCGGCGCCCGGATCGGGCTTGGAGGCCGGCATTGGAACGAACGGTGCCGCGTCCGTTTCCGGCTGGGACTGCTGCGGGGGCGGCGGGTTGCCGCCAATGATCTGGAAATTCTGCGCGGCGTTGCAGCCGCAAGCCGGCGGCTGCGACTTGTTGGACTGCTTGTAGAGATAGGCGGTCGGCAATTCGCTGTAAGGCCTGCCAGTGACGGATGACGTCATCGAGGCGGAATCGTCGTCCATGCCGCGCGAATAGAAGACCTGCATTTCGGTGCCGGGGCAGCTCGATTCGCAATTCTTCTGGTCGCGCTCGAAATCGCCGACCGACGCAGCGTTCGACATCGGGAAAAAATAGCCGTCGCAGGTGCGCACGCAGGTGGTGTGGAACTCGCCGCCGGTATCTGGAAAGTCCGGAATGCCGGGCAGGTTCAGGACGCGACGGACATTGCGCTCCTCGCCGGAATCCTCTGGCTGATCGAGCGTGTCGCTCTGCTGGCCACCGCCGCCGAAAAGCTGGTCGAACAGGTTGGCGTTGCCGTCTTCTCCACGGTCGGCTTCCTGCAGCGGCGCGTGGCGTGGCGCGACTGTGTCGTCGCGGCAGCCATTGGCGTCGAGCGCGGCCAGGATGCGGCCACGGTCGTGACGCGAGCCGCCGTCGGCGAGCCGGGCACGCTTGGCCTGCAGACTGTCGAGATTGGCGTTCATGCGGTCGATGGTGGCGTTGAGCCCGGCGCATCGATTGATGTTGCGGGAGAACAGCGAAAACCCGCAACCGGCCCCGCTTGCTTGGTCGCGGGCCTTCTCGATCTGTTCGCGCTGCCGGTCGATCGCGGCATCGTATCTCCGGATTATTGCCGGGCCACCGCCACCGCCGCGCGAAGCGGCGGCAAGATCGGCCTCCAACTGACGACAAACCCGCGAGGCTGCCTGTGGCTCGGTGATGGTGGCGCCGGACAGCAGCAAGCCAAGCAGCATGGCAGCATGCGCCCGCTTCAACCCTCCGCTTGTCATTCGCCTCAAATCCCGCTTACCTGTGGTCGCCAAGCTACCCCGTTCGCGGTTAATCGTCTATTTCGGATGCGGTCCGGTGGTTGGCCGGAAAGCCGCCACCATCGGATTGATGCCTCAAATCGTGGCAACGCGCAGGGTTCGATCGTCCAGCGACAGTGGATCAGGACCGGCCTGCCGCAGCCGATCGTCAGAACTTGTAGTTCATGCCGATCTTGACCGCGTTGAACGTGTTGTCGAACGTGGTGTTGGAGTTCGGGGCATAGTCGATGGTCTGGTCCCGCAGATCGACATACTGGTATTCGAACTTTGCCGACCAATGGTCCGTGATCGCTTGCTCGAGTCCGGCGCCAACGGTCCAGCCGACCTTGGTGTTCTTCTCGGAAAAGCTGTCCAGGGGACCGTCGAGATACCGGTTTTCGACGCTTCCGTAAGCGAGGCCACCGGTGCCGTAGATCAGGGTACGATCGAATGCATAGCCCGCCCTGGCGCGCAGCGTTCCGAACCAGTCCACCTTGGTGTCGTAGGTGTCGCCTGCACCGACGTGGATCTCGTCGGAGTGTCCCTTGATGTCAGCTCCGGAAAAATCGGCTTCGACGCCGAGAACGGCGGAATTGATCTGGTAGTTGTAGCCAATCTGCACGCCGCCCAGGAAACCATCGGTATCGTAGTCCTGCGAACCTCGGATTGTCGGGGTGTTCGGCAAATTGTAAGTCGCGTCGGTCCTGCCGAAACCGTAGCCAATTTGCCCGCCGACATAGACGCCGGACCAATCATGGGCGGTTGTGGGCTCGACACTGATGGCGTCCGCGGCCAGAGCTTGTCCGCCGACCAGCGACAGCAATGCGGATGCGAGCAACAGGCTCTTCATGACGTCCTCGCCGTCAAATCAGATGCGCAACCATAGCAGGTCGGCTTCCCCCGCGAAATCCGCTTCCGGCCAACGCCGAATTTCGCAATCGCAAGTTGCCGGTTCGCAACACCTGGTTTGCAACGAGGTGCTGCGGCATATGAGGGTGCTGCCCGAAAGACCAAGCCGAGCCGCTGAGGCCGGCTTCGCCTAGTCCAGATTGGCGATCGCCTGCGCCTTGTGCGCGGCCTCGACCACGGCGAGCGCCGTCATGTTGACCACACCGCGCGACGTGACCGAGGGCGTCAGTATGTGCGCCGGCTTGTCCGTGCCGAGCAGGATCGGCCCGACATGCAGCGCATCCATCATGGCGCGCAGGGCCGTCAGCGTGATGTTGGCCGAATCGAGGTTCGGGAACACCAGCAGATTGGCTTCGCCCTTCAGGCGCGAATGCGGGTAGACGCGTTGGCGCAGATGCTCCGACAAAGCGGAATCGGCATGCATTTCGCCGTCGCACTGCAGCTCCGGCGCGATGCGTGCCAGGATCGCCGCCGCCTGGCGCATCTTCAGCGCGCTTGGCGAATCGCGCGAACCGAAATCCGAATGCGACAGAAGGGCCGCCTTGGGCTCGATGCCGAAGCGCTGGATTTCCTCGGCCGCCAGCACGGTCATCTCGGCGATCTCCTCGGCCGTCGGGTCGACGGAGACGTGCGTGTCGGTGAGGAAGATGATGCCACGCTGCGAAATCAGCATGGACAGCGTCGACAGGTCATAGTCCTTGATGCCCGCGCGAGGGCCAATGATGAGGGTCACGTTGCGCAGGTGCCGCTCAAAGCGGCCTTCGAGGCCGCAGACCATGGCATCGGCGTCGCCGCGCTTCAGGGCAAGCGCCGCGATCACCGTGTTGTCGGTGCGCACCATGGTGCGCGCCGCTTCCGTCGTCACGCCGCGCCGGCCGGCGAGTTCGATCAAAAGGTCGACATAGTGGCGGTAGCGCGGATCGTCCTCCGGGTTGATCAGGCCGAAATCGACGCCCGGCTTGATGCGCAGGCCATAGCGCTTCAGCCTGACCTCGATGACGTGCGGGCGGCCGATCAGGATCGGCTCGGCGATGCCTTCCTCGAGCACCACTTGGGCGGCGCGTAGCACGCGCTCATCCTCGCCGTCGGCATAGATGACGCGCTTGGCGCTCGATGCCTTGGCGGACGAGAACACCGGCTTCATCACCAGGCCGGAGCGGAAGACGAAACGGTTGAGCTTGTCGATATAGGCGGCGAAATCGGTGATCGGCCGTGTCGCTACACCGGTGTCGCAGGCCGCCTTGGCGACGGCCGGCGCGATGCGCAGGATGAGCCTGGGATCGAAGGGCGAGGGGATCAGGAATTCGGGTCCGAAGATTGGCGTCTCGCCCGAATAGGCGCGTGCGGCGACGTCCGAAGGCTCTTCGCGGGCAAGGGCGGCGATGGCCCGCACGGCGGCCATCTTCATCTCTTCGTTGATGGCGCTGGCGCCGCAATCAAGCGCGCCCCGGAAGATGTAGGGGAAGCACAGGACGTTGTTGACCTGATTGGGGAAATCCGACCGGCCCGTGCAGATCATGGCATCAGGGCGCGCCGCGCGCGCCACTTCCGGCATGATCTCGGGATTGGGGTTGGCCAGCGCCAGGATCAGCGGCTTCGGCGCCATGTGCTGCAGCAGTTCCGGCTTCAGCACGCCCGCCGCCGAGAGGCCGAGGAAAACGTCGGCGCCCGGGATGACATCGGCCAGCGTGCGCGCCTCGGTGTCCTTCACATAAGGGTCTTTCCAGCGATCCATCTCTTCGGTGCGGCCTTTGTAGGCGACGCCGAAACGGTCGGTGACCCAGATGTTTTCGATACGCACGCCGAGCGAGACCAGGAGGTTGAGGCAGGCAAGGGCGGCCGCGCCGGCGCCGGAGGTGACGACCTTGATGTCCGAAATGGTCTTGCCGGCGAATTCCAGTCCGTTGAGTACGGCGGCGGCGACGATGATGGCGGTGCCGTGCTGGTCGTCGTGGAAGACCGGTATGCTCATGCGAGCCTTCAGCCGCTCCTCGACCTCAAAACACTCCGGCGCCTTGATGTCCTCAAGGTTGATGCCGCCGAAAGTGGGTTCGAGAGCGGCGACGGTCTCCACCATGCGCTCGATCTCGGGGGCGTCGATCTCGATGTCGAAAACATCGATCCCGGCGAACTTCTTGAACAGGACCGCCTTGCCTTCCATGACCGGTTTGGAGGCCAGCGGGCCGATATTGCCAAGGCCGAGCACAGCCGAGCCGTTGGAGACGACGCCGACGAGGTTGGCGCGCGCGGTGTAGTCGGCAGCGGTTGCCGGATTGTCGCGGATCTCGAGGCAGGGAGCCGCCACGCCGGGCGAGTAGGCGAGCGCCAGGTCGCGCTGGTTGCCGAGCGGCTTGGTCGCCTGGATCTCGAGCTTTCCCGGCGTCGGGTGCTTGTGGAAGTAAAGGGCGGCTTCGTCGAGGTCCGAACGTGCCGTTTTCTTGTTCTCGCCTTCCATGCGGCCGCTCCCTCGAAACCTGCTTCGAGAGACCTTTTAGCATGCGGTAGAGGTTTTTCGCGACGCTAATTGACGCGCCGACAGCTTTAAGTGCCGGCGCGTCAAAAATCACGAAATGTCAGATGCTTACGGCTGTTTCATGCCAGATGAGTCCTGCCGTTTCACCGACCTTTCGATCAGAAGGCGCTGACATAGAGACCGCCGTCGACCGGTATGTTCTGCCCGGTCAGATAGCCGGCATGGACCGAGCAGAGGAAGGCGCAGATCTGGCCGAACTCCTCCGGCGTGCCGAGGCGCTTTGCCGGCACATCGGCGCTGATGCGGGTCTTGCGCGCCGCGGCAGCAGCCGGGTCCTCGACGGTGCCGGCCTCATGCGAGCCGCGCAGCCGGTCGGTGTCGAGTTTGCCCGGCAGAAGACTGTTGATGGTGACGTTGCGGTCGACCACTGTTCGCGCCACGCCGGCGAGGAACGAGGTCAGGCCGGCGCGCGCGCCCGACGACAGGTCGAGGCCGGGGATGGGGACATAAACCGACAGCGAGGTGATGTTGACGATGCGGCCGAAACCGCGCTTGGCCATGCCGTCGAGCACGGCCTGCACCAGTTCGATCGGCGTCACCATGTTCTGGGTGACGCCTTCGAGGATTTTTGCGCGATCGAGTTCGCGGAAATCGCGCAGCGGCGGACCGCCATTGTTGTTGACCAGGATATCCGGTTCGGGACAGGCGGCGAGCAGCGCCTTCTGCACTTCCGGCTTCGAAACGTCGCCGACGACTTCCGTCACCGTCACGCCGTAACGCTGGCGCAGCTCGGCAGCGGTTTTCGCCACCAGTTCGGCATTGCGGCCGTTGACGACGATGTCGCAACCGGCCTCGGCCAGCGCCATGGCGCAGCCTTTTCCAAGTCCCTTGCTCGAAGCGCAGACGATGGCCTTCTTCCCGCGGATACCGAGATCCATGACGATTTCTCCTGTGATTTGCCCGGCAAGCTAGTCCTTAGGCTGGACCAATCGCAACCGTCATACGGTTGTTGCATGAATCGGGGCATAGGCTGCTCGAAAGCAAGGGTGAAATCGCGATGTCAGGCCAAGAGCCCCGCACTTTCCGCAGCATGTTCATTTCCGACGTCCATCTCGGCTCGAAGGCGGCGAAGGCCGACTTCCTGATCGATTTCCTGCGCTATCACGACGCCGACATCATCTATCTGGTCGGTGACATCGTCGATGGCTGGCGGCTGCGGCGGAGCTGGCACTGGCCGCAAAGCCACAATGACGTCGTGCAGAAATTGCTGCGCAAGGCACGCAAGGGCGCCTCGATCACCTATATCGCCGGCAACCACGACGAATTCGCCCGCCAGTTCCAGGGCGTGCATTTCGGCGGCATCGTCGTTGCCGACCGCGCCATCCATGAAACAGCCGACGGCAAGCGCCTGCTCGTCATCCATGGCGACCAGTTCGACACGGTGGTGCACAACGCGCGCTGGCTCGCCTATCTCGGCGACCACGCCTATGACGCCGCGATGATCGTCAACCGCGTGGTGACGCGGCTGCGCCAATTGCTCGGCCTGCCTTACTGGTCGTTCTCGTCCTGGGCCAAGGTCAACGTCAAGAAAGCAGTGAACTTCATCGGCTCGTTCCAGACCATGCTTGCGGAAGAAGCGCGCCGCTCGCATGTCGACGGCATCATCTGCGGCCATATCCACCATGCCGCCATCGAGAATTTCGGCGATGTCCAGTACATCAACACCGGCGACTGGGTGGAAAGCTGCACGGCCGTGGTCGAGCACTTCGATGGCCGGATGGAAATCCTGACCTGGGCGCAAGTCCTGCCCGAAGCGCCTGACGAGCCCTTCATTCCGATGCTTATCGAAGATCGGGTCGGGCAGGCGGCCTGACGCGCGACGACTTTAAGCGTTAATCGGTTAGTCCAGCCGGTTTCGTCTGGTTTTCCGCCATGTTAAGGGATCGATCTACGTCGCCGGCCGATCGTACGCGGCGTAATTGGATCGATTCATGTCCCTGCCGCCGCTTTCGCCAGAACAACTCGTCAAGCCGCGCCATTTCGAACTGCGCATGAGCCTGATCTTCGGCACGCTGTTCATATCGCTCGGCACGCATCTGCCCTATTTCCCGCTCTGGCTGCAGGCCAAGGGGTTTCACGCCGAGCAGATCGCCGTCATCCTGGCGGCGCCGATGTTCCTGCGCGTGGTGACGACGCCGCTGCTGACGACGCTCGCCGATCGGGCGAGGGACCGCGCCAATGTCTATGTCGCGCTGGTGGCAGCCTCCCTTTTGCTCTCGGCGGGTTATTTTCTCACGCCGACCTACGCGATGGTGCTGGCGGTATCGCTGGCGCTGACCATTGTCTGGACGCCGCATTCGCCGATCGCCGATTCGCTGGCGCTTTCGGGCGTGCGCCGTTTCGGCTCAAACTACGCAAGCATGCGAAAATGGGGTTCGATCTGCTATCTCTGCGCCAATGTCGCGGGCGGCTTCATCCTGGCGGCCACCGGTCCCCAGGCCGTTCCGGTGATCATATTCCTTGCCCTTGGCGCGGCGCTCGTCGCAGGCCTGCTGGCGCCGCGCATGGGGCGGCCGCGCAAGGCCTCGCCGCTGTCGGCGACGGAAATCCAGCATGCGGCGCCGAGCCTGTTCAATGCCTATTTCCTCTACTTCACCTTTGGCGTCGGCATCATCACCGCCAGCCACGCCTTCCTCTACGGCTTCGTTTCCATCTATTGGAAATCGATCGGCATCAGCGATTCCGTCGTCGGCCTGCTGTGGGCCTGGGGCGTCGTGTCCGAAGTCTGCATGTTTGTGTTTTTCAATCGTATTTTTGCCTCCGTGTCGGTCGTCAAGGTGATGGTGATCGCCGGCATCGGCTCTATCGTGCGCTGGATCATCTTCCCACTGGTATGGCCGCTCGGCCTGGGTGTCGCCGGTTTCTTCGCCGTGCAGTCGCTGCATTCGGTGTCTGTCGCGATGGTGCTCATCGGCCTGCAAAGAATGATCGCCGAGACCGTCTCCGAAGAGCGCACGGGCGCCGCGCAAGGCATCGCCTATTTCTTCAACGGCTTCTTCATGGCCGCCGTTACACTGGCTTCCGGCCCGCTCTATGACCGTCTCGGCGTCGATGGTTTCCTGGTGATGATCCCGATCGCGATCGTCGGCCTCGTGCTGATCGGGCTCGCCGCGCGCTCAGCCCCAAAGCGCCCGGTCCGGAGGGGAGACGAGCGAACCCTGGTAGACGAGACCCGGCACACGGTCGCGGGCAAGTAGCAGCGGACCGTCAAGGTCGACGAAATCGGCGTCCTGGGCGAGTAGCACCGCCGGCGCCATCGCCAGCGATGTGCCGACCATGCAGCCGACCATGATGCCGAAACCGAGTTCCCGGGCGCGATCGCGCAGCATGAGCGCCGCCGTCAGCCCGCCGGACTTGTCGAGCTTGATGTTGACGGCATCGTAGAGACCGACCAGCGTTTCCAGGTTCTTCGCCTCATGCACGCTTTCGTCGGCGCAGATCGGCAGCGGATGCGCGATGTGGCGCAGGATTTCGTCCCGGCCGGCGGGCAGGGGCTGTTCGACGAGGGCAATGCCTTGCTCCGCGGCAAAAACGAGGTTTGCCACGATGTTGTCGTCGGTCCAGCCCTCGTTGGCATCAAGGATGATTCGGCTCTGAGGCGCGGCCTGTCTCACCGCCTGGATGCGGGCGATGTCGTTGTCGCCGCCGATCTTGACCTTCAGCAGCGGGCGGCCGGCGTTGGCGCGGGCCTGCGCCGCCATCGACTCGGGTTCGCCAAGCGACAGCGTGTAGGCGGTTTCCAGCGGACGCAGCGGAGCCGGCCAGATCGCGTTTGCCACCGGCTTGCCGCTGATCTTGGCTTCAAGATCCCACAGCGCGCAGTCGACGGCGTTGCGCGCGGCTCCCGCCGGCATTGCGTCGAGCAAAGCGGTGCGGTCGATACCGCCGGCGATCCGCTCACGCATGGCCTCGATCGCGCCATGCACGCCGTCCATGGTCTCGCCATAGCGCCTGTAGGGAACGCATTCACCGCGACCGCGATGAGCATCCTGGCTGATCGTGCAGGTGATGACTTCGGCCTCGGTCTTGGAGCCGCGCGAAATGGTGAAGGTGCCGGCGATCGGAAAACGTTCGGCCTCAACCGAAATGACACGCGCCATATTTTTCTGCTCCGGCTATGCGAGAAGGGTCGTCGGCAAATCGACAAGGTCGGACCCATCAGGCTAAACAGGACGCCATGTTGACCATCGGCAAGCGCGACGCAAGCGGCACGACCGCCTCGGAGGCTGACCACCAACCACGCGTGGCGGTCGGCGAGGAAGGCGGCGTTCTCGGCTGCGCGTTTTCCGGAATCTGGACGACACGGACGGTGGCGCTGATCGACGCCGACATGCGCAAAATCGAGAAACGAAGCGGTTTCAAGATCTTGGCGCTGGATCTTTCGAAAATTGAAAAGATCGATACCGCCGGCGCCTGGCTGATCGACCGGCTGGTCAGCGCCTTCGAGAAGAAGAACGTCGAGGTCCGGCTGCAAGGCCAAAGCGAGATCGCGTCCATCCTGCTCGACGCCGTCGGCGAGGCTGTCCGGCGCGAGCCCGAATCCGGCCCGGCGCGGCCGCCAAACATCATTATCCGGGCGCTGGAGGCGGTTGGCCGGCGCGTCTACGAGATGCGCGACGATTTCCTCGCCTCGATGAATATTCTGGGCGCCACCATCCGCGGGGCGCAGATGAAGCTCGGCCGTGGTCATGCCGTCAACCCGGCCGCAATCTTCAACCAGATCGACCGCATGGGCGTCGGCGCCATTCCGGTGGTGGTGCTGATGTCGGCGATCGTCGGCGCCATCGTCGCCCAGCAAGGCGCATACCAGCTCAGCTATTTCGGCGCCGATATCTTCGTCGTCGACCTCGTCGGCGTGCTGATCCTGCGCGAACTCGGCGTGCTGATGACGGCAATCATGATCGCCGGCCGCTCCGGCAGCGCGATCACCGCCGAGATCGGCTCGATGAAGATGCGCGAGGAGGTCGACGCGCTGAAGGTCATCGGTCTCAATCCGATCGGCGTCCTGGTTTTTCCGCGCCTGGTCGCGCTGGTGATCGCCTTGCCGTGCCTGACGATCATCGCCAATTTCGCCGCACTCGGCGGCGGCATCGTCGCGGCCTGGCTCTACTCCGATATCCCACCTGCCGCGTTCATCGACCGCTTGCGTGTCGCCATCGATCTCAGCACGATTTTCGCCGGCCTGATCAAGGCGCCGTTCATGGCCATGATCATCGGCACGATCGCTTCCGTCGAAGGCATGAAGGTCGGCGGCAGCGCCGAATCGCTCGGTCAGCACGTAACCGCCTCGGTGGTAAAGTCGATCTTCGTCGTCATCATCCTCGATGGGCTTTTCGCCATGTTCTACGCAGCGATCGAGTTCTGAAAAGATGGCGAAGAGCAATGGCATCAAGATGGAGGAAAAGGACGAGAACGAGATCGTCCTTTCGGTGCGCGACGTCACCGTTGCCATCGAGGACAAGCTGATCCTCGACAAGCTTTCGCTCGACATCAGTCGTGGCGAGATCCTGGGGTTCGTCGGCGCTTCGGGCGCCGGCAAGTCCGTCCTCTTGCGAACCATTCTCGGGCTGATGCCCAAGCAGTCGGGAACGATCAAGCTGTTTGGCGTCGACGTCGACAAGGCAAGCGATATAGAGCGCCTGCGCATCGACATGCGCCTTGGCGTGCTGTTCCAGCATGGCGCGCTGTTTTCGGCGCTGACCGTGCAGGAGAACGTGCAGGTGCCGATGCGCGAATATCTCGACCTGCCAAGGAAGCTGATGGACGAGCTGGCGCTGCTCAAGATCGAGCTGGTCGGTCTGCCGCCCGACGCGGCGCAGAAATTCCCTTCCGAACTCTCCGGCGGCATGATCAAGCGCGCCGCACTTGCGCGGGCCCTGGCGCTCGACCCGGACATCGTCTTTCTCGACGAACCGACGTCCGGCCTCGATCCCATCAGCGCGGCTGAGTTCGACGAACTGGTCGTCAAGCTGCGCGACACCATGGATCTGACCGTCTATATGGTCACACACGACCTCGACACGCTGTTTACCGCTTGCGACCACGTGGCGGTGCTGGGCAAGAAGAAAGTATTGGTCGAAGGCACCATCGACGACATGCTGAAGAGCGAAGAACCGTGGGTAAAATCCTATTTCCGCGGAAAACGCGCCCGGCAACTTGATCTTGCCGCGCGTGCATAGCCATAAGTGAAGCAATGGAAACCAGAGCCAACTACGTCATTGTCGGCATCTTCACGCTGGTTGCGATCCTAGCGGCGTTCGGCTTCGTTTATTGGACGGCGGCGATCGGCGACAGGGGCGAGACGACGCTGCTGCGCGTGCGTATCCCTGGTTCGGCTTCCGGCCTTGGCCGCGGCAGCTTCGTGCTGTTCAACGGCGTCAAGGTCGGTGACGTCAAGCGCGTCTATATCGACGTCGACAATCCGACCGTCGCCATCGCCGACACCGAGATCGACCGGTTGACGCCGATCACCAAGTCGACGCAGGCCGATATCGGCCTTGCCGGCCTCACCGGCCAGGCCAACATCGAACTCAAGGGCGCCGACCCCAAGGAAGTGAAACTCCTCGACCAGGCCGAGAAGGAAGGCAAGGTCGCCGAGATCGTCGCCAATCCCTCAGCCGTGACCAACCTGCTGCAGACGGCGCAGAACATCTTCACCCGCGCCGACAAGGTGCTTTCGGAACTCGAAGGCTTCACCAAGGACGTTCGCGGACCGCTGACGCAGACCGTGCAGAACGCGCAGACATTCTCCGATGCGCTGGCCAAGAATTCCGACGGCATCGACAAGTTTCTGTCCAGCGTCAGTGCTCTGTCCGATGAACTGAAGGGTGTTTCCGGGAAGCTCGACGGCACGCTGAAGGCGGCTGAAGGGATTCTCAATGCCGTCGACAAGGACAAGATCAAGAGCATCGTGGCCAATGTTGACACGGTGACCGCGAACCTCAAGGAGACATCGCAGCAGCTCGACGGCGTGATCAAGAATGTCGACACTGCGGTCGGGTCTGTCAATGATTTCGCCAAGCAGACGCAGGGAACGCTGGCCAAGGTCGATGGCGTGCTCGACGGTGTCGACCCGGCGCAGGTGCGTGCCGCTCTGGCCAATATCCAGAAGGCCAGCGAAAACGCCAACAAGGCCGCCGCCGACATCGCCGTGGTGACCGAAAAATTCGCCAACCGCGCCGACGACATCGACCAGACGATCAAGGACGCCAAACAGCTGGCGCAGCGGCTCAATGATGCCTCGGTGCGCGTCGACGGTATCCTCGCCAAGGTCGATACCTTGCTTGGATCGGGGCAGGCCGATGGCGTGATGGCCGATGCCAGGGATACGCTGAAGTCGTTCAAGCAGGTTGCCGATACGCTCAATGCGCGGCTTGGCGTCATCACCGACAATCTGGCGCGCTTCTCGGGCCAGGGCCTGTCGAATGTCGAGGCGCTGGTGCAGGACAGCCGCCGCTCGATCAGCCGGATCGAGGAGGCGGTCACCGATCTCAGCCGCAACCCGCAGCGCATTCTTTCGGGTGGCGACGGCGAGGTTCGGCAATTCGATGGCAGGGCGCGGCGTTGACTTCGGCGTCGGCGCGCCCCAAGAACATGACCTGCGGATGCGGGTTGATCTTACGATCCGGGGACAACGGGGATCGCGCGTGAAGTCGGTGTGGGTGAGAACGGTTGGATTGACACCGGCTGCGGCGCTGCTTGCGCTTTCGCTTGCCGGCTGTGCGGTACTGGGCGGCAAGCCTGCGCCGCTCGACACGTTTGAGCTGTCGGCGCCTTCGGTCGACGCGCATGGCCACAGCCGCAAGCAAATCCTGATCGCCCAGCCCTCGGCGCTCAAGGCGCTGGACAGCCAGAACATCGTCATCAAGCCCTCCGACCGCTCGATCCAGTATCTGAAGGGGGCGCAGTGGGCCGACCGCCTGCCGCTGATTGTGCAGGCGCGGCTGGCCGAGACGTTCCAGCGCTCGGGCAGCTTTGCCGGCGTCGGCAAGCCGGGCGAGGGCCTGGCGATCGACTACCAGGTGATCGTCGAGATCCGTTCCTTCGAGGTGAGTGTCGACGGCGGCGGTGAGCATGCCGAAGTCGACCTGTTCGTGCGCCTGCTCAACGATCGCAACGGCGAGGTGCGTGCTTCCAAGAGCTTCACCGCGTCCGCGCCCGTTTCGGGCAGCGGCAATCCTGCCTATGTCAGAGCGCTCGACAGCGCGTTTGGAGACGCCGCCAAGCAGATTGTTCGCTGGACCGATTCGGTGATCTGAACGCCAGGCGCGCCGGATGCACCGACGCTTCCAGGCTAAAGGCGATCGAAGACATCCGGCCGCAGCTTTCCGGTCTTCAACAGGTGCTGCAAGGTGTAGGTTACGGAGAGCGCATCGTCGAGCGCGTCGTGGCCCTGCAATGGCGGGTGGTCGACGCCATAATACTCCGCAAGCTTGTTGCTCGGCGTCCTCGCCAAATCCTCGATCGGCATCCCGGCCGCGATCAGCAGCTTGACGGCATTGTCGAACCGGGTGGCCGGGATGGAAGGCTGAATGCCCGCGACATAGCAGCTGATGGCGATCATGTTCAGCTCGTCCTTGCCCCAGGACCAGAGCCGCGCGCCGCCGGAAAACCGATCGACCTCGGCAAGGGCGTCTCCCAGCGCGACCCCCTCGGTCTCGATGTTTTCCTCGGTGATGCCGGTCAGTTTGGTGAAGAACGGGTCGAGTGCGTATCTCTGGCCAAACCGGTCGATCGGCCTGATATAGGCCTTGTGTGTCCCGAGCAGGGGAAAGTCGTCTTCGAGCCCAAGCCTGACCGCGCCGATCTGCGCGATGACCGGGTCGGGATCGTGGGCCGCGCACCAGAATCTGCGTTGCGAACCCTCGAGGCAGAGAAACTCGCAGTCGAATATGATGGCCGTCTTCACGGTCAGAACCCCTTGCGTTGAGGGTTAGGGCAGTGGTTTCGCCTTCGCGCTGTCGGGCTTTGGCTTTGGGATATTTTCGAGCGCATCCGGGCCGCAACAGCCAGTTGGGATGGGCTCTACGTGCAACGGAGATTTAGGCAGAAACAGGCGGGGCAATGGCCCCGCCTGTTAATTTCGGCTTAGTGCAACCGTCCGCTGGCGTGGGCCAGCATGGTGTAAACCTTGCCGGTGTCCGACGTCAGGTAGGTCTGCGCCATGATGTTGTCGCGGTCGTTGCGCGAGACATCCTTGAGCAGCTTTTCGAAGTCGTCGCAGTAACGGTCGACAGCGGCGCGGAACTCGGCCTCTCCCTGATACTTGCGGCGGATTTCGTCGAAGGTCTGCTGACCCTTCAGCGTGTAAAGCCGGCGCGTGAACACGTCCCGCTCGCCGCGCCGATAGCGGTTCCACAGCTCGATCGAAGCATCGTGGTCGATCGCCCGCGCAATATCGACGGACAGTGAGTTCAGTGATTCCACGACATGCAGCGGCGAGCGCTGGGCAGGGGCCGCGCGTGGCGCTTCCGCCGGCGCCGAGGGTGGTGCTGCCGGCCTGAGATCGGCATCGTTCGACGCCGCGGTCAGGAGATCGCGCACCCAACCGCCCTGCGGCGTGCGGGCGCCGGCGTCAGGACGCTGCTGGCGCGGTGCCGCCTCGGCCGGACGCTCGAGATCGAGCGTGCCGCGCAGTGCTGCGCCACCCAGCGGCGCCTGAGGCGTGCGAAGCTCCGGCTGTGGTGCCGGCGCACGACGCGGCGGCTCGGCAGGACGTGCCGCCGGCGCTTGCGGCGCCGGGCGCAGCGGGCGTGGCTCAGCGGCATCGCCGCCGCCGCGACCGGACTTCGCGACGATGTCCGAAAGTTCCTTCAGGGCGTTGATCTGCTCGGAAACGGCGCGGCGGATCGCGGAGGTCGATTCCTTTGCCTCTTCCGGCATCTCGATGACGCCTTTCTTGAGCTCGGCGCGGGTGAGGTCGAGCTCGCTCTTGATCGAGCTCGCGGTGCGCCGCATCTCCTCGGTGGCATCGGCGAAGCGCTTGGTCGCCGAATCGACCACGTCGGTGATGGCGTTGCGGATCTTGTCGGCCGACTCCATCGTCTTGCCCTCTGCGTTCTGCAGCGTCTGGCCGACGAGGTTTTCGAACGAGCGCATGACCCTTTCGAGATCCTCCGACTTCTTGACCAGGCCGACAGCGAGGTCCTCGAGCGACGACTGCCTTTCCAGCGTGTGTTCGAGGTTGCTCTGGGCCGAACTCAACAGGTCCGAGGCACTGGCCAGCAGACGGCTGTGTTCGTCGAACTTGGTGGCGATCGAGGCCACTTCGCGCAAGGTCGACGAGGACAGTTCCGTCAGCCTCGTGGTGTTCGAATCGACCAGACGCGCCGAGCTGGCGAAGGTCTGCGCCGCCTTTTCGGTGGTGGCCGCGAAGCTCTGCGTGCTGCCGGTCAGACGTTCGTCGACCTGGCCGAGATTGACCGCGGCCTGCTCGATCAGCTGACCGAGCTGCGAGCTGGACTTGGTCATGCGGCCGATGAGATCGGCAACGCTGTCCGACAGCGACGAGCGAGCGCCCTCGACCGCCGACAAGGTCTCGGCGGTGCGGCTGGCGAGCGCATTGACCAGGGCTGCATTTTCGCTGCGCAGCTTCTCGGTGGCGCGTTCGGTGACCTCTTCCATGCTCTTCTGCAGTTCCGAGCCGCCCTGGGCGAAGCGCTCGACCAGAGGCCGTGCGGTTTCGTCGAGGATTTTCGACATTTCGGCGGAGCGCGCCGCGAGCATGGTGTTGAGTTCGCGTGTGTTGGCGCCGATCGTCTTGGCGGCATCGTTGGTGCTCTGGCCTATATGCTGGCCAACCGCGGTGAAGGTCTCGGCGATCACATTGGCGCGCGAAACGAGTTGCGCCTCGGCGCTCGACACCTGCTCGTTGAGCCTCTGGCCCATCGTCTCGGTGGTGTGGGCGAGCCGGTTCTCGACGCTGGCGATCTGCTCCTCGACACGGGCGGCTGCAGCCGCTGCGCTCGATGCAAGACGCTCGTCGGCGCCGGCAAGTGCCTGCTCGATTTCGCGGGCATGCACGGCCATCTCCTGGCCGGTCTGGCGCGCACGATCGGCGACCCTCTGCTCGGTGCTGGCGAAAGCACCGACGATGGTCTGCGCGTGCTCGCCGATCGTCGAAGAGCTGTCGGCGATGCGCGCGACCAGGCGCTGGTCGGCCTCGTCGAAGATGCGGCCGATTTCCGACGCACGGCTGGACAGCGCGTCCGAACCTTCCGCGATGCGCGAGACCAGTTGCTGGTCGGCGGCATCGAAGATGCGGCCAAGGTCCGACGCTCGGGCGGCGAGCGCCTCGGCTGATTCGCCGATGCGCATGCCGAGCCGCTGGTCGGCGCTTTCGAAGTTGCGCAGGATGTCGCCGGCGCGGGCGGCCAGCGACTGTGCGGTCTCGACGGCGCGGGCCACCAGTTTCTGGTCGGCCGCGTCAAAGGCCCCGGCGATCTCGTTTGCACGGGCGGCGAGATGATCCGCGGTATCCTGAGCCCGGGCGGCCAACTGGTCGGTCGTTGCCTGGGCGCGGGCGGCGAGCTTCTGGTCCGCCATGTCGAAGGTGCCGGCGATCTCGCCGGCGCGGGCGGCCAGCTGATCGGCGGTTTCATGGGCACGGGCCAGCAGCGAGCTGGAGGTGTCGTCGGCACGGGCGAGCAAGGCGTTCGACGTATCTTCCGCACGGGCGTGGAGGCGACGATCGGCCTCCTCGAAGGTGCGGGCGATGTCTTCGGCACGCGCCAAAAGGGCGGCGGAGGTCTGCTCGGCGCGCTCGGCAATCTTGCGATCGGCGTCACTGAACGCCGCGCCAGCCTGCTCATGCAGCGTGCTGGTGACTTCCAGGACCTTTTCGCGTAGGGCGCCGGCGACGAAGACCGCGCTCTTCTCGAGCACGCTGCGGACATTGTCGACGCCGGTCGAGAGCGCGCGCTCCATGGTTCCGGCTCGTTCCTCGATGATACCGGTCTGACGGCTGAACGCCTGCTCGATCTTGTCCACATCGGCGGCGATCGCGGCCGAAATGTCGGTGCTCCGGGCAGCGATCTGATCGATGTGGCCGGACAGCGAGCGGTCGACGTCCTTGCGGGTCTCGGCGAGCTTGCCGAGATCGTCTTCCAGCGCGCGGCTCAGCATGTTGCGGCCTTCGGCGAGCTTGCCGACGTGGCCGGCGATGATGCCGTCGATATCACCGCGGCTTTCGGTCAGCTTCTGCAGGTCGGCTTCGAGGGCGCGCTTGAGAATGTCGCGGCCTTCGGCCAGCTTCTCGACCTGGCCGGCAACCAGGCCGTCGATGCTGGAGCGGCTTTCGGCCAGTTTGGCGAGATCGGCTTCCAGGGCGCGTTTGAGGACGTCGCGGCCTTCGGCCAGCTTCTCCACCTGGCCAGCCACCAGACCGTCGATGCTGGAGCGACTCTCAGCCAGCTTGGCAAGATCTTCCTCGAGGGCTCTCGACAGAGTAGAACGATCCTGGACGAGCCTTTCCGCGTGGCTGTTCACCAGGCCGCTGACGCTCTCAAGGTCGGCTTCCAGAGCTTGTGCGAACTGCGCGCGGTCGTCGACAAGCTTTTGCGACTGGTCGGCAACTGCACCTCTGATCGTGTTGAGGTCGGCTTCCAAAGCCCGCTTGAGGATATCTCGGCCTTCGGCGAGCTTCTCGACCTGGCCGGAAACCAGCCCGTCAATGCTCGACCGGCTTTCGGCCAGTTTGGCGAGGTCGTCTTCCAATGCCTTGGAAAGTGTCGAGCGATCCTGGACGAGTCTTTCGGCGTGACTGTTCACCAACCCGCTGACGTTTCCGAGGTCGGCTTCCAACGCTTTCGACAGCGTCGAACGGTCTTGAACGAGTCGCTCAGAGTGGCTGTTGACCAATCCGTTGACCGTTTCGAGATCGGCTTCTAGCGCCCGGGCGAACTGCGCGCGGTCGTCGACCAGCTTCTGCGACTGGTCGGCAACGGTGTTCCTGATCGTGTTGAGGTCGGCTTCCAGGGCGCGCTTGAGGATGTCGCGGCCCTCGGCCAGTTTTTCCACCTGGCCGGCGACGAGGCCGTCGATGCTGGAGCGGCTGTCGGCCAGCTTGGCGAGATCGTCCTCGAGAGCTTTCGACAGGGTCGAACGATCCTGAACCAGCCTGTTCATGTGGTCGGCGATGACGCTGTTCACATTCTGCAGGTCGGCTTCCAGGACGCGCGAAAGCTGCCCGCGGTCCTCCGCCAGTTTTTCCGACTGGCTCGATATGACGCCCTTGATGGTGTTGAGGTCCGATTCCAGGGCGCGCTTGAGAATGTCGCGGCCCTCGGCCAGCTTCTCGACCTGGCCGGCGACGAGGCCGTCGATGCTCGAGCGGCTTTCGGCCAGCTTGGCAAGGTCGGCTTCGAGCGTCTGCGACAGCAGGCTGCGGTCGTTGGCAAGCCGTCCTGAATGATCGTCGAGCAGGCCCCTGATGCCGGAGAGGTCGCTCTCGAGCGAACGGCCGAGCTGGCTGCGGTCTTCCACCAGCTTTGCCGAATGCGCCTCGATCAGGCTCTTGATGCCGGCGATATCGTTTTCCAGGGCCTTGGCGAGCACCGCGCGGCCCTCGGCGATCTTCTCGACCTGACCGGCGACCAGCCCGTCAATGCTGGCGCGGCTGTCGGACAGTTTGCCGAGGTCGGCTTCCAGGGCGCGCGATAGAATGTTGCGGCCTTCAGCGAGTTTTCCGACGTGTCCGGCGACCATTTCATCAATGATCGTACGGGCTTGCACGAGTTTCCCGGAGTCTTCGTTGAGAGCGAGCGAGAGCCGGTTGCGACCTTCTTCCAGCCTTTCGAGATGGCTGCCCAGCGACGCGTCGATGGCCGCACGCGATTCATTGACCTTGCGCAGATCCTCTTCGAGGGCGCGCGCGATCAGGCTGCGGCCTTCGGCCAGCTTCTGCACCTGGTTGGTCACCGCGGCATCGATGCCGGCGCGGCCTTCGGCAAATTTCTCCAGATCCGCCTCCATGGCGGCGGCCATGCGCTCGCGGCTTTCGGACAGCTTGCGGCTGTGGTTTTCGACGGCTTCCTCGATGCCGACGCGGGCGTCGGCAAGCCGCTGGATATCGCTGTCGAAGGAACGCGAGACGACATGACGTGCCGCTTCCATGCGACCGGCAAAGTCGCTGGCGCGGGCCTCCAGCATGCTCGACGTCGAGGTGACGATGTCGGCCATGTCGGCGCCGATCTGGGTCTTGCCCTGATCGATCATCGCGGCCAGCGTATCCTTGCTCTCGGCGAAGGTGTGGGCGATTTCGCGGGCGCGCTCGACCAGCGTCTCGTTGATCTGGCGGGCGCGGGCCTCGAGTGCGGCGTTGAGCTTCTGCGTGCCGGTGTCGAGCGCCTCGGCGCGGGTCTGGAACTCGCTGATCAGCGCCTGACCGCGTTCGGCGAGCGTGCGCTCGATGCCATTGAGGCTGGCTTCGAATTCCGAATTGAGGGTGCGCGCGGCGCCGCCAAGCAGCGAAACCATGCCGGTCGTGCGATCGTCGAGCAGATCGGTCAACGACCTAGTCAGGCCGTCCGTCGTATCCGTCAGCTTGGCAATGCGCGTGTCGAGAAGGCTGGCGAAGGCCTCGCCGGAGGTCGACAGTCTGTCGGTGATGTTCTCGAGCCGGCCTTCCACCGAATCGAAGATCGACATCGAGCTTTCATTGATGCGATCGATGAGCGTGTCGCCGGAATTGGTGATCGTCATCGACAGCTTGGTCGACGCATTAAGGATCGAGTCGCGGATGATGTCGCTGGCGGCGCCGATTTCATCCTTGAGCGTCTCATGCGCGCCGGCGATCGAGGCGCGGACGCGTTCGGCATGGGTGACGACCGCCTCGCGCTCGCTGCCGAGCCCGTCGACCAGCGAACGGATGCGGGTTTCGTTTTCCGAATAGGAGCGCTCGATCTGGTTGACTTCGCTGTGGACCAGCGTTTCCAGTTCGACGGCGCGGGCCAGCGTGCGTTCGATGCCTTCGCCCATGGCCGCGACCTCGCGGCGAACGGCCTGGCCGATCATCATGACGCGATCCTGCGCCATGTTTTCCGGCTCGGTCAGGCGGAAGGCCACTTCCGTCATCGACTGGGCGGCAATGCGCATGTCCTGGGCGCGGCGAATCATGGCGGCGAAGGCCCAGAACAGGATGATCGGCACGATCGCCGCGATGGCGAGGCCAATCAGCTCGGGACGGGCAAGGAACTGGTCGAGTGTGCGGATCCGCCAGATGCTCGGTCCGAACAGCAGGTTGGCCAGCCCGCCGGCGCCCGCGATCCAGGCCAGCGAGACAAAGGCAACGATCCAGTAGATGGTGTTGGAGGCGCGCCTGTTGAGGCTGTGCAGGAGTGTCTTGTAATCTTTCTGACGATCGTCATTGGCCGGCGCAAAGCCCGCGGGCTGCGTGCCATTGCCATTGCGTGTCTCGACGGGGCGCAGTTCGGCGGGCTTGGCCTTCGGCGTGGGATTCGCCTGCTGATTGGCAATGGGGGCCTGATTGGCGGCGGGGGCGGGCTTCTGGTTGCGTCCCTCGCGGGCCAGTTCGTCGGCGGCTTGAGATATCTGCGCTTCCAGATCTTCCATCGAAGCTGCGATGTCGAGATCGCCGCTGCCGATATCGCCGCTGAGGTCGAGATCGAGCGCTTTTTCCAGTTCCCTGGCCACGTCGCTGTCGAGATTTCTCGTCGTCGTCGTTGGTTTCTTTGCCATGCCTTCGCTACCCTGTACTAGCTGCCGCGGGCTTATAATTGTCTTTGTCGTACCCCCGCGCAGGAGGCTGAAAATGGACCCTCGTATCGTAATGACACAGGGGGGTAAAGAAAACATGCATTCCGCGGGATACGTAAAACTTTAAATATAAGGTTAACGGAAGCGTGATTTGGGCGCCGCTTTCGCAACATTTTTCCCGGCCATTCATTAACCCGTTGTCCATTGGATTCGCCTAGTTTTTCAGGCGGCCGAAGAAACGGAGTTCGAGTTCATGCGTGGCGAAAGCGGCATTGCCTTCTCAATGCCCGGGGGCGACGTATCGGGAACCAGACAGTCCCGACCGGTCGATTTGGCACACCTTGCCCGGCAGACGATGGGCGACCGCGCCCTCGAGCAGGAGGTGCTGGCGCTGTTTGTACAGCAGGCGCTGTCGGTACGCGACAAAATAGTCGATGCCGATCTCAAGGATCGGCTCCTGCTGGCGCATGGTCTGAAGGGGTCGGCTCGCGGCGTCGGCGCCTTCGCCATCGCCGATTGCGCCACCGAGATCGAGCGGAGACCGGAAGACGGCCAGACGCTCAAGCGGCTTGGCAAGCTGATCGACGAAGTGCGCGATTTCATCGCCGCCATCAATCGCTGACCCAGGTTTGTGGAAAAACGTCACGGAGCGGCGCTTTCGCGCGGCAGTTGACTTGTCTGCCGGAGTGATTATCTCGGCGGTAACTCCCTTCAGGTGACAAATGACCAAGCTGACCTTCATCGCCCATGACGGCACACAATTCGACGTGGACGCCGAAAACGGCTCGACGGTCATGGAAAACGCCATCCGCAACGCCGTGCCGGGGATCGAGGCGGAGTGCGGCGGCGCCTGCGCCTGCGCCACCTGCCATGTCTATGTCGACGAAGCCTGGACGGCGGAAGTCGGCGAGCCGGAGGCGATGGAAGAGGACATGCTGGACTTCGCCTACGACGTCCAGCCGAACTCGCGGCTGTCCTGCCAGATCAAGGTGCGCGATGCGCTCGACGGCCTGGTGGTGCGGGTGCCGGAGCGCCAGGGCTAAGGGGCCTTCGGCCCACGTTCCAATTTCTTTGACATTGGCCGCTTGGCAGCGGGCCAAGGCTCATGCAGTCTCGCCCCATTCCCAAGGGGACACATCGCATGACCGAAACAATCAAGACAGACGTCCTCATTGTCGGGGCAGGGCCGGTCGGCCTGTTCGCCGTGTTCGAACTCGGCCTGTTCGACATGAAGTGCCACCTGATCGACATTCTCGACAAACCCGGCGGCCAGTGCGCGGAACTCTATCCGGAAAAGCCGATCTACGACATTCCCGGCTGGCCTTCGATCTCAGCGCAAGGGCTGGTCGACAAGCTGCTCGAGCAGATCCATCCGTTCAAGCCTGACTTCACCTACAACCGCATGGTCTCCAGCCTCGAAAAACTGGAGGACGGCAGCTTTCGCGTCACCACCGACGAGAACGAGGTGTTCGAGGCCAAGGTGGTGGTGATCGCCGCCGGCGGCGGCTCGTTCCAGCCCAAACGCCCGCCGATCCCTGGCATCGAGCCCTATGAGGGCAAGAGCGTGTTCTATTCGGTGCGCCGAATGGAGGATTTTCGCGGCCACGACCTTGTCATTGTCGGCGGCGGTGACTCGGCGCTCGACTGGACGCTGAACCTGCAGCCGGTGGCAAAGAGCGTGACGCTGGTCCATAGGCGCGCTGAATTCCGCGCGGCGCCCGACAGCGTCAACAAGATGTATGCCATGCAGGAGATGAAGCAGCTGGAATTCAGGGTCGGCCAGGTAACCGGCCTCACTGGGGCCGACGGCCAGCTGTCATCGGCCACCATCAAGGGCGGTCCGGATGGCGATATCGAAGTGCCATGCACGCGCATGCTGCCCTTCTTCGGCCTGACCATGAAGCTCGGGCCGATCGCGGAATGGGGGCTCAATCTCCACGAAAACCTGATCCCGGTCGACACCGAGAAGTTCCAGACATCGGTGCCCGGCATTTTCGCGGTCGGCGACATCAACTGGTATCCGGGCAAGCTGAAGCTGATCCTGTCGGGCTTCCACGAGGTGGCGCTGATGGCGCAGGCCGCCAAGCGCATCATCAGCCCTGGCGAGCGGATCGTGTTCCAGTACACGACCTCGTCGACCAGCCTGCAGAAGAAGCTCGGCGTGGTGGGGTAAGAAGGCGCTTCTATTCCGCGAGAACGGGCGCGGCCGCCTCGTCGCGGCCACGCAGCGGCTTTTCCGGCATCAGCATCATTGCGACAAGCCCCAGCACCAGCGTGATGCCGGCGGTGATGAAGATCATCACGAACGGCAACGCCGATGTCAGCTGAATATGCGTCTGCGAGCCCTCGGCGGAGAGCGGCAGGCCGTAGCCGAGCGCGACGGCTCCGAGCAGGGCGACGCCCAGCGCGCCACCCAGCGTGCGCAGGAAGGTCAGCACGCCGGTCGCAACCCCGAGATGGGCCCGGTCGACGGCGTTCTGGACAGAGACGGTCGCGACCGGGAATGTCGTTCCGCCACCCAAGCCGATGAGGGTGGTCAGGATCTCGACCTCGAGCAGCGAGGCGTGTTCCGCAATGGCACTGAGCATGCCGATGCTGGCAATGGCCAGAGTGATGCCGATCATGGCGATGCGCTTGTAGTGCACGAAGCGGGGGATGAGGCGGCCGCTGGAAGCGGCGCCGGCGACCGTGCCGAGCAAAAGACCGAGCATGGCCATTCCCGATTCACTGACGGAGAGCCCGATGACGGTCTGCAGATAGACCGGCAAGTAGACCGAGGCGCCGATATTCGCCGCCTGCAGCAGGAACATCGACAGCGCACCGGCGAGTACGATCGGGTTGCTCAACACCTCAAGCGAGATCAACGGCTCGGTGGCCCTTAGCAGTCTGAGGGCGAACAGGGCCCAGAAGACGGCGGAACAGGCCACCAGCCCGAGGATTTCGCGCGAAAACCAGGGATAGGTGCTGCCGCCCCAGTTGAGCGCCAGAAGCAGAAGTGCGGTGGCGATGACCAGAAGCACGGCGCCCAACCCGTCGATGCGGTGATGTTTGGCTGCAATCGGCAGCTTCTTCAGCGGCTTGTTGATGATCGCCATGGCCAGAAGCCCAAGCGGAATGTTGATCCAGAAGATCAGCGACCAGTGGAGATGCTGGGCGAAGGTGCCGCCCAGCAGTGGCCCGGCAATGCTGGCGACGGCCCAAGTGCCGGAGACCCAGGCCGCATAACGTGCGCGTTCGCGCGGCGGCACGAGGTCACCGATGACGGTTTGCGCCAGCGCAAACAGACCGCCGCCGCCGGCCCCCTGGATCGCGCGCCCTATCACCAGCACGAACATGTTGGGGGCCATAGCGCTCACCACCGATCCGACGAGGAAGATGAGGATCGCCGCGTAAACGGTCGGGCGGCGGCCATAAACGTCGGAAATCTTGCCATAGAGCGGTGCCACGGCGGTGGCGGTCAGGAGATAGCCGGTGACCATCCAGGGCAAATACTCGGCGTGGCCGAGCGCACGCGCGATGGTCGGCATGGCCGGCGCGATGATGGTCTGGTCGAGCGCCGCCAGCAGCATGGACAGGAGAACGCCGCCGATGATGGCGTTCTTCTCGCTTTCGGTCAGCGGTGTGGCGGCAGCCGCCATGGTCTGCTTGCCGGCAGCCTGGTCCATAGTCTTTGTCCATGTGCTTTGCGCGCTGTCCGGTCACCGATTGGGCTTGCCTGGTGTGTCCGCGCGCGATCGGTCGTGGTGCTCGTACCTCGAGGGTTGTGCCCGCCAACCCGTGATATGTCGCCTCGTATAGGCCGATTTCGACTGCCATTCGAAATTTTTCGAAGCTGGCACTACGCTTCGGCCGGGTTGGCCTGCATCGGCGCCGTCGAGGGCACCGACGAAATTCAGGCCGGCGGCAACTGGCCACTCTCGATGCGCTGGATGCGATAGCGCATGAGGCGCAGGATACGGCTTTCGAAATTGACGCTTTCGACGCGATCGAACTGCACCTGGGCGCGGTCGTGCCTGGCGAGGATGGCGGCGGTGATCTCGGCCGCCTTGGCCTTGGCCGCACCGCAATCCTTCTGCGGATAGGTCGCCTTCAGCGCGTCTTCAAGCGCGCGTGCATGGTTCTTGGCGATCTCGACATGGCGTTCTTCGTGGCGCTTGATGTCGGCGACCAGCGTGTCCCAGAACAGCTTCACGTCAGGGTCCGCCTTGCGCGGGCGTCGCCATTCCGGAAGGATCACCTTGACCTTGACGGTCACGACCGCGTCGGCGATCCGGCAGGAGCCGGCCTGCTTGGCGTAGCTGATACGGGTGGTGAAGGCCATCTGGGTGGCGCCGGGGTGGCGCGAGCCCGTGCTTTTGACCTGGGGCCCATGTATGGAGAGCTGCTTCTCGATATCTTCGAGCGTGCTGCCGCCAATGGAAAAATAGCTGTATGTTTTCACCAGATTGGCCGCGCCCGCCGGGACGGCGGTCGCGGCAAACAGCAGTGCGTAAAGCAGGGATCGTTTCATCATATTGCCTCTTTACCCACCTTGCTTTACGGCCGTTGCCGACGCAACGGAATTGATCCTTTGCGGATCACACATCGTTGATGAGCCCTTGGTTGATGAGCCCCATGGTTGATGAACAATGACGGCGAGGCGATGGCAGCTGGCGCATGGACGCCATCTCGACCTTGGCGGCAAGGCCGTGGTCGTCGGCATCCTCAACGTCACTCCCGACAGCTTTTCCGACGGCGGCCTGTTTGATGCGCCCGAAGCGGCGCTGACCCAGGCGCGCCGCATGATCGGGGAAGGGGCAGAGATTATCGACGTCGGTGGGGAATCGACCCGGCCGGGCGCCGCCGCTGTATCGGCCAGCGAGGAACAGGCGCGTATTTTGCCCGTGATCGAGGCGCTGGCGAACGCCAATGAGGTGTTGGTTTCGGTCGACACCTATCGTGCCGAGACCGCGCGGCTGGCGGTGGCTGCCGGCGCGCATATCGTCAACGATGTGTGGGGCCTTCAGCGCGAGCCCGATATTGCACGGGTCGCCGCCGAAACCGGCGCCGGGCTCATCATCATGCATACCGGGCGGGATCGCGAGAAGCTGCCCGACGTCATAGCCGACCAGTTTGCGTTCCTGGAAAAGTCGCTGGAGATCGCCCGTCGCAACGGCATTGCGGACGATCGCATCGTGCTGGATCCCGGTTTCGGCTTCGCCAAGGAGACGGCTGAGGAAAATCTCGACCTGATGGCGAGGTTTTCCGAGCTCCATGCGCTCGGCTTTCCATTGATGGCCGGCACCTCGCGAAAACGCTTCATCGGCACCGTCACCGGCCGCGATGCCGCCGACCGGGCCGCCGGGACGGCGGCGACCAGCGTCATTCTCAGGCTCAAGGGCGCGCATCTGTTTCGCGTCCATGATGTCGCAATCAACGTGGACGCGCTGGCCGTGGCGGATGCTATGCTGGCTCTTGAAAACGCCGCATCGGCCCGAAAATCGGAATCGATTTTCGGAAAGCACGATGCGTAGATTCAAAGTGTTAGAGCGTACTTTGTGCGTCCAAGTGGACGCACGTCGCTCTAAGGATCGGGACGCTGAGCCATGTATGTCATCCGCCTGAAGAACTGTGCCTTCTTTGCCCGGCATGGCGTGCTTGACGAGGAGGAGGCGCTCGGACAGCGTTTCTATGTCGATGCGGTGCTGTCGGTCGAACCCGGACGCGCGCTTGTCGACGATGCCATCGAGGAAACCGTCAATTACGGCATTGCCTTCACGGTGATCGAGAAGATCATCACCGGCGAGCGGCGCTTCCTGATCGAGGCCCTGGCCATGGAAGTGGCAAAGGCGCTGACGGAGCGGTTTCCGCAGATCAGGAGGGCCGAAATCACAGTGCGCAAGCCGAACGCGCCGGTGCCTGGTGTGCTCGATTATGTCGAGGTGACCGTTGTCTGGCCCGAGTAACACCGTCTACCTCAGCCTCGGCGGCAATCTGGGCGACCCGGCGGCCTCGATGGCCTCGGCGCTGCGCATTCTCGATGCCGATGCGGACACGCGCGTCGCCGCCGTCTCCTCGCACTACCGCACGCCGCCCTGGGGCAAGCTTGATCAGCCCGATTTCCTCAACGCCGCGGCCGAATTGTCGACCCGGCTTTCGCCGCGGGCACTGCTTGACCTCTGCCTCGATGCGGAGCGGAAGCTGAAGCGCGTGCGCGAGG
Organism: Mesorhizobium loti; assembly: GCA_002356515.1. Classification (NCBI taxonomy): domain Bacteria; kingdom Pseudomonadati; phylum Pseudomonadota; class Alphaproteobacteria; order Hyphomicrobiales; family Phyllobacteriaceae; genus Mesorhizobium; species Mesorhizobium loti. The sequence continues at coordinate 675,751 of AP017605.1, read as the reverse complement.
AGCGCTGGGGGCCCCGCCTGATCGATATCGACATCCTGGTGTTCGGCGACCGTGTCATCCACGAGACCGGGCTGGAAGTACCGCATCCGCGCATGCTGGAGCGCGCCTTCGTGCTGGCGCCGCTGGCCGAAATCGCGCCGGATCTTGCTGTCGGCGGGCGAAGCGTGTCCGAGCGATTGGCTGCGGTCGATGCATCAGGCATCGAACGCCTGCCGTCCGGCCGTGACTGGTGGCTGACCTGAGCTCTCCGCCAGGTGGTCGCCGACCGTCATAGCGATCAGCCGGAAAACCCACCGTCGTCGAGAAATGCCTGTTCCTCCGGTGTCGTCTCGCGGCCAAGAAACCTGTTTCGGTGCGGAAACCTTCCGAAGCGCTGGATGATGTCGCGATGCTCCACTGCGTATTTCAGGTTGAATTCGGCCCTGGCGGTGTGCAGTTCGACCGAAATGTCCTGGTCGGCAAGGTTTTCCGAATGTTCGAACGGCAAGTACAGGAAGACGCGGAGTTCCGGTTCCAGCGCCAGATCATGCCCTGATGTGACCGCCTTTTGAGCGAAATGCTTCGCCAGCGGGTCGGTGGCGCACATATGGCCAGTGCCGCGAAAGCAATTGCGCGGAAACTGGTCGAGCAGGATCATCAGCGCTAGCGAGCCTTCGGCGTGCTCCGACCAGGCGTCGCATTCGCGCCGCGCGGCGGCGTAGTGCAGATCGAGAAAGCGGTCGCGAAAATCGGCATCGAAAGCCTCGTTCTTCTCGAACCATGCATCCTCGCCGGCGTCACGCCAGAATTTGGTGACCGACAGGGCTCTGCTGTCCAATTCCATGCATGAATCCTTAGTTCAATCGGCAGTTTCGGATTTCTGCAGAACGCCGGCCGTCTCTTCATTGAGGGCCTTACCGGGGCGGCGCGGCGTAGAGAGCGGTGTCGGAATAGGCGTGCCGATATTGCCCCGCAAGAAGCGCTGGCCGGCGCGGATGCCTTCGGCGAGCTGGGTTTCAAAACGGTCGGTGTCGCGGCGCCTGACGTCCTCGATCGTTTCAGCGACGTCTTCAGGATCGACACCAAGCGATTCCAGCGCCGAGCCACCGAAAACCAATGCCGATTCGAAAGTCTCGCGCAGCTGATAATCGACGCCGACACGGATGAGTTGCAGAGCGGTGCCGCGATCGAAGGCGCGCGCCAGCACGGTAAGCAAGGGAAATTCAGCCTTGACGAGCTCGGCGATGCGAACGGCGGCATCGGCCTTGTCGACGCAGATCAGTACGGCGCGCGCCTGGCCAGCGCCCGCGGCGCGCAGGATGTCGAGCCGCGTGCCGTCGCCATAATAGACCTTGAAGCCGAAATCGGCGGCCGCCTGGATCATCTCGACATCGTTGTCGATGATCGACACGTCAATGCCGCGAAGCAGCAGCGGCTGGCTGGCGATCTGGCCGAAGCGGCCGAAACCGATGACCAGCACACTGCCGGTGAGGCCGTCGGCGACATCGACGCCGTCGAGCGACTGCTCGTCGCGCGGGGTGACATAGCGCAAGGCGATGATCGCCAATGGCGTCAGCACCATGGAAATGATGACGATTGCCGTCAGCGTCGCATTGGCCTGGCTGTCGATGATGCCGACGGCAGCGGCGGCGGAGTAGAGGACAAAGGCGAATTCACCGCCCTGCGCCATGAAGACAGCGCGTTCCAGCGCTTCGCGATGGCCTGTTTTGAGGATGCGGGCGACGATGTAGATGCCGACCGCCTTCATCACCATGTAGGCGACGACATAGATGGCGACCAGCCTCCAGTTCGCGGCCACCACATGCAGGTCGAGCGACATGCCGACCGCAAGGAAGAAGAGGCCGAGCAGGATGCCGCGGAACGGCTCGATGTCGGCTTCCAACTGATGGCGGAAGGTCGATTCGGACAGAAGAACGCCGGCCAGGAACGCGCCCATCGCCATCGACAGGCCACTGAGTTGCATGGCGAGCGCCGATCCGAGCACGACCAGAAGCGCTGCAGCCGTCATCACCTCACGGGCACGGGCATCCGCCAGGATGCGGAAGAAGGGGTTGAGCAGATAGCGTCCGGCCAGCACCAGTCCGACGATCGCGGCAAGGCCGATGCCGACCTCGGTCAGCCTTTCCGACAGGCTGGTGTCGGCGCCGCCCGGCGCCAGGAACGCGATCAGGGCCAGCAGCGGCACGATGGCAAGATCTTCCAGCAGCAGGATGGAGACGATGCGCTGGCCTTTCGGCGAGGCGATCTCGCCGCGTTCCTCGAGAAGCTGCATGACGATGGCGGTCGAGGTCAGCACGAAACCGGCGCCGGCGACGAAGGATTGCGAGATGGGAAAGCCTCCGGCCACACCGACACCGGTCAGCAGAACCGCGCAGACGCCTACCTGCAGCGCCCCGAGCCCGAAGATTTCGCGCCGCAAGCCCCAAAGCCGCGATGGCTGCATTTCCAGCCCGATGATGAACAGGAACATGACGACGCCGAGTTCGGCGACATGGAGGATGGCCCCTGATTCGGAAAAGATACGGAGACCAAACGGGCCGATCACCACGCCGGCGGCGAGATAGCCCAGGATCGAGCCGAGGCCCATGCGTTTGAAGATCGGAACGGCGACGACACCCGCGGCAAGCAGCGCCACCACCTGAATGAGATCGCTGCCCGACGCTTCCGCTGCCATGCCTCTTGTTCCTTATGTCCGACAGCACTCCTTGCATGCAGTTGGAGCGGGAGGCAAGGGCGGGGAGCCTGCCAGGACGGGTAGGTGCCTTTGAAGCGTTTCCCCTGGTGGAACAACCGTCTCCGCTTGCCCGCCGGACGATTGGTTCCTATATCGGCGGGATGACTATCCATTCGTCCCGGCCGTCTCCGCCGCCCCATATTCCGATGGATGCGCTCAGCGAAGTCCTGCAAGACTTTCGCATGAGCGGCGTCAGTTATGGCCGCTGCGAGCTCCGACATCCTTGGAGCATAGAGTTTCCGCAACAATCGCTGCTTCGTTTTCACTTCGTCGGTCAGGGTCCTTGCTGGATCCATACCGAAGCGCAAGGCTGGCAGGAGTTGCGCGATGGCGATCTGGCGCTGCTGCCGCAAGGCATCGCCCATCGGCTGGCCAGCGCGCCGGACGTTGCAGGCGGCTCGCTCGATGATTGCCGGGTAACCAAGTTGGGAAGCAACGTCTGCGAAGTCGTACGGGAAGGCACGGGCGCGACAAGCACCCTTTTCTGCGGCTCGATGGCCTTAGGCGCCTGTGCTTTAAACCCATTGATCACGCTGATGCCGCCTATCATTAAGGGTTGCGACGTGGCCGCCAATGATCCGGTGGTTGGTCCGTTGCTGGCGGCCATGACCGCGGAGGCCGCGCAACCGCAGATGGGCAGCGCCACCATCTTGTCGCGTATGGCGGACTTGCTGACAGCCCGGCTCATTCGCTGCTGGGTCAATTGTACGGGAGCTTCGACCACCGGTTGGCTCGCTGCCATCCGCGACCCCCATATTGGCCGCGCCCTGGCAGCCATGCACAGAGACCCCGGCCATAACTGGACGCTCGAAAGCCTCGCCAGCCTGGCAGGCCAATCGCGCTCGATTTTCGCTGAGCGCTTCAGCGCTATATTGGGAGAGGGTGCTGCACGCTATCTCGCCCGTTTGCGCATGCAGCTTGCCCGTGAGTTGTTGGGGCAAAACGGCTTGTCGGTGGCCGAGGTTGCTACCCGCTTGGGCTATGATTCCGAGGCATCCTTCGCTCGTGCCTTCAAGCGCATCACCAATGTCTCGCCAGGCGTTGTGCGTCGCACAATTCCCGGACGAATAGACATGGATTTCGGATTTTGAGATACATATCATCCGAAAAGACTCGTTTATGAAGATCTCCAAACTTTGGAGATCTTCCCGTGACTGACACAACATTACAGCTTGAAGACGCGACGATAGACGTTGACGCCGCTGCGCCGGCCGCCTGGAGCGCAACCACCTGGTTCGCGGTCGTTTCATTGGCGGCCACCAGCTTTGCCCTGGTCTCAGCCGAATTTCTGCCGGCAGGTCTGCTGACGCCAATGGCGCGCGATCTCGGGATCAGCGAGGGAACGGCCGGACAGGTCGTCACCGCCACCGCTTCCATCGGTGCCGTGACGGCCATGTTGAGCAATGTTCTCATCGGCCGATTGAACCGCAAGACGGTGCTGGTTGGCCTCATGGCCCTAGCGGTCGCTTCCAATATTCTTGCGGCGCTGGCACCCAATTTCTGGCTGCTGTTGCTAGGCCGGGCCGGGCTGGGAATCGCTCTCAGCGCTTTCTGGGCGCTTTCGGTCGCCGTCGTCGCGAGGCTGGTTGGCGCCAATGCGACAGGTCGGGGCATGGCTATCGTCACCCTCGGCGTCTCGCTCGCCACCATTGCCGCACCGTCGATGGGTGCGCTGATCAGCGACTGGCTGGGATGGCGCAGCGCCATGGCCATGACAGCGGGGCTGGCCGTGGTTGCCATGTTGCTGCAGTTGCTTAGCCTGCCGTCTTTGCCTGCAACAGCGAGCAATAGTCTTGCAGACGTCCTTCGGCTGACACGGCGGCGTGGCATTCAACTTGGTATGCTTGCCATTCTTTTGCTGATGACGGGGCATTTTGCCGGCTCGGTCTATGTGCGTCCCTTTCTCGAACATGTGACGCTCCTTGCAACCGGGCCAATTGCCCTGGCGTTGCTCGGATTTGGCATCGCCGCAGTGATCGGCAATATTGCCGGTGGCCGCATGGCCGACGCCAATATCCACGTGGCTCTCGTGGTTACCGCCGCATTGATGGCGTTTGCGGCGCTGGCATTGGTGCTTTGGGGCGTGCACATTGGCGTTGCCTTTGGCTTCGCTACGTTGTGGGGCTTCGCCTTCGGCATGGCGCCGGTGGTGCTGCCGACAAATTTGTCTCGCGCAGCGCCGGACGCGCTGGAAGCGGCGGGCAGCCTGATGGTCGCCTCTTTTCAGGTCGCCATCACCATCGGCGCGGTTGTCGGCGGCTATGCTGTGGACACCTATGGCCCTACAGCGCCTTTGACCGTGACTGCTATCCTTGCCGCATCGACAGCCGTCTTGGCGCTGCTGCAGCCGCGCAACCAAACTTTGCCGCCGCTGACACAGTAGCCCGAATCCGGTCCGGACCAATATTGCAGGCGCGTTACACAAGTTTACGCCATGCGCGCGTTGCGTGTTGCCACAATCGAAGGCTAAGGACGCACGGCTTCGGCCATTGGAGGGTGAGCGACGATCAAGTCGCGCCCTTTTGAGGAGATGACTGACATGAAGAAGTTTTTGCTTGTTGCCGTCGGCCTGGCGGTGCTTGCCGGTTCGGCCTGTTCGAAGGCACCTGAATGCACGGCCGAGATCGCGACCAAGAAGGCGCAGGACATGGCTGCCGCGCTGCAGGAAGCGATCACCAAGGATCCGTCCAAGGCAGCCGACCTGACCGCCAAGGTCCAGGCGGTCACAACCAAGTACCAGGGCGCCACGACGCTCGCCGACGCCTGCAAGGCGTATGACGAGGTGACGGCCGCCATCAAGGGCTAAGCGCCTGATTCGACTGGTTCAAGGAGGCGGTGGCGATGGGCTGCCGCCTCTTTGCTTTTGGGGATGTGTTCGAGCAATTCCAGGAAAAGTGTCGCGGGAAAAGCGCATAGCGCTTTCCCTTGGGAATTGCGTAAAACGGGATAGGGCGCGACAGGCGCTCAGTTCGGCGTGATGGAGCCGACTTCGACGGCATCGACGCGCTTCAAGCTCATGCCGATGACCGGCACCAGCTGGTCCTGGACACGCACGGCAACCGTCACGGTCATCGAATTGTCGTCGGGAATACGGGCCTGCATGACGCCGCGCAACTGGTTGCGGTTGATGGTGAAGACCACTTTGCGGGCATCGACGACGTTGCCGCCGATGATGTCGAGGCCAGCGCCGTCAGCGCCACCCATGAAGGAACCTTTGTAGTCGCGGCCCTTGCGCTCGATCTTGGCCGACATCGGCTGGGTGAACATGCCGACCCGGCAGCCGCCGTCGAGCGTCATGCCCATCTTGCCGTCCGGCGTCGAGCCGGTGAAACTGCAGTTGAATTTCGTGCCCTTGTACTTGCCGGCGACGATCTCGCCCGGGCCAACCCATTTGCCTTCGGCCGACTGGAAGAATTGCTTGTCCGGCTCTGTAGCGGAAGCTCCCGAGGCGACACCGACGACCGCTGTGATCGCAACGGCCAGGGGCAGGACGCTGGACAGAATTACGCTTTTCATCGACGACACCCGGCAACAAAGAGGCTGTTTGGAACCTCTTCGACCATGAAGAAGATTGGTTAATGCTTCGTCACTGCAGGGCCTTGAAACCGCAATCCGTTCACTGTCTGGAAGCGTAAAACGCTAATTGCCCGGGCCGGCCGTTTCGGTGTCCTTCTTCGCGGCAAACGACGTCAATGCCGAGAGGAAATCGCCCAGTCCCGGGCGCTTCGCGGCGCTGAAGGGCAGGGGGCGCGCCGTTTCCATCGCCGCGATGCCGATGCGCGCCGTCATCATGCCGTTGACGACGCCCTCGCCAAGTTTTGCCGATAGCCTTGCCGCCAGGCCGTGTCCGACGATCTGCTGGACGAAACTGTCGCCGACGGCGATGGAACCGGTGACCGCCAGATGCGCCAGCACGCTGCGCGCCAGGCGGAAGAAACCCAGCGTTCCCGGGCGTCCGCCATAGAGTTCCGAGAGACGGCGAATGAGGCGTCCGGCCTCGAACACGACATAGGCGACATCGACGAGCGCACGCGGGCTCACCGCCGTTACCAGCGAGACGCGTTTGGCGGCCTCGAGAATCATCACCTTGGCCCTGGCATCGAGGGGGCCGAGAATTTCCGCTTCGGCCAGGCGCACCAGATTGCCGCCGTCGATGATTTCGCCGCGCAGTTCGGCCAAAGCGCGCCGGCCGCCCGCGGTTTCCGGCTTGGCGGCGACGAAAGCCGAAAGCTCGTCGACCACCGATCGTGCCGCCTTGGGATCGTCGCGCGCGATGGCGTCGCGCGCACGTTTTTGCAGTTTTTCGACCTCGGCCAGCCGGGCAATCGCCAGGAATTCACGGATCAGGATCACCAGAAGCGCCAGCAATGCGATCGCGGCCATGCCGGCGGCCAGCCAGCCAAGCCATTCGGCGCGGGTGAAGAGGTCGCGGATCAGCTGGTCGGTCCACAGGCCGATGGCCAGCGAAACCAGCACGCCAACGGCGCCGAAGAAGATGCTGCCGAACAGCGAGCGCTTCCTGGGGGCGATTGCCGGCGGCGGTTCTGCGGCTACGATGTCGGGCTCGTCGAAAACGTCGAGCTCCGCCGGTATGACCAGCGCGACATCGGCCTTCATCACACGGGGTTTGCGCGAGAGCTCGGTCTGGCGCGCCTTTGGCGCTTCTGGTGTTGACGCGGCTTCCGGCTCGATGCGGAAGGCCGCCGGCTTGCGGGGCGCGATCATGCCAGATGGTCTCCGATCAGGAACTGCAGGGCACGGTCGAGCCTGATATGCGGCAAGGACAGCGTGACGCCTTCGGCCGTGCGTTCGAGTTTTGGCGGACGGAACCGGACAAAGCGGATTGCCGGGTCCGTCGAATCCTGCCTGTGGTCGGGTCCGGAGATGTCGAACACCGCATCAATCTTTTCCGGTAAGTCGCCGGGAAATACAGCCGTTTCGGTCTTTCCATCGAAGGTTTCGCCGTTGATCGTCTCGCCGGCGATCGGCGTGCCGATGATGACAGGCAATGTCTCGCGGCTCTGCTTGACCGTGCCTTCGCGGGTCGCGCGTACCGCCGCCATGGCGACCACGTCGACGTCGGCGCCGGTGAAATTCGCCCGCGCCACGGCACGGTCTGCCAGCCGCCGCACGATCGCCTGCAACCGGTCATGGCTTTCGTGGTGCAGGTGGTCGGCCTTGGTCGCGGCGACCAGGATGCGGTCGATGCGCCGCGAAAACAGGTCGGTGAGGAAGCTGCCCCGGCCGGGGCGGAAACAGCTGAGGATCTCGGTTACGGCGCGCTCGAGGTCGGCCATGGCGCCAGGGCCGGCGTTCAGCGCCTGCATGGCATCGATCAGCACGATCTGGCGGTCCAGGCGGGTGATGTGTTCGCGGAAGAAGGGTTTGACGACATGCGTCTTGTAGGCCTCGTAGCGCCTCTCCATCATGGCGTGCAGCGATCCCGGGCGCGGACGCCTGTCGAGGCCGGCCAGCGGCGCGAAGGTCAGCGCGGGGGAGCCCTCGAGATCGCCAGGCATCAGGAAACGGCCGGGCGGCAAGGTCGAAAGCGCGCGTTCATCGAGCTTGCAGGCCTTGAGATAGGCGGCGAAGCTTTCGGCCAGGCGGCGTGCCGTCATCTCGTCGGCATCGGCATTCGGGTCGATTTCCGCCGAAATCGCCCGCCAGGCCCGCGAAAGATCCTCGCGCACCGGCAGAGCGGCCATCTCGAAGGCCTCGCGCGAAAAATCGGCGAAGGATTTGCCGAGCAGCGGCAGGTCGAGCAGCCATTCGCCGGGGTAGTCGACGATGTCGACCGACAACTTGCCTGACGAGAACATGCGGCTCCAGCCGGAGGCCGATTCATATTCGATAGTCAACCGCAGTTCCGAGATGGCGCGCGTCGAATCGGGCCAGGCGCGGTCGTTGACCAAGGCGGCGATGTGGTCCTCGTACTGGAAACGCGGCACCGCGTCGTCAGGCTGCTCTTCGAGGAAGGCGCGCGAGATGCGCCCGGATTTCTGCGCCTCGAACAGCGGCAGGCGCCCGCCATGGATCAGATTGTGGACGAGCGCTGAGATGAACACCGTCTTGCCCGCGCGCGAAAGGCCTGTAACGCCCAATCGCAGCGACGGAGAAAAAAGCCCGGTGGCGCGTCCCGACAGCGTATCGAGGGCAATTCTTGCCTCGTCGGTGAAGGTGGTCAGCGATGATGCCAAAATGTGATCTCTCGGGCTTCGGTCCGTCCGATATAGGCGCTGCAACCCGGCTTTGAAATGGCGTCAGATATCGACATCCAAATCGATGCTAGAGATCTGCCGGTGTCAGAAACGCTTCGAGATAACCTGCTTCCTGGGCCGCTTTGGCCAGATCGTCCAGGAAACGTACGACCGCCAGGCCCGAGGTCGGGAAGCCATGATTGAGTGTGGCACGTGCAGTCTCGTCGCCGTCACCCGAAACCGCCATGGCAAGATCCTCCGTCATCGGGTTGTGGCCGATGACCAGCAGTGAACCCGGCCCGCCATGCTCCCGGATAAGACGGAGATAACCGGCCGCGTCTTCGCTGTAGAGCGTGTCGAAAAACAACACCTTGCCGGTATCGGTCTGGCCGGCCAGGCCTTCGAGCGTTTCCTTGGCGCGCTTGGCGTTGGAGCACAATGTCAGGTCGGGGACATAGCCACGTGAGCGCATGGCGGCGCCCATCATCTCGGCATCGGCGCGACCGGATGCGTCAAGCGGTCGGTCGAAATCGCGCATGCCGGGCAGCGCCCAGCCAGCCTTGGCGTGTCGCAACAGATAGAGCCTGCTCACCCAACCTCCGAGGATGCCGAAGCCGAAGCCGCAGCGCGATTAGCCACGAGAAGGGCGCGGCGCACAATGGCCCTTGTTTCTCCGCGCAATGAATCACGCACGAGACAAGTTGGCAAAGGGTCGAGGCACTTTCTCCATCGAATCAGAGGCATCCCGCTCCAACGAGCGCCGCCCGGGCACTTTAACAATTGCGTGAGTCGGTGGCCGATTGCGCTTGTGCAGGCGTCTGGTGGCGAATATATAGGCGCCAAATTTGGGGCAGTTTGGGTGAGTCGAATGAACGACATCGTTACCGCCGATTACGTACCCTCCGAAGACGAGCCGTTCATGAACGAACGGCAGAAATCCTACTTCCGCCTAAAGCTCGTCACCTGGAAAAACGACATACTGCGCGAAGCGCGCGAAACTCTCGAAATCCTGCAGCAGGAAAACGCCAACCACCCTGACCTCGCCGACCGCGCCTCTTCGGAAACGGACCGCGCCATCGAGCTCAGGGCCCGCGACCGCCAGCGAAAGCTCATCTCAAAGATCGATTCGGCGCTGCAGCGCATCGATGAAGGCACTTACGGCTATTGCGAGGAAACCGGCGAGCCGATCGCGCTGAAGCGGCTCGACGCCCGCCCGATCGCCACCTTGTCGATCGAAGCGCAGGAACGGCATGAGCGCCGCGAAAAAGTCTATCGCGACGACTGACGCATTGCTTCTGGGCTGTGTCTCAGGCTAGTTGCAGTGAGATTATTATCAAAAATGGCCGGTTTTTCCGGCCATTTTTGTTGGCAGATTCGTTGCATCACGCTGAGGTATACTCAAACCTCGGGCGGGCAGGTCGCCGACTGGCGGAGCGGCGCAGGCGCGCCAATCATCTCTTCTGGCTTGAAAGTTCGCCCAGAAGCTTGGTCATTTCATCGTCCAGCGACTGCGGTGCCTTGGCTGCCGGTTTGCCGACCGGGCCGCCAGAGCGCGGCTGATCGAGCGAAACCTCCAGGTCCTTCATCAGCGCGTCGTCGATGCTCTCCTGCCGTGGCGGCGGTGGCGCGTGCCTGATGGCGTTGGCGTTGGCGGAGCCGTAGGCAGGCAGCGGCGTGACGTTGGCCGACTGATAGGTGTGCGCCACCGGTTTCGGTGCGGGCGGAGGGGCCGGTGGCGGCGCTGCCGGGCGCGGGCGGGCAGGCGGCACCGCCGCGGTCACCGGCTGCGGTGCCGGTCGTGCCGGTGCGGGAGCCGGCTGAGGCGGCCGCGGTTTTACCGCCGGGGCCGCGGTGGCCGGGACAGGCTGCAGCCCGCCATCTCCGGTCAGCGCCGGACGGCGCGGCGCGGCAAGGCGGATGTCGCGTTCGACGACGACGTCGGTCGGGCCGCCGATGAGAAGCAGATGCTCGATGTCGTCGCGGCGCACCAGCACCAGCCGGCGATGGCTGTCGACGGCGGTGGCGTCCATGACGGCGAGCCGGGTCTTGCGGTTCCGGCCACCCGCGACAAACGTTCCGAATGTCAGGTTGCGCACGAGCCTGATGATAACGAGCACGATGACCAGCAGGATCAGCGCCGCGAAGGTCCACAGGAGTGCCGCCGCATAACCAGGGCCCGCCACGCTATCCAGCCACTGCATTGGTTTCCCCTGATCGGTTTGGAAAGTGACGCGACACTAGACCGTTGCGGCTGGCCACCGCAAGTTGCCTTTCACGCATCGTGAACAGCTTGAAACACGGCCGGCATCATTTTTATCTGACATTTGCCGCCCGGGCCTTTTCCGGACTGGGAGAATGTGATTCAACCGGCTAGAGCGGGTCGCACTGAAGCGGATTCATGCGATACGCTTCAGGTCCTTGTTTTCATGCATGTCGCTTTGCCAAAACCGAAGTCACATTTGGGCGACATGCACTAGGGGCGGGTGTCGGAACGTCGGACTTCACGAGCAGGGGGCATATGGCCAAGGAAGCGCGCGGCGATTTCTATCCGGTACCGATCGTCGACCAGAACACGCGACCGGGCGCGGTCACCCGGCTCATCATCTTCATCGTCGTTCTGACGGGCGCGGCCATCGTCTTCGGCCTGTTCCGAGAGCGCCTCGGCGACCCGTTCCTGCTCGGCATGCTGGGCGTGCTGGCGATGATCGGCGTCGGCTTCCTGTTCGCGACCGCGATCGGCTTCGTCCAGGTCACGCCGCGTTCGACGGGGGATGAATTGTCGAAGGCTTTCGTCGATTCGATGGCGCAAGGCCTGCTCGTCACCGACACCAAGGGCCGTGTCGTCTACGCCAACCGGGCCTATGCCGATATGACCGGAGCGTCCTCGGCCGCCGACCTCAAGACGGTCGAGGGGCTGCTTTCGGATGTTCCCGAGGCCTCGGTGACCATTTACCGGCTGGCCTCCGGCCTGCGTGATGGCCAGCCGGGCGACGGCGAGTTTAGGCTGGCGCAATCGATCCGGCCCGGCGCCGAACCCGGCGCCCGCTGGTACAGGGCGCGCGCCCGCACCTTCAGCGTTCCGGGGCAGCGGCTGCCGATGCTGGCCTGGCAACTCGCCGACATTTCGCAGGAACGGGCCGAGCAGGAGCGTTTCTTCCTCGATCTGCAGAAAGCCATCGATCACCTCGACCACGCCCCGGCCGGCTTCTTTTCCGCCGACCAGGACGGCCGCGTCACCTACATCAACGCCACGCTCGCGGAATGGCTGGGCATCGATCTCGCTAGTTTCACGCCCGGCGCCGTGACCTTGCCGGATATCGTTGCCGGTGACGGCATGGCGCTGGTGCGCTCGGTCAAGGCCGACCCTGGCACAACGCGCAACGCGGTCATCGATCTCGACCTGACGACGATGTCGGGGCAAGCGTTGCCAGTGCGCTTCATGCATCGCGTTTCGGCCAGCCGAGAAGGTATCGGCGGCCCGACGCGCACGATCGTGCTCAACCGCACGCAGGGCGAGGATGCGTCGGCCGATCTGCGCGCCTCGGAAGTGCGCTTCACCCGCTTCTTCAATTCGACGCCGATGGCGATCGCCGGCGTCGATGCCAGCGGGCGCATCCTGCGCACCAACGCGCCCTTCCTGTCGCTGTTTGCCTCGGTCGTCGACCGGGACGCCGTGGATCGCCGCGTGCGGCTCGACACGGTGATCCATGAGCGTGAGCGGCCGGCCTTTGCCGCAGCATTCGAGAAGGCCCGGCAGCGGCAGGCCGACATCGAGCCGATCGACACCGTATTGCCCGGCAACGAAGACCGGCACATCCGTTTCTACGTCAACGCCGTCGCCGACGGTACCGGCGGCGAGGGTGCCGAGGAATCGGCCATCGTCTACGCCGTCGAGACGACCGAGCAGAAGGCGCTCGAAGGGCAGATGGCGCAAAGCCAGAAGATGCAGGCGGTCGGCCAACTCGCCGGCGGCATCGCCCACGACTTCAACAATGTGCTGACCGCCATCATCATGGCGTCGGACCTGCTTTTGACCAATCACCGGCCGTCGGATCCGTCCTTCCCCGACATCATGAACATCAAGCAGAATGCCAACCGCGCGGCTTCGCTGGTCAGGCAGTTGCTGGCCTTTTCGCGCAAGCAGACGCTGCGGCCGGAAGTGCTGAACCTCACCGACGTGCTCGCCGATCTCAGGATGCTGCTTGCCCGCCTGGTCGGCAACGACATCAAGCTGAAGATCGACCACGGCCGCGACCTGTGGCCGGTCAAGGTCGATATCGGCCAGTTCGAGCAGGTGGTGGTCAATCTGGCGGTCAACGCGCGCGACGCGATGCCTGCCGGCGGTGATCTCACCGTGCGCACCCGCAACGTCACCGCCGAGGAGTGCAAGACCTTCCCCTATCGCGAACTCGCCGTGGCCGACTATGTCGTGGTCGAGGTCGAGGACACCGGCAGCGGCATCGCGCCTGATGTACTGAAGAAGATCTTCGAGCCGTTCTTCACCACCAAGGAGGTCGGCAAGGGCACGGGCCTTGGCCTGTCCATGGTCTACGGCATCATCAAGCAGACCGGCGGCTTCATTTTCTGCGATTCCGAAGTCGGCAAGGGATCGACCTTCCGCATCTTCCTGCCGCGTCACATCGCGGAAGCGAAGAAGGCAGCCGAACCCGGGGACGCGCCGAGCGCTGTGCCGGTCAAACCGGTCGACAGCACCAAGGACCTGTCGGGGTCAGCCACGGTGCTGCTGGTCGAGGACGAGGATGCCGTGCGCATGGGTGGCATGCGGGCGCTGACCTCGCGTGGCTATACGGTGCATGAGGCGTCCTCGGGCGTCGAGGCGCTGGAAGTCTTCGAAGCCCTGGGCGGCAAGGTCGACATCGTCGTTTCGGACGTGGTGATGCCTGAGATGGACGGGCCGACCCTGCTTGGCGAGTTGCGCAAGCGCCAGCCGGATATCAAGTTCGTGTTCGTCTCCGGCTATGCCGAGGACGCCTTCGCCAGGAACCTGCCGGCCGACGCGCATTTCGGCTTCCTGCCGAAGCCGTTTTCGCTCAAGCAATTGGCGACGATCGTCAAGGATATGCTGGAGTCCTAATTTAGCTTTCTTCGATGGTCCGCCTTGCGCAGCGCCCCGACAACGCCATGATTGCGGGTGAAACGGCAAGCGGGCTTGGGGGAGCAGCGGTTGACGCCACATATCGAAGCAGCCAAGGGTGACTACGCCGATACGGTGCTGTTGCCGGGTGACCCGCAGCGCGCCGAATGGATGGCGCGGACATTTCTGGAGGCGCCACGCTGCGTCAATCGCCGGCGCGGCGCGCTCGGCTTTACCGGCCTTTATCGCGGTCAGCCCATCAGCATTCAGGCGACGGGCATCGGTGTTTCATCGTTCCTGATCTATGCTCATGAATTGCTTGACTATTATGGCGCCCGAACATTGATCCGAACCGGTACCTGCGGCGGCCTGAGCGCCGAGGCCAAGCTGCGCGGCCTGGTGATCTCGCAATCGGCACGGCCGGAAAACACCGACAGCGGTCAGGTCTTTGGCCTTTACCAAGCCGATGCCGGCCCGGATCCGGGCCTGCTCGCTTGTGCACTGGCCAAGGCAGCCGAACTCGGCATCGACCACCACGCCGGCCTGACAGTCTGCACCGACATATTCTACCATCCTGAGGTGCGCGCTCGCTACGCCGAAGCAAGGGCGCTCGGAGCCCTGGCCGTGGATATGGAAACCAGTGCGCTCTACCGCATCGCGGCACATTTCGGCGCGAGGGCCCTGTCGCTGCTGACCGTCGTCGACAGTCTGGTTACCGGCGAACAGGCCGATTATTCCGAACGCCAGGCGCTTTTCGCCGATATGAGCCGGCTGGCACTCGAAATCGCGGCGGAAGGGCGCTAGAGCGTTTCACCGTTTCACGGAAACGGCGAACCGCTCTATCTCTTTGTTTTGACGCAATTCCCTAGGGAAAACCGCTCACACTTTTCCCGCAATTGCTCTAGGCGGCTTCCTGCTTCAGCGCCATCCGCTCGTCCATGCTGGGTCGGTGGCCGCGCAGATAGAGCGCGCAGGTGGTGCGCAGCATGGAGGCGAAATTGGGGATTTCGCCGTTGATCTCGATGGCTTCATCGTACAGCTTCGAGATGAATTTCGGCGTCGTCAAGTTCTGGCTTTCGGCGATTTCGTCCAGCAAGGCCCAGAACGTCGCCTCGAGCTGGATGCTGGTCGAATGTCCGTCGATGCGAATCGACCGGTTGATCTGGCGATAGCCTTCCGGATCCTGTGCGGCAAACACTCTGCACATCGTAACCTCCCGTTTTTGTTGGTCTTGGGCGTCGACGGGGCCATCGGCGCCTTTGATCACTGCCTGCGATTTCATCTTCGACCGGACGGTCGACGACGGCAATCGGACTTTCGTCCTTAGATGGGACGACCATTTCCGATCTTATACGTGGTAATCGGCTGCCACCACCTTTCTTCGCTGGCGCGCATAATCATCCTCCATAGCGCGAGACCTGCGGAGTTTGATTTGGCAAAGGCGATCCACACCATGATCCGGGTTCTCGACGAGGCCCGGTCCATCGATTTCTACAGCAAGGCGTTCAGCCTGGAGATCGCCCAAAGGCTGGATTTCGAGACTTTTACGCTGATCTATCTCAGCAATGCCGACACACCTTTCGAAGTCGAGTTGACCGTCAACAAGGGTCGGCAGGAGCCTTATGCGCTTGGCGACGGCTATGGCCATCTCGCGGTCTCGGTCGCCGATCTCGACAGCGAACACGATCGCCTCGGCGCGCTCGGCCTCAATCCGAAGAAGATCGTCGAGTTCAACCGCGACGGTTCGCTCATCGCCCGCTTTTTCTTCATCGAGGATCCTGACGGCTACAAGATCGAGGTTCTGCAGCGTGGGGGACGTTTTCAATAGGGGACAACCGGCCGCGCGGACCAGCGCGGCGCCAGCAACGGCACCCCAAGGGTGCGAACAGCAAGCAGGGAGGAACAAATGGTCACGATCTATGAGAGGAAGCCCGGCCTGTCACGGCGCGAGCTTCTCAAACGCGGTGGAGCGGGCGCATTGCTCGTCATTTCGGGCAGCGCCATCATCAGCCCAGAGCACGCCTGGGGGCTGGAGACCTCGGCGCTGAAGCCTGAGACGATGGCGACGCTGATCCAACTGGCGCGCGACATCTATCCGCACGACCAGGTGCC
Organism: Mesorhizobium loti; assembly: GCA_002356515.1. Lineage (NCBI taxonomy): Bacteria > Pseudomonadati > Pseudomonadota > Alphaproteobacteria > Hyphomicrobiales > Phyllobacteriaceae > Mesorhizobium > Mesorhizobium loti. The sequence goes on along the minus strand of AP017605.1, from coordinate 659,613 downwards.
GGACAAATATTACGCCATCGCCGTCAAAAGCCATGACGAGACAGCCGCCAAGGATCCTGCCCACAAGGAGCTGATCGAGAAGGGCATTGCCGAACTCGACAAGAAGGCCGGCAAGAGTGGTTATCGCGGGCTCGGCTGGGAAGAGCAGCGTGTGGCGTTGCTCACCGAGATCGAGAAGACGCCTTTCTTCCAGGCGGTGCGCGGCGGCCTCGTCGTCAGCCTCTACAACCAGAAAGAGGTGTGGCCGATCTTCGGTTACGAGGGCGAGTCCTATTCCAAGGGCGGCTACATCGCGCGCGGTTTCAACGACATCGAGTGGCTCTGAGCCGCTCTGTCCGCAACCGCTTTTCGACCGATCTCATGGGAGGAAACCATGGCAGCACAATTTGATCTCAAGAACGATGGCGTGGTCGTCATCATCGGCTCCGGTGCCGGCGGCGGCACGCTCGGCAACGAACTGGCGCAGAAGGGTATAGACGTCGTCATACTCGAGGCGGGCGCCCGCCACGAATATGAGGACTTCATCAATGACGAGTGGGATTCGTTCGCCCAGCTCGCCTGGAAGGACAAGCGCACCACATCCGGCGACTGGCGGGTCGCCAAGGATTTCCCGAATCTGCCGGCCTGGATCGTCAAGTCGGTTGGCGGCTCGACCACGCACTGGGCCGGCGCTTCGCTGCGTTTCCAGGAGCACGAGTTCAAGGCGGCAACGACCTACGGTAAGGTGAAGGGCGCAAACCTTCTCGACTGGCCAGTGACACTTGCCGAAATGGAGCCCTATTACGCAAAGGCGGAAGCCAAGATGGGCGTGACCGGCACCAATGACTGGCCGAGATTGCCCGGCAACAACAATTTCAAGGTGTTGAAGGCCGGCGCCGACAAGCTCGGCTACAAGGAATGTCACACCGGCAACATGGCCATCAACTCGGTCGAGCGCGACGACCGCAATTCCTGCCAGCAGACCGGATTCTGCTTCCAGGGCTGCAAATGGGGCGCCAAATGGTCGACGCTCTACACCGAGATCCCGAAGGGCGAGGCGACAGGCCATCTCGAAGTCCGGCCGGACGCCATGGTGATCAAGATCAACCACGACGCCAGCGGCAAGGTGACCGGCGTCGTCTATGCCGACAAGGACGGCAAGCTGCAGGAGCAGAAGGCCCGCATCGTCGCGGTGGCCGGCAATTCGATCGAGAGCCCGCGCCTGCTGCTCAATTCGCAATCAGCCAAGTTCCCGCATGGCCTCGCGAATTCGTCGGGGCAGGTGGGCAAGAACTACATGCGGCATACCACCGGTTCGGTCTACGCGATCTTCGACAAGCCTGTGCATATGTATCGCGGCACCACCATGGCCGGCATCATTCGCGACGAGGCGCGGCATGACCCGTCGCGCGGCTTCGTCGGTGGCTATGAGTTCGAGACGCTGTCGCTTGGCCTGCCGTTCATGGCCGCTTTCCTCAATCCGGGCGGTTGGGGGCGCTCCTTCACCACCGCGCTCGACCATTACGACCACATGGCCGGCCTGTGGATCGTCGGCGAGGACATGCCGCGCGAGGAGAACTGCATCACGCTGCATGCCGACGAGAAGGACGAGCACGGCATGCCGATCGCCGACGTGCATTTCGACGACCATCCGAACGACACGGCGATGCGCAACCATGCCTACAAGCAGGCCACAGCACTTTACGACGCGGTCGGCGCGACGCGCACCTTCCCGACGCCGCCCTATCCCTCGACCCACAATCTCGGCACCAACCGGATGAGCGAGAAGGCGGAGGACGGCGTCGTCAACAAGCATGGCCAGACGCACGACATCAAGAACCTGTTCGTGTCGGATGGCAGCCAGTTCACGACGGGCGCCGCCGAAAACCCGACCTTGACCATCGTGTCGCTGGCGATCCGCCAGGCCGACTACATCGCCGCGCAGATGTCGGCCAAAACCATCTGACCTCCCGGCTGCCTGCTGGCGCGGGACCCAAACGGGTTCCGCGCCTTTTTTATGCTGGCCGCCTCAGGCGCCTACCGGCTGTCCATCCCTGCGGCGGATGGCGACGACCGACGGCCGCGGCGGCTGGCCGTCCTTGAAATCGGGCCACAGCGACTGTGCCTTGTCGAGCGTTTCGGCATCCTCGGAGGGATGCTGGACCGAGAGGAACAGCGTCGTGCCATCCGGCGTGAAGCAAGGGCCGGTCGCCTCCGCGCCATGCGGGCAGGTGAACAGCAGCTTCGGCAGGCCGCGCGCTGCGCCTTCCGTGTCGACGCCATAGACGCCGTCCGGCAGGTCGAAATCATTGGCGCCGTCGGTCGCCACCCATAGCCGTCCGGCCGGATCGAAGGTGATGTTGTCGGGGCAGACGAACCAGCCATTGTCCGACGTGTCGGGGTGGAAGGTTGCACCGACTTTCGCATCCTTGGGATTGCCGCAGAGCACGAACAGGTCCCAGGCGTATTTGTCGGCGGTGTGGTCGGCGTCGCTGCCGCGGCCACCCGGCGGGATCAGCTCGACAATGTGGCCCCAGAGGTTTTCGGGCCGCGTGTTGGCCGGATTGACCTTGGATTCGTCGCGCTTCTTGTTCTTGGTCATGACGGCGTAGACGCGGCCGGTGACCGGATTGGTCTCGATGTCCTCCGGCCGGTCCATCGGGGTTGCGCCCAGCGCGTCGGCGGCGAGGCGCGTTTTCAGCAGTACCTCAGCCTGATCGGCAAAGCCGTTCTCGGCGGTGAGCTTGCCCTGGCCGTGAACCAGCGGCAGCCAGGTCATGGAACCATCGGCGTCGTAACGGGCAACCGAGAGCACGCCGTCGTCCAGGAGGCCGTTGCTGGAAGCCGGGTTCGCCTTGTCGTAAGCCTTGTTCGAGACGTAGCGGTACATGTATTCGAAATAATCGTCGTCGCCCATGTTAGACGACGACGCGGCCGTCCTTGTTGAGGACGACGGTCGACGCCTCATGCGACATGCGGCCAAGGGCCGTGCGCTTCACCGGCTTCGACTTGGGGTCGTAAGGGTCGATCTCGACCACCCAGTCGAAGCGGTTCGGTTCGTTCGGCTCTTTGTCGATGTTGAAGCGGTCATGGAAACGGCCACGGCCATAGATGTCGGAGCCATCAAAGCCGTAGCGCTCGAGAATGTCCGCGGTCGGCGCCTTTTTCGGGTCGCCACCGAACAGGTCGGAAACGCCTTCCTCGCAGGTCAGAACGGTGCCCCAGGGCGTAAAACCGCCGCTGCAATTGTAGCTGGTGCCGAGCACCTTCGTGCCGGTCGCGTCAGCGGACGTCTTGAGCAGCGCATGGCCGGCCACCGGTCCGGAAACAGTCATCTCGGTGTTGGCGGTGATGCGGCGGTTGAGCGGGCTGTCCTCTACGGTTTGCCACTTGCCGTCCTTGAGCATGATTTCGACGATCGAATGGCCCATCGCCGCCAGGCCGAGATCGACCTGTTCCTTGTTCATCGTCTTGCCGGCGTTGTCCTCGGTCATGCCGGGGAACATCACATTGGGTGAGATGTACTCGTTGTTGACGCAGAGCAGGCCATGGTCGGAGTTCACCGAACCCTTGGGCAGCGGCAGGAAGGCGATGTAGTCGCAATTATAGCCGAAGCGCTTGTCCTGTTCGTCGGCCGAGACTTTGTTGCCGTCGAAGTCCGGCAGGCCGGCGACAAGCGGATCACCCCAGCGTGCGACGATCGTTGTCTCATAGCCCTCGGCGGCGGCGTGGGTCTTGTCGTAGACGCGCTTCAGCTCGGGAAAGCCGAGTGTGGAAAGTGCCGCAGCCGCATGTGTTTCGCCGGCAAACAACGAGCCGACAAAGCTGCCGCCGGCGATCAACGCACCGGAAGCGAGGCTGCCCTTCAGCAGGGACCGGCGCGAAACGCGCTCGGCGATGATGTCGCGAATGACAGGGGAGGATGAAGACGGGAAGTCGGCCATGTGTCTGCCTCTCGATGTGGATGGGTGACGGCGCACCGCTGCCTACCCAGCTTCGGCAACATCCAGATGACATGGGAAGGCGGACACGGCTTGCGGGCCGTGTGGAGGCCGCACCGTTGCCGGGGAAGGCCTACGGATTGCCTCCGCGCGTGCAGGTCGAGGCGGTGAAGGCGCCGTCAGGTTGCTTCATGATGATGTCGAAGGAGGGCGGGCTCTGGCCATCCAGCGTCGCCTGGGTCATCGACAGCGAGTTGCCGCCGGCGGTGTAGCCGCCGAGCGGTCCCAGCCAGGAGATCTCGCCGTTTGCATTCATCTGATAGTTGTAGGCCTGCTGGGCGGATCCGAAGGTGACAGGGCCTGTATAGACGTTACCCTTGATGGTGATGTCGCCAAGATTGAGGAACATGCCGAGCAGGTAGACTTCGCAGTGATACGTGCCGTCGGGCATCTTGCCGTCGCTGAAGTCGGCCCGGGCGCCGCCGGTCGCCGCCGCCAGAAGCACTATGCCGACAAAAATGCGTGAAATCAGGGATGCCATGACGTCGCTCGGTTGAGCAGCGAGCTTGCCCCATTTTTGCGCTGTGCCGCAATATTTGTTGTCCGCGGCATGCGCTCGCGGGTCAAAATATAGGCATTTGGCGAAATTGGGCGAAAATTAGGCAGATGCCTTCTCCGCTGCGCAAATTTCCCTCAACCAATTTTTAACCAGCTCTCTTTCGTTTGTTCAGTCTAATATAATAACACGCTGATAATGTTTGTCTATTTGCCGATTTTCAATATCCCGGCGGCGGTTGGCATGCGGGTTGCATTGTATTGTTGCGGTGCAATCAACCAGCTTGGGAGTCTTCCGCATGAGGGGTAATTTCTCGACAATAACAAAAATGTTTTCGGCGAGCGTGGTTGCCGCCGGCCTGCTGATGTCGGCTCCCGCCAGGGCGGCCGACGACACGATCAAGGTCGGCATCCTCCATTCGCTGTCGGGGACCATGGCGATTTCGGAGACGACGCTGAAGGACGCCATGCTGATGCTCATCGATGAGCAGAACGCCAAGGGCGGCCTGCTCGGCAAGAAGCTCGAAGCCGTCGTCGTCGACCCAGCCTCCAACTGGCCGCTGTTCGCCGAAAAGGCACGCGAGCTGATTTCGAAGGATAAGGTCGCGGCTGTGTTCGGCTGCTGGACCTCGGTGTCGCGCAAATCGGTGCTGCCGGTGTTCTCCGAACTCGACAACATCCTGTTCTATCCCGTCCAGTATGAGGGCGAGGAAAGCGAACGCAACGTGTTCTACACCGGTGCCGCGCCCAACCAGCAGGCGATTCCGGCCGTCGACTATCTGATGAGCAAGGATGGCGGCTCGGTGAAGCGCTGGGTGCTGGAAGGCACCGACTACGTCTATCCGCGCACCACCAACAAGATCCTGGAAGCCTATCTGAAGTCCAAGGGCGTCGCGGCTGAAGACATCATGACCAACTACACGCCATTCGGTTTCTCCGACTGGCAGACCGAAGTCTCGGCGATCAAGAAGTTCGGCTCAGCTGGCAAGAAGACCGCCGTCGTCTCGACCGTCAACGGCGACGCCAACGTGCCGTTCTACAAGGAACTCGGCAACCAGGGCATCAAGGCCGAGGACATCCCGGTCATGGCATTCTCGGTCGGCGAGGAAGAGCTTGCCGGTCTCGACACCAAGCCGCTGGTCGGCCATCTCGCCGCCTGGAACTATTTCGAGAGCGTCAACACGCCTGAGAACAAGAAGTTCATCGCCGACTGGCACAAGTTCATCAAGAACAACAAGCGCACCACCAACGATCCGATGGAAGCCCATTATATCGGCTTCAATATGTGGGTGAAGGCGGTCCAGAAGGCCGGCACCACCGATCCGGACAAGGTCATCGATGCCATGATTGGCGTTTCGGTGCCGAACCTGACCGGCGGCTATTCGACGATGATGCCGAACCACCACATCACCAAGCCGGTTCTGATCGGTGAAATCCAGGCCAATGGCCAGTTCGAAACGGTTTCGAAGACACCTGGCCTGGTGATGGGCGACGAATGGTCCGACTACCTGCCGGATTCCAAGGACCTGATCTCCGATTGGCGCAAGCCTTTGTCCTGCGGCAACTTCAACGTTGCCACCGGCAAGTGCGGCGGCAAGGGAACGAACTGATCCTCCCAGGGCTGACTTAGTCAGACCGCGCGCGTCCGGACGGTTTCCTCCGCTGTCCGGACGCTCAATTCAACCTTAAAGGGTCGCCTAAAGCCCATGAGTCTGCTCCGCACGATTGGCCTGATGCTGTTGTTCCTGCTGGCGACGCTGTCGTCTTCGGGCGCTGCGGAAGCCGATCTGCGTGCCATCATCGCCAAATTCGCGACAGTGACCGACTTTTCCGAGACGGGAGCTGTCGTTCAAGAGTTGACAGCCACGGGCGATCCGGCTGTCGAACGGCCGCTTGCTGCATTGGCGGACGGCAATCTTTACATCCGCACGGCCGACTCGATGGTGTTTGTCGGTAAGGAAGGCGACGAAAACGTGCAGCTTTTTGACCCGCTGAGCGGCGAGGCAGCGGGCGAGGCCTCCGAAGACGACATAACCAAGATCACTGTCAACAACACGCTGCGCCGCGCCATCCGTGATGCATTGGGCACGTTGACGCTTGGGTCCAAGGATCCGACCGTCCGCATCGCCGCCGCCGACACTATGTTCAAGACACCTGATGCCGCCAATATCGAGCCGCTCGACGCAGCGATCGCCGGTGAAACCGTGGCGAGCGTCAAAGCCTTGCTGGAGCAGGCGCGTGCCGCGTCCATACTTGTGTCAGACAAGCCCGATGCAGACAAGTTGGTGGCCGTCGCGCTGATCGGCGCGCGCGGCGACCGTGACGCGGTTTCGCTGCTCACCTCGGTCGAGGCCAACGCCTCGGGCGCGGTGAAGGACGCTGCGACGGCCGCGATCGCCAACATCAATTCGACGCTCGCGTTCTGGGATGCCGGACAGAACATCTGGTACGGCATTTCACTGGGCTCGGTGCTGCTGCTCGCCGCGATCGGGCTTGCCATCACCTTCGGCGTCATGGGCGTCATCAACATGGCGCATGGCGAGATGGTCATGCTCGGCGCCTACACCACCTTCGTCGTCCAGCAGGTGATCCGCACGTCCTTTCCCGGCCTGTTCGACTGGTCGCTGGTGATCGCGCTGCCGCTGGCCTTTCTGGTCGCCGCACTCGTCGGTCTGGCCATAGAGCGCGGCGTCATCCGCTTCCTCTACGGCCGGCCGCTGGAGACGCTGCTGGCGACCTGGGGCGTCTCGCTGATCCTGCAGCAGGCCGTGCGCTCGATCTTCGGGCCGACCAACCAGGAGGTCGGCAACCCCTCCTGGATGTCGGGTTCGTTCGATATCGGCCAACTGGCCATCACCTGGAACCGTCTGTGGATCCTGGTCTTCGCGCTCACAGTGTTCGGCGTGCTGCTCTACGTTATGAAACGGACGCCTTGGGGCCTGCAGATGCGCGCCGTCACCGCCAACCGCCGGATGGCCGCATCAATGGGCATCAGGACACCGTGGGTTGACGCGCTGACCTTCGCGCTCGGATCCGGCATTGCCGGCATTGCCGGCGTCGCGCTCAGCCAGATCGACAATGTCTCGCCCAATCTCGGCCGGGGCTACATCATCGACAGTTTCATGGTCGTCGTCTTCGGCGGCGTCGGCAATCTCTGGGGTACGCTGGTCGGCGCTTTCTCGCTGGGCATCGTCAACAAGTTCCTCGAGCCCTATGCTGGCGCCGTGCTCGGCAAGATCGTCGTGCTGGTGCTGATCATCCTGTTCATCCAGAAGCGCCCGCGCGGCCTGTTCGCGCTCAAGGGCAGGGCGGTGGAAGCATGATCACGGGACGCTTCTTCTCCGCCGGCGCGGACCGCCGCATCGCCGTCACCATCTTCATCCTGCTGGCGGTGGCCATCCTCGTGCCGCTGCTCAATCTGGCGGTATCGCCGGCGAGCGCTTTCTACGTACCGGCCTATATCGTCGCGCTGACCGGCAAGTATCTCTGCTATGCGCTGCTGGCGCTTTCGCTCGACCTGGTCTGGGGCTATTGCGGCATCCTCTCGCTCGGCCATGGCGCCTTCTTCGCGCTCGGCGGCTATGCGATGGGCATGTACCTGATGCGCCAGATAGGCTCGCGCGGTGTCTATGGCAACCCGATCCTGCCGGACTTCATGGTATTCCTGAACTACAAGGAATTGCCCTGGTTCTGGTACGGCTTCGACCATTTCTGGTTTGCCGCGATCATGGTGCTCGCCGTGCCCGGCCTGCTCGCTTTCGTCTTCGGCTGGTTCGCCTTCCGCAGCCGCGTCACCGGCGTCTATCTCTCGATCATCACCCAGGCGATGACCTATGCGCTGCTGCTCGCCTTCTTCCGCAACGACATGGGTTTCGGCGGCAACAACGGCCTGACCGATTTCAAGGATATTCTGGGCTTCAACGTGCAGGCCGATGCGACCCGTTCGGCGCTGTTTGCGGCGAGCGCGGTGATGCTGGCGCTTGCCGTGTTCATCACCTGGGCGATCGTTGGCTCCAAATACGGCAAGCTCTTGATGGCGGTGCGGGATGCCGAGAGCCGCACGCGCTTCCTGGGCTGGCGGGCGGAGAACGTAAAGCTGTTCGCCTTCACCGTGTCGGCCGTGATGGCCGGCATTGCCGGCGCGCTCTACGTGCCGCAGGTCGGCATCATCAATCCCGGCGAGTTCGAGCCGTCCAATTCGATCGAGGTGGTGATCTGGGCGGCCGTCGGCGGGCGCGGCACCATTGTCGGGCCGATCATCGGCGCGCTGCTCGTCAATGCCGGCAAATCCTGGTTCACCGGCGTGCTGCCGGAATTGTGGCTGTTTGCGTTGGGCGGCCTGTTCGTGGCGGTCACGCTGCTTCTGCCGAAGGGCATCATCGGCATGTGGGACAGCTGGCGCGGCAATGCGAAGGCGCTGCGTGCGGCCTCCGTCGCTGAAGAGGCCGGTACCAAGGTTGCCGTGGCGTCCGCGACCTCGAAGCCTGCTCGCTCCCCGGCTAGAAATCCAGGCGAGTGGTCGTGGTCCGAGCCCGAACCGCAGGCGGCGGAGTAAGGGCTATGAGCAAATCGAACACCATCCTCTATCTCGACGGCGTCTCGGTCTCCTTCGACGGCTTTCGCGCCATCAATAATCTGTCGCTGGTGCTCGACAAGGGCGAGATGCGCGCCATCATCGGGCCCAACGGCGCCGGCAAGACGACGATGATGGACATCGTCACCGGCAAGACGCGGCCCGACGAGGGCGAAGTGTTCTTCGACGGCCAGGTCGATCTCACCAGGCATGACGAGGCCGAGATCGCGATGATGGGAATCGGCCGCAAATTCCAGAAGCCGACGGTCTTCGAAAGCCACACGATCGAGGAAAACCTGATGCTGGCGCTGAAGGGGCCGCGTTCGATCTTCCCGGCGCTGTTCCACCGCCGCTCGGCGGCCGAGGCGCGGCAGATCGACGACATTCTCGGTATCATCCGGCTGGGCGACAAGCGCCATGAGCTCGCGGCCAATCTCAGCCACGGCCAGAAACAGTGGCTGGAGATCGGCATGCTGTTGGCGCAGGACCCGAAGCTGCTTCTGGTCGACGAGCCGGTGGCCGGCATGACCGATGCCGAGACCGAGGAGACCGCGCGGCTGCTCAAGGACATTGCGCGCGACCATTCGGTCATCGTCGTCGAGCACGACATGCATTTCGTGCGCGAACTCGGCGTCAAGGTCACCTGCCTGCACGAGGGCTCGGTGCTGTCGGAAGGCACGCTCGATTTCGTCTCAGCCGACGAGCGCGTCGTCGAAGTCTATCTGGGGAGATGAGCATGGTCTGGCGGGTGCATTTCCATCACTTCGATCTGGCCTTCCTGCGGTTCTGGAGAAGGCGCTGACATGCTCGAAGTTTCAAACGCCACGCTCCATTACGGCGCCGCCCAGGCGCTGCGCGGCGTTTCGCTGAAGGCGGGCGCCGGCAAGATCACCTGCGTGCTCGGCCGCAACGGCGTCGGCAAGACCAGTTTGATGAGATCGATCGTTGGCCACCACCGGCTGACGAGCGGAAGCGTTGCCTTCGAGGGGAAGGCGCTCGACCGGAGCGCGGCGTATGACCGCGCCCGGTCGGGCATCGCATTCGTACCGCAGGGCAGGGAGATCTTTCCCCTGCTCACGGTGCGCGAAAACCTGGAATCCGGCTTTGCGCCGTTGAAGCGTGCCGACCGCAATGTGCCGACGCATGTCTTCGAATTGTTCCCGGTGCTGAAGCAGATGCTCGGCCGTCGAGGCGGCGATCTTTCCGGTGGCCAGCAGCAGCAACTGGCCATCGGCCGGGCGCTGGTGATGCGGCCGAAGCTGTTGGTGCTCGACGAGCCGACGGAAGGCATCCAGCCATCGATTATCAAGGATATAGGCCGTGCCATCCGTTACCTGCGCGACCAGGCCGGCATTGCGGTGCTGCTGGTCGAACAATATCTCGACTTCTGCCGCGAACTCGCCGACGAGGTCAACATCATGGACAGGGGCCAGATCGTCCATACTGGCCCGGCGGAAGATTTAGACCGGGCCGATGTACGCAAGTTCCTTACCGTCTAGAATCGGTATTGAACTTCGGCTGACGATCCAAAGTCCCTGGCAAGTCCAATATTTCTTCCATCCCGCGATCTGCATCTCTGGCGCGCCAGAGGCTGCATGCTAGTCTTTTGTTGGCTTTGTGAGTCGGCCGCTTCCGTATCAGTCTGGTTATCGCAGATCGAGGGCGCGGCGAAGGCCGGGCAAGTTCCACGCAAGCAAGGCTTCCTAGCTTCCCTCCTGCGATCTGTCGTTCAAACGCGTTTGGGCACACAGGCTAAGGGACAGCCATGGAACGTTACGTCGAGGATTATCAGAAGCGGCGGCTTACCGAACGCGTCGACATCATCGCCGCCATCAACATCTTGCGGTCACAGGGCTGCGAATACGACGATCTGATCGAGGAGATCACCAAGGTCTTCTATGTCGATCTCGATACCTTCAATGAAATCGTCATGGCGGCCTAAAGCGCGTCGCATCTGAACGGCTTCATGCGACGCGCTTTAGGTCCTTGTTTCATGCATGTCGTTCTCCCAAACCGGGGCCAATTTTTCGGCGACATGCATTAGAGCCGCTTTCGCCTATCCAGCGTCATAGGCTCGGAATCAGCTCGCGCGCCGGAACGGAGAGGCGGTGACGCGGTTGCGGCCGCCGCGCTTGGCGTCGTAGAGCGCCTTGTCGGCGGCGCTGAGCACCTTGTCGAAGCTGAGGCCCTCTTTGCTGCCAAACGCAAAGCCGGCACTGACCGTGCACCTCAGGGATCCCGCCTCGGTTTCTATCAGGCGCGTCGCGAAGGCGGTGCGGATGCGCTCTGCAGCGTCCTCGACCGTCTCCGGCAGGGTGCGCTTCAACACCAGTGCGAATTCCTCGCCGCCCATGCGTGCGGCAACATCGGTCTGGCGAAGGTTGCCGGCGAGTTCGCTGGCAAACACCTTCAGCACCTCGTCGCCCGCCGCGTGGCCGAATTCGTCGTTGATGGCTTTGAAATTGTCGAGGTCGAAGACAACCACCGCGGTGAAGGCGCCGACCGGGACATTGCCGTGCATGTCAAACAGTGCGCGCCGGTTGAGCAAGCCGGTCAAGGGATCGGTCAGCGCATTGCGTCGGTGGTGCCTGGCCAGACGCCCCTGATTGAGAGCAAGCGACAGGGCGCCAATACCCGTCATGCTGGCTATAACGATGATGAGGCTCAGTTCTTCGGCCCAGTTGCTTGGTGCATGTCCGAGAACCAGCTTGCCGTCCCATGCCAAAACCCCCGCGCATAGCATGAAGGAAATGGCGGTGGCCGAGTAGAGCGTGGTGATGCCGATCGTCAGGGCAGGGGCTTCGTCGCGGCCTCTCCAATATTCAATCGCCGTCGCGAACAGCAGCAAGGCGGCGAACAGGTTCTCAAACATGAAGCCGAGGCCGTCGTAGCCGAGAGCCATGGCAGGCAGCGCCACCGCCAGCGAGGCGCAACCCCAGAGCGCCCGCGGCAACGGCGAGCCACCGGTTCTGAACTGGTAGGCGGCACCCAGCATGGTCGAGAAACCGAGCAGCAACAGGGCAAGGGTGGCGATGCCGAGCAGGCGCCCGGGCATGTCGATATAGGCGTCATAGACGAAGATGTCGCCGACCACGAACACCAGGCTGATCGCCCATGTCAGCAGGAATTTTTCCGTGCGGGCGGTCAGCCACATGCCGAACAATGTCAGGCTCAGGCAAGCGGCGGAGAAACCAACAGCCAGCAGAAGTGAAGTATAGTCGAGCGACATGCCCCTCTTTCCCTGCCGGCGGCGGCTCCAGTTCTGCGGCTTGGCGTCGTCGCATTCATGCAGCAAGGAAGTGTCGATAAGGTTACGATCGCGGCGAAGATGCCGCGAATAGGCGCTTTGCTACGCGCAAAACGCTTAGATGATGCGCTTACGGGCTCGTCAGCCGGCTACCCGTTTCATCAGCGCCATCGCCCCGAAGGGCGCGCGCACCTTGCCCTCGGTGATGAAGTAGACGAAGACGTCGCGCGGCTGCACCGGTGCGTCGGTGGCGGGATCGGCGCGCCGCAAATCGGCCGGCTGCTTGCCTTCCGCCCAGGTCTTTACCCGCGCCGCCCATTCATCGAGCCCCTTCGGCGTATAGCAGTCGGGATTGTCGTCCGAGCCGGTCTGCAAGCGGGCGTAAATGAAATCGGCGGTGACATCGGCGATATCAGGATATTTGGCATGGTCGGCATAGACGATCGCCGCCTTGTATTTGCGGGCAAGTGCCGCGAATTCCGGCACGATGAAACTGTCGTTGCGCACTTCAAGCGCGTGGCGCAGCGCGACCCCATCCTGCTTTTCCGGCAGCAGTTTCAAAAAGGCTTCGAAATCGTCCGGGTCGAATTTCTTTGTCGGCGCGAACTGCCACAGGATCGGGCCGAGCTTGTCGCCGAGCGCGGCAACGCCGGAACCGAGGAAGCGCATCATCGATTCACCGGCCTCGCCCAGCACACGGCGGTTGGTGACGAAGCGGTTGCCCTTGAGCGAATAGACGAAACCGTCCGGCGCTTCGCTTGCCCATTTGACGAAGGTCGGCTCCTTGAAGCTGGAGTAATAGGTGCCGTTGACCTCGATGCTCGGCACCTGCCGGCTGGCATATTGCAGCTGCTTGGCCTTGGACAGCTTGTCCGGATAGAAGGATTTGTCCCAGGGCTCGAAGGTCCAGCCGCCCATGCCTGAGCGGATTGTTCCCGATTTGCTCACTGTCGTTCTCCCTGTCGCTTTGATTTGTGCGGTCATATCATGAGGATCAAGAAAACCGGGCAAACCCGCTCTTATCCGTTGGCAAGCTACTAGAACCATTCAGTACACGCATTGCCATCGGCCCCAGGTTCTGCATGCCGGTGACCTTCGAGGCATCGAGCTTGTTCCCGACGACAATGAGGAAACCGCCCGGGGCGTGATTGCCAGGTCTTAATCCCGGCGGCTTGGCTTCAACGCGTCCAAGTCTGGATGAGCACACCGCGCCTGGGCACACGCCAGCGCGATAATGCACCAGGAGATCAGGCAATTCGGCCGCGCGCGCGCCGGCATGCTGTCGAGCCGCCCTGTCGATCATCGTGATCACCGGCTGGCCGGTATGGTCTTCCCTCAGTTCCATCAGGAGGGATTCAACCTGATCGAGCAGTCTTGATCGCTCGACCTCAATGCCACCATCCTTGAAGACCACGGATGGATTGATGCGAAGAGCCGCGCAGTTCTCGTTGTAAGGCAGCATTTCGCAACGCGGCCACCAGCGCCGGTCCCTGGCTTTCACGACATGGCGCACAAACCGCGTCCAATGCGACTCACCGAGGATGCGGTTCATACGGTCGACAATTTCCGGCATCAGGTGAGCAAGCGTAGCGTTCGGCCGCATTTCCGTCGTCGAGAACACCACGATCTCAGTGTCTGGGCCGGCTGAGGCCACGAGATCGCCAATCGCGCGATCAATGTCGCCAAGAATCATGTCGATCGGGGCGCCGAGCCGACTGTTGCGGGCCGGGTCGAACTTCGGGTCCGCCCCGTCGACGAGATCCCAAAGCGCATGGCTGGCGCAGTGCGCCTCCTTGAACCCGACGATGAACAGATCCCAGGACTCGCTGCCGAGATAGTGCAGGGCGGCGGCATGTTTGCTGGCGACTGCAAGGCGCAGATTGGCCACAACCGCTGTAGCCTCGGTGTCGTTCAATCGGCCTTCATGGTCACATCTGCTCGGCGGCGCGGCGCCGAAGCGCGTGACCACGTCACCGGCAAGCGCTGCCGGATAGCTTTTGGGCTCGCGGAAATAGCGCCCATGGACAAGCCAGTCTGCAAGATGGATGCCATTGAACTGTCGCGGGAGGCGGCATTTTGGAATGTCGAAGACGCCTATCCTGAGTTCCGGCGCCGTTTCCCAGAAGGTTTCGCGGTCGATTTCATCGGTGCAAACCATGCCGAACTGGCCGCTGCGCAGCCGTTGCTCATAGTGATAGCGGCCGTGTTCACCCATGCCGGCCGCGTATTGGAACGAGGCCCACAGCGCGTCGTCCGTCGCGCCCGCATGTGCGGTGAGATATTTGACCCTGCCTCGTGCCCGCAACGCGGCGAGACTGGGCAGCATACCGTCCCGACTCGCCCTGTCGAGCAAGGCTCCATCCGCCCCGTCGAGCGCGATCATGAGAATCCGCGCGGTCACGCAGTTCCCTCTGGGAGCGCGATCCAAAGATCGAAGGTCCAGCCACCCATGCCGGAGCGGATATTCCTATGATTGCTCATTGTCGCCCTCCCAATTGTCAACAAGCGATCACGAAGCAGGGTTTTTGTCGGCCGCCTTCGCCATGTCGACGAGCGTCCAGCCTGGCCGGTAGGGATTGGGCCGACGACCCGTTTCGCGATAGCCGTAAGCGAGATAGAGCGCGATGTTTCGTTCCATTTTCGCATTGGTGTAGAGCCGTGTCTCCGGCAAGCCCCACAGGCGTGTCTGTTGATCCGCGTGATTGAGCAGCTTTATGCCAAAACCCTTGCCCTGGAAGGCGGGCGACACCGCGACGGAGAAGATCATCGCGTGATCCACATACCGCTCCAGTGTGAGCGCTCCGGCAAGTTCGCCGCCGCTCTCCAGCAGCCAGACCTCGCCCCTCTCGATGCGCGGCGCATAATCCTCGGTCACCGGAATCGGCGGCGCCTCCAGTATGGCGTTGTAGGGCGCATAGGCAGCCGTGGTCAGCGAGACGACAGCCTGGAGGTCCCTGACCACCGCTTTTCTAATGGTCATTCAAAGCCCTCCGGCGGACGTCAAGCGGGTCCGACCATCACTCCGCCGCTTCGCGCTTGCCTCCGGGGCGCCGCTCCAGCAGCTCCTTGAGGAACTGGCCGGTGTAGCTGCGCTTTTCGCGCACGATCGCTTCCGGCGTGCCTTGGGCGACCAGTTCGCCGCCGCCGTCACCGCCTTCGGGACCGAGGTCGAGCACCCAGTCGGCGGTCTTGATCACTTCAAGATTGTGCTCGATGACCACCACCGTGTTGCCCTGGTCGACCAGTTCATGCAGCACTTCCAACAGCTTGGCGACGTCGTGGAAATGCAGGCCGGTGGTCGGCTCGTCGAGGATGTAGAGCGTCTTGCCGGTCGCCTTGCGCGACAGTTCCTTGGCGAGTTTGATGCGCTGTGCCTCGCCGCCGGACAGCGTCGTCGCCTGCTGGCCGATATGGATGTAACCGAGGCCAACCTGCTTGAGCGTGTCGAGCTTGTCGCGCACGCCGGGCACGGCGGCGAAGAAATCGACGCCTTCCTCGACCGTCATGTCGAGCACGTCGGCGATCGACTTGCCCTTGAACAGCACGTCAAGTGTTTCGCGGTTGTAACGCTTGCCGTGGCAGACGTCGCAAGTGACGTAGACGTCGGGCAGGAAGTGCATCTCGATCTTGATGACGCCGTCGCCCTGGCAGGCCTCGCAGCGGCCGCCCTTGACGTTGAAGGAGAAACGCCCCGGCTGGTAGCCGCGCGCCTTGGCTTCGGGCAAGCCGGCGAACCAGTCGCGGATCGGCGTGAAGGCGCCGGTATAGGTGGCGGGGTTCGAACGCGGGGTCCGTCCAATCGGCGACTGGTCGATGTCGATGACCTTGTCGAGGAATTCCAGGCCCTCGATGCGGTCATGTTCGGCCGGATGTTCGCGCGACCCCATGATGCGGCGCGAGGCCGCCTTGAACAGCGTCTCGATCAGGAAGGTCGACTTGCCGCCGCCCGACACGCCGGTGACGGCTGTGAAGGTGCCGAGCGGGATTTCGGCGGTGACGTTCTTCAGATTGTTGCCGCGTGCTCCGACGATCTTCAGGCGCCGGTTCTTTTTTGCCTCACGCCGCACGCCTGGTGTCGCCACTTCAAGCGCGCCCGACAGATATTTGCCGGTGATCGAATTGGGGTTGGCCATCACCTGCTGCGGCGTGCCCTGGGCGATGATCTCGCCGCCATGGATGCCGGCGGCCGGACCCATGTCGACGACATAGTCGGCATGCAGGATGGCGTCCTCGTCATGTTCGACGACGATCACCGTGTTGCCGATGTCGCGCAGGTGCTTCAGCGTATCGAGCAGGCGCGCATTGTCGCGCTGATGGAGACCGATCGACGGCTCGTCCAGCACGTAGAGCACGCCGGTCAGGCCGGAGCCGATCTGCGACGCCAGCCGAATGCGCTGGCTTTCGCCGCCCGACAGCGTGCCGGAATTGCGCGACAGGGTCAGGTAGTCGAGGCCGACATCGTTGAGGAAGCGCAGGCGCTCGCGGATTTCCTTCAGCACCCTGACCGCGATCTCGTTCTGCTTGTCGTTGAGCTGGGCGGGCAGGTCGGTGAACCACTGGTCGGCCTTGCGGATCGACTGTTCGGTCACTTCGCCGATGTGTTTGCCGCCGATCTTCACCGCCAGCGCCTCAGGCTTCAACCGGTAGCCTTTGCAGACCGGGCAGGGCGTCGCCGACATGAAGCGCTCGATCTCCTCGCGCATCCAGGCGGATTCGGTTTCCTTCCAGCGCCGTTCGAGATTGGGGATGACGCCCTCAAAAGTCTTGGTCGTCTTGTAGGAGCGCAGCCCGTCATCATACTGGAAGGTGACTTCGCGCTCGCCGGTGCCGCGCAGGATCGCGTCCTGGGCCTCGGTGCTCAAATCCTTGAACTTGTCGCCGAGCTTGAAGTTGTAGGCCTTACCCAGTGCCTCGAGCGTCTGCACGTAATAGGGCGAGGTCGATTTCGCCCACGGGCTGACGGCGCCGTCGCGCAACGACACGTTCTCGTCGGGCACGACGAGATTGGGATCGATGGCGCGCTGACTGCCGAGACCGTCGCAGGTCGGGCAGGCGCCGAACGGGTTGTTGAACGAGAACAGCCGCGGCTCGATTTCGGGAATGGTGAAGCCGGACACCGGACAGGCGAATTTTTCGGAGAACAGGATGCGCTCATGCGTCTCGTTCTTCGACTTGTTGACCGAATCCTCGCCGGTCTGGCTGGAATCGAGCGGCCTGTCGGCGAACTCGGCCACCGCCAGCCCCTCGGCGAGCTTCAGCGCCGTCTCGATGGAGTCGGCGAGACGCGTGGCAAGATCGCCGCGCACGACGATGCGGTCGACGACGACGTCGATGTCGTGCTTGTACTTCTTGTCGAGCGCCGGAACATCGGCGATCTCATAGAAGACGCCATCGACCTTGACGCGCTGAAAACCCTTCTTCTGCAGTTCCAGCAGTTCCTTGCGGTACTCGCCCTTGCGGCCGCGCACGATCGGCGCCAGCAGGAACAGGCGCGTGCCTTCCTCCAGCGCCAGCACGCGGTCGACCATCTGGCTGACCGTCTGGCTCTCGATCGGCAGGCCGGTGGCCGGCGAATAGGGCACGCCGACACGGGCAAACAGCAGGCGCATATAGTCGTAGATCTCGGTGACGGTGCCGACCGTCGAACGCGGATTCTTCGAGGTGGTCTTCTGCTCGATCGAGATGGCAGGCGACAGGCCGTCGATCTGGTCGACGTCGGGCTTCTGCATCATTTCGAGGAATTGCCGGGCATAGGCCGACAGGCTCTCGACATAACGGCGCTGGCCTTCGGCGTAGATGGTGTCGAAGGCGAGCGAGGATTTGCCTGAACCGGACAGGCCGGTCATGACGATCAAACTGTCACGCGGCAGGTCGAGATCGACATTCTTCAGGTTGTGTTCGCGCGCCCCGCGAATGGAAAGGAATTTATGGTCGGCCATCGCCGGTCGCCGCCTCAGATCTGGAATTCGTGGGATTGGCGGGATTGTCCCGGCCATCCCCTATGTAGGTGTTTTTGCCGCCACGTCGAGAGACGCCACAATTCCCGACAGAAGTCGTTTAACCGCCTTTCGCGCGAAGGGGCAAGCAGAAAGAACAAAGGCCGAACACGCTCCTGACAAAGCTGTGTAAAAACCTGACTTGTACGTAACCTCCCAGCGATCACGTTTTTCGGTAACCGGCTATTGATGGTTGACGCGGCCGGCTCACGGGAGCAGTCTCCAAAAGTCAGCGAAGCCGGCCGTCTTTCGATGGCCTCGCCGCCCAAAGGCGGCCTGCGAGACGCCGCAGGCATTTGCGATTTGCGCTTCGCGACGGCAATGTCGCAACGGACACAGGAGCGGAGCATGACGCCACCGGACAGTCCCCAAGGGCTCCACGCCTCGTTGGAGCCGCGGCAGGCATAAGTGCCAGGGTTTAGCGTTTGCGCCACCCGACAAACCGTGACTTGCCGTATCCCCCAACAATCAGAGACTGCTAGTCGGATCGTCGGCTGACGCCGCGTGGCATCCGAAATCAAACGCCGGCAGTACACTCCCGGCAAAATATGGATTTGAGATCCAGAAAAGCCCCGTCCGTTTGCCCTAGGGCACGGCGGGGCTGTTCTTTTGCAGCGAAGCTTCGCCAGAAATGGCGCTGGTTATCTCGGTGGCTTGATCCCGCCCGTGGCCATATCGACGGTGATGCTACCGGAAATCCTGACATCGGTATCGCCGATCTTGAACGTGCCGTTCCCGTCGCTGGGGAATGCGTTGTCGGGTTCGGGCTGGGGAGCCGGCTTGGCGATGCGATAATCGCCGCTCACGCCGGGCAGGGCGCCTTTCGGCGACTGGGAGGTACTGTCCCCGGCAAAAGCCCCGCCGGACGTCGCGGCGGTAATCGCAATGGCTGTCATCAGTCTGTTCAGGCGGTGGCGCATCGCACGACTATAGTGCCGCGCTCAATACGAAGCCAGACGGCGGCGGCGAAATGGGCGCGACGCCGTCAGCCTCCAATGTGGTGATCAGGCTTCAAGTTCTTCAAATTTCCATATTAGTCTAACGCAGGACGTGCTGGCTCGCCTGGTTGCCAGTTGCTAAAATCCATGTAGCAGCGAATGGATACACCTTCCATTCGCACGTCGCCGCCACGCGCCAGACATTCAAACCCGCCGGGAACATTAACTAGCAATAAAAATGCCAGGCATATTCCTGTTATAGCTAATATAGCGCGGAATGCACGTTTGTTTGGATCGGTAGGCTTCGGCATTTATGCCTCTGTTCATAATTCAATGGATTCAATTGACGCCGAATTTATTGATAGGTGATGAAAATCATTTTCTTCATTTGGTACATCTGCATTTAATTGATGTGTGTGGATGCCGACCAAAATCTGCCTATGCCGCTTTCTTGCGCGTGTCGAAGACGTGGTCGACGATGCCCCATGCCTGTGCTTCCCGGGCGGTCATGAAATGGTCTCGGTCCAGCGTGCGTTCGACCTCCTCATAGCTGCGGCCGCAATGCTGGGCATAGAGTTCGGCCATGCGCTGTTTGGTCTTGCCGATCCGTTCGGCATGGCGCTGGATATCGGAAGCCTGGCCCTGAAAGCCGCCGAGCGGCTGGTGCAAGAGGACGGTGGCGTTCGGCAGCGCGATGCGGCGCCCCGGCGTGCCCGCCATCAGCAGGAATGAGCCCATCGAGGCGGCAAACCCCATGCAGACGGTCGATACCGGGCAGCTGACATATTGCATCGTGTCGTAGATGGCGAAGCCGCTGGTCACCACGCCGCCCGGCGAGTTGATGTAGAGCGAGATCTCCTTGTCGGGATTGTCCGATTCCAGCGACAGGAGCTGCGCACAGACCAGCGCCGAGACGTCGTCGTTGATCTCGCCATTGATGAAGATGATGCGCTCGCGCAGCAGCCGCGAGAAAATGTCGAAAGCGCGTTCGCCGCGGCTCGATTGCTCGATCACCATTGGCACCAGACTGGCAATACCGCTCATTTTTCGTCTCCGATTCCCGTGTTCAGGCTGCGCGCAGCAGGAGGCGCGGCGTATTCGCGGCGATGGGCTTTCCGGCGCCGCGCGCCCCGAGCGAAAGCCGGCAGCCGCCACCCGCCATGGCGACGGCGGGCATCGCTTTCCCGGCAAAACCGTCATGGACGATGCGCAGATGCGTGCCGCCGGAAACGGTGCGGGCGAGCGTGAAGGTGACGACACTGTCGAGCGGATCCTGCCGCGCGGCGTCGCCCGGCCGCTCTCGCCAGGAATAGCGCAGCAGGCGTTCGGGCTCAGCGTCGAGGATTTCGCATTCGATCGCGGCGTCCGGCCCGGCAAAGGTAAAATTGCTCCCGGTCTGCGGCCTGATGTCGTTCGGCATCATCCAGGCGGCGAGCAATTCCGGCACGGTCAGCGCCCGCCACACTTTTTCCGGCGGTTCGGCAAGGTCGTATTCGAACTCCAGTGCATCCGAGGCGGCTTCGCTTTGGGTATTGGCGTTCATTGATCCCAAATCCTTCACTGGTCCCACGTTCTTCACTGGTCCATGTCCTTCAAAACCGTCTTCAGCCTTTCGATGCGCTCGGGCCAGAAGGTCCGGTAGCGCTCGATCCAGGACAGCAGGGGGGCAAGCCCTTGCGGATCGGCACGGTAATAGGCGTTGCGACCGGCACGCCGCTCAACCACCAGGCCGGCGCCACGCAGCACCGCCAGATGCTGCGACACGGCAGGCTGCGATACCGTCAGGCCGCTGCGCAATTCCGACACGCTCATCTCAGCTGCGGCGAGACGCTCGAAGACGGCGCGGCGCGTCGGGTCGGCCAGGGCGCGGAAAATCTCTGCTTCGATCATGACAAAAGCATAAGTCGATACTTATTGATTTGGCAAGCGCTGTTTTGAGACCCATATGATGGGCTCGGGCATTGCTGCCATTCCTTGACAATCAGCGGCAGTGCATATAGGAACGAAAAGGGAACAAAAACCTTGTGGGAAAAGCCAGCCTTAGCAGGCGGCAGACGTGCGCAGCCTGTAAGGTGCTGCGACAAAAATTTGTTTTCGGATGAGCGCGGAGAAAAATCATGGCGGGTAGCGTCAACAAGGTCATTCTGGTCGGCAATCTCGGCGCGGATCCGGAAATCCGCCGCTTGAACTCGGGCGAGCCGGTCGTCAACATCCGTATCGCCACGTCGGAAAGCTGGCGCGACAAGAATTCCGGCGAGCGCAAGGAGAAGACCGAATGGCACAATGTCGTCATCTTCAATGAAGGCATCGCCAAGGTGGCCGAGCAGTACCTGAAGAAGGGCATGAAGGTGTATGTCGAGGGCCAGCTGCAGACGCGCAAATGGCAGGACCAGACCGGCGCCGACAAGTACACGACGGAAGTCGTGCTGCAGAAATTCCGCGGCGAGTTGCAGATGCTCGACGCACGCGGTCAGGGCGAGGGCGGCCAGGTCGGCGGTTATTCCGGCGGCAGCAGCCGCGGTTCCGATTTCGGCCAGTCCAGCCCGAACGAGAGCTTCAATCGTGGCGGCGGCGCTCCCAGGGGCGGCGGTGGCGGCGGTTCGTCGCGCGAGCTGGACGACGAAATCCCGTTCTGATCGAGAGCAACCAAACGGCTGACGTCGCCAGATGACTGACGTTACGTGATCGATACACCCCGAGGGTCCTGCATGGACTTTCGGGGTTTTGCGTTGTTGATATGGCCTGACAGCAGGCGCGATCTGGGACTGAAAGGACAAAGCAGTGAAGGCACGCGTAAAATGGGTCGAGGAGCGGACGTTCGTCGGCGAGTCCGGCAGCGGCCATAAACTGGTGTTGGGAACGGCGTCCGGACCTGAAGGCAAGACGCCTGGGCCGAGCCCGATGGAACTGGTGCTGATCGGCACTGGCGGCTGTTCGGCCTATGATGTCGTGCATATCCTGGAGAAAGGCCGCGAGGCGGTCGAGGACTGCGTGGTTGAGCTTGATGCCGACCGGGCCGAGACTGAGCCAAAGGTGTTCACGCGCATCCATATGCATTTCATCGTCAAAGGTAGGGCGCTGTCGCCCGACAAGGTCAAGCGGGCGATCGACCTGTCGATCGAAAAATATTGCTCGGCCTCCGCCATGATGGCCAAGACGGCCACGATCACGCATGATTTTGAAGTGATCGATACGGCGGCGCAGTAGGGCAGTAGGGGGCAGTAGGGACTGCCGTTCACCCGGCCATCAGCGCCTTGATGCCGTCGGCGACGAACTGTACCGCCAGAGCCGCCAGGATGACGCCGAGCAGGCGGGTCAGTATCGAGCGGCCGGTCTGGCCGAGGATGCGGTCGATGCGTTCCGACAGCACGAAGACCAGATAGGTGATGGCGAGGCAGACGAAGATGATGCCGACCAGTGCGGCCTGCGCGGCAAAACCCTGAAACGAGCCGGAAAGCAGCACTGTCGCTGAAATCGCGCCGGGACCGGCGATCAACGGGATCGCCAGCGGGAAGGCGGCGATGTTGTGAATCATGTCCTTGGTGATGGCGACGTCGCCGATCTTCTCCTTGCGGTCCTGGCGGCGCTCGAACACCATTTCGAAGGCGATGAAGAACAGCAGAAAGCCGCCGGCGACGCGGAAGGCCGGCAGGGTGATGCCGAACACCGACAGGATCGAGGCGCCGGCCACCGCGAACAACGCCATCACCAGGAAGCCGATGACCGAGGCGCGCACGGAAACCTGCTGGCGCTCCTCGCGGTTCATGCCGCGTGTTACGGCGAGGAACAATGGCGCCAGCCCAGGTGGGTCGATGGTCACGAGAATGGTGACGAAGGCATTGAACAGGCTGTCGAAACTCGGCATCGCTGACCCTCCCGCCGGGCCAGGCCCGCGCTCCGATAGTGGTAGAGCAAAGCCCGGTCGGTGGGAACAGTCGGAAACCGCGAAACTACGGCTCTCGACGGGTCAGCCGGCAGCGCCGCAATAAGCTTCGAGCCGGTAGCCGTCCGGGTCGATGACGAAGGCGGCATAGTAGCTGTCGCCATAGGCGGCGCGCAGGCCGGGCGGGCCATTATCGCTGCCGCCTTTGCGGAGCGCGCCGGCATGAAAAGCATCGACGCTGTCCCGAGTCGGGGCGGCGAAGCAGAAATGCAGGCCGGATTTTTCGTCCGCCGGTACCGGCCTCGGAGCCTCATTGACCCACAGCACGGGACTCTGGGCGCCGTAACCCAGTGAGCCCGGAGACTGGCTGAGACAGATATAGCCGATTGGCTTCAGCGCTGCGTCATAGAAGCGCTTCGAGGCGTTGGCGTCGTGGACGCCGATCGAGATATGATCGAACATGGTTTTCTCCATTGTTACAAAGGGTTGTGACGTCATCTTGCAGATTGACGGCGCGCCAGGAACTCGACTTCGAGGTGCCAGTCCGCGCCGTCGTGCGAGCGCTCGCCGAGCCAGCGGAAGGAATTTTCGGTGATCCGCGAGAAACTCCAGCGCACCGATGCGCCAGTACCGTCGGCGCCGACCTGCACGATCCTGTCGGCCTCGGCGCGGCCGAGCTGGCGGCTAAAATACTGGTTGCGCGGATCGCTCCAGAAGATGTGCCAGGCATCCGCGCCGGGATCATAGACCCGCAGCGTCGTGCCGTAGAACGTCCATTTGCCAAGGGACGGCGAGGGGCCGGCGTCCCGCGCGGGCAGGATCCAGACGTCCTGGACGGCGCGGCCTTCCAGCACCCAGCCGAAATGCACCTCGCCACGCCCGGTGAGCACGGTGCCGTCCTCGAGGTGGCGTGAGGCGTCGAACGTCCAGGCGCCGACTAAGCGGCCGTAAAGGTTCAGTCTCTCGGCAAGCCCGTCGATCGGACCGGGACTGTGTAGGGCTTCGGCAAAAGGGTCGAACATGGCTGCGGTCTCTTTCTGTCAGGAGACCGAGAGGAGTAGGCGCCGGCGGGGTTCTGGGCTTGGGAAAAATTGCTATATTTCAGGCATGACAGCGACGACCCGCACTCTGGCATTCGGTCCCGGCTGGCACGTCACCGATGTGATCTGCACCGCCGGCGTGGGCGACCGGCCGTTCGAGGAAGCCCATCAGGATTTCTGTGTTGCAGCGGTCACCAGCGGCACGTTCCGCTACCGCGCGCAGCAAGGCACCGCGATGCTGGCGCCGGGCGCACTCCTGCTCGGCAATTCCGGCACGTGCTATGAATGCGGACACGAGCATGGCAGCGGCGACCGCTGCCTCTCGTTCCATTTCAAGCCGGCTTACATGGAACGGATCGTCGCCGGCGTGCCGGGCGCCCGAACACTCAGCTTCGAGGCGCCGCGCTTGCCGCCCTTGCCGGCCCTGGCGCCGGTGCTTGCGGAGGCGGAAGCTGCCCGCGAAACGGCCGACAGGGGCGCCTTCGAGGAGCTTTCCCTGCGCATTGCGGGCGCGGCTGTGACCACTGCTTGCGGCGCCACGCCTGTCCTGCGCACGCCGAGCCGCCGCGATCAGAAACGCGTGGCGGAAGCGGTGAGACGCATCGAACTGGATGCCGACGGGCCGGTTTCGCTATCGGCGCTGGCGGATGAGACGGCAACCAGCCCCTATCATTTCCTGCGCATTTTCCGGCAGGTCGCCGGGATGACGCCCTACCAGTTCCTGCTCAAGACCCGGCTGCACCGGGCGGCGGTGCGGCTGCGCCTGTCGGACGATGCGATCTCGGCGATCGCCTTCGACGCCGGCTTCAACGATCTGTCGACGTTCAACCGCCGGTTCCGGCGCGTCATGGGCGAGACGCCAGGCGATTATCGCCGGTCAGGCGGCACCGCTATGCACGCGCCTCGGCCGAGACGTGGTCAATCGGAGGTCGGGCCGCACCAGCCGGGCAGATAGTCAGCGTCCTTGCCCTTGGCGAGCGTCAACGCCTCCTTCATCGCCTTGTCGAAGTTCTTCGCAACCGCGTTGCGGTCGATGCGCCGACGCAGGAAATCCGCCCAGATGAATTCGCTGAACGGCGTCGTGTCCTTGGCGAAGCCGCCTTGCCGACGCAACTCGCCGGCCATGCTCCTGTAGGGATCATCGATCAGTGCACCGATCGTCTTTGGAATTGCCGAGTAATCGCGGCGCCGGCCGTTCTCATCGAACGGATGCATCCAGCCTCTGCTGTCGAGCACGACAAGAAACGCGTCCTTGTCGAGCGCGGACAGGTCGCTGATCACGGTCACCAGCACGTCCTTGACGCCCTCATCGAGCAAAGCGCGAGCAAGGTGATGGTGATCGGTGACGTAGTTGCGATTCTTGGGACCCAATACGACCGGCACCATGTGTTTGCCGAGAAAGGCGCCGGTTTTCTTCTTTGCGTCCTGTTCCCGGATCATCTGGCGCTTCAACGCAACTTCCCGCATGCCGACCGTTATCTGCGTCGGCCTCAATTCCTCGACGGGAACCGGGGTGACAATGGGCTCTCGCGGGTCAATCATGGCACTCCATCCTGTTCTTGCTGCTGCTGTTTCCCCGGACCAAGTGATTTGATCGCCGCATCGACGCTGTGGAATATGCGCTGCGTGCCGACCATTTCGGCAATGCCGAACCGGGCCAGCGCAGCCTGGGCGCGCACCGATTCCAGCCGCGCTATGGCAAAGACCGCGCCCGCCTTGCGGCAATGCAGGATGGTGTCGATCAGGGCTTGCGCGGCGGTGTAGTCGATTTCGACGATGTTGCTGGCCTCCAGTACGACCAGTTTCACGGTTTCGCGCCTGGTATCGACAAGGTCGCAAACGCCGCGCTTGAAGCGGTCGGCATTGACGAATGACAGCGGCGCCTGGAAGGCCGCGACCAGTACGCCCGGGAGTTGTTCACCAGCGCTGGGCTTGGCCGGTGGCCACCAGACTGAAGTGCCCGGCACCTGTTCGAGTTCGATCGGCTGTGTCTGGGTCGCGCTCCATATCCCGTGCAGCAGCGACAGGCCGATGCCGACCGCCACGCCGCTTGCGATCGGCAGCACGACGATGGCGGCCATGGTGACCAGGATCAATATGAATTCGATTGGAGCCTGCCGATAGACGCCGGCGAACACCTTCCAGCGCAGTATGTGCTGGGCAACGAACATCAGGACACCGGCGAGCGCGGCCTGCGGAACATTGGCGAGCAGGCCGCCGCCAAAGGCGTCGAGCGCCAGCACGATGGCCGCGGCAATGAGGGCGGACAGTTGCGAGCGGCCGCCCGACTGGGAGACGATTGCGGTCCGCGGCGGGCTGGAATTGACGGCAAAGGCGCCGAACAGGCCGGACAAAATGCTGCCGGCGCCGACGCCGACGAAATCGCGGTTGATGTCGGGTGCGTCGTCCGGTTGCGAGGCGAAGGACCGCGAAGTGGCGGCCGTCTGCACCATGACGACGATGGCGATCAGCAGCGCCAGTGGCACCAGAGCCTGCACATCGTCGAGGCCGGCTTCCGGCAGGTTGGCGCGCGGCAGGCCGTTTGGCAGGGCGCCGAGCACCTCGACGCCGCGATTCCTGAGGCCGAAAACGATGACCGCAAGCGTGGCAAGCACCATGCCGATCAAGGCGCCGGGGATGCGAGCGCTGATGCGCTCGGCGCCAAGCACGATCGCGAACACGCCAAGGCCGAGCCCGAGGCTCCAGGGATTGGTGAGATGGAGACTGCCGGCAATCTCGCTGATACGGCGCAAGGTTTCGCCGCTCTCGGCATGCAGGCCGAGCAGCCCTGGCATCTGCGAGACGATAATGTGGACGGCGATGCCGGCCAGAAACCCTGTCGTGACCGGCACCGACAGGAGATCGGCGATCCAGCCAAGGCGAAAGACGCCGCTCAAGCTCACGATCAACCCGACCATCAAGGCCAGCATGGGCGCCAGCGCCAGATAATGCGGCGAGCCTGATGTGGCGAGCAGCGCCAGGCCGCCGGCGAACAGCGGCGTGATGGTCGAATCCGCGCCCACCGAGAGATGACGATTGGCGCCGAACAGGGCAAAGGCCACCGAACCGGCGACAAAAGCGAAGAAGCCGATCTCGGGAGCAAAGCCGCCGAGCCGGGCGGTTGCCATCTGCTCGGGAATGGCGATCGCGGCCAA
This sequence comes from Mesorhizobium loti, assembly GCA_002356515.1. Lineage (NCBI taxonomy): Bacteria > Pseudomonadati > Pseudomonadota > Alphaproteobacteria > Hyphomicrobiales > Phyllobacteriaceae > Mesorhizobium > Mesorhizobium loti. Next base: position 632,306 of record AP017605.1, on the reverse strand, counting down.
TGTCAGGCCGGCGATCAGATCGCCATTGAGATCCCGGGCCTGCCAACCGCTCAGCGCCCGCAAAGGCAGCCACGACCGCCAATTCACGGTGCTCGCGGCTTTTGCCTGGGGAATTTGGTCCATTGCCGGCTTTTGCCTTGGTGGCGGCGAAAAGCGTGATGGCCATATCGTCGCAATCTGCGGTATCCTTTTGAAATTACCACCGAAAATGACACTGGAAAAGTGCCGCGAATATTGGAGTTTCGGCCTCGCTTCCTATATAAGCGGTCAGTGATTCCTGATTAGATTGTGATCCAATTTGACCGACCAAAAGACACCGCGCGGCGCCGACGGCGGCCCCACCGGCATCGAGCCCATCTCCATCATCGAGGAGATGCAGAGCTCCTATCTTTCTTACGCCATGAGCGTGATCGTCAGCCGTGCGCTGCCCGATGTGCGCGACGGCCTGAAGCCGGTGCATCGGCGCATTCTCTATGCGGCGCATGAGAGCGGCTACCACTGGAACCGCAAATATGTGAAGTCGGCCCGCCCGGTCGCCGACGTGATGGGTAAATACCATCCGCATGGCGACGCCTCGATCTATGACGCCTTGGTGCGCATGGCGCAGGACTGGTCGCTGCGCGTGCCGCTGATCGACGGGCAGGGCAATTTCGGCTCGATCGACGGCGATCCGCCGGCGGCGATGCGCTATACCGAATCGCGGCTGACCAAGGTCGCGCATGAGCTTCTGGAGGATATCGACAAGGACACCGTCGATTTCCAGGACACTTATGATGCCTCGGACACCGAACCGAAGGTTCTGCCGGCGCGCTTTCCCAATCTGCTGGTCAATGGCTCCGGCGGCATCGCCGTCGGCATGGCCACCAACATCCCGCCGCACAATCTCGGCGAAGTCTGCAACGGCGCCATCGCCGTCATCGACAATCCGGCGATCGACCTGCCGGCATTGATGGAGATCATTCCAGGCCCTGATTTCCCGACCGGCGGCATCGTGCTTGGCCGTTCCGGCATCTATAGCGCCTATTCGACCGGCCGTGGCTCCATCGTCATGCGCGGCAAGGTCAACATCGAGCAGCGCGGCAACGACCGTGAATCGATCATCATCACCGAGGTTCCCTATCAGGTGAACAAGGCCTCGATGATCGAGAAGATGGCCGAATTGGTGCGCGACAAGCGCATAGAAGGCATTTCCGACATCCGTGACGAAAGCGACCGCCAGGGCTATCGCGTCGTCATCGAGCTGAAGCGCGATGCCGTCGCCGACGTCATCCTCAACCAGCTCTACCGCTTCACGCCGCTGCAGACCTCTTTCGGCGCCAATATGGTGGCGCTGAATGGCGGCAAGCCGGAACTGCTGACCCTGACGGACATGCTGAAGGCGTTCGTCACCTTCCGCGAAGAGGTCATCACAAGGCGGACGAAATTCCTGCTGCGCAAGGCGCGCGACCGCGCCCATGTGCTGGTGGGTCTGGCCATCGCCGTCGCCAATATCGACGAGGTCATCAAGCTGATCCGCACGGCGCCGGACCCGCAGACGGCGCGCGAGCAGTTGATGGAGCGGCGTTGGCCGGCCGGCGATGTCGAATCGCTGATCCTTCTGATCGACGATCCGCGCCATCGCATCAATGAGGACGGCACCTACAATCTGTCCGAGGAACAGGCGCGCGCCATCCTCGAACTGCGTCTGCAGCGCCTGACTGCGCTCGGCCGCGACGAGATCGCCGACGAGCTGAACACGATCGGCGACGAGATCAAGGACTACCTCGACATCCTGTCGTCACGAGCGCGCGTCCAGCAGATCGTCAAGGACGAGCTTGCCGCCGTGCGCGACGAGTTCGGCACGCCACGCCGCACCGAGCTCACCGACGGCGGTGCGGATATGGAAGACGAGGACCTGATCCAGCGCGAGGACATGGTCGTGACGGTGAGCCATTCCGGCTACATCAAGCGCGTGCCGCTGTCGCTCTACCGGGCGCAGCGTCGCGGCGGCAAGGGCCGCTCCGGCATGTCGACCAAGGAAGAGGATTTTGTTACCCGGCTGTTCGTGGCCAACACGCACACGCCGGTACTGTTCTTCTCCTCGCGCGGCATCGTCTACAAGGAAAAGGTCTGGCGGCTGCCGATCGGCAATCCGCAGTCACGCGGCAAGGCGCTGATCAACATGCTGCCGCTGGAGCAGGGCGAGCGCATCACCACCATCATGCCGCTGCCCGAGGACGAGACCAGCTGGGGCGAGCTCGACGTGATGTTCGCCACCACGCGCGGCACAGTGCGCCGCAACAAGCTGTCCGACTTCGTCCAGGTCAACCGCAATGGCAAGATCGCCATGAAGCTGGAGGAGGAAGGCGACGAGATCCTCGGCGTCGAGACCTGCACCGACAATGACGACGTGCTTTTGACCGCGAGCTCCGGCCAGTGCATCCGCTTCTCGGTCGGCGACGTGCGCGTCTTCCAGAGCCGCAACTCTGTCGGCGTGCGCGGCATCACCATGGCCGAGACCGACCGCATCATCTCCATGTCGGTGATCGAGCATGTCGACGCTTCACCGGCGCAGCGCGCCGCTTACCTCAAGCGCGCGGCGGCGGAGCGGCGGCTTGCCGCCGGGACGGCAGGTGAGGAAGAAGAGATTTCGCTGACCAACGAGGAGATCGGCGAGGAGGCCGAGCTTTCCGACGATCAGTACGAAACCCTCAAGGCGCATGAGCAATTCGTGCTGACGGTGACCGAATATGGCTACGGCAAGCGCTCGTCGTCCTATGACTTCCGTCTGACCGGCCGCGGCGGCAAGGGTATTCGCGCTACCGATGTGTCGAAAGTGGCGGAGATCGGCCGGCTGGTGGCGACTTTCCCCGTCGGCAATGACGATCAGATCATGCTGGTTTCGGATGGCGGCACGGTCATCCGGGTGCCGGTCAACGGTATCCGTTTCGCCAGCCGCGCCACCAAGGGCGTGACCATCTTCAATACGGCTGAAGGTGAGAAGGTGGTTTCGGTCGAGCGCATCTCGGAGCCGCAAGCTGACGAGGAAAGCGAAGAGATCGTCGAAGGGGGCGCTGAGCCTGCTCCAGAGAGCGATGCTGGTCCGGACGGCGCTGAGTAAGCCCTGGACCAAGCTTTGATATAGCAACGCCGGCCCCTTGGCCGGCGCGGCAGCAAGTCTGGACTGATTTAGTAGTGACGATATGGCTTGCGAGGGCCGAAGCCTTCGAAGCGCTTGGTGGTTGCCTTGACGCGGATGCGTTGTGCCTCCTGATGCAGCCCAAATACGGTGGCGATCAGCATGGCGACTGTCATTGCGGTGGCGAGCATGTAGATCAGCATTTGCGTGTTCTCCTGCGCCTTACAACGGATAGATAGGATTTTGGTTTCACCTTATTAAGGTGCAACCTAGTGAACGCTGCGTGAAGGCTTCGTGATCAGCGTGTTCATCTGTCGTTCATGTGCCGGAAAAGGTTCACGGCCTTCGCGCCGATCGGATTTGCCTTTGCGACAGAGGCTCGCTAGAAGCACCTGCCATGACTGAACGCACCGCCCTTTATGCCGGCTCCTTCGACCCGCTGACCAACGGCCATCTCGATGTGCTGAAGGCGTCGCTGGCCGTTGCCGACATCGTCTATGCCGCGATCGGCATTCATCCGGGCAAGAAGCCGCTGTTTTCCTTCGAGGAGCGGGTAGCGCTGATCGAGGCCGCGACCAAGGCCGAGTTCGGCCGCGACGGGGCCCGCATCAAGGTCGTTGCGTTCGACGGATTGGTCATCGATGCCGCCAGGAAACAGGGCGCTTCGATCATGATCCGCGGCCTGCGCGACGGCACCGATCTCGACTACGAGATGCAGATGGCCGGCATGAACGAAACTATGGCGCCCGAGCTGCAGACGGTTTTTCTGCCCGCCAGCCCTTCCGTGCGCACCATTACCGCCACACTTGTGCGCCAGATAGCTTCGATGGGAGGCGACATCCGCCCCTTCGTGCCGGCCGCTGTTGCCGGCGCGCTCACCGCCAAATTCGCGAAATAAGCTCGGAGAAAATCCTCATGCAGCTCAAAAGGCTCGCCTCGTTCTTTGTCGTGCTTGCCGGTCTCGTGACCGCGTCTGTCTCGGCCTATGCCGCCGACCCGGAAAACACCATGATCATCACGCTGAAGGATGGTGACGTCACCATCGCGCTGCGGCCTGATCTGGCGCCCAAGCATGTCGCGCAGATCAAGAAGCTCGTGCGTGACCATGCCTATGACAATGTCGCTTTCCACCGCGTCATCGACGGCTTCATGGCGCAGACCGGCGACGTCAAGTTCGGCAACATGAACAAGGGTTTTAACGCCCAGGCCGTCGGCACCGGCGGTTCGGACCTGCCTGACCTGCCTGCCGAATTCTCGCAGACCGAGCATTATAAGCGCGGCGTGGTCGGCATGGCCCGCTCGCAAGATCCGAACTCCGCCAATTCGCAGTTCTTCATCATGTTCGCACCGGCACCGCCGCTCGACGGCCAGTACACCATCGTCGGCAATGTCGTCAGCGGCATGGAGCTGGTGGACCACATCAAGAAGGGTGACGAGGCGGACAACGGCACGGTCTCCGACCCTGACCGGATGATCAAGGTGCGCATAGCCGCCGACAAATAATTTCTGTTTTTGAACAAAAGGATATCTGACATGGCTGAGATCAAGGACCGCGAAAACGCGCTCATCCTGGAAACGACCAAGGGCAAGGTCGTCATCGAACTTTTCCCCGACCTGGCGCCCGGCCATGTCGCCCGCATCAAGGAACTGGCCAGGGAAGGCGCCTATGACGGCGTGGTCTTCCACCGTGTCATCGACGGCTTCATGGCGCAGACCGGCGATGTGAAGTTCGGCAATTCGAACAAGCCGACCTTTGCGCCTTCCCGCGCCGGCATGGGCGGTTCCGACAAGCCGGATCTGAAGGCTGAGTTCTCCAACGCCAACCATGGCCGCGGCACCTGCTCGATGGCGCGTGCGCAGAACCCGAACTCGGCCAATTCGCAGTTCTTCATCTGCTTCGACGATGCCGCCTTCCTCAACCGCCAGTACACGGTCTGGGGCCAGGTCATCGAAGGCATGGACAATGTCGACAAGATCAAGCGCGGCGAGCCGGTGGTCGATCCCGACAAGATCGTGTCGCTGAAGGTCGCGGCCGACGTCAAGTAAGGCAAAACGACAATGATGGGCGTCGTCTGGTCGCTTCTCGGCATCCTGTCCGGCGCCTTCATTGCCATTCAGGCCCCGATCAATTCGCAACTCGCGCGCGGCCTGGGTCTCCCGGTCGCGGCGGCTGCGTTTTCGTTCCTGTCGGGCGCTGTCGTGCTCGGTATCATCGCCTTCGCGGTGGTCAGGCTGCAGGACCTTTCGCTTGACTGGAAGGCGCCGGCGCCCTGGCTGTTCGTCGCCGGCGGCATGCTTGGCGGCTTCTACGTCACGCTCTCGACAATCCTGACGCCCCGCATCGGCGCCGCGGCGCTGATGGCGTTCCTGGTGGCCGGCCAGCTGCTGGCCGGCATGCTCGTCGACCGCGTCGGCTTCCTTGGCGTCGCGGTGCGTGAAATCTCGCTCGGCCGGGTCGCCGGCGCGGTGCTGCTCTTGGCCGGAGCGCTGCTTATCCGGCTCTACTGATGCGCGTCGATCTCTTTGACTTCGACCTGCCGGAGGAGCGCATCGCGCTTCGCCCGGCGGAGCCGCGCGACAGCGCCAAAATGCTCGTGGTCAAGCCTGGCGAGGCACTCGACGACCGCAGGGTTGGCGACCTGCCATCCTTGCTCAGAGCCGGCGATGTGCTGGTGTTCAACGACACCAAGGTCATACCGGCGCAGCTCAAGGGCATAAGGCGGCGGGGCGAAGCGCAGGCGCAAGTCGAGGCGACACTGCACATGCGCGTGGCGCCGGACCGGTGGCTCGCCTTCATGCGGCCAGGCAAACGCATCGCCGCCGGCGATCGCATCCATTTCGGCCATGACGGCAATTCCTGCTTCCTGGGCCAGCTCGATGCCACGGTGATCGAGAAGGGCGAGGGCGGCGAGGCGCTGCTTGGCTTCGACCTGTCGGGGCCGTTCCTCGATGAGGCGCTGCACGCGGTCGGTCACATTCCGCTGCCGCCCTACATCGCTTCGAAGCGCGATGACGACGAGCGCGACCGGGCCGACTACCAGACCATTTATGCAAGGGAGGAAGGCGCCGTTGCTGCGCCCACTGCCGGCCTGCATTTCACGCCGGAGCTGTTTGCAGCGCTCGACGCCAAGGGTGTCGAACGCCACTTCGTCACCTTGCATGTCGGCGCAGGCACGTTCCTGCCGGTCAAGGCGGACGACACAGCCGACCACAAGATGCATGCCGAGACCGGTTCGGTCGGCCGGGAAACAGCCGACGCGCTGAACGCGGCCAAAGCGAGGGGCGGGCGCATCATCGCCGTCGGCACGACCTCGCTGCGGCTGCTGGAGAGTGCCGCGCGTGAAGACGGCACGGTGCCTGCGTGGTCTGGGCCGACCGATATCTTCATCACGCCCGGCTACCGCTTTCGCACGGCCGACATGCTGATGACCAATTTCCATCTGCCGCGTTCGACGCTGTTCATGCTGGTTTCGGCCTTCAGCGGCCTCGGCATGATGCGTGCGGCCTATGCGCATGCCATTGCGAACCGCTACCGGTTCTATTCCTATGGAGACGCAAGCCTGCTGTATCGAGCGGAGATCAGCGATGGACGATGACCTGCAAACCCTTGATCGCGATGCACTGATCGCCGAGGTGAAGAAACTGCGCGCCGGCATTCGCGCGCATCGCGATACGTCGGGCCATAATCTGTGCTGGCACCACCCCGATCTGTGGGAGCTGCTGCCGGAGAAGACCGAGCCATCGATCGCCGTGCCGCCCTGGGCCAAATTCATGCGCGGCTGCATCCAATACCGGCAGTCGCTCGACAGACAGGCGCCGGACGCACCGATCCATGACAAGGAATTCAATGGCTAAGCCGTTCTCCTTCAAGGTCCTCGCCACCGACGGCAAGGCGCGGCGCGGTGTGATCGACATGCCGCGCGGCGAAATCCGCACGCCTGCCTTCATGCCGGTCGGCACCGGCGGCACCGTCAAGACCATGTATATGGACCAGGTGCGCGGCGTCGGCGCCGACATTATCCTGGGCAACACCTATCACCTGATGCTGCGGCCCGGTGCCGAGCGTGTCGCGCGGCTTGGCGGATTGCATGAATTCGCGCGCTGGCCGCATCCGATCTTGACCGACAGCGGAGGTTTCCAAGTGATGTCGCTGTCGAAGCTCAGGAAACTGACCGAGAAGGGCGTCACCTTCCGCTCGCATATCGATGGTGCGCCTTACGAAATGTCGCCGGAGCGCTCGATCGAGATCCAGGGCCTGCTCGATTCCGACATCCAGATGCAGCTCGACGAATGCACGGCGCTGCCGGCCGAGCTGAAGGAGATCGAGCGTGCGATGGAACTATCGCTGCGCTGGGCCGAGCGCTGCAAGACGGCGTTCGGCGATCAGCCGGGCAAGGCGATGTTCGGCATCGTGCAGGGCGGCGACAATGCAGCGCTTCGGGTGCGTTCGGCGCAGGCGTTGAGCGCGATGAACCTGAAGGGCTATGCGGTTGGCGGCCTGGCCGTCGGCGAGCCGCAGGCGGTGATGCTCGAAATGCTCGACATCACCTGTCCGGAACTGCCCGCCGACAAGCCGCGCTACCTCATGGGCGTAGGCACGCCCGACGATATCCTGAAATCGGTGGCGCGCGGCATCGACATGTTCGACTGCGTGATGCCGACACGGGCCGGCCGGCATGGCCTTGCCTACACCAGGCGCGGCAAGGTCAATCTGCGCAACGCCCGCCACGCCGACGATCCGCGCCCGCTCGACGAGGAAAGCGACTGCCCGGCAGCGCGGGATTATTCGCGCGCCTATCTACATCATCTGGTGCGCTCGCAGGAGGCGCTCGGCGCCATGCTGCTAACCTGGAACAATCTTTCGTATTATCAAAAGCTGATGCAGGACATCCGCGCGGCGATCGAAATCGGTAGCTTTGACGCGCGTGCGGCTGAGATATCAGAAGGCTGGGCGAGGGGCGACATTCCCGTCCTGTAAAACCTCAGGTGCTGAGCGAGTTCGACGCCCGCAGGCTGCAGCCGGTGATCTGGAAGGTGCCGTCGGGTTGCTGCTGCAGCGTGTAGACCGCCTCATAATCCTTGCCGTCGGGGCCGACGATCAGCACTTGCTGGATAAGCGAACCCGGGCCTGTCTGCTCGACCTTGCCGAAGGCGTAGGATTGTGGCTTTCGCACCGGCGGGTAGCCATTGGTCACCATGTTCATGAAGGCGTCGACGGTCGGGAACACCTGCTTCACGTTCGGGGCAGCGAAGCTGTAGGCCTTGGCGCCGTCATCGGCCAGCAGCGCCTTCAACTGACCATCGATGACAGCCTGGCCGGCTTTGACATCGGCATCGCCGGCAAAGGCCGAGGATATGAAGAGGAATGGAATGACTGCGAATGCGAAAAAAGCGCGGCGCATGGCCTGTCTCCGTTGTCCCTCGGAATAGTCCCTCAAAAAATGATGTCCGAAGATGCACGATAACATACGCTTGGCGGTGCATCCCGGTTTCACCGATTGTGAATATTCGCCACCGGAATGTCATGCCGTTTGCGGAGCTGCGCGAGGCCATGGCCGGGGGCTGCGCCGGCTAAGTGCGCATTCCAGTGCTTGAAAGGCCGCCTCCAGTCTGCCAGAAGGACCGCTTGGACTTGGACGTTTAGCGGGACGAAGCCATGAAGGCGTTTTTCGTGCAGATCAAATGCGAGTTGGGCAAGTCCTATGAGGTTGCCAGCGCGCTTGCCGATGCCGAGATCGCCTCGGAGATCTACTCCACCGCCGGCAATTACGACCTGCTCGCCAAATTCTATGTCGATGACGAGGAAGACGTCGGCCATTTCGTCAACGAGAAGGTGCAGATTCTCCCCGGCATCAAGGACACGTTTACGGTCGTCACCTTCCGCGCCTTCTAGGCGGGAAGGTATCTGCCCGGGCACGAGGCAAAGCCTGATCAAGGTCATATTTCAGCTGCCTCAATTTTAGGCAGCTGCAACATACTGATCGTCCGGATCCCCCAAATCACCGATTGCGCTTGATTTTCTCCGGCGACGCCAGTGAAATGGCGTCACAGGGGAGTATGCGATTGGCAGCGTTCGATGAAATGCTTCCGGAAGTCTCCGGATTGAGAAGACCGTATTCGGCTTATGACCGCTGGCTGAAGGAGCAGGATCCAGCCAGACTTACCGAGAAGATGCAGGACGCCGAACGCGTCTTCCGCAAGACCGGCATCACCTTCGCCGTCTATGGCGAGCAGGAGGCGTCCGAACGGCTGATCCCGTTCGATATCGTTCCTCGCATCATTTCAGGCAATGAGTGGCGGCGCCTGACGCAAGGCATCGAACAGCGCGTGCAGGCGCTGAACGCCTTCCTCGACGATATCTATCACCGCCAGGAGATTCTGCGCGCGGGCCGGGTTCCCAGGGACCTGATCGCCAAGAACGAGGCATTCTTGCCGGAGATGATCGGGGTGCGGCCGCCGGCGGGCGTCTACACCCACATCATCGGCGTCGATATCGTGCGCATCAGCGAGGACGAGTTCTACGTATTGGAAGACAATGCACGCACGCCGTCGGGCGTCTCCTACATGCTGGAGAACCGCGAGACGATGATGCAGCTGTTCCCTGAGCTGTTCCAGAAGATCAAGGTGCGGCCGGTGGAGAACTACCCGCAGCTGCTGCGCCAGTCGCTGGCAGCGGTTCGTCCGCAGAGCACCAAGGGCGCGCCGACCATCGCCGTGCTGACGCCAGGCAGTTTCAATTCCGCCTATTTCGAGCACGCCTTCCTTGCCGACCAGATGGGCGTGCAATTGGTCGAGGGCCAGGATCTGCGCGTCGTCGACGGCCATGTCGCGATGCGCACGACCGAAGGCTACAAGCAAATCGACGTGCTCTACCGCCGCGTCGATGATTCCTTCCTCGACCCGCTGACCTTCCGGCCGGATTCGGCCCTTGGCATACCCGGCATCATGGATGTCTACCGCGCCGGCAACATCACCATCGCCAATGCGCCGGGCACCGGCATCGCCGACGACAAGGCGATCTATTCTTACATGCCCGAGATCGTCGAATTCTATACCGGCCGCAAGGCGATCCTCGGCAACATCCCGACCTGGCGCTGTTCGGAGCCGGACAGCCTGAAATACGTGCTCGAGCACATCCACGAACTGGTGATCAAGGAAGTGCACGGCTCCGGCGGCTACGGCATGCTGGTCGGCCCGGCGGCGACCAAGAAGGAGTGCGAGGCCTTCGCCAAGAAGCTGGCGGCGAAGCCTTCGAACTATATCGCCCAGCCGACACTGGCGCTGTCGACCTGTCCGATCCTGACCGACAAGGGACTGGCGCCGCGCCACGTCGACCTCCGACCCTACGTGCTGGTGTCCGATCGCATCCAGATCGTGCCCGGTGGCCTGACGCGCGTTGCGCTGAAGGAAGGTTCGCTGGTGGTCAATTCCTCGCAAGGCGGCGGTACCAAGGATACCTGGGTGCTGGATGATTGATTTTCATGTGAAGGTTTTTGGATGCTTTTAGGCCGGACCGCCAACGGACTGTACTGGATGAACCGCTACATTGAGCGGGCTGAAAACATGGCGCGGTTGGTCGATGCGGGGCTGCGTATGGCGCTGACCCGCACCCAGAGTGCCTCGGAAGAGTGGAATTCGGTGCTGCTCAGCGCCGGCTCCGATGTCGCCTTCAAACAGAAATACCAGGACTATACGGCGGCTGATGTCGCCGATTTCCTGCTGCGCGACACCTCGAACCCGTCGAGCACGATGTCGTCGATCGAGACGGCCCGTAACAATGCCCGCATGGTGCGCACCGCGCTGACCCGCGAGACCTGGGAAAGCATCAACGAAGCCTGGATGTCGCTGAAGCGGATGCTGGCGAGGCCGATCGACGAGCGCGACCTGCCAAGCGTGCTCGATGCCATCAAGCGCGAAACGGCGCTGATCCGCGGCTCGTTCTACGGCACCATGCTGCGCAACGAGATTTTCGACTTCTCGCAGCTCGGCACCTATGTCGAGCGCGCCGACAACACGGCGCGTATCCTCGACGTGAAGTATTACGTGCTGTTGCCGTCGATCTCCTGGGTCGGCTCGACACTCGACAACTATCAGTGGGAATCGATCCTGCGCTCGGTGTCGGCGCATCGCTCCTACCGCTGGGTCTATGACGCGGACTACAAGCCGACCAACATCGCCGACTACCTGATCCTCAACGTCCGCATGCCGCGATCGCTGACCTTCTGCTATCGCTTCCTGTCCGAACACCTGAAATTCCTCGGCGACGATTACGGCGAACGTCATGCCTGCCACGCGACGGCGGAAAAGACGCAAGCCATGCTGAGGGCCGGGTCGATCAAGGATATATTCGACGCGGGTCTGCACGAGTTCCTCGCCGGCTTCATTCGCGACAACACCAGGCTCGGCGATGAAATCGCGCAGGACTACAGGTTCTATTGAGGGCTCCATGCGACTCAAGATCACGCACCGGACCGAATACCGTTACGACGCACCGGTGCAATATCTGCTGCAGCGGCTACGGCTGTTGCCGGTGAGCGGGCAGACACAGACGGTGCTGTCCTGGGCGCTGAAAGTCGAAGGCGCGCGCGAGGAAGTGCGGTTTACCGACCATTACGGCAACGACACAAGACTGCTGAGCGTCGAGGGCGACCACGACTTCATCACGGTCGAGGCATCGGGCGAAGTGGTGACGCGCGACACAACAGGCGTTTGCGGGCCACATCAGGGCTTCGCGCCGCTGTGGTTGTTCGCGCAGGAGACACAGCTGACCACCATAGGCAGCGGCATCCGTGATCTTGCCGAGGCGGTGGGCACGGGCACCGATATCGAAAGGCTGCACCGGCTGATGGCCATGATCGGCGAGCGTGTCGCCTATACGCCGGGCACCACCAATGCGACGACCCCGGCCGAAGAGGCTCTGGCGTTGAAAACCGGGGTTTGCCAGGACCATAGCCACATCTTTGCCGCCGCTGCGCGCGCCATGGGATTTCCGTCGCGCTACATCAGCGGCTATCTGATGATGGATGCCGTCGAGCAGGCGGCAAGCCATGCCTGGGCTGAAGCGCATGTTCCGGGCCTCGGCTGGGTTGCCTTTGATCCCGCCAACGGTATTTCTCCCGACGAACGCTATGTGAAGGTGGCCACCGGCCGCGACTACCGCGACGCCTCGCCGGTGTCGGGAATTCGACTGGGACAGGCGGAAGAACGGCTTGCGGTCACCGTCACGGTAGAGCAGTAATCCGCAAGGATTAGTGCCAAAAGAGATTCCATGACCTATTGCGTCGGCTTGAAGATCGATCGCGGGCTCGTGTTCATGTCGGACACGCGCACCAATGCCGGCATGGATTCGATCTCGACCTTCAAGAAGATGCATGTCTGGGAGCAGCCCGGCGAGCGCGTTATCGTCTTGATGTCGGCCGGCAATCTGGCGACCACGCAGGCCGTGGTCAGCCTGCTTGACGAACGCACCAAGGCAGTGACCGACCGCCACGAGAAGCTGCTCGAAACGCCATCCATGTACCAGACGGTGCGGCTGGTCGGCGATACGGTGAAAGAGGTGATCGCACAGGCGTCTCCCGCCGGCGAGAAGGCCGATTCCTATTTCAACGCCTCCTTCATCCTCGGCGGGCAGATCAAGGGCAGTCCGCCGCGGCTGTTCATGATCTATCCCGAGGGCAATTTCATCGAATCGACCGACGACACGCCATTCTTCCAGATCGGCGAGACCAAATACGGCAAGCCGATCATCATCCGCGCCTATGAGCGCACGATGAGCCTGGCCGAGACGGTGAAGCTACTGCTGGTGTCGTTCGATTCGACGCTCAAGTCGAACCTGTCGGTCGGCCTACCGCTCGATCTGCTGTTCATGGAAAAAGATTCTTTCAAGGTCGGCCTGAAGAAGCGCATCGGCCAGGACGACCAGTATTACCGCACGATCTCCGATGGCTGGTCGAATGCGCTGAAGGCGGCTTTTGCCAGCCTGCCAGATTTTCCGGGGTAGGGCGCGGACGGCAGCTGCTGGCGCTTGCATGTATTTCACATGTTAATTATTTATGGAATTTGAGAGCCGGGCGAAGCGCGCCGGCATTGCGATCGTGTCGGGAGGACAGGATGGACAACAACGAGTTCCGGCAATGGTCGCAGCGTGCCGCCGACTGGGGCGCTGACTATCGCGACACTTTGCGCGAGCGGCCGGTGCGGCCGCTGGTCGAACCGGGTGACATTTTCAGGAGCATAGAGGCCTCGCCGCCCGAAGACGCCGAACCGATGGACAGGATCTTTGCCGACTTCGAAGAGAAGATCGTGCCGGGGATGACGCATTGGCAGCACCCACGCTTCTTCGCCTATTTCCCGGCCAATGCGGCGCCGGTCTCCGTGGTGGCAGAGTATCTGGTCTCGGCAATGGCCGCGCAATGCATGCTTTGGCAAACGTCGCCGGCGGCGACCGAACTTGAGACGCGCACCGTCGACTGGATGCGGCAGGCGCTCGGCCTGCCTGACGGGTTTTCCGGCGTGATCCAGGATTCGGCATCATCGGCGACTCTCAACGCCGTGCTGACCATGCGCGAGCGTGCGCTGGACTGGCAAGGCAACAAAAAGGGCATGGCCGGGCAGGGGCGGTTGCGCATCTATTCCTCGGATCAGGTGCACACGTCGATCGACCGGGCGATCTGGGTCTCGGGCATCGGCGAGGACAATCTGGTGCGCATTCCGGTCTCCGGCCGCTTTCGTGCCATGGACACCGCTGCCCTGGAAGCAGCCATCATGGCCGACCGGCAAGCCGGCATGCTGCCGGCGGGCATCATCGCTTGCGTCGGTGGCACCAGCACGGGCGGCACGGATGACATCGCGGCGGTCGCCGCGGTCGCCAAGCGGCATAGGCTCTACCTCCATGTCGATGCGGCGTGGGCCGGGTCGGCGATGATCTGCCCGGAATACCGGCATTTCTGGACTGGCGTCGAAGGCGCCGATTCGATCGTCTTCAATCCGCACAAATGGCTGGGCGCGCAGTTCGATTGCTCGATCCAGTTCCTGCGCGACCCCGAAAGCCATGTCAGGACGCTGGCGATCAAGCCGGACTATCTGAAAACCCACGGTCATGACGGCATCATCAATTATTCCGAATGGTCGGTGCCGCTCGGCCGCCGCTTCCGGGCGCTCAAACTGTGGTTCCTGCTGCGCGCCCACGGGCTGGAGAACCTGCGAGCGATGATCCGCAACCATGTCGCCTGGAGCGAAGGCCTTGCCGCGCGACTGGCCGAGGAGCCCGATTTCGAGATCGTCAGCGAACCGATGCTGTCGCTGTTTTCGTTCCGGCACAAGTCGGCCTCAAGCGCTGATGCCGACGCTCACAATCTGCGGCTGGTCAATGCGATCAACGACGATGGCCGCATTTACCTGACGCAGACGAGGGTCGACGGGCAGGCGGCCATCCGCTTCCAGGTCGGCCAGTTCGAAGCGACGGCAAGCGATGTTGATACGGCTTTTGCGGTCATCACCGAAATCGCGCGCAGCATGGTCTGAAAGGCCAATATTGGATTGCGCAGGAGTTTTCCTTTGCAATCAGGTGATTTCCCTTAGCCGGCTTATACCTTTTCATTGCTTTCGTTTTCAGCTATAGACAAGAAAAACGAAAAACGGGAGCTTGCAATGTATCTGTCGCCGCGCCATGCCGAGATCATCCAGATGGCCAAGGACCATGGCCGCGTGCTGGTCGACGATCTGGCCACACATTTCAACGTGACGCCGCAGACCATCCGCAAGGATCTCAACGATCTCTGCGACCAGCGGCTGCTTTCGCGCATCCATGGCGGAGCATTGTTCCCGTCCGGTATCGAGAACATGGAGTATGAGGCCAGGCGCAAGATCGCCGCGGACGAGAAGGAAGCGATTGGCCGCGCGGCGGCCAGGCTGATCCCGGACAACGCCTCGCTGTTCATCAACATCGGCACCACGACGGAGGCGGTCAGCAAGGCGCTGCTCGACCACAACGGCCTGATGGTCATCACCAATAATATCAATGTTGCCAATAGGATGCGCATCTATCCATCGATCGAGGTGGTGATCGCGGGCGGGGTGGTGCGAGGTTCGGACGGCGGCGTCGTCGGCGAGGCGGCGGTCGATTTCATCAGGCAGTTCAAGGTCGACTACGCCGTTATCGGCGCTTCGGCCATCGACCATGACGGCGCCTTGCTCGACTTCGATTTTCGCGAGGTCAAGGTGGCGCAGGCGATCATCGCCAATGCCAGGCATGTGATTCTGGTCTCCGATCAGACCAAGTTCGAGCGCACGGCGCCGGTGCGCATCGGTCACCTGTCGCAGGTCAACACCTTTATCACCGACCGCTGCGACATCCCCTCGGTGCGCAAGATCTGCCAGGAGGCCGAGGTTCAGCTGATCGAGACCTCGCTGGGATGAGGCCTTTTCACGATCGTCTCACGGGCCTGCGATATTTCGTTTGACATTCGTTATGAGTTCGAAATAATTCCGACACGGTTTCGCAAAAGACCAAAAATGGTGCAATGCGAAATCGTGGAGGAGTTAAGTGGACACGTCTTCAGTCCGGGACATTTTCGTCATAGGTGGCGGTATCAACGGTTGCGGCATCGCCCGCGATGCCGTTGGGCGCGGGTTTTCGGTTTTTCTCGCCGAGATGAACGATCTCGCCAGCGGAACCTCCTCCGGATCGACCAAGCTGATCCATGGCGGCCTGCGCTATCTTGAGTTCTACGAATTCCGCCTGGTGCGCGAGGCGCTGATGGAGCGCGAGGTTCTGTGGAAGAACGCGCCGCATATCATCTGGCCGATGCGCTTCGTGCTGCCCTATGCCAAGGGCCTGCGTCCGGCCTGGCTG
Organism: Mesorhizobium loti; assembly: GCA_002356515.1. Lineage (NCBI taxonomy): Bacteria > Pseudomonadati > Pseudomonadota > Alphaproteobacteria > Hyphomicrobiales > Phyllobacteriaceae > Mesorhizobium > Mesorhizobium loti. The sequence continues at coordinate 616,335 of AP017605.1, read as the reverse complement.
ATCAGGCTCGGCCTGTTCCTTTACGACCACATTGGCGGGCGCAAATTGCTGCCGGCGACCAGGACGCTCGACATGGCAAGCGACCCGGCGGGCAAGCCTTTGAAGCCGTTGTTCAAAAAGGCGTTCGAATATTCCGACGGCTGGGTCAACGATGCGCGCCTTGTGGCGCTCAATGCACGCGATGCCGCCGACCGCGGCGCAACGATCCGGACGCGCACGAAGGTGGTCGGCGCACGCCGCGAAAACGGCCTCTGGACAATCAAGATCGAGAACCTGCGGAGCGGCGAAACCGAAGAGGTCAAGGCGCGCCTGCTGGTCAATGCCGCCGGGCCGTGGGTCGACCACGTGCTCTCCGGCGTCGTCGGCCTGAACGATGTGCACAATGTCCGCCTGGTGCAGGGCAGCCATATCGTCATCGCCAAGAAATTCGACGATCCGCGCGCCTATTTCTTCCAGAACAAGGATGGCCGCATCATCTTCGCCATTCCATATGAGGACGAGTTCACGCTGATCGGCACCACCGACCAGGATTATCCCGGCGATCCGCACGAGGTGAAGATCAGCGACACCGAGATCGATTATCTCTGCGCCGCGGCCAGCGAGTATTTCGCGCAACCCGTCAAGCGTTCCGACATCGTCTGGACCTATTCGGCGGTGCGTCCGCTCTATGATGACGGCGCCTCCAAGGCGCAGGAAGCGACACGCGACTATGTGCTGAAGGCCGATGGCGGTGAGGGTGCTGCCCCGATCGTCAATGCCTTCGGCGGCAAGATCACCACCTATCGTCGGCTGTCGGAATCGATGCTGGAGAAGATCGAAGGTTTTCTCGGCAAGCGCGGCAAGCCGTGGACGTCGGATGCGCCGCTGCCGGGCGGCGATTTCCCGGCGACTGGGTTCGATGCTCAGGTGGCGAAGCTGAAGGCGGCCTATCCGTTCCTCGACGCGCGCCTCGCCCGCCGGCTGACCCGGCTCTACGGGACGCGCGCTCAGCTTCTGCTTGGCCTTGCCAAGTCGAATGCCGAGCTCGGCCGTAATTTCGGCGGCGATCTGTATGAGGCCGAAGTGCGCTATCTCGTTGAAAACGAATGGGCTCTCACGGCGGAAGACGTGCTGTGGCGCCGCACCAAACGCGGCCTGCATCTCAGCCGCGAGCAGGTCGCGGCACTCGATGAATTCATGCACGGCATAAGCCGGCGGCACGTCGCGGCCGCCGAATGAAGAGGTCTTGAGCTGATGCTGCAAGCCTGGGAGGAGGCGTCATGCTGGAACTGAGGAACGTCACCAAGACGGTCGGTGCGGTCGAACACATACACGATGTGTCACTGACACTTCAGCATGGCTCGCTCAACGTTCTGCTCGGGCCGACGCTTTCCGGCAAGACCAGCCTGATGAGGCTGATGGCCGGCCTCGATGTGCCGACCTCCGGCTCGGTCTGGTTCGACGGCCATGATGTGACCGGCATGCCGGTGCAGAAGCGCAAGATCGCCATGGTCTACCAGCAGTTCATCAACTATCCGGCGATGACCGTCTATGAGAACATCGCTTCGCCGCTCAGGGTCGCCGGGGTCGAGCAGGCCAAGATCGACAGCCAGGTGCGCGAAGCCGCGGCGCTGCTCAAGCTGACCCCCTATCTCGACCGCACGCCGCTCAGCCTGTCCGGCGGCCAGCAGCAGCGCACCGCACTGGCGCGCGCCATCGTCAAGAATGCCAGCCTTGTGCTGCTCGACGAGCCGCTCGCCAATCTCGACTATAAATTGCGCGAGGAACTGCGCGCCGAATTGCCGAGGATTTTCGCCGCCGCCGGCACCATCTTCGTCTATGCCACGACCGAACCGCATGAGGCGCTGCTGCTCGGCGGCAACACGGCAACGCTGTCGGAAGGCCGCATCACCCAGTTCGGGCCGACCATTGATGTCTTCCGCAAGCCGGTCGACCTGGTGACGGCCAGGACCTTCGCCGATCCGCCGCTCAACACCATCGTGCTGGCCAAGAAGGGCGCCGACTTCCTGCTCGAAGGCGGGGTGAAGCTGCCGGTGCCGTCCGAACTCGTCGGCATTGCCGACGGCAACTATACGATCGGCTTTCAGCCGCACCATCTGTCGCTCGAGCGGCCCAACACCGGCGCCGTGCCGGTGCGGGCAAAGGTGACCATCACCGAGATCACCGGGTCCGAGAGCTTCATCCACCTCGATTTCGCCGATGTGCGCTGGGTCATGCTGACCCATGGAATCAGGGATTTCGAAACCGACGAAGTGGTCGAGGTGTTCATCGATCCGCGTCACATCATGGTTTTCGACCAGCACGGCCGTGCCGTGACCGCGCCGAAGCTGGCGGCTTGAGGAGGGCGATATGGCGCGCATCGACGTCAACCATGTCAGGCATTCCTACCTGCCGAATCCGCAGAAGGATGCCGATTTCGCACTGCGCGAAGTGCATCACACGTTCGAGGATGGCGGCGCCTATGCGTTGCTCGGGCCGTCTGGCTGCGGCAAGACCACGCTGCTCAACATCATTTCGGGACTGCTGCATCCCTCGCACGGCCAGTTGCTGTTCAACGGGAGGGACGTGACCAATCTGTCGACGCAGGAACGCAACATCGCGCAGGTGTTCCAGTTCCCGGTCATCTACGACACCATGACCGTCTACGACAATCTGGCCTTCCCGCTGCGCAATCGCGGCGTGCCGGAGGCGGATGTCGACCGCAAGGTGCGCGAGACGCTGGAGATGATCGATCTCGCGTCCTGGGCCAGGAAGAAGGCGAGGGGCCTGACCGCCGACCAGAAGCAGAAGATCTCGCTCGGCCGCGGCCTGGTGCGCTCCGATGTCAACGCCATCCTGTTCGACGAGCCGCTGACCGTCATCGACCCGCACATGAAATGGGTGCTGCGTTCGCAGTTGAAGCAGCTTCACCGGCGCTTCGGCTATACCATGGTCTATGTCACCCACGACCAGACCGAGGCGCTGACTTTCGCCGACCAGGTCGTGGTCATGTATGATGGCGGCATCGTGCAGATCGGCACGCCGGCGGAGCTGTTCGAGCGTCCGCGCCATACTTTTGTTGGCTATTTCATCGGCTCGCCCGGCATGAACGTCATGCCGGTGGCGATCGATGGCAAGACGGCGACGCTCGGCTCGCAGCGGATCGAATTGCCGGGCGCCCCCAAGGCCGCCGGCGGCGCCGTCGAACTCGGTATCCGTCCCGAATATGTGCGGCTCGGCCGCGACGGCATGGCCGTTTCGATCAGCAAGGTCGAGGATGTCGGCCGCCACAAGGTGGTGCGCGCCAAGCTGGAAGGTCGGGACATCGCCGCGGTGATCGGCGAGGACGAGACCGTGCCGGCCGAACCAAAGGTGCGGTTCGATCCGGCCGGCATCAACATCTATGCCAATTCCTGGCGCGTCGAGATGGGGGCATAGATGGACAAGACCTGGAACAACAAGGCTTGGTTCCTCGTGCTGCCGGTGCTGGTGCTGGTGGCCTTCACCGCCGTCATCCCGCTGATGACGGTCGTCAACTATTCGGTGCAGGACACGTTCGGCAACAATGTCTTCACCTGGGCCGGGACCGAATGGTTCGAGGACCTGCTGTCGTCCAGCCGCTTCTGGGAAGCGATGGTCCGCAACCTGATCTTTTCCTTCATCATCCTGGCGATCGAGGTGCCGCTCGGCATCTTCATCGCGCTTAACATGCCGAAGAAGGGCTGGGGCGTGCCGGTCTGCCTGGTGCTGATGTCGCTGCCGCTGCTGATCCCGTGGAACGTCGTCGGCACCATCTGGCAAGTGTTCGGACGCAACGACATCGGCTTGCTGGGCTATTACCTCAACGCGATCGGCATCGACTACAATTACGTGCAGGATCCGTTCGACGCCTGGGTGACGATCATCATAATGGATGTCTGGCACTGGACCAGCCTCGTCGTGCTGCTCTGCTATGCCGGACTGGTCTCGATCCCCGATGCCTTCTACCAGGCGGCCAAGATCGACGGCGCCTCGCGCTGGGCGGTGTTCCGCTACATCCAGCTGCCGAAGATGCAGCGTGTGCTTTTGATCGCCATTCTGCTGCGCTTCATGGACAGTTTCATGATCTACACCGAGCCCTTCGTCGTCACCGGCGGCGGTCCGGGCAATTCGACGACGTTCCTGTCGATCGACCTCGTCAAGACGGCGCTCGGCCAGTTCGACCTTGGCCCGGCGGCCGCGATGTCGCTGGTCTACTTCCTCATCATCCTGTTGTTGTCGTGGGTGTTCTACACCGTGATGACCAATTACGACGCGGAGCGCTGAGATGGCTGGCGCCAATGAACGAACCGAGCGCAATGCGATGAACGGGACCTCCGCAGCGGAAGGCCTGGCCAGTTCGCTGTCGCAGAGCGAACTCGACAGGCGCATGCGCCGACGTGGCGAGGAATCGCGCTGGTGGTGGATCGTGCCGACGCTCTACATCATTGTCCTTCTGCTGCCGATCTACTGGCTCATCAACATGAGCTTCAAGACCAATGCGGAGATCGTCAACTCGCTGACGCTCTATCCGCATGCGCCGACGCTGGCCAACTACTATACGATCTTTACCGAGAAGGTCTGGTACTCCGGCTACATCAATTCGATCACCTATGTCGTCATGAACATGGTGATTTCGGTGTCGGTGGCGCTGCCGGCGGCTTACGCCTTCTCGCGCTACCGCTTCCTAGGCGACAAGCATCTGTTCTTCTGGCTTTTGACCAACCGCATGGCGCCGCCGGCGGTGTTCGCGCTGCCGTTCTTCCAACTCTACTCGGCCTTCGGGTTGATCGACACGCACATAGCGGTGGCGCTGGCGCATTGCCTGTTCAACGTTCCGCTGGCGGTGTGGATTCTCGAGGGCTTCATGTCGGGCGTGCCGAAGGAAATCGACGAGACCGCCTACATTGACGGCTATTCCTTCCCGCGCTTCTTCGTAAAGATCTTCATGCCGCTGATCGCTAGCGGCATCGGCGTCGCCTGCTTCTTCTGCTTCATGTTCTCCTGGGTCGAGCTGCTGATCGCCCGCACGCTGACCACCACCGACGCCAAGCCGATCGCGGCGACGATGACCCGAACGGTTTCGGCGTCGGGCATGGATTGGGGACTTCTCGCCGCTGCCGGCGTCTTGACGCTGATCCCCGGCGCGCTCGTCATCTGGTTCGTGCGCAACTACATCGCCAAGGGCTTCGCCCTAGGGAGGGTATGATCATGAACTTCGACTTCTCCTGGATGGCATGGACCTGGCCGACGGCCGCTTTTTTTGGCGTCATCGCCCTGCTGCTGGTTGGCATGGGCGCCTGGGAATACGCCTCGCCGGGCGGCAATCCGCGCGTCGGCGTGCTGCGCTTTGAGACAACGCGCGGCGACCGCCTGTTCCTATCGCTGCTCGGCAGCGCCTTTATCCATCTCGCTTGGCTGGGTCTTGTCGGATCCAACCTGTGGTGGGCTCTCGCTCTCTCCGTGGTCTACGCTATTGGCGTGTTCCGCTACGTATAGAGGGGGAAACTGTTGGAGCGGCAGCGTGCCGGCCACCGCTCCAGATCGCACTTGAAACCTGAAACAGTGGAGGAAACACATGCGACGGCAATTTTTAACATCAACAACTGCCCTTGTCCTGTTGCTCGGCGTAGGCAATGCCTATGCCGGGATGGATGAGGCAAAAGCCTTTCTGGACAAAGAGATAGGCGGCGTGTCGACGCTTTCCCGTGCCGACCAGGAAAAGCAAATGCAGTGGTTTATCGACGCGGCCAAGCCCTTCGCCGGCATGGACATCAAGGTGGTCTCGGAAACCCTGACGACCCACAAGTATGAGTCAGAGGTGCTGGCACCAGCCTTTACCGCCATCACCGGCATCAAGGTCACGCATGACGTCATCCAGGAAGGCGACGTCGTCGAGAAGATCCAGACCCAGATGCAGACCGGCCAGAACATCTATGACGGCTGGGTCAACGATTCCGATCTGATCGGCACGCACTGGCGTTACCAGCAGGTGCGCAATTTGACCGACTGGATGGCGGGCGAAGGCAAGGACGTTACCGATCCGATGCTCGACGTCGACGACTTCATCGGCACGAAGTTCACCACCGCGCCGGACAAGAAGCTCTACCAGCTGCCCGACCAGCAGTTCGCCAACCTCTACTGGTTCCGTTACGACTGGTTCAACGATGAGAAGAACAAGGCCGACTTCAAGGCCAAGTACGGTTACGATCTCGGCGTGCCGGTCAACTGGTCGGCCTATGAGGACATCGCTGAATTCTTCACCGGCCGCGACGTCAACGGCAAGAAGGTCTATGGCCACATGGACTACGGCAAGAAGGATCCGTCGCTCGGCTGGCGGTTCACGGACGCCTGGCTGTCGATGGCCGGCAATGGCGACAAGGGCCTGCCGAACGGTGTGCCGGTCGACGAATGGGGCATCAAGGTCGATGCGAATTCGCGGCCTGTCGGCTCGTGCACCGCGCGCGGCGGCGACACCAATGGACCGGCATCGGTCTATGCCATCCAGAAGTATCTTGATTGGCTGAAGGCCTATGCGCCGCCGGAAGCCCAGGGCATGACCTTCTCCGAATCCGGCCCCGTGCCGTCGCAAGGCAATGTTGCCCAGCAGATCTTCTGGTACACCGCGTTCACCGCCGACATGGTCAAGCCCGGCCTGCCGGTCATGAACGACGACGGCACGCCGAAATGGCGCATGGCGCCGTCTCCGCACGGCTCCTACTGGAAGGACGGCATGAAGCTCGGCTATCAGGACGTCGGTTCCTGGACTCTGATGAAGTCGACGCCGACCGACCGCGCCAAGGCGGCCTGGCTTTATGCCCAGTTCGTCACCTCGAAGACCGTCGATGTGAAGAAGAGCCAGGTTGGCCTGACCTTCATCCGCGACTCCACCATCCACGACAAGAGCTTCACCGAACGTGCGCCGAAGCTCGGCGGTCTGATCGAGTTCTATCGCTCGCCGGCCCGTGTGCAGTGGACGCCGACCGGTACCAACGTGCCGGACTATCCGAAGCTGGCGCAGCTCTGGTGGCAGAACATCGGTGACGCATCCTCGGGTGCCAAGACACCGCAGGAAGCCATGGATTCGCTCTGCGCCGATCAGGAAAAAGTCATGGCACGTATCGAGAAATCCGGTGTCCAGGGCGACATCGGACCGAAGATGGCCGAAGAGCATGACCTTGCCTACTGGAACGCCGACGCGGTCAAGGGCGGCAATCTGGCGCCTCAGCTGAAGCTCGAGCAGGAGAAGGATAAGCCGATCACCATCAACTACGACGAACTGGTGAAGAGCTGGCAGAAGTAAGACTGTCTATGCGGGCGTTCGCGCCCGTGTGAAATTGGGGGAGGCGGCGCGTTGCCGTCTCCCTTCTTTGTATCCAGGTGGAGGACGCGGGAATGAATGGTTTTGTGCTGGCAATCGACCAGGGAACGACATCGACCCGAGCGATCCTGTTTGACGGTGAGATGAAAGTCGCCGGCAGCGGCCAGAAGGAATTCACCCAGCACTATCCGGCCTCTGGCTGGGTCGAGCACGATCCCGAAGAGATCTGGGCAAGCGTCGTGACGACCGTGAAGGCCGCGTTGAAGAATGCTGGCCGCGAGGCGTCTGATGTCGCCGCCATCGGCATCACCAACCAGCGCGAGACCGTCGTCATCTGGGACAAGGCGTCCGGTAAGCCGATCCACAACGCCATTGTCTGGCAGGACCGCCGCACCGCGCCGCTCTGCCAGAAACTGAAGAAGCAGAGCCTGGAGAAGAAGTTCACGCGCAAGACCGGCTTGCTGCTCGATCCCTATTTCTCCGGCACCAAGATCGCCTGGATGCTCGACAAGGTGAAGGGCGCCAGGAAACGCGCCGAGAAAGGCGAATTGCTGGCCGGCACCATCGACAGTTTTCTGATCTGGCGGCTGACCGGCGGCAAGGTTCACGCCACCGATGCCACCAACGCCTCGCGCACGCTGGTCTACAACATCGCGGACAACGCCTGGGACGACGAGCTTTTGGCCATTCTCAACATTCCGGCGAAAATGCTGCCGCAGGTCAAGGACTGCGCCGATGATTATGGAGTGACCGAGAAAAATCTGTTTGGCGCCGAGATCAGGATCCTTGGCGTTGCCGGCGACCAGCATGCTGCGACCATCGGCCAGGCCTGCTTCGAGCCGGGCATGATGAAATCCACCTATGGCACCGGCTGCTTTGCGCTGCTCAACACCGGCAGCGATCTGGTGCGTTCGAAGAACCGGCTGTTGACCACCATCGCCTACCGGCTGAACGGCAAGACCACCTATGCGCTGGAAGGCTCGATCTTCATCGCAGGCGCTGCCGTGCAATGGCTGCGCGATGGCATCAAGGTCATCGGCAAGGCCGAGCACAGCGGGCAACTGGCTGCCGAGGCCGACCCGACGCAGAATGTCTATCTGGTGCCGGCCTTCGTCGGGCTTGGCGCGCCGCATTGGGATGCCGAAGCGCGCGGCGCCATTTTCGGGCTGACCCGCAATTCCGGTCCGGCGGAATTTGCGCGCGCCGCACTCGAATCCGTCGCCTACCAGACCCGCGACCTGCTCGACGCCATGCGCAAGGACTGGAAGGGCACTTCGGCCAAAACGGTTCTCAGGGTCGATGGCGGCATGGTGGCGTCGGACTGGACCATGCAACGCCTGGCCGACATTCTCGACGCGCCGGTCGACCGTCCGACCATCCTTGAGACGACCGCGCTGGGTGCGGCCTGGCTCGCGGGGTCGAAAGCCGGCGTTTGGCCGAAGGCGAAGGAATTCGCCAAGAGCTGGGCGCTCGAGCGGCGGTTCAAGCCGGAGATGGATATCGCCACACGATCCGCCAAGCTGGCAGGTTGGCGCGATGCTGTGCGCAGGACGCTGAGCGTGCCATAGCGGTCGCCATAGAACGAGCTGAAGGTGGGGGACATGCAGCCAGATTGGTATCCTGCTTGGCGCGACGAGGCTTTTGAACTGCTAACCGCCAAGAATGCTCGTTTGGAGAAGGAGTTCCGCCTCGGTCACTGGCCGCGCTATGACTACGACCTGACGACTGGCAGGCTTCTGTTTTCGGACAATGGTACCGTCAAGGTCATCGCCGAGATTCAGATTGCAGGCTCGACGAGCGCCAAAGCGGGCAACTGGCTTTGGGCCTGGTCAAATTCAAACCTGCCCAGCGAACTTCTCGGCGACGCAAGACGGGTTCGTTCCTTCGGTGAGGAGAACGATATCGCCGAACTTCAGCAGGCCTATGTGACCGACACGAAAGACGATCTGGAGGCACTGGGCTGGGAACTGACGGCAGCGATGGTGCGGATCTGCGACTCACTCGGGGCTTACCGCTCGCCGCGCGGGGAAGGGGGCGGTCTTTATCTGATCCTCAAAAGCGCAAACTGGGCCAACTGACACCGCTGATCGGGATGCTGAAAGTCCCACGCAAAAGACCCGCGCCGTTTCCGACGCGGGTCTTGTACTCACACTTGCTACTGGTACCCATCCTTGGATCAGTAGGGCGAACGGCATTCCTGGCGCGGGCCGTAGTTCGGCTGGAACGTGTTGTCCGAAGAGCGGTAGCTGCGGTAGTGGTCATAGCACCACTGCACGTGCGAGTTGCCTTCGTAGACGCGATTGTTCTCGTTGTTGATGATCGCACCGGTTATCAGCGCACCAGTCGCAAATGCCGCGAGTGGGAACCAATAGTCGCCGTGACGACGATAGCCGCGATGATAGTCGCGATAGCCGCGATGGCCGTTCCAGTAGCCACCGCCGTCATTGTTTCGCGCAAAGCTACGATTGCCGTTGAAATTGCGGTTGCCGAAATTGCGGTTGCCATTGAAATGACGATTGCCATGACGCCACTGGTCATAGCGAGTCTCCCCGACATTCACGATATCTGACGAAGTCCCCGATGCCTGGGGCACGAACATCTGAGCAGCATTGGCCGGCATGGCCGCTGCAGCGAACGAAACTGACAAAGTGGTCGCCAGTATACCCGATACGATCTTGTTCATTATCTTCTCCTTCGAAAGGGTGATTGACGTCCCTTGTGGCGAGACAACGGGCGATGTGGGGGAAGGTTCCTCGCCAAATCTCAAGTTGCTGATTTGTAATATTTCTCCGGCCTGTGACAGGTGTCGACGGGAGGCAGTGCCATATTGCTTTGCCGGGAGCACACCGCTCGCAACCGACGCGGGTAGGCAGGCATGGTGGCGGTGCTTGAGAAGTATGGCCTGCGCACGCGCTTTTTCCGGTTGACCGGTCGAGGCACTCTCCCTATGTTCCGCGCAATTTCGAGGGCCGCCTTTTAGCGCCCGCGGGAGCGCGTAGCTCAGCCGGTAGAGCAACTGACTTTTAATCAGTAGGTCATGGGTTCGAATCCCATCGCGCTCACCAAAACACCACGAAAATCAAATAGATGCAGCAGGTGAGGTGGCAATTTCGTTCATCCCACAAATCTGTGTCCGCTCGGTGTCCGCAAAAATGAGGGCCAGAAAGCTTGCGCGGGATCAGTCGCCGCGCTTTACTCTTCCATTCCGGCTGCGCAGTCGCCGGCTCGACCGTTGCAGAAAAACGCTCTCGGCAGAAGCCGCCGAGCCGAGATCTGTAGCCATCCAACGACCTCGGCAAGGGCCGTCCACGAAAAGGGCAACCGCAGCTGCGACAACATCAAGGCCGGCCCAAAGGAGGAGAGGGCACTACTGGCCATCTGTGCCTGTCCTGCGGGAAAGTCGATCGGCTGGCCAACGCCCGTTATTTTTTGGAGATCGAGGAGGGCGGCGAACTCGACCTGCCAGAACATTTGCAGGCTCTTCTCCGTTCTGAAAGGCATGATAGGACCGGCGCGTAAACGGTCAGACCCGGGAATGTCTGCAATGCGCCGCATTGCTGTCATTGATGGAGCCCGCGTCGTAGCCCAAAGCAGACGTCAGCGGCGAAGTGCAATGCGGTGGCTGGCCGCTGTGCCGGCTGAACGAATTGACGATAGTCAATGCCGAACCCGACCAATTCGCTTCCTTGACGGGGCTGCATACCGAGCGGGGCGAGGTCAACATCGGCCAGTTGTGCCGGCAGGCCTATGGCTCCGAGGTTGCATTGATCGGTTTTGCTACGCATTCGGGAACGGTTGCAGCGGCCTCTGAATGGCACGCACCCATGGAGATCAAGACCGTTCTCCTGGCGCAAATTGCGAAATCGATACCGTGGAGCATATCTGATGGACACGGTGATGTATGGGAGATTGCGCGAGATCAAGGATGCTGCGCCGTCAGCGCGCTAGTTGGACGCCATGCTCTTTTCCACCCAATCGCAGCAATCGCAGAATCTGGTCGAGGGGGAGGCGCTGCCTTGCTCTTTCGTGAGGTTCATCTTCGCCGTGAGCGGATGGCATCAACTCGCCGTCTCGGCTATTTCCGTCGCCGTCTTCCTGTTGGATGCAGCGCCGATCGAAACGCAGCGCCGGATCATCGACGCCGCGGTCAAGGGCGGAACAGCCTCGACGATCCTGACCCTGATCGCGGCCCAGTGCGCCCTGATCGTCGCCTTCGGCCTCAGCAAGCTGGTCATGAACGTGTATCGAGCCTGGCTCGGAGAGTCCGCCACACGGGCGCTGCGCGTGCTCGTCGAGGAGCGACTCGCGCGAAACGACGTACCTGAGGACCAGCCGAACAGCGGCACGGGGCTGGCGATGATCTTCGCCGAGGCCGACGATGTCGGAGCCTTCGTGGGGTCGAGCATCAGCGAGCCCATCGTCGAGGCCGGCTTCCTGATCAGCGTCTTCGCTTATCTCGCGGCGCTGGAAAGTCGCATGGCGCTGCTGAGCCTCGCCGTGCTGGCACCGCAATTCGTCTTCGTCCCGTTGATGCAGCGCGCGATCAACCGACGCGTCGCGCGCCGGACGCAGACGCTGCGGCAGTTCGGCAACGACATGCTCGCTGCCGTGCCTTTCATCGGCAACGGCCGCAATGTCGAGCGCCTCGACGAGGTCTTCGCACTGGACATGGGCGTCATCAAACTCAAATTCTCGCTGAACTTCCTGATGAATCTTACCTATTCATTCGGCAGCATCCTTGTTCTCGGCATTGGCAGCCTGCTCGTCATTCGAGGACAAGCCGAGATCGCGACGGTGATCACCTTTCTCTCGGCGACGGGAAAGGTCGTCGATCCGTGGAACGACGTGGTCGACTGGGCGCGGAATTTCTCGGTTGCGGCCGTGAAGTACGAGCTGATCGTGCGGGGCATCGGAATGATCGGTGGAGACGGGGCGCCAAAGCCAAAAGTGTCCCTGGCGAAGGACAGGACTTCGGTCGACTGAAGACCACGCCAATGCATTCGTTGAGGAGGGAGGGCGCACGAGCCCGACTGGGCTGCGCCCGATGGCGTTCCCGTGTCCCAGGCGTCCAGGCTGATCGGATGCGCTCCGCCCCGAAATAGTTAGGCGCTGCGGTCGAGGCGCGGCCAGTTGGCGAACTGGAAATGCCAGTTCCGCCGCCTGCCAATCATAATGCTATCGGTTTGGAGCCTCTCGGCCACCATGGCCAATGGCTATGCCTCGGCTCTTTGCTGTGGATCAAAGCTGATACCTTCCATTGCCGCTAGGGATGTTCGATGGTTGGTCCGGCGGCCGGTCACCTGGAGCAGCACCGGAGGCGAAATCAGATGAAGTTTGCGGCATCGTCCTGTTGTTGCATCAGGCAGTGGACATGAGCGGCGCTCGCGACACGGATCCTATCCTGCGTTTCCACGGCGCGGCCCATGGCGTCACCGGCTCTTGTTATGAGATCGAGACGCCGTATTCGCGTATCCTCATCGACTGTGGCCTGTTCCAGGGGTCGAAGTCCGAGCGGGAATTAAACTATGGGGCATTCCCGTTTCCACCTGAAGCGATTGATGCCGTCATTCTGACGCACGCGCATATCGATCACAGCGGCCTTCTGCCGAAACTGGTCAAACAGGGCTTTTCTGGCCCGATCCACACGACCCGCGCCACCATCGATCTCTGCTCGGTCATGCTGCCCGACGCGGCGCATATCCAGGAAATGGAGGTCGAGCAGCTGAATCGTCGCAATGCGCGGCGCGGGCGCCCACCGGTCGAGCCGATCTACATTCAGAAGGATGCCGCCGCGTGCATGGCCTTGTTCCGAGCCCTGGAATACGGCGAATGGACCGAGGTTGCTCAAGGCCTTCGCGCACGCTTCTGGAATGCAGGTCATCTGCTTGGTTCGGCATCAGTCGAGCTTGAGATCGACCGGCATGATGCGCCGTTGCGCATCATGCTCTCGGGTGACGTTGGGCCAGGCCATAAGCTGCTTCAGACCGATCCCGAGGGCCCGGCAGGCGTTGACTATCTGATCTGCGAATCGACCTATGGCGACCGCGACCGGCCGGACGTTTCGCCCCAACAGCGGCGATCCCAGCTCGGTGATATCGTGCGCGGCGCCGCCGAGGCCGGCGGCCCCCTCATCATTCCGTCCTTCGCAGTCGAGAGGACGCAAGAACTGTTGGTCGATCTTTATTTGCTCATGCAAGCGGGGGAGGTGCCGACAGCTCCGGTCTTCGTCGACTCACCGCTGGCGACACGCGCGAGCGCTATTTTCGAACGGCATGCCGATGAGATCGAACAGGCTAACGTGCTGCGTGAGGCCCTCAAATCCAAAGAGCTGCGCTTCACCGAGACGGTGGAGCAGAGCAAGGCGATCAATCGCCTGACAGGATTCTTCGTGGTGATCGCCGCCAGCGGCATGTGCGATGCGGGGCGTATCCGCCATCATCTGAAGGCCAATCTCTGGCGCCGGAACGCGACAGTGATGATGGCCGGATATCAGGCCCAGGGCTCGCTTGGGAGGATCCTGCTTGATGGCGCGCGGCGTGTGCGCATCCAAGGTGAGGAAGTCGAGGTCAAGGCACGCATCAGTCAGTTCGACCTGTATTCCGGACATGCCGACGCGGGCGAGCTGGTCGCCTGGGTCGAAGCAAGACGTCCGGTGCAGCAAGGGGTCTTCCTGACGCATGGGGAGGAAGAGGGGCTCGGCGGCCTCAGCCAACGGCTCCGAGGGTTGATCCCTGGCGACAGGATTCTCATGCCAGGGCTGGATGACGCCTTCCGATTGACACCGGGCGGCAGTGTGCCTGTCGAACTCAATGAGCCGCGCCGTCTGAGACCGGAAAAGATCGCCCGTCTTGACTGGCACAACGATCTCTCAAAACTCCTCCTGGACATTAATGAGGCGGTGAGCGCCGCGGCCGACGAGAGGGGCCGCGCAGCGGTTATCAGGCGCATGCGTAGGGCGCTCGAGAACAAGGACGCATAAGGTGGAAGGCCGGCAAATTGGTTCAGGGCAAAAAGGACGCGAGAAAGCCTGCCCGTCAACGGACAGCGTATCGACAGCGGTTTGATCCACGAGCTGATCGGAGCTGCCAGACGTGTTTTTCTGTCAATTGCGGCCATGGTGGCAGCTTTCGCCAACCGGATTGCACTAGCCGACACGTCTTCCAGCCTGCCGGACGCCGCCAAGAATGGAGGAATGTCATTGCTCGAGGCGCTTTCACTCAGGCAGTCGACACGGCTCTTCGCCGACAAACCCATCGATGATGAGACCCTTTCGACATTGCTTTGGTGCGCCTTCGGCATCAAAAGGCAGGAACTCCGGGTTCCACTTCAAGCCGGTGGTCACCCCTGGAGCATGCGCTGGATGAATCCCTTCTGGCAGCGGCAGGGTCAGTCCGCTGGTGCTGCGGAAATGCCCTCGATGCGGCGGCAAATGAAGTTCATGGCGGGCGAGCCGATGAAGCCGGCGACGAAGAGATTGGCCGGACGGTCGTAAGAGGTCGAGCGGCGCGCCGACTGCTCGACAAGGCCGTCGAGAAGCCCGCTCAGCCAGTGCCATCGCGCTTGGGCTACAGGCAAAGCGACATTTGGTCGGCAAGGGCACTTGCCTCACTGGCTGTTGTAGTGCTTGCGCTGCCCGCTAGACTTCCGCGATCACACCATAGGCTAACGCGATCACGCGGTGCACTATACCACCACAGCGGTCGATTCCTTCGGGATGTAGCCACTTCGAAAGCCCGCCGCGGGTCGCTCCCGTGGCGGGCTTTTCCTTTAAGCGAATCGATGCCCAAGCGAAAAGCTGAAAGTCCGCCAGCCTTTGCCACGCGCAGCGGCCGTTTAGTCCCCTCGCGACAGATGCACGTCCTGAACGGCGGCCTTCTTGGCGATCAGGCCTTCCAGATCCGCGTCAGACCGCTTGGTGCCGGTCCGTTCGCGCAGCAGCGAGATCACCGCGCTCATTGAAAGCGGAGTGATTTGGGAAAGCGGAGCGGTCTGGGTGCCCAGAATGGCGTCCACCGCGCCGGCAACATCGGGAGTCTCCGTTGCTGCTCGCATGGTCGGTTCCTTTCTGTTCAGGTCGGCCTCGGTGCCCTCGGTCGGTGCTCTGACGCCGCGATCGAAGACGACCGCCAGGCCATTCTTGACGGCGAGGGCGGCGACCATATCGTCGAGCTTGCGGTCGGAGAGAGCGGGGTCCGCGGGTTTCAGGATCCTGCGGATCACCCTGGCGGCCTGATCCGTCGACACAAAGTCATAACGCCGTTTTCTGGCCCCGACATATTGTTCGATGATTATGCTCAGGCGTCGCGCTGCAATATCCCTGGGTTCCTGCACCTAGGCCTCCTTAAGCTGAGTGCAAATTCGGCAGCCAAAAGGAAATAGGGCGGCTCGATCGAACATCAAACACTCCCGATCATTCGGCGCATCTTCCAATGAGGCAGGAACGATCCTGCGACTGAAGCATTTCGCTTCTATCACCAGCTCATTGAGGGAAGGCCGGGCCATGAAGATCGCCCATGTCGCGCCACTGTACGAGTCCGTGCCGCCAAGGCTCTATGGCGGCACCGAGCGCATCATTTCCTATCTTACCGAGGCGCTCGTCGACCTTGGCCACGACGTGACGCTGTTCGCCAGCGGCGACACGAAAACCTCCGCCACGCTCGTGCCATGCCGCGAGCGGGCGCTTCGTCTCGATCCACGCCCGCTGAAATCCGAAATCGCGGCGCATCTGTCGATGCTCGACGAGGTGAGGAAACGCGCCGACGATTTCGACGTCATTCACTTCCACCTCAGTCATTTCCTGCATTTTCCGTTTTTCCGCGACATGCCGCAGCGCACGGTGACGACGCCGCATGGCAGGCTGGACTACGCGGACCTCGCGCAAGCCTATGACCGGTTCCCGCGCTTCCCGATGATTTCCATATCGCGCAGCCAGCGGGCACGGTTCGCTGCCGCCAACTGGCTGGCAACGATTCACCACGGCCTGCCCGTCGATCTCTACGAACCCGATTTCGAGGCCGGTTCGGATGGCGGCTATCTTGCTTTTCTCGGCAGGATGTCGCGCGACAAGCGACCGGATCGGGCGATCGAAATCGCGCGACGTACCGGGCTTAAACTCAAGCTCGCGGCCAAGGTCGGCGACGGCGATCGCGCCTATTTCGAGGAAGTCGTTCAGCCGATGATCGATGGCGACCGGGTCGAATATGTTGGCGAGATCAGCGAGGACCAGAAGAGCAGGTTTCTCGGCAATGCAGCCGCCTTGCTGTTCCCGATCGATTGGCCCGAACCCTTCGGCCTTGCCGTGATCGAGGCCATGGCCTGCGGAACCCCGGTCATGGCCTGGAGTTGCGGCGCCATGCCGGAGATCATCGACTATGGCGCTACCGGCTTCGTCGTCGAAACCATCGAAGATGCCGTTGCCACCATGCCGGCGCTCCTGCAGCTCGACAGGCGGCGCGTTAGAGCGGTGTTCGAAAGGCGGTTTTCAGCCGACAGAATGGCCACGGACTATGTCGCGGCCTATTCCCGGCTGATCAGCAGTCACGAGCAAAGCAGAGCCTCTTAGGCCTTCACCCGTTCGAAAAACCAGCACGGGACAATTTTCTTGACCATCACCCAACTCGACGAGCGCAAGCTTGATCCTGCCATAGCCCTGGCTTCCCTGGACGAAACCGCGCCCAGGGAGCCGCACAGGCTGTTCGCTCTCAAGCATGGCGACTGCTTTGTCGTCGCCGACGCCTATGGCGATATACGCGGCGTCGGGGACGGGTTTTTTCGCGACGACACGCGCGTGCTTTCCGAATTTCGCCTCACCGTCGGCGGGCGGTCGACGTCGTTGCTCGGCGCGTCGCTCAGCCAGGACAATGTCCTGTTCACCACCAATCTGACCAATCTGCCGATCGAGAGCGCTGCGGGTCGTCAGATTCCGCAAGGCGCTGTCCATATCGAGCGCGTCAGGCTGCTGTGGGAGGAAAGGCTGTATGAGCGCATAACGCTGTCCAACTACAGCCAGGAGCATTCGACGATCCTGCTGTCGCTGCGTTTTGCCGCCGATTTCCGCGACATGTTCGAGGTCCGGGGCTCGACCCGCTCCAAGCGTGGAACCGCCCATACGGCGGAGATTGCAGGGAACGCGGTGGTGCTCCGCTACGAAGGCCTGGATAAGGTGGTGCGGACATCGGCGATTTCTTTTTCGCAGACGCCCGACCAACTGACCTCCGAGCGGGCCGATTTCGTCATCGCCGTGACCAAGCGCAGCAGCCAGACGCTTTACGTGGAAGTGGGCAACGAGACGGATGATCGTCCCGAAAGCGACCGGTTTCGCGCGGCCGCTGCCCGTGCCCGTTTCGGCATGCGCGCCAAACGCCGGCATGGTGCGACGCTGCACAGTTCGGGCCGCGTTTTCAACGACTGGATGGCGCGGGCTCGCGCCGATGTCGCGCTGCTCACGACGGAACTGCCGACCGGGCCCTATCCCTATGCTGGTATACCGTGGTTCTCCACCGCCTTCGGCCGGGATGGCGTGATCTCGGCCTTGCAGATGCTTTGGCTCAATCCTGGCTTGGCGCGCGGCGTCCTGGCGTTTCTCGCCCAGCACCAGGCGACCGAGACCTCGCCTTTCAGCGATTCCGAACCCGGCAAGATCATGCACGAGACCCGCAAGGGCGAGATGGTGGCGCTGAGCGAACTGCCGTTCGGGCGCTATTATGGCGGTGTCGACACAACGCCGCTCTATATCCATCTTGCCTGCGCCTATGCGGACCGCACGGGCGACACGGCCTTCATCGATACTCTGTGGCCATCGCTGTGCGCCGCGGCCGAGTGGATCGAAACGGCGAGCCGCTCGACGGGATTCCTCACTTACCAGCGCGCGGCAGAATCCGGCCTTGCCAACCAGGGATGGAAAGATAGTTTCGATTCCGTCTTTCACGCCGATGGCCGCATTCCGAAGGGACCGATCGCGCTGGTCGAGGTGCAGGGCTACGTCTTCGCGGCGTTCCAGGGGTTGGCGAAACTGGCACGGCTGCGTGGCGAAACGGAGCGGGCGGAGACTTGGGAAATACGCGCCGACACCATTCGCCAGCAAGTCGAACGTCATTTCTGGATCGAAGACCTCGGCTACTATGCGCTGGCGCTAGACGGTGAGGGCCAGCCCTGCAAGGTGCGCACGTCCAATGCCGGCCACCTGCTTTATGTCGGCCTGCCCAGCCCGGATCGCGCGCGCATGGTCGCCGACCAGCTGCTGTCGGCCTCGTTCCATTCCGGCTGGGGACTGCGGACGCTGGCGGACGACGCGATCTTCTTCAATCCGATGTCCTATCACAACGGGTCCATCTGGCCGCACGACACGGCGATCTGCGCGGCCGGACTGGCGCGATACGGCATCCGCGACAGCGTGGTGCGGCTGATGAGCGGGACCTTCGAATCCGCCGTTCATTTCAACATGCGGCTGCCCGAACTGTTTTGCGGCTTTACGCGCGCGGCCGGCGAGGCACCGATTGCCTATCCGGTGGCCTGCCTGCCGCAAGCCTGGTCCGCCGGCTCGGCCTTCATGCTCATGCAATCGTGCCTCGGCCTTCAGATCGATGGCTGGACAGGCGAGATCCATGTGACCCGGCCGCGCCTGCCGATCGGCATCGACAGCCTCGTCATTCGCCATCTTTCGGTTGGGCAGGCGGCAGTGGATCTGACATTCCAGCGTGTCGGAGATCGTGTCGGCGCCTTCCTTGCGGAACCGCAGGAGGGGCTGGTGCCTCTGGTGGTCAGGAGCTGAAAAATCGGAACCATCTCGCGCCACGGGCGTTGGATCACCACCATGGGCGCCGAAACTCCCAGCCAAAGGAAGTGGTTACGGTATCCCATTGAAAGGTAATCGGTTTCAATGCCCGACGACAGTTCGTATCTGGTTGTTCCTTCATTCGCATTATGGCTCTTTACCCTTGCAGCCGTCGGCGTCCTGGTCATCGCGCTGGTGACGATGATGGTGCGGGCGCGCAGAGGCGCACGGATTGCCGTCGTGGGGGCCAGCCCTGCTCACAGCCCATTGCCGGAATTCGAGAAGAATGGGCAGTCGGCCGTTGCCGCGCTGGTGCAGTGGTCGCCTGAAACGCTGCGTCATATCCTGGCAACGGAATTGCCTGATGCCCAGGTGATCGTCGTTTCAAATCGTGAGCCGTATATCCACAACCGCGAGGGCGACGACATCCAGCTGGTCGTACCCGCCAGTGGGCTCGTCTCCGCCATGGAGCCGATCACGCGCGCCTGTGCGGGCACGTGGATCGCCTATGGCGGTGGTTCGGCCGACAAGCTGGTGGTCGACAAGAACGACCGGATCGAGGTGCCGCCTGACAATCCTTCCTACACACTGCGCCGTGTCTGGCTGAGCGAGGAGGAACAGCAAGGCTATTACCTCGGCTTTGCCAATGAAGGTCTCTGGCCGCTTTGCCATATCGCCTTCACCCGGCCGATATTCCGCGCCTCCGATTGGGAAGCCTATGAGGCGGTCAACCGTAAATTCGCCGACACCGTCGTCGCGGAAGCCCGCAATAAGCGGCCGATCGTGCTGGTCCAGGATTACCATTTCGCGCTGTTGCCGCGGATGATCCGGGAGCGCCTGCCCGAGGCGATCATCATCACCTTCTGGCACATTCCCTGGCCGAATTCGGAAGTGTTCAGTATCTGCCCGTGGCGCGAGAAGATTCTCGACGGCCTGCTCGGCAGTTCAATAGTCGGCTTTCACACCCAGTTCCATTGCAACAACTTCATCGACAGCGTCGACCGTTTCCTGGAAAGCCGGATCGAGCGCGAGGATTCGGCCATTTCCTATGGCGGCGAGATCAGCTTGGTGCACGCCTATCCGATTTCAATCGAGTGGTCGCCGCCGCACCTGGACAAACTGCCAGATGTCGCCCAATGCCGCCGGCAGGTTCGCGAGAAATTCGGTCTGGCCGAACATGTCAAACTGTGTGTGGGTGTTGAACGTCTCGACTACACCAAGGGCATCCTTGATCGCTTCAACGCACTCGATGAACTGCTGACGCTGCATCCGGAATGGATCGGCAAGGTGGCGTTCCTGCAGATCGCGGCGCCCAGCCGCGGCACTCTGCCTGCCTATCAACAATTGTACGAGGAGTGTCTGCGCCACGCCGAGGATCTCAACCAGCGCTATGGCCGCGAAGGCTACACGCCCGTCCTGATGGTGGCGGAGCATCACTCGCAGCAGCAGGTCTATGAAATCTACCGCGCCGCCGACGTTTGCATGGTCACCAGCCTGCATGACGGCATGAACCTGGTTGCCAAGGAATTTGTCGCGGCGCGCGAGGATGAACAGGGTGTGCTGCTGCTCAGCATGTTCGCCGGCGCGTCGAAGGAGCTGCTGGAAGCCCTGATCGTCAATCCCTATGACGCGGCGATGATGGGCGACGCCTTGCTGCAGGCCTTGACCATGTCCGAGGAGGAGCAACGCCAGCGCATGCGACGCATGCGCGAGATCGTGCGCGAAAACAATGTCTATCGGTGGGCGGGCAGCATGCTTCTCGATGCTGCGCGCTTGCGCAAGCGTGATGCAGTCGATCGTGCCGTGGGTGCTGCTCCAGCGGCCCCAGCCAATGTGATATCGCTGCTTGATCGCAGACGGGTGGCGGCGCTGTGATGTCGATATTGCCAAACCCGCCGGAACCCGTTGTCCCGCAAGGGCCATGGAGCCTGTTCCTCGATATCGATGGTACGCTTCTCGAACATGCCGCGCATCCCGATGCGGTGGTCGTAAGTGACGACTTGCGCACGCTGCTGGTACGGCTCGAAGCGCAATTGGATGGGGCGCTGGCGTTCATCACGGGACGGTCGATCGTCGCCGTCGACCATCTCTTCCAACCCCTCAGATTGCGCGCCGCGGGGCTCTATGGCCTTGAGCACAGGCTGGCACGTGATGGTCCGGTCGAGGCGGCCGGCGAACCGGCTGACATTGCGGCGCTCGCCAATGAAATCGCGACGGAACTGGACAATGCGGACGTCTATATCGAACGCAAGGGACCAATCCTGGCCATTCATACACGCGCGGCCCCGCATTTGCTGCAGCGCGCGACGGAGCTGGTCGAACAGGCCCTGGACAAATTACCCGCGGGATATCGGGTCTTGGCCGGAAATGCCGGTGTGGAACTGATGCCGCTGGAGGCGGCGAAGGGAGCCGCCATCCGACGCTTCATGCAAATTCCGGCTTTCAGGGGACGCCGACCGGTATTCCTCGGTGACGATACATCAGACGAGAACGGGTTCGAGACCGTCAACGAATTGGACGGCGTCTCGGTTCGCATAAAGCCGCATGGATCGACAGCGGCGCCTTTTGCGCTGGCCGGCGTGGACGCGGCCTTGGCCTGGCTGGACGGGATGAGCAGACGCGAGACTGCGGCCACGCTGGCCGCAACGGCCAAGTGAACCGGATTGCACCTAAACCGTTCACGCGCGTGGAAGGAGTTTGCCAATGACCCAACTGACCAGCTTCATCCGGGAAATCTTGCCCGCCTGGCTGCAACGGCGCGCCGAGCCGCAAAGCGGTGATACCAAGACGGCAGTTGAGCCGTTGCGTCCCGAAGACGCCGATGCGGTCTGGCGCAAGGCTGTCGAGAAGGATTTGTTTGGAGCCAACACGCCGGACTACGCCGAGACCGGGGAGAAGGAACCCAGACGCCATTGACGGCTGCGGCTAGCCTTCCCCGAAAACCAGCGAGACATTGCCGCCGGCATGGCGTTCGAGCCGGCCGGCGAGATCGAGTTCCAGCAAAACCATAAAGACCTGGGCGGGGTGCAGGCCGGTGTGGCGGATTATCTCGTCGACCGGCACCGGAGTCGGACCGAGCGCCTCGATGACCTTGGCGCGGTCGCTCTCGCCGGGCGGCGGCGTGGCCGAGAAATCCGGCGGGTCGTCGAATGGCGGCACATCAGGCGCCCGCATGCCGGTCAGCGGCGCGATCGCCCTGGAAATGTCGGAGGCTTCGGTGACCAGAGTGGCGCCGTCCTTGAGCAGGCCGTTGGTGCCGGCCGCGCGTGGGTCCAGCGGCGAGCCTGGCACGGCAAAGACCAGCCGGCCCATTTCGCCGGCAAGCCTGGCGCTGATCAGCGAGCCCGAACGCTGCGCTGCCTCGACCACCACCAGCCCAAGAGCAGCGCCCGCGACAAGACGGTTGCGGCGTGGAAAATCCTGGGCGCGCGGCTGCCAGCCGAATGGCATTTCCGAGATGACAGCGCCGCGCTCGGCGATCTCCGAGCACAGGCCGGCATTTTCAGGCGGGTAGGGCAGGTCGAGCCCTCCGGCCAGCACTCCGATCGTGCCGGTCGAGAGACTCCCTTGATGCGCCGCCGTGTCGATGCCGCGCGCCAGGCCAGAGACGATGCCATAGCCGTCGCCGCCAAGATCGGCCGCCAGCATGCGTGCCATCTTGATCCCGGCCAGCGATGCGTTGCGGGCGCCGACAATGGCGACGCCCGGCAACCGGAAGACAGCGGCATTGCCCTTGACCGCCAGCAGCGGCGGCGGATTGTCCATGCTTCTCAGCAACTGGGGATAGTCGGGCTCGCCGATGCCGACAAAACGTGCGCCAACCCGGCGGGCTGCCTCCAACTCTGCTTCGGCTTCGGCGATCGACGGAATGCGGGCGATCCGGCTGGCGCCACCGGAAATCATCAGTTCCGGCAGGATTTCCAACGCCACTTCGGCGGACCCGAAGCGATTGATCAGGTCGCGAAAGGAAGCGGGGCCGACATTCTGGGTGCGGATCAGCCGCAGCCAGCTCAGCCGCTGCCGGTCGCTGAGGCGCGGCCCGGCGGCCGGCTCGCTCACCGCGGTGGCGTGCTCGCTCACCCCTTGGCTCCGATCTTGCCCTCGGTGCCGGCAAGCAGCCGCGAAATGTTCGCCCTGTGCTTGATGAAGACGATAATGCTCATCACCACGAACAGGACGGCAATCTGTGGCGTGCTGATAAAATACAGGGCGATCGGCACGACGACTGCTGCGGTCAGCGCCGCAAGTGATGAGAACCGAAACAGGAAGGCCACCACCAGCCAGACGACGGCGAAAATCAGCGCTACCTGCCAGGCAAGGCCGATCAGCACGCCGAGATAGGTGGCGACGCCCTTGCCACCCTTGAAACCCAGCCATGCCGGGAAGAGATGGCCGAGAAAGGCGCCGAGACCGGCCCAGACGGCTGTTTCCGGCGCGAAATGGCCAGCGATCAGCACGGCGGCCGTGCCTTTCAGCGCATCGAGCAGCAAGGTCGCGGCGGCGAGGCCCTTGTTGCCGGTGCGCAGCACATTTGTCGCGCCGATATTGCCGGAACCGATCTTGCGCACATCGCCAAGCCCGGCGGCGCGGGTTAGCAGCAGCCCGAACGGTATCGAGCCGAGCAAATAGCCGAACACAAGTGCTGGAATGATGCCGTAATTCATTGTTCCCCCCGTATTTTCTTATGTCATCGCCTTGGCTTGCGTTCAAGCCAAGGCGCAGACGAACGAGTCGCCGATCAGGGGCCCATCGCCTGGCGCTCTTTGGACGATTCGCCAGCCGCAGTCTTCCACCAGACGGGTAAGGAAGTCGGGGTTGTAAAAGCACCTGCCGCCGTTCTTGTCCGGGCTCCTGTCCTCGAACCCGGCGATCCCGGCATCCAGGAAGCAAGTGAAAAGCAGGCGGCCCTGGGCCGCCGTGTGGCGGCGCAGCAGGGTGAAGATGAACACGGCGTCATCGGGGCTCTGGTGGGTGATCACGGAAAATAGCGAGACGATGTCAAAGGCGTGCAAGGGCAGCGGGAGTTCCGTCTCGTTGGAGAGTGGGCGCCCCTTCGGGTTGTAGAGCGAGTGGTGCGCGTCCAGAAGCACATAGGAGAAACGGCGATCGCGCACGGTGGAGCGCAGGAAGCCGATCATCTCCGCGAAGCAGTCGACACCGGTGTAGGAGCGGATCGGAATCCTGTGGTCCAGGATGGCCTGGGTGAACCGGACGCCGCAGCCGAAATCGAGGAGCCGGCTGGCTGCCAGTGTCTTCAATCCTATCTGCTGCCGCATCCTCTCCAGCAGCCAGGCACCGCTATCCTCCGGCGGCATCAGGGAACTCACCTTCTGGGAATTCCGGTTGAACTTCTGCGGGACGATGAACTTCGGCGGGGGACGCAAGCGATGCCAGATCGACTGCAACCAGGAAGGGTGATGCGATCTCATGCACAGGCTCTTGGGTAAAGCAGTGGATGACGGTTCACAGTACTGCGAAACCAGAGTGCCGTAGAGCTGCTGGCCGGCAGGGTTAAGCTGAAAACACTGTGCGGCCCGCCACCAGCGTTTGCAAGACCTTGCCTTGCAGGCGGGCACCTTCGAAGCAGGTGTTTTTCGAGCGCGAGCGAATGCCGCTTTCACTGACGATCCAGGGTTCATCGAGATCGACAAGGGCAAGATCGGCGACAGCGCCTGGCTTCAGTGTGCCGCCGGGCAGGCCGAACAGCTTTGCCGGCGCGGTGGAGAGCGTTTCGACCAGGCGTAGCAAGGGCACATCGCCATTGTGGTAGAGCCGCAAGGCGGCGCCCAGAAGCGTTTCGAGGCCGATGGCACCGGCGGCGGCATCGGCGAAGGGCAGGCGCTTGGTGTCGACATCCTGCGGATCGTGCGAGGAGACGATGATGTCGACCGTGCCGTCCCTGACCGCCTCGATCATCGCCAGCCGATCTTCCTCGGCGCGCAGCGGCGGCGTCAGGCGGAAGAAGGTGCGGTACTCGCCGACATCGTTTTCATTGAGCGACAGATTGTGGATCGACACGCCCGAGGTGACGGCAGCGCCGTCAGCTTTGGCGCGCGTCACGGCGTTTGCCGCCATCGCCGTCGAGATCTTTGCCGCGTGGTAGGAACCGCGCGTCAGCCGCGCCAACGCAAGGTCGCGCTCGAGTGGGATCGATTCAGCTTCACGCGGAATGCCGGAGAGGCCGAGCCAGCTGGCGTACAGGCCTTCGTTCATCACGCCGGATGAACCGAGGTCGGCATCCTGCGTTTCATGCACGATGGTGGCGCCGAAGTCGCGCGCATAGGTCAGCGCCCGGCGCATCACCAGCGCGCTTGCTATAGTGTGGCGGCCATCGGTGAAGGCGACGGCGCCGGCCTCGCGCAGCAGGCCGAACTCGGTCATCTCGCGACCATCGAGCCCCTTGGTGATCGCCGCAGCCGGGAAGACATTGACGATCGCCGTGTCCTTGGCGGTGCGCAGCACGAACTCGACCAGCGCGACATTGTCGATCACCGGATCGGTGTCCGGCATCATGACGACAGAGGTGACGCCGCCGGCGGCCGCGGCGACACTCGCCGAAGCGATGGTTTCGCGATGCTCGCCGCCCGGCTCGCCGATGAAGACGCGGCCGTCGATCAGGCCGGGAATGACCGCCTTGCCGGCACAGTCGATAACGGTGGCGCCATCGGGCGCGCCCTGGTTCAGCGCCGCCTTGCCGGCGGCAACGATTTTCCTGCCATCGACGACAACAGTGCCGACTTCGTCGATGCCGCGTGAAGGGTCGACGATGCGGGCGCGTTCAAAGACCGTCGTGCTCATGCGCCGCGGCCCTCTTGATTACGACGCGGATCGAGCAGCGCTTCCATCACCGCCATGCGCACGGCAACGCCCATCTCCACCTGTTCCTGGATGACGCTTTGCGGGCCGTCGGCGATTTCCGAGGCGATCTCGACGCCGCGGTTCATCGGGCCCGGATGCATCACCATTGCGTCGTCCTTGGCGGCCTTCAGCTTTTCGGCATCGAGGCCGAAATAGCGGAAATATTCGCGCACCGAAGGCACGAAGGCGCCTTCCATCCGTTCGCGCTGCAGGCGCAGCATCATCACCACGTCGGCGCCCTTGAGGCCCTCGGCCATCGACCGCGTGACGATGACGCCCATTTTCTCGATGCCACTGGGCAACAGTGTCGAGGGTGCGACGACCCGAACCTGCGCGCCAAGTGCGTTGAGCAGCATGATGTTGGAGCGCGCGACGCGTGAATGCAGGATGTCACCGCAGATCGCGACGATCAGCTTCGACAGCGGCCCCTTGGCGCGGCGGATGGTCAGCGCGTCGAGCAGCGCCTGTGTCGGGTGTTCATGCGCCCCGTCGCCGGCATTGACCACGGAGCAGCCGACCTTTTGGGCCAGAAGGGCGGCCGCGCCCGCCGATTGGTGGCGGATGATCAATATGTCGGGCCGCATGGCATTCAGCGTCATCGCCGTGTCGATGAGCGTCTCGCCCTTCTTCACCGAGGAACTTGCCACCGACATGTTCATGACGTCGGCACCAAGCCGCTTTCCGGCCAGTTCGAACGAAGACTGTGTGCGGGTCGAAGCCTCGTAGAACAGGTTGATCTGGGTGCGGCCGCGCAGCGTCGAGGTTTTCTTCTCGGACTGCCGCGAAATCGCAACGGCGCGATCCGCCCTGTCGAGCAACAGCTCGATGTCGGCGGGCGAAAGGTCGCTGATGCCCAAAAGATGGCGGTGAGGGTAGAGTGGCAGGGACGAAGCGTCGGTCATCTCAAGGCGCTGCTATAGGGTGCGGATTTTGCGCCCGCAAGCGCCAGCTTTGGATTGGCGCCGTTCTCCCCGGTATTTTCGTCGCGCGCGCGGCAGCGCTTGGCTATATCTAGCCGATGGCCTTGGATTCGTGGCTTTGGCACGATAGGGACCTTTCTACCGATTGAAGGATTGGGCGTGACCGACGACGTAACGAACCAGCCGCCGCCGCTGACGGGCGGCAACGCCTGGCGAGGCGATCCGTTGCTGATTCAGCTTGCCGAGCGGTTTTCCGATCCGGTGCGCAAGGATCTCGACGGGCTCGGCCGTTTCGTGCTGACGCAGGAAGCGCAGGAACTGGCGCGTCTGGCCAATGTCGAGACGCCGAAACTCAGGACGCATGATCGTCAGGGACGGCGCATCGACCTGGTCGAGTTCCATCCCGCCTACCATGCCTTGATGCGGCGCTCGGTGGCCAACGGGCTGCATTCCTCGGTCTGGGAAAATGGCGATGCCGAGATCGGCCGCCGCCATCAGGTGCGCGCCGCCCGTTTCTATCTGACCGCCGAGCTCGAGACCGGGCACCTTTGCCCCATCACCATGACCAGCGCCTCGCTGGCGGCGCTGATGGCCAGCCCAAAGCTGTTTCGTGAATGGGCGCCGCGGGTGACGACGCGCAAATACGACCAGAGCCAGAAGCCGCCGGTCGAGAAGACCGGGCTGACACTCGGCATGGGCATGACCGAGAAACAGGGCGGCACGGATGTGCGCGCCAATGTGACCAGGGCCGAACGCGCTGGCAGCGGGTTTTATCGCCTGACCGGGCACAAATGGTTCATGTCGGCGCCGATGTCGGACGCCTTCCTGGTTCTGGCGCAGGCGCCGGAAGGACTGTCCTGCTTCCTCGTGCCACGCGTTCTCGGCGACGGGACGGGCAATGGCTTCCGCTTCCAGCGGCTGAAGGACAAGCTCGGCAACCGTTCCAACGCGTCTTCCGAAGTCGAATTCGTCAACGCCATCGGCGAGATGGTCGGCGAACCCGGCGCCGGCGTGAAGACGATCATGGACATGGTCACTCTGACCCGGCTCGACTGCGCGGTGGCGTCCTCGGCAATCATGCGGGCGGGGCTGGCGGAAGCGGTTCATCATGCCCGCCATCGCCAGGTTTTCGGCTCGACGTTGATCGAACAGCCGCTGATGCAGCGCGTGCTGGCCGACATGGCGCTCGATGTTGCCGCCGCCACCGCGCTGTCGTTCCGGCTAGCGCGCTCCTTCGACGAGGCAGCGAGCGATCGCGGCGAGGCGGCGTTTGCCCGCGCCATGACGCCGGTCGTCAAATACTGGGTGTGCAAGATCGCGCCGCCGCTGCTCTACGAGGCGATGGAGTGTCTCGGCGGTAATGGCTATGTCGAGGAAGCGCCGCTCGCCCGTTATTATCGCGAGGCCCCTGTCAACGCGATCTGGGAAGGGTCGGGCAATGTCATGGCGCTCGATGTGCTGCGCGTGCTCGGCCGCGCGCCCGGACTGTTCGAAGAGGTGCTGGCCGGCATCGACCGTGACCTCGGCGCCGGCGGGCGCGGTACGATCGGTGTGCTGAAGGCCGCGATGCAGGTAGCTTCGACCGATGAGGGCTCGGCACGCCTGCTGACCGAACAGCTGGCGTTGTCGGCAGCCGCGGCGGAACTGCGGCGGCTCGGGGCAGGGCGGATTGCCGATGCCTTCGTCGAGACCCGCCTGGCCGGCCAGTGGCGCAACACCTATGGCATGATCGATTCGCGCCACGACGCGCGCATGATCATCGACACGCTCTATCCGCCGTTGAACTGAGCCGAGAACGGCGCACCGCTCGATTCTTTGATCAGTTGAACGCTTCCGAGGACATCGTGGTGCGTCCTGTGGATCGTCGTTAACCTTAACAAATGGTTTCCATTGCGGCGGCGGGCTGCAAAGCCCACTGTCATTCCTGCCGAAGCAGGAACCACGATGCGACACGTACTGACCTCCTTTCTGTCCGTGCACTGGGCGATTGTCTTCGCCCTGCTGGCGCTGATCTGCATCGATGGAGACCGCGGTGTGACGGCAGCGCTCGGCGTGCTTGGGGTGACCGTCGAGAGCGCCCGGTTCGTCAATCTGGAGAATGTCGTCGTCGTCGCGCCGCTGGCGATCGCCTTGCTGGTCGTGTCGGTGCTGTTCTTCTGGGCCTTTGTCGATTCCTTGATCAACGATGCGGCCAGCCCGGGCGCCGACAGCGTTGTTCGTATCGCCTTCATTTCCGCTTCCGGTGTGCTGTCGATGATCCTGATCGGTGGCGCCGCGCAAGGCATCAACGGGCTGTTCATGGTCGTCGCGGTGCAATTGGCCGCACTTCTGGCCTCCTATGTCGCGATGCTCGCCGAGCGGCGCTCGGCAGCCGCGTCCGATGACGCCGATTTCCACGCCACCGCGCACAACATGGCGAAGGCGGCGGCCCATAATTCACTGCTCTCCCTGATATCGGGCCGGGCCGGTCCGAACGGCAAGGGAGGCCGCTGATGCGCTACATCTTCGCATTTTGGGCGGCTCCGATGGCGCTGTTCTGGGGCTGGTTCTATCTGTCGGCCAATGACATGAATTTCGGTTATGTGATGCTCAGCCGGCAGATGCATGACTTCTTCTTCCAGCTCTATGGCCAGATGCTAGGCGTCGACCCGACGATCATCCCAGGCCTGGTGGCGAAGACGTGCATCTTCGACGGATTTCTGCTGATGGCGCTGTGGGCGTTCCGCCGTCGCCGCGAAATCGCCGGCTGGCTTAAGCAGCGCTGGGAGGGTCCGGTTCCGTTCGATCGGATGCAGCGAGCGACTGAAGCCGGTCCAAAACTCCCTGGAGAATAAAGGCTGCGGCCGCCGAATCGATCTTGCCGGCGCGCTTGGCGCGCGAGAAATCCATTTCGATCAGCGTCCTTTCGGCGGCCACCGTCGAGAGCCGCTCATCCCAGAAGACGAAGGGCAGGTCGCTCAGTTGCGCCATGTTGCGCACGAAGGCGCGTGATTTCTGCGCGCGCGGACCTTCCGACCCATCCATGTTGATTGGCAGTCCGATCGCCACAGCGCCGACATTCTCCTTCTCCAGCAAGGCCAGGAGCACGGCGGCGTCGAGCGAGAATTTCCTGCGCATGATGACCGGGCGCGGATGGGCGAAGGAGAATCCCCGGTCGGAAACCGCGACGCCGATCGTCTTGTCGCCGAGATCGAGCCCCGCCAGCGTCCTGCCACCAGTGAGCCGTGCCGGCAATTGCTCAATCGTGATGACAGCCAACGGTTTTCCCTCGTCTTTTTCAGCGGCACGCATCCTTCCGGATGCGCGGCGGACACTATACCCTTTGATCTCGGGGACATCGGCGTTCTATCCTTTGACCTGACAAAAATCGAGGAATGCATTTCATGAAACTGACCTGGTATGGCCATTCGGCCTTCCGTATCGAGACCGGCGACGCCAAGATTCTCATCGACCCCTATCTGATCGGCAATCCGTCCTGGACGGGCGGCTGGGAAGGGCCGGCCGAAGGGATAACGCATGTGCTGCTGACGCACGGACACAACGACCACATCAGCGGCGTGCTGGAAGTGCTTGGCAAAAGCGGCGCCCAGCTGGTCGCCAATTTCGAGATCTGCATGTATCTGGTCGGCAAGGGCGCCGACGGCAGCAAGATCAATCCGGGCAACATCGGCGGCACTGTCGATTGCGGCGGCTTCACCACCACTTTCGTCCAGGCACTGCACTCCTCCTCGTTTGGCGAAGACGGCGGCACGAACGTCTATCTCGGCAATCCGGGCGGGCTGGTCCTGCATTTCCCGGAAGACCGGACGCTCTACCATATGGGCGATACCGACATCTTTTCCGACATGGCACTAATCAACGAATTGCATGAGCCGAAGATCGGCATCGTGCCGATCGGCGACCGTTTCACCATGGGCGGCGCGGTCGCGGCACTTGCCTGCCGCCGCTTTTTCAAGTTCGACACCGTCGTCCCCTGCCATTTCGGTACGTTCCCGATGATCGATCCGACGCCGGAGAAATTCCAGACCGGCCTGGAGGGATCCGGTGTGAAGGTCGCATTGCCTGATATCGGTCAGACGATTACGATCTAGAAACAGCCAAAGCGGAACAAATCCATGGCGTTGGGGCGATCTCTTTGTGTGTCGATGTTTGTCGCGGCATCGCCCGCGCTCGCCGCGGATGACTTCATCGAAGGCGTCTACCTTCAGTCCGAGGAGCTTTGCACGCAGGCCAGGAAGGACACGCTGCAGACGTTGATCGACGCCGGCAACATAGTGCTTTCCGTGCATGGCCTGCAGGGCGTCGAGTACAATTGCGAGTTCGTGCAGGTCAGCAAGGCGACGCGCTCGCCGAGCTGGGCGGTGACAGCCATCTGCCAGGAACCGGGCTATGTCTTTCCCGATGTCCTGTCGGTGACGCGGATCAGCCCGACGCAGCTCGATCTCGTGTCGGTCCGGCCGATTGATGACGAAAGCGAGGCGAGCGGCAACAGCGGCAGCTACTAACTGTGCGAGGGCGTTGCCCTGCCATGACGATGCTGAAGCGCATCAAGTCGCTTTTTCGCCGTGAGTGGCTGGTGTTCCCAAAACTGGAACTGCATGTCGCGCATGGCTGTAATCTCTCTTGCGAAAGCTGTTCGCACTACTCCAATCACGGCCATTCCGGCACCGTCTCGCTCGAGGAGGCGGATCGCTGGATGGGATTGTGGAGCCGGCGCATAGACGTCGCCTGGTTCTCCATCCTGGGCGGAGAGCCCACCATCCATCCAGAACTGCCTGCCTTCGTCGGGCTGGTCCGGCGGCACTGGCCGAGCGCCCGCATAGAGATCGTCAGCAACGGCTTTTTCCTGCACCGTCATCCGACATTGCCGGCGATTCTCGCCGCAGACGGCAATACCCAATTGAGTGTCTCGGTTCATCACGCCTCAGAGGAGTACCAGGAGAGATTGAAACCGATCTTCGATCTCCTGGAGGTATGGCGCCGGGAACATGAACTGCATATCCAGATCCGCCCATCAGACAAAAACTGGACCCGTCGCTACGAAGGCTTCGGCGACACCATGGCGCCGTTCGAGGATGGCGATCCTCGCGCCAGTTGGGAAATCTGCCCGGCTCGCCAATGCAAACAACTCCACGCCGGACAAATCTGGAAGTGTGCGCCACTCGCCTATCTGCCGATGCAGAAGGCAAAATACCGCCTTTCCGACAAGTGGGATCCCTATCTGGCGTATCGACCGCTTGAGCCGGGCTGTTCCAATGCGCAATTGCGAGCCTTCGCCGCGCTGGAAGACGAAGACGCATGCGGCATGTGCTCGTCAAAGAGGCGATTGTTCGAGTTGCCCAACCCGCTGCGCCGCCCCAAGGACCAGGTCAGCACGGCTGCCTAGTTCGATGCCTGTTGCGCGCCGCGCGCGGCGCCGCTATAGCCCGGACTGGTTTTCCCGAGGCAAAATGTATGTCCGTTGATGTCAAGACAGTGAAGCGCGTCGCGCGTCTCGCCCGCATCGCCGTGAGCGAGGAAGATGCAGAACGCATGACCGGCGAGCTGAATGCCATACTGGGTTTCGTCGAACAGCTGAACGAAGTCGATGTGTCCGGCGTCGAGCCGATGACCTCGGTGACGCCGATGGAGATGAAGAAGCGTCAGGACGTCGTCACCGACGGCAACAAGGCGGCCGACATCGTCGCCAATGCGCCGGCGACCGAAGAGAATTTCTTCCTCGTGCCGAAGGTCGTGGAGTAGGTCGACGATGGCCATCGAGATCGCCATCGAGACGCCGCTGCAGGACGACGTGCGTGGCCTGGTCCACGAACTCAACGAGACCTTGCTCGAATTGACGCCGCCGGAGCATTGCTACCATCTGACGGTCGAGCAGATGGCAGGCCAGGACACCACCGTTTTCATCGCCCGCGACGATGGCATCGCCATCGGCTGTGGCGCGCTGAAGCGCCATGGTGGCACCATTGGCGAGGTCAAGCGCATGTATACGCGGCCTTCGCATCGCGGCCGCAAGATCGGCGCCCAGATCGTCGAGCGGGTCGAAGCGCTGGCGAGGCAGGAAGGACTGAAGCGGCTGGTGCTGGAGACGGGCGATCGTCATCCTGCCGCCTGGACCGTCTACGAACGTGCCGGCTTCTCGCGCTGCGGCCCGGTGCTGGATTATCCCGATTCCGAGTGGTCGGTGTTTTACGAAAAGAGCCTTTGATGAGCGACCTGACCCGACTGACGATTTCGCAGGCCCGTGCCAAGCTGCGCGGCAAGGAAATCACCGCGACCGAGATCACCGAGGCCTATCTCTCGGCGATCGATCGCGCCAATCCGGCGCTTAATGCCTATGTCGCGGTGACCGGCGACAAGGCACGCGACATGGCCAAGGCGTCCGACGCCAGGCTGGTCAAGGGCGAGGGCGGTGCGCTGGAAGGCATTCCGCTGGGAATCAAGGACCTGTTCGGCACCGAAGGCGTCCACACGCAGGCCTGCAGCCATGTGCTCGACGGCTTCAAGCCGCGCTACGAATCGACCGTTACCGCCAATCTGTGGGCCGACGGCGCGGTGATGCTCGGCAAACTCAACATGGATGAGTTCGCCATGGGCTCGTCCAACGAGACCTCTTATTACGGCCCGGTCATCAACCCGTGGCGGCGCTCGCGCCTCGACACAGTGGTGATGCCGACGACGCATCAGGGCGACGGCGGCTTCGTCTCGGCCGGCGGCACGAGAACCCAGCGCAGCCTGGACAATGCACAGCTGGTGCCGGGCGGTTCGTCCGGTGGTTCGGCGACCGCTGTCTCGGCCTTCCTGTGCGCCGGCGCGACAGCGACCGATACCGGTGGCTCGATCCGCCAGCCGGCGGCCTTTACCGGCACGGTCGGCATCAAGCCGACCTATGGCCGCTGTTCGCGCTGGGGCATCGTCGCCTTCGCCTCGTCGCTCGACCAGGCCGGGCCGATCGCGCGTGACGTGCGCGATGCCGCGATCCTGCTCAAATCCATGGCCTCGGTCGATCCGAAGGACACGACCTCGGTCGACCGGCCGGTGCCGGATTATGAAGCGGCGATCGGCAAGCCGATCAGGGGCATGAAGGTCGGCATTCCCAAGGAATATCGTGTCGACGGCATGCCCGAAGAGATCGAGGCGCTGTGGCAGAAGGGCATTGCCTGGCTGAGGGATGCCGGCGCCGAGATCGTCGACATTTCGCTGCCGCACACGAAATACGCGCTGCCGGCCTATTACATCGTGGCGCCGGCCGAGGCTTCGTCCAACCTGGCGCGCTATGACGGCGTCCGCTACGGCCTGCGCGTGCCGGGCAAGGACATTGTCGAGATGTATGAGAAGACCCGCGCCGCCGGTTTCGGCCGCGAGGTCAAGCGCCGCATCATGATCGGCACCTATGTGCTGTCGGCCGGCTATTACGACGCCTACTATCTGCAGGCGCAGAAGGTGCGCAACCTGATCAAGCGCGACTTCGAGAATGTTTTCGCCGCCGGCGTCGACGTCATCCTGACCCCGGCAACGCCCTCGGCCGCCTTCGGCATCGCCGACGAGGACATGGCCGCCGATCCGGTCAAGATGTACCTCAACGACATTTTCACGGTCACCGTGAACATGGCCGGCCTGCCGGGCATCGCCGTGCCTGCCGGCCTCGACCCCAAGGGCCTGCCGCTTGGCCTGCAGCTGATCGGCCGGCCGTTCGAGGAAGAGACGCTGTTCCAGACCGCCGCCGTCATCGAGCAGGCCGCCGGCACATTTCAGCCGGAGAAGTGGTGGTAAGGGTATCGCTCGTCTGAAGGGGTGAGCGATGTTCTTCTACGTGTCCAAGATCTTTTGGTTCTTCATCCAGCCGCTCAACCTGACGATCTTCCTGCTTCTGGCAGGGTTGATTGCCGGGCTGATCGGCCGGCGGCGGCTGGCTGTCAGCGGCAGCGTGCTGGCGTTTCTGATCCTCGCGCTCTCGACCTGGACGTCGCTTGGCGCGATGATGCTCAACCCGCTCGAGGAGCGTTTCCCGCGCCCGCCGCTGCCGCAAAAGGTCGACGGCATCATCGTGCTGGGCGGCGGCTTCGAGGGCGCCATCAACTTAGCGCGTGGCGGCTATGAATTGAGCAGCAGCGGTGACCGCATGGTCGAGACCGCAATCCTCGCCCGGCGCTTCCCACAGGCCAAGGTGGTTGTATCAGGCGGACACGGCGCTTTTTTCATCGACGCCGAGGGGGACGCAGACACCGCGTCCCGCCTGCTCGTTCCGCTCGGTGTATCGGCCGATCGTCTTGTCCTCGAGGACAAGTCCCGCAACACCTATGAAAATGCAGTCTTCAGCCGCAAACTTGTCGAACCGAAGCCGGGCGAGACCTGGCTGCTGGTGACCTCCGCCTTCCACATGCCACGGGCCAAGGCGCTGTTCGACAAGGCTGGTTTTCCAACCGTTCCATGGCCGGTCGACTATCGAACCTCGGGCAAGGAAGGTGTCGGCTTGTTTCGCGACAATGCGATTGATTCCGTGCAGAACACGACCATCGCGGTTCGCGAATGGATCGGGCTTTTCGCCTATTGGCTTTCCGGCCGCATCGATCAACCTTTTCCGGCACCTGGCGGCTGACCGATGACGGCGCGCCGCGCCGCCGAGAAAAACTGGCGCCGCACCAGCACGGCCAGCAGTAGAAGCGTCGACAGCACGAACACCATCGGATCGACGAACCAGCCGAGATAGCCGATCGAGAAGAACACGCCGCGCAGGCCGGAGTTGAAATGCTTGCCGGCCAGCATGTTCATTTGCGTCGCGCGCCACACCGCCGTTTGCGTGACCGGATTGCGCGAGGCTTCGCCATGCGGGATCGGCACGGCGCCGATCAGGATCGAGCAATAGTTGAACAGCCGGTAGGCCCAGCCGAATTTGAAGAAGGAAAAGGCCAGGATCAGCACCAGTCCCAGCACCTTGATCTGAAAGGCCGGGCGCGACGGCGCGCCACCCAAGGGGAGGTTGCTCAGCACTTCAAGCACACGGTCGGACGCGCCGAGCAAAGCAAAGCAGCCGCCGAGCGCGATCAGCGAACTCGAGGCGAAGAAGGCGGTTCCCTGCTGCAGGCCGCTCATGATGGCGGTGTCGACGATACGGATTTCGCGCTCGGCCATGGTGCGCATCCAGGCTTCGCGCTGCGCATTCATCGCCGTCGTCAACGACACGCGGCTGACCAGCCTGCCGTCGGAAGCAAGCGTGTGCAGCACCCAGGCGAGGAGGAAAAGGCCCAGTGCCGCAAGATCGGCCGTCGATAGATAGGAGGAATTGCCCATGTTCTGTTCTTACCCTGGCTTCTTACGTCAGCAAGGGTTCGGCGGCTTGCATTTGCAAGGCTTCGACCACCATGTCTGTCCTGGTGACCCAGCCCAGGGCGTTCTCGAAATTCCACAATGTCGACTGGCGATTGAAGTCCGGACCCGAATGGTTGATCGCGTCCTCGACCAGGATGGGCCAGAATTCCAGCATGTAGGCGTCGCGCGCGGTCGCGTCGACGCAGATGTTGGTGGCGACCCCGGTGAACAGGAGATAGCGGATTTCCCGGGCGCGCAGATAGGCTTCCAGGCCGGTGTTGCAAAAGCCGCTGTAGCGCGACTTGCGGATGACCTGGTCGCCCGGTTCGGGCTTCAATGCATCGACGATCCGCCAATCCCAGCTGTCGTCGATCAGCAGCCTGCCGCGCAGCTCCGGGCGCTCGCGCATCAGCACCATGCCCAATTCCTTTTGGTAGTTCGGCGAGGAGGGGTCTCCCGCGTCGCTGAGGTCGGGCCGGTAGGACATCTGGAGGTAGACGACCGGCACGCCGTTTTCGCGGGCCACGCCAAGCAGGCGCCTGTTGGCTTCAATGGCCGGGGTGGCACCGGAAATGTCGATGCCTGCAAGGTCGAACATCCCACCCGCCGAGACAAAGGCGTTCTGCATGTCGACGACGACCACGGCGGTCTTCTTAGGGGCGATATGCACTGGTTTCGGCCTGGCATTCAACACGAGCATCATGTCCCCCTCGGCAACCGCAAACCGCGCTGGTGCGTCACGCAAAGAATAGCCGCGCCCCGACGGTCCGGCAATCAATGTCGCTGCCGGAGCAAACAAGGTCGGCAGGTGCTGCGCCGCGATTGTCAAAAGAGCGGAAACATCTGGGGAATTCCTATATGTAGTCCTCGACGTGACTTCAGGAGACAGCGTGTTCCTTTCGGTTTTCGACCTGTTCAAGATCGGTATCGGTCCCTCGAGCTCGCACACGATGGGGCCGATGACGGCGGCGCGGCGGTT
The DNA here is from genome assembly GCA_002356515.1 of Mesorhizobium loti. NCBI lineage: Bacteria > Pseudomonadati > Pseudomonadota > Alphaproteobacteria > Hyphomicrobiales > Phyllobacteriaceae > Mesorhizobium > Mesorhizobium loti. The sequence goes on along the minus strand of AP017605.1, from coordinate 579,181 downwards.
TCTCGACGAAGTCGCGGGCGATGACTGGCCGCGGCCCACCGGCGCCAAGGTCGCCCGCATCGGCGCCAGCCTGCATGGCTCGCTTGCCTATACCGGCATCGGCCATGGCAGCGACCGCGCCGTCATTCTCGGTCTTGCCGGCCAGACGCCGCAGACGGTCGACCCCGACCAGGCCGACGGCATCATCAGCCGCATCACCGGCGACAAGATGATTTCACCGCCCGGTCACACCTCCTACCATTTCGACCCGGCTACCGATCTCGTACTCGACCGCAAGACGCCGCTTACCGGTCACGCCAACGGCATGGCGTTCCATGCCTACGATGCCGGCGGTCGTCTGTTGCTCAAGCGCATCTACTATTCGATTGGCGGCGGCTTCGTGGTTTCGGAAGAAGAGCTGCAGCGGATGAAGGCCAAGGGCTCGGTCACGACCGAAGGCAAGAAGGTGCCGTATCCCTTCAAGAACGCCGTTGAGATGCTGAAGATGGCGGACAAGAGCGGCCTTTCCATTGCCGAGATGAAGCGCGTCAACGAGGAAACGCAGATGTCGCGCGAGGAGCTCGACACCGGCCTCGACGCCATCTGGGGTGCGATGAAGAGTTGCATCGACCGTGGCCTGTCGCAGGACGGCATCATGCCGGGCGGTTTGAAGGTGCGGCGCCGGGCACGGCAGCTCCACGACAAGCTGCAGGAACAGTGGCAGCAGAACCGGCCGAATCCGCTGCTCGCCAATGACTGGCTGTCGATCTATGCCATGGCGGTCAATGAGGAGAATGCCGCAGGCGGTCGCGTCGTCACCGCGCCGACCAATGGCGCGGCCGGCACACTGCCGGCGGTGCTGCGCTACTGGCTGCATTTTCACCCCGAGGCTGATCAGCCGAGCATCCGCGACTTCCTGCTGACGGCGGCGGCCGTCGGCGGCATCATCAAGACCAATGCCTCGATCTCGGGCGCCGAGGTCGGCTGCCAGGGCGAGGTCGGCTCCGCCTCGGCGATGGCCGCGGCCGGCCTCTGCGCCGTCATGGGCGGCACGCCCATGCAGGTCGAGAATGCCGCCGAGATCGCCCTCGAACACCATCTCGGCATGACCTGCGATCCGGTCGGCGGTCTGGTGCAAGTGCCGTGCATCGAGCGCAATGCGCTCGGCGCGGTCAAGGCGGTGACGGCCGCCTCCCTGGCGATCAAAGGCGACGGCGTCCACTTCGTCCCGCTCGACGCGGCGATCGAGACCATGCGCCAGACCGGCCTCGACATGAACGAGAAGTACAAGGAAACCAGCCTTGGCGGTCTCGCGGTCAATGTCGTGGAGTGCTGAGCAACGCTTGGCACTGTGGAGAAGTTCGTCAGGCCGTTGACGTCCCGGCGCTCCGGACTAACCTTAGCGAATGGCTCTCAATCTCCTAAAACTGTGCGTCGGCTGCGACAGCGTCGAGGATCTCGAGGAATGGATCGAGTTCCGTCTCGACGAACGGCACCGGGCCGGTGAACCAGCCGAACACTGGCACACCACCCGCATGGTGCCGACGCGTGGCGCCGAGATCACCGATGGCGGGTCGCTCTACTGGGTGATCAAAGGCAATGTGCAATGCCGCCAGCTGATCACCGAGATCCGGCCGTTCACCGACGACGAGGGCATCGGCCGCTGCCATCTGATGCTCGACCCGAAAGTCGTGCGCACCGACTGGCAGCCGCGCCGGGCTTTCCAGGGCTGGCGCTATCTGAAACCGTCGGATGCGCCACTCGACCTCGGCAAGGGCAAGGCCGGACTGGTCGAGATGCCGCCGAAACTCAGGCGCGAGCTTGCCGATCTCGGCTTGCTGTAGGCCATCGCGCGGACGCGTTGCCTGCTTTGACGCGGGCTTTCTGGCCCTCCATCTTGCTCCGCGCTGGACTTGCAAGCGGCTCGACAACGCCACATCTTGAAATCCATGCGCAATGAAAAGCTGTCGAAACCGACAAGGACGGTGGGGTTGGAAAGCCATCCCGCATGGCGATCCTCTTCCTGTCCGGGTGAAGGCCATCATTCCGGCGCAGAAAAAATGTTTGATGACATCACGCGGCTGTCCAAACGGACAGGGTATCTGCGGGGCGGTGGGAAATGTTAGGCGCAATTATCGGTCTGGTCGCATTGCTGCTGGTGCTCCTGGGCGTCGCCTCGGCCTTTCTGCGAGCTGATCCGGCCCAACTGGCAAGCGGGATGAGAACACTGGGGCCTATCCTGCTGGCGCTGGTGGGCGGCGCCGTGCTTCTGGTCGGCCGAAGCGGAATCGGCGGCATCATCCTGTTCGTGGCGATTGGCTGGTATGCCGCCACACGCGCAAACCGGCCCGATGTCAGGCCGGCGCCGGGAAAACGCTCGACGGTGCGGACGGCAGCGCTCGAAATGGAGCTGGATCACAATACGGGCGGCCTCGAAGGGCTGGTCCTGGCCGGCCGCCATGACGGCAAGATGCTTGGCGCGATGGGCCTCGGCGAGTTGCAGCATCTCTACCGCGAACTCTCCGGCGATGCGGAGAGCCGCCAGTTGCTAGAGACGTATCTTGACGGCAGATTTCCCGTCTGGCGCAAAAACACTGAGACGAACGGTGGCGAAGGGCTGGGTGTTACGCCAGGTCCGGGCGCCATGACTAAGGAGGAGGCCTACAAGGTCCTTGGTCTTGAAGCGGGGGCCGCCGCGGCGGATGTCCGCAAGGCGCACCGCCGCCTGATGCAGCGCCTGCACCCCGATATCGGCGGCACGTCTTTCCTGGCGGCGCGAATCAATGAAGCCAAGGACGTCTTGCTCTCCAATCACAACTAGTCTCCTTCGACGCAGAATTTTTCCGGGAGATCGCTTCCACGCCGTCCTACTGCTGGACGGCGAAGCACTCGATTTTCTTCTTCTTCAAAGCGGTGCAGGCCTTCCAGGCGGCGTCCTTCGAACCAAAGCCGCCGAAACGGGCGCGGTAATAGGTGACGCCGTCCTTGTCGAAAGCGACGGTGAAGCCGGCGGCATCCGCCAGCACCTTCGGCGCCTGCTTGGTGGTCTTGTCGAGGAAGGCCTGGGCTTCCGACTGTTTTGGCGACGATGCGACCTGGATGGCCCAGCCCGACGGCACCGAAGCGGTGTTGACCGGATCGACGGTCGGCGTCGGCTCGGCAGCCGGTGCCGGCTCGGCATAGGCAGCCACGACCTGAGCAGTGGCGACCTTGGGCGCGGCGACGATGACCGTCTTCACCTTCTTTGCCGGGACAACCAGTTTGGGTGCTTCGGCTTCGGCGCTCTCTTCGTCATCACCCTGCGCAACAGTCGCGTCTTCGGCAACGGATGTGTCGTCGGCGCTGGCCACAGCCACCGGCTTGTCGTCCGGGGTCGGCGCGTCGTGCTTGGGCAGGAGAACCTTGGCAAGCGCCTTGATCGGGTTGCCGCTGTCAGCCTTGGCAACCAGATCGCCGCCACCGCGGGTCGAGGCCCTCGGCATGTAGGTGTTGATCAGGGATGCCATCTGGTTGTCGCGGCTGCCGCCCGACGTGCCGCCCATGACAACGGCGACGAGACGGCGGTTGCCGTCATTAACCGATGAGACGAGGTTGAAGCCGGAGGCGCGGGTGTAACCGGTCTTGATGCCGTCGACGCCCTTGATGCGGCCAAGCAAGCGGTTGTGACCGTTGATGCGCTGGCGCCCGTAGAGAAAGGAACGCTGCGAGAAATAGCCGTAATATTGCGGGAAATGCTCCCTGAGCGCGATGCCGAGCGTCGCCATGTCGCGCGCGGTGGTGAACTGGCCGGGGTCGGGCAGGCCGTTGGCGTTGCGGAAGACGGTGCCGTTCATGCCGAGCTGCCGCGCCTTGGCGGTCATCATGCGGGCAAAAGTGCTTTCATCGCCGCCAAGCATTTCACCGAGTGCGGTGGCCGAGTCGTTCGCGGACTTGGTGACGATCGACAGGATAGCGGTCTCGACGGTGACTGAACCGCCCGCCTTCACGCCAAGTTTCGTCGGTGCCTCGCCCGAGGCCTTGGCGGAAAACACCACTGGCGTGTTCTTGCTGATCCTGCCCTTCGCCATGGCTTCGAAGGTCAGGTAGAGCGTCATCATCTTGGTCAGCGACGCCGGATAGCGCCTGCCGTTGGCATCCGCGGAGTACAGCACCTTGCCCGTCTTGGCGTCCACGACAATGGCCGCCTGCCGCGCTGCCAGTGAGGAGGCAACGTCGACGCAAACGAACGTCATCGCCAGGGCGAAGACCATGATCGCTTTGAGAGGGGAGGTGGATTTGGAAACGATGCCCAACAACGCCTTACGCACTGATATTTCCCTTGAATTCTTCGTTGCGTTGGAGGCGGCAAAGGGTCCTGCCTCACTTCCAGCCAAACTAGCGGGGCAGCGTTACCAATCCGTTTATGGTAACCGCCGCGTTCACCATTTTCTTCGGGCTTGAAACGCACTTTATTTGATTTTTAGCCATTGCCTGCGCAGGCGGGCTCCGCACACCGGCGAAATGTTGACTTTTGTGCGACGCACAATATATTCTAGTGCATTGCACAAGGGCGCCCCGAAGAAGGACGCCTCAACCGTCAAGGGAAATCGTGAAATGACCCAGACCTATGAGGACTTCAGCAAATACGGCAAGGAATTCGCCGACACCGGATTGAAGAGCTTCGCTTCGCTCTCCAAGGGCGCCCAGGCGATCGCCACCGAGGCCGGCGAGTACACCAAGAAGAGCTTTGAAGCCGGCAGCGCCGCCGTCGAGAAGCTGTTTTCGGCCAAGTCGCTGGACAAGGCTATCGAGATCCAGACAGACTATGCCAAGCAGTCCTACGAGGCGTTCGTCGCCGAGGCCACCAAGATCGGCGACCTCTATGCCGAACTCGCCAAGGAGGCCTACAAGCCGTTCGAATCGATCGTTGCCAAGGCGAAGTAATTTCGCCCGACAGTTTCAGATCCGGCCCTTTGGGCCCGGGACAGAACCCGGTCGCGGAAACGCGGCCGGGTTTTTTCATGTCAATTTCCCATCTGGAGCCGCGTACCGCTTCACGATTGCGAAAATCCGCCAAGTTGGTCACCTAGCCATATTGTCAGCTAACCAGAAGGGCTTAAAATCGTCCATCGAACACCTACATGTCGAACTCGCATGAGGATTCGAAAGAGGCAGGATTACGTGACGATCGGTTTGACTGCCACGAGACAAGTGGCGCGGATGCAAAACGGCAGCGGCGACGGCAATGAGGCCGGCCGCGGGACGGCCGTCATCACGCGCACCAAAACCAAGACCAAGAAGCCCAGCCTTTACCGGGTCCTCATCCTCAACGACGACTACACTCCGATGGAGTTCGTGGTTCACGTGCTGGAGCGTTTTTTCCAGAAGGACCGCGAAGCCGCCACACGCATCATGCTTCATGTTCACAATCATGGAGTGGGCGAGTGCGGGGTCTATACATTCGAGGTGGCCGAGACCAAAGTGTCTCAGGTCATGGATTTCGCCCGACAGAATCAGCATCCGCTGCAATGCGTGATGGAGAAGAAGTGAGGTAACATGCCGGCTTTCTCCCAAGGCCTGGAAAAGGCGCTTCACCAGGCGCTGACGCTCGCCAATGAGCGGCACCACGAATACGCAACCCTAGAACATCTGCTGCTGGCGTTGATCGACGACACCGAGGCGGCCGCCGTCATGCGCGCCTGCAACGTCGATCTTGATGAGCTGAAGCACACTGTTCTCACTTATATCGACACCGAACTCGACAATCTGGTCACCGGCTACGACGAGGATTCCAAGCCGACCGCCGGCTTCCAGCGCGTCATCCAGCGCGCGGTGATCCATGTGCAGTCGTCTGGCCGCGAGGAAGTGTCGGGCGCCAACGTGCTCGTCGCCATCTTCGCCGAGCGCGAGAGCCACGCCGCCTATTTCCTGCAGGAACAGCAGATGACCCGCTACGATGCGGTCAACTACATCTCGCACGGCATCGCCAAGCGCCCCGGTGCATCGGAGACGCGCTCGCCGCGCGGCGCCGATGACGAGCAGGGCGGCCAGAACGGCGCCGAGCCGCAAGAGGAAGGCGGCAAGAAGAAGCAGCAGCAGGACGCGCTGACGGCTTATTGCGTCAACCTCAACAACAAGGCCAAGGCCGGCAAGATCGATCCGCTGATCGGCCGCGAGTCGGAGATCAACCGCACCATCCAGGTGCTGTGCCGCCGCTCCAAGAACAACCCGCTCTATGTCGGTGATCCCGGCGTCGGCAAGACGGCGATCGCCGAAGGCTTGGCCAAGCGCATCGTCGAGGGCGACGTTCCCGAGGTGCTGCACAACGCCACCATCTTCGCGCTCGACATGGGCACGCTGCTCGCCGGCACGCGCTATCGCGGCGATTTCGAGGAACGGTTGAAGCAGGTCGTCAAGGAACTCGAGGACTATCCGGGCGCGGTTCTGTTCATCGACGAGATCCACACCGTGATTGGTGCGGGTGCCACGTCAGGTGGCGCCATGGACGCGTCGAACCTGTTGAAGCCGGCGTTGTCGTCGGGTGCGATCCGCTGCATCGGCTCGACCACCTACAAAGAATTCCGCCAGTTCTTCGAGAAGGACCGCGCTCTGGTGCGGCGCTTCCAGAAGATCGACGTCAACGAACCGACCATCGAGGACGCCATCGAGATCATGAAGGGCCTCAAGCCCTACTATGAGGAATTCCACAAGGTGAAGTTCACCAACGAGGCGATCAAGGCATCGGTGGAACTGTCGGCCCGCTACATCAACGACCGCAAGCTGCCGGACAAGGCGATCGACGTGATCGACGAGACCGGCGCCTCGCAGATGCTGGTGCCGGAAGGCAAGCGCAAGAAGACCATTGGCATCAAGGAGATCGAAGCAACGATCGCCACCATGGCGCGCATTCCGCCGAAGACGGTTTCGGCCGATGACGAGAAGGTGCTGCAAGGCCTCGACATCGAGCTGAAGCGGGTCGTCTACGGCCAGGACACCGCGATCACCGCGCTGACCTCGGCGATCAAGCTGGCCCGTGCCGGCCTGCGCGAACCGGAAAAGCCGATCGGCTCGTATCTGTTCTCGGGTCCGACCGGTGTCGGCAAGACCGAAGTCGCCAAGCAACTCGCCGCCTCGCTCGGTGTCGAGCTGATCCGCTTCGACATGTCGGAATACATGGAACGCCACACCGTTTCGCGGCTGATCGGCGCTCCTCCCGGCTATGTCGGCTTCGACCAGGGCGGCCTGTTGACCGACGGTGTCGACCAGCATCCGCACTGCGTGCTGTTGCTGGACGAGGTCGAAAAGGCACATCCGGATCTGTTCAATATCCTGTTGCAGGTCATGGACCACGGCAAGCTGACCGACCACAACGGCAAGCAGATCGACTTCCGCAATGTGATCCTGATCATGACCACCAATGCGGGCGCATCCGATGCGCAGCGCGCGGCGATTGGCTTCGGTTCGACCAAGCGCGAAGGCGACGATGTCGAGGCGATCAACCGGCTGTTCACGCCGGAGTTCCGCAACCGTCTCGATGCGATCATCCCGTTCGGCTCGCTGCCGGTGCCGGTCATCCATCAGGTGGTGCAGAAGTTCGTCATGCAGCTGGAGGCTCAGCTCTCCGAGCGTGGTGTCACCTTCGACCTGTCGCCGGATGCGATCGCCTGGCTGGCCGACAAGGGCTATGACGAGCGCATGGGCGCGCGGCCGCTCGGCCGTGTGATCCAGGAGCACATCAAGAAGCCGCTGGCTGATGAGGTGCTGTTCGGCAAGCTCAAGAAGGGCGGCACGGTGCGGGTCACCGTCGAGAAGAAGGAAACCGGCGAGACCGGCCTGAAGCTGGAATCGCTGGCCGACGAGGCGCCGGTGAAGCCGAAAAAGGAAGAGCCGGAAGACGCGCCGAAGCCGCCCAAGGCTGTGGCGAAGAAGCCTGCCGCGAAGAAGATCGTGGCGCAGAAGCCGGAGCCCAAGGGCAAGGACGGCGGTAAGCGCAGCCTGGTCCCGCAACTGCCCCGCAAGGGCTGATCGGCACTCACTCGAAAAAGCCCCGGAAACGGGGCTTTTTCATTTTGAGCAGGGGTGGCTATGCCAGGCCAGATCATCATCCTCAACGGCGCGCCGCGGTCGGGAAAATCGAGCATCGCCCGAGCCATTCAGGGAAGCTTCGATGGTCCATGGATAAACCTGGGCGTCGACAGCTATGAGCAGATCACGCCGCCGCGACTTCGCCCGGGAATAGGGTTGCGCCCTGGCGGCGAGCGCCCCGATCTCGAAGTCTTCGTGCCGCGCCTGTACGCCGCTCTTTACGAATCGATCGCGGCCCACAGCCGGCTGGGGCTGAACGTCGTGACGGATGTCGGCCATCACGATGCCTATTCGAAGCCCCTCGGCTGCCTGGCCGATTGCGCGCGCCGTCTCGCCGGCCTGCCGGCGCTGCTTGTCGGTGTTCGCTGTCCGATTGAAATCATCATGGCAAGGCGAGCCGCCAGCGAGGCGGGCAGGGGCTATGTCACCGGCTCTTCAGACGATCCTGTGCCTCTGCCGGTACGCCTGTGGCAGGACGCGGTGCACCGGCCGGGCCTATACGATCTCGAGGTCGACACCTCGGTCCTCAGCCCCGAACAGTGCGCGCAAGCGATCCGCCAGCGGCTGCGAGATGGCGCCCAGCCGAGTGCGATCGAACGGCTGGCTCAAGCCGCCAACTAAGACTTTACCGCGAAACGGGTGCGGGTCAGCTTCCGAGCGCTGCGCGAATTTTCCCGGCGTTCTCGGCCAACACTTCAGGCTTTTCCATCGCGCCCGTGTGCGGCTTCAACGGAATGCCGTCGAAGCGCGGGATGACATGGACATGCAGGTGATAGACGGTCTGCCCGGAGGCCGGCTCGTTGAACTGCAGGACGGTGACGCCGTCGGCATTAAGCGCCTTCTTCGCGGCCAGCGCCACTTTCTGGACGACGGTGAAAAGCGGGCCGAAGGTCGACGGGTTGGCGTCGAGCAGATTGCGCGACGGGGCTTTGGGCACCACCAGCGTATGGCCCGGCCCTTGCGGCATCACGTCCATGAAGGCCACGACGGCGTCGTCTTCGTAAACGCGGTGCGAAGGGATTTCTCCACGCAGGATTTTCGCGAAGATGTTGTCGGTGTCATAGGCGGCAGTCATGGCGAACGCTCCGGATTGTGCCTCGCGTCCCGTGTAGCGAAGCTCTTCTGGAGCGGCAAGACGATGCGGCGGGCGATCAGGCGAGATCGACCGTGCCAAAAGCCTGCTATTCCTCGAGATCCCTGCGGAACGGGGTATGCTCTTCCAGATATTCGCCCATCCGCTCCACCTCGCGCCGCTCGCGCTTGAGATAGTCGGCCACGGCATTGCGCAGGCCAGGATGCGAAATGTAGTGGGCGGAATGCATCGTCACCGGCCTGTAGCCGCGCGCCAGCTTGTGCTCTCCCTGTGCGCCCGCCTCGACCACCTTCAGCTTGCGTTCGATGGCAAAGTCGATGGCCTGGTGATAGCAGACCTCGAAATGCAGGAAGGGATGGTCCTCGATGCAGCCCCAGTTGCGGCCGTAGAGCGCGTCGGAGCCGATGAAATTAATGGCGCCGGCAATGTAGCGCCCGTTGCGCCTGGCCATCACCAGCAGGATATCGTCCGCCATGCGCTCGCCGATCAGCGAGAAGAACTGGCGGTTCAGATAGGGGCGACCCCATTTGCGGCTGCCCGTATCCATGTAAAAGGCGAAGAAGTCGTCCCAGGCTTTTTCCGTCAGGTCCTTGCCGGTCAGCCAGTCGATGGTGATGCCGTCGGCAAGCGCCTCGCGCCGTTCCTTCTTCATCGCCTTGCGCTTGCGCGAGGCGAGCGTGGCGAGGAAGTCGTCATAGGTCGAAAAGCCTTCGTTGAAGAAGTGGAACTGCTGGTCGGTGCGGTGCAGGAAACCGGCGGCCTCGAGCGTCGCGACATCGCTCTCCTGCGCGAAGGTGACGTGCGCGGAGGACACGCCGAGCTTGTCGGTCACCATCTTGAGGCCGGCGGCAAGCCCGGCCTTCACCGCATCCGGATCCTCGCCCTTGCCGACCAGCAGGCGAGGGCCGGTGACCGGCGTGAACGGCACGGCACATTGCAGTTTCGGGTAATAGCGGCCGCCGGCGCGCTCGAAGGCATCCGACCAGCCATGATCGAACACATATTCGCCCTGGCTGTGCGATTTGAGATAGCAGGGGACGGCGCCCAGAAGCCTGCCTTGCGCGGTCTCCAGCCGCAAATGATGTCCCTGCCAGCCAGTGCGCCGCACGGCGCAGCCGGAATCTTCCAAGGCACTCAAAAAAGCGAATGAAACGAGCGGGTTATAGCTATTTTCCGCATCGCCGCGCGTGGTGCCGGCAAAGCCGTTCCATTCATCGCAGGTGAATGCGCCGATGCCCGCGGCGATGCGGATCGAATAGTCCGCATTTGCTGTTTGCCCGTCGCCATCATCACCCTGATCCATGAGGCTTATTTAAGCTCCATCCGGGCCGCTACAAGTCACGTTTCAGACACTCCGCTCAGGCGACTTTGACGAGGTCGGGTTCGAACCCTTCGAATGTCATCTGATCGGCATATTTGAGGGTCAGGTCAATCGCCGGCTGATCATGCACCGTCCAGGTGATGACAGGCATTTTGAGCTTTTCACGCACGAAGCTGACGAACGGGTTCGGCAGGTCGCCGGCGGCGTAGGAGGTGAAGGAGAGTTCGTGCGCCAGCATGGAAAAATGCGCTTCGATCAGCTTGAGGTCCTTGCCGTAGGCGGTCAAGCCAGCGGGAATACCGGGCGCATGTTTCGGGAAATCGCGGATCAGCCAGTGATCGAACGACATGATCGCTGCCTTGCCCTTATAACGCTTGAGCATCTTGCCGACGCGAGCCACCAGGCCTTCGTCACGGCCGGGAATCCCTTTCAGCTCGACGACCATGGGCACGCGGCCGTCGACGAGGTCGAGCGCTTCCTGCAGCGTCGGGACATGATCTGATGTGCCGCCAACCTTGAGTGCGGTCAGTTCGGCCGCGCTGCGCTGCCAGACGAAACCGTCCTGTCCGGTCAGCCTTTTCAGGTCATCATCATGGATGATGATGGGAACGCCGTCCGATGACAGATGCACGTCGCATTCGATGGCGTAGCCGCGTTCGGCGGCCGCAGTGAAGGCGGACAGTGTGTTTTCCCAGCGCGTCTTGTTCATGTCGTGGAAGCCGCGATGGGCAACGGGCCGGGCGGTCAGCCAGGAGAGGTCGGTCATGTCAGGCCTTCGCTTATTCGACTTCGAAGATCGCTTCGATTTCCACTGCGGCATTAAGCGGCAGGGAGGCGGTGCCAACGGCGGAGCGGGCGTGCTTGCCGCGCTCGCCAAGAGCGGCGACCAGGAAATCGGAGGCGCCGTTGGCAACGAGATGCTGCTCGACAAAGTCGGCTGCAGAGGCGACGAAAACGGTGATCTTCACAAGCCTGCTAATCTTCTCGAGGTCGCCCAGTGCCGCCTTGGCCTGCGCCAGAATGTTGATCGCGCAGTATTTTGCCGCCTCCTTGCCGCTTGCCGTGTCGACGTCGCGGCCAAGCAGGCCGCTCGCCTGCAGCTTGCCGTCCTTGAGCGGCAATTGTCCGGCGGTGAACAGCAAATTGCCGGTCCTGCAATAGGGCACGTAATTGGCGGCGGGTGCGGCGGCGACGGGAAGCGTCACGCCGAGATCACTTAGCCGCTTTTCGATTGTTTCACTCATTGCTTTTCCCTATTGCTGGAAGGCGCCGCGCTGGCGGGGCCGAAATTGCTATTTTTGCCTCGCTTCCGCCACGACTTTTTTTAAGCTGGACCATCTTTCCCTGCGGCCTGCCATCAGCCGCGACGATCGGAGTACCTCATGCGCGCAGCGCGCCTTGCATTCCACGCCGTTCTGTTGTCGGCAGTCTTCCCGATAGTCCCCGCTTTCGCCGCGCCGGCACTGCAGGCGCATCGCGCCGTGTATGACGTCACCCTCAACAAGGCCTCCGACCGCTCCGGCATAACAGGCATATCCGGTCGCATGGTCTATGAATTCAACGGCTCGGCCTGCGAAGGCTATACGGCGAAATTCCGTTTCGTGACCCAGATCGTCACCAACGACAATACGCGACTGACCGACCAGCAGACGACAACTTTCGAAGATGCCGAAGGCAAGACATTTTCGTTCGTGACCAAATCCTTTGTCGACCAGAACCTTGACAAGGAGGTCAGGGGTATCGCCACGAAAGACCCAAAAGGGCTCAAGGTCGATATCGACAAGCCCGAGAAGAGCAGCCTGGAACTCGCCGCCACCCAGTTTCCGACCCAGCATCTGGTCGAGATGATCGGCAAGGCCGAAAAAGGCGAGAATTTCTACCAGACAAACCTGTTCGACGGCTCGGAGGATGCCAACAAGGTGATGACGACCACGGTCGTCGTCGGCAAGAAGACCGAAGCCGACAAGGCCGATCCGGAGGCTCCGGCGCTGGCGAAGCTCGCCACAGACAAGTATTGGCCGGTCGACATCGCCTATTTCGACGACAGTGCCCAGAACGGCGAAGAAGTGCCGGAATACCGGATCAGCTTCAAGCTGCATGAGAACGGCATCACCCGCGACCTCATCATGGACTATGGCGACTTCTCGATGAGAGGCAAGCTGGTCAACCTGTCGCTGTTCGACCAGACAAAGCCGTGCCCGGTATCGAAGTAGCAGGGTTGCGCAATTGAGCTGGCCGCGGCGGGCTTGATGGCGGTCTACGTCGACGCGGCGATCTGGAAGTGGGCCGGCCATCGCTGGTGCCACCTGATGGCCGACGACACCGACGAGTTGCATCGTTTCGCCGCAGCACTTGGCGTCAAGCGTTCATCCTACCAGGGCCCGCCCAAGACATCCGCTCCGCATTATGACATAACCGGTTTCGAGCGCGACCGCGCGGTGCGGCTCGGCGCCATCGAATGCAGCCGCGAGGAGATCGTCGCGATCTTCCGGCGGGTGCGGGTGCCCAATGGAAAGGCCAGGCGATGACACCAACGGCATTTCTCGCCTATTGCGCCGCCGTCACGCTTGCTGCCGCCACACCGGGGCCAGCGATGTTCGCGGTCATCACCAATGGCGTGTCGCGCGGTTTCCTTCGTGCCTTCATGGCCGGCGTCGGGGTCGCCGCCGGCGATGCCGTGCTGGTCACGCTGGCGCTGCTCGGGCTGGTGGCCTTGGCCCAGACGTTCGAATGGATTTTTCTCCTGCTGAAATATGCCGGCGCCGCCTATCTGATCTTTCTCGGCATCAGGATGTGGCGCGCCTCGACCGCGCAATCGAATGAGTCGCGGACGGTTGAGGCGAGGTTGTCCCACTCCTTCTTCCTTGGCGCGTCGATTGCGCTGGGGAACCCGAAGGCGATCCTGTTCCACGCCTCGATCATGCCGCTGATTCTCAATCTCGATACGCTGACATTTGTCGATGGCCTGCTGGTGGTGGCCGCCGTCATCAGCGTCAATATCATCACAATGGGTGTCTATGCAGCGCTTGCCGGCCGGGCTTCGGGCTGGTTCAGGACACCGAAGCGCATGCGGCTGATGAACAGGTTTGCCGGCAGCGCCATGATCGGCACCGGGGCGCTGATTGCCGCACGCTGAGCGGTAAAACGCTGCGCCGCTTGCGTTTGTCGCACTTCCCCTCTATATGCGCGCTCATTCCACACACGGACTTTGGTGTCTGCCCGGGAGAAATCCGGCTGAAACCTCCGGTGGCGTTCGAGGACTTCGTCCAAAAATGCCTGTGTCCGTGGAGGCTAACCGGAAAGGAAAATAAGAATGGCTCTGCCTGATTTCAGCATGCGCCAGCTTTTGGAAGCTGGCATTCACTTCGGCCACCAGACCCACCGCTGGAACCCGAAGATGGCGCCCTACATCTATGGCGCTCGTAATAACATCCACATCATCGACCTCTCACAGACGGTGCCTTTGCTGCACCAGGCGCTGAAGCAGGTTTCCGACACTGTCGCCAAGGGCGGCCGCGTGCTGTTCGTCGGCACCAAGCGCCAGGCGTCTGACATCGTCGCCGATGCGGCGCAGCGTTCGGCTCAGTACTACGTCAATTCGCGTTGGCTCGGCGGCATGCTGACCAACTGGAAGACGATCTCGAATTCGATCCAGCGCCTGCGCAAGCTCGACGAGATGCTGGCCGGCGAGGCCCAGGGCCTCACCAAGAAGGAGCGCCTGAACCTCGACCGCGAACGCGAGAAGCTCGACAAGGCTCTGGGCGGCATCAAGGACATGGGCTCGACGCCCGACCTGATGTTCGTGATCGACACCAACAAGGAAGCGATCGCGATCCTCGAGGCCAAGCGCCTCGGCATCCCGGTCGTCGCCATCATCGATTCGAACTGCGACCCGGACAAGATCGACTTCCCGATCCCCGGCAATGACGACGCGGCCCGCGCCATCCAGCTCTATTGCGACCTGATCGCCAAGGCTGCGATCGACGGCATCGCCCGTCAGCAGGGCGCACTCGGCGTCGACATCGGCGCTTCGATTGAAGCCCCGGTCGAACCGGCGCTCGATCCGGCTCCGGCTTCGGAAGCCCCCGAGGCTTGATAATCGAAGGCCGGTCCACGGCCTTCATCTTTCTCATATTTTGGCACGCTAAACAGACGCACCATCGAATACCGATGGTGCGTCGGTGCATTTAAAACAAAGAGGCGACAATGAGCATTTCGGCTGCACAGGTCAAAGAACTCCGCGACTTGACCGGCGCGGGCATGATGGACTGCAAGGCGGCGTTGAACGAGACCAACGGCAACATGGAAGAGGCCGTCGACTGGCTGCGCAAGAAGGGCATCTCCAAGGCGGACAAGAAGGCCGGCCGCACCGCGGCTGAAGGCCTGATCGGCGTCGATGCCGGCGTGCGCGAGGCTGCCGTCGTCGAGGTCAATTCCGAGACCGACTTCGTTGCCCGCAACGCAGCGTTCCAGGAAATCGTCGCCAACGTTGCCAAGGTGGCGCTCGCCTATGGCACGACGGAAGCCGTGGCTGCTGCTAAGTATCCGGGTTCGGACAAGTCGGTTACCGACACCATCAAGGATGCTGTCGGCACCATCGGCGAGAATCTGGGCTTCCGTCGGTCGGCCAAGCTGACCGTTCCGCACGGCGCAGTCGCGACCTATGTCCACAACGCGGTTGCCGACGGCCTTGGCAAGCTCGGCGTGCTGGTTGCGATCGAAACCACGGGCAATGAACATGCCGCCAACGCTTTTGGCCGCCAGGTCGCCATGCATGTCGCCGCCACCAACCCGCTGGCGCTGACGGTGGAGCAGATCGATCCGGCCGCGGTCGAGCGTGAAAAGGCAATCTTCGCCGACCAGGCTCGTCAGACCGGCAAGCCGGAAGCCATCATCGAAAAGATGGTCGAAGGCCGCCTGCGCAAGTTCTACGAGGAAGTCGTGCTCTTGAAGCAGGCCTTCGTGCTCAATCCCGACATCACTGTCGAGAAGGCGCTGAAGGATGCCGAGAAGGACATCGGCGCACCGGCCAAGATCACCGCCTACCTGCGCTTCGCGCTGGGCGAAGGCATCGAGAAGGAAGAGACCGATTTCGCGGCGGAAGTCGCGGCTGCGGTCAAGAAGTAAACTTCCTACCGCTTTATTCCGAAAGCGTTTTTCGGCCGGACGTCCGCAGGGATGTCCGGCCGATTTCTTGCGCGGTGTCGATAAAGGCCCGCAGTTTCGGCGCCATCGCCGCCCGGCGCGGGAAGTAGAGGAAAAGGCCAGGTTCCTCGATTGCCGATTGCGGCAGGACCTGCACCAGGCGGCCGGCGGCAAGATCCGCGCGCACCAGCGGTTCGAAGACATAGGCAAGACCGACGCCTGCAAGCGCCAGGTCGATCGCCGCCACCGAATCCGTGACGATGACCGTGCCCTTCGTCTCCACAACGACATCCTTGCCGTCTTCGGATAGATCCCAGCGATAGAGCGCACCGGAGCGAACCAGCCGGTAACCGATGCAATTGTGGTTGGCGAGATCGGTCACGCTGCGCGGACGGCCATGCCGTCCGATATAGGCGGGGGAGGCGACGATCACGGCTCGGAAGGGCGGCGTCAGCCGGACCGTGATCATGTCCTGAGCGATCATCTCGCCCAACCTGATGCCGGCGTCGAATCCCTCGCCGACAATGTCGACCAGCCCCTGGTCCGTGAGCAATTCAACGGTCACATCCGGATAACGCTCGGCCACCGCCGCAACCACGGCCGTCACGCTGAGAGGAATGGCGATGTTGGGAACGTTGAGCCTGAGCAGGCCCGACGGCCGGCCTTTGATGGCGCGGATGCGATCCATCCGCTCGCCGATGTCCTGCAGAGCAGGGGCCGCCGTCTCTACCAGCGCCTTGCCGGCTTCCGTCAGCGAAACGCTGCGCGTCGTGCGCGCAAACAGCGGTTGACCAATGCGCTCTTCCACAAGGCGCACCGCATGGCTGACGGCGGATGGGCTCATACCGAGTTCAGCCGCGGCAAGCGCGAAGCCGCCGCGCTTGGCAACGGCTATGACAACAGGCAGATGGGCAAGCAGATCCCGGTCCATTCATGCATGATATCGCATAGTCCATGCAGATAATGCAATCTTATCGGGGTGGCAGAGAAGGCGCATCTAAGGGGCACCAAACGGCTGACATCAGCAAGCAGGAGAGTCTTTCCGATGACCGACTTTCATTCCAGGCAAGCGCGCAATCTCGAGGCTGTGCAGAGTTTCTTCGACCTGATGCACCGCAAGGACATTGACCGCTGGGGCGAACTTTGGTCCGCGAATGGCCGCATCCTGGTCTTCTATCCACCGGCAGGCTTTGGAAACAGCATCGACGGTAAGGCCGCGATCCTGTCTGCCTTCAAGGGACTTTTCGGCAATTTTGAATCCTTTGAGTCCGAAATCACGGCTGTCTATCCGGCGACGGATTCAGACGCCGTGGTCGTCGAGTACAAAAATCGCGCCGTCATTGTGGGCGGCACCGAATACACCAACAGCAATATCGCCGTCTTCCGGTTCGAGGACGGCTTGATCTGCGCCTACCACGACTATTTCGATCCGCGTCGGTTCCAGGTGGTGGTCGATGCGCTGTCGAAGGTCTGAAGGCAACGCTTCCAAACCGACCAATCATCCCTCCGTTTGCGGACTTCACCACACAAGGAGAACCAAAATGAACGCATTGAGACATGTGACATTCGCCGCAGGCATGGCGCTGGCGCCGATCGATGCCGGCGGAGCGGAGCCATCCGGCTGGCAGGCGCTTGCTGACGAACGCGCGGTCGTCCGTATTGCCGACGCCATCGACCGCGCCGTCGACGCGCAGGACTGGAAACTGGCGCGCAGCTATTTCGCGGATCGAGTGGCCGCCGATTTCAGCAGCCTGTCCGGGCAGCCTGCGGCCAACATTGCCTCCGACGATCTGATCGGCGCCTGGGCCGGCAACCTCAAGGGCAGCAAGACGAGCCTGCATCTGCGCACAAATCATCAGGTCGTTCTCGAGGCGGACACGGCGACCGTCCGTTCGAACGGGTATGCCTGGAACCGGATGGAGGGCAATGGCGACCCGCTCTGGGAAGTCTGGGGCACCTATGAGCACCACCTGACCCGCTCCCCTGCCGGTTGGAAGGTCGACGGCTTCGCGTTCCGCATGACGCATGAGCGCGGCAATTTTTGGGTCAAGACGACGCCTGGCCAGTGATGTTCTGGGCCAGTGACGCCACGGCATTCATCAACAAGGCATTGGAAGACAATCATGACCATGACCTATTACACTCTCGGCAACAGCGGCCTCAGGGTGAGCCGGCTGGCGCTGGGCACGATGACCTTTGGCAAGGAATGGGGTTGGGGAGCCGATAGGGATACGGCCCGCGCTATGTTCGACGCCTATGTCGAGGCAGGCGGTAATTTCTTCGACACGGCCGACCTCTACACCGGTGGCACCGCTGAAGCCTGGCTTGGCGAATTCATCGCCGAGCGAGGCTTACGCGATAGCGCGGTGATCGCCACCAAATTCGCCATGAACATGCAGCCCGGCAATCCGAATGCCGGCGGCAACGGCCGCAAGAACATCATGCGGGCTGTCGATGCCTCGCTGAAGCGGTTGGGCACCGACTATATCGACCTCTATCTCATGCACATATGGGACAGGCTGACGCCGGCCGAAGAGGTCATGCGTACGCTGGACGACCTGGTGCGGATGGGCAAGGTGCGCCATGTCGGCCTGTCCGATGTGCCGGCCTGGTATGCGGGGCGGGCACAGGCAATCGCCGAGCTGCGTGGATATGAGCCGGTCTCGGCCTTGCAACTCGAATATTCCCTGGCCGAACGCGCGATCGAGAACGAGTTCGTGCCGTTCGGCACGCGCCATGGCGCCGGCATCATGGTCTGGAGCCCGCTGGCCAGTGGGCTACTCAGCGGCAAATACCGGCCGGCTCAGGCCGGAAATGCGGGCCGGCTCGACGGATTCCGCAACTCGACCCATCCGGGCTTCCAGAAATTCACCGAGCGCAACTGGGCCATCGTGGCCGAACTCGAGAAGGTTGCGTCCGAACTCGGCCGCAGCATGCCGCAGGTCGCGATCAACTGGGTGGCGACGCAGCCGGGGATTGCCGCGGTGATCCTCGGTGCGACGACGCTCAGCCAGATCAAGGACAATCTCGGTGCGCTGGACTTCGAGATTCCGGCAGGGCTTCGCGACCGGCTGGATTTGGTCAGCGGAACCCCTGCGCCGTTCCCCTATTCCTATTTCGGGCCGCTGATACAGGCGCGCGTCACCGGCGGTGCTGCGACCGGCGACAAGCCTTCCGGCTATGCGTCGCCGGTGCTTATCGAGGGCCTACCGGCCAGCGTGTCCACCAACTGATCGATCGGGCGGGATTACCACAAATTTGCCGATCGGGCGCCACGTGACATCGCGGCGCCCTTCGTGTATCGGAACTCGGCATCGTGCCAACGTTCGGGGCGCGGCGCCTGCGCGAGGGCGGCCAGCCCGGGCGCGACCACATGCAAAATGAAGAGGACCAGATGACGGTGAAGCCCCTCTACCGACGTGTCTTGCTGAAAGCGTCGGGCGAAGCGTTGATGGGCGAACAGCATTTCGGCATCGACGTCTCAGTCGTAGATCGCATCGCCGCCGACATCGCCGAGGCCCGCGCGCTGGGCATCGAGGTCGGCGTCGTCATCGGCGGCGGCAATATCTTCCGCGGCGTGGCCGTCGCCTCCAAGGGCGGAGACCGCGTCACCGGCGACCACATGGGCATGCTTGCCACGGTCATCAACTCACTGGCGCTGCGCACCTCACTGCACAAAATCGGCGTCGATGCCGTGGTGCTGTCAGCGATCGCCATGCCCGAACTCTGCGAGAGTTTTTCGCAGCGCCAGGCAGATGCTTACATGAACCAGGGCAGGGTGGTGATCTTTGCCGGCGGCACCGGCAATCCGTTCTTCACCACTGATTCGGCCGCAGCGCTTCGCGCGGCTGAAATCGGCGCGGATGCGCTGTTCAAGGGCACGCAGGTCGACGGTGTCTACTCGGCCGACCCGAAGAAGGACCCGAACGCGACCCGTTTCGAGCGCATCAGCCATGCCGAAGTCATAAATCGTGGCCTTTCCATCATGGATACGGCTGCGATTGCACTTGCGCGCGAAAACAACATTCCGATAATCGTCTATTCGATCCACGAAAAAGGTGGTTTCGGCGATATTCTGAGGGGCGGCGGCCGCTGCACGGTCGTTGCGGACGAATGATCCGGGGCCTGATCCCTCGAAAGGGAAACCGGCTTTCGAAAATCAGGCTCGAACGGGGCCTTGCCCCGAAGCAGTGAACCCGCGGCAGACGGGTCGAGGAGACTAAGATGAGTGGTGAGTACGACGATCTCAAGCGGCGCATGGATGGGGCAATCGCCGCGTTCAAGCATGACCTGGCCTCGCTGCGGACCGGTCGCGCCTCCAGCAATCTGCTCGATGCCATCCAGGTGCAGGCCTATGGCACCACCATGCCGATCAATCAGGTTGCCAACGTCACGGTGCCGGAGCCGCGCATGATCTCGGTGTCGATCTGGGACAAGTCGATGGTCGGTGCCGTCGACCGCGCCATCCGCGAATCCAATCTGGGCTTCAACCCGATCGTCGACGGCACCAATCTCAGGATCCCGCTGCCGGAGCTCAACGAACAGCGCCGCAAGGAACTGGTCAAGATCTCGCATGGCTATGCCGAGAACGCCCGCGTCGCCGCGCGCCATGTGCGCCGCGACGGCATGGACTTCCTGAAGAAGGCGGAGAAGGACGGCGCGATCAGCGAAGACGACCAGCGCAAGCGTTCCGACCAGGTTCAGAAGCTTACCGACGAAACGATCAGCACCATCGATCATCTGCTTTCCGACAAGGAAGCTGAAATCATGCAGGTTTAGGGTTGGCCGCCGGCTGACCCGAAAGCGAGATCATGACTACGCCCGCGCATGTCGCGATCATCATGGATGGAAATGGACGCTGGGCCAAGGCGCGCGGCATGCCGAGGCTCGCCGGCCATCGCGCCGGCGTCGAGGCACTGCGCAAGGCGGTGCGCGCGGCGCCTGATCTCGGCATCTCCTTCCTGACCGTCTACGCTTTCTCGTCGGAGAACTGGTCGCGGCCGAAGTCCGAAGTCAGCGACCTGATGGGGCTGTTGAAGCTGTTCATCCGCCGGGACCTCGCCGAACTGCACCAGAGCGGCGTGCGGGTCAGGATCATCGGCGACAGGGCAGGGCTGCAGCCCGACATCAGAGG
Source organism: Mesorhizobium loti (assembly GCA_002356515.1). Classification (NCBI taxonomy): domain Bacteria; kingdom Pseudomonadati; phylum Pseudomonadota; class Alphaproteobacteria; order Hyphomicrobiales; family Phyllobacteriaceae; genus Mesorhizobium; species Mesorhizobium loti. The sequence goes on along the minus strand of AP017605.1, from coordinate 558,445 downwards.
GCTGCTCGACGAGGCCGAATCGCTGACCGCCGGCAACGAAGCGCTGACGCTGGTGATCGCATTCAACTATGGCGGGCGCGACGAGATCGTTCGCACGGCGCGCAAGCTTGCCGCGGCCGTGGCGCGCGGCGAAATCGACGCCGAAGCGATATCAGCTGAAAGCTTTGCCGGCGCCCTCGACACGCAGGGCATTCCAGATCCCGAGCTGGTCATACGCACCAGCGGCGAGCTTCGGCTGTCCAACTTCCTGTTGTGGCAGGCCGCCTACAGCGAGCTCGTCTTCCTGCCTTGCTACTGGCCCGACTTCAGCCGCGAGCACCTGGCCGAGGCGTTGCGCGAATTTGCCAGCCGCGAGCGTCGTTTCGGCGGATTGGGCCCGCAAGACGTCGCTTCGCGACCGGCCGCGGGATGAGCAACCTTCAACTCCGCGTCATTTCAGCGGTCGTGCTTGCCGTCATCGCCCTTGGCCTGACCTGGCTTGGCGGCCTGCCGTTCCGGCTGCTGTGCGCAGCCATGTCGGCGATGATCTTTTACGAGTGGACACGCATGTCGCGGCCAACCGCCACCAATGGGCTGGGCTTCCTGCCCGAGGCGCTGGTCATCGTTTTCATCGGCGCTTTGATTGCCGGGCTTGCCGCATCCTGGCTGCTGCTGCTTGTGGTGATTCTGATTGCCGCAACCGCGATTGCCGCCTTGGTTCGCAAGACCGGGCAGTGGGAGGCGAGCGGTCTTGCCTATGCCAGCGTGTCCGGCCTGTCGCTTGCCCTGCTGCGCGACGGCGACCATTCCGGCCTTATCGCCATCCTGTTCCTGTTCGCCGTCGTCTGGGCGACCGACATTTTTGCCTATTTCGTCGGGCGCGCCGTCGGCGGTCCCAAACTGGCGCCGTCGATTTCGCCCGGCAAGACGCGCAGCGGTGCGCTCGGCGGCGCCGTCGGTGGTGTTGTCGCCGGGGTTCTGCTGGCCGCCGCGGCCGGTGCCGGCAACCTGGCCTTGCTCGGCCTTGTGGCACTTGCGCTTTCGGTTGTCGCCCAGGCCGGCGACCTGTTCGAATCCTGGGTCAAGCGACGGCATGGCCGCAAGGATTCGGGCGTGCTCATTCCAGGCCATGGCGGTGTGATGGACCGTGTCGACGGGCTTGTCGCGGCGGCTCTTGCCCTATACGTCATTGGCTGGATTTCGGCGGGCGCCGATCATCCGGCGCAGGGGCTGTTTCCGATTTGAAGTATGTCGTTCCACGATCTGGCGCGGGCGCGCCTTGGATTTGCCTGGATTGATGTCACAGTCACGGCGCAACGGCGGAAGAATTTGAGGGCATGAGTTGAACGGGATTCTTCACGCGATTTTCAGCACCGAAGGCTTGTTTCTCGGCACGCTCGTGCCGTTTCTCTTTGTGCTGACCGTGGTGGTGTTTGTCCACGAAATGGGCCACTACCTCGTCGGCCGCTGGTGCGGCATCGGGGTCAAGGCCTTCTCGATCGGCTTCGGTCCCGAACTCATCGGCTTCAACGACAGGCATGGCACGCGCTGGAAGCTTTGCGCCATACCGCTTGGCGGCTATGTCAAATTTGTCGGCGATATGAACGCCACCTCCAGCCAGCCAACTTTGGAGGAGCTGGAAACGCTGACCGACGCGGAACGCAAGGTCGCTTTCCACACTCAGGCGATCTGGAAGCGCGCGGCGACGGTGGCGGCCGGGCCTCTGTTCAATTTCCTGCTGACGATCGTCGTCTTTTCCGTGCTGTTTGCCTCCTACGGGCGTTATGTCGCAGAGCCCATGGTGGCGGAAGTTACGGCGGACAGTCCGGCGGCGAAGGCGGGCATCCAGCCAGGTGACCGATTCGTCAGCGTTGACGGCAGCAAGGTCGAAACCTTTGGCGATGTGCAGCGGCTGGTCTCGGGCCGCGCCGGCGATACCATTACCTTCGTCATGCTGCGCGACGGCAAGGAAGTCACGGTGACCGCGACTCCGCAGCTGATGGAGCAGGAAGACGCGCTCGGCAACAAGGTCAAGGTCGCCGTCATCGGTGTCGTCAACAACAAGGAACTCGGCCAGCCCCGTCTCATCAGCTACACCCCGATAGGGGCGGTCGCGGCGGCAGTTGAGGAAACAGGCCACGTCATCGAGCGAACCGGCCAGTTCTTGCAGCGTTTCGCCGTCGGACGCGAGGACAAGTGCCAGCTGGGCGGCCCCGTCAAGATCGCCGACATGGCCGGCAAGGCGGCCAAACTCGGTTTCGAATGGCTGGTGCAGCTCGTTGCGCTACTGTCCGTCGGCATAGGTATTCTAAACCTTTTGCCGATTCCCCCCCTCGACGGCGGCCATCTCTTGTTCTACGGGGTGGAGGCCGTCATTCGCCGGCCGGTGTCGGAACGGATGATGGAAATGGCCTATCGGGCCGGTCTGCTTCTGGTCTTGTGCTTCATGGGTTTCGTATTCTGGAACGATCTGTTTGGGTGCTGAAATCATGAAGAAATTTGGCTTTGGCATGGTCGATGTTGAGACGCCGTTTACCATGCGCGGGGATATGAGTGACGCGAAAGCCACGCACCAGGGTTAAGTAAATACAAATTAACCAGAAGCCTTGCGTGTAGGGAAAATCCGGTTAATACGGTAGGGGAAATTACCGCACGTCCGGTTTTCTCGCCGTGGGGACTACGAGAAAAGGTTATTAAGCCCGATGAAGGCAGCATCCAAGTTTCTGAGCGCCGCGTCCGCGGCGGCACTGTCCGCCGCCCTGGTCGTGCCAGGTGCGCTCGCAGTGCAGTTCGTTGCCACATGGGCGGCCGAAGCCGCTGTCGTCAGCAGGGTGGAGGTGAGCGGCAACCAGCGTGTCGACGCCGAAACCATCCGCAACTACATCACCATCAAGCCGGGTAAGGCTTTCTCCAGTTCCGATATCGACGCGGCCGTCAAGGCGTTGTTCGGTACCGGTTTGTTCTCGGACGTTCAGATCAATCAGGTCGGCTCGACACTGGTGGTGAAGGTTGCCGAGTACAAGGTCGTCAACCAGGTGCTGTTCCAGGGCAACAAGAAGCTCAAGGACAATGCGCTTCAGGCAGCGGTTCAGCTGAAGCCGCGCGGCACGTTCTCCCAGGCCACGCTTGATTCCGACGTCGAGGCGGTCAAGGCTGCCTACAGGCGCATCGGCCGCGATGATGCCGGCGTGACCACGCAGATCATGGATCTCGGTGACAACCGCGTGAATGTGGTTTTCAAGATCACCGAAGGCGACCGCACGCAGATCGCGGCGATCAATTTCGTCGGCAACAGCGCTTATTCGAGCCGTCGTCTGTCGGATGTGATCAACACCAAGCGCTCGTCCTGGGTGTCGTTCATCCTGCGCGATGACGTCTATGACGAGGACAAGCTGCGTGCCGACCAGGAGTTGCTGCGCCGCTTCTACTACAATCACGGCTATGCTGATTTCCAGGTGGTGTCGGCCGTCGGCGAACTCGACAATGCGACGAACAAGTACACGGTCACCATCACCGTCCAGGAAGGTGAGCGTTACAATTTCGGCGACATCAGCGTCGAAAGCACGATCCCGGAAGTTGACTCCAAATCGCTGGAATCGGTGGTCGAGACCCGCAAGGGCGACGTCTACAACGCCAAGGATGTCGAGGACTCCATCATCGCCCTGACCGAGAAGGTGGCCGGTTCCGGCTATGCCTTCGCGCAGGTGACGCCGCGCGGCGACCGCAACTTCGAGAACCATACGATTTCGGTGGTCTATACCGTCGACCAGGGCACCAAGGCCTATATTGAGCGCATCGAGATTCGCGGCAACGATCGTACGCGTGACTATGTCATCCGCCGCGAATTCGATGTCAGCGAAGGCGATGCGTTCAACCAGGTGCTGATCCAGCGCGCGAAGAAGCGCCTGGAAGCCCTGAATTATTTTGATAAAGTCGACATCTCGACGGTGCCAGGATCGCAGCCAGACCAGGTCGTGCTGGTGGTCGACGTGGTCGAGAAGTCGACGGGTGAATTTTCGATTGGCGCCGGCTATTCGACCGGTGGGGACACTGCGGGTCCGTCCGTCGAAGGGTCGATCACCGAGCGCAACTTCCTCGGTCGTGGCCAGTACATCAAGCTGTCGGCCGGCGGCGGCAAGAATTCGCGCGACTACAGCCTGTCCTTCACCGAGCCCTATTTCCTCGGGCGGCGCATCGCTGCCGGCTTCGACATCTACAAGTCGACGAGGCAATACAACAACAATTACGACAGCGACACCACGGGTGCGACGGTGCGCTTCGGCCTGCCGATCACCAACAACATCTCGACGCAGTTGGCTTATAATATCTCCCAGGAGAAGTATAAGGTCGACAACAGTTGCAATCCCACCGATGTGCTTCCGCAAGGCACCTGCAACATTTCACAGGCTGTTCTGGATGGCATCGCGGAAAGCCCGTGGATCAAGTCGTCGGTCAGCCTGGGGCTGGTCTACAACACCATCGACGACATGAAGAACCCGCATGAGGGTATCTTTGCCAACACGACGGTGGAAGTTGCCGGTCTCGGTGGCGATGCCAAGTTCGTGAAGATCACTGGACGCGGCAGCGTCTATCAGACGCTGTCAGAGCAGCTTGACCTTGTCGGCCTCATTTCGGGTGGCGCCGGTCATGTCGAAGGTTACGGCAATGACGGCAATCTGCGCATTTTTGACCAGTTCCAGAGCACCGATCGCATGATCCGCGGCTTTGCTTATGGTGGTATCGGTCCGGTTGCTTCTGGAACCAGCGGCGATCACCTGGGTGGCACGACCTATTTCAACGCTTCGGCCGAAGCCCAGTTCCCGCTGCCGGTCGTTCCCGAGAGCTTCGGCTTACGTGGCGCGGTGTTCGCCGACGCGGCGACGCTCTACGGTAGCAAGATTGCTGATCAGACACTGGTCGATCAGTCGTCGACCGGCATGAAATTGCGCGCTTCGGTTGGTCTCGGCCTGATGTGGGCCTCGCCGTTCGGTCCGATCCGTATCGACTATGCGATCCCGGTCAAGAAGGAAGCGAGCGACGACGTGCAGGAATTCAACTTCGGCATATCGACCCGTTTCTGATCGGCGGTAAACGATGCTCCCGGATTTTTTGGATCCGGGAGAAATGTTCCGACCTAGCTGGATATAGCTTCTGGAATGACCGATCCGGTGTTCTTCGCGCCATCACGCCGGTATACGGCGGCCGAAGTCGCGAATCTGACCGGCTCGGTGCTTGTCGATTCCGGCCACTCCGACGTTTCGATCGAGGCGCTGGCACCGGCCAGCGAAGGCGGTGCCAATGCGCTCGTCTTCGTCGACGGCAGGCGCAATTCCGCCTTGATGCCGTCGCTGCGGGCGGCCGCGGTTCTTTGCCCGGCGGAATTCGCCAACAAGGCGCCGGCCGACATCGCCGTTTTGATCCATCCGCGTCCGCAACAGGCATTCGCGCTGGTCGGTCGACTGCTGTTCCCCACAGCCGCCACCCCGGGACCAATGACGGGTGAAACCGGTGTTTCGCCGCATGCCCATGTCCATCCGACCGCGCGTGTCGAAGCCGGCGCGGTCATCGAGGCCGGCGTGGTCATCGGACCAGGCGTTTCGATTGGCAGCGGCACCGTCATCGCGCCCAACGCGGTCATTGGACAGTCCTGCCAGATCGGCCGTGACGGCTATGTCGGCCCGGGTGTCAGTATCCAGTATGCGCTGATCGGTAACCGGGTCATCATCCATGGCGGCGCCAGGATCGGCCAGGACGGTTTCGGCTTTGTGGGCGGTGCCAAGGGGCCGGAACGCGTTCCCCAGATCGGACGGGTCGTCATCCAAGACGATGTCGAGATCGGCTCGAATTCCACCGTCGACCGCGGCGCCATGTCGGATACGATCATCGGTCAGGGCACCAAGATCGACAATCTCGTGCAGATCGCCCATAACGTCCGCATCGGTCGCAATTGCATAGTGGCCGGGCTTTCGGGTATTTCCGGTTCCGTGGTCGTGGGTGACAATGTCACCATGGGCGGCGGTGTCGGGCTTGCCGATCATTTGACCATCGGCTCAGGAGCCAAGCTTGCCGCCAGAAGTGGATTTATGAGCAATGTTCCCGCCGGCGAGATCTGGGGCGGTTATCCGGCACAGCCGATGGCGGAAGCCATGCGAGAGATAGCCATGTTGCGCACGATGGCCAGGGCACGCAAGCAGGGCAAGGACAATGGCTGATATGGTGGCGGCGGCGACGCTGGAAGCGGTTGACATAATGGGGCTGATGAAGCTCCTGCCGCACCGCTATCCTTTCCTGATGATCGACCGCATCGTCGATATCGATGGTGATGATTCCGCCGTCGGCATCAAGAACGTCACCATCAATGAACCGCATTTTCAGGGGCATTTCCCGGAGCAGCCGGTGATGCCGGGCGTGCTGATCGTCGAGGCCATGGCGCAGACGGCAGGCGCCATCTGCATCCGCAGCCTTGGGGCGTCGAAGCCGTCGCTGGTCTATTTCCTGACCATCGACAACGCCAAATTCCGCAAGCCGGTCGTTCCCGGCGACCAGTTGAAGATTCACGTCAAGAAAATCAAGAAGCGCGGCAACCTGCTCAAATTCGCCTGCGAAGCCCTGGTCGATGGCACCAAGGCGGCCGAGGCCGAGATTTCAGCCATGATGGTCACCGGCGACTGACGATCGAGTGCTTATGAAAATCGAGACTTCAATCCATCCTTCCTCCGTCGTGGAAGAGGGCGCTCAAATCGGCCAGGGCGTGCGTATAGGGCCGTTCTGCCATATCAGCGGCGATGCCGTGATCGGCGATGGTGTCGAACTGGTCAGCCATGTCTCCGTCATGGGCGCGACCACCATAGGTGCCTCGACCAAGGTCTATCCGATGGCGACATTGGGCGCACCGCCGCAGAACACCAAGCACAAAGGCGGTCGCACGACGCTGGTCATCGGCGCCAACTGCACCATCCGCGAAGGTGTCACCATGCATGTCGGCACCGACACCAGCCGCGGCGAGACGACAGTGGGTGACAACGGCAATTTCCTTGCCTATGCCCACATCGCCCATGATTGCGTTGTTGGCAAGAACGCCACCTTCGCCAATGGCGCGACGCTGGGCGGACACTGCGAGATCGGCGACAACGTGTATATCGGCGGCCTCAGCGCCGTTCATCAATTCGTGCGTGTCGGCGACAACGCCTTTCTTGGCGGATGCTCGGCTTTTGTTGGCGATGTCATTCCCTATGCCATTGCCGTCGGCAACCGCGCCAGCTTACGCGGCTTGAACATCATCGGGCTCAAGCGCGCCGGTCTGCCGCGTTCGGAAATCTATCTGTTGCGCAAAGCCTACAGGACGATTTTCGACCGCTCCCGCACCGTCGGCGAGAACATCGAATTCGCCAAGGCCGAGTTCGCCTCTTCGCCGACCGCCATGAAGATCATCGATTTCATCACCAGTCGCGGCAAGCGCCATTATGCGGTGCCGTCGCTCAAGGGCAGCGATGGCGACGATGCCGATGATGAAGACTGAGACGGCGGCTGCTGGTCTTGGTCTCCCGCCAAATGCCAGGGTCGGCATCATTGCCGGCGGCGGCAGTCTTCCGGTCGAAGTTGCGGCCGGCTCGGCCGGGCAGGGCTATCCACCCTTCATCGTCCTCATGGAAGGCGAGGCCGATCGTCTGCCGGAATTGCGCCAGTATGAGCATGAAACCCTTGCCCTGGAGGCGATCGGCTCGCTTGTTCCCTTGCTCAAACGACATCGGATCACCCATCTTGTGCTTGCCGGCGAGATCAAGCGCCGGCCAAGGCTGACGCACCTGCGCCCAAGCCTCAGCCTGCTGGCAGTGATACCGGTTGTGTTGATGGCACTGGCGCGCGGCGACGATGGGCTGTTGAAAGTGGTAGCGCGAGGCCTCGAGGCACGGGGGATAAAGGTCGTGGGTGCCCACGAAATCGTGCCGAACCTTGTCGCAGCCGAAGGGACCTTGACCAAGGTGGAGCCTCAGAAGTCCGACTGGCGCGACATTGAGGCGGGCTTTGCCGCGGCAAAGGCCATCGGCGCGCTGGATATCGGCCAGGCGGCGGTCGCGGTCGGCGGCCGGACCATCGCGCTCGAGGGTATCGAGGGCACGGCCGGATTGCTTGACCGCGCAAAACTCTTGCGAGGCCACGGCCGTATCGCCGGCAAGACGCGCGGTGTGCTGGTCAAATGCGCCAAGCCAGGTCAGGAACTGCGCGCTGATCTTCCGTCCATAGGACCACAGACGGTCGAAGCAGCGCATGCGGCCAGGCTCGCCGGCATTGCCGTCGAGGCAGGGCGCTCGCTGATCCTCGAAGGTCCCGCAACCCTGTCGCGCGCCAATGAGCTCGGCCTGTTCATCGTTGGCCTGGCCGCAGCGGAGCCGGCGCATGGCTGACAAGGCGCTGAAGATCGCGATCGTTGCGGGTGAAGAATCGGGCGATCTGCTTGGCGCCGATATTGTGCGTTCGCTTCGCCAGGCAACAGGCCGCCAGGTGCAACTCGTCGGCCTCGGCGGCCGCCATCTCGGGGAATTGGGCCTGGTGTCGCCCTTCGACGCCGGCGAGATCGCGCTGATGGGTTTCAGTGCCGTCCTGCGCGATCTGCCGCGCCTTTTCAGGCGGATCGGCCAACTGGCCAAAACCATCGCTGAGGAAAAGCCGGATTGCCTGGTCACCATCGACAGCCCCGACTTTTCCTTGCGCGTCGCCAGGAAGGTGCGCGCGGCCAATCCGTCGATACCGATCATCCACTACGTCTGTCCGAGCGTCTGGGCCTGGCGGCCGGGCAGGGCGGTGGCGATGAAGCCTTATGTCGACCATATCCTCTGCATCCTGCCGTTCGAGGTGAAGGAACTCGAGCGGCTGGGCGGCCCGCCCGGAACCTATGTCGGGCATCGCCTCACGCATGATGCGGGTGTGCTCGCCGCCCAGAAGGTGCAGGCCTTGCCGCGCGATCTTGCCCAGGACCGCATCAAGACATTGCTGGTCCTGCCCGGCTCGCGGCGCGGCGAGGTGCGGCGGCTGGTCGACACGTTCGGTGAGACCGTATCGATGCTGCGCGGACGCGGACATCGTCTGCGGCTGCTGCTGCCGACGGTTCCGCATGTCGCCGACCTCGTCAAAGCCTCGGTCAATCGTTGGGATGAAAAACCTGAAATCATCGTGGATCCGCAACGCAAATGGCAGGCTTTCGGCAAGGCCGATGCCGCGCTGATCGCATCGGGAACCGTATCGCTGGAACTGGCTTTGGCCGGTGTGCCGATGGTCTCGTCCTACCGGCTCGATCCCATCGCCCGTGCCGTGGCACCCTATTTCGTTTCCGTCTGGTCGGCGCTGCTGCCCAATTTGATCGCGGATCGTGCGCTCATTCCGGAGTTCTACAACGAGTACGTCAAGGCGAACAATCTGGCTCGCCAACTGGAGGCATTGTTCGCCGACAGCGGCATGCGCGCCTGGCAGAAGGACGGCTTTGCGGAGATCGCCAGGCGCATGGCGACGGACAAGCCGTCGGGCGAGATCGCGGCGAGCGTTGTGCTTCGTCATATAAAAAAGGCGCCCTGAGAGGCGCCTTTTTGATTCAAGTAGCTTCGGTCAGCGCTTGGCGATCGGCACGTAGTCACGCTCCGGCGCACCGGTGTAGAGCTGGCGCGGGCGGCCGATCTTCTGGCGCGGATCCTCAATCATCTCTTTCCACTGCGCGATCCAGCCGACGGTGCGGGCGACCGCGAACAGCACGGTGAACATGGTGGTGGGGAAGCCCAGCGCCTTCAGCGTGATGCCGGAATAGAAGTCGACATTCGGATAGAGCTTCTTCTCGATGAAATAGGGATCGGTCAGCGCGATCTTTTCCAGCTCCATGGCGATATCGAGCAGCGGATCGTCCTTGATGCCGAGCTCGCCCAGCACTTCGTGCGCCGTCTTCTGCATGATTTTCGCACGTGGATCGTAGTTCTTGTAGACGCGGTGGCCAAAGCCCATCAGCCGGAACGGGTCGTTCTTGTCCTTGGCGCGGGCAATGAACTCCGGGATGTGATCGACATGGCCGATCTCGCCCAGCATGTTGAGCGCGGCTTCATTGGCGCCGCCATGCGCCGGGCCCCACAGGCAAGCGATGCCGGCGGCGATGCAGGCGAACGGGTTGGCGCCCGACGAGCCGGCGAGGCGAACCGTCGAGGTCGAGGCATTCTGCTCGTGATCGGCGTGCAGGATGAAGATGCGCTCCATTGCGCGGGCCAGAACCGGGTTGATCTTGTACTCCTCGCACGGCACGGCAAAGCACATGTGCAGGAAGTTTGCCGCGAAACCGAGATCGTTCTTCGGGTAAATGAAGGGTTGGCCGATGTGGTACTTGTAGGCCATGGCCGCGATCGTCGGCATCTTGGCGATCAGCCGCATGGAAGCGACCATGCGCTGGTACGGGTCGGAGATGTCAGTGGAGTCGTGATAGAAGGCCGAGAGCGCGCCGACCACGCCGCACATCACCGCCATCGGATGCGCATCGCGGCGGAAGCCGGTGAAGAAGCGCGACATCTGCTCGTGCACCATTGTGTGGCGCGTCACGCGGTAATCGAAATCGTCCTTCTGCGCCTTGGTCGGCAGTTCGCCGTAGAGCAGGAGATAGCAGACTTCGAGGAAGTCACCGTGTTCGGCCAGCTGGTCGATCGGATAGCCGCGGTGGAGAAGAATACCGGCATCGCCGTCGATGAAGGTTATCTCGGACTCGCAGCTCGCCGTCGAGGTGAAGCCGGGGTCGTAGGTGAAGGCGCCGGTCGTGCTGTAGAGCGAGGCGATGTCGATGACGTCGGGTCCGACAGAGCCGCTTCGCACCTTGAATTCATGGGTCTTGCCGGCGAATTGAAGCGTTGCCGTAGCCTCTTGGTTCGCGCCGCCCACATCCAGTTTTTTCGCAGCTTCGGTCATTGCAAACTCCTTGTTGTTTCCTCATGCCGGCAAAGGCAAATTCTGCAGAGCGACACGTCGAAATCACCGCAATGCGCGTATTCGCCACCGCATTTTAGGAGGTGCGTGCCAGATTGGGCCAAGGCCTAATGTTGCACTGCGAAACGCGCCTTTCAATGCCAATCTTCTTGGGCCAGTTTGCTCCTAATCGATTTGATCCGCTATGCGCGCCAGGCTCTCCTCGCGCCCAAGCACAGCAAGCACGTCGAACACGCCCGGCGATGTGCTTTTGCCGGTCAGCGCGGCCCGTAGCGGTTGGGCCACGGCGCCAAGCTTGTGGCCACCGGCCAGCGCATAGTCGCGGATCGCGGCTTCCGCCGCGGCAGCCGTCCAGTCGCTGGAAAGCACGTTCAAAGCTTCGTGAGCGCCACGCAGGATCTTGCGGGCATCGTCATTGAGCAGAAGCGCTGCTTTCTCGTCGAGCGCCAGCGGGCGCGTGGCAAACAGAAAGGCCGCGCCATCGACGAGCTCGACCAGCGTCTTGGCGCGCTCCTTCAGGCCTGGAAGGGCTGCCAGCAACTGCGCCTTGTTCTTGTCGTTGAGACGTGCGGCCATCGCCGGGCCACCGTCGAGATAGGGCAGAGTGGCGATGAAGATATCGAACAGCTCCGCGTCGGCCATGCGGCGCATATGCGCGCCGTTGATCGCTTCCAGTTTGGCGAAGTCGAAGCGGGCCGCGCCCTTGTTGACGTCGCCGATGTCGAACCAGGAGATCATGTCCTTGATCGACATGATCTCGTCGTCGCCATGGCTCCAGCCCAGGCGCGCGAGATAGTTGAGCAGCGCCTCCGGCAGGTAGCCCATGGCACGATAGGCCTCGACGCCGAGTGCCCCGTGGCGCTTCGACAGCTTGGCGCCGTCGGCGCCATGGATCAGCGGGATGTGCGACATCGACGGCACGTCCCAGCCCATGGCGTTGTAGATCACGGTCTGGCGGGCGGCATTGGTCAGGTGGTCATCACCGCGGATGATATGCGTGACACCCATGTCGTGATCGTCGACGACGACGGCATGCATGTAGGTCGGGTTGCCGTCCGAGCGCAGGATGATGAAGTCGTCGAGATCCTTGTTGGGGAAGCGCACCTCGCCCTGGACGCGGTCGTGCACGACCGTCTCGCCCTCGGTTGGCGCCTTGATGCGGATGGCGCCCTTGACGCCTGTAGGCGCCTCGGAGGGGTCGCGATCGCGCCACTGGCCGTTGTAGCGCGGCGGTAGGCCCTTGGCGCGTGCTGCCTCGCGCATGGCCTCCAGCTCGGCCGGTGTCTCGTAGCTGTAATAGGCCTTACCCAGACGCACGAGTTCCTCAGCCACCTCGCGATGGCGCGGCGCACGCTCGAACTGCGATATGGCCTCGCCGTCCCAGAAAAGCCCAAGCCAGGTCAGCCCATCCAGAATGGCCTGGGTAGCCGCCTCGTTAAAGCGTTCGCGGTCGGTATCCTCGATGCGCAGCACCATCGTGCCGCCGGTGTGCTTGGCGTACAGCCAGTTGAACAGCGCCGTGCGCGCCCCACCGATATGCAGATAGCCGGTGGGCGAGGGGGCAAAACGGGTGACGACCTTGTCGGACATGAAACTCTCGGAAACCATCTGAAGCGGGGTGCGGCTGCGCGGACTTTCGCGCGCCCGGCGTTCATGTAGCATAGGGCGTCAGGGGTGCAAGGGGCAGACCCGATGGCTGGACGAGGGCGGGGCTTGGATCGGGGCGAGGACGCTAGTGTTGGCGTTAGCGAGCGATCCCTGTTTGCGATCCCGTCGCCAACCTCACTGCCGCCATCACCCGTTGTGCCTGCGCCAGGCAGCCAACCGCTGCAGGCGGATGTTCCGGCGCCACTTCCGTCCCCTGTCTTGGGCCGGATTGTGCGTGTCCGGCGGCAACTCGGCCAGGTCTCCCTGCCTCGCCTGCGCCATAGCGTGGCGATGGCAGCAGAACTGGAGCTTGACCGGGGCATCGCCTTCCTGCTGGTGCCGGTCTGTCTGGCTGCTGGAGCGATCGGCTATTATTCGCTGTCGGCGGAGCCCGACTTCGCAAGACCTGTCGCGGTCGTCGTGCTGATGGCGATCTGCGCGCTTGTCTCGCGCTCCTGGCCGAAAACCCACCTGGGCTTCATGGCGGCATTGTTGTGCGCGCTTGGCCTGCTTGCCGCCAAGGTCGAGACATGGCGGGCGGCTACCCAGATGCTGGGTTCGGAAATCTCTACGCAAGTGACCGGCCGCGTCGTTTCGCTCGACCGGATGGAGACCGGCCGCATCCGGCTGACCATCGACGTGACGTCGACCGCGCGGCCGACACTGCGCTATGCGCCGGAAAGGGTCCGGCTTTCAGCGCGCAATATCCCGGCGGACATGACTGCCGGCTCCCTGGTCACCGGCTATGCCAAACTGTTGCCGCCAACCGGTCCCGTGCGGCCGGACAGCTACGATTTCTCCTTCGACAGCTATTTCGCCGGCATTGGCGGCAGCGGCTTCTTTCTCGGCGATCCAAAGCTTGTCGCAGCCGATGATGGTGAGATGCCGCTCACGGCCCGCCTTTTCTCCGGCATAGAAAATGCCCGTGAAGCCATTGCCGATCATATCCGGGCCACGGTCGGCGGTGCCGAAGGCGAGATCGCGGCGGCGCTGATCGTCGGCGTGCGGGCCGGCATTCCCGACGAAATCAACGAAGCGATGCGGCGCACCGGCATCTACCACATCATCTCCATTTCCGGACTGCATATGGCGCTGGTCGCCGGCACCATCATGGGTCTGCTGCGCGGGGCTTTCGCGCTGTTTCCGGACTTTTCCGCGCGCCGGCCGGTGAAGAAATACGCCGCTGCTGCAGCCCTGTTCTCGATCGCCGCCTATCTCGTCATTTCCGGTGTCGTCGTCGCCGCCGAACGCAGCTTCATCATGCTGGGGGTGATGCTGATTGCCGTGCTGTTTGATCGCGCGGCGCTGACGATGCGCAATTTGGCGATCTCGGCGATCGCCGTCATCGTGGTGTCGCCGCATGAAGTCGTCGGCCCAAGCTTCCAGATGTCGTTCGCTGCGACTGCGGCTTTGGTCGGTGCCTATGCAGGCTGGGCTGATCACCGCGCGGGAAAGGCAAGGCCGCCACCGCCGAAGCGATCGCTACCGGGCTTTCTCACGCGAAAATTCCTCGCGCTCACAGGAGGGGTGGCGATGACGTCCATCATTGCCGGCAGTGCCACGGCGCTGTTTGCAATATGGCACTTCCAGCGTGTGTCGCCGCTCAGCCTGTTCGCAAATCTGGCTATCATGCCAATTGTCTCAGTCGTCATGTTTCTGGCGGTTGTCAGCGCTTTGACAATGCCCTTTGGTTTGGACGGGCCTTTTCTCCACTTGATGGGCAAAGGCCTGACGGCGATGATCGCTATATCGGCGTGGATATCGGAACGCTCTCCCGTCGATGCGGTCGGGCTGATTTCGCAGCACTCCGTCCTGCTGGTGACGATTGCCCTGGTCATCGCGACGATGGCGACGACATGGCTGCGGCTCGCGGCACTGCCCTTCGCGCTTGCCGGACTGTTGACGGTGTCGGATACGCGCACGCCAGATGTGCTTATCTCCGAAGATGCGCGGCTGGTCGCGCTGCCGATCGGCGGCGGCGAACTCGCGGTCAGCCGGGCTCGCCCGAACGAGTTCACCGTCGACAATTGGAAACGCGCGCTGGTGTCCGAAACCATCGTCGCGCCGGAGATGTTCGACAAGGCGGACGGGCAATTCGGCATTGCCGATGCCGTCAACCTCCCGCCTGGAGCGCCATTCTATTGCACGGATGGTATCTGTCTTGCCCGGCACCCATCGGGTGCGATCATCGCACATGTCGAAGACCGCAAGGCCACCTGGAAGGCCTGCGGTTTTGCCGATCTGATCGTCGTCAATGACGCGACAGGCTATGATGCCTGCCACAATCCGCTGGTTCTTGTCGTTACCAAACGGCAACTGGCCCGAAAGGGCAGTGCCGCCGTCTTCTTCGACCGCCAATCGGCGACCGGTCCGCCAATCGTCAGTTTCGCGGTGGATGGACCGTATCGGCCCTGGCATGCGCAGCGAAAATTTTCACGCGAGGCGAGGGGGCTGGCGCCCTATCAAAAACCTGAAAAGACGGCCGTTCCTGCTCAGTAGCGCCGGATCAACCCGACCAGCTTGCCTTGCACCTTGACCCTGTCGGGCCCGAAAATGCGCGTCTCGTAGGCCGGGTTGGCGGCTTCGAGCGCAATCGAGGCGCCCTTGCGGCGGAACCGTTTCAGCGTCGCTTCCTCCTCGTCGACCAGGGCGACGACGATCTCGCCCGGGCTTGCCGTATCGGCGTTGCGGATAATGACCGTGTCGCCATCGAAGATGCCGGCCTCGATCATCGAGTCGCCCTTGACCTCCAGCGCATAGTGCTCGCCACCCATGATCATGTCCGGGGGCACCGAGATCGAATGCGTCTGATGCTGGATGGCATCGATCGGCACACCGGCGGCGATACGGCCCATCACCGGGATCGACACGGCGGAGACCGCGTCGTCATCATTGCCGGCTGAGGGCAGGCGCGATGGTGCCGGCTTGATCTGGCGGCCAAGGCCGCCCTGACCGAGACTGCCCTGGATGACGCTCGGCGAGAATTTCTTTGCCGCGTTGAGGCCGGGCGCGATCGAATCCGGCAACCGCAGCACTTCCAGCGCGCGTGCCCGGTTCGGCAGCCGGCGAATGAAGCCACGTTCCTCCAGTGCCGTGATCAGTCGATGGATCCCCGACTTGGAGGCAAGATCGAGCGCTTCCTTCATCTCGTCGAAGGAAGGCGGAATGCCGCTTTCCTTGAGCCGTTCATGAATGAACATCAGCAGTTCATGTTGCTTGCGTGTCAGCATGGCGGCCCCCAAGGCATTGAACGAAGGGTGTGAACCAGAATCGAAAAACAAACCCAGAACAAACCCTATCTGTTCCAGTTGTGTTCTGCAACTGTTTAAAGTTTAGTGAATTTGTTAAGGCCTCAGAAATTTTCGCTCCAGGTGGCAGGCGTCAACCGACCACCGCCACCGTCGGCACGTGCATTGAAATCATTATGGTTAATAGCCTGTGGCCTATCCTCTTATCCTGTTTGGCATCAGGCGTTTGAAAGGCATTCTCAGGGTGGATTGTATGGCGAACGGATCCATTTTCGGCGGAACGAAACGAAATCAAAACGTCAACAATCGCTGGCTATGCGGGGATAGAACGCGTTCAGGCTCCCGGCATCGCTCCGGCCAGAACCTGCGCATAGGCGCCGGCATCGATATTGCCGCCGGAGATAACGCGCCGCGGCAAGGTCATCCGGAAACCGCTTTCAGACTGCCGGCGCGTACGGTGTAGGGATTGGCACAATTGTCTTCGCTGTGCACATAGACGTGCAGCGTGTAGCCGATATGCGCCGTCATCAGTGCCTTTGCCCGCTCCACGTCGCGATCGAGCGCCGCTTCCATGATCTCGGTGTGATGCTCGATTGCGATCGCCTCGCGCAAGGCGTCCATTGCCTCGCCATAGCCATCCTTGAGGCCGGCCGCCGCCCGCAATGTCGGCGCCAGGCCGAGAAACCGATGATGCCGCCGCAACTGATCGGCGATTGTCGAGCGGAAGCGCAAAAGCCAGTTGGATGTTGCCGCGCTCAGCAGCGCCGCATGGAAGGCCTCATGGCTCTCGTCCCATTTGTCGACGGCCGCATCGGAAGGGTCGTCGACCGCGGTTTTGCAGCGCGAGAGCCGGTAATGGGCGGTGACGACCGCGTCCTCCCATTCTCTGCCGCCATTCGCGATCGATTCCAGGAACAGCGGCATTTCGACAACCATCCTTGCGCGCGCCAGATCCTCGAGCTCGGCGCGCGACACGGGAGCGACGGCAAAGCCGCGATTGCTGATGGCGGTGACCAGGCGCTCGGCTTCAAGTCGGGACAAGGCTTCCCGCAGCGGCGTCCAGCCGACCCCGTACATGGTGCGCAGCGCGCTCAGCTTGAGCGGCGCGCCCGGCATCAGGCGGGTGGTCAGGATATCGCGCCGCAGCAGCTGATAGGCCGCTTCGGTCTTAGTGGAGTTGTTCTGATCCTGCATCGCGATCCGTACATCATCGGGCTTGCCAAAATTATATATGATGTGGAGGTATGGCAAGAATTATATATAATGTTTGACAGGCGGCGAGGGACTGACCATGATCGCCGCAGTTGCCGCCCTGTGAGCGGCGCTGATCAAATCTGGGAGGAAATGATGTTGAAGTCGAAATCCGCTTGGCTGTCGGGATTGGCCCTGGCAGGCGCATTGATGCTCAGCGCCGGGAGCGCCGCAGCCGATCAGATCCGCATCGGCATCGCCAATTTCGGCGAGCATCCGCAGCTCAACGCTGCCATAGCCGGCTTCAAGAAGGCACTGACGGACAATGGCTTTGTCGAGGGCAAGGACGTCGTCTACACGGAAAGCCATACCAATTTCGACGCATCGCTGGTGCCGCAGATGATCGCCAAGCTGCAGGCCGAGCAGCCCAAGCTGATCTACACCATCACCACGCCGGTCTCGCAGATCGCCAAGAAGGCGCTCGCGGGCTCCGGCATTCCGATCGTCTTTGCCGCGGTCACCGACCCGGTGGCGGCCAAGCTGGTGCCGTCATGGGACGCCGGCGACGATGGCATGACCGGCGCCAGCGATCTGCAGGATGTCGCCGCGGTGATGGCCTTCACCAAGAAGCTGCTGCCAAACGCCAAGCGCTTTGGCGTGCCTTACAATCCAGGCGAGGCCAATGACGTTGCCTTGGTCGAAAAGATCAAGGCGGCGGCACCGGCGGCCGGCTTCGAAGTAGTGGAAGTCGGTGTCGACAACGTCAATGACATCCAGCAACGTATCGCCTCGCTCGCCGGCAAGGTCGACGTAATCTACGGCCCGGCTTCGAACCTGATCCAGCCGGCGATCGCCGCAGTTTCCGCGGCTGCCCGCCAGGCCGGCATCCCCGTCGTTAACTCCGATGACAGCGCGGTCCGCAACGGCACCGTACCGGCGAGCTTCGCGGTCAATTACACGCAGGTCGGCATTAACGCCGGCAACATCGCCGCCGAGATCCTCAAGGGCAAGGATCCCAAGACGATCGCGCCGTCGCGCCCGGCCTACAAGGACCACATGGCAACGATTTCCCGCAAGGCGATGGCCGCGTTCGGCATCGAGATACCGGCTTCGTTGGCCGATTGCGGCTGCATCGTCGACTGATATCGGGCTGCGGGGGTGACGGCGTTGGCGCCGTCACCGTTCATGCCAGGGAGGAACGATGCTCGATATCCGATCCGCGCGCAAAGTATTCTACAAGGGCCAGGCCGACGAGAAGGTCGCGCTGGACGGCCTCAGCCTGTCACTGGCCACAGGTGAGTTCGGCATCGTCATCGGCTCCAACGGCGCCGGCAAGAGCAGCATGCTCAACGCCATTTCCGGAGCCCTTGTCCTGGATACCGGCAAGATCCTGATCAACGGCGCCGATGTGACAGCTATGCCGGTGTACAAGCGCGCCACAAGACTGGCGCGTGTCTTCCAGGATCCGATGCGCGGCACCGCCGCCAGCATGACCGTGGCGGAGAACATGCTGCTGGCCGATCTGCGCAGCCAGAAACGCACGCTGCGACAAGGGCTGAACGCCACGCGGCTTGCGTCCTACAAGGAGCGCCTGTCGATATTGGGCCTTGGCCTTGAAAATCGTCTCGACACCCGCGTCGACCTGCTTTCGGGCGGGCAGCGTCAGTCGCTGTCACTGATCATGGCGGTCGGCGGATCGCCGGACCTGCTGCTGCTCGACGAGCATACCGCAGCGCTCGATCCGCGCACGGCCGAGATCGTCATGCAGGCGACGGTGCGCGCCGTCAACGCGCTGAAGCTGACCACGCTGATGGTGACCCACAACATGCAGCACGCCGTCGACTATGGCAGCCGGGTGATCATGCTCGACGCAGGTCGGGTCCTGCTGGAAGTTACCGGCGAGGAGAAGGCCAGGGTCACGGTGATCGACCTGATTGGCCATTTTTCCGTCAAGACCGACCGCATGTTGCTGGCGAGCTGATCATCATG
This sequence comes from Mesorhizobium loti, assembly GCA_002356515.1. Classification (NCBI taxonomy): domain Bacteria; kingdom Pseudomonadati; phylum Pseudomonadota; class Alphaproteobacteria; order Hyphomicrobiales; family Phyllobacteriaceae; genus Mesorhizobium; species Mesorhizobium loti. Next base: position 539,444 of record AP017605.1, on the reverse strand, counting down.
GGTTTTATTCAGGAGGTTCTCACCAGCTTCGTCGCGATCATGCCGGTCACCCTGGCGCAAAGCTTGATCCTGGCCTTTGTCGTGCTCGGCATCATGATCCCGTTTCGCATGCTGAATTTTCCCGATCTCACCAGCGAGGGCGCCTTTCCACTGGGCGGCTGCGTCTGCGGCGTGCTGCTGGCTGCCGGCGTATCGCCGCTGACCTGCATCGTGGTCGCATTCGTGGCGGGCTTCGCGGCCGGCTGCTGCACCGCCTTCATCCATCTGCGCTTTCGCATCCACACGCTGCTCGCGGGCATCCTGATGATGACGATGCTCTACAGCATCAACCTTCGCATCATGGGCAAGTCCAACCTCTCCGTTTTCGGCTCGCCAATGGTGTTTGACTGGGTGCCATTCGCGCGGCCAGGTTTCCCCGCCAGCAAGATCGTTGTCGCCGGCCTTCTCGCGCTCGTCGTCTTCGGCGCGCTCTACATGTTCTTCAGAACCGAGAAGGGGACCGCCGTGCGCGCCGTCGGCGCCAATCCCGACATGGCCGAGGCGCAAGGCATCAATGTCTGGGCAGCGACCATTGGCGGCGTCGGGCTGGCGAGCGCGTTTTCAGCCTCGAGCGGCGCGCTGATGGTGCAGTCGCAGGGATTTGCCGACGTCAATATGGGGCTAGGTATCCTCATCAACGGCCTGGCCGCGCTGATGATCGGCGAGGCGGTCGTCGGCAAGCAGACGGTCTGGCGTCAACTGCTGGCGCCCTTTGCCGGCGCGATCATCTACTACCAGCTGGTGTCGTTCTGCCTTGCCGCCGGCATGCCGCCTCCCGACCTGAAGCTCGCCACGGGCCTGTTCGTGCTGGCCATGCTTGCTCTGCCCAGCCTCAAGCGCAGCCGGGGACCCGCGCCCGCGCGCGAAGCGATCCGTGAATAACCAGGGAATGTCACAAATCATGCGTGCAACGATCGATCTCGCCGCAGTCGAAGCCATGGATGCGGCGGACCCGCTGCGTGCCATGCGCGACCGCTTTATTCTGCCGGAAGGTGTGATCTACCTCGACGGCAATTCGCTGGGCGCCGCCGCGCCCGCCGTCTTCAACGAGTTGCAGAAGGCCGCGACGCAGGAATGGGCGCAGGACCTTATCCGTGCCTGGAACACCGCCGGCTGGTTCGACATGCCGGTCACGCTCGGCGATCAGCTGGGACGTCTGATCGGCGCCGCTTCCGGCCAGACGGTGGTCTGCGACACGACCTCGATCAACATCTACAAGGTGCTGCATGCCGCCCTCGGCATGCAGCCGAACCGCTCGGTCATCGTCGCCGAGGGCGACAGTTTCCCAACCGATCTCTACATGGCCGAAGGCGTGGCCTCGACGCGGCCGGGCACGGTGCTGCGGCTCGAAGGCGTCGACGCGCCAACCATTGAGGAGCTGATCGACGAGCGCGTCGCGGTCATCCTGGTCAACCACGTCAATTACAAAACCGGACAATTGCGCGACATGGCCGCCCTGACATGCAAGGCCCATCAGGTCGGCGCGCTGATCGTCTGGGACCTCTGCCATACGGCTGGCGCGCTGCCGGTCGAGCTCGATGCCGCGAATGCCGATTTCGCCATTGGCTGCACCTACAAATATCTCAATGGCGGTCCGGGTGCGCCGGCCTTCATCTATGCCGCGAAACGCCATCACGACGATGTCCACCAGCCGCTGAGCGGATGGTGGGGCCATGCGCGACCCTTCGCTTTCGAGCAAAGCTACACGGCCGGCAGCGGCATCCGCCGGTTCCTGTGCGGCACGCAGCCGGTGCTGTCGATGCGGGCGCTGAAAGGGGCTCTGGATATCTGGGACGATGTCGACATGGCGGCGGTGCGCAAGAAGAGCATCGCACTCACCGACCTGTTCATCCAGCTCGTCGAAGCCAGATGTGGCGCCTACGGCCTCGAACTCGAAGGTCCGCGCGACGGCAATGCGCGCGGCAGCCAGGTGTCGTTCCTCCACCCACATGGCTACCAGGTGATGCGGGCCCTGATCGAGCGCGGCGTGATCGGCGATTTCCGCGCACCGTCGACCATCCGCTTCGGCTTCACGCCGCTCTATGTCGGCTACAAGGACGTCTGGCAGGCGGTTGAGGTGCTTGAAGACATCCTGCGCACCGGCGCCTGGCAGGAGGCGCGCTTCGCGGTCAAGACCGCGGTTACTTGAGACGTCGGCGCAATTTCAGGAAAAGTGTGAAGCGGTTTTCCGTCCGGAATTGCGCCAAAGCAAAAAGTCAAAGCCGGGTGCGGACCGTCCACAGTTCGGGAAACAGCACGACCTCGAGCATCTTCTTCAAATAGGAAGCGCCTGATGTGCCGCCGGTGCCGCGCTTCAGGCCGATGATGCGCTCGACCGTGGTGACATGGTTGAAGCGCCAGCGGCGGAAATAGTCCTCGAAATCGACCAGCTTCTCCGCCAGTTCATAGAACATCCAGTAGCGCTGCGGGTCGCGGTAGACGGTCTGCCAGGCGACCAGGACTTCTTCGTTTTCGCCGCGCGTCTCGCGCCAGTCCCTGCGCCTGGCGTCCGCGCCGATGTCGAACCCGTTGCGCGCCAGAAGCAGCAGCGCTTCATCATAGAGCGACGGCTCGGCTAGGATCGCCTCCAGCTTGCTGCTGAGGTCCGGCCGGTGCTTGTGGGGGCCGAGCATCGCCAAATTGCGGTTGCCGCCCATGAATTCGATGGCGCGGTATTGCCAGGACTGGAAGCCAGAGGACTGGCCGAGCGCGTCGCGGAACTCGGTGTACTCGCTTGGCGTCATCGTGCGCAGCACGTCCCAGGCATTGTTGAGCTGCTCGAAAATGCGGGCGACACGCGACAGCATCTTGAAGCTCGGCTCCAGCCGGTCAGCGCGAATCGAGCGGATCGCGGCACCGATTTCGTGCAAAGCGAGCTTCATCCAGAGTTCCGAGGTCTGGTGCTGGATGATGAACAGCATCTCGTCATGCGCCGACGACAGCGGCGTCTGTGCGTCGAGCACTTTTTCCAGGTGCAGATAGTCGCTGTAGGACATGCGTTCCTTGAACGACATCTGCGCGCCTTCAGTCGCCGGATCGTAGGGTTCGCTCAATGGATTTTCTCCGTGCGCAGCCGGAATCGCTGGATCTTGCCGGTCTGGGTCTTGGGCAGCGCGGCGATGAATTTGACCGATCGCGGATATTTGTAGGGCGCGATCGTTGCCTTGACGTGGTCCTGCAGGCGCTTGACGGTCAACGCATCGGGCGCCACGCCTTGCACCAGCACGACATGCGCCTCGACGATCTGGCCGCGTTCGCCATCCTCGGCGCCGATGACAGCGCATTCGGCGACATCGGGATGCGACAGCAGGGCCGCCTCGACCTCTGGCCCGGCAATGTTGTAGCCGGCGCTGACGATCATATCGTCGGAACGCGCGGCGAAGTGGAAGAAACCGTCCTCGTCCTGGGTAAAAGTGTCGCCGGTGAGGTTCCAGCCGTCGCGCACATACTCTTTCTGCCTTTCATCGGCCATGTAGCGGCAGCCGGTTGGGCCACGCACCGCCAGCCGCCCGGTCTCGCCGCGCGGCACCTCACGCATCGCGTCGTCGACGATGCGCGCTTCGTAGCCGCCGACGGGCTTGCCGGTCGATGCCGGCTTCCTGTCGTCAAAACGGTTGGAGATGAAGATGTGCAGCATTTCCGTGGCGCCGATGCCGTCGAGGATCGGCTTGCCGGTCTTCTGCGTCCACTCTTCGAAGACCGGAGCCGGCAAGGTCTCGCCGGCCGAAACCGCGACGCGCAGCGACGACAAATCGGCACCTTCATCCATGGCCTTCAGCATGGCGCGGTAGGCCGTCGGCGCGGTGAAGGAAATCGTCGCTTTGTAGGTTTCGATGATGTGGATCATGTTGGGCGGCGTCGCCTGTTCCAGCAGTGTCGCCGCAGCACCAAAGCGCAGGGGAAAGATGGCGAGCCCGCCAAGGCCGAAGGTGAAGGCGAGCGGCGGCGAGCCGACGAAGATATCGTCCGGAGTGACCTGGAGGATCTCGCGGGCATAGGCGTCGGCGATGATCAGCAGGTCACGGTGGAAATGCATCGTTGCCTTCGGCACGCCCGTCGTGCCCGAGGTGAAGCCGAGCAGCGCGACGTCGTCGCGGCCGGTGTTGACGGCGCTGAAGGTGACTGGCTTGTCGAGGGCGATGCGGTCGAGTTCGGCGTCATGGTTGGCAGTGCCGTCGAAGCCGATGACCTGCTTGAGGAACGCGCTGTCCTTGGCACAGGCGGTCATCTCGTCCATCAGCCTGGTGTCGCAAAGCGCGGTGGTTATTTCCGCCTTGTCGACGATCTTGGTGAGCTCGCCGGCGCGCAGCATCGGCATGGTGTTGACGACCACGGCGCCGACCTTGGTGGCTGCCAGCCAGCAGGCGACCATTGCCGGGTTGTTGGCTGAGCGGATCAGCACCCGATTGCCCGGCTTGACGCCGTAATTCTCGACCAGCGCGTGCGCCAGCCTGTTCGTCCAGTCGGACAGTTCCTTGTAGGTGCGGCGGCGGCCATTGCCGATCAGGGCGGTATGATCGCCAAGCCCCTTCTCGACCAGCCTGTCGGTCAATTCGACGCCGGCGTTGAGATGTTCTGGATAGTCGAAGCCGTCGAGCAGGAAATCCGGCCATTGATCCGGCGGGGGCAGATGATCGCGCGTGAACGTGTCGATATGCGCTGAAGGCCCAAGCATCTCGCCGCCATCCCATCTGCTGCCTGGTCAGATGCGCGAAGCACCTGTCCGAGGTGGTGGATATGAAGTTCCCGTCTTTTCGCGAGAGGCTTCGTGCGGCTGGCTACACCTGTTCGACGATGCCACCTTGAAGGGTGAACATCCGCAGGTTTGGACAGCACAGCAGACCTCCCATTGTCGGCTGTTTCGTCAGGCAGGATCGCACCAGTCGAAATTTGTTTCAAGCCTAAAATGTTTTTGCCACGAGGCATTGACGCATGGCATGGTGACGGCCATTGCTAGCGCCAAACGGATGCGCTTTGGGGAGGGTGCCGATGCTCGAACACCGCATTGCCGATTGGGACAATGCCTACGCCAATGGTGCGAATATCGCCGGCAGCGACCGTTGGCCGGCCGCATGGACCGAACCGGCGCAAGCGTTTCGGGACGGGCTATTGGCTGAGGGCCGGGCTCGCATTGACATTGCCTATGGCGAGCGACCGCGCAATCGGTTCGATCTTTTCCTTCCCGAGGTTTCGCCCAAGGGGCTCGTCGTGTTCATCCATGGTGGTTATTGGCTGGAGTCCGACAAGAACGACTGGTCGCACCTGGCCAGGGGCGCGGTCGGCAACGGCTTTGCCGTGGCGATGCCGTCCTACACGCTGTGCCCGGACATAAGCATCGCCAGCATCGTCCGCGAAATCGGCGCGGCGATCGACAAGGCGGCGGCAATGGTCGAGGGACCGCTGATGCTGACCGGGCATTCGGCCGGCGGACATCTCGCCAGCCGCATGGTGACCACGTCAACGCCCTTGGCCACCCATGTGGCGAAGCGCATTCGCCACGTCGTCTCGATTTCAGGCCTGCATGATCTGCGTCCGCTTATGTTCACCGGGCACAATGCGACACTGGCGATCGATGAACTGGAGGCGCTGGCCGAAAGCCCGGCGCTGCTGCGGCCGATGGACGGCGTTCGCATCACTTGCTGGGTCGGCGGTGGCGAGCGCTCGGAGTTCCTGCGCCAGACTGCGTTGCTGGCCAACATCTGGACCGGCCTTGGCGCCACCACCAGTGCCGTGGTCGAGCCCGACCGGCATCATTACGACATTGTCGACGGCCTCGCCGATCCGGCGCACGCACTGACGCGAACCTTGATCTCGGAATAACCGAGATCATTTTTCCACATTATCAGCGGTTTATGTGGCGGTTCTTCAGCGCAGCATCAGCACGCTGCAAGTGTCGCCGGCAGCGGATGCGGGGGCATACGGTGCCCGCACGATCAGCCCGTTGGCGTCGGCCAGCATCCTCAGCATCGAGGAATCCTGGATGCTGAACGGCGTTGCCACCAGCCCGTCCTCGTCTTCCCTGACCACCGCCCGCACATAATCCTGGCGCAGATCATTGGCCGGCATTGCGGCGCCAAGCCGCACCGGACGGATGTCCTGGTGATGATTGCGGCCGCCGAGCCTTGCCAGCAGCGGCTTCAGGAACAGTTGCGAGCAGACCAGGCTTGCCACCGGGTTGCCGGGCAGGCCGATGCACTTGATGGCGCCGAGGCGGCCGAACATCAGCGGCTTGCCGGGGCGCATGGCAATCTTCCAGAAGCCGAGTTCCATGCCTTCGCCGGTCAGCACGTCATGGATCAGATCGTGGTCGCCGACCGAGGCGCCGCCAAGCGTGACGATAACATCCGCACCGGCCGCGACCGCTTTTTGCACCAGCGCTGCGATGGCGTCCCTGCGGTCGGCGGCAATGCCGAGATCGAGCGCGCGAGCGCCGACCGATTGCGCCGCCGCAGCAACGCCATAGGCATTGGACGAGATGATCTGGTCGGGCCCGAGTTCGCTGCCGGGCGGCAAAAGCTCGTCGCCGGTGGCGATGATGGCGACCAGCGGGCGCCTGACGACCGTGACCGTGGGATGGTTGGCCGATGCCGCCAGCGAAAGCGCCGCCGGGTCGAGCACGCGGCCTGTTTCCAGCAGCACGTCGCCTTTGGAAAAGTCGAGGCCGATACGGCGGATGTTGCGCCACTCCGCCGTCGGCTCGGTCACTTCGATATGGCCGTCGCCGAGATCCCGGACGTTTTCCTGGATGACGATGGTGTCGGCGCCCTCAGGCAGCGGAGCACCGGTGAAGATGCGCACGGCCTGGCGCTCGCCAACGGAGCCGCCAAAGCCACGCCCGGCCGGCGCCATGCCGATCACCGAAAGTCGCGCCGGCGCCGACGCGACATCGACTGCGCGAGTGGCATAACCATCCATGGCCGAGGCATTGAAGGGCGGCTGGGTGCGCAGGGCTGCGACAGGCTCCGCCAGCACACGATCGACCGCGTCGAGGAGAGCAACGCTTTCGCCGGCTAGTGGCGCTGCGCCATCAAGCAGGCGTTCGAGCGCCTCCGCGACCGGAACCAGCGCCATCAGGCGCCAGCCTTGTAGTCACCGGACTTGCCACCGGTCTTTTCGACCAGGCGGATGCCGGAGATGACCATGGCGCGGTCCACCGCCTTGGCCATGTCGTAAATGGTCAGGCAGGCGACCGATGCTGCGGTCAGCGCCTCCATCTCGACGCCCGTCTTGCCGGTGACGCGCGCCAGCGCGGTGACTTTCAGGCCGGGCAGCGCATGGTCGGGCTCGATGTCGATGGAAACCTTGGTGAGGAGCAGCGGATGGCAGAGCGGGATCAGCTCATGCGTCTTCTTCGCCGCCATGATGCCGGCGATGCGCGCGGTGCCGAGCACGTCGCCCTTCTTGGCGTTGCCGGCGAGGATGGTCTTCAGCGTCTCGGGCTGCATCGACACGAAACCTTCGGCGATCGCCGTGCGCGTCGTTTCTTGCTTGTCGCCGACATCGACCATGTTGGCCTCGCCCTGCGCGCCAAGATGGGTGAGGGCAGCTGTCATCGTCAGACGGCCTCGGCCAGCGCCTTGCCCGTCAAAAGCAGGCGCGTTGCCGCGGTGACATCCTGTTGCCGCATCAGGCTTTCGCCGACGAGGAAGGTGCCGATGCCGGTCTTCTGCATCCTGAGGCAGTCGTCATGGGTGAAAATGCCGCTCTCGCTAACCAGCAGGCGGCCGCTCGGCACCATCGGCGCCAGCCGCTCCGAGGTTTTGAGGCTGGTTTCGAACGTTCTCAGATTGCGGTTGTTGATGCCGATCAGCCGCGACGACAGTTTTACAGCGCGCAACGTTTCTGCCTCGTCATGCACCTCGATCAGCGCATCCATGCCGAGTTCGAATGCGGTCGCTTCCAATTCGCTCGCCAGGGCGTCATCGACGCTGGCCATGATGATCAGGATGGCGTCGGCACCCCAAGCGCGCGCCTCATAGACCTGGTAGGGATCGAACAGGAAATCCTTGCGCAGCGCGGGCAGGGCGACGGCTGCCCGTGCCTTGGTGAGAAATTCCGGAGCGCCCTGGAAGGACGGCGCATCCGTCAAGACAGAAAGGCAGGTGGCGCCGCCCTTCTCATAGGCCTGCGCCAGTGCCGGCGGATCGAAGTCGGCCCGGATCAGCCCTTTGGAGGGGCTGGCCTTCTTGATTTCGGCGATCAGGGCGAAGTTGCCCGATCTGCGCTTCGCCTCGAGTGCGGCGAGAAAGCCGCGCGGTGCGTCGGCGTCTTTTGCCCGCGCCTTGATCTCGGCCAGCGGCACGCGTGCTTTGGCCTCGGCGATCTCGTCGCGCTTGTAAGCCTCGATCTTGCGCAGAATGTCAGACACGGTTCACCCGTTTGAAATTTCGACCAGCCGGTCGAGCACCTGCAGCGCCCGGCCGCTGTCGATGGCTTGCGCGGCGAGCGCGATGCCGTCGCCGAGCGTCGTCGCCTTGCCCGCGATCACCAGTCCAGCGCCGGCATTCATCAGCACGGTGTCGCGATAGGCACCGGCAGCGCCGCCCAGCATGTCGCGCAAGGCCTTGGCATTGTAGGCGGCGTCGCCGCCACGCAGCTCGTCCTTGGTGTGGCGCTTCAGCCCAAATTCTTCCGGAGTGAGCGTGAAACTGCGGATCTCGCCGCCAACCAGTTCGGCGACATGAGTCTCGCCGGTGGTGGTGATCTCGTCATAGCCATCGCCATGGGCGACCCAGGCATGCTCTGTGCCCAGCGCCTTCAACGTCTCGGCAACCGGCATGATCCATTCCGGCAGGAACACGCCGACCATCTGCCGCTTTACCCCAGCCGGATTGGAGAGGGGGCCGAGCAGGTTGAAGATGGTGCGGGTGCCGAGCTCGACGCGGGTCGGGCCGACATGTTTCATCGCCGGGTGATGCGCCGGCGCGAACATGAAGCCGACGCCCGCCTCATGGATGCAACGGCCGATGAACTCGGGCGAGAGATCGATCTTGACCCCGAGCGCGATCAGCACATCGGCCGCACCGGTCAGCGAGGACAGGCCGCGATTGCCGTGCTTGGCGACCGGAACACCGGCGGCGGCGATGACGAAGGCCGACCCCGTCGAAATGTTGACGCTGTGGGAATTGTCGCCGCCGGTGCCGACGATATCGATGGCACCGGCGGGCGCCTCGACGCGGAGCATCTTGGCCCGCATGGTGGCAACAGCGCCTGAAATCTCGCTGACCGTCTCACCGCGCACGCGCAGCGCCATCAGGAAGCCGCCGATTTGGCCTGGGGTCGCGTCGCCCGACATGATGATGTCGAAGGCCTCGCGCGCTTCCTCGAAGGAAAGCGCGGTGCCGGCCGCGACCTTGGCGATATGGGTTTTCAGCGCGCTCATCTTGTCGAGGCTTGGGCAACGGCGGCCTGGTCGATGCGGACGTCGTACTGCGTCTGCAACTGCGCCACCAATTGGTCGAGCAGATCGTCGGACATGCCGGAGGTGAAGGATTTCTGTGCGTCCTCCGGCACCGAGCTGGCATCGGCTCCGGCGGGCTCGAACACTTCGGCGACCTTGAACAGGATCTGTCCGTCACCGGTGGGCGAGGGGATCAACCCGGTGACGCCTTCGCCGACGCCGAACATCACGGCAGCGCCCTCCTTGCCGAAATCGGCATCGTCGGCTTCGCGCTTCAGGCCGCGCTTGGTCTGCTTCTCCAGCTTGAGCTCACTGGCGATGACGTCGAGCGTGGCGCCGGCCTTGAGCCGCTTGTCGAGCTCGCCCGCCTTGGCGGCGAGCCGCTTGGTGGTCTCCGCCGCCGTCCAGTCGGCGACAACTTTCTTGCGGACCTCGTCCAGCGTCCGGTCGCGAGCCGGCGTGATCGAAGCAACCTCATAGAAGACGAAGCCGTTGTCGGCCGTGGTCAGCGCTTCGTTTTCGGTGTTGGGTTCCGCGTCGAAGACCGCCTTGATCAGCTCCGGCGATTCCGGCAGGTCCTTGACGATGGAGCCGTCCGGCCGGAGGCCACTGCGGTCGATTGCGTCGATGGTGATATCCTTCAGCTTCAGCTTGGCGGCCGCCTCGGCCAGCGAACTGCCGGAAGCCCGGGTGTCTTCGTAATTGTCGTGCACGTCCAGCAGGATGCGGCTTGCCTCGCCAAGCGCCAGGTCCTTGCGGATCTGGTCGGAGACTTCGGCGAGCGGCTTCACCACCTCGGGCTTGATCTCGGTGACGCGCAGCAGCACCGGACCGAAGGTGCCCTGAACGACCTGGCTGACTTCATTGGCGTTGAGCGCGAAAGCGGCATCGGCAACCGCCTTGTCGGCGATCTTGTCCTTGGCCAATGTGCCAAGCAGCGTGTCGGCCGGGGTCTTGCCTTCGGCGGTCACCAGCTTTTCGAAGGTGGCTCCGGCCTTGAGCGAATCGAACGCCGCCTTGGCTGCATCCGGCGTCTTGAACACAAGCTGCTCTATGGTGCGCATTTCGGGGGTGGTGTAGCGCGCCTTGTTCTTGTTGTAATCGTCGCTGACCTGCTGGTCGGTGACGGCGGTCGGATCCATGATGTCCACCGGCTCGAGGCGGACATAGGAGAATTTGCGGTATTCGGGGGCAGCGTAGGTTTTCTTGTTGGTCTCGAAATAGGCCTGAAGCACGCTGTCGCTCGGTGCCTCGATCGGCTCGACGAGCGTCTTTGGCAAGGCCAGATAGTCGATGGTGCGGTCCTCACCGCGATAGAGCGCCAGCGCCTTGAAGAAAGTGTCCGGCGCCTTGAGGCCGTCCGAGACCGCTTCGACGATCTGCTGGCGCACCGCCACCTGGGCGCGGTTCTTGAGGTAGTCTTCGGGCCGCATGCCGACCTGGCGCAGCATGTACTCGAATGTTCTCTTGTCGAATTGGCCGCCTGGGCCCTTGAACGCCGGATCCTCGCGCGTCAGTTCGGCCAGCCGGTCCTTGGACAGGCCGAGGCCAAGCTTGCGGGCCTGTTCGTCGAGCACGGCGCCGGAAACGAGTTGCGCCAGCACCTGATTGTCGATGCCGAGCGCCTTTGCCTGTTCATGGGTGAGGCGCTGACCGAACTGCTGCGACATGACGGCAAGCTGGCGATCATAGGCGAGACGGTATTCGTTGATCGACACCTTGGTGCCACCCGCCGTAATCACCGAATCGTGGCCGGCAAAGCCGCCCATCAGCTTCCCGGAGATGCCCCAGGCGGCAAAACTGACCACCAGCAGCGAAAGCAATGTCTTCGCGACCCAGGTACCCGCCGCGCTTCTCAATATACCAAGCATCGTTACTTCCGATTTATGCGCATTTTCGCATGCGCCGAGTTTGAAACAAGCGCAATAGCGCCCTTCCGGCCCACTGTCGATTGCTTTGTGGCCTGATTTTGGTAGTGAGGGCCAGAGCTTGATATCGCCCGGAGAAGCAGACCATGACGCCAGGAATTCGCCCGCTTGTCGCCGGCAACTGGAAAATGAACGGCACCAGCGCCTCGCTGAACGAGCTCAGGATGATCGGCAATGGGTTCATGAGCGGGCTCGACGCGGAGACCGAGGCCCTGGTCTGCGTTCCCGCGACGCTGCTTTCGCATGCCGCGGAGATTCTGTCGCGCACGCCGGTCCATGCAGGCGGCGAGGATTGCCACACCAAGGAAAGCGGCGCCTACACCGGCTGCATCTCGGCCGAGATGCTGAAGGACGCTGGCGCAAGCCATGTCATTGTCGGCCATTCTGAATGCCGCGAACAACGTGGCGAGGACGATGCGACGGTCCAGGCCAAGGCCTCCGCCGCCTGGCGCGCCGGGCTCGTGGCCATCGTCTGCATCGGCGAGACGCAGCAGCAGCGCGAGGCCGGCGCCACGCTCGACGTGCTGGCGCGCCAGGTCGACGGCTCGGTGCCGCCGAGTGCTACGCCATCCAATACCGTCATTGCCTATGAGCCGGTATGGGCGATCGGCACCGGCCTGACCCCAACCGCCGCCGATGTGGCCGAAGCGCATGCGCATATCCGCGAAAAACTGTCGGAAAAGCTCGGCGCCGCCGCCGCCAGGATGCGCATCCTCTATGGCGGCTCGGTCAAGCCGTCCAATGCGGTGGAGCTGCTGGGCGTCAGGAATGTCGATGGCGCGCTGGTGGGCGGCGCCAGCCTGAAAGCGGCTGATTTCCTGGGTATCGCCGAAGCCTATCGCAGCATTTCAGGCTGATAATCGCGACGATGGGCGGGTCGCATCCCGTCCAAATTCGTTGCAAAGGGCGCGTTGCTTCCCATATTCCGGCCACGGGCTTGGAAATGCCGTGAAAGCATTGTATTGAGCCGCCTCCAATTCACCGGTCGTGTCCGCGGCCGGGCAAGGCCTTGCCAGGATAAACTATGCAAACCGTACTGATCGTCATCCATCTCATGGTCGTGCTCGCCCTCGTCGGCGTGGTGCTGCTGCAACGCTCAGAAGGCGGCGGCCTTGGCATTGGTGGCGGATCGGGCTTCATGACGGCGCGTGGCGCCGCCAATGCGTTGACGCGAGCGACGGCGATCCTGGCGGCGGCTTTCTTTGTCACGTCGCTGACCTTGTCGATCATTGCCCGCTATGGCGAGAAGCCGATCGACATTCTCGACCGCGTGCCCGCGACCTCGGACGGCAAGGGCGTGCTCAACCAGTTGCCTGGCACGACGACCCCGGCGCCCGCCGGCAGCACCACCCCGACACCGCCGTCGGGCAATGGCGCTGCGACGACGCCCGCGCCGGCAGCTCCGGCGACCGCGCCGGCCTCTGGTTCGACGCCGCCGGCAAGCAACGGCACCACCAACACGGCGCCGGCGGCACCGCAGGTCCCGAACCAGTAAGCTCCATCTGGTCCAAACCGCGACCTGTGATCGTTTGAACACAGTCGCGGCAAATGCTGCGCGTTCACGAAGATTCGACGGGCAGCGGCGGGGTCTCGCGCTTGAGGCGCCCGCGCTTATTCGACTATAGATTGCACGCGGCATTTTCGGTGTCCTTGGGGGACGCCGGGCGACGCCGTGGGCAACAAGCATTGAACGATCGGATCTTCGCCATGCAGCTTCGCAGCTTCATTTTCTTGGGACTTTGCGCCGTACTCGGCCTGAGTTCCCCGGCTTTCGCCGGCGTGCCGGCCAATCTGGCCGCCAATCAGTCGGTCGACAAAACCGACGCCATCCCCGTCGCAGCGGTCAAAAGCGATGCGGCGCAACTGAAGCTTCTCAAGAAGAAGAAAAACCCGACACCGGACGATCTCGCCCAGATCAAGAAGATCGAGGCCAAGATCGTCGCCGACAAGGAAGACGCCAAGGCCAAGGCGCTCGAAGCCAGGAAGCTGGCGATGCGTGAAGCGGCCAAGGCCAAGGCCGACGCGGAACGGCAGGCCTTCCTGGCCAAGAAGGGCAAGCCTGCTCCAGCAACCGAAGTGGCCGAGGCCAAGCCAGCCAAGAAGACCACCAAGATCATTGAACCGCTGACGCCGATCCAGTCGGCCGAGCCGCTTCCGGCCGAGGCGATGAATGTCGCCTTGACCGGCAACAATAGCGAACTGCGCAGCGAGGTCGTCGGCCAGAATCAGCCAAGCGGCGGCCTATTCGCCGGCCTGTTCGGCGGCACCTCGTCCGGCTCGTCGATCAGCTATCTGCCCGAGACGCGGGCTCTCGACCAGGCTCTCGCCAAGAGGGACGCCAAGAAGCCGTTCAAGGTGAAGCCGGAATTCGTACCGCAGGATGTCGAGTTCACCGGCTATGAGCCGGGCACCATCGTCATCGACACCAGCGCGCGCCGCCTCTATCTCGTCGAATCGTTTTCGACCGCGCGTCGCTATGCGATCGCCGTCGGTCGTGAAGGCCTGCAGTTCAAGGGCACGGTCGCGGTCGGCGACAAGCAGGAATGGCCGCGCTGGATCCCGACGCTCGACATGCAGAAGCGCGAGCCCAAGCACTACGGCCAGTACAAGGACGGCATGCCAGGCGGTGGCCAGAATCCGCTCGGCGCGCGCGCCATCTACCTCTATGACGGCAAGAAGGACACGCATCTGCGCATCCACGGCACCATTGCGCCGCAGTCGATCGGGACCAGCGCCTCAAATGGCTGCTTCCGTATGATCAACGAGCACGTCATGGATCTCTACAGCCGCGTCAAAGTCGGCACCAAAGTCGTCATCATCTGACGGTTCCACCATCCTGCCGAAAGGGCCGGCTCCGCCGGCCCTTTTGTTTTGCCTCGTTCACGATCAAGCCTGTTCGGTCGTGATCCCCGGACAAACGGAAACCGTTTGTCCGAGAAAACCGGATCCCACTTTCGGGATCATGGTCCGACGCCTTCTTGGGAAAAAGCCTTCGCGGTGGTTTTTTCTCTGGCGGAATCAATCCGGCCGCGTTAAGCGATGACTCCCATGGCGCGATATGTATTCATCACAGGCGGCGTGGTTTCCTCACTTGGAAAAGGCATTGCCGCAGCGGCCCTTGGGGCTCTCCTGCAGGCGCGAGGCTATCGCGCACGCATCAAAAAACTCGACCCGTACCTCAATGTCGATCCCGGCACGATGTCGCCGTACCAGCATGGCGAGGTGTTCGTCACCGATGATGGTGCCGAGACCGATCTCGATCTTGGCCATTACGAGCGCTTCACCGGCCGCTCGGCCAATCAGCAGGACAACATCACCACCGGCCGCATCTACAAGAACATCATCGAGCGCGAGCGGCGCGGCGACTATCTCGGCGCCACCGTCCAGGTCATTCCGCACGTCACCGACGAGATCAAGAATTTCGTCCTCAACGGCAATGACGACTATGATTTCGTGCTGTGCGAGATCGGCGGCACGGTCGGCGACATCGAGGCGATGCCGTTCCTCGAGGCGATCCGCCAGCTCGGCAACGATCTGCCGCGCAACAATGCCGTCTATGTGCACCTGACCTTGATGCCCTACATCCCGACGGCGGGCGAGTTGAAGACCAAGCCGACCCAGCATTCGGTCAAGGAGTTGCGCGGCATCGGCATCGCGCCCGACATCCTGCTGGTGCGAGCGGACCGCGCCATTCCCAAGGAAGAGCGCAGAAAACTGTCGCTGTTCTGCAATGTCCGGGAAAGCGCCGTCATCCAGGCGCTCGACGTGCCGCATATCTACGACGTGCCGATGGCCTATCACAAGGAGGGGCTTGATTCAGAGGTGCTGGCCGCCTTCGGCATCGACCCGGCGCCGAAGCCGCGCATGGAGCCCTGGCAGAAGGTGTCGGACCGCATCCACAGCCCGGAAGGCGAGGTGACCATCGCCATCGTCGGCAAATATACCGGTCTCAAGGACGCCTACAAATCGCTGATCGAGGCGCTCTCGCATGGCGGGCTGGCCAATCACGTCAAGGTCAAGCTCGACTGGATCGAATCGGAGATCTTCGAAAAGGAAGATCCGACGCCATGGCTGGAAAAGGTGCATGGCATCCTGGTTCCCGGTGGCTTTGGCGAGCGCGGTTCCGAAGGCAAGATCCTGGCGGCGAAGTTCGCGCGCGAACGCAAGGTGCCGTATTTCGGCATCTGCTTCGGCATGCAGATGGCCTGTATCGAGGCGGCGCGGTCGCTGGCGGGCGTCGAGCACGCGTCTTCGACGGAGTTCGGCCCGACCAACGAGCCCGTCGTCGGCCTGATGACCGAATGGCTCAAGGGCAACATGCTGGAGAAGCGCCGCGAGACCGGCGATCTCGGCGGCACGATGCGGCTTGGCGCCTATCAGGCCGACCTCGCCAAGGGGTCGAAGATCGCCGACATCTATGGCGACACGCAGATTTCCGAGCGCCACCGCCACCGCTACGAGGTCAATATCGACTATAAGGAGCGGCTCGAGGATTGCGGCCTGGTGTTCGCCGGCATGTCGCCAGACGGCGTGCTGCCGGAGACGGTTGAGTATCCCGACCACCCCTGGTTCATCGGCGTGCAGTATCATCCCGAGCTGAAGAGCCGGCCGCTCGAGCCGCATCCGCTGTTCGCCAGCTTCATCGAGGCGGCGGTGGAACAGTCAAGGCTGGTGTAAGCCGGCAGCGCTGCCATGCAAACCTATGTCGCGCTCCTCTACAGCATCATCCTGGGTGAGGGGCGCCGGGTCGTCATGTCGGACCTCAAGGCGATGGCGGGAGGCCTTGGCCTGAAGAACCCGCGCACGCTGGTGGCGACCGGCAATCTGGTCTTCGAAGCGCGGGCGACCGATATCGGCAAGCTGGAACAGCGGCTGGAAACGGCCTTCGAAAAAACCTTCGGCCGCCATGTCGACATCATCGTGCGCACTGCCGAGGAATGGCTGAAACTCGCAGCTGGCAATCCGTTTCCAGCCGATTCAGTTGAATCGGGCGACCAGGTGGCTGTGCGGGTGATGCGCAAACCCGCGCCCGTGGAGGGCGTCGCGGCGCTGCAAGCCTATGCCGCCGGGGACGAGAAAGTATTGCCGTCCGCCGGCGACATCTGGGTCGTCTTTTCGCGCGAGAAGCCAACGTCGCGGCTGCTGGCGGCAATGAACCACAAACGCCTCGGCATCGGCACCTCGCGCAACTGGAACACGGTTCGCAAGCTGGCGGAAATGATAGAGGGTAGGCAGTAGGCAGTAGGCAGTAGGCAGTAGGGGAAAGCGTTCTCTACTGCCTAAGCCCTACTGCCCACTGCCTCATCTTCAGGCCTTTGCCGTCTTCGCTCCGGCACCGACAGCGGCAGTGCGCAGCACGTAGTAGATGATGCCGGCGATGGCGACGCCGAAGAACCAGCCATAGACACCCCACCAGGACGGCAGCCAGTTGGTGAAGTTCGGCAGGATCGACGAGAAGACGGCGCCGATGCCGGCGGCGATGAAGGCATTGACATGCCAACCGCCCTGGAAGCGGAACTCGCCATTCTCGCGGTACAGCGCCTCGACGTCGACTTCGCCCTTCCGGATCAGGTAGTAGTCGACCATCATGACGCCGAAGATCGGCCCCATTGTCGCGCCGATGATGCCGACGAAATGCGCTGCACTGCCTTCCCACGGCGCGAAGGGGTAAAGCACCAGCGCGATCAGAGCCGCGATGTAGCCGCCCTTCTTGAAGTCGATCTGTCGCGGGAAGACGTTGGAAAAGTCGAAGGCCGGCGAGACGAAGTTGGCGACGACGTTGATGCCGAGCGTCGCCACCGCGAAGGTCAGCGCGGCAAGCGCAGCCAGGAACCAGCTGTCGAACTTGGCTGAGATCTGGTCGGGATGCAGCAGCACCTCGTGATAGACGTCATAGGCAGCGATGGTGGTGACGCCGGCAACCAGCGAGAACAGGATCAGATTGACCGGCAGGCCCCAGATGTTGCCCTTGCGCAGCGCGGCCTTGTCCGGCGCGTAGCGGGCGAAGTCGCAGAAATTGAGATAGAGCGCCGAGAAATAGGTCACCCAGATCGCCGCGACCCCGAAGAGTGCCGTCCACGATCCGGGATCGCCCGGAATGCCGGCGTCGGCGGTCTTTTCGCGCAGGACATCCATCGGAATATCGCTGGTAAAGGCGAAGCTCCCCGATTTGACGCAGAGATAGATGGCCAGGAGCAGCATCATCACCCAGACGGCAGGCCCCGCCCAGTCCTGGAATCGGCGCACCGTCTCCATGCCCTTCTGGATGATCAGCAGCTGCAGCGCCCAGATGATGACGAAGCAGATCACTTCCAGAGTGGAATGCCCGAGAAGATGCGAGGTCTTGTTGAACTCGTCGAACCATTGCAGGCGGGTGAGCAATGCCACGATGGCGCCCGATGCGGCGGCGGTTTGCGCGCCGTACCAGAAGCAGGCGACGATGGCGCGTACGAGTGCCGGGATGTTGGCGCCCCAGATGCCGAAGGACGCGCGGGCAAGCACGGGGTAGGGCACGCCGGTCTTCACGCCGGCATAGCCGACCATGTTCATCAGCGCGTAGATGATCAGCGAGCCGATGCCGATGGCGATGATGAAATTGACGAAGCCGCCGCAGAACAGGAACAGGCTGGCGGCGAGATAGTAGCCCCACAGGCTGTGGACGTCCGACGTCCAGACGTTGAAGATCGAAAACGGTCCCCAGTTTCGAACCTTGGCCGGAGCGAGATCCTCGTTGTACAGGTCAGGCGATGCGCCTTCTATGGTCACTGCAATGTCCTCCCCTTGATTGGCCACGCGCCTCCACGCGATGGCCGTGCAGGTTAAGCCTGACGCAGGGGAACCGACAAGCAACCCATTTGCCGGCTTTGGCCTTAAAGATATTCAATGCGAACCGCGATTATCGAGGGGGCGCAATGGTGAGCCGCTGTTGAATTCCATGGGGCGAGTGATTCGAATTTTGGCTAAGCGATAGCCATCACTCGCTTGTGGTCTTCGACTTCGGACAACAGCCAATCCTGAAACAGGCCGGTGCCCGGCTTGTTGCCGATGCTGCGCCGCTGGTGCAGGTAGATGCCGGCCGGGTAGGTATGACGGGCGTCAAACGGCGCGACAAGTTTGCCCTGCTGCAGAAAATCCTGTGCCATCATCGTATCGGCAAGCGCTATTCCGGCGCCATTGATCGCCTCGCGCATGATCAGCGTGCAGTCATCCAGCGTCGTGCTGGATTTCGGCGTCGTGTCCAAAACGCCTTCCTGCTCCAGCCAACGCCTCCATCTCATGGACTCGCACTCGTGGATCAGGTGATGGTTGACCAGATCGGCGGGTGACCGCAGCGGCACCGGTCCTTCGAGCAGCGAGGGCGCACAAACCGGCGTCAGGACCAGCGGGATCAGCAGCGTCAAGGCCGGGCCGGCCTTATAGACAAACTCGTCGACAATGGCCAAATCGAAGTTGGCGCGCTTGCCCGACGTCGAGATCTCCAGCTCCACCGCCGGATGCAGCTTGCGAAAGTTCGGCAACCTGTCCGCCAGCCAAAGGTTCAGGACTGCCGGCACGCAAAGGACCCGGACACGTTGCGTTCTGCTGTGGCTCGGGCCGTCGGCGAGGCTGACATCGTCGGTAGCGCGCCAGATGGCCTCGAACGCTTCGGAGAGGCTGCGCGCATAATAAGAGCCCCGGATGGTCGGCGTGATCTGGCGAAAGCCGCGCTCGAACAGATCCTGGCCGAGATTTCTTTCAAGCGCTCGGATGTGACGGCTGATGGCAGAGGGCGTCAAATGCAGTTCCTCGGCTGCGTCCTTGACGCTGCCGAGGCGTGCGGCGGCCTCGAAAGCGCGCATGCCGTTGAGTGAGGGTAGGGCCATTGGACAATCATGAATTGTCGATTGAGTTTTTGTCAATCGACTTGGGCAAAATTGGCGTTTGATCGCGTGGCCTGTTCAGGGATACCCAAAAGGCAAGAGCGACCAAGTCGCCATCTGAAAACAATTATTCGGGGCCTCCGGCACCATTCCACCAACGGCAGAGACCAGCCCAACCGGTTTCCGCCATTGGCGGGCGAAGCTTTGCGCGTAATGCACGCTGCGCCAAGGCTGGAGGTCATAGGCAAATGGGAGAATGCCAGTCTATGCCTCAATCGCCAGTGCCGGTCTTTGAAACGGCGGACGAGATTTCCGCGGAAACCTCTGTCGTCGTGATCTTGCAAACGGCCCAGGCAGGCTTTGGCCCCAGGGCAGCGGCACTGGACGCTGAGATGGGCGGGATACTGTCGCGTGCCTGCTCCGATCCGGCTGCCTTGGCCGAATCCGGCACCTGCATCGATCTCATCGCCCCGCAGGGCGTATCGGCCCGGCGCGTGATCGTCCTGGCCCTGGGCAAAGCCGAAGCCGTCAGCGCGCTGTCACTGGCACGCGCCGGCGGTTTGCTTGCCGCGCATCTGGAAGGCAAGTGCGAATGCGCGGCCACGCTTGTCCTAGACCCGATCGACGGTGTCGACCTGCCCGCAGCCGAAATCCTGGCACGCGTCGCCCTTGGCATGCGGCTGCGGCGCTATCGTTTCGACATGCGCAACCGACGCCAGGGCGCGGGCTCGGATCGCACCTTGCGGGTGCAACTGGTCGGAGCAAACGGTGCGGAACTGACCCCGGCGCTGGCGCGGATCAATGCCATTGCCGATGGCGTCGAATATGCGCGCACGCTGGTCAATTTGCCGCCGAACCATCTCCATCCCGACAATTTCCACGATCATCTGGAGCCGCTGCGCGAAGCTGGCATCGATGTCGAGATACTCGATACGTCGCGGCTGAAGGAACTCGGCATGAACGCGATCCTGGCCGTGGGCTCCGGGTCGGCGCGGCCGCCGCGCGTCGCTGTGCTGCGCTATCGCGGCAAGGGCGCTCCTTCCCAGCCGATGGCTTTCGTCGGCAAGGGCGTGTGCTTTGACTCCGGCGGCCTCTGCATCAAGCGGGGCGAGCAGATGTTCGACATGAAGGCCGACATGGGCGGTGCGGCGGCCGTCGTCGGTCTGCTGATCGCGCTCGCCCGGCAAGGCAGTCCGGTGCATGCGATCGGTGTGCTTGGCATCGCCGAAAACATGCCATCCGGCACCGCGCTCAAGCCGCGCGACATCATCACCACGGCTTCGGGTCAGACGGTCGAGGTGTTCGATACGGACGCGGAGGGGCGCCTGATCCTGGCCGATTGCCTCTACTATGCCGCCTCGCGCTTCAACCCCTCGGTGATCGTCGATCTGGCCACGCTGACCTATTCGGTGATGCGCGGCCTGGGATCGGTCTTTGCGGGTCTCTTCAGTACCGACGATGCCATCGCGTCGCAGATGATCGCTGCGGGGGAAACGGTCGGCGAGCGGTTCTGGCAACTGCCGCTCGACAAAGCCTATGACGAGGGCTTGCAATCGCCCTTCGCCGATATCCGGCACCACGCCAAGGACATGGAAGACGGTGACGCGCCCTACGCGGCGGCGTTCCTGCGCCATTTCACCGAGGATCGTCCCTGGGTGCATCTCGATATCGCCGGCAAGGAAATGGCCGACAAGGATCGGCCGCTCGGGCGCGAAGGCGCCACGGCGTTCGGCGTCCAGATGCTGGAAGAGTGGGTGCAGGCCAGGGTGAACTAGGCGCCTGCTGTTACGGACAACACGAAATGCGTTCAAACGGGATGGGAAATCGGGATGTCGTCTGAGATCATTGGCAGGGAAGGGCGTGCCACCTTTGGCAGCTATGAAACCTGGTATCGAATCTCTGGCAACCTCGATGCCGACAAGGCCCCGGTGGTAATCCTGCATGGCGGGCCAGGCGCTGCCCACAACTATGTCGATGCCTACAAGCTTCTTGCCCGACGAGGCCGCGCCGTCATCCACTACGACCAGTTGGGTTGCGGCAATTCCACATTGTTGCCGCAGAAGGGCGCCGATTTCTGGACACCCCGGCTCTTCATCGACGAGCTTGAAAACCTGATCGATCATCTTGGCATCCGCGCAGGCTTCCATGTGCTGGGGCAGAGCTGGGGCGGCATGCTGGGCGCCGAATATGGGGTCACGCGGCCGAAAGGCCTGAAGTCGCTGACCATCGCCAACTCACCGGCTTCGATGAAGCTGTGGGTCGAAGAAGCCGACCGCCTGCGCGCCGACCTGCCCGTGGATGTGCAGGAGACACTGACCCGGCACGAACAGGCCGGCACGACGGACGATCCGGCCTACCAGGAAGCGACGATGCGGTTCTACGAACGGCATGTCTGCCGCGTGCCGTTCCCGCCCGAGGTGACGGAGACCTTCGCCCAGATCGCACGCAATCCGACCGTCTATCATCTGATGAATGGGCCGAACGAGTTCCATGTCATCGGAACCCTGAGGAATTGGAGCATCATCGATCGCCTGCAGGCCGTCGATGTTCCGACGCTGATCATCTCCGGACGCTACGACGAGGCGACGCCAGCGACCGTGCAGCCGTTCAAGGACGGCATCAAAGGATCGCACTGGGAGATATTCGAGCATTCCAGCCACATGCCGCATGTCGAGGAGCAAGAGGCGTGCATGCGGGTGGTGGGAGACTTCCTGGACGACAACGACAACTGAGAAAAAGGGGAATAAAACATGAAGAAACTGCTTTTTGCGGCGTCAGCCGCGGCATTGCTGGCCGGTACGTGGCTCGCCCCGGCACAGGCTGAATACCTCAAGGAGCACCGAGGCGGCACCATCCGGCTGCTGGCCCGTTCGGCAGCGGGAACGCTCGATCCGCACATCAACTACACCGACCAGGGTTGGCAGATGTACCAGCCGATCTATGACGGCCTCGTGGCCTTCCGCAAGGCCGAAGGCATGGACGGCTTCACCATCGTCCCCGATCTGGCCGAGGCGCTGCCTACGGTTACGAATGACGGCAAGACCTTCACCTTCAAGCTGCGCAAGGGCATCAAGTTCTCCAGCGGCCAGGATATGGGCGTGAAGGACGTCGTCGCCTCCTTCCAGCGCATCTTCAAGGTTTCCGGGCCGACCTCCGGCACCTTCTATGCCGGCATCGTCGGCGCCGACAAATGCCTGGCCGACGCCAAGAGCTGCACGCTGGAAGGCGGCGTTGTCGGCGATGAAGCCGCCGGCACCATCACCCTCAATCTCACCAAGCCCGACGCCGAGATCCTCTACAAGCTTGCCTTGCCGCACGCCGTGGTCCTGCCGGCGGACACGCCCACCGAAGACATGGGCTCCAAGCCCATCCCCAGCACCGGTGCGTACATGATCTCCGCCTTCGACCCCAACAAAGGCATGACGGTGTCGCGCAATCCGAACTTCAAGCAGTGGAGCGAGGAAGCGCAGCCGGACGGTTACCCGGATGTCGTACAATATGATTTCGGCCTGTCCGAGGAAGCGGCCGTCACGGCGATCCAGAACGGCGAAGCGGACTGGATGTTCGACGCGCTGCCCAGCGACCGCCTGGGCGAACTTGGCAGCAAGTCCATGGACCAGTTGCACATCTCGCCGCTTTCGGCCTGGTGGTATGCGCCGCTGAACAACCGTCTGGCACCCTTCGACAACGAAAAAGCGCGCCAGGCCGTTGCCTACGCGGTCGACCGCAACACGCTGGTCAAGCTGTTCGGCGGCAAGGTGCTGGCTTCGCCGGTCTGCCAGGTCCTGCCGCCGGATTTCCCCGGCCATGAGGACTATTGCCCCTTCACCAAGAACCCCGGCGCCAAATGGTCGGCGCCCGATCTCGACAAGGCAAAGCAGCTCGTCGAGGAATCCGGCACCAAGGGTCAGAAGGTGACCATCATCGCTGAGGACACCGCCATCTCACGCTCCATCGGCGTCTATCTGCAGAGCGTGCTGACCAGCATCGGCTATGTGGCCGATGTCAAGCCGATCTCGTCCAACATCCAGTTCACCTACATCCAGAACACCAACAACAAAGTGCAGATGTCGATCACCCAGTGGTACAAGGATTATCCTGCGGCTTCCGACTTTCTGAACATCCTGTTCAGCTGCGCCTCCTTCCGTGAAGGTTCGGATGCCTCGATCAACATCGCCGGCTTCTGCGACAAGGACATCGACGCCAAGATGCAGAAGGCGCTGGACCTTGGCGTAACCGACCAGAAAGCCGCCGACAAAATGTGGGCCGAAATCGACAGAGAGGTCACGGACAAGGCACCGGCCGTCGGCCTCTTCACGCCGAAGCGGCTTGACTTCGTCAGCAAACGGGTTGGCAATTTCAAGTTCAACCGGCAGTTCAACTGGATGATCACCCAGTCCTGGGTGCAGTAACGAGCTGCGGAGGGACACGTCCTTGTCGAACCAAGCCGTCGCCATGCCGCGCAGGACGCGAGGGCCCTGGGCCGTCGCGTTTGCCAAGCTGGCAAGGGACAGGGCTGCCATGGCATCCCTGGCCGTGTTCCTCCTCATCGTGCTGGCCTGCCTCAGCGCGCCTCTTTATGCGAAATGGGCAGGCGTGGACCCCTTCGCCTCGACGCTCGACGCCGTCATCCAGATCGACGGCGTTGACGTTCCGGTGATGGAACAGTCGACCGAGGGGCTCGGGCTTGGCTACACGCCGCTCGGTCCGACCTGGCGGCTTGGCAATTACTTCCTCGGCGCCGACAGCCAGGGGCGCGATGTCATGGCCCGGATGCTCTATGGTGGGCTGAGCTCGCTGCTGATCTCCGCGGCGGCCACCATCTTCACGCTGATCATCGGCACGGCGGCGGGATTGATCGCCGGCTATTTCGGCGGCATCACCGACACGGTGCTGTCGCGCCTGCTGGATGTGCTGTGGGCGTTCCCGATCTATCTGCTGGCGATCTCGCTTTCCATCGTCACCATCGCGCAAGGCATCTCGATCGGGCCGATCGAGATTGAGTCCGGCAGCCTGTGGCTGCCGGTCATCATCATCGGCATCGTCTACATACCCTATGTGGCGCGGCCGATACGCGGGCAGGTGCTGTCGCTGCGCCACAGCGAATTCGTGCTGGCCTCGATCAATCTGGGGGTGCCGGGATGGCGTATCCTGTGGCGCGATATCCTACCCAACATCACCACCACGCTGATTGTCTTCGTGCCGCTGATGATGGCGCTGAACATGCTGACGGAATCGGCACTTTCCTTCCTGTCGATCGGCGTGCAGCCGCCGGCAGCCAGCTGGGGCACCATCATCCAGGACGGGCAGGCGCTGCTTTACACCAGGCCGCTGGTGGCGCTGGTGCCGGGCCTGGCGATCGCGGTTTCCGTCATGGCACTCAATGTCTTCGGCGACGGCTTGCGCGACGCGCTCGATCCGCGCTCCAAGGTTCGGCTGGGGCGCGACTGATGTTTTACGCCATCCTGCGCCGTTTCGGTCAGATGCTGTTCGTGATGTTCGGCATCTCGGTCATCGTCTTCCTGATCTTCTTCGCGACGCCGGGAGCAGACCCGGCCGCGCGCATCGCCGGTCGCAATGCATCGCCCGAAGTGCTGGAAGCGGTGCGCCACAATTTTGGCTTCGACCGGCCGCTCTACGTGCAATACGTGAAGATGATGGAGAAGATTTTCGTCACCGGCGATCTGACCTCCTTCGTCAATCGCGGCTGGAAGGTGGTGCCGGCGGTCATGGATTCCATTCCCGTCACGCTCTCGCTGGTGTTCGGAGCGGCGATCCTGTGGGTGGTCGTCTCCATCATCATCGGCATCGTCGCCGCAGCCACGCGCGACAGCTGGCTGGACAAGCTTCTGATGGCGCTCGGGCTGCTCGGCATTTCCATGCCGGTCTACTGGCTGGGCGAGGTGATGAACCTGATCACCCAGAGCCGCTACCATGACAGTTGGGCGTTCTCGTGGGTACCGCCACTCGGCTACAAGAATTTCTCCGACGATCCGAAAGGCTGGTTCCTGACCCTGGTCATACCGTGGATCACCCTGGCCATCCTGTACATCGGCATCTATGGGCGCGTGCTGCGCGCGGCCATCATCGAATCCCTGCAGGAAGACTTTATTCGCACGGCCCGCGCCAAGGGCCTGTCGGAGACGCGCATCCTGCTGCGCCATGCCCTGCGCACGTCGCTCATCGCCTTCGTCACCTTGTTCGGCCTGGACTTCGGCGCGCTGGTAGGCGGCTCGGCCCTTTTGACCGAAGTGGTGTTCGGACTGCACGGCATCGGCAAACTCACCTATGACGCGCTGCAGAACCTCGATCTGCCGATGATCATGGCAACGGTGATGTACGCGTCCATGTTCGTGGTGATCGCCAACGCGGTCGTCGATTTCGTCTACAT
Source organism: Mesorhizobium loti (assembly GCA_002356515.1). Taxonomy (NCBI): domain Bacteria; kingdom Pseudomonadati; phylum Pseudomonadota; class Alphaproteobacteria; order Hyphomicrobiales; family Phyllobacteriaceae; genus Mesorhizobium; species Mesorhizobium loti. The sequence continues at coordinate 513,827 of AP017605.1, read as the reverse complement.
CCTTCTCGATCCGCGCCTGAGGACCTCATGATACTGTCGGTGCGCGACCTCAAAGTATCCTTCCGCACCAATGACGGCCTGGTGCGGGCCATCGATGGCGTGTCCTTCGACCTCGAGGAAAGCGAGATCCTCGGTGTCGTCGGCGAGTCTGGCTCCGGCAAGACGGTGTCGCTGCTGGCGGTGATGGGCCTCATCACCGATCCCAACGCCAGCATCGAAGGCTCGATCCGCTACAAGGGCCGCGAGCTCGTCGGGCTGCCGCCGCGTGAGCTCAGACGCCTGCGCGGCAACGAGATCGCGATGATCTTCCAGGATCCGATGACGGCGCTGACGCCGGTCTACACGATCGGCTGGCAGATCGCCGAACAGATCCGCGCGCACCAAAATATCAGCAAGGCCAAGGCGATGGAGCGCGTCGAAGAACTGCTGGCCGAGGTGAATTTTCCCAATCCGCACGAGGCGATGTCGCGCTATCCGCACCAGCTTTCGGGCGGCATGCGCCAGCGCGCGGTGATCGCGATGGCTCTATCCTGCAATCCGGCGCTGCTGGTGGCGGACGAACCGACCACGGCGCTCGACGTCACCGTGCAGGCCGGCATTCTCGACCTCGTGCGCAAGCTGCGCGCGACGCACAAATCGGCGGTGGTGTTCATCACCCATGACATGGGCGTGGTTTCCGAACTCGCCGACCGGGTGATGGTCATGTATGCGGGTCGCGTGGTCGAGCGCGGCAGCCGCATGGAGCTGTTTTCCGACCCGCGGCATCCCTATACACGTGCGCTGCTCGGTTCGATCCCGCCCCTAACCGGCGAAAAGCCGCGCCGCCTGCCGGCCATTCCCGGCTCGCCGCCGTCGCTGCTGCGCTTGCCACAAGGCTGTGCCTTCGGTCCGCGCTGTCCGGTTCACTACGAACCCTGCGCGGCCGGCAAGCCCGACCTCGGCATAGGCACTCACGCCGCGGCGTGCTTCCGGGTGGCGCAGATATGAGCGGACCGATGACCGACAGCCCGATCCTCGAAACGCGTTGCCTGGGGAAGCGTTTTTCGATCGGCTCTCGCTTTTCCGCCGAAGGCAAGCGAACCGTGCACGCGGTCGACAATGTCTCGCTCACCGTGCGGCGCGGCGAGACGGTCGGGCTGGTCGGCGAATCCGGATGCGGCAAGTCCACGCTGGCGCGCTGCCTGGTGAGGCTCTACGAGATCACAGATGGGGAGCTGCTGTTCGAAGGCGAAGACATCACCTCGAAGTCGCTGTCCGAACTGAGGCCGCTGCGGCGGCGCCTGCAAATGGTCTTCCAGGACCCGTCTGCCTCGCTCAATCCGCGCCGGCGCGTTGGCGACCTGGTGGCCGAGCCGTTGCGCATCCACGGCAAGCTTTCCTCTCGCGAGATCGCCGCGCGCGTTGCCGAACTGTTCGAGCTCGTCGGACTGCTGCCCGACCATGTCATGCGTTATCCCCATGAATTCTCCGGCGGCCAGCGCCAGCGCGTCGGCATTGCGCGCGCCATCGCGCTCAATCCCGATCTGGTCGTGCTGGATGAACCGGTCTCCGCGCTCGACGTGTCGGTACAGGCGCAGATCGTCAACCTGCTCGCCGACCTGCAGGAGAAGCTCAACCTCACCTACATCTTCATCGCCCACGACCTGTCCGTGGTGCGTCAGGTGTCGACCCGCATCGCGGTCATGTATCTCGGCTCGATCGTCGAGGAAGGGCCGGCGGAAGAGGTGTTTGCCGCCCCGGCCCATCCTTACAGCCAGGCGCTGATCTCGGCGGTTCCGGTCGTCGAGACGACGCCCAGCGGGACGCGCAAGCGCATCATCCTCACCGGTGATGTGCCGAGCCCGCTCAAGCCGCCATCCGGCTGCCGTTTCCATCCGAGATGCCCGATCGCGGTCGAGCGCTGCCGCACCGAGCGGCCGGAGCTGAGGGAGTATCGACCCGGCCGCAAAGTGGCTTGCCATTTCCCGACGGTTTAGCCGGCGGCCAAAAGAATTTTCAAAGATCTGTTTTCTGGGTGGAACCAACTGCCTGACCGTGCGTTTCACAAGGTTCGATCGGGCGGCATCGCGATCGACCGGGAGGAAACGATGGACTACCTGCATTTCTTTTCGCCCGTGCGGATCTCGCGCGGGCAGGGACACCCTGTAGAAGAAGTGGATAGTGTCGCCGAGGCGATGGTTTTCTTGCGTAAATGGCCGACGGGACGACGTGGGCCAGTGTATCAGTGCGCGCTGAATTGCTGCTCGGCGGCCATGTCGGGACAAATGTCGGCGGAAGAGGCCAGGAAGGCATTCACCGGCTTTGCCCGGATCACGCGGCTTCTGGACGACGACATGGCGCTGCCCGTCCACGGCGAAACCATGGCGAGCGTATACGCGCTGCGGCGGTAGCCGCACCCGGATTGCTGAACGCAACGACTGCGGCCATCACGGCCGCAGCGTTTTTGATGTGTCTGCGGGACGTCGGCGGCCGGTTTTCCGGACGACGCAGACGGTTGGTTCGGTCCAAAGGCTCAATCCCAAGCGACGGAATAGCGGTCGATCACCCAAAGCCAGGAGCCGTCGCTTTGCCGCCGGGCAACCTCGCTGGTGACGTCGCCGTCGGGAAGCCGGGTCGAGGTGAGCGCGAGGCCGCCGCAAATCAGGGCAGGGCGCTGTTCTCCCACGGCAAACTTCCGTCCAGACGCGACAATCTCGGCATAGTAGTCACGAATGGCTTCGCGGCCGCGCAGAAAACGTCCGTCGCCGCAGTCGATCACCGCATCCGCCTCGAACAGCGCGACCATGCCGTCGATATCGCCCGCATGCTGTCGCGCTATCAGCATGGGCTCCAGCTGCTGCGGGTCGTAGGCGGGCTTTCCCGCGTTCGGATCGTTCATGACGGCAGCTCCTTAAATACTTGGCGCCTTTCGGAACTAGCTGATTCCTCAGCTTGGGAAATAAGCCACACTCATACTTGTACAATACATCAAAGTGTAAATTAGATCATCCTTATGAATAGAGCAAAGGTTTTCTTGGTCTGTTTCTTCGCAGGTCCTTAACAGGTGATCACGGATATGTTACCGATTTTATTGCAGGGCGGCGGCAATTGCAGCAATCCCAGAAGAGCGGCGGAGAGTTTCATGGTGTCGGGCACTACGCTTGGCATTATCGATTTCGTGCGCGCCTGCAGAAGGGGGCAGGGCTCGACCTAAGGGTTGGCCGGCCAGCGCTCTATCGATTGCCTCTTCTGATGGTTCGGCGGCCGGCAAGCCTGGTTCTCTACTGGGTCGTCGCTGCTCGCGCATCCGGGCCGAAAAAGTCGTTTCATCAGACCGTTGACGGGCCTGGAGGTAGAGCAAAACCCCCAGTCCGGCGTAACGTCACTGGGTGTCTTGCGGGCATGCAGCAAGCTTACCTTGCAGATGAAAGGGCTGGCTTTGACCTTTGCGAGGAAGCTAGCCGCTGGAATGATCTAGCCGCGAGGGAGGCGTGTCGGTGACCGCGGTCAAGGCCCTGATTTTCCTGGTGCCGATGATTTCATGGGGGGTGTCCATGATGGTGTTAAACACCAGGGACCATTTGCTCGTGAAGAAACACAAAGGGTATGGATTGTTCGCACACAATGATGGAGCGGGAAAAGTTCGTATAGATTGGGAAAGTAAAGAAATTACACATGAGTTTATACGGGAACGAAATAAAGTTATCAGGCCATATAAGACAGTTGCATGGATTTCTTCGGTCTTTTTGGCTGTTGGCATAGTTGCAATTTTCGTGTTCGGCGCTTGAAAATTTTCCACGCGTGCGTTTCGCGGCGCTTTGAAGGAGGGAATCGTGACTGAGGAATCTGGCAGACTATACTTCATGAGGCCGACAAACGCCTCCGACGTGCAGGCCGCAACCAGCGGACGTTTTGGGATCAGTCCAGCCTTCGTCGAGTTGTGTCCTCGCCTTTGATTGGAAAATACTTATACGATTTCCGTGCGGAATATCTTTAAACCTGTTGGCGCGATCCCTACGTCATCTGCCGTTATGTCTATCAAGGCAACACCGATGTGAGATAGCTCACGGCCACGCTTCCCCTCACTGGGGACTCGGGACGCGCGGTCGTTTTCCACACAATGAGCAGCCCAAACGTTCGACACGCCCTTGGTGCGTCGAGCGTGCCGGTGCGCAAGCTCCCCGCTTCATCAATCAACACCAACCCGGTGGCCGTCGGGTGGACGAACCCGCGTGCCCCACAGGAGAGAAGAGATGGAAGCCCTACAATATCTCGGCCCGATGGAATGGACGGCGATCGAGGCGGCCGTGCTGGTCATCGTGCTGGCAATCCTGTTTTGGTGGAGCGGCGTGGTCCGCTACATCCCAAACGACAGGCTCGGCGTCCTGGAAAAACTATGGAGCTTCCGCGGCTCCGTCAGCAATGGCTTCATCGCGCTCAACCGTGAGGCAGGCTACCAGCCGGAAGTCGTGCGCGGCGGCCTGCATTTCTTCATGCCGTTCCAATATTCGATGCATCGCGCCAATCTCGTCACCATCCCGCAGGGTCAGATCGGCTATGTCTTCGCCCGTGATGGCAAGCCGCTGCCGCCGACGCAGACACTGGCTTCCAACACCGAAGCAGATGATTTCCAGGATGTGCGCGGCTTTCTCGAAAAAAGCGGACAGAAGGGACCGCAGCGCAAGATCTTGCGTGAAGGCACCTACGCCATCAATCTTGCACAATTCGTCGTGCTGACCGCCCAGTCGATCTATGCCATCAATCTGAGCTCGTCGGAACAAAGTCTTTTTGCCAATATGTCCAGCATGATCTCGGAGCGGGGCGGCTTTGAGCCGGTCGTCATCCATAATGCCGAGGACATGATCGGCATCGTCACCATCCATGACGGTCCGGCCCTGCCGGACGGCGAGATCATCGCACCGACCGTCGCCAACGATCCGACCGACCCGAACTTCCACAACAATTTTCAGGACCCGGAGAAGTTTCTCAATGCCGGTGGCTACCGTGGCCGGCAGCTGCAGGTGCTGGCCGACGGTAGCTACTTCCTCAACCGCATTTTCGCGACCGTCGAACTGGTCAACAAGACGATCATCGACGTTGGCACGGTGGGTGTCGTCGTCTCCTATAACGGCCGCCATGGCACGGATATATCCGGGCAGGCATACCGTCACGGCGAGCTGGTCGAAATCGGCGCACGCGGTGTCTGGTCAGCGCCACTGCTGCCAGGCAAGTATGCGTTCAATACCTTTGCCGGCAAAATCATCATCGTGCCGACCACCAACTTCGTGCTCAAATGGACGAAGGAGCAATTTGGCGAACACCGGCTGGACGAGAACCTGTCTGAAGTGTCGTTGATCACCAAGGATGCGTTCGAGCCGGTGCTGCCGCTCTCCGTCGTCGTGCATATCGACTATATGAAGGCGCCGCTCGTGGTGCAGCGTTTCGGTGACATTAAGCGGCTGGTCGAACAAACGCTCGACCCGATGGTTTCCGCTTACTTCAAGAACATCGCCCAGACAAAGACGCTGATCCAGCTTTTGCAGGAGCGTAGCGATATCCAGCGCAAATCGGGCGAGGAGATGCGCGAAAAATTCAATTCCTACAGCCTCGAGCTGCAGGAAGTGTTGATTGGTACGCCCCGTGCCGCCGATGGCCAGAACGGCATAGAGCAGATCCTGGTCCAGCTGCGCGAGCGCCAGATCGCAGTCGAAAAAGTCGAGACTTATAAATTGCAAGAGAAGGCGGCCATTCAGGAACGCACATTGCGTGAAAAGGAGGCGCTCGCTGAACAGCAAGCCAAGATCACGACGTCGGCCCTTACCATCGAGATCAGCGAGAACGAGGGCAAGGCGCAACTCGCCCGCACCCGCCAGCAGGCGGAAACCATCCAGGTCACGGCCAAGGCAGAGGCCGAGAAGGTGCGTCTCGGCGGCCAGGGCGAGGCCGACATGATCAAGGCTATCGCGCTTGCCGATGCCGAACGCATCAAGGCGACCGGTTTTGCAGATGCCGAGAGGGTGCGCGCCATCGGTCTGGCGGAGGCCGAGGCCACCGAGAAGAAGGTGGCGGCCTTCGGCGGCCCGGACTATCAGGTCAACGCGCAGGTTCTCATGCGCTTCGCCGAGGCGATCGAGAATGGCAGGCTGCCGATCGTGCCGCAGATCCAGATCGGCGCTACCGGTGGCGAGAAGGGGGCCGCCAATGGCCTTGTCGAGATGATGCTCTCGATGCTCGTTGCCGACCGGGTTGGACCGCAAAAGCTGCCGGATGCGATCCCGGAAGCCGTTGAGGAGGAATCCGTTGATGAGGATTGATTGAAAATGGGCCGATTGTACCGGCCCATTTTACGCTCCGTCGAAACGAGGGCGGCGGCCTTGGAGCGGCGAGGGGACTTGCCTACGTCGCTCATGTCGTCGATATGAGGGTCGGTTGGTTCGCCGAAGGTTCCGAGAAATGAGCGGCTCGCCGAGGCCGGTCTGCCGTTCAGCATCTGTTGCCTAGAGTCGCGTATGGTCGCGCCGAAGGACTGTCTCTCGTGTGCGCTCGGTGTGAGCTAGCCAGTTGAGCTATTATAAAAATGAAGCAATACCAATCACATAGCATAGCCATTGCACCCATGATGGATGAGGCAGATACATAAATACAATCAACTAGTTACGAGATGGCGTGTGCAAAAATCGCACACGAAAGTTCTGCTTCTCTTCTTTTTTCGTTCCCACGACGGAGCCGCCGACAGTCCGATTCGAACCCCCTTTTGCCGCCGACAATTGCCGCTTCATTGCGGACGTTCGCTACGATGTCCGTGGGACGCAACGTTCGATCTGGCCTCCAATTGCCCTGGGGTTCTTGGAAGCTTTTCGAACTTTCTGTCTTGTGCCAGCTGAATTGCGTGCGCTGATGAAAGAGATTGAGGCAGGGGTCGCCTGACACGCCCCGGTCACTTCAAGGAAAAGTCGACCGTTTCCTTCAGCGTGCCGTCAACCGCGATCTGCACCCGGTAGGTGCCGACCGGCCAGCCGGCATCCGGCTTGGTCATCGAGGAGTCAATATGGTTTTCGATCTTGCCAATTTCGAAGCTGACCTCGTCGATCTTGTAGTTCGCCGGCGCCGCACCGATGGGATGGCCGTTTCGAACGGTTGATCTCCAACACTGAGACGGCTCTCCCGGATACGGGCGATATCACCGGTAGATCGAAGGGACCGATCAGGTGACAACGCCGGATTTCATGCTGGCCTTATTGGTTGGAGCGATTTCTCGAACAACCGCGTAGTCACGATGGACCTATAGACCCAGCTTTCCTGGTAGTCTCTTTCCTGACGATGACTCGGCGTAGATGATACTACTGGGTCTCGGTTCTCGAATCATGTGACAGGGCTACGACGCTCGACGAACGTAAGCAGGTCTCGTCGCGGCTAGGCGAATCCGTGGCGGCCAAACACGCCTGCAAGGCACGATACTGTCGTTGATTGCCGTTCTGGCAGAGTTGGCGGTCGAGATAAGCTTGTACCGCGTCAGACAGCCACCAGCTCATTGATAGGTCATCTACCCTCTGCTTGCCGGCAGGCCGGGACGGCCCGGCCAGCGAACACGTCTCTGTCCCAGGCAATTTATCCCCAAGACTGGCCTCGCTGTCGTCCAGCATGGGTAAGCTATGAAAGACTTGGAACCTGAAGAAGCTCAAGATGTGCAGCTGCGCATCGTTTTCGGCCGCAAGATACGCTTCGGCCGCATGACCGCCAAGCGTGCCCTCCAAGGCCTTGAAAGGGCCGGTCAAAGCGTCGTGCCACGTTATTTTCGCCTTCGGATTGCAAAGTTGACCGTCTTTGCCATGCCCTGGTTCTGCCGCCAGGGTTCTGTACGCCGGTTTTTGATCGGAATTTGACGTGCCGTCGTCTAGCGCAATGACATCCCCTAAGGCAACGGCCTGAACCTCGCTCGCCGGAAGATTGCGCACGGGGCTCGGGTTACAAGATTGCTCGTCCTCGTCCGGGACAGGGGCGTTGGTTATCTCGATGATGATCGGTTGGAGATTGTCCGCGACGGTGTGGATCGCTTCTGCCAACTCGCGTGCCGTCGTCAATCCGTCATTCTCAAAATAGCCGCCATCAACCAGGCCATCGACCGTACCGGAATCGCCACGCACGATGGCCTGCGGCGAAATTACAGGAAACCGGGCGCTTGCGACGCCGGCAGTGGAGAGCCGAACCTGCTTGTAGCACTTTGCCTGCGAATTCTGTCCCGAAACAGCCACGGCGTCTCGGCAGTGCGCATTGTCGGCAACGCGGAGCATATCGAACAAGTCGAACGCCTCGGGAAACAGGCGAAAGGCCTGATTGCCGTTTTGGAAGACTGGCAGAATGTCTGCGGCGATAACCCTGCGTCCAGTCGCCGCTGAAGTGGCATTGAGGAACAGAAGCGGCTGCCATCCTGTAGCCTCCTTGAGTCGCCCCAGGGGATTTTCAAGGGGACTGGGTTTTTCGGTGCCGAGCGGATGGTCGCCACTGTCTGGAGCTGGTCCATCCCCTCCGACCACCAGGTCGTAACGGGCTTCTATGGCCTTCTCGAGAAGAGCCGCACGGTCATCGAAGGTCGGCAGTGGGAGAAAGCCGAAGAGATCCCGAAACGCCAAGCCGATGAAGGCAGGCGAGAGAAAATCACCTGCAGTCAGCGACTGCAGGCATTCGCGCCAGTTGTTGGGAGGCGCCTGGTGCCTGAACCACAGCCAGTCGTTCTCGTTCTTTTTGTTGCAGGGCGTCGTCGAAGCCGAGGATGCTTGCACAAGAGCAGCCCTTATCATGACGGCACCAACCGACCCGCCCGATACGCCGGAGAACGCGAACAGGCGCTGGCCGAATTTCGGGGTATTGTCCAGAAGATCGCCAACCACTGTCGCGGTGAAAAAGGCTGCCCTGCTCGCCCCTCCGGCCGTCGCGACGATAATTGGTGTTTCGTGACAGAGCTCCAATGGTGTGGACGGGCAGTTGAGTGCCGCCCAGCCATACAGGGCGCTCTTCAAGTCCTGCCTTTGATCGACGACGCCAACGTCGGCGGACAGTAATCTAATGTCATGAAAAGACGAGGTGAGACCGGTCAGCACGAGACAAATGGCGATTATCGCGCTCGGAACCGGGAAACGGGTTTGGTGCGAGGCGGCTGACAGGAAAGCCAAAAGGGATACCGGCGCAGCCAACATAAGCACCACAAACAGGGCGCGCGGAAAGGCTGAAGCGAAAGGCAGTGGGAAAAAGAGGATAAGAAGCCAGCCAAGGATCTGGGCCGCCAACAAAGCCAGGGCAAGATAGTCCCAATGCAACTTGCCGGGCCCCCGTCTTTGCCGTCCGCGGCTCGTGAGGAGATCGGCAAACCAGAGAAGCTTGGCCTCGGTCAGCAGCGATGCGTTCTTGCCGGTAGCGGAATGGTACAGAAAGACCTTCCATGACCCACCGGTGCCGCCAACGAAGCCGCGGCGCGCGACAACATAGCCAAGATAGATCGTCGCCACCAAGCAGAGCCATGGCAACAGCTTGGCCACAGGATCGTGAAAGGAGCCGCCCATCGCCTGCGATACTGCCCCAAGGTCGCTCCGCGCTCGCCAGATGCCGACGCCAACCGCCGCAAAGCAGGCAAAGCCAAGCAGGCGCGGTATGACGGTTGCCGGAAGCGCGTATTTGGTTCTGAGCGCCGCCAAAGCGGTCGGAGAAAGCGGCACCTGTCCTTGCGCCGCCCAGGCCTGCTGCTGAACAACTTTACGGCTCGCATAGTGAACGATTAGCGCCCAGGCGAAGACGAACAAGAAAAAAACGAACCAGTAACGACTGTTTGAGCCCGCCTCCATGAACAAGTCATGGGCGGGCTCTGCCCACAGGAAAAGTAGAAAGCCCAACCCCATGCTGAGGGCGGCTATTCGGCAAACCCATAATACCCGAAGCCAAAGTAGAACGACCTCCCAATTTCTCCGAAAGGCTGTCATATCTTCCTCCAAGTCGAGCTCATTTAAGTACAATTGATTTTAGCATTCGCAAAGACCCTTTGTGCTAGAAATGAGGCCGCGGCGACGACATTTTGAAAGCCGGCTCGAATCATTTTGCATCAAGCTGCGGCACTCTTCATGGCAATAGCTGGGCTGGGGCGACACTGTAAAGAAAGCAGGCCGCGCCCGCACACCTTGATGATCGACTTGGGGGTCGAAGATATAACGACGCTCAAAACCTGATAAAGCAATAAACGCGACCGGATTTGCGCTCGGACAGCACTTTGACAAGATACCATCGACTTCGATCGGCACGGTATCGACTTTGGTCAGAGTGTCTTAAGATATTCAATCAACTGACGTTTCTCCGGCTCCGAAAGGTCGGTTCCCCAGTCGTGCCCGGTGGCCGCATTGCCCGGCTGGCTGGTATCGAATTCCGCGCCAGTATTGCCTGCGAAACCGACATCTACCGGATCGTAGCGTGGCGATCCTCTCAGGAAGTGCGCCGGACGGCTAGAGGGCGGGGTCAACAGTGCGGCAAGCGTGGGTACCGAGCCGTTGTGAAGATAGGGCGCGCGAGCCCAGATCCCGTCGAGCGGAACAGCGACGTAGCCTCCGGTCTTGCGAAATCCCGTATAACGCCACGAATAATCCGGAAGGTCATCGAAACCTTGCGCGGTTTCCGGCGTGAAGGCATCAACGCGATTGCGATCCGTGCCAACCATTCGCAACGGAATCACCTGCCCCGCACGATTGCCACCGGTGTCGTGGCACGACGCGCAATAGGCTGCATAGATCGCCTTGCCCACTTGGGCCTGTGCCTTGTCGATCGGCCATGGATAGGCCGGCGGGGGGACCTTTCGCGCCCATGCCTCGTTCCGCGCAAGACTGGGCAGGTCAATCGTGCTGGCGCTGGCGCCGTTGCCGATGCCGGAACTTAGAAACACCTCATGCAATGACGTGTTCGCGCCGTCCCAGTGGAGACCCTTCCCGTCGTGCGATTCCATCGCCCACAGCGAAGGGATGTCGACAATATCCAGCGTGCCGTCGAATGGCATCCCGAGCACCTGGATCTTTGCCGGTTGGAATCCTGGTGCGCGGCCGGGCCCCCAGTCAGGTTGACTATCCATAAACGCCATCTCGCGCGCTTGTGTGGCGATCGCGGTCTTCATCTGCGGGATGATCAGACTGCGGTAGAAGAGCCGCTGGACGGCGTTCAGCCCGTCACCCAGCCGGGCATTTTCCGCCAGCACCGCATCGGCAGTGAATCTGTCGCTTCCGACGCACGAGAACAAGAAGCGCAGATAGGCCTGCAAGTTCAGACTGGTGTTGGGGGCGCCAACGACCAGCTGCGACACGCCATCGGGTCCCTCGATCCGGCCGACGTGACACATCGCGCAGTTGACGCCGATTCGCGGCACCAGCGCGGTCTCCACCGGCATGCCGACTGGCGTGTCGTGGCCCAGTTCCCACTGGAAACCGAATTTGCTGTAGCCCCCCGCGCGCTCGGAAAGCGGAAGACACAGACCCGGCAGCGTGCGCCAGACTTCATAGGGCACGCCCTGCGCTGCTTCGACGCCAATAGAGCCATACTTGAAATGTTCGACATCTGACGCGTAGTGCGTCGGCACCGGAAAAAGCCATTGATAGGCGAGCGGGGCAGCAACGACCAGTGCGGCGCACAACCACGCCGCCCAACGGACGAAGCTTTGCGAGCGCCTCATTGCCGGTAGCCATAGTCGCGTGGGCGGGGGCCATCGCGAAAGATCTGGAGCAGCAGGAACAGTTCGATCAGGCCGAACGCGCCATCCGCAATGAACAGCGTCAAGAACCCGTTCGGCATGTAGCCGAGCGCGACACCGAGAAGGAATGTGGTAGCCGGCACCAGTCTTCCCACCACCAGGAGCCAGGCATTGGCGCGATAACGGAACGGATCGCGAGCCGCCGGAATATAGAACAGGCTGAGGATCATCAACAGGATCGAATAGTTGTACAGCCACAACATGCTGTCCTGGCGGCCGAGCCGCAGCATGGCCAGTAGATTGTTACCATCGCCGAACAGGACCCAGAGCCCGAACGACCAGTTGGCGATCACGCCCAGCCAGACGACGATCCGAAACAGAACCCGCGTGTCGAGCATGGCATCGCTCCTTATTCGGTCTTCAGATATTCAAGCAGAGCGTCCTTGTCGGCCGGCGACAAATCGGTCCCGTAAAGATGCCCCCCGTTGCCGTTGCCACGATCATGCGTGTCGAACAGGTAGAAATGTCGTGACCCGGTCCCAGCGACATCCGAGATGAAGCCAACCCGAAGCGGATCATAGACGTCGTTGCCCCGGTAGAAGGTGCTACGTCGTTCCGCCGGAGGCGCCAGCAATTCTGCCAGAGTCGGCACGGAACCGTTGTGGAGGTAGGGAGCGCGCAGCCAAATGCCGTCAAGGGGATGGCTGGCATAGCCATCGGTCGAATGGAAGCGATGGAATGCCCATGGCTGGCCTTCGCCGATCGTGTTCATCTTGGCCGCCATCGCCTCGTCGAAGGCGAGCTGCCGCTCGGGATCGGTCTTGAGGTATGCCAGGGGGATCACCGCACCGTAACCCTTGTGGCCTTCCTCATGGCAGGAGGCACATTGCGCCTCGTAGATCCGCGCGCCGGCATCCGCCTTGGCGCCGTCGATGGGGAACGGATAGCGCGGCGGCGGCAGCGTCGTGATCCAGTTCTTGATCCGAGTGATCCCGGCCATGTTGGCCGAATCGCTGAGCGTCTTCGGGGTTGCCCCCGCGCCGATCGAGGCCGAGAGGTTGCGCTCGTCCAGCGAATCGTTGTTGCCATCCCAGTGCAGCCACATTCCCTCGCGCGACTGTTGGTTCCAGATCGACATGAAGTCTGCGGTGCCAATGCTCTTGTCCTTCGACATGTCGTCGTGGAAGACGAGAACCTTGTAGGGGTTGAAAGTATCGACGCGGCCCGGCCCCCAGGGCGGACGACCGACCGTGATCGAGGCAAACTGGACGCTGCCTTCAATCAGCGCCTTCTTCACCCGCGGCACGGCAATCGAATAGATCTGCCGCTCCAGGAAACTCAGCGGCTTGTGCTGTTCGATCGCTGCCACAACGTTCTCGGTTGTGAACGAAGGGCTGCTTCCGCAAGAGAACAGGAATCCGAAATAGCCCATCAAATTGAGCTGCTGCGCCGGCGCGCCGAGATAGACGACCGGCGTCGATTGTGGTGTCGAGCGCACGGACGCCGTATGGCACAGCCCGCAATTAGGCCCGACCTGATCCACGAAGCCAACCTTGCGTATCGAAAAGCCGATCGGCGTCGGTTTGCCGGGTTCCTGGATCACCCCCAGCGAGGCATAGCCGCCAGGCAGATCGCCACGGCAAACCTCCGGCATCGTCACCCAGATCCAGTATGGGATGCCGTGGACATCGCTGCTGATCGAGCCGTACTTGAAGTAGTCCGCATCGTTCGTATAGGGCACTGGCCTGTCGACTGCGGACGCCTGTCTGAACAGGGAATAGGCGATCAGCCCAAACAGCACGACAATGCCGAGCGCGATCCACAGGGGCCTCTTGGACGAGCCCTGCGCGGCGGAACCAACTGCCATTTGTAGGGCCCTCCCAATTGCTGTCTATGTCAGGGGCGGTTCATCACTTCGGCTTGGAAATATCTGAAATAGAAGAAGGCCAGCACGATCGCAGCGACCAACCAGACCGCACCGACGATAGCAAAGCGCCCGCACAGCGCGATCAGCAAAATACCGAGCAGCGCGCGCGCCACGAAGCCGAGGATGTTGGACATCTTGGCCGCCGCCGGCATCGTCCGGCCAAGCAGCATGTAGACGACGAGCAGTAAAAGCAGCAGGCCTGCAACACGCGGCCAAACCGTGCCGACATCATCTCCGAGCGCCAACAACCTCGAAACGCCGAGCGGTGACACTAGCAGCGCAATGGCACCTGCGGCCTCAATCAGCAAGACCGCGCCCAGCGCCGTCCGGTACCAAGCCTTCGCGGACCGCGCGGCCTCTGTCATGAACCCGCGATGAAGCGTCTCGTTGGTCATTGCGTCACCAATCCCTCGCCTGCCGACACCTTTAGATCCGGGTGGGTGGAGTAGATCGACATGATCGTCTCGACCATGCGATCGTAGTCATTGTCGTATCGGGAAATCTCGTAGCAGCCGAGCGGGTTCTTCGGCGCGTTGACCAGGCACTTGTTGCAATAGGTGCAGGGCCGGTCGGGCCGATCCTTGCCGCTCTCCCAGATTTTGACGAGGTCGTTGTTGGCGATCAGCGACCGGGCGATCGTCACGCCATCGCACACCTGGTCGCCGATGGCCTTCTCGATCAGCGAGGCGGTCTGGAAGCCGCCGGTGACGATCACCGGAATCTTGACCGCGGCCTTCACCGCGCGCGCCGCCTCGAGATTGATGCCCTCGACCGGCAGGCCCTTTTTCATCCGGAACCAGAGCCAGTGGAAGATCGGGCGCAACAGCCTGTAGCGAAACAGCACGAAATTACGCATGCCGAAATCGCCGGAGGTGATCATTGTATCATACGTCTTAGCCAACACGTCGAGCGGGAAATCGCCTGGCGGGTTGAGCGGATGCGGGAAGCTCGACCCGCTCGATACGTGAATGCCATCGACGCCCGCCGCCTCGCACCATCTAGCGATCTGGACACAATCCGCCAGCGTGTTGCCCTTCTTCTCCCACGGCATCACATTGTTGTTGTCCACGCCGCCGAGCTTGACCTGCAGATGAAAGCCGGAGCCGACGCGCGCCCGGATCGCGCCGATCACTTCCAGGAGGAATCGCGCGCGATTTTCCAGGCTGCCTCCATATTCGTCAGTGCGGTCATTGATCCCGGAACTGAGAAACTGCGAAAACAGGTAGCCATTCGCCGAATGAAGCTCAACGCCGTCAAGACCGGCTTCGCGCGCCCGCCACGCCGCTCTGGCGAAGGCCTCCACCGTGTGACCGATTTCGGCCTTACCCATCGCGCGGCAGGGAACGCCGTTGATCGGCTCGCGTTGGCTGGTCGAACTGAGCGCGACCCGATTCTGATTATGGATGCCTGGCAAATCGAGTTGCCGCCCTGAATGGCTGAGTTGGATAATGAATTTCGCACCGTGGCTGTGCACCGACTCGCCGAGCTTCGCCCAGTTGGGGATGAAGTCATCGCGGTGGATCGTCCCATAGCCCGCGATGATCCGCCCCTCGATCAGCACCGGCACGTAGGAGGAGATGATCGCACCGACGCCGCCAGCGGCGAACTTCGATTCCCAGTTGATCCGGGTCTGCGTCGGGGCGCCGTCTTCCTGATCGAACCGGCCCGAGATGCTCGACCGGAAAATCCGGTTCTTGACCGTCAGATTGCGGAACTCGAGCGGCGAGAACATTTGTCGGTCGGTCATGCCGCTGTGCCCTCGATCGCGCGGCGCCATACCGTTGCCATCAGGGCAGGGACCCAGCCCTGCGCCGGGCACGCGCTCCAGCTTCCCGCCATGAAGGCCATGTCATACCCCGGCGTGCGGACATTGGCCCTCTCGAGTTGCAGCAGAACCAGCGTATCTTTCGTGAACGGCCCGGCCGGACACGTACCCGCAACGTTCGGCTGGCGTAGCACCTGCTTGGGTGCGACTATCGACGCGGCGACCGCGGCAGCAGGCGAATTCTGGTCGCGTGCCGCCGGATCAGAGTAAAGTGTGCGCATGCGCGAAAACGCTTCTGCGAGGTTGTGGATCGCCACGCCCGTGCCGTGCAGCCCAGTCGGATCCTGATTGACCTTCTCAGCAAGCAGCGCGCGGGCCTTGGCGATCCGTCCGGTCAGCGCCCAGATCAACCGCTTGACCGGATTGAAGCTGCTCGGTGCATCGCGCAATATCAGTGCCGCCGACCAGCTTTCATCATCGGCGCGGTAATTCGGATCGAACAACCGCCCGACCGCCTGCTGCGCGAGTTTGCCGCCACACCTGGCCCCGCCTTCGCCCCGCACATAGGCCGCCAGCGCATCAATATCTGGTCCCGCAAGGCCTCCAGTTGCCAGTGCATCGAGCCGCGCCTGCGTTGCGCTCTGGGATGGGGCAGGCCGCACTGGCCCGTGCTCGGCAACCGGCGGCAATGGTGCGCCGGCGAGCGTCAGGATCGAACGAACGCGGCCGAGGATGATGCGGTTGAGCATGGGTCCGCGTCGCACATACTGACGGTCAAACCGGCGGTCGCTGGCGATCGCGGCGATCGCCGCTGCATCATCGACCGGCAGCACGTCGACCAGCCCGGGGATTGCAATCCTGCTCATCCTGTCGCCCATGGGAAATAGAGGTTGCGCACATCCGCGAAGCGGGGCGTCAGCGCCGGGCAATGACGCATCATCACCGAGCGAAGGTCGTTGCTGGCGACCCAAGCAAAGCCCTCCGGCGTATAGACGTCGGGAGTGAAGTCGCGCGTATAGAAACGGTCGCTCTTCAGCCGGCGTGACGCCATAAGGATGAAGATGCGGAACACCGTATCTGAAAAGCCAAAACCGGTTGGCGTACCGCCATTGCTTTCGCAAAGCGTTCCAACCAGCAGATCGACATCCTCGACCCGCTCATAGATCGTCGCGACCTGGCTGGCCCATTCCTTGTTGTCGGTCAGTTCGTCGAACGATGCGGGGACTTTCATGCCTAGCATCCGCCTGAACGCGCAGTAACGGGGCACGCCCCGTTCGCGGTCGCGCAGGATGTCGATGGCGGCGAGGTCGCTGAATATCCCTTTCTCGGGATTGATCGGGAGATTGCGCAGAGCGTTGGGAAAATTGTGTAGCACGAGCGCGCCCGGATGGCTCGTGGCCAGCGAGTAGACAATGTCGTCGAAGCTCGCCTCGGCATACACGCCCGAAGTCTTGCCATGCGACACGCCGAGCATATCGGTGCTGAAGATGACCCTGTCGTCCTTGGCCGCGCGGAACACGAACGCATCCGGGATCAACGAGTGCATGCGGTAGCAGGCGACGAATTCCTCCGTCATCGCATAGGGAGCCGCATGGTGGTCGGTGGGCGAGCCCATGATCCCCGAGATCGCTTCATTATCGCTCAGCCGGCCGAACGCCCTGGTGAAGTGCTCGCCAGTCATCCCCCACCAGTTGGTCCGCATGACGAACCGCCCGGTCGGCGAGTTCATAAGTGCCGGCGTCCATTCGGTGGTGTGGATCTTCGCCATTAGCGCCGCATTGACAAGTCGGGCTTTCTGGAAGAGCCATTCGCCATCCCTTTCGGGATGATCGATCTTGAGCCTGTCGACGATCGCGTTGTGCTCGCGGGCAAAGAGCGTCTGGAAGACCGAAAGACCGATCCACCAGTTGCCGGTGACGCCGGCCAGTTCCTGTTTGTCGAAGCGTCCCCCCTCGGCATCGCCGATGTCCCTGTCAGGCGCCATGATCGGAAGGTTTCCGGTCGCGCTCAGCCCCAGCTTGCCATCGGGGCACACCGTGCCGGTCGCCGGATTGGTTCGGACCAACATCTGTCGCTCGATCGTCGAGCCATAGATCTGTGATCCATCCCACCAATGCGTTTCGGTGTTGGCGAACGCGGTCGGCCGGCCTTGGTCCTGCGGTCCCGCCGGATCGGGCGATGATCGCAGGATAGTCATCGGATCTTCGTACCAGTCGTCACCATTTTCGAGCGGAATCCGGTACGGATCCTCGCGCAGATTTGGCCCATGGCTCAGCCAGTCATGCACCATGAACTGCAGCCAGCCCGACACAAGCACGTTGAGATGCGGCACGGGAACGAATTCCCCGCGCGCAAGCAGCTGCTTGCTGATCTCGCGCGGACTGGGTTTCGTCAGTGCCTTGCCTTCGGCGCCGAACGTCTCGTTGATGGGGAAATTGCGTCCGAACCGAGTGCCTGCCATTCCCATGGCCGGCTCACCAAGATCATTGAAGCTGCCGTTCGCCATGCGCGTCGACTGAACGTCGACATTCTGTGGAGGCATCAACGAAAGGTCATGAGTTCGCGAGTAAATGTTGTTCCAGCGCATGCGAGCGCGGACGCCATCCAGCGTCGCAATAGCGGCAAGAAATGGTATCTTGTGCCACGGAGCGAATCTTTCGGTGACGCTCGCAAAGATCATCAGAGCGCGATCGAAAAGACTTGCTGTCATCTTACCGCGCTCCCCTCGAGGCAGATCGGCATCATTACATAAGAGATCAGAGGAATCAAATTGACTGCGGGTTACGTTCATCGATCAGAAGACAAAATCGGGTTCTACTGGTGATAGAAATTATGATAATTTTTGCGCGCGGGTGTATATTTAATGCAGATACTTCGATGTTTTAGGAGAGGCGGCCAGACTGATGCCCAGTATCGGTGCCATGAAATCAAATGCACGCGACCCGCAAACGCGCAGTAACGCGAATCAAGAGCGGTCATTTGAGCCCATATCTGCCCGGTCTGCTCTGCAGAGACACGCTGTTCTCCGTCCGGGATTTATAAATCGGTCGGACAACCTTCAGTATATCGACGCGGAGAAACGAAATATAATCGTATCACAGACGCGTGATAATTTCTCATCGAGGTCTCGCGCCTTCTTGCGCTAACGCGCAGAAAGGCGCTCTGGCTCGCAAACATCGCATCTGTTGAGATTCCCAATCATCAAAATGGAACTGGCGACGTGGATACAGTAGCGTTTGGTTGATTTGTCTGACCTACCTGCCGATATCGGGGCCGTAGCTGCCTCATCGGCAGGTATTCACCCCTTCGTGCGCCCTCGATCCGGTATTGCCTTGGGCATTGTCGTTTGCGGCGATCAGCTTTTGATCTTCTGCAATGAACCCGAACAGTTTGTGCACAAGTGCGGTTCGAGCGGTCTCACTACAGGGGGGTCACATCGGTCCGAGTTTTTGTGCTCCGCGATGGCGCGGTGGGATTTTTCAACTCAACCACAACGCTTTTACGATCGATCTTCAGGTTCGAGATTGCGTTTCTGACGAGAATGCAAGTGGCGGTGGTGGTGACAGGGAAGAAAGCAGCCTCAGATCCATTGCGTATTCTCTGCAACCTGAAATCGGCGAAGAAGGAAAAGAAGGTTGCTGCCTCTGATCTGGGGTAGCTGAAAGGCGCCAAAAGAGGAAATGAACTGAGTGGACCGCCGGCAGCCGCCGGTGTCATCTCTAAAACCTGAGCTTGTAGAGCATGGCTTTCCCACAAAGTTTAGCGCTGCCGTTTTCCAGCGAACGGAGCGAATGAATACGCCTGATAGGAGCTTCTTCTTGGAATTGCCAATATCGGTTGAAGGAAGAGTCGATCGCGACATATTGTCAGCCAGCCGCAGCCAGCTTAATATTGCCATTGGATTGATGTTCATGGTTAGGGACGGTCATTGCGACGACAATCATGGCAGGCATGCGGAAAATCCAGATGATACTGCGCCTCCTTGGCGGGGTTTTCCTTGTGATCCTGGTAGCATGGATCGTAGCCACTTTGCTCGGTTTGATGGCCAGGCCCACGCTCCCGCGCCTGTTCGGCTTTGACGCCCAACATGCTGCCGAGTACAACTTTTCTCCAAACGCCCAGCACCAGCTGGAACAGGCACAAGCACAAATGGACGGTAGCAATGACAGCTACAACACTTTCCGCTGGATCAGTGATGTTGCAAGCTGGATCAGCTTTTTTGCTACTTCCTTGATTACCATCGTCGCGAGTGGCTTTAATTTCCCAATGCCGAAACCTGCCGTTCAAGATAGTCCCCAGCCAACTTCCCCGGAGGGAGGAGAAAAACCTCGACCCGGTCGTTTCCACCTCCTTGGATTTCTTGCGGCGCTCGCATCCGTTTGTACACTGCTGGCAGCACAATCGAGCACAAAAGCTTCAAATACTCTTGCGTGCTCAAAGGAGCTACGAGATACGATCGAAGAGGTCGTGCAGGACTTAAAGGACAACCCACAAAATGAGTTCGCTGGGCTCAACCGTCTTAGGGATGCAACCTCCCGCACGTGCTCTTAGAGGACTTCGAGTCGCAGCTCATATCTTCACCTGCGGCTTGGTCCTTATTAGCTGCTCTAAGGCACCAACTGATCCTCGTGATGGCTACGATCTGGAGGATGCGGCCGAACTTCAGCCTTCAATTGTCGAAGCCCTAACGGCAGCAAATGCCGCCCTCGCTCTGGACGGCCAATTCATCTTGCGACCGTCGTGGGAGAAGTCAGCAGCGAGTCCCGGGCCACAACTGGTTCCGGTTTATCTTCTTCGCCGACGCCACCGAACGAGTCCCGTCGAGAAAAGTCTCGATGGGGCCCGCAAAGCCCTTGAAGCGTTTCGCTCCGAGCTTGCCAAAACTAAGGTTGATCCTCGGTACGAAAACTGCTCCGACGCAGATCCATGCGCCGCCTTGATTTATCAAGGCTCTCGCTTTGCCGACCTAGTAAGAGCTGTTTATGAGGAGTTCTCTGCGGTAGACAGCGCCGCCACAGAAAGTGCCTGCGGGTGCGTTATGCTGATGGAGGAAGACCTAAAGAAGTTCGAAGTGATCGTTGGGCCTTCCATAGTTAGCGGCGCACCCAATGTTCCAGTTACGTGGTTTGTTGTCTGGTACATACTCCACGAGGTTGGTCATCTTGCCCCTTCGTATCGATTGCAGCCGAGTGCCTCCTGGGCGGAACTCTATCACCGGACGCAGAGTGGACTCAATGAGAAGCAGCGGGAAGAGATGCGCGCGGATGCTTATGCGGCTGCGGTGTTAGGAAAAGCGTGCTTCGGTTCGCCGCAGGGAGTGCGAGATGTCGTCGGGAGCGCATGCCTCGGGCTGGCCATCCAAGGAATGCAGCTCTTTTTTTATGGCTTGTTCGATAAAACTGAGGAAGGTTTGAAAAGGCAATACCTCAATGACGGCAAGGCCCATCCGAATACTTTGATGCGTCTCCTTGCGATGAATGTAGTAATGACCAATGGCGACAAAAGCGCCGTAAGGCTGCTCTCCGACTTCGTCGACAATCGGGAAGCTTTGGCGGCAAGGCTTGTCTCATCCCGATTTCAAACAACCCCTTAATTCACGCGCGCTCCGCGAACGTCGGCTGTCCGAGAACGTCGCAAATGCACAAAAAATAAAGTTTCTATTCTAAACTAAAAAGCAAAAACTGGCTGAAGCCCAGGTTTTGGCGAATCGTTTACCCGTATCCATGAGGAAGTGTGACAATATAAACGGGTATGAAATAGTAATTATGGCTGACGACAGCGATAAGGGCGTGAGATATTCACAGAGCGAATTCTATTGTGCGAATAATAGCGCTCGCATAACACAAACCACCGCCGATGCGGTGGTGTTGTGTACCGGTCTCATCACTGCACCCTGTCGTGCTCTTTTAATAGTTTTGCGGTTGCCCACCGGTTGCCCGCAAAGCCGGTTAACTGCGAGGCCGTTGCTGCGAGTTCCGGGCCGTAACGGGTGACGAGATATTCTCGGTTCTGGCTCAGGTACTGAAGATGCTTGGCGGTTTTGGCGCGAACGCGCAGTCCCGCCTCCAGGCGATCGCCCCGAAGCGATCTTCGTAACTAGAAGTGGTAGTTTATGCCCACCCGAACTGTGTCGAAATCGATGCGATCGGTAGATGGAATATCGACCGAATTGAAGCTGGGCTTGCCCAGATCGACGTGAAGATACTCGCGGCGCCAGACCCCACGAATCTTGCCGTTCTCCCGGTCCCGCTTTGCGTCGAACACCTCTCCGCAAAAATGGTCCCGAAATACCGCAGCCGCGGCGGCATCGGCGAAACAGTGCAGGCGATAGTTTTTGTACTTGCCGTTTGGCCAGACCGCCTGCACTTGTCTGATCTGATATCGCATATTCGCGCCCGTCATCCAGCAGATATTCTATCGATATCCGAGCGTGAAAGTAACGATGTTTCTCGAAATCAAGGAGATAAACCAAACGGGAGGCAATTTTTGATGCAAATACCCGTGAGCAGTGCCAAGATGCACTGGGGATATAGGGGAGGCGGGTAGCCTGATGTATGCAAGTATGAGCCAGAAGCTGGCCAGCTATGGCCAGTGGACATACCGTGGGGCGTGGGCACTGGAGATCATAGCTTCAATCATTGGCCTCGCCACCGGCCTCGTATTGGGCATCCAGGCCTTCGAAGCAAGTCAATCCGCAACCGCGATGGACCTCATTCTGGCCAGCGCGCCGTTTTTCATCGTCTCGATTGCCGAGCTGACGAAGATCCCTATCGCGACCCTCTTGTACAGCGCCTCCTGGTTCTGGAAGCCGTTTATCCTGGTGTTTCTGCTGCTCTTGGCCGGTATCACTTTTGAGACGGTCTTGCTGGGCCTGGAGCGAGCCGGCACCCTTCGAGAACTGCAATATGAGGAACTGGCCGATGGGATCGACACGCTCAATAGAGAGAGCGCGAAGCTGACCGCCTCGGATCAGGCCGCTCGGCAGACTGACCAGGTCGCGAAGGCGAGGGCTGACCTCGAAGAGGTGAGTGCGCTTGCCGACAACGCGCGCAAGGAGATTCAAGACCGCATCACCGATGTCGACACCGAACTCCAGGCCGCCACCGTATTGACGCCTCAGGCGGCCCGAGCACGAGAACAGGTCCACGAGAGCGAGCAGAGGCGGGCGGACTTGATCGCCGAACGCGACGGCAAGGTCAAACAGGCCGTTGAGGAGTTTGAAAGGCAAAGGGACAGTTTCGTCCAGCGGATCAAGGACGCGCGAGAATCTGGCGATGCCGCGTCCGTGAAGCACTGGGAAGACGAGATCGGAAAACTTGCCAATCCTCGCGCCAAGATGGAGGCGAAATATGAACCGCAAATCGTCGCCATGGATCAAGAGATCGCGGCTGCCCGAACGGAATTCGACCGCTTGAGGGTTGAGAGCCCTCAGATGACTACTGACCAAAAGCAGGTGCTCCAGAACCGCCGAAGCGACCTCGAAAAGTCCCTGGACGCCACGTCCGCGGATTGGGAGAAGCGTCTCGATCAGGCGCGCGGCACGTTGGCTGCCGCGCAATCAGCGGAAGCCTCCCAGGACAAGGTATTGGCAGCAAACCAAGCGCGGCGCGACGAAATAGCGACCCAGTTGAACGGCCTCGAAAAGAAGCGAATTCCGCTCGCTCGAACAGACCAGATCAGACGCATCGCGGCTCGCTGGTATGGCGAAAAGCCGGAGGAGGTAAGCGAAGCGCAAGCAGGAAAGGTGGCCGCCATCTGGTTCGGCTCGCTCGCCGTAATTGCCGGACTGGCCGGTCCGATCACTGCCATGGTGGCTCTCGGCTTGCAGAGAATTGCAGCACAGGCCGAAGACCGCTCTGAGAGCCGGCTGTCGAGACTGATTAGGCGAATGCTAATACGATGGCGCTGGCGCCGAGTGCGAACCGTTAAGGTCCCCTTTGAAGTGGTTGTCGACAGGGAGGTCGAGAAACGGGTTGAGGTTCCCGTCGAGAAGGTCGTGAAAGAAATCCTCTATGTGCCGGTTTTGACCGACGATCCGGATGCCCTTCGAAAGGCGCTGAACGAGGATTTGCCGGCCGAGGTCGCCGATCTCGTCAAAGTCTCTGCAACGAGTGGCCGCAAAAGTGCTGATCCGGCATAACACGGCGCTTCTTGAGCGGGCTGTCGATCTGGTTGTCAAACAGGCGGCCATCCCGACGCTGCAGGCTGAGGCTGCAGCGTATGACAAGATAGCCCGCGCGAACGCCTTCAGGAGGATGATGACGGGCGGTGCGATAGCGGTCGCCGCTGTTGGTATAGGCTTCGGGGCGGCGCTGTTCTTCGGGCAACAGCACAAACTTCCACCTGGCATAGACACAACGCTAACTGAAAAGCGCGACGACAGGATACCAACAACGGAAACCGTACCCCAGGACCGCAAGGCCGAGCGCACGAAAGCGCCCGACCCTGACGTGACTCCTAAACCGGAGACCACCACCCCGACGCCGGCACCAAAACAACCCGATGTCATAACTGCGGACTTCAACAAGTTCCTCACTCGAGAAATCGACTGGCAGGGTTCGCATTGGTCGTTGGTTTCTGGCCATCATTTCAATGACGAACACGATGCAACTTGGGACCATGCCTGGTGCTACACACGCCGGCTCGTCAATGGCGTCGACGTAAACGCAGACCTGGTGAACCGGGCCTCCCCTACGGCGAGGCCTCAAGCGCCGGTTTCTCCCGCGACGACTCTCGCATCCGTCGGGCTGAATGACGCATCCGCTTTGGAACTCGGATCGAAATGTGTATGGCTCGACAAAGGCACCTTCAGCGCCAGTGATTATGAGGCTCCTGCTGGCAGAGCCGAGATGGCGAATAAACTCGTTGCCCAGGATGGCTGGGACGCGATGGGCTTCGACCTCCCGAGTATGCCTCTGTGGAATGTATCATTCGACCAATGTCAGACCCAATGCGAGGGCGACAATCGTTGCGCAGCTATCACGTACGACAAAAAGCATTCTGCATGTTTCATGAAAGGGGACGCATCTGTTTTGGTGAAGGATCCAGATGCCACCATGGCAGCGAAGCAGGCGGTTGCGGGTAAGCTGCAATACTCCAGTCTCGTTTTCTACAAGAACACCGTTGTGGTGGGTGACTCCTATTCGAACGTCCCTAGCGCATATGCCGATTGTGTCATGGCATGTGCTGCGGATCAGAAGTGCTTGGGCTTCAATTTCGACTCCCCAAACAAGATGTGTTCGTTGCTGGATCAGGTAAACTCGCTGTCCCTGTTCAAGGGGGTGGCTTCGGGGAGCAAGGCTGCGGGGAATTGACGATAACCAGGCGACCACACCCTAAGCGCAGGCGCAGCCCCTGTTGGCTTGAGCGGGCGGCGTCACATCGTCCTTTTGGGGAGTGAGGGGCGTGGACAAATACCGATACGACAATCGGTCCGACCAATGGCGCAAACGCAGAGGCGCACAGCGACGGCGTGCACGCCTGCTGGCAGGTATTCCGAAGCGGCTGGTGTTTGTGACGCTGGCAGCGATGGCCGCCTACACGACGCAGTTCGTCGTGCAGCACAGTCAGGGAGCACCCGACCTCAACCCGTCTCACTGGATTGGACGTTCGCCGGCACCGATCGCCGGGGTGGCTTCAGTTATCGACGGCGACACAATCGAGATCCACGGGCAGCGCATCCGCTTCAATGGCATCGACGCGCCCGAATCCGCCCAGCAATGCGACGACGCCAAGGGCTTTCGATATCAGTGCGGCACCAAATCTGCGGCTGCCCTCGATACGTTCCTCGCACTCTCCAGACCCACGCATTGCACTTTCGTTTCGTGGGACAGGTACAGCCGTTATGTAGGCGACTGCCACCGCGCGGACGGCAAGAGCGTTGCCGGCTGGCTTGTCGAGAATGGCTTGGCTCTGGATTGGCCCAAATACAGCCACGGCGCTTATGCGGAGCAGCAGGCGAAGGCCGAGGCGGCAAAGATCGGTCTGTGGGTCGGAACGTTCCAGGCGCCTTGGGAATGGCGGGCAGAGCACACAGACGGCGTTAGGCCACCTAGCAGCCAACCGCTCGGCATCGTCGGCCGCCCCCAGGTAGCGCAGAGCTACTCCTGCCAGCCGCGTCGAACCTGCCCGCAGATCAGCTCCTGCGATGAAGCGAACTGGTATCTGGCCAACTGCCCTTGGGGCGGGAAGCTCGACCGCGACAAGGATGGCGTACCGTGCGAGAGCCTATGCTGAGACATGTTCGGGGGCATAGGAGAACCCTGGACGCCATTGCGCCTGACGCTGTCCCGGACACATATTTCTTGGATAAAAACATCCTTCGATATTCAAAATCTGAATTTGAACTATAATGGCCTGGGTGGAGATTTCCGGCCAAGTGATGCTGCACGGCGCAGAGCAGATTACTATTGCGATTCGGCAGAGCTTTCGCAGTTTTGTGGATGGTGCGTTGGTTCGTATCCAAGCTCAATATCCATCCCTTCGATTGCGCGTACGCGATCACGCATGACGCGCGCGAGGGAAAAGGCCATGGGTAGGGGCATAGCAGATCGCGCCGCGATCGGTTTCGACAACCGTTCGAAGCGCGATCCGAGCCTGCGGCTTACTCACTTATTGGCCACTAGTGTCCCGAGACTGCCTCGTCGATCTCAAGCCGAGTTTTTTTCCGAAAAGCTGGCCCCCAATTGGCTTCACCTTAACATAGCGCAAAACAGTTGCGTACATTGCAAAGTTAAAAACGACAAGTAAAACTCGAGTCACGCACGCATGCATGAGCGCCCATTGCATGGTCGGGCTGTAGCCAGCATCCACTAAAATATAAGATTCTATCCACCATAGTCGAACAAGAAGTACAACTAATAATATGTTCCCAGACGAGGCGAATATCATTAACGGGGTATAGTACTCTTTTATCATGCGACGAACGTCTGGATATTGAGCAATTATTACATAAACAGCAAAAGTGAGGCCATATATTATGGTGATAACATTGTTCTCGGCATCCCAGAATTTTTGGGCATAACTAACCAGTTCGCTGGATCCTAGCGCCATTTCAGTACCTCAGCATCGCTTCGTGAGATGAGGAGAACACTAAGTGACTTGCAACACAAGCGGTCAACGACAGACTTTGTAGACCATCAAATTTTATCTTAGACCTCCCTCAGTGCGTCGTCCACAGAGCGCAAAGTTGCGCTCCATATCCAAAGAAGATCAGCCCCAATCCTATGCTTGATATGATTTTGTGACGGCGTTTTCGTTTTTGATTGGCGGCTATGATGTCAGAGATTTTCGTCCCATCTGCGAGCACGGTAGCCGGTTGGATGGCGAGACTAACAGTTTCTTCGAAGTCGGGAAGTGGTGGCCCCCATATGAAGATCAAGACCACACCAAGCATGCCCATTGTTAGACCGATGGTATTTAGAATGTCTGCAGTCAATAGCCATCCCCCTTGGAAACATGGTGCTAGAGCATATCTCGCAAATACCATTGTTTGTGGAATTCGGCGTGGTCTTCCATCTGCTTGCTGGCTACTCCCAACCAGCCGCCCGTCCATGTGTCGAAGGCTGGCTCGCCATCAATACGCTTAAGGTTCTCAGGCAGCGTTCGGATAACGTAGACCGGATTTTGCCACTCCCGCTCGCGCCCGGTTTGTCGAAAGTAATCACCGTCCAACAGGAACCTCCCTCGGCCGCGATAAGCCAACTAGCGGTTAATCGAATCCATGCGGCCGACCGGCACACCGACCTAGAGCCGGCGATCAACGACGTGGCGCGCCTGGGCTACGTCACCGAACTGTTGGTCGCCAGTCTGCTGGAGGACTTGGCTTCCTACGCAAAGAGCGGATTCAGCGCCGCGGACGCACTCGCGCTGGTCGAGCGCAAACGCGAGGTCGTTGTGGCGCACGTCGAAGACGTCGAGATCAAGACCCGGCAGTTGCGTGAGGCTTACAATGGACGGGTAGGGGGCTGAAGCTCAAAGCCCTGCTATCCGTTGGACTTCCTCAATTCGCAGGTCCAGTTCCGGCAACACAATCTTATATATACTTTCCGGACCGTGGCAGACCAGTCGCGGGTGCTGTTGATAGAAAGCGGTGCCGATGAGGCGCCGTTGGACGCAGAAAACATGGCCGCTTCCTCCCTTTGCAAAAAATAGCTTCCAAAGCCCGCCACCGCTGATGGCGGCATAGTTTTCAGGCAAGGCAAAGTCGGTCTGGTCTGGAGTTAGAGTAAGGAGGTCAAACCCTTTTTGGTCGACTGGCTCGCCTATGGTGCCGATATTGATCAGGCTGCCAACCTCCACCGTTAACCTGGACTGATTCCATCGAGCGTCCGGTGTCATTGCTCCGACAACGCCGACTGCTGCGATAACCGACGCTAGGTTCGGTTCAGTCTCGCCAAATTTCCGGAGATGCAGGCCTAGATCGACCTCCGTGCCGATAGCCGCAAGACTATCCATGACGTGTTGAGGAGGAACGAAAAACGCTATGTCAGGTCCTAGTCCAGCAGAATTCTCATAGTGCCTAACCGTCAAGCGGTGGTCGATATCGGCCACAGCAAAACTCGCGCTCTGGCGCCGATTTTCGGCTGCTGGAAAAAGGCAGATGCCGACCTCGCTCTGCCTGTGAATCAGGTCAAAGACGTGCGCACAGGTAAGGATGCCTCTGACCCCGTAGCGTTTTACGAGCACTCCAGATCCGAATGGTCTTAGTCGTTTGCCGGCGTCGACACAAAGCAATCCGACAGTCGATCTGGCGGTGGCTGTTTCGACAAGGTCACTGACGTCGTAAGGCTCCGGATTATCCAATTGCTTGCTCCGTTAACGACGATGGCCTGCTCGCAACCAGGGAATCTGGCCTTCGCACACTGTTATGCTGAACTTTGATGCCGTAGCGCTGAAGTTCAAAACCGGGTGCGGCGGCCTTTTCCTTGTCGCCATGTTGCAAATCATGTTGCACGGAATAAACCGCAATGCGTGACAATCGTTGAAAACATTAGGTTTTCTGCGGAGGGTATTGCAACATGAACACGTGTCGTATTTGGCGCCTTTTCCTCAGCTAAGTAGTTGATTTTCAAGCTGGCTGGGGTTCTTGGAAGCTTTTCGAACTTTCTGCCTTACTCCTCCAGCCTAATTACACGTACTGATGAAGGAGATTGGTAAGTCCGGTTACGCCGTGGGACAGACTTGATCATGGAGGCGTCCGCTCACGATCGAGGGTTCGAGTCGGAAGACCGCTACATCGCAAGACCCACTTTCGAGGAGGCGCTCTTTTTCTATCGTCGGAATGGGGCGTCGGATCCTGGTTTGGCGCTACGATAAGGTTGGGCTAAGGCGCTGCGTGGGTGCAGTGTCTCCTATCGCGGTGTTCGGACGCGCTTGGGTGAGACAGGCTTTCGCCCAGGAGACGCCTTCTTCGATGCCTTAGCTTTTATGGTTGTAGGCTTCTTCGTCGTCAAGGTTATACGCGCCTCGATGAAGGCACGGTGCGGCTCCAGCACCCTCTTACGATGTCCACCCATCGTGCCCGGTGCCAACCGAGCCGGTCGTCCCATGGCGCTGCAACAGCTTCACAGCGGCCGAAATCGAAATGCCGAGCCGTTTCGCAGCCGACCGGCGGCTCTCGCCACTCAAAACCGCTGCCACAACCCGCTCGCGAAGATCATTGGAAAGAGGTTGGGTCATCAGATGCTGGCCTCCACTCCAGCCAGCATCTTGAATCACAAAACTGACAAAATCGGGAATCCCCTTCGAGTCCGTCAAGTCGTGAACCGCTCTAGCAGGGCCTCGGCGCTCAGTAGGCACCTTGCCAAATCTCTGGCGCCACACCTGGATAGAGGAGCGCGCGAAGTCCGCGACGGCCGCTCCGACACCCGGCAGCCATGCCGCCGGCGCCGAAAGCAAAGCACGCCATCGCAGTTGCGTCCGCGATCCGCCCCTTATGTTTGTTTGCTCGCGCTATGACAATTTATGCTTCCACCGCCAACAATGTGTCCTTCTAGGATGGTCTAGATGGCAATGTGAAGGCTAATTTAGATATCGATAAAAAACATCATTGACTTTGCTGTAAAAGAATGGATTCGTTTCGTTAGACAGCGGCAGTCCACAGCATAGATTTTTAGTCGTTTTCAAGGCGCGCCTATTGTCACAATGATAGGCGTTTCTTAGAACTCTATTGGGGGCTAAAATGGTGACTTTCTCCGGACCTCCCGCATCGGCCATCCGTAACCTTCCCATATCAGACGAGCTGAAAACCGTGCTTGAAGGCGCCGGCAACGCGGTCGGCATCGACGAGATCCGGATTGTTTCAGGAGGCCAGCCTGCAAAAGGCGAGGGGACCCGCAGGACGGGCTCGACGCGCCACGATCATGGTCGCGCGGCAGACTTGCAACTGATCGTTGGCGGGGCCGCGAAGACCTTCAGTGACAACGCCGCAGATCCCGTAGTCTCAGCGTTTGTGACGGCCTGCGCTGCGCGGGGAGCGACCGGAATCGGCGCCGGTGTCGGCTATATGGGCGATCGCACGATCCATGTCGGCTTTGGCACGTCGGTTGACGACCGGTCGCAGCTGACCTGGGGAGCCGGAGGAAAATCGGTCAACGCGCCGCGTTGGCTGACAGCGGCGGCGGAGGCAGGTTGGAATTCCGCAAAAACGCTGCCCTTGAAGGCAGAAAAACCCGGCCGCTATCAGGTCATTGCTCGCTCAGGCCTGAAGCTGCGGCTTGGACCAGGGACCGAGTTCGAGGCCGTGGAAACATTGCCATTGGGCACCGAACTTACCGTCGTCGCCTTCGAAAGCGAAAACAATGCGTGGGCGAAGGTGGATCTGCAAGGAGACGGGCTCCTCGACGGGCACGTTTTAGCGACCTTTCTGGCACCCGTGGACAATCCAACCGGCAACGAAGCGGCCCCAGAGCCGGAAGCCGCATGAAGTAGAATGGTGGAGTGAAACATGCCATCTGCTGACGATATCGGCTGGTTCAAACAGCAGTTCGCCACGCAAATAACAGCTGCAGTCTCCGGCACGCCGTTCGACGTGGATATGATCACAGCGATCGCTTGCCAGGAAACAGGCTCTATCTGGTCAGTCTTGCGAAAGGCCAATTTGTCGATAGACAGGATCGCCGCGCTATGTGTCGGCGACACCATCGATTACAAGGGGCCCCACAAGGGCCGACAGGCGTTTCCCCTCAACAAGGCGGACCTCTTGTCCAAGCCTCGTGGTGGGGAGATGTTCACAATCGCGCGCGCGGCCCTGGAGGACATGGCCGCATACGTGCCGGGTTACGAGGGAGCGGTCGCAAAAGCCGAAAAATTTTGCCACGGCTACGGAGTGTTCCAGCGCGACCTGCAGTTCTTCCTTGAAGACCCGGATTATTTCCTCGACAAGAAATACGAACTCTTTTCCAACACCCTGGATCACTGCCTGAAGGAGTTGGCCAGGGGGCTTAAAACGATTGGCCTCGAGGCCCGCAAATCAATCAGCGATTATGAGTTCGCCTGCGTTGCAATTGCCTACAACACGGGAGGCTTCAAGGCGAGCAAAGGGCTGAAACAAGGGTATTTCGACGGGACGAAATATTACGGGGAGTACATTGCCGATTATCTTGCACTGTCGCGATCTGTCGAGAGCGAGCCACCGGCGATAACGCCCGGCCCATATGTTGTCATAGCCAGAGGCGGCCTGAAATTGCGTGGCGGACCCGGCACCGAATTCCAGGCGCTCCAGACGCTTCCTGCCAATACGACTCTTCAAGTTGTGGCCATCGCAGGGCCTGACAACAATTGGGCGCAAGTCGACCTGGAGAATGACGGGCTGTTGGACGGATACGTTTTCGGCGCATTCATCGTCCCCGCCGCAAGCCATCCGAACAGCACTGAAATGGTCATAGAACCTGGCTGACTGAGCCAGAGCGTTAGCGTTGCCCCGACCTTGGAAACAGATACCGTGCCAGCAAAAACACTAAACCAGCGACTTATCGATGAGAAGCCGCTGCGGGCGGTAGCAGGATGGGTGCTCCTATTTCTGCTCGTTGCGCCCAACGTCATCTGGATCGTTGCCGATACCGCATTGATCGCTAGGAAGTACGGATTTTCACCCGCCTGGTGGGCGACCCTTTTTGACTTCTTGCAGTTGCCGTTTTCCGAAAGTTTTGTGTCTCTCGGTTTCGTTCTGCAAGTGCTGATCCCCGGTATGGTTGCCGTCGTCTGTTACAAGGTAGACGAGACGGCTAAGCCGATGGTGGTCACGGAGGACTTGAGCGAAGTTGGATATTCGGCGTTGCTCTTGTGCCTCTTTGGAGCCGTTCTGGGCTTCGTTTCCCTGGCGACGCTGTCCGTTGCAGCTGACAGCGTAACCATCATTAACGCGAAGGCCACTCCTACGGCAATTCGCGGCTTGGCTGCGGCGACGCTTGCCTTTTACGGGTTTTATGCGCAGCAA
The DNA here is from genome assembly GCA_002356515.1 of Mesorhizobium loti. NCBI lineage: Bacteria > Pseudomonadati > Pseudomonadota > Alphaproteobacteria > Hyphomicrobiales > Phyllobacteriaceae > Mesorhizobium > Mesorhizobium loti. The sequence goes on along the minus strand of AP017605.1, from coordinate 482,005 downwards.
CTGATGGGGTTCAGCCCGAAGTGAAAAATGGTCTTAAAGCAGCACTTTTCTTGGTGGCAATGGCTGCAGCGTCACCATCCAATGCTGTTACCGTGACAATAAAATCCGACGTACCATCAGATTTCGGCGCTTTGACCAAATCACCCGTCGGCACTGTGAAGGGCGCCAAGTCGAATGAGGCTCCGAACCCTGCCCAGACCACCTTCAATCTCACACTACCGGATGCGTCTCCGATCGAGACATTGGACGTGACCTTGGCAGCCGGGAAAGCCGGTTTTTCGGACTTCGATCTTAGTTTCGATATTCCGTTTCAGCGAAACGCTGCGCTGCTTTATGCGAGCATCGTTCCAACCGAGCCAGTTGCCAGCGATCAGATCGTGCGTGAGTTCGTCGCCGACACATCCCTGTCAACGAATACCCAGGAAATTTTCCGGATCAATCAACGCGCCAGGATCCTCTTCCGGGAACGCCAGGCTCTCAACGCGTCTCCGGTTGAAGCCGATGTGGGCGTTGCCTATTGGTTGGTGCAATCTTCATCCGCGCTGATCTCAAAGGTCAAACTCGTCGTCGACGGCGACACGGCACAAGCTGCAGACAAGCTCGAGGAATGGACCGCGCAATCCGCGCCCATCCTGACCAGCTTTCTGGCCCATAACCCCTTGGTGAAAAGTCGCGACATAGCAGACAGTCTGAGAATTGTTAGATCCCGTGATCGGCTCATTCGGGCGCCAATCATAACAGATCTTGACAGCCTCGTGTTGAAAGACAGCACGCGCAGTGCTGCCTGCGCCCGGCTAGAGACTTTGAGATCTAGATTTGAAGACGAAAAGGACAATCCGGGCAATTATGAGCTATGGAACCTTCAATTCGTCCTAGTGCTGGGAACCGGTTTGAAGTGCAAGTATCATGATGCGCAAACGTTGCAAGCGAGCCAAAAGGAAGATTGGGATTTCGATGTCCATGCGTTTGCCGATGCCCTGAGCGGTTATTCAGCAAGCGGAGACCGGAATGCTGCGAACGAAGTGGGTATTGTTAACCGCGTCCAGGCTGTACAACAGTTGGCCAAGGTTGCCAATTTTGACTTGCCCGACGAGATTTCGGGTTGGGCTCCCGTGACAAGAAAATAAGAAGCATTCACTGATAGGAATTGGATTGTCCTATAGTTGAAGTACTTTTATGCATGGCGCGGAGATGCTGCGGAGGTACCACCGGAGCGTGGTCTGTTCACTGCGCGGTAGCAGCAATTGTGTAGATACCGAGCAAGAGCCAGCTGCGGCCCGTAAAGCCGTTGCGAAACGTTTGGTAGACTACTTGCGATCGTTACACAGCGCCGAGTTCGTCATTTGGGGTATATTCTTTTGCTTATCGATCTCCATGAAATCCCACGTGTAGCGATCTTCGTAAAGGTCTATCTTTAGAATCCCTTGGACACCCTTTGTATGACCAAAAGGACCTCCCTCTGAATTGGGAGCCAAGTTGACGTAGTCGTCTTTTGTTAAAGTCGCGCCCCCCGTCCCGACCACGAACGACCGAATTCCGTTTCCCTTCCGTTGAGAGTTTTCGTCCTGGGGGGCGAACTGCTCATAATCGTGATCATGTCCAGCCAAAACGATTGAGCCGCCATGACTAAAGAGAATACCAAAGGACCGCTTCATGGAGGTTAAGTTTTCGAGAACCGCATTAGCCCGGGGAGTAGCGTAGTTCACATGTCCGTGTTGTCCGGAACTATAGAGCGGGGCATGCCAAAAAGCCAAAACACATCGCTGGTCGTTGCCAGGCCCAGCTAAATCCAACTGCTTTTCGAGCCAGGCATTCTCGTTGGCCATGTCCGACCCGTGCAGATTTTGCAGATTGTCGTTCATGCCGATAATACGCCATGGGCCGTTAGAGTTAGGAAAATTTAGGGAGAAATATCCCTTTTTGTCCCAACGCTTGTCGGTACCCTTTTTCGACGGCTGGTCGTTTTGGTGGACGAAATTATTATTTGCAAAGGCTGCAAAAAACGGCGCAGCGTTGAGGCTTTGGTATTCATGATTTCCAGGAATCGGCAGCAACAGATCTTCGAAGCCAGACCAATTTTCTGCGAAACATTTCAGCTGCTCTTTCTTACCGCTTCCATATGCAAGATCTCCAAGCGCGAGAACGCGAACCGGAACTGTGGCCTCTTTTACAATTTGGCGTATCAATTCAGCGGTCTTTCGGGCCAGTGTTGCACCTTTGCCTGGACACCACGAAATATCACCGGCAGCCAACAAGGTACCGATTTTCTTGGGCTCATCAGCGAAAGCGTTGGAGGAGAAGGCGAGCGCGAGCAAACAATACATCAACCAACTTTTCGGCATTTCCGCATCTCCGCTCCAGTCAATTTTCGCAATCATGGCTCCGTGGGCCTTGCCTCAAGCGCTCGCAGCTACCTGACAGATGCTGGTCCGCGGGTGACTACATCGACTAGTTTTGCGCCTTATGCCGCAAGACTCGGAAGTCTCGTCCAGGGATCCGCGTTCATAAATTCGCTCCGCGGAGCTTGCATCGGTCCCAGCGCCACTTGAGATCTGCCTAGCTGTGGGACTGGCACGTTTTACCGGTAGAGGCGAAGGTGCGAGCCTTGAACTCGAATAAACTGTCGTGCCCCGACTTCAGGGCATTTAGCATGGTCGTACGGGCGAGCTCCTGCCAGGCGGACGGTTTAAGGGTTCCCGTTGCTTGATTCGAAAGGTACTCGCCCCAACAGTCCCGGCGAATGGCGGCTAGGCGGGCAACATTGTACACACTCGTCGCCGGCTCTGCGATAATCAGGTGCTTTTGTACATTGATTGGAATCGGGTCCGTCGTACAATAATAGATGGGTTGCGCGCCGCCCGAGCTTTCATTGAACTGGATGGTGACACCATCGCGAAACGCGATGAGTCCCTGCTTCTTGATCGCCTTGCCGTGCTGCTTGCACAGGCCGTCATTCGGGCCTTCGGACACAAATCCTGAGATCGGGTACTGTCCTCCACTATTGCTGATCATTTCGCTCACGAGTTGTCGCGCGCATCCGTCGAGTTTCGAAGGTGCCTCAGCCTTGCAGGCATTGTAAATCCATCGTCCGATCACCGACGCAGGGAGGTCAAGTAAGATGGCGTAGCCTTCTTGTTTCGCACCGCCGTCCATTGGTGAGTATTCATATGTACACTCTGCTATGCGCGCGCCGTCAGCGCTGGATCCCGCTTTTGCGAGCGCCTCGACGTAGGGTGCTACGATTTCGTTCTGCTCTACTTCCTTGGTTGCCGTGGTGCACCGTTCAGGCTGTTCCATCATGTAACGCGCGAGATTCGCTTCGACATGAGCCACTACATCCGGCTCAGACAGGAGCGGCGCACCGGCGACAAATTGAACGCTCGCCATCAGAAATATCAGCCCGGCAGTAATTCCCCGGGCACTGGTAGTCGCCCCACTCAACACGCTCCAGCCCATTTGCTTTCCTCCTCGGTACGGTTAGCTCCGTTGCCATTGACTCATTGCCATTGACTCAAAGAACTGGGCAAGTGTTCACAGTCGCCAGAACTGTCCGCCGAAGCTATCGTTAGGATACCGTGCATATTGAAGTGAGTTCCATGACCCTCTAACTCTTGACTAGTTCGCTACGAATCCCGTGGGTATGCAATCGAAATTCGAGTTGATGCTTGCGGCCTTGACAAGAGACTCTTTGTGTTTTTGTCCTGGATGCCGTTTAATTCTAGACGCCAATCCCTTCGAAATTGTACGATAGAGCTTTGCCGCGATGTCGCCCATGACCTCGGTCCCGCCATGGTTTATATACCGTCGCAAAGTAGCGGGGCTAATCATCTATTTATGCACCAGGAATCCACAGGTATCAAATTTTTGAGCGTGAAGGGGGCTAGACTCGACGCGACTCAAAAAAAGGTTGGTACGAAGTTGTAAGTTCTCGTTTGACAAGCAATTTTAGCGCGTAATATTGTAGCGCGCACTAATTTTCTGCGTGTGCCTTGGGGGCAATCGCGTTGCGTATTTTGTTGGTTTTTTTGTTTGCGTTATCATTGCTGACCGGATGCGCTACGGCACCGGTAGAAGAAACGCGGGCGTTTAATAACGCGGTCGTCGCGATCAAGGATGCGGGCGATTTGCTACTTGACGCTGTTTCCGCGGCTGAACGCCGGACGTATGTGGCAAACCTCAAAAAGAAGAAAGGCGCCTACGCATTTTCAACTGCCGACGCGCCATATTTCGCCACCGTCGGCGATCCACGAAACGTTGCTGCCTATCGACAATCCCTCAACGTTCTCAAGCAGTATTCAGCACTCTTGCTAAGCCTTGCCCAAGGCGATGATGTCAGCACGATCCACGCAAGTTACCTGTCTTTGGCAGGAACCGTTTCCGCCGCCGCCAAAGCGACCCAGTTCGTGCCATATGTTCAGGCCCTTTCGCCGTTTATTGATGCGGGACTGAAGGCCCAAAGCACTGCCGAGGCGCGAAGGATCGCCCTGCAGGGGTTGCCGGTTGTTCGCAACCTACTGACTGCATTCCACGATCACGCCGGTGATATGTTCAGTGCGCTCCTGGCCGATCGAGCACTCGCGAATGCACCGGCTTCGACCATCAATGCTGACCGGGTGATGGTCGCAAACTTCGTGGTTGTACTGGAAAGTTTGCAGACAACGCTCGATCAGCTTGCGCTCGCCTACAGCCATAAGAGCAGCCCTGCAACACTCGCGACCTTGGTCGCGGCTAGTTCGCAACTCGCCGCCGACGTTGCGAGTGCGCGCAAGACCTATGAAGCGATGAGAGGGACATAAGGGATTGGAGAGATCAACATGAGCGCTGCAGACGACGCAGAACAGGCAATCAGCCTTGCGCTTTCGCAGATCGACGACCGCTTGGCCCAAAAGCCGTCGAGTGACGAGGAAAAGAAGTTGCTTGACGCAAAGCAGGCGCTCGCATTGCAACTCGCAGAGGTCGCCGACGGTTCGCTAACTGAGGGTGCAAAAGTTGTTGCTGCCGCTGCGGCCAAGCTCCAGCAAGTGGTCGCCACAGCGGGCTCAATACCGCTGGCCGATTATTGGGAAAATCTGAAGGATGCACTGCGCGGGATCGGACTAGCGCCCACTTCAACCCCTCTGCCGGTGGAGTCCGGTTCCGCAACTGCTGATCAGATTGCTGATGCTATGAAAAAGATCGCGGCGATTGAGAGCGGCACGCCACCTCCCTCGGCTGCAGCGCAACTTGCTATGGACGCAGCCTACCAGGATCTGGCGTCGGCCTTCAGACTGATCGCCCAGGATAACTCTGGCGACGCCGCCAGCGCAGTGAGGAGTGCGGTAGAGCAACTGCAGGCTGCTATCGATTCCGGTGGAGCAAACTCCGACGCGATCCAGCAGATCCGAGGAACACTGGGAGTTGCAGGCAAGCCGCTTGATGCCAGCGGCGCTCAACTGGCCCCGAACAACGTTCCCCCAGCGCCGAATTCGCCCAGGCCGGCTGCATCGGTGGGTCGCGTCGACGTAACACAACCAAACCGCGATTTGACTTTGTTGCACCCAATGATGCGCGATCGGGCTCAAAAGGTGCTCGCTGCTTGTACACAGCAGCAACTGCCATTTCGCATTTTTGAAGCCTGGCGGGCGCCGGAGCGCCAACAGTATCTTTACGAGCAGGGCAGATCGCGCCCTGGTAGAGTCGTTACCTACGCCCAACCTTGGGAATCTTACCACCAGTACGGGCTCGCCGCTGATTTTGTCCTTTACTACGATGGGCAAGCTAATCCTTGGAGTTGGGACGACTCAGGAGCGAGAAAATCCCTCTGGGACAGCCTTCACCAGATCGGCAGAGGGCTCGATCTTGAGCCGCTCGGATTCGAGACCCCTCATCTGCAAGTCGCTGGTCTTAGGATCGGCGACCTTGAAAACGGCCTAATCCCGGATGGGGGCGATCAGTCTTGGCGATCAAACTTCGAGGCTGCAGCAAATCGATGGGTTGGTAGTCCTCCTGCGCCAAATCTCGGATCACCGATAGTAGCAACCAACCAAGCCAGGCCGCCTCTCAGCAGCCCGCACCTAGATTGGGCAAGCTGCCCAACGGTTGGGGCCTCGGATTGGCATTCGCAGTTCGGCGGCCAGCAGTGGCGTTTCGATCAAAATGGCGTCTACCTTTCGTCCTCTTCGGCCCCGATCCGTTCGCCGGGTGCCCCCATAACTGTTCAAGATATTCTCGCCACCTATGGAAGCCAGATCTGCAAATCATCGATCGAACACGGCGTGCCGCCCGAGCTAATAGTGATGACGATCGGTGCCGAGGCCGGCATCTACCGCAACGTGGACTTTACAGGCCCAAGGACATTTCGATGGGAGCCGGCGGTCCTGGTGACCGACGTGTCGCCGCAGACCTACGGGGACTATAGCGCGGGCCCGATGCAAACACTGGCGACAACGGCGAGGGAAATCATCCAACGTCTCGGTCTTTCGTACCAACCCATGCAGATCGCACCGTACTACGCGCAACAGCCCAATCCCGCGCCGGCGAGCAACCCGCTCTATGACGGAACGGTGAACATTGACATTGGGACGGCCGAGATTCGCAGCCGACTTAGAACCAGCGGTTTCGATCCTGTGCTCGTGGCGGCCTGTTTCAACGCCGGCGGCCTTTACGCGACAAACGCCAATGACTGGCACCTGCGAACATATGGAGATCATATCAACCGGGCAGTTCAATGGTTTGGGGATGCGTGTTTCGTGTTGTCCTCGCTGAGGACCGCGACCTGAACCCCATTTGCGCACGGCGGTGCTGTCGTGTCTTGCGTTCAAGAATGTTCCTTGAGGGAGGAAGAAAATGGCCGATCCAACCGGCGGTGCGCTGAGCGGCAACTTGTCGAATATCGTGAACATCGTTGGGGCGGCCGGTGGGCTTGGCACCGCAGCGATGGGCCTAGTCGATGCGAGCAAGGCCTTTTGGGGCGGTCCATCCAATTTCGGCTTCGGATATATCTCTGGCGCACTCGATCCTTTTTTGGTGCAGCTCACAAGCAACCCGCCCGGCTTCAATAAAACTCAGATCTTGCGCACCTTGAGGGCCAATTGGTTGAACGGTGTCGCCAAGGCGGATCAAAAGGCCAAGGCCAAGTCGCTGATCCACCTCGGGCTGACCACTGGAAATGCAACTGGCCTTGCCAATGCGGCCGGCGTCAACGCTGCGAAGCTGCAGTCTCTTGCGCAGAAAACTGCCGACGGCGCCGACGTGTCCCAGGACGAAATTAACGTCCTAGGGCAGTTTGATGCGGTTCTGAGCGCCGCGCTCGACGCTGCCTACGAACGGGGCGATCAGAAGTACCGCAACGCTGCCAAATTCCTCTCGATGGCCATTGCGACCGTTCTCGCAGGTGTCGGCGGATGGATTGTGTTCGGCGCCAACTACACAACCACAAACATCGCACTTTCATTGTTGGTAGGCGTTGGGGCAGCTCCCTTGGCGCCAGTTGCGAAGGATCTAGCCAGCAGCCTTCAGGCTGCTGTCAGCGCTGTCGGAACATTGAAGGGTTGAGGACCGGGAAATGACAATTTTTCTCAACTTTCGGACCCGTTCGGTCGGAGGGGCGGTTAATACCAACCCGCAGCTCTATGGAGGCTTGGGAGATCGCGCTGGGTCGGGATGGACGCTCATTCCGCAGGCACGACTTCGAGCAATGTTCGCGGGCAAGTCGGTCCTGTTCGGGGTTCACGGGTTCAACGTTACCCAGGCAAACGGCGTGGCATCGCTTGGACTACTCGACCATTACATGGCTTTAAGCGGTTCCAGCCTCTTTGTTGCCGTGCTCTGGCCCGGGGACAGCGTAATACCCCTTGTCGACTATCCATTCGAAGGCAGCGTCGCGATCGACTGCGGACGACGACTGGCAGCCTTCTGCAATGACTTTTGCGGCACGGCTCAAGACATATCCTTCGCATCTCATAGTCTTGGTGCGCGCCTCGTGCTCGAGGCCGTCTCGGGTCTCAGTCGGAAGGCCAGCACCGTTTGCCTTACGGCTGCCGCCATCAATCGCGACTGCCTGACTGCCGAGTACACAAGCGCGGCAAAGAACTGCTTGAGTATTTCGATCCTTTCGTCTCGTGAGGACAAAGTCCTGAAGCTCGCATTCCCGATTGGCGACCCTCTCTCATTGCTCCTTCATGCCGACCACACGCCTTTCCAGATCGCTCTCGGATCCGAAGGGCCACCTACGCCGACGCCTCTGCAGGTACAGACTCCGTGGCAAATCAGCGACGCTGAACAGACTAACGGGCACTATGACCATGGAGACTACCTCCCCCCAAAATCGCCAGCTAAGTGGCCCCGCGTCGCGGAGTTCATGAAACGAGCCTTCCTCCGACAACCGCAAGTCTGGCCTTAACTTTGGCACCACGATGGCTACGATTGGCACTTTCTCCCGCACCACGAACGGCTTCTCCGGCTCGGTCAAAACCCTCAACCTCAACGTCAAGACGGTAAGGTTCGCTCCGGCCGATGGCGAAAATGAAAAGGGTCCCGACTTCCGCATCTGCGCTGGCGTCACCAAATCCGGGGCGGCATGGAAGAAGACCTCGCGGGAGGGACGCGACTACCACTCCGTCAAGCTCGACGATCCGAGCTTCCCCGCTCTGATCTAGGCGAGCCTGGTCGAGACCGACACCGAGGGCGACTTCTCGCTCATCTGGTCCCGCCCCACCCCAGAATGACCCGACAAGACACCAAGCCCCGCTGCAAGGCGGGGCTTGGCCATGTTCAGGTCAGGTGCAGCCTAGGCTTTGTCAGACGCAGCAGGCTACGCTTTGGCCGGCGCCTTGCGCGCCTTCTTCACCGGCGACTTGATTGCAGCCGCAGTTGTTCTCGCTGCTGCCGCACGCACGGCGGGTTTGCGTTTTTCTGCCGCGGCAGATGTGGCCGCCGGCGCTTTGCGCCCGAGTCCAATTGATTTCGCCAAGGCCGACCGGGTCGCCGCATAGTTCGGCGCCACCATCGGATAATCGGCCGGCAGGTTCCACTTCTGCCGATATTGGTCGGGGGTCAGGTTAAAGTGCTGAAGATGCCGCTTGAGCGATTTGAATTTCTTTCCATCTTCCAGACAGATGATGAAGTCCGGCGTCACGGATTTCTTGATCGATACTGCCGGCTCCTGCTTGACCACAGGTTCTACCGCGGGCGTGCCAATGCCGTTCAGAGCGGCATGAATATCGCCGATCAACTTCGGCAGCTCGCCAACCGGTACTGGATTGTTCGAGACATAGGCCGCGACGATGTCAGCCGTTACCGACACGGTATCCAGTTGGTTGTCTTGTTCGAGAGCAGCGGTCATATAATTTCCCTTTTTTGTATCGGATGAATTGAGCGACGTTTGATTTTTCTGCCCTGCCCACGACGCAAATAGTACGTTTCTTCGTAAAATCCACCTCTCTTGCGCAACATGACAAGAGTAAGTTTCGCTTCTTTCGTCCCATCGGCTGGGATGCCTTTGCCGATCTCATCTAAAGCGAGGCGCTTCCCTCGCTTTTCCGCCGTTCCACCTGTGCAGAGCAATGCCGCTGGCTCGCACCCTGGCTATAGAGTTTCTATCAACGCGCGGTGTGCATGATCGCATCTGTAGGGCGGGGGAGGTTTCGAGGGGAATACGATCTGGCGTGTGAAGTTTGCTCAAAGGGCAGCGCCTGCATTGACACGCTTCGCCTACTCAGACCCGCGCCCTTCATCACCAGGATCAAGACCTCGCGCAGAAGATTGTCGCCGGTAGCGGAGAAGATCGCGAAGCTTTTTGCGCAAGCGCTTGACTGCGGCGTTGGCGCACCGGCGAAGTCTGCTGTTCGGGCTTCGCGCCGGCCGCTGCTCGCGCCAACTGTGACTAAATTCTCCGTCCCATCCGCTCCTCACGCCGTTCAGCATGGAACGCCTCCTTTCCCTTCGCGGCCCATAGGTCACGCGCATGCGCGCCTTCATCGCTCTGCAGTTTGGCGGCAATCCAAAGCAGCGCGCCGTAGATGGTAGCGCGTTCGTCATTGGTGAGCTCGACAATGCCTGCCTTGACGACGAGACCGCCAAGTTCGATGAGCTGCCGTGTGCGTTTGCGGCGCTCAACCTGCCAGGTGCGCATATCATGCCGAGCCAGAGCTGCTTTCCGGCGATTGTGGGCCGCCCCGTTGCGCTGGAGCGCCGCGAACGTTGAGCTTAGTTGCTGGAGCAGCTCCGCGGGACCTGCTCTCGAAAAACATCACTCCACGCTTGGCCCATGCCTCACGCTTTGCGGTGTCTTTCGTCTCAGTGATTGCGACCAGCGCCCCGGCCAGTTCGTCGGTGCTGAGCTGATCGGCGCCGGTGGCGATCACCAGCTCGCCAAGTTGCTGCACCTTTCGCGTTTTGAGCTCTCGCGCTTTTTCTTCCAGTGCCTTCAGTTCGGCGTCGAAGTCCCGCGGTTTGCGCATGACTGTCTCCATTTATTGTCGATGTGGCGATGATAGGCGACAGCTTGCCGGAAGGCTTCAGGGTCGCCGAGACAGCCCGGGACGGGCTGGTCCATCCCGAGATTTTTTCGAGGGAGGGCGCGCTTATACGTCGTGCCGACGTAGGCTTTGACGTGCAAATGATCCTGTCGCGATGGCGATCTATCATCTTCACGTCAAGGTCATTGGCCGCAAGGCTGGGAGCAGTGCTGTGGCGTCTGCTGCCTACCGCTCGGCTTCGCGGCTGCATGACGAGCGGATCGAACGCAGCCATGATTTTTCCGCCAAGCGCGGTGTCGTCCATTCCGAGGTGATGCTGCCTGAGGATGCACCGGAGGCCTGGCGCGACCGCGAACGGCTGTGGAACGATGTCGAGGCGTTCGAGGTCAGGAAGGATGCGCAGCTTGCCCGCGAGGTCGAGTTTGCGCTCCCGCGCGAACTCAGCCAAGCGCAAGGCATCGAACTGGCGCGCGACTTTGTACAAGTCGAGTTTGTCATCAGCAAGGGCATGGTCGCCGATCTCAATGTGCACTGGGACAGGGCAGAGGATGGCAGCCCCAAGCCGCACGCTCATGTCATGCTGACCATGCGGTCCGTGGACGAGAATGGTTTCGGGCCAAAAGTGCGAGACTGGAATGCTACCCAGCTGGTCGAGCGCTGGCGCGAGCGATGGGCGGAGCTGGCCAATGAACGCCTTGCCGAACTCGACATCGACGCCCGCATCGATCATCGCAGTCTGGAAGCGCAGGGCATTGCGCTGGAGCCGCAAACGCAGATTGGTGCGCCGGCGCAACGCATCGAGGGCAGTGGCCTTGCTGCTGGCGACATTGAAGCAGATCGCGCCGAACTGCATCGCGAGATCGCGCGCAACAATGGTGCGCGCATCATTGCTAACGCTAACCTGGCGCTGGACGCCATCACGCATCAGCAATCGACCTTCACCCGGAAGGATATCGCGAAGTTCTCGCATCGCCACAGCGAAGGAATGGAGCAGTTCAACGCGGTGGGGGCAGCCATCAGCAATGCACCCGATCTGGTCGAACTCGGCAAGGACGGACGTGGCGAAGACCGGTTCACCACAAGGCAGATGATCGAGACCGAGCAGCGCCTTCACCGCGCTGCGGAACGCATGGATTTGGACGAGCGTCATGCGGTGAGTCACGCACATCGCGAGGCAGCACTGGCGCGGGCTGCGCAACGCGGGCTTGTCCTGTCAGGCGAGCAGACCGATGCGCTTGCGCATATCACCGATGGTCGCGGTCTTGGTGTCGTCGTCGGGTTTGCGGGAACCGGCAAGAGCGCCATGCTGGGTGTCGCGCGCCAGGCCTGGGCAGCGGCGGGCTACGAGGTTCGAGGCGCGGCACTCTCCGGCATTGCCGCCGAGAATCTGGAAGGCGGATCAGGCATCCCGTCACGCACCATCGCCAGTATGGAGCATAGCTGGGGACAGGGCAGGGATCTGCTCACCACGCGCGACGTCCTGGTGATCGATGAGGCCGGCATGGTCGGCACGCGCCAGTTGGAGCGCGTGCTTTCCCATGCGGCGGACGCTGGTGCAAAGGTCGTGCTGGTCGGCGATCCGCAGCAGTTGCAGGCAATCGAAGCCGGCGCTGCATTCCGTTCCATCCATGAGCGACATGGCGGCGTCGAAATCGGCCAGGTGCGCCGGCAGCGCGAGGACTGGCAGCGTGATGCCACACGCGATCTGGCAACCGGCAGGATCGGCGCCGCGATCAGCGCCTACGACGCGCAAGGCATGGTGCATCAGGCTGCAACGCGCGACGACGCGCGAGCCGAACTCGTCGAGCGCTGGGATCGCGACAGGCAGGCGCATCCAGAGGCAAGCCGGATCATTCTCACCCACACAAACGACGAAGTAAGCGCGCTCAACAACGCAGCGCGCGAGCGGCTGCGCGCTGCTGGAGAACTCGGCGACGAGGTTCAGGTGAATGTCGAACGCGGCCAAAGAAACTTCGCCAGCGGCGACCGGGTCATGTTCCTGCGCAACGAGCGGTCGCTCGGCGTCAAGAACGGCACGCTCGGTGAGATCGAAGAGGTCAACACACAGAGGATGACGGTTCGAACCGACGACGGCCGTTCCGTGCGCTTTGACCTGAAAGACTATGCCGACATCGACCACGGTTATGCCGCGACCATTCACAAGGCCCAGGGCATGACCGTCGACCGGACCCATGTGCTCGCCACGCCGGGCATGGATGCGCATGGCAGCTACGTCGCGCTGTCGCGGCATCGCGACAGGATGGACCTGCATTATGGCGGCGACGACTTCAGTACGCGGGACCGGCTTGACCGAACACTGTCACGGGACCGCGCCAAGGACATGGCGTCGGATTACGAGCAGATCGACCCGGCGCAACACTATGCCGAGCGGCGCGGCATCACGTTCCGCGAGCGCGTGGTCGAGATCGTGCGCCGCGTCGTTCCGGAGAAGCTGCGCGACAGGATCGGCGAGCTGCTGGACGGATTGCGATTGCCCGGAGACAGTGAGCCCATGCAGGGAGGTGGGCGAAGACCGGAAAGGGAAGATGTTGGGGTGCGGCTCGGAGATGCAGGCCCGACGGCCGGCAGAGGAAATCTCGCCACCGGCGCGTCGCGGGAAACGAATGTCCCGGTGGACGCGGAAGCGGCGTTGCGCAGCGCTCGTACGAAGGCGCTTGTTCGTCACGCGCGCGCGCTCGACGCGATGTCGCACAACGCGAATGCGGACGGGCAGGGAAGTCCCGACCAGATGCGCGAGTTGAGGAATGCCCGTAACGCTTTCGAGAAGGTGCGGCCCTTTGGCTGGCGCGATGCGGAAGCGGCTTATGTGAAAGATCCCGAACTTGTCCGCGAGGCGGGCGCTGGTCGGGTCAACCGCATCGTGCTTGCTCTTCAGCTTGAGACGGAAATCCGCACCGGGATGGACATCGATCCTGGCCGCCGCGCTGACCGTTTCGTGGAACGTTGGCAAAAGCTCGACCGGACGGGACGGGAGCAATATCAGGCCGGCGACATGTCCGGCTACAAGTCCACGCGCTTGGCCATGTCCGATATGGCCAAGAGCCTTCAACGCGACCCTCAACTTGAATCCCTGCTTGCAAACCGTAAGCGCGAGCTTGGCATCAACTTCGATTCCGGCCGGCGCCTTGGTGCGGAACTGGCGTTCAGCCATGGCATCGGCAAGGGGCGGGGCCTTGGGCTCTGACACCCTCCGATTTGCCGCCGTTTCCACTCCGCAGCCGGCTGAGGCGACAAACCTGATTGCCTACCGCATGGGTTCGTCCTGTCTGTCCCAGCAGACATCAGCGAGAACCAGTGAGGTGCAGGCAAGCCATGTCCGAACCGGATCGTATCATACGCCTTAGGACGGTCCTCGCGCGGACCGGCCTCTCCCGCTCGACCATCTATCGCAAGATCACTGAAGGGACTTTCCCGGCCCAGATCAAGATCAGCATCAACGGGGCGGGCTGGCGGGAATCAGAAGTAAATCAATGGATCGAAAATCCCGTCGCATGGCGAACAGAACATCACTGATTGCGTGATAAACGCACGCCAGGGCCGCCGCCATTCTCTGGAATGAATTCTATTCCGGCTGCTTCGAGTGACAGCTTCAGCACTTGCAGGATTGAGTCAGATGCGGGTTTTGAACCACGTTCGAACTGCACGATTGTCCTGACACTTACCTTGGATAGATCCGCCAATTCCTGCTGAGAAATGTCGAGAAGCCCACGGGCCGCGCGAACTTGGGCCGCACTTACCTTCATTGTCCAAATGCCCTGTTGCACAAAAAGTGCAAATATGCTTGTTTTAGGAAGCGACAGTTGGAAGTGGTGTGTCCGCCTCCAACGGTCTGACCACGCCTAGGCTTTACGGAGCTCGGATCATGGCTGATTCCGACCATAGCACGACTATGCCTCCCGTCACGAATGGCAAGACTGCCAACCCGTTGGACCGGTTGCCGCATGCAGACCCCGCAATTCTACTACTGCGAGACTGGTCGCGGGCGCAGCGCGTGTCCCAGGTTCTTTGCCGACTTCAACAGCGTCTAGAGAGGCGGTTTCTCGATGCTGTAGGCTCGGAAGCGATGGATAAGCAGGTAGAATATTCGATCGCCTGCCAGGCGGAGGTCGAGGCGACAACTGCGGCTTTGAAGCTTCAGGACAAAATCCCACACCTACGGGCGCGGTCGCTTCTTGGCGTTGTCGCGAAGCTCGAAATCATCGCTGGTGCAGATCGCGACATCGACGATCCCACCGACTTTCCATGGCCGCATATTGCTTCGGTACTTGAGGACTTGAGGGAAATCGCTGGGAGCCTGCCACTTGAACGTCCCGGGCGGTCCGTCGTCCAGGCGGACTGTAGGCGTTACAAAACGGTGGCGGCCGACTTCGTCGGTCTGCGAATGCAAGGCGCTAACCTGCGCTTAGGGCAGGGGGCCGCGTCGGACAACATGGACCCGACTGAACACAGGCCTTGAAGTCGGCGGTGCGCCACTGAACGCGGTATTAGAAGTAGATCAAATCCGATTGACCTCGTGCCGGTGCGCGATTCACGAAGCAATCTGGAACGAACGACCCGATTTGATGTCCGCCGCACCAGCTTGCCTCTCCGCGTGGTCGTGTCCAACGAGGCATCATCCAGCACCTTGAAACCCACACCCTTCTTGTCGAGCGTCTTTGACGATCTGGTAGAGGCGCGCAGCCGATCTCGCCAGCCGATCCACCTTCGTCACGACGAAAACGTCACCCTCATGGGCAAACTCAAGCGCCTTCTCCAGCTCGGCTCGCGTTTCGTCTAAGCCGGACCGCTTCTCGCCGAAGACCTCCTCAGCGCCGGCAGCCGCCAGCTTCTCAAGTTACGCCGATGCTCGCAGCAGTAGCCCGTTCAACAAGCGCGACAGCGAACAACGAGACAGTCACCAAGCGCCGGATTTCGGCACTATGGAAGATCAGACCGGACTTGCGGTCGGACAACGATAACGAACGGAGGGGCACCTCAATCGTGAACAATTTGCGGATCCGAGCTGGCGGGGTTATGATCGCCGATGAGCGAAAAGACTGATGATCTAAAGCGCGAGATTCAGCAGGCTGTCGCCGTGCTAAGCGAATGCGAGGCGGCCATGTGCCTTGCCGAGAGCAGCCGCGCTCATGATTTAGTTCGTGATACGATAGTTCGGCTCGAGCGACTGTTGCATGACGCCCAAAGAGCAGCGCACACTTAAATGTTCATCTTGCCCTGGCGTGGCAGCCCGAGAATCCTTGACGCTCGCCAGCCTGCCGCTTTCTTATAGGCCATGTGTTCTGCGTGTCGGGCTACGACGGCCCCGGCTTCATATCGGGAGGCCAGGGCCTCTATCAAAATTCCCGACCGGAATAATTGACACAGCCGACCTCCTGCGGTCGGCTAGGCCGCGCTGGCTTTTCGGATCCAGCCAAACCAATTTCGATTGACACTCTTTCGCCAGGCGTCAAGATAGTGGCTGTGGGAGTTTTGGGAGAATGACGTGCCGTCAACCCGGGGCTTGAGGGTTGGGCTCGTGGGCACCGGCTTCATGGGCCGTACCCATTCTAATGCCTATCATCAGGTGCGGCGCTTTTTTCCCGAGGAAGCGGGCGCGGAATTGGTGGCGGTCTGCTCGCGCGACGAAGCCAAGGCCCGGGATTTTGCCGCCCAATGGGGTTTCGGCTCGCATGAAACCGATTGGCGCAAACTGGTCGAGCGCGACGACATAGATCTTATCGACATCGCCAGTCCGAATGACACCCATGGCGAAATAGCGATGGCCGCCGCGAAAGCCGGCAAGATGGTGGCGTGCGAAAAACCGCTCGGAACGACGCTCGCCGAGGCGCGGCGCATGGTCGAGGTGGTGGAGCGTGCGGGCGTCGCCAATATGGTCTGGTATAATTACCGGCGGGTGCCCGCGCTGGCGCTGGCCAAGCAGATGGTCGAGGAAGGGCGGCTCGGCCAGATCTTCCACAGTCGCTTCAAGTTCCTGCAGGACTGGACCATGTCGGCGGATCTGCCACAAGGGGGGCCGGGTACGTGGCGGCTCGACGCCAGCCGCTCAGGGAGCGGCGTCACGGGCGATCTGCTTGCCCACTGTATCGATGCGGCACTTTGGCTCATCGGGCCGTTTGCCGAGGTGTGCGGCATGACCGAGGTTTTCATCCGTGAACGCATGCACGCGCTGAGCGGCAAGCGTGAAGCCGTCACGGCGGAGGACGCCGGCCTTTTCCTTGCCCGGTTTGCCAACGGCTCGCTCGCAAGTTTCGAGGCGACCCGCTTCGCGCGCGGCCACAAGGCGCTTTTTACGCTGGAAGTGAACGGCGAACACGGCTCGATCGCATGGGATTTGCACGACCTCCACCGGCTTCAGTACTTCAGCCACCATGACGAAGGCGCCCTTCGCGGCTGGCGCACGATTCACGTGTCCGACAGCGACCATCCATACATGAAGGCCTGGTGGGTGCCGGGCCTCCAGATCGGCTACGACCACACATTCGTACATCAGGTCGCCGACTTCCTTCGCGGCCTTCGCACTGGAGAGAAGGTTGCGCCCAACTTTCGAGACGGCCTTGCGGCCGACGCCGTGGTGGACGCGGTGCTGCGGTCCGCCCGGTCGCGGCGGTGGGAGACCATCGAGGAGGTTGCAGCGCCGGTCAATCTGGAGGGTGTCGGCTAAGGGTCGCGCCGTCGACATTTCCAAGGCGCAGATGGATCGCGGCCGGCATCTCGCCAGTACCCGAACCCGGTCTGGGTGCGGTGACGATCCGCCAGCACCGGCTGATCCTGGAAGCGATGCAGACCGGAGACGCCCCGCATGCAGCGCAATGCATGCGTGAACATTTGGCAACTTCACTCCGCAACACGCTCGAAGACTCGCGGCGAAGGCGAGTGGTGGGCACGCATGGTGGAGGTCTTCCACCATGATTGACAGGGCCATTCGCACCCGTTGCCTGTGAGTTTGCTTTCGCCGCGAGGTTCGCATGAGATTTCGGTATCCGCTTTGGGTCGGGCTCTCTTCAGCAGAAGCACACATGACCGCTTTGCGCCCTTCTCGGTCGAAGAGTTCAGTTGTGCCACTGGCCGAAAGCGGCCCTTCCACCGCCCTCGCTGCTGCATGCTCCTCAACGGCATCGACCCTTGTCAGAACGCAAGTCACTGTCTCCTTCCTGATTAGGATGCCCACACTGCGGATGCGCTTACCCTAGACCTTCGCATCGCATGACAGATGCTTCCGCTCAATAGTCCGCGCATGCCGCGCCGATGCATTGTCTGCAGTGAAGACAGCTGATGCGCCGGGACCTTGGCTCGATCAGACGAATCAACCCCTGAACTACAAACAAGGAGTTCGTTATGAAGATCGTTG
Source organism: Mesorhizobium loti (assembly GCA_002356515.1). NCBI lineage: Bacteria > Pseudomonadati > Pseudomonadota > Alphaproteobacteria > Hyphomicrobiales > Phyllobacteriaceae > Mesorhizobium > Mesorhizobium loti. Next base: position 464,179 of record AP017605.1, on the reverse strand, counting down.
TTATCGGTGGCACCGGACTGATCGGCTCGAAGACAGTCGAGAGGCTGCGTAAGAAGGGCCATGACGTGTTGGCAGCGTCACCGAACGGCGGCGTCAACACGATCACCGGCGAGGGCCTCTCCACGGCACTTGCGGGAGCGCAGGTCGTCATCGACCTGGCGAACTCGCCATCCTTCGAGGACAAGGCCGTTCTGGAGTTCTTCGAGACCTCAGGCCGGAACTTGCTCGCAGCAGAAAAAACGGCCGGCGTGAAGCACCACATCGCCCTTTCGATCGTCGGCGCCGAGCGTTTGCCTGACAGCGGCTACATGCGCGCCAAGATGGCTCAGGAAAAGCTCGTCCGAAACTCTGGCATCCCCTACACCATCGTCCACTCGACGCAGTTTTTCGAGTTTCTGGGCGGCATCGCCCAGTCGGGAACGGTCGGCGACACCACCACTGTTCCGAGCGCCTATTTTCAGCCCATCGCATCTGACGACGTCGCGGACATCATGACCGATGTCGCGCTCTCGCCGCCGATCAACGGCGTTGTCGAGATCGGAGGCCCCGAGCCGGTCCGCATGAGCGATCTGGTCGAACGGTTCCTAAAGGCAACGAACGATCCGCGCAAGGTAACCGCAGATCCCCACGCGCAGTATTTCGGCACACTTTTGGACGACCGCTCGCTGGTGCCAAGCAACCACCCGCGGCTCGGCAATACACGCTTCGAAGACTGGTTCAGCCACGCCTCTGTGCAGCGTCACTGAGGTGCGGCCTGTGCGTGTCACTCGACGCTGTTCCCAAATCCAGGCTTAAAATATAGTGAGTGTGGACGAAAATTGAACTCCCTGCCCGTTAAGTTACGTAAATAGCAGGCAAGATGCGTGGGAAAAACAGAAATGGTATACCGTGTGGTAGAACAAGCGGACGGCAACGGTTACGTTGGCTTTTACGTCTACAAAGACGAGATATACGTAGCTGGACCGTGGATCGATAACTGGGAGGCGATACACTACATCGAGACACTGACTGAAGGTCGATATATGGCGAAGGCCGATAGAACGACCGTCATGCGAGGCCGGAGAAGCGACGGCAAACTCGTACTGCGCAGTGAGCGCCAGCATCGATCCCGTGATGGCGGCGAAGTCGAACACGATACGGATCTTGGCGTATCACGCCGAGATGTCTTGTTGGGCGCCTTCGCTGCCGCGGCCGTGGTCAGTCTGGTTCCAACAACACCCGCCCAGGCGGATCACCAAAATCTTTCACGCAAAGGAGCAGAAGGCATGGGCATGATCACGACCAGTGACGGTACAGAAATTTTCTACAAGGATTGGGGCTCCAAGGATGCCCAGCCGATCGTCTTCCATCACGGGTGGCCTCTGAGCGGCGACGATTGGGATGCACAGATGCTCTATTTTCTCGACAAGGGCTACCGTGTCATCGCCCATGATCGGCGCGGCCATGGCCGCTCGGCGCAGGTGAGCGATGGTCACGACATGGATCACTACGCCGCCGATGCCGACGCCGTGGTCGAGCATCTCGACCTGAGAAATGCGGTCCATGTCGGTCACTCCACCGGCGGCGGCGAAGCCGCTCACTATGTCGCCCGGCATGGTCAGCGCCGTGGCCGTGTGGCGAAACTCGTGCTGATCGGTGCCGTGCCTCCGATCGTGGTGAAGACGGCCACCAATCCCGGCGGCCTGCCAATCGAGGTCTTTGACGGCCTGCGCAAAGCGCTCGCCAGCGATCGGGCGCAGTTCTATCTCGATTTCGCGAGCGGCCCCTTTTACGGGTTCAACCGGGACGCGAAACCAATTCCCGGTGTCATCGAAAACTGGTGGCGGCAGGCGATGATGGGCGGCGCCAAGGCGCAGTATGACGGTATCAAGGCCTTTTCGGAGACCGACTTCACCGAAGACCTCAAGGCCATCGACGTGCCTGCGCTCGTGATGCACGGCGACGACGACCAGATCGTTCCGATCAATGACTCGGCGCTGTTGTCCGCGAAGCTCCTCAAGAGCGGGACACTCAAGGTCTACGAGAACTTCCCGCACGGGATGTGCACGACCCATGCCGACACCGTGAATCCCGACCTGCTCGCTTTCATCAGGTCATAGGCTCGCGCCGCGTCCCCCCAGCGAGAGCCTGATCGCCGGCCGGCCCTCCCATCGGCCGGCGATCCCCCCTCACAAACAGGAGCCAAGACAATGATCAGAACGACCCTCTTAATCGCTGCTGTCGCAGCCATCTCCGCAACCGGCGCCCTGGCCGACGATTCGCACGGGCCCAAAGCCACGCTGGTCTACGACCAGCCTCTGCCCAACGTTCCGGGTAAGAGCATCAAGGGCGTGCTCGTCGAATATGCGCCGGGCGGAAGTTCCCAAGCGCATACCCACGCAAAATCGGCTTTCATCTATGCCACCGTGCTGGAGGGAGCGATCAATACTCAGGTCAACCACGGTCCGGTGAAGACATATCGCGCCGGCGAAAATTTTTCTGAATTTCCGGGCGATCACCACACCTTCGAGGAGAATGCCAGCAAGACGGAGCCTGCGCGCATGCTTGCCGTATTCGTCGTCGATACGAACGACACCAACCTGACCACAGTCGAAAAGTGAGGTCGACATAGGGAAGGGCGATCTTCCGGAGGACTTTGATGCAAATCGAACAACTCAACGCGACGACGAAGGCTCGCCTGATGGTGATCGACGCCAACGCGGCGGTGCAAGCCGCCGCGCTGTCGCTTTCGCAGCCGGGCATTGGCCTTGTCGTTGTATGCGATGACAATGGAGCGGCGGCGGGCGTGCTCAGCAAATCCGACCTCATCCGCCATCTCACCAGTCAGAGATCGCCAGCGCCGCCGGCGTCGGCCCTCATGACCAGCCCAATCGTTTCATGCGGTCCACAGGATGATCTCCACACCGTGTACCAGACCATGGCTTCGCGAAGCCTGCAAAACGTCCCGGTACTCGACGTCGACGCAAAGCCTATCGGCATGTTGGACATACGCGATGCGATGAAAGCTCTTTTCCGCGAGGAAGAGATCGAGGAGCAAATGCTCTTCAACTACGTTACCGGCGTTGGATATCGCTAGCCAAATCTCTGTGACGGGATATTCGGTTAGGAGCAAGCAAGAGTAGGCGACTTGTTCCGATAGCCTTCGCGCATGCACCTGATACGCTCCCCGGGCACTGCTGGCGGTTCGCTGCGCGGTGCGGCGGGGGCGGGCGCGTGAACATCGAAGCTCCTGGCCCCGCAACAGCATCACGAATATCTAGAAATTTATTGGACCCGCGCCGAGCCGATCCTGTTCGATGCACGACATCACCAATGAGCGCTTTGACGGTCTGCGTTTTGCTTCGCTTCGGCCCAAGCATCCTGTTCTCATTCATTGTAAGGCATGCTCGGTCAGCGCGTTTTTCCTCGCGATCGCGCTGGCTATGGAAGGACGCTGTCATGACCGCCTCCGGCGCTGTCAGTTCATTCTGCAAAGACCGCTAGCGGTTTGGCTTGCGGATCCTGTCCGTTGGAACAGATGCCTTTTTGTCAGTTTGCTTCCAAATGTCTTACGAGCCGTGTCAACCGGACGAGACAGGGATGACGAATGCAGGGGTTTTTCCGGTTTCTCTCTGCAGCCAACGAAGAGGCAGGCGAGCGTCTTACCTGTCCGGCTCCTCAATTCCGGCGTGAGTGTCGCGCATTTGATGGAACCACTCGAGGCAGTTGCTTGCGTGCTGCTTTAACGAGACCAGCCGAGGTGGCTACTCGGCCTTCGCCTGCCATCACGGGCCGCTTGCAGCCGCAAGCACGGTGAATCCAGGCACCGCCGAGGCCAGCGGAACTTGATTTGTCGCGCTTCGATCTCCACGCTTGCGGGAGCATGCATCCTGCACCTTTGCATGGGGGCACAGATACTCCCGTAGAATAGGCTCACACGACGGGTCCCGGCATTCTGTTCTGCACGCCAGGAGGAACGACATGTCCGAGATGCCCGCAACCACGAACTTCGGCAAGGCAACCGAGGCGGACGTACCGCAGCAGCAACCGGTAGCCCCTATCGGGCAGCCGGAGCAGCCTTCGGCGGAACAGCAAGGCCCCTTTCAGGCTCACGTGGCCGGCACTCCCGATGGCGTCACTGCGCCGGCGACCAAGCGCCGCTCCAAGCGCGTGGCTCTAGCGACCGCGCTTTTGGCCGGCATGATCGCAGGCGGTTATTGGGGGCACGGTTATTGGACCACGGGTCAGTACCTCGAGTCGACCGACGACGCCTATTTGAAAGCCGACTACACGACTGTGGCGCCGAAGATTTCGGGCTACATAGCCGCCGTGCTAGTGCACGACAACCAGACGGTCGAGACAGGGCAAGTCCTCGCCCGAATTGACGACCGCGATTTCCGTGCCGCACTCGCCCAGGCGGATGCCGAGGTCAAGGCGGCTGAGGCGGCCGTCCGGAACCTCGACGCACAAATTGCACTCCAGCATTCGCTGATCGAGCAAGCAAAGGCGACGGTCGCCGCTACGCAGGCCTCGCTGACGTTCGCGAGCGCTGACGCCGACCGCTATACGACATTGGCAGAGAGTGGCACTGGCACTGCCCAGAAGGCCGAAGCAAGCCGCGCCCAAGCCGACCAGCTCGTCGCTGGGCTGCGGCGTGACGAGGCTTCCGTGGCCGCGGCGCAGGCCAAGATCAACGTGCTCGCCACCGAGCGCGACAGTACCGTGGCCCAGGAGGACCGTGCCGCGGCAGCCGCCGAGCAGGCCCGCCTGAACCTTTCCTACGCTACAATCACGGCGCCCGTCGACGGCACGGTCGGAGCGCGCACGCTCAGGGTCGGACAGTATGTGGGATCGGGCACGCAACTGATGGCCGTTGTGCCGATGGACGCCATCTACGTCGTCGCCAACTTTAAAGAAACGCAGCTCGCCCATGTGCGTGATGGTCAGCCGGTGAGTCTCATCGTCGACGGCTTCCCGGGCGTCGAGTTGAAGGGGCACGTTGACAGCCTGTCGCCGGCGAGCGGCCTGGAATTCGCGCTGCTGCCGCCCGACAACGCTACCGGCAACTTCACCAAAATCGTGCAGCGTATCCCGGTGAGGATCGCTATCGACAATCACAAGCTCGGCGGGCTGCTCAGGCCCGGCATGTCCGTCGAGCCGACCATCGACACCAAGGCGACCGTGCTGGCTGAAGCAGGCAAGTTCGCCCAAGTCGACAAATTCGCCGTGAACATGGCGGCTGCTGAGGACGGCATCCGGTAGAAAAGCGCCGGGCGTGAAATCAAGCCGGGCTTGTCGGAAACGCTAAGTCCGACCGGTCCGAAGCCACAGCCTTTCCGCCATTGTTCGCGAGGATCGACACGGGCTGTGAAGGCCATCCGCGCCCTTGAGGAGCCGCAATCATGACCACCGCCGTATCTTCGCTCCCAACTTCAACCCGCGCCTTGCACGCCGCTGGTACGGCTGGCACAGCCAATTCGGCGCGGGTCTGGCTGGCGGTGGTCGGCTCTGCACTCGGCGCATTTATGGCCGTGCTCAACATCCAGATCGTCAACGCTTCGCTGGCCGATATCCAGGGGGCGATCGGGGCCGGCATCGACGACGGCGGCTGGATCTCGACGTCTTACCTCATTGCCGAGATCGTGGTCATCCCTCTTACCGGCTGGCTGTCCCAGGTCTTCTCGCTACGCAGCTATCTGATCACCAATGCGGTGCTGTTCCTCGCGTTCTCGGTCGCTTGCGCCTTCGCCGCCAACCTAGGTCAGATGATCGTTCTAAGGGCGGTCCAGGGTTTCACCGGCGGCGTGCTCATCCCGCTCGCTTTCACCATCGTCATCACATTGCTGCCGAAAGCAAAGCAGCCGATCGGCCTGGCGCTGTTCGCACTGTCCGCGACCTTCGCGCCGGCGATTGGCCCGACCATCGGCGGCTATCTCACCGAGAACTGGGGCTGGCAGTATATCTTTTACGTGAACCTGGTGCCCGGCACACTCATGATCGGCATGCTGTGGTTCTCGCTCGACCGCCAACCGATGCAGCTTGGCCTGCTCGGCAAAGGCGACTGGCCGGGCATCATCACTATGGCTCTTGGGCTCGCGGCGCTGCAGACCGTTCTGGAGGAGGGTAACAAGGACGACTGGTTCGGCTCGCTCTTTATCGTGCGGCTGGCAATCTTCGCAGTCGTCTCGCTGACGCTGTTCGTCTGGATCGAGTTGACATCGAGCCATCCGCTCCTGAACCTCAGACTCCTGCTCCGCCGCAACTTCGGCTTCGGCGTCCTCGCGAATTTCCTGCTCGGCATCGCGCTGTACGGCTCGGTCTTCATCGTTCCTGTCTATCTCGCCCGCATTCAGGGCTATAATGCCGAGCAGATCGGCATGGTGCTTGCCTGGACCGGCTTGCCGCAGCTCCTCCTGATCCCGCTTGTACCTGGCCTCATGCAGCGCTTCGACATCCGTCTGGTCATCGCGATCGGCTTTGCGCTGTTTGCCGCCTCCAACTTCATGAACATTTACATGAGCGCAGCATATGCCAGCGACCAGCTGTTCTTTCCGAACATTGTTCGCGCCATCGGCCAGGCGCTTATACTGGCACCGCTTTCGGCGATCGCCACCTCAGGCATCGAGAACGAGAATGCCGGCTCAGCCTCTGCACTGTTCAACATGACCCGCAATCTCGGCGGCGCCGTCGGCATCGCGCTGCTGCAAACCTTTCTCACCAAGCGTGAGCAGTACCATTCGAACGTCCTGGTACAACCCGTGTCGCTGTTTGAGGAGGCGACCCGGGTCCGCATTGCGCGGCTCGCCGCCTACTTCCTCGCGCACGGCATCAACGACCAGGCGGTTGCCGCGCAAAAAGCGATAGTTGCGATCGCGCTGAGGGTCCGCCAGCAGGCCTTCGTCATGGCCTTCAACGACACCTTCTTCCTGCTTGGCGTTGGCTTGACAATCGCGTTGGCGGCAGTCCTGCTGCTGAAAAAGCCAGGCCAGATAACAGCCGGCGGCGCCCACTGAACGCCTATGACCGACAAGACGGACTGATGCCGGGAGGCTCTGCGGACACGCGCAGACTGTCCGTTCACTCCTTGGATCCAGTCTGCGATAATGGCGGTAAGGTATGGGAATTCGCGCTCTTCTCGGCGAGAACGCATCAGAGGGCAATTCGCGGGTTCGAGTCTCAACTCCAGTAGGCGCAATGCATGGATTTCCATAGGATGCGCCTTTGGCATTGCGGCACTAGGGTGCGACGTGGATTCGCGAGTCCAGATAGGTGCCGCGCCAAGCGCTGACGGTCCTCATGCCGTCTTGTCAGGCAGGAGAAGCCGATGATGCGCGTCTGGTTGCACCGTCCAAAATTCTTGCATTTGGGCGGTTTTTTTGCAGCTTACGTTTTGGGCTGCGGATTTGCTCAGCTGCTAGCAATCGTACCTGGAACGGGCATTTCGCTTTGGCCTCCGAGCGGGCTGTTCATCGCCACGCTCGTCCTCGCGCCCAAAAGAAGCTGGCCATGGTGGGTGGTGGCTGGCTGTCTCGCTGAAATGTTCAGCAATTTGGTTTGGTTCCAAAGTCCGTGGCCCGCCGCCTTGCTGATTTATGTCGGCAACGCTCTTGAGGCGACAGCCGGGGCATGGCTCGTGAACCGGATCAGCAAGCGACCAGGACAATTGGAGACCTTGCAGGAAGTTCTCGCATTCGTCGCGCTTGCCGCTGGATTTGCGCCGGTCGTAAGCGCGACGGTGGGTAGCGCCACACTTGCTTGGTTTGCCATGCAATCGCAGACCTTCACGGGCGCCTGGCCCCTATGGTGGATCGGCGACGCCACCGGGGTCTTGATCGTGGCGCCGCTTGGGCTGGTTGTGTTCCAGAACTGGCGAGGCAGGCCTCACCTTTCGATCGCGCGATGGATAGAGGTTTGCGTCCTGGGTTTGATCTTTCTGGGGACCGCCGCACTTTCCTTGAGCGGTCTCGTGCCTTTCGCCTACATCATCATGCCGCCTCTGCTCTGGGTGGCGGTGCGCTTTGAGTTCAAGGGCGCTGCAATCGCCTTGACCCTCCTTGCCTTGATCACCGCAGTATTCACGGTGATCGGCGCCGGCGAATTTGCCGGCGATCCTGGGGCCCTCAAGCACCACCAGATCACGCTGCAGCTTTTCTTGGGAATCTCGGCATTTTCAGCCCTTATCGTGGCCGCCATATCCCGCCAGCACCAGTCGGCGCTGCTCACATTGCGTCAAAGTGTGGAGGCGCTGCGCGACCGCGAGCGAGAACTCTCCTTGCTCGTGGACATGGTCCCAAGCCATGTTTGGCGACTGACGCCCGAAGGTGAGCCGACTTTCTTCAATAAGCGAATGGTCGATTTCCTCGGACTGAACATCGCCGATCTAGGCAGGCCTGGGGTGAGCAGGCTCGAGGCCGTGATAGAGACTGTCCATCCGGATGATGCAGCAGCGTTCGGTGACTCACTCCATCGTTGCCTGGATACTGGCGAGAGCTTCGCGATGCGATATCGCCTGCGTCGCGCCGACGGCGTCTACCACTGGATGTCGAGCCGGGCCGACCCCCGGCGAGACGAGCGCGGGCGCATCGTCCAATGGTACGGTTTGTGCCATGACATAGACGATCAGGTGCACGCCGAAGAGGCGCTCCGACGAAGCGAGCGACAGCTCCAGGAGATGGTCGACGCCGTGCCGGTCCGCATCTGGAGCGCAACGCCGGCGGGCGGGATTGTTTATTTCAACAAGCGATACCAGGACCATTTCCGCTCGGTAATCCCGGCCTTTGACACGATCGACAAATCGCGCATCGAGAATTTGCTGAAGGAGCTGGTTCATCCGGAGGATGCTCCTCAGGTAGAGCGCACGATGCAGAGCTGTTTTGAATCCGGCGGCACGTCCGCCATGCGATTTCGCTGGCGTGAGAAAGACGGCACCTATCGCTGGGCCGAGTGCAGGGTGGGGCCGCGCCGCGACCAAGATGGAGCGATAGCGCAATGGTACGGCGTTTCTCTCGACATCGACGACGAAATGCGCGCGCAGCAGGCATTGCGCGATAGCGAGCGCGAGCTTTCACAACTCGTGGCCATGGTCCCGGGTCACGTTTGGCGGCTGAGCCCAGACGGCGAGCCGGTATTCTTCAACAAGCAGATGGTCGATTTCCTCGGCATGAAGGTTGCGGATACGGACAGGCCGGGCATGAGTCGGCTGCAGGTCGTGGTCGAGACCGTTCATCCAGATGACGCGCCGCAGTTCAGGGAGACCCTTCATCAGAGCCTCGTCACCGGCGAAAGTTTCGCCATGCGATATCGGCTACGCGGCGCCGACGGCATTTACAGGTGGATGTCGGGCCGCGCGGAGCCGATGCGGGACGAGAGCGGTCGTATTGTCCAGTGGTTCGGGCTCTCGCACGACATAGACGACCAGATGCGCCTTCAGCGCGAGATCGAGGAACGAGAAGCCAGGATCCGGCGGCTGGTCGATTCGGATATCATAGGGATCGTCATTTGGGACCTGGACGGAACGCTCATAGACGCCAATGACGCGTTTCTGCGCATGGTCCAGTACGATCGCGACGAGCTGAAGGCTGGGCTCGATTGGCTCGCGATGACGCCTCCGGAATGGCAAGCCGTGCACGCCCGCGAGGAAGCTGAAGAGCTTATGACAACGGGCAAGATGCAAGCCCGGGAAAAAGAATATTTCAGGAAGGACGGCAGCCGGGTGCCCGTCCTAATCGGGGGCGCATTCTTCGAAGGGCAGTCCAAGCAAGGGGTCGCCTACATTCTCGATTTGACCGAGCTTAAGCGTGCGGAAGCGGCATTGCGGCACCGCGAGCGTGAGCTTCAGCAGCTTGTCGACGCCATGCCGGTCCACGTCTGGAGCTGGACGCCCGACGGAAGGCTGGCCTACCTCAACAAACGATCTCTGGAGGAACTCGGTCTTACCGGCGCGAACTTCGAAGATCGCGCCAGGGTGGCGCAGATGCTGATACATCCCGATGATGCACCAGAGGTACTGCGCACGTCGCTCAATTGCCTCGAAACTGGGGACCCGTTCATCATGCGTTATCGGCGGCGCTGGAAGGACGGCAATTATCGTTGGATGGAGGGGCGTTGCGAGCCTCTGCGCGATCGCGACGGAACGATCGTGCAATGGTACCAGGTTTCCATCGACATCGACGATCAGATGCACGCGCAGGAGGCACTGCGCGAGCGGGAGCGCTTCCTCTGGCATCTGGTCGAAACGCTGCCGGCGATGATCGATTGCGCGGCGCCGGATGGCGAGCCGGTTTATCGCAGCAAGCAGCTTCGAGAATTTCTCGGATATGAGCTTGAAGCTTTGGATGGGACGGGAAAGTCGCGTTTGACGGGTACTCTCGAAGCCGGTGTTCATCCTGACGACGTCGCCGGGGTAAAAGAACAATACGCTCGTTCGCTCGCCACCGGGGAACCTTATGCGCGAAGGCATCGCCTGCGGCGCTTCGACGGTGAATATCGCTGGGTCGAGACGCGCGCCGCGCCGATGCGCAACGCCGAAGGCGCCATAGTGCAATGGAATGTGATCTGCCTGGACATCGATGGCGAGGTTCGGATGCAGGAACAACTGCGGCTGGCTCAGGAAAATCTCGCACGTCAGAGTCAGGCGGCCAGTCTGGCCGAGCTCTGCGCTTCGATTGCGCACGAGGTCAACCAGCCCCTGGCGGCTGTCGTGGCGAATTCGCACGCCTGCCAGCGCTGGCTTAAGGCCGAACCGCCAAATCTCGAGCGTGCACTGAAAACCGTGGAGCGCGTCATTCGCGACGCCAACGCCGCTGCCGATGTCGTCAGCCACATCCGCGCCTTGTTCCGGCAATCCGTTGGAACAGGGACCACAGCGAAACTTTCCGATGTCATTGCTGAAGCGCGTGACCTTATGGCCGAGGAGGCGACGCGGCGCCGGATCAGCATGAGCATCGATGTTGAAAGCAATCTTCCGCCTGTTGCGCTCGGACGTGTCCAGATCCAGCAGGTCCTGGTCAATCTCATACGTAACGGCATGGACGCGATGGATACCGTTGCGAATGAGAGAGTTCTTCGGATGCGAGTGCGTCGGAGGGAAGATGTGGTCCAGACCGAGGTCAGCGACCATGGGCCAGGTGTCGAGTTTCCTGACAAGATTTTCCAGCCGTTCTTCACGACGAAGGAACAGGGTATGGGCATGGGCCTTGCGATCTGCCGTTCGATTGTCGAGTCCCATGGCGGACGATTGTGGGCAGAGACGAACGAACCGCGAGGAGCGAAGTTTATCTTCACATTGCCGGTAGAAACGAACACGGCGTCATGACGTTTTGGCGGTCAATTGCGCACTGCGTTTGCAACTCTTTGAGCCACCCGTTTCGCCCTGATGCGAAGCTGTCTTACGCGAGGAAGTTATTTGCTCAAAAGGAACCGCCGGCAAGATCGCAACACAATGCATGGATTTCCATGAGATGCGGCGCGGGCGTAGCGGGACTAGGTTAGTTAGGTGAGTCCATCAGCCCAGATTCAACTGCTGAGAGCAAGTGCTGTACGAAGCGCCAACAATCCCCCGAAGGGAGGTCCGCGCCATGACGACAGATGATCATATTGTCTTCGTCGTAGATGACGATGAACGCGTTCGGGAGGCTCTCAGCGAGTTGCTTGCCTCGCACGGACTGCATGCCGTCGCGTTTGGATCGGCTGGGGACTATGTCAGCGCGGACAAGCCAAACGTCCCAGCCTGCCTCATCCTCGATGTCGAGTTGCCGGATATCAACGGGCTCGATCTACAGAAGCAGATCGCGGAAAGGGATCATCCGCCGATCGTCTTCATAACCGGGCATGGCGACATTCCATCATCCGTTCGGGCAATCAAGGATGGTGCGGTGGATTTCTTGACCAAGCCTTTCAGCGACTCCGATCTCATGGCCGCAATTCGGGTGGCGATCGCGCGCGATCGCGACATCAGATCGGCACGTGCCGAACTTGGCGTGTTGAGGCAGCGCTATCTGGAACTCACGCCACGCGAACGTGAAGTGCTGCCGCTGGTGGTGAGCGGCCTGCTCAACAAGCAGGCAGCCGCCGAGTTGGGGATCAGCGAGGTCACTTTGCAAATCCATAGAAGGAACGTCATGCAGAAGATGATGGCGGCGTCCCTGGCCGATCTGGTGCGTATCGCGGAGCGACTGGAAATACCGATAACCCATTCGCGCCGAACGGGAGGGGAGTGAGCGTGAGCAAGCATAAGCCCATTGTGGCGGTTGTGGACGACGATCCAAGACTGCTCGAGTCAATGGAGGAACTCCTTGAGTCCGCTGGCTATGTGGCCCGCAGCTTCTCATCGGCGCGACAATTGTTGATCAGCGGACTATCGGGTCTGGACGTGCTCATCACCGACATCGGGATGCCTGGCATGGATGGCTTTGAACTTCGCGACCTGGTGAACAGGGCACGTCCGGGATTGCCGGTGTTCCTGATTACGGGTCGCCACGAGATAGCCGATCAGGACCGCGCAAAGGGGATCAGTGGGTTCTTCCGGAAGCCCTTCGATGCCCACGCCCTCCTTGCGGCCGTCGGCGAGACTTTGCGCAACCATGATACGGAGGACGGACATGAGAGTTGACCAGCCGCTCTTACGGAGATCGGCGCCGGTAGTGCAGCGGGAAGGTGATGCGGAGCCGCTCGTCATTATTGTCGATGATGACGAATCTGTTCGGGAGGCATTGTCGGAATTGATCCTGTCGGCGGGCTTCAGGCCAGTCTCCTTTGCTTCGACCCGCGAATTGCTCGATGCCGATGTGCTGGACAGTCCAGGCTGCCTGATCGTCGACGTGCGGATGCCGGGTGCAAGTGGTCTCGACCTGCAACATCACCTGGCCGAAAACGGCAATCCGAAGCCATTGATCTTCCTGACCGGGCATGGAGATATTCCGATGAGTGTCCAGGCGATGAAGGCTGGCGCCGTGGATTTTCTGACCAAGCCGGTGCGAGATCAAACGCTGCTTGACGCCGTGATTGCGGGCGTTGCGGCGGATGCCTCACGGCGGGCGGAAGCCGTGATCGTCAAGCGCAATATCGAACGCCGCGAGACCTTGACGCCGCGAGAGCGAGAGGTTTTGCGTGAAGTCGCGCGCGGGCGGGTCAACAAGCAGATCGCCTTCGAACTCGGCATCAGTGAAGTGACGGTCAAGCTGCATCGCGGCAATGTGATGCGCAAGATGGAGGCCAACTCCATCGGTGAGTTGATCCGGGCATGGGAAACGCTGCCTGCTCCGATGCGCGAGGGTGGAACGACCTAGACCTTGGGAATCAGCCTGTCCATTGCCTCGGTCAAATGCGATCACCCTGTGTTGCTAATGGGCGTATTCGATTCTTCCCGCTTGGCGGCACGCTTGTGCTGCCACCCGTGATCCTCGTGTGCTCCGGCCCGTCCTATTCGAGGTCTGCGGCAAGGTCGCTAGCGACGTGCCAAGCCCCTATAGGCATAGTCTACTCACCACCAAGGCTTACACCTCGGCCTGCCTTCCCTGAACCTTGGCATTGCATGAGAGATCCTTCCGTAGAATAGGTTCGCGGCCCGGATCGGTCCATCCTCCTCACAAGCTACCACGAGTTTCGATCACCCCTTCGCCCACCGCGCCGCCTATCCAACTGCGTGGGTCGATTCGACGGTCGCCATGGTTAGCCCCGGATTTTCAATGACTCATCACGGATGGATAGGATGGATCAGGATGGACACTTCTCCGCTGGCGGATCCCGCCATGCAGTAGCGCCGTCTAGCTGCGGCCAAGACCAACTGACAATCCTCGTCGACGACTTGCGAGTAATGCCGATCCCTTGGGACGCCACATGGTATCGCAACGACGTGCCAGCTGAGCGCCAACCTGGTCACGGTCCCAAAATAAGATCGCGCGTTGTTATCAGTTTCCGCGGACGCGCAATGACCGTCCTTGGCAACCTTTCGCGCACATTGAATCGCATGTCGGGCGGCCCGCGAGGCCAGACGTTATGCGCTCGCGTCGCTGAACGACGGCCCGATTGCTGGTTCTGTCGGCTTATGTCGCGGATTGTAGAACCGAACCACTGTGCCATCGAACTAGCGTACTGGGTCAAGCACGGGACGCCGGCAGAGGCGGAATGGCGGATCGACGATCGATGAAGCCGCGGCCGTAGATACTTGAAGTTGTCTCGGAACGGTTGCCTGTGCATTGCGCAGCCCGCTCCCGAACTAGCGAGCCAATCCTCATTGATGGGCGTGGGCGGCCCGAATGCCAGCATCCTATGCCTAGGCATAGGATAACCAGTGCCGAGGTCTCAATAGACCCCGACATGCCGGCAGTAGTACCGTCTGAGCGGTACACCGCATGGTTTCCCGAGAGGGTAGCGATCGAAGATCTAAAACGGCGTATTCCGAGTTTCACGAGAACTTGAAATGGTCTCGTTGGCGACTGCATCGATTGTGGGCGTCCTTGCCGCAGCCCCTGAGAGGACCGAGCCCAACTGAAAATGCCCATGCAGACATACGCTTACCCAACCAAACAACCCGGCAAGCGCAGCTTTTGTGCGCGGCTGCTGATTCTTGTCGGTTTGCTGCTTTTGGCAGCTCCGGTCTACGCTGAGGGAGTGTTTCGCATACCCTACGTGGCGGATATAGGCACGTTCGATCCCGACAACGGCTTTGAGACCGGCGCGATGAGCGCAATCAACAGCGTCTACGAAGGTCTTGTCCAATACGAGCCCGGTTCGACCAAGATCGTTGGCTCGCTTGCCAGGAGTTGGGACATCTCGGACGATGGGCTGAGCTACACCTTCCATTTGGCAGAGGGTGTCAAGTTCCACGATGGCGCGCCGTTCAATGCGGCGGCGGTCATAAAGTCGTTCGAGCGCCGCCGCGACCATCGAATGATCCTGAGTTACTTCCTCGCCAATGTGAAGGACATGAGGGCGTCAGACGATTGGACGGTTGTGCTCACGCTGGGCCATCCTCAGCCTTCGCTACTTGATGCCCTTTCCAGTCCATGGGGGCCAAAGATCATCAGTCCGTTGGCACTCGCCGAGCATGATGGCGGCGATTTCGCAACGACTTGGCTCAATGAGCACGCCGTCGGAACGGGACCTTTCAAACTGGCTGAATTCAAACGCGGACAGCGCTATGTGCTCGAACGCAATGACGCCTATTGGGGCGACAAACCGTTCTTCCAACAGGTCCAGATCTCGGTCGTGCCCGATATCAGCCAGCAGATACTTCAATTGCAGGCGGGTGCGATCGATGCAGTGCCCATCAACTATCCATTCGCGCAACTGACCAGCTTGCCCGGGACTCTAGAGATCACCACCGCCCCGAGCATGATACCCTACGATCTCTTCGTTAAATCGAATTCGCCGCTCGACGACCCGGAGGTCCGCAAGTCAGTGTTGACAGCGATAAACCCGGCGCTGTGGGTCAAGGACGCGTTTGGAGAGTTTGCAAGTCTGTCGAAATCGGTCTACCCGAACGTGATGCTCGACCCGGTGAATCCAATCCGGTTCCCGACGGACATGGAGGCGGCAAAAGCTACAATCGCCAAACATGGCCCGGTCCAGTTGGTCATCGGCCTCCATAGCGCTGCCCCGAGCTACGGCCGCGTCGCCGACCTCTTGATATCGCAACTCGCGCTGATTGGAGTAAAGGCGACGGCGTACGTGCTGCCCTCAGGTGCTGCTTATGCGTTAAAGGGTGATCCGAAGCCCCCCGATCTGCTGCTCACGATCGCTGGCCCGGACGCCGCACATCCGGAGAACCAAGCCAAGGTGTTCTTCACAAAAGACGCTCCCCTCAATTTTTTTGGCCGGGTGCTGCCGAAAGCCGATGCCATCGTCAACCAGGCCGGGCAACTGACCGACATCAAGGAACGCAACGCTCTCTACGAGAGAGCAGGGCATATGTACTTCGATGCGGGGATCGTGATCCCGCTTGTCAACGTCAACGATGTGGTGGTCCATGCCAAGGGTCTGAAGGACCTTGGACTGCGTCCAGTGAACCCACCCGGCAACATCGACTTCGCCACCGTTCGCTGGGGACCCTGAACTCCGCTCATTCGGTCCATTCCCAAACGTCAGGCTCGTACCGCAGATGGTCAAGCTCTCGCACCGAATGTCCACATCCGCGACCGAGCCGGTCCTCGCCATCCAAGACCTCTCAGTCATTCTAAGCCGCGAAGGCCGGCCTTCTCGCGTCATCGATAACATCAGTTTCGACATGTTTCCGGGCGAGATCGTCGCGCTGGTCGGGGAAAGCGGTTCCGGCAAGACAAGCATCGGGCTGGCCCTTCAGGGGCTGCTGCCGCGTGAATACCTGCCGCGGGTCGCAGGCTCGATCCGGCTTGCGGGCATCGAGCTTGTAGGTGCAGGAGGGCGCACCTGGCGGTCGGCTCGCCGTCACCTCGTACGCGCCATCCCGCAAGATCCGATGGGCGCGCTTAACCCCACGATGACAATCCGCCATCAGATGCGAGAATCCAATGGCGGGTCCAAGGGATTGATCAGGGAATGGCTCGCCCGAACCGGCTTGGCTGACCCCGACCGCATCGCCGATGCGCTTCCGCATCGCCTGTCAGGCGGGCAGCGCCAGCGCGTGCTTATTGCCATGGCGATGATGGCAAGACCGAAGCTGCTCATCGCCGATGAACCCACCACCGCGCTCGACGTGACCATTCAGGCGCAGATTCTTGATCTGCTGCGCGATCTCACCCGCGAGCAGCAGACGGCAATTCTGTTCGTAACTCATGATCTGACCGTGGCTGCCTCACTGGCCAGCCGCGTCCTGGTTCTCTACGCCGGACGCATCGTTGAAATGGGTCGCATCCAGGACGTTGCACGAAATGCTGCACATCCCTATTCCGCAGGTTTGCTCGCCGCTCGATTCGATCTGGACTCTGATCGAAGGCGACCGCTTCAAACGCTCCCAAGCGAGCGCACGCCCTCGATAAATGTTGCGAATGCCTGCGCCTACGCGCCACGTTGCCCGATCGCCCAGCCAGATTGCATGGCAATCCGCCCTCCACTCGAGGCAGCTTCCGCCCATGGTGGCGCAGTCGCTTGCCTCCATCAGGAACAAACCCGTTATCTCTCAGCGCAGCGCGCCGATACGAAACCATGGCCGTCCGTGGCAGTTCAGGAAACCGCCGCCTTGAGGCTGTCCAACGTCGGAAAGACCTATCCGACAGGTACCCGATCGTTTTGGGGACGGCGCCAAGCGCAGCCCGTTCTCAGGTCTGTCAACCTTACGATCAAGCTTGGCGAGTGCGTGGCCCTGGTGGGCGAGAGCGGCGCTGGAAAATCCACTCTTTTGAGAATAGCCGCCGGGCTCGAGGCCGCCGAGAGCGGTATTGTTACGCGCTTCGACAAGCTTGGTCCTCAGGTCGTGTTTCAAGACCCCGTGGCGACACTGACCCCGTGGCTCACGATCGGAGAACAGATCGGCGAGCGCTTGCGTGGTGTTTCGCTGGACAGCGACTACGGCCGACGTCGAGTCGGAGAGGCGATAAAGCTGGTCGGCCTCAATCCGGTTCTGATGGACGCCCTGCCGGCCGAGATGTCGGTCGGGCAGTGCCAGCGAGCCGTTTTGGCGCGCGCGGTAATCGTGCCCCCAAGTCTTTTGCTCTGCGATGAGCCGATCAGCGCCATGGACGTGTCGCTGGCTGCCACCACCTTGAACCTCCTTGGTGACCTTCGGCGACAGCTCGACATGGCGATGCTGTTCGTGACCCACGATCTGGCGGCCGCCAGAATCATCGCCGACCGTATAGCAGTGCTAAAGGACGGTGAACTGGTTGAGGTCGCCGATCCGGATGCCATCATTGCCGCACCGCAGCACGCCTACACGCGGTCGCTCATCGCAGCGATGCCGAGCCTACCCGCGGGAGGCGGACGATGACCGGCAAGCCCAGCCAAGACACGTTGCCAGCGCGGCCCAAGTTCAACTGGCGCGATTTCTTCCGGCGTGCCGGTTGGCTTGAAAGCGTCGGCATTGTCGGCGTGCCTGCCGTCACCGTTGTTGCCTTGCTGGCGCCGTGGATCACGCCGTTCGACCCACAGCTGCGCGTCGCCGCGGCCTACCTACCGCCCTCGGCCGGACATTGGTTCGGCACCGATGAGATCGGCCGCGACCTGCTCTCGCGCGTCATCCTCGGCGTTCGGTACACGTGGCTGTCAGCGCTTACAGTTATCGGTGTCACTCTCACTGTGGGCTCTCTAATCGGACTGATTTCCGGCCTGATGGGGGGCAAGGTCGACCTCATTGCCGAGCGGATCGTCGACTTGTTCATAGTCCTCCCTTCGACACTGATCGCGCTCGCTTTCGTGGCCGCGGTTGGCCCCGGGCTCGTCAACACGATGATCGCGCTCGCCATTTTCTGGTGGCCTTGGTACGCGCGCATATCCCGCGATGAAATCCGTCGCCTGAAAGCCCGCCCACACGTTGAGGCCGCGCGTATGGCCGGGGTAGGCGGTCCGCGCCTGCTGTTGCGCTACTTGTTGCCGGGAGTGGTCCCGGCCTTGCTCATCGGGGCGTCGCTGGATCTTGCGAACGTGATCATGACGCTTTCGCTGATGTCGTTCCTTGGTCTTGGACTGCCTGCACCGGCGCCTGAGCTCGGAGCGATGACGTCGCGCACCCTTGACAGTCTCACTGTGCATTGGTGGCTACCGATCCTACCGGCCGCGATCATCTTTTTCCTCTGCCTTCTGGCCAACCTTGCGGGCGATGGAATTCGCGCCGCGCTGAGGGGGGCGTAGATGCGGGCATACCTTACCAAAAGCGTCGTCGGCGCCATTGTTGTGCTCCTGATGATGAGTTTCATTGTCTTCGGCTTGCAAAGCATGATTCCAGCCGATCCAGCGCGGGCCATTGCCGGGCCGAACGCTCCGCCGGAAACGGTCGAGGCAATGCGCAAGCAGCTCGGACTGGACGACCCGGCCGCCGTTCAGTACGGGCGGTTTCTATTGCGTCTCGCACATGCCGATCTGGGCACGTCGGTTAGGACCCGTCAGCCGGTCGCCGACGACATAAGGCAATATCTCCCAGCGACGCTTGAACTCGGACTGGCGTCGATCGCCCTGGGAGTGGCGCTTGCCCTCATCATGGCAGTGCTCCAGTTCCTGGTCCCGGGGTCGGGCGGCATGAGGCTCGCCATGGTGGGCGTGGGCTCCATGCCGATCTTTCTGTCGGCCCTGCTTCTCAGCTACTTTTTCTGGTTCCGGCTTGGTTGGCTTCCTGGATCGGGTAGGCTTGGCTATCGCGACTTCGCGGGACCGACCGGACTCAACCTCATCGATGGAATACTGGTCGGCCGGCCTGACGTCAGCCTGGACGCGCTGCTGCACATGATCTTGCCAGCGCTTGCATTGGCGCTGCCTATCGGCATCGCGGTTGGGCGAAGCCTGAACGGCGCGCTGCACGAAGTTATGAGTCAGCCATATGTTCGTACGGCACGTGGCAAGGGTCTCAGCGAGACAAAGGTGCTGTTGCTCCACGGTTTGCGCAATGCAGCCACTGCGCCATTGTCCATGCTCGGCCTGCAGGTCCGGCTTCTCTTCGGAAATTTGCTGATCGTCGAGCGTGTTTTCGGCTGGCCTGGTCTGGGTCTCTACACGGTCCAGGCCTTTGCCAGCGCCGATCTCCCGGCGGTGCTGGGCGTCGCCATCGTCTTCGGAATCTTGTACATCCTGGTCAACACGCTCATAGAAATCGGGCAGTCGATAGCCGATCCCAGGATCAACCTCTGACGCGCCTGCTCGGGCGCTTACTGTTGGGCCAGTATCTTGCTCGCTTCGGTGGCACGGATGGGCAGGCTGAAGATTATGGATGCCCCACCTGTCTCGACATTTTCCGCCCAAAGCCGTCCGCGGTGTGCCTCGATAATCGAGCGGCAGATGGCCAGGCCCATTCCCATTCCATCCGGCTTGGTTGTGTAGAACGCGTCGAAGATTCGTTCCGGATTGCTCAGTCCACGGCCGCGATCTCGCACTTCGACCTCGACTGTGCCGTCATTCCGATGCCGTGACACGATCCGCAAGCTTCGCGCGTCGACGCCGCTGTCCTGCATTGCTTCTATGCCGTTGCGGACGAGGTTGAGGACGACCTGCTCCATCTGCACGTGATCGGCAGCTGTCGCAGGAAGGGCGGGATCGAGGTCAAGATCCAGCTCCACGCTGGTCGCTGCGAGCCTGTCACCCAGGAGGTCACACACTTCGCGGATCACCATGTTCAGATCGATCGCGCGCGGTTCGCTTTCGGTCTTGCTGAACAGTGCGCGGATGCGGCTGATCACCTGCGCTGCCGCGTCGGCGTTCCTGATGATCTTCTGGGCGACCCGGCTGGCGTGATGGAAGTTTGGCGGATCGGCGTTCAGCCATCTCTGGAATGCGCCGGCGTTGGCCACGACGGCCTGCAGCGGCTGGTTGAGTTCGTGCGCGATGGAGACCGACAGTTCCGACAGGCTCGCGGCACGCAGGGCGCGCGCGAGCCGCTCGTCCGCCAGGCGCAGGGATTCCTGGGCGCGGACCTCGTCGTCGATATCGAAGTTGACGCCATACCAGCGAAGGATTGTGCCGTCTTCGTCGCGCAGCGGTTCAAAGCGCGAATCGATCCAGCGGTATTCGCCATCCTTCCGGCAAAGCCGACCTTTGTGCTGAAGCGGCTCGCCGCGAGCAAATGACTTCTGGAACACGGCCTTGACGCCCGCTTGGTCATCGGGATGGAACAATTCCACATGCGAGGCGAACTGCCGCGTGCCTCGAGGTTCCTCCTTTGCCGAGTCGATGCCTGCCCAATCGACGAACCGCTTGTTAAAGTAGTACGGCAGTCCCGCCGGCGTCATCAGCCAGATCATAGTGGGAACCGTATCGACCAACAGCCTGAGTTCCCTCTCGCTCCTATGCAGCGCGGCTTCCGCTTTGCGTCGGTCGTCTATGTCCTCGGCATGGCCATACCAGCCGACGATTCGTCCCCGCTCGTCGCGAGAGGCAACACCCGTGTCGCGAAACCACCGATAGGCCCCATCGAGCCGGCGCAAACGCTTTTCCTCGATCATCGGCTCGCCCGTCTCCAGGCTATGGCGCCATTGCGCCATGCTTGTCTCGACATCGTCGGGATGGACAAATCTGCGCCACCAGGAAAAATCGTCGGCATCCATGATCTCGCGCATTTCTTCGGCCGTAACGCCGACGTAATCGAGGGCTGCGGGATTGAGAAACCGAAGGCGCCCGTCGGGATGGGCGGACCAACCGATGCCGGGAGTATCGGCGACACCCGACCCGACCTCCTGGTAAACTCGGTCATAAAAGCTGATGGTCCTGAAGATCTTAACCACGAGCCATAGCCCAAGGGCCACGAAGACAAACGTAGCGAAGCGGGCAAGCCCGTTTTCCGCAGCGTTTTCGGGCGACAGCAAGATAGCCGCTGACATCAGGCCGGCGGCAGCCACAGCTACCAGTCCCGCCTTCCATCCCATGCAGATGCACACAACTGCTATCACGACCAACAGGCCAGATGGCTCGTGGGTCAACAGCGTGACCAAGACGCACGCAACGCTGATAGCCGCGGCTACGGCGCGGCGCTGCTGCGATGAGGATAGTTTCATCTGAGACCCTCCGGACGCCGCTTGCGGTCGACCTGTCGTCGCGGCCCCGTTTACTCAGTCAGCGAAGCCCCCCTTGCTCCCGATTCCGCGACTGCCTTTCCCGCAACGGACGCCATCTTCAACTGGCACTGGATATCGGCTGGAAGCGACTGACAGACGTTGAACAGATGAGAGACCGAGCGCGCGTTCATCTTCTTCATCATATTGCTCCTATGGAGCTTCACAGTGATTTCACTGATACCAAGATCGAAGGCGATCTCCTTATTCATCGCACCGGAGACGACAAAACCCAGGACTTCCCGCTCGCGGGGCGTAAGTGCCTCATACAGGGCCGAAGTCTTTTGGGCTACGGCTGAGGTCGCTCGTCGGGCGATATCGGCCGCGATCGCCGTCGACACGGCGTCCAGGAACGTTTGGTCGCGCACAGGCTTGGTCAGGAAATCGGCTGCGCCCGCCTTCATCGCTTCGACGCTCATGGCGATGTCACCGTGACCCGTCAAGAATATGATGGGCGTCGGTATATCTTTGGCTGCGAGGAGTTGCTGGAGATCGATGCCGCTCAGACCCGGCATTCGTACATCGAGAACGATACAGCCAGGGCAATCTGGAAGCTTCGCGTCGATCACTTCCTGGGCTGAAGAAAATGATATGGAGTCGATCCCAACCGAACTGAGCAACTCTTCCAAGGAGTCGCGGACCTCCGCGTCATCGTCGACCAGAATTACTATGGGGCTGTCTGCGGTTTCCGGATTTGCCACGCCCATGTTCCTCATTTCGGGGCGATCTGGACACGAATTGACGTGCTCGCTTGACCATTATCAACCGCACGTGCTTCACACGTCAACTAAGCTGCACTTGCACCGGCTTGTGAAAGACTCGTCACCGGTCCCCAAAAACAGGTGGGGGTCGGCCCCGATAGGCAAGTCCCCTTGGCATCTGACGTAGCGGAATGGTCGAAGGCGGCGCAACACGACAATGGGTGGTTGGGCATAGAGTTTTGATTAGTCAGCCTAGACTTCGGTATAGGGCCGTTCTGATCTCGGCCTGAACGCGTTCGCTATGCTGCAGACCCTTGTGCGAAACGGCGCAGCAAACGTCAGAGGCGCCGAGGCACAGGAAGCACACCGATGGCGTGCCGTTACTGCGCCGCGACGACCTCAGGCATTCGATGTCAATTGATGCTCGAATGGCCCTGCGCCTTGCGACTTGCCAAAAGTTGCAGGCCAGCGAATATCGCCACGCAAATCCCGATCAGGACATGCGTCCACATCGGACCCTGCGCCGATCCGAAGCCGAGTAGAAACGGAGCTACCGCCGCCCAGCACCCCAAGGTGAGGTTGGACCATTCCGCCCAATCCCCATAGCGATACAGGGCCATCGCAGAACTGCACGCAATCAGCACGCCCACGACCCCGGCGTTCCGAGCCGCGGCAGGAAGCCCGACGAACATGATGGCGGCGCAGGCCAGGCCTACGCCGAGAATAAGGTTGGTCCATTCCAACCCCTTGCTTGGCACATCACTTCTCATTTTCATCTCCTTCTTCAACCCTGCCACGGAGGTGACCGGTAGGCGAAGAATGGGGCAGTCCCGGGCACCGGCCTATTCTACGCAGGCACCTGTCCCTCGATGCTGAAGTGTAGGGGATCCAAGCGCGATGATTGTAGAAGACACCGAAGCGCTCAGGTCATAGCTCGCCAGCGGTTGGACAGAGCACATGCCAGGTGCTACCTCGAGGCACTCCTGCGCCCTGGAGCGGACGTTGTCCGCCAACCGCGTTCAGCCGGTCCGCCAGATCGTGGCAGTGACGCCTGTGACGCGTGTTGGCTGTCAAATGGAAGTGCATGTGTGCAGCGGTGGATCAAACTGGTCACGAGCGGCCAGGAGGAGGCTGCTGGCTTTTTATTCGCGAAAGCCGGCCTCACGTTTCTCGAAGGTCGGACTGCCATCGGGATTGTCGCCGACCTAGATGTCCTTTTCTTTGCCGTGCAGCGCATCGGTCTTATTCAAGGCGATGCGGAAGTCGGCGACGCGCATCAGGGTGGCGCGCCAGTCGGCAATGCTGCTGATGTTGCTGATAAACCAGCGCAGCGAGGAATTCACCTGGTTGAAGGCGCCCACTGCCATCATCAGTCCGCCGAAGTCTAACTCACCCGAAAAGTAGACAGGTGCTGCGACGAGGATCGGGACCACGACGGTAATCCAGCCATAAGCGGTGGTCACCCAGGATAAGTTGATTTGGGCGGTGTAGATGCGCCGCATGGCTATCAGCACCGTGCTGAGGTCGATTTCGAGCCGTCGCTTAGCCTCGGCTTCGCCACGGTCGAGCGCAATGACATCGGCATTCTCGTTGATGCGTACCATGGAGGAGCGCAGTTCGGCTTCGCGCGTGTAACGATCACCGTCGAGGTCGATGAGCGGGCGCCCAATCAGCCAACTCAACCACGATGCGATACCGGCATAGATGAACGCCGCCCATACCATGTAGCCTGGAATTGCTGGGGAATAACCGCCAATGTGGAAGGCGAAGCCGGAAGAAAGCCGCCAGAGCACGTCGACAAAAGACGTTAGCAGGATGAGCGACTGCAGTAGCCCGACGCCGAGGTCCGTCGACAGCTCGGCAAGATGCGCGGCGTCCTGCTGCATGCGCTGATCGGGATTGACGCCGATAGCTCCGGCGTTTGCCAGTCGCGACGCCCCCGCTGGGCGCATCCATTGGTCGATCAGATCAAGCGTCAACGCCTCGCGCAACTTTAGCCGGATCATCTGGTTGAGCCAGGTCTGACCCATGTTGAGCAGCAACAGCCCACCGGCGGTCATCGCAAAGACCATCAACTGGTGCAGGAAGGCTGCCATGTTGCGACGTGCCAGAGCATCGTAGAAAGGCTGGTTCCAACTGTTGAGCACGACTTGGCCGATCGATGTCGCGACAATGACTGCGACGATGCCAACCGACGCCCAGAGCAACCAGTTGTGGATCGGCGATGCCTTCAAACCCAACTTGATCGTCGCAAATTGCTCAGCGAGACTGCTGGCCTCCACTGAGACGGCCTTCTCGACACCGTACCCGTCGTGCGGTTGGTCAACCATGGGTGAGACTCATGCTTGCGAGGCGAGTCGCATCGGCGCCGGAGCCGCGCCGCGAATTCAACATTGTGGCCTCCGCTCCAAATCACACCGTTGTCCAGTGCCTTCATGGGCAAACACGTCGGTGTCTCATTGGCGGTGCGTCGCGGTAACGTGCTCGTCAGGATTGGGGGAAGGGCTTCGCCGATTGGGACAACAGAAGGACCGAGGCCTCGCCCCGGTCCTTGAGATTTCTGCTGTCAGGGTTAGTGGCCCCAGATGCCCTGGCCATATTGTTCGGGGGGAGCAATCGGCTTGCGTACGGCCTGCTGCATGCCGGCATTGTCGTCCGTTTTTTTGGTCGATGCGGTATTGGCGGCATCAGTAGTGGTCGCGGGCGACCACGGTTCGATGCTGGACCCGTAATGATCACTTCCGGCAATGGCGCCTCCCGCCGAAGCGAGAAAAGCTGCGGCAACGAGGATCGTTTTCATCTTGGTGACTCCGTATTGATGTTGATGGCATTCACCCAGCAAAGATACGTGCGGAGCATCAGCCATACGATCAGACCAGCAGGCTGACCGACCCATACGAAGGCATTGTGCCGTGCAGGCTAAAGGGCAGGAGATGCTGCGGTCATTGAGAGGTTTTGCTACCTACGCCTCGCCTCGCTGCCGGGCGAACCAAGTGCGATCGCCGTAAGCTCCGCGTCTGGCAAACCCGAAATGCAGAACAAGGCCGTGTCGATTGCGATCCTGACCATTGAGACAACCGATCCTGCACTTTGGCATGGTATGGCAGACCCTCTCGCACAATAGGTTGGCGCACCGGTTCGGGGCACTCTCGTGGTTGGCACAGAAGGCCGCAAGGCAAGGATTGCACTTCCTCGATCCGATCGCCCGCAAACACCTTCCACTTGGGGGTTTCTTGAAGAGCCAAATGCCGACAGCGCAAACGGGGAACGGGATGTCACGCTCAGAACTGAAAGAGGACGTCTTCGACCGACCAGCAGGCCGACCTGCTGGTCGCGGTGCCAGACAGATACCGGCCGCCGGCATCGTTCATGACCTGGGCAATCTTATCCAGGTCGCCTCATCCGCTTTGAACCATTTGGCCCGCGACCCTAACGTATCGGCGGCCCCCGATCTTGGGCCTGTGATCGCCGGCGCCAAAACCGCCTTGGAACGAGCCGGCGGCCTGGTCAGGCAGACAATCGGCGTGGCCGGAGGGGTCTGTTCAGACATCCAGCAGGCAAACGTGTGCGACTGCCTTGCGGAGATCGAGACCCTCATTCGGAGCGCTTGGGATGCTAGCATCCGTCTTGAGGTCAGAGTCAGGCACGATCTGCCTTTGCTAAGGTGCGATCGGATTGGTTTGCAAAATGCGGTGCTGAACCTTCTGTTCAATGCACGCGATGCCATGCCTGACGGGGGACTGATCTCGATTGACGTCGCCTTTGTGCCTGAACGGCTTTCAGCCGGTCAGATCGAAATCCGTGTCGGCGACAATGGAATTGGAATGACCAGCGAGACCATGGTCCGCGCATTTGATCCCTTCTTCACCACCAAAGGCGAAGGCCTCGGCGGCGTTGGTTTGCCGATGGTCAAACACTTTGCAGAGGACGCGGGTGGAAGCATTGCTCTGCAGAGCACCCTAGGGGTTGGCACAACCGTGGCGCTGCGTTTGCCGGCAATGCGCTAGGCAAACGACACCTCACTTGAAACCTGGACAATCGCGATTTGCAGAAGATGAATCCACAGGTCGTTGAAAACGTTGTCCTGCATCGCTTCGAGCTGCCGATCGCCGCCGAAATGCTGGCTGCGGCCTATTACCGGGTCGAAGACGGGAAGGTGGTCCTGATCCACACCGAAGTTCCGTCGGAGTTTTCCGGGCAGGGCATCGCATCGCGACTGGCGCAAGGGACATTTGAGCTGCTCCGCAAAACTGGCCGCAGGGTAGTCCTGCAATGCCCATTCATGAGCTGGTTTTTCGAAAGGCATCCAGAGTACGCCGATGTCGTCGACGGATAGTCCTGAATACGGCTGTCGCTGTTCGCAAAAGGGTCAGCTCCAATGAACGACGAGTACAATCTGCGGAGGTTCATCATCGCTCAGGATCGCGTCTATGAAGACGCGCTCGGCATTCTACGCCGGGGGATGATGTGTTCCCCCTATATTGAAATCATCTTCCCGAGATTGGCGGGCAGGCGAGCCGGCACTGCGCCTGATCCCTATGCTATCGCGTCGCTCGACGAAGCACGCGCCTACCTCTCATCTCCCGTATTGGGTGGCCGCTATCGAGAATGCATTGGCACCCTGCAACGGCTGTCGGATTTGAGTGCGCGCGCGGTCTTCGGTGATGGCGATGCGAAGAAACTGCACGCGTCTCTGACACTGTTTTCCGAAGCCAGCAACGACGAGTTCCTGCTCGATACCATGCTCGATGTCTGGTTCGACGGTTTGCTCGACGAGGACACGATGAGCGAACTCAACTTGATCTCGTAGAGGTCGGCCGAGCTCGCGATCACCTGGCCACGGGGATCCGCGGATGCGTTTTTGTTTGCTGGACGCGCTGTTATCAGGTGTCAAACACAGCGCGCGTCTGCGAGCGGCTCGCCACCAATTAGCATCAGTCGCGCCGCGTGGAAGGCGGGTGCCTGAAGCACAACTTCCAGGCCGGGCGTCAACGCTATCAATGCGGCCTCTCCGAACGTCCCAGGCTGGCCAATAACCCGAACTTCACCTGCGACTACATAGATCGCACGATCGCGATGTTCGGGTTTGACTTGATATTGTGCGCCGCCTGTGAGCACAATTTCGGCAAAGATCGTTTCGGAAAAGACTTTGACCGGCGAGATCAGCCCTTCTGAAGATCCGGCGATCAAGGTGAATTCAATACCATCGGCGCAAATCCTGGGTATTTCGGGTGAGCCGTAGTGCGCGAAGTCGGCGGCTACGTCGTCCTGGGAAGGGAGGGCGATCCAGGCCTGAATGCCGAGAAGATTGCTTCCCGACACTCGCAACTCTGTCGGCGCGCGCTCGGAATGGACAACTCCGGACCCGGCCGTCATCCAACTAACCTCGCCCGGGCGGGTGGTTCGCACTCTGCCGAGATCGTCGCGATGGATGATCTCTCCGTCGATAAGGTAGGTCACAGTAGCGAGGCCGGTATGAGGGCGTGGCCGAATGTCGAAGGCTCGATCTGCATCGAGCTCTTCGGGCCCAAAATGGTCCAATAGAACGAAAGGCCCGATCTGGCGTCGATACGCGGAAGGCAATGCGCGCCGAACCTTGAATCCCCCTGCCAGGTCACGACTCGCTGGAAGAACGAAGGTGTCGATGCCAGAGATGCTGCTTTGCCGGTCGGGCATGGCTTCCGATCCTTGTCTGTGTCCATTCAACGAGTGCTTGAACGCAACTGTGGGGTGAGCGGCGCGAAACACCGTCTGGATGGCGCGGCGTTGGAACTCTCATGCTGCGGATCCGGAATGCTGCGATCGTCAGAGGTCGACAGCATCGACATCGTCAAACTCACTTGGACTTACCCCAGTCTCTATTCTTCTGCCCTTGAGCGGGCCGCGTTCTTTTCGAGCACTGCTTCGGTGATCGAATGCGGCAAAGGGCGCGGCGTCTCGATCAAGCCGAGCAACGGCATCGCGACGATGAAGAAAGCGAAATAGTAGAGCGTCGCCAGCTGGGACATCGTGACATAGGCGCCTTCCGCCGGCTGTGAGCCGAGCCAGCCGAGAAAGAGCGCGTTGGCCACAAATATCCAGAAGAATATCCTGTACCAGGGCCGATAGACCGCCGAGCGCACCTCGGAGCTATCGAGCCACGGCACGAGGAACAGCACGGCGATCGAGCTGAACATCGCCAGCACGCCGCCGAGTTTGGAATCGACCGGCCCCACATTGAAGGTGATGGCGCGCAAGATCGCGTAGAACGGCAGGAAGTACCATTCTGGCACGATAAGGGCGGGCGTCTTCAGCGGGTTGGCGACCGTGTAGTTGTCCGGATGGCCAAGAAAATTCGGCAGATAGAAAACGAAGTAGGCAAAGAAAAACAGGAACACGATCATGCCCACGGCGTCCTTGGCGGTGGCGTAGGGCGTGAAGTCTACGACATCGGTTTTCGATTTCACCTCGATGCCGGTTGGATTGTTCTGGCCGACCACGTGAAGGGCCCAGATGTGCAAGGTCACCGTTCCGACAAGCAGGAATGGCAAGAGGTAGTGCAGTGCAAAGAAACGGTTCAGCGTCGGGTTGCCGACTGCGAAACCGCCGAGCAGCAAGTGCTGGAGCCAATCGCCGACGAAGGGAATCGCGCTGAAGAAGCCGGTAATGACGGTGGCGCCCCAAAAACTCATCTGGCCCCAAGGCAATACGTAGCCGATGAAGGCTGTGGCCATCATCACCAGCAGGTTGGTGCAGCCGAGCACCCACAGAAATTCGCGCGGCGATTTGTACGAACCGTAATAGAGCCCGCGGCAGATGTGGATGTAGACGGCGATGAAGAAGAAGGATGCCCCGTTCGCGTGCAGAGAGCGAAGCAGCCAGCCAGAATTCACGTCACGCGTAATCTTCTCGACCGAATTGAAGGCCAGCTCCGTATCGGGAGCATAGTGCATCGCCAGAAAGACACCGCTTATGATCTGCGATGCCAGCATGATCGTCAGAATGCCGCCGAACGTATACGCGTAGTTCAGGTTGCGGGGCACGGGATAGACGATGAAGGAATCATGCACCAGCCGCGGCAGCGGCAGCCGAGTGTCGAACCAACGCTCGATACCGGTCTTGGGCTTGTAGGTCGAATGCCCCTCGCTCATTGAAATATCCTTTCCTCAGCCGATACGGATCTTGGTATCGGAAATGAACCGGAACACCGGGACCGCCATGTTCTCCGGCGCCGGACCTTTGCGGATGCGTCCGGCGCTGTCGTATCGGGAGCCGTGGCACGGGCAGAGCCAGCCGCCGAATTCGCCATCCTGGCCAATCGGGATACATCCAAGGTGAGTGCAGACCTGAACCATCACGAGCCAGGCTTCCTTGCCGGGCATGGTGCAGTTGGCATCTGTGGCGGGCGCGTCAGCGGGCAGATTGGCGTTGCGGGCAATCGTATCCTTGAGGGTGCCAAGGTCGACGGCCTTGCTATCCTTAACTTCCTGCCTGGTGCGGTTGCGCACGACGACCGGCTTGCCGCGCCACTGCACGACCAGCGACGTTCCTGGCGTCAGCGAAGAAACGTCGACCTCAACCGCGGCAGGCGGCGCGGGCTCGGCGGAAACGCTATCGAGTTCGGAAGGATCGATCATTTCGACCAACTCCTGTTGCTGGAACAACCAATGCATCGCGCCGGCGGCTATCGAGCAAAGCAAGGCTGTTAGGTCGCCTCGAGGTTCCCGGCGTCGGATTGAACCATGCAGGTCGCGGCAGGATGCAAGCCATCGTGCCAAGGGCAAATGCGTCCAATACTTTCGTTCATGATTTCCTGAGCGAAGGAGTGGTCCGACAACCGTGGACGCCATGCGTGGTGACAGGGTTCTGGGTTCTTCCAGCTATCAATTCTGGATGTCGGATGTAGCGCGAGCGGCAATCGAACAACGATTCCTTCAGTTCGATAGTACCACGGCATAGGCATGCCTACCGGTCGGCGTCGTGGTCGTCCTCCATGCCAAGTGCGAAGCTTTGAGTGCGCTGTCGAGGATGACCGGCGCCGGGGTCGCCTGACTGGCTCCCGCTTCGCTATCTGCGGAATGTCATCAGCGTTCAGAAAGAGAGAAATCCGTGAAACTTTACTACAGCCCTTTCGCCTGCAGCTTGGCCGACCACATCGCGCTCCAGGAGGCAGGTACCTCCTTTGAGCGCGAGGCGGTCGATCTCGAGACGAAACGAACGGCTTCCGGGAGAGATTTCCTTTCAGTCACGGCCAAGGGCTATGTTCCGGCTCTTGTGTTGGATAGCGGCGAAACGGTCACCGAGAACATCGCCGTTCTTGATTGGATCGCATCGCAGTATCCGCCGCTGGGTGTACCAGAGCATTTGGGCCGGACCCGCGTCCTGGAAGTACTGAGTTACATTTCGACCGAGATTCATCGCAGCTTCAAGCCCATGTGGCACCCCGGTCAGGATGCCGAGAAATCCAAGGCCAAGGTGACTTTAGCAGGGCAGTTTGAGCTCATCGGTGACGGGCTGAAAACAGACTATCTGTTTGGCGATCGGCTCAGCGTCGCGGACTGCTATCTGTTCGTGATGCTGCTTTGGGCAGCGCGCTTCCAAGTTCCCGTTCCCGCCTCTTTGGCGGCTTTGCGCAACCGAATGGGTGCTCGGCCGGCAGTGCGCATCGCCATGGCGGATGAGGGTCTCGCCTAACATCGCTGGGTAAGCCGGAAATCAACGAGGAGGTTTGCGCCATGTTGGCATTCTTGCAGGCACTTCACCCGATCGCGGCCAAGCGCGGCGATGGGCTGCGCCCCGAATTTCTGAGGCGACAAATCGAGGACGTGCTCAACCTGAATTTGCCGGATAGCCAACCGGTGCTGGTCGGCCTGGTTGAGGAAAATGTCGCGAAAACAATGACGGCGATACAGCAAATACAAAATACGCGGTGCGCGCTCGACCACGAATCCGTCAACCGCGGTGGCACGACGAAATCGACGACCGTCGCCATCGAATGTCGACACTGCCGCAACAGTGGCTAGCGAGGCCGGTTTGGCTCGGACGCGTCCGTGCTGGTGACGCCTGGTACCACAACCCACCAAGGTTGAGACACCCGATCTTTTGCTCGTGAAAGCTCATCTGCTTCCGGAGCCCCGCCGTCGCCCGCCAATAGTGCATCGCCGCATCAGACTCTGACTTGTAACTGTATGGCAAGGAAGCTGGAGATGAAAATAGTAGTGATTGGCAGCTCGCAGTATGCCAGAGCAAGCACCATCAAGAAGTTACAACGCGAAGGCCACGAAGTGGAAGCGGCGTTCACGGTCCTTAGGGTCAATGCTCCCATCACGGACTATCGCGATGCTGGCTACGCTGGCCAATATCTGAGGAACCTGCTCTTGTATTTGGGGTCAGTCGTTCGTGAGGTGTGGCGCCAGGCGCGCACTCGATTCAGCAGGTTGAGCGTGCGGTCCTAGCCGTCGTCCCGGGTCGCTGTAGATCGCGATCGGTACTCGTTGCTTGGGACCCTAATCCAAACCGTAGTTTGTCGCATTCTAGCGACTTCGACCATCTCGGCCGCCAGACCGACGTCGACCCTATTCTCGCGTATAGCGGCCGCTACGCGAAATGAGGGCTCCGATAAACCTCCGTTCAGTGTCGCGAGCCAAATGATCCTCTTATCTCTACGCTATTCGAGTAATTGAAGGGCGCATACCATGAGCACTGAACAGAAAGTCGTTGTGATAACAGGTGCGTCACGGGGCATCGGCGCGGCCCTCGTAAGAGCCTACCGCGACCGTAACTATCGAGTGGTCGCCACGGCTCGCTCAATGAAGCCATCAAACGACGCCGGCATCCTCGTCGTGGCGGGCGATATCGCAGAGCGTGAAACCGCCGAACGCGCGATCTCTGAGGGCATGGCCCGGTTCGGGCGGATCGATTCCCTTGTCAACAACGCCGGCATTTTCATCGCCAAGCCCTTCCCGCAATATACACAGGCCGACTATGCGGCGATTCTTGGAGTTAACGTCGCTGGATTCTTTCACGTCACACAACTCGCCGTCGCCGAAATGGAAAAACGCCACAGCGGCCATGTCGTCCAGATCACGACGAGCCTTGACGAGAATTCCGACGCGCGGGTGCCGGCCGTCCTCGCAGCGTTGACAAAGGGCGGCCTAAATGCCGCGACCAAATCACTTGCGATCGAATATGCCAAGCGCGGTATTCGCGTGAATGCAGTTGCTCCCGGCGCCGTCAAGTCCTCGATGCATCCTCCTGAGTCCTATAGCCAACTCGGCAATCTTCTCCCCGTCGGCCACATGGGTGAGGTTTCCGACGTCGTAGACGCGATCCTTTACCTTGAGTCGGCGACCTTCGTGACCGGCGAAATCCTTCACGTAGACGGAGGCCAGAGCGCCGGCCACTGATAGGAAGAGCCATCAAGCGCTGGGCGAGGGCCACGAACGTGACCGAAAACCGATGCCGCCGGCAAGCGCCGGCGCTTAGCGCGGCTCTGCAGAAGGGAGACATCGTCATCTATGCCCGAGATTTATCCGGACAGCGTCATCGACCAGGCCACCAAAGAGGTGGGCGTGCCGATGACGAGCTCTGGATAGAGACCATTCAGATCATCAGCACCGAGGGGTTGATGATCGATAAGCTCCCTGCGGAACTCGTTGAGCGGAAGATGACGACGCCCAAGCACGTTCTCACCCTGACGGCCGAGGAAACGCCTGAGTTGCCGCTGCTCAAAAGCGCTTCAGACGTATCCGCTTTTGGCGCGTTTTGGAGACTACCGTCCGAATTTAATACTTCAGCTTTTGAGATAGCCGAACTGAAACGCGGACAGTCTGCTTTCGGCCCCAATGCTGCCGGGCGGCAATGTGCCTGATAGCTGTGGTTGGAGCCAACAGCACTGTTTCTTAAAATCGGACGCTTAGACAGCAGAACCATATCTGCTGGCATTCTCATGGCGGTGTGCGCGACCGCGGACGCGCCGTGTATTCGCGAGCCGCAGTAGTGCGGCGCTATCATCCACGACTGACAGGATTGAGGGTCTCAGATCGAAATATAACGGTCCTCCGCCAAGAATTGAAAGTTCTACTGGTTCGCTCGCCTAGATACCTCGAATGGACGGCCTGATGATCCCCCATAGGGTAGCCGGTCATCGACCTAAAAGCAGGTTATCCACTTTTACCGCTTCGGGGCTCACCTTTGCTAAAGCGGTAGAAAAAAAATTTTGTGGGATTTTTGCCGTAACAATTTCGGAGAATTCCATATGACAACGGCACGCGAAATGCTCGCCACGGCGCACAAATCTATGAAGAAGGCCACGATTGCCGAGCACGCGCTAAAAAATGACCGGAAGCGGTGCCGCTTGGCAGAGGCCGCACACCGGCAGCGCGACATTAGGTAGCCCGCCGCTATTCGGTCTTTGGCGGTACTTCTTTTTTCACGACCGTCTGAGTGTCGGTGGCCTTCGACATGTCAGCCTTCACGACGCTCGCTGTCGTTGTCTGTGTGTCGACTGATGCCGACACCTTGGAGTGATTATAGCCGCACTCTGCCGAAGCGCCCGACACGGACAGGCCCAGTGCGGCAGCGATAATGACGAACGTTCTCATCGTCTTCACCTCTTCATTGCTGACGCAGCTTAACCGATCTGGTCCCACCCACAAAATCACATTTGCCCCCCCAAGGGGGCATAGGTCGGTTCGCTGGTCGCCCCCGCGCGGACCGCTCACCCACCTCAGCATTCATTCGTCCTGCCCCAGGATTCTACAAATTCGGCCAGAAACCTTCGTCCGCAAGGCTTTCCGGCATCAAAAAACGGAAAAACCCATGCAAACCATACCAAAACCACCTGTAGGGCTGTCCAAAGCGGCCAAAACCTGGTGGCGCATCGTTCACGAAGAATACGACATCGACGATCACCACCGCCACCTCCTGCGGATGGCTTGTGAAAGCCTGGACGAGGCTGCTTCAGCAACGGCAGCCCTCGCTAAGGGGTACGCATACGGCGAAGGCCGCATGATTGGCACATGCGCGTGCGCGCGGCGGGCTCTATGATGGCGTTGTGTGAAGGTCAGGCGGCCTGCTGACCGGCGGGCTTGTCGGCTTGGCTCAGGAGCTTCCATTGCCAGGGCAGTAGTTCGTGCAGACGCGAGACGGGAAGATCGGCAATGCGGGCAAGGATGTCGGCGAGCCAGGCTTTCGGGTCGACGTCGTTGAGGCGTGCCGTGGTGATGAGGGTGAGCATGACGGCGGCGCGGTCGGCGCCACGCTGGGAACCGGCGAAGGTCCAGTTGCGCCTTCCCAGAGCAATACCGCGCAGCGCTCTTTCGGCCGCGTTGTTGCTGAGGCAGATTCTGCCGTCGTCAATGAAGCGGGCGAAGTCGTTCCAGCGCCTGAGCATGTAGTTGATCGGCTTCAGGACCTCGGAAGAGCGCGAGAGGGTATCGCGCTGGCGGAGCAACCAGGCGTGCATGTCGTCGAGAAGTGGTTTGCTCTTCTCCTGCCGCACGGCATACCGCTCGTCGGCGCTGCGGCCGTTGATGGCGCGCTCGATCTCGAACAGCGCGTCGAGGCGCCTGACCGCCTCCAGCGCGATCGGGGAGATCGGTTTGCCCTTCTTGCCATCCCGGGCCTCTTTCGCGATGTCAGCCAATTCGAAGAATCCTCGCCGTGCATGGGCGTAGCAAAAGGCCGGCGTGATCGGCTGCTCCTTCCGCTGCGGGTCGAACAGCGGCTCGAAGCCACTGTAACAGTCGCACTGAAGGATGCCGGCGTACCCAGCCAGATGCTTCTGAGGACGCTCGCCGCGCCGGTCGCTCGAGGCGTAATAGATCGCCGCCGGCGGCGCAGGCCCGGCGAAGGGACGGTCGTCGCGCGTATAGGTCCATATGCGCCCGGTCGCGCACTTGTCCTTCGCCAGGATGCGAATGGTGGTGTCGTCGCCATGAAGGCGCTCGGCCGCGAGCACATGGCGCTCGATCAGCTGGAAGAGCGGCATGACGGCGAAGGTTCCGTGGCCGACCTGATCGGCCAGCGTCGACACCGGCAAGTCGATCCCCTCAGCCTTGAAGCGCGCGCTCTGGCGGTTGAGTGGAGCATGCATGCCGAACTTGTCAAACAGGATTGTCGCCAGCAGTTGGGGACCGATGAAGCCGCGCGGCGTGGCATGGAACGGCGCCGGCGGCTGGGTGATCTTCTCGCAGTCGCGGCAGGTGAACTTTTCGCGCACCGTCTCGATCAGCTTGAACCGGCGCGGGATCTCTTCCAGCGTCTTGGTCACATCCTCGCCCAGCTTGGACAGCCGGGATCCGCCGCAGCAGGCGCAGGCGCTGGGTGGCTCGATGACGATGCGCTCGCGCTCGATGTCATCCGGCCATGGCTTGCGCACCGGTCGCTTGCGCGTGAAGGGGCGCACCGTCTGCGTCTTCGCCGCCGCAGCCTGCGCGGCAAGCTCATCCTCGGTCGCCGAGGTGACGAGGTCTTCGAGCTCCAATTCCAACTGCTCGATCAGCCGCGCCGTGCGCTCGGAGCGCTGCCCGTACAGTTCGCGTTTCAGCTTCTCGATGCGCAGCTCGAGATGCGCAATCCGCGCCTCGTTGTCGGACAGCATGGCCTTCGCGTTGGCGGCTTCAGCCTGCCAGCTGGCAGCATCCGTGACCGCCACATCGCGTTCAGCCTGCAACGCCTCACGCTCAACCAGCAGCGCCACGTAGGCGCTGGCAAGATCCGAGGGGAGCTCAACCGGCTTCGAAGTCATGCGCCGATTGAATCACATTCCATTGTATTTTCAATTAAAAAATGCTACCCAACCCGAGCTGGACGCCACGTTTCCTGAGGGTTCCGCCAGTCTATGCCAGACAAGAGATAACTCAGCTGTGCAGAAGATACTGTCACAGCTCCACCCTCAACTGTTGGCCATATGAAGCGGCCGCGCTCGAGTCTTTTTGTGAACAGACATGCACCTTGGCCATCATGCCAGATGACCTTCAACAAATTTCCGCGTTTCCCCCTGAAGCAAAACAGGTTGCCCCCAAGGGGATTATGTTTGAGGACCTCCTGCACCCGTAGCGCCAGTGATGGAAAGCCACATCTCATGTCGGTGTAGCCTGTGGCTAACCACACACGCACGCCTTCTGTCGGGATCATCGCAGCATTTCCAGCCCCTGCAAGATCCGCAGCAGGACACTTACGTCGACAGTACGGTCGACGATCACACGCCGACCGTTGGCCCCGACGATTTCCATCCGGCCACCGAGAGACACCGCTTGGCTGATCGTAGCTGGTACTTCAGAGTGCGATCGCGCAGGAGCCGGCTCTTCCGGCTCTACATCGTGCACGCTGGGACCGACAACACCCATGTCAATGAAGGCGATCGGAGGGGTCTCAGGCACCGAGTTGGCTCGGCCCAATCGCCCTTGCTGGGCTTGCTTCATCCAGATGAACAAGTGGTTCGCGTTCATGTCGTGACGCCGCGCCACAATCGACACCGGATCACCGGACTCCTGCACCTCACGCACGATCGCCAGCTTCTGCTCGACCGTCCAGGAGCGACGCGTCCGCTGTCGGCCCGCACCCGGCGGCAGCGGCACAGCCGCAGGCGTGCTCGCTTCCACTGCCGACGGCCGCTCCATAGCCAGATACTTCATTCGCTAAGTGTCCACTTAATCTAAGCGGACATTAACGCCTTAAGGTACGCGTCAGTAGGCGGCCTTCGTCGTAGGCGTACGCTAAGGGCGGCCATGTTGTTCTGGACAGATTCGGCTGCGAGAAGGAGTCACCTTGGGTCGGTATCGGGCATAAGGCGCAAAACCGGTTCCGAATCCTTTGTCGAGAGCTGGCTCTCGACGGGCCGTCGACCGAAGCCCCGCGAATGCCGCGGGACGCTACATACGGGGCCAGGCGCTAGAATGCCAGTTCGCAAGAAATCAGACCGCCGCAAGAACGGCATACCCGTCGACGCGCTTCGGCGGATATGGGTGCTCTGGCTGCTCAACGAGCGAACACCAGGCGAAGATGAAGAGTGTGCACAGCTCGAGGCCGAGTGTCAGGCGGCAGGTTACGACCCGTTGCTGGCTTGGTGCAGCAGTCAGGAGTAGACGATGCCGGTGCGACGTAAAAAGGCCAAGGCCAGGCCCAACGAGGCTGAGGCTTGGCTAATGATGATGATGTCTGGCTACGACTTTTTCTCTGACTTGGTTGAGGCTGGGATCGTGGATGATCGCCACGAAGTTCCCCGCGAACTAGCTGAAGCGACTTGGCACAGGATCGGGCATGAAGTGCTGGATTTTATGGCCGATTTCCGCGTCGGCTTTCGGCCGCCCGAACGTCCTATCTGGGCTGAACGTGAATTTGGACCGCCTGGCAAGCGAAAGCGGCGTGTGGGGTAATGGCGGCTGGTTCTGCCTGCGGAAAATGCTGATGATGACTCCCGCGGATGAGTTTTCCGTATCTCGCCTACTGGCGGTCAATGTTATCTCGCTCTAGGACGTCGATTACCCATTCGATATATGCTCGGAGTTCGGGGGAATGGTTGAAGAAGGCAAGCAGATCTGTGGCATTTGAACGCAAGAGTGGTACGGCGTTTCTGATGAACTCCATATTTGGGTCGCCCGCGTACGCGGAGACGGTCATTGCGGCTCCTAAAAGCCCCAAAACGCTTAAATCGCCAAGGAGTATCTTTGTGGATGACATGACGGTATTTCTGACCGCAATGTATGCTGAGTAACCCGCTCGCGACCCCGTCCAGCCAAAGTGGGTAACATAGTCGGCGACAGGACGATTTACCTCGATCGTCTCCGCCTCAATGATCTTTTTGTTGATAACAAAATTGCTCAAAAGGCTGTTGCCAGGTGCCTCGATCTCTCGAATCCGTTGAGCATCAAGGAGGAACTCGTCAGATTTTCTGACAAGGTCTGCCCCTTCTTCAAATCCCATAATGAAGGCGCCATGTATACGTGAGATGGCCTGCAACGCAGCGGCAGTCTGAGGCTCAATTGGCTCCGCCAAGGTGCGATCTATATTTTGCTCACGGTAGGCATCGGCAAAACTCAATAGGGACGCCCCCACCGAGTAGACTGACACGATGTCAATCTCGCTGGTGTTCGGCTCTAGCAATAGTGTGTATTCACGAGCTGCCCGA
This sequence comes from Mesorhizobium loti, assembly GCA_002356515.1. Lineage (NCBI taxonomy): Bacteria > Pseudomonadati > Pseudomonadota > Alphaproteobacteria > Hyphomicrobiales > Phyllobacteriaceae > Mesorhizobium > Mesorhizobium loti. The sequence continues at coordinate 425,723 of AP017605.1, read as the reverse complement.
ACAAGTTCCGGGAATTTGTTCTCCAATTTGGCAAAGTTTGACGCCGACTCCGCCAACGTCGCCCTTAGACGCTGATGAAGGCCGGCTTGCGCTTTCTCGCTGAAATCGCCCAGTGGCTGCGATGTCGCAGCTAGTTTTCCATCACGCAGTTCGAACTGTGGACCTTCCGATATTTGCGGCTCTGGCGGCTTCAGAGGTCGCCTGAGTGCTTGCCGTGTCCGTTCTCGGCTACCGAAGCTGAAATGTGCTTCCCCTTCATTCTGCACAAGCCTCACGGCATCTGCATGCTGAGTCGGTATTGTGGGCTGTTGCGCTTGAGGTTGTGACCGACCCTCATCGCCGAACGCGGCGGCGAGATCATTCTCAAGCTTGGCGACATCAATGAAAAGGTCAGGCGACGGCCTTGGCCTCGGTAGGTTCTTGTCCCGGTCGATGGAGGAAAAGATGTGCTCCAACTCGGCAAGCGGGTCCGTTTCCAGCACGCTCTTGGCATGCTCGCGCTCGACGTTGTCAATGGCCTCTTCCAGAGACCGCTTATACATTTCAGCGACATCGTCCGATGGCCGAGGAGAAAATTCCGCAAGCTTCTTGAGCAGCGCAGAACGCGCGCCGTCATAGGTCCGCTTACGAGTTTCTGGCGTCGGATCGCCATACTTGTCGAGCGCTCTTTTCAGAACAGGAACAAAATCCGCCATCTTAGACTCTCCCGCCAACCCGGAATAACAGTTCGGCAGTTTGCTGAATAGCTGGCTGTTCCACCCAATAGCTCCCCCAGAAAGACTTCGCACACCATGAATTCTACCCAACGCGCTCCGGCGCGAACGCAAAGCCGTGCCCATCGGCAGGCGCCTGACTGCGTGGTGTTGGTTTGACGCTGACGTTGATGAACCATCAAGCGACGACGAAGCCGACTTTTGGCGATGGGCGAGATGGACGCTGACGAGATCGAACGTGTCAGGCAGAATCACGTGCATCTGCCACGATCGATTGTAGCCGCGGTGGCGGCCTGTGGATGATGATCCGTCGGAATTCTCGAGCCGGATGATTCCAGTGGAAAGCGTGAATGGGTCGTTGTACTCATTTCAGATCAATTGCCGATGTGTGTTAGAGACGTGACTCGACCTAGCTCCTTGGGAGGCCATTTTGAGCGACGAGCCGCCAAAAGCTGCATTGCGCGATTTGTCGTTGATGGCTCTTGGTAAGTTTGATGCCCTTCTCCTATTTGTCTTCTATCTGGCGAGCCTCGGTTGGGCTGGATACGGGCTGATCCCGATACTGGTAAATGCTGATCAGGGCGTTCTTCCCGAGTTGCTGATAATTGAGATTTTGTCGTTTTCCGCGCTAGCTGGGGCCGCCATTTTTTACGCTCGAAAGCTTTACAAGGCCGGCATTAACGGCAGCTATGATTTCTCTCCCGCTGGCCTTTCCGTAAGTCGACTATCAACTATAGCATACTTCATAATTAGAATACCTACTGCAATAATTGTCTCTATCGTGATATATGGAATCTGGCGGATAAGCATAGATTTGGCGATTCAAAACGATTTCAGTGCAGGCAAGACGTCATCACGTTACTTATTTCTGGTGATGGGGTTCTTCTCAGGTTTTTCATCTGGTCGAATTATAACCTATTTTGAAACTGAAGGGTTGCGGTTCGCAACCAGACCAGGCGACATAAATGGTAACCGCTGAGACCGCCAGAAGGATCCAGGAGCTAGAAAGACTTGCCGCTCGGATACTTGTTCTGAAGCGACGCGTCCGCCCGCGTAGGCCCATCGTGATCGAGTTCTCGGGCTCGCCAAAATCGGGCAAGACATCGGCCCTAAATTCGCTAGACATCTTCCTCAGACGAAACGGATTTAGGACAAGGGTTCTAACCGAACGGGCGAGTGTGTGCCCCATCCCAAACAAATTTGATCCTGTTTTCAATGTGTGGACAGGGTGTGCCGCTCTAAATCAACTGATGGACACGATTGCCAACAACGCGCTTAGGGTCGATGTGATCATCATGGATCGGGGATTCTTCGATGCCCTCTGTTGGTTTGAGTGGCAGCGTACCAACGGACTCCTACGGCAGGATGATTATAACCGCTTTGTCGATTTCTTTTTGGCTCCGCGTTTTCGAATGATGATCGACTTGGTGCTGGCCTTTGATGCGTCGCCCGATACGTCCATAGAGCGCGAATATAGAAACTTGCTGACTAGAAAGGAGGGAAGTGTTATGCGCAAAGAGGTTTTGGCCTCCTATCGGGAAATAGTGAGCAAATCTCTTAAGAAGTACGAGCACATGTTCCGCCAAGTTACGATGTCTAACACGGACCGAAAGTCGCAAGACGAAGTCAGCTATGACATCACAAAGCTAACTCTCGAAAAACTACGGGGTATAGCCGACGAGAAGATCGGTCATATACCTAAATCCAAAATAGATTCCGGCCTGGGTTCTGTGTTCCGCTTTGACGAGATACGCGCTGCTGTGGAAGATTCTATGGCCTACGCAGAACGTGAGGCGGTGGAGCACGATCATACCCTTGTCCAACTGCTGCCAATCGCGGTGATTAAACAGCGAGGTGAGCCTCGCATAATGGTTGGGCGAAAAGCAGAAAAGGCTGTCTCCGCCAAATCTCCGGAGCGCAAGAAGACACTTGGATATTTTGGCGGTCATGTCAGAGAAGAGGACTCCAACTTCCTCGTCACCAAAAATAATCTTGAGGTGCTCAAGCAATGTCTTTATCGAGAAGTCAAAGAAGAAATTGGAATTGACGTCGATCCGGCCGAAGAAAACCCGTATTGTATTTGGGTTCGAGATGGGACAAAGTCTGAAGACCATCTTGCGGTTGTTTTTGTTATAGAAAGAGACCTTCAGAATACAAGAGTTACGGTAGACGGCGAAGAGATGGTCCGTTATGAGAAGAAAGGTGTAACTGGCACAGGGGCTATACTGGACGCCACGCAACTTCTGAAGCGGGAGAAGATCGACAGTTGGACAAAGAATATTTTAGAAAAGATTATTGGGTCCCAAAATACCGAGGACGCCTATCAAAAAGGCCTCTTCTGAGTTATTTCGAATGATCCCACCCCCAACGTACGTCAGGCCAGCCTGATCTCCGAAGCTTTGCAAGTAAGATCGCCGCCGTGACGCTTGCCATGAAAAGACGGCCCAAGGCCCAATAGCTTCGTCACGCCTGTCGAACTTTCAATTCGCCTAAAATGTTCCGGAACCATTTTAGGGCATGCTAATTGAATCGCCGGTTTGCGAGTCAGTGCATGGGCTTGAAGTTCGTCGCGCCATTGATGCCAACCTTGGTGGAGAAGCCTCCCGAGGGTGGCGACTGGATTCACGAGGTGAAGTTCGACGGGTACCGTTCGCAACTCATCATCGATGAGGACGGCATTAGGATCTTCACGCGCAACGGGCATGACTGGACGGCGAAATATCGCGACCTGGTGAAAGAAGCCAAGAGCCTTAGTGCAGAGAGCGCGATCATTGACGGTGAAATCATCGTCTTGAATGAAGCCGGCCTGTCGGACTTCGGTGAGCTGCGCAAGGCAATCACTCGCCGGCAGCATGACCTATATTTCGTCACCTTCGATCTGCTCCATCTCAATGGCCACGATTTGCGCGATATGGCGCTGGAGGAGCGCCGCGAGATCCTGGCCAGCATGATCGAGCCGGGCGGGCGTATTCAGTTCAGCGAGCAGCTGCCGGGCGAGGCCAAGGCAATCTTCCACCTGGTCGACCAAGCGGGACTTGAGGGTATGGTGTCGAAGAGGCGTGGCAGCAAGTACCGCAGCGGCCCGTCGACGAACTGGCTCAAGGCCAAGTGCTATTCCATCGACGAATACGAACTGCTCGGCGTCGAGCGCGAGGCAGGGAAACCCGCCTTCGCCCTGATGGCAGAGCGTGGCACGGGGCGCTATGTTGGCAGCGCCTTCATCACCTTGAACCGGGCAATGCGCGAACGCCTTTGGGAACGCGTTCAGCAGCATGCGGGGGCGGCGCCCAAGGGCATGAAGCGACCGGCGACGCAGTGGGTCAAGCCGGGGCTAATTGGCCGTGTGAAGCACTTGCGCGGCGAGGAAGATCTGAGGCACGCTTCGCTGCAGGATTTTCGTGAAGAATGAGCAAGCGAGGTAGCGATTTTCTCTACCATTGGATATCGGACCATTTAGCCGACGATCCGATCACTGACCACGTACTGCTGATCATTGAAATGGCTGTGGATGCGAAGCGGGCGGCCGAAGCCCAAGGCATTCCCGGCCAAGAGATCGATGAAGAAATTGGCACGATCTACGAATTCATTATGCAGGGGCTTCGCTGACCACGCCGGCCGGAACCTAACCGCAAAGCTGAGCTTATCGCTGTATGAGTACGCGCGGAATCAACTTCCTCGACCAATGGATCGCCAACAACGTCCCCGAGACGACGAAGGCAGATGTCATCTCCGTCGACGAACTCACGCACAAGCTGATAGCCGACGCCAAGGCGCTCGGCATCAGCAGCTCCGAGATCGAGGAAGAGACCGTTAACGTCTATAACACGATCCTCGACGCGATTGTGCATTACGAGCCCGGCCTGCCGGAATAGGCCTTGCCATCAGATCGATCCTAGGAATACAATCCTACCAGTTGCGGCGAACCACCCAAAACGGAGTCGCCAGATGGCAAGGTCGAAACCTTCCAAGCAGTTATCGCAGGCTGAAATCGAGCGCTTTCTGGTGGCAGCGGAAGCGCTTCACCTAAGCATCGTGAAACCATTCATATCGCCTCACTGCGACCACTACAGGCAGACGCGCGTCTTGCATGAGGTGCTGTTGAAGGCCGTGCGGGACGTGACCGGCAAGGAAGTCGAGTTCATCCGGTGGAACACCACAGGACCGGTGCGGCCTCCCATGGCTCGGTAGCGCTAGGCCCCTCTACTGCCGTTTGAATCGCAACGGCTGACCGCGCTGACCAATGTCTCGCGATCATTGCCAAGTGCTCTGATCAGATCCCTCAACTCGTCGAGTGTGATGCCGTTTTCCAATGCAAAAACCGCCGCCTCGTGAACATCGACAACTTCACGCCTTGGCTGCTTTTTGGTCATGACCCCACCCCTGGTTGCAACAATTTAGCGCAAAGGCGATATTTCGTCGACTACAAATAACCAAGCGGCCCGTCAGTCGTCGTTGGGGTGTTGTATTGACTGGCCGCCGGGCCTGGCCGACTCGTCCGCGGCCAGCCGACCAGCGCGACCGTAATATTAGCAAGCCTGCAACATAACCCTGCGCGGGCGTTTTCCACCGGTATCGTCCCATTTTGGGACGGCGTTCTGGCATTGCTCTTGCGTTGGACAGTGTGCCGGTTGATCCCGGTCCTGATCGCGTACCTGATCAGGTAGTAGGCTCGCCGGGCTTGAGGTAGTTGGGGTCTTCGCCCGGCGGGTTTCCATTCTCAGTGGTGCTGGCAGGGCCTACAGGGGGCGCTGATCGGCCGTGTCGCCTGACATCATCCTTTAAGCCCTGCGCAGCTTTCATCACGGCCTTGCGGCTGTTGCCGTGTTTTAGGATCAACTCCCAGACCAGGTCGGCAGGCAAGCCGTTCTCCGAAGCGAATCGTTCGACCTGATGGTCGTGAATAGCATCATGCCAGGCCTTATAGCCGCCCATTTGGGCCTCCGCTCTAAGCGCCGCATGGCAAGTATATGCGCTCCTGCTAATATAGCGAAACATGCGAACGAAGGGAGCGCAAGCCCAGGGCATGACCGACAAGCCTGCAACGACCTACATCGTCAGCGTCTTCGACAAGGCGCACTTGCGTGCGATCCTGACCAACAAGGATGAAGGTGAAGCGTTGGCGCTGGAGCGGGCGATGATCCAGGACGGCGCGGGTCGAGCAAATCCCGCCGAAGATGAAGAAGCGGCTAGGGCCTTTGCCGTCACCACGTCCTAGTTGATTCTGCAGGGAAGTGCATATTGTTTCACATATTCGATGATCTCATCTGCTTCGTCTATCGGGTATTGCTTAGGCAACTCCGCCCTATCGCCAGGTTCTGATGGCGGCATCGACCGCTGGAGCGCGAGAAGTTCTGGACGGCACTCGGACACGATCTCGCGTACGATTAGGTCCGGGCGCTCACAAAGATCCTTGAATTTACTTTCCGCGATCGCCAGGCAGACTTCATACGTCTCCTTCGGCGTCTCGGCTGTTGCAGTGCCGATAGGTATTGCCGCGACAACTAAGAGATAGACCGCTGCCCTCATGATGCATGATCGCGCGCAAGCTTCGCCCCCGCAAGGGCGCGCTTGACAATTCACCAGAGGAAAAAGGCCGACGCCCTCGCTGTGAGGTTGCCCGAATGGCGCCGGCCGGACGGTCCTATTCAGGTCCGCCGCACCTCAGACATAGCTGAGTCTTGACGTTGCGTCATGCAATGACCGTCTAAGTCTTTGCCAGCGCGCGACCGACAGCGATGCCCAATGCCGATTGCGAGGCCGGTAACGAGCTTGCCCGCCAGATCGATAGCTCGGCAAGCGGCCACTTCCGGAAACTAGAAACCCCGCTTGGGCGGGGTTTTTCGTTGAAGGGGGCGTGGAGGCGGAATTGACGGGTGCTGCGGTTCCTTAGGAGGACCCGCATCAGAGGCCAATGACGCGGCGTGTTCTGAGGAATACGCCGGTTGGCCAACCTCACCAAGCCACTCGTCATAGTGATGGTCTAAGCCTAGCAGCAACTCATCTGGCTGTTCCATGCCGTTTTGGAATAACTCGATAATATGACGGCCTATGCGCTCCCTGGCCGGATCGCCAACCGCTATCCCGGCCTGATGGCAATATTCGTCTACCACGGAGGCCAGCATTAAAAGCTGCGTTGTATCCGCTTTGCGGTTACCGGTCATATCGCTTCTCCCTTGTTGGGCGAAAGCGTGATGGACTCTTCCAATCGCCTGCTTGCCGTGAGATGCGGGCGACAACCCGAATATAGTGTGTCTGTTTGGTACATGCGACTCGATTTTGAACCCGCTCCGGCGGGCTCTTTCTTGCTGGCATGATGAAAAACCCGCTGCCGGGAGGGGTTTGGCAGCGGGTTGATTTCAAGCTCGCGGGGGATGAGCTTGGTACGGGCCATCGCTTGGGAGGAGTAGATGGCCGACAGCTAATAAAGCATCGCCTGCATTCACTCGCTGCAATTGTACGAGGGTATTGCCGCCCTAAGCGAAGGGGTTACGGGCATACGTCGCGCGGGGATTTCCGAAAGCGGGGAGAAATAGCGGGGAGGGTGATCTGGATATTTTGCAGAATCTAATGAAATCAATGCATTAGACAAGCATATTGGCTCCCCGGGCCGGATTCGAACCGCCGACCTTCGGTTTACAAAACCGTAGGTCGTTTTACCGGCGGAAGTGATCGAGGCCCTGCTTCGTCGCTGCGCGATTGTAGCCGCGGCCATCCATCGGAGGCGTTCAACGCCGCCCGAGATTGCGGACTGATACCAGCAATCGCGTCAACTACGCAGCCTTTGCCGCTTGGATAGTGTGGAGCATTTCCGGCTTGAGGTGCGTATAGCGCCGCAACATCTTCCAATCCTTGTGCCCCGTGACCAGCGCTACCTGTTCGATTGTAAACCCAGCTTCAAAAAGGCGGCTCGTTCCTTCGTGCCGCAAGTCGTGAAAATGAAGATCGTGGATTCTTAGGTCAGCACATCCTCGACGGAACGCAGTTCCAACTGACCGATGGTTGAACGGGAAAATTCGATCGTCGTCATTGCTGCGCTTTGTCAGCCGCTCTTCAACAATGGCCCACGCATCATAGCCAGTGGCTGCGAACAGCGGTATGCGCTGGTTGTTACCGTTCTTGTTTCGAGGGTCCTTCCTGTCGCGGACAAGGAGCATCCGCGTGCGAGATTCCAAATCGGACCAACGCGCCTTGCAGATCTCTTCCTGTCGCATCGCGGTTGCGATAGCGAACCGAATGATCTGGCTAATCGGTGCAATCTGGCGAGCGTTTGCCTCGAAGTGAGCGATGAGCTTGTCAAGTTCATCCTGTGTCGGTCGTCTATCTCGCTGTAGGCCTTTGCCAACGAGACCGAGCCTCGTTAGGGCGACACGCGCGAAATCAACCGGTTCGATCTTGACGGGCAGGCCGTGGACCGCAGCGGCGTGAGTAAGAACAAGTTTTATAAAGCCGATGTCGATACCGAGGGTCATCGGTCCGGCACCTTGGGCGGCGCGGTCACGACCAAAACGAATGAGCCGTTCGCGATCGAGCGCTGCTAGGTTGCACTTCCCCAAATGCCGTTGGAGCATATCGAGGGCCGCGGCCTTGGAGCGGCGAGGGGACTTGCCTACATCGCACATGTCGTCGATATGAAGGTCTATCAGTTCGCCGAAAGTTTTGAGGCGCGCTATGCGGGACTTGGTCGGCGTCTCACCTCGATCAACCTGGCGCTCGGTTTCGGTGGCCCAACGCCGGGCGTCGTCTCGGCGCAGGAAGGTCTCGCTGATGTAGCGACCTTTGCGACGGACTTGGACGCGCCAGGAACCGGATGAGAGCTTCGTGTAGGTGGCCATTTTTTCGTGTGCGCTCCGTGTGCACTGAGAGATCGAAACGTGGCGAAAAGGGTCGTATTCTGGCGTAAATTCGTGTGCACTCGGCAGGTACTAACAATTTGATGTTAAAGAAAAAATGATGAAAAATCAAGATCATAGAGTGGCCGTGGCGCCGATGATGGACTGGACGGACCGGCATTGCCGGTTCTTCCATCGCCAGCTGACAAGCTGTGCTCTGCTCTACACCGAAATGGTGGTGGCCGACGCGGTCATCCACGGCGCGCGCGAGAGGCTGCTCGGTTTCGATGCGGCGGAACATCCGGTCGCCTTGCAGCTCGGCGGCTCGGATCCGGCAAAACTTGCCGAAGCGGCGCGCATTGGCGAGGCCTTCGGTTATGACGAGATCAACCTCAATGTCGGCTGTCCGTCAGACCGCGTCCAGTCGGGCACGTTCGGCGCCTGCCTGATGAAAGTGCCCGACCTCGTCGCCGACTGCGTCGCGGCAATGAAAACGGCGGTGACAATCCCCGTCACCGTGAAGTGCCGCATCGGCGTCGACGAACAGGATCCGGATCCGGCGCTCGACGCGCTGGCGGACGGGGTTTTCGAGGCCGGCGCCGCCGCGCTTTGGGTGCATGCGCGCAAGGCTTGGCTGGAGGGGCTAAGCCCCAAGGAAAATCGTGACATCCCGCCGCTCGATTACAACAGGGTCTATCGGCTGAAGGCCAAAAAACCAAACGAATTCATTGGTATCAATGGCGGAATTCAGTCGCTTGAAGAGGCGCGGGCGCATCTCGATCATGTCGACGGCGCCATGCTTGGCCGCGCGGCCTACCACACACCGGGCATTCTGGCCGGCGTCGACGCCGCCTTCTACGGCGCGAAGCCCGAGGCATTCGATTTCGCAGCGCTGATCGACGCGATGGCCGGCTACGCAGCGCGTCACATCGAACAGGGCGGGCGGCTCGGCCATGTCACCCGCCATATGGTCGGGTTGTTTCATGGACTGCCGGGTGCGCGGCGCTACCGCCAGATCCTGTCCACCGACGCAAACCGGCCCGGTGCCGGGCCTGACGTGCTGAAGACGGCTTTCGCGGCGGTCGAATTCGGTAGAGGGGCGGCCGAAGCGGCCTGAGCTCAATCCCGCAGGATCATGCGGTCGCCGCGCACGTCGAAGCCCGACAGCGAGCCGATGAAGTTCATGCCGAGCAGGCTTTGGCTCAGCATGCCGGGTGCCGCGACCATGACCGACATGTCCTTGCGCACGATGGCGCCGATCGCCACCGCGTCGGTCTTGACCGCCGCGGCGCGCGCCATGCCGTTGGCGGTCGAAACCGGTATCGTGTAGTTGAGCGCGGCCGGGTTGAAGCCGGCGGCCTGCGCATCTTCCGAGGTCAGCACCGTGCTGGTCGCGCCGGTGTCGACAACGGCCCGTACCGGGTTGCCATTGACCAGGATGCGCGCTTCGAAATGACCGTTGTCGGCCTTGTCGAGGGTCACGGTGGCGTGGCCGTCTTCAACGCCGAGAGCCAGCGGACTGCCTGGGACGAGGCCCGCGGTCACGCGGCTGGCGACGTCCTGCAGTTCGTAGCGGTACTGGTAACCGGCGACCAGTGCCAGCACAATTGCCACCCAGGCGCCGAGATTGCGGGCCATCGCACCCACCGGGCGGCCTGAGCGCAGCAGGCCGGCGCCGATCAGGGCGCCGAAGGCGCCAAGCCAGATCAGCCGGCCGAAATCGTAATTCTCGACGCCGAGCGTGCTGCCCGCGGAATCGTTGAGCATGAGCAGGACCGCTCCCACGCCGATCACTGCCATCAAAATCCAGAACAGCCGACTGCTCATCCGTGCCTCGCTAGAGCAATTCCAGGAAAAGTGTGAAACGGTTTTTCGTCCGGAATTGCGGTAAAACAAAGAGTTAGAGCGGTTCGCCGGTTCCGCGAGACGGTGAACTGCTCTAGATTGCGTCGCGTTCGCGCGCCATGCGGGTGCGGCGCGTTTCCCGGCGCGGCCGGCGCTCGACCGTTTCCAGCCGGGCCGGCAATTCGGCCATCACATTGCGGCGTGTTTCCGGCGTCATCCCCATCCAGGCGCCGATTTCCTCGCGCGTGCGGCCGCAACCGAAGCAGAAGCCGGTTTTCATGTCGATCGAACAGACCAGGATGCAGGGGGATTCGATGGCCGTCATGACTTTCTCTTGAGGGATCCGTGCGGAATCCGCTCTTCCACCTCCACATGGTGCAACGGCAAAGCCAATGCAAGCCCTCGCGATTGCGCCCTCCCGGGCCATCTTTGCGGCAATCAAGGCGGATGTTTGAGGGAGGTTGTGCCAATCACGCAACGCGGCTATGCCGCACCCCAGATCCAGGAATGATTGCTCACGACATGACCAGCGCTCTGCCTTTCGACGATTTCCGCAACCTGCTCGACAATCTGCCGTCAGCCGACCTCAAAGCCGAAGCGCGGGTGCGCGCGCTGTTTGCCAAGGCCGACAAGCCAGCGCATTCGCTCGGCCGCATCGAGGACATCGCCGCGTGGCTTGCGGCCTGGAGCGGCCGGGCTCCGCCTGCCGTGACACGGCCACTGATGGCCGTCTTTGCCGGCAATCATGGTGTTGTCAGGCACGGTATTTCGCCGCGCCCGGTGGCGGCGACCGCCAACGCGGTCGAACTTTGCGCGGCCGGCGGTGCGGCGATCAACCAGATCTGCATCGCCAACGACCTCGGATTGAAGGTGTTCGATCTTGCCCTGCACATCCCGACCGGCGACATCACCGATGACGCAGCACTTGACGAGCGCGGTTGCGCGGCGACCATGGCCTTCGGCATGGAAGCGATCGCCGGCGGCACCGACCTGCTTTGCCTCGGCGATCTTGGCGTCGGCAATTCCACCGTCGCCGCAGCGCTGCTTGCCGCACTGTTCGGGGGTGGAGGTGCCGACTGGGTTGGTCCGGGCTCCGGCGCCGACGCGGCGATGCAGGCGCGCAAGGCGGAGGTGGTCGATGCGGCGCTGGCCTTTCATGGCGGCCATCTCGAAGATCCGCTGGAGGTGCTGCGCCGGGTCGGCGGCCGGGAGTTCGCGGCGATAGCCGGCGCCATCCTCGCCGCACGGATGCAGAAGATTCCCGTGCTCCTCGACGGCTTTGCGGCAACGGCCGCCGCGGCGGTGCTTTATGCCGCGAACCCTTCAGCGCTAGACCATTGTCTTCTCGCCAGCCTGTCGCCGGAGCACGCGCACGCCAGGGCCGCCGAACTCCTCGCTCTGCGGCCTTTGCTTGATCTCGGCATAAGCCATGGCGAAGGGGCAGGGGCCGCCCTTGGCGCAGGCCTGGTCAAGGCGGCGGCGCTGACCAGTTCAGGCATGGCGGCGGCCGTGCGGGGCTAGGCACACCGGGCTCTGACGAAGGTGCTACCGCCGCCGCGCCGCCACAGCCGCGGTCGGCAGTGCCGGCAGCTCTTCCATCACCCGGCTCAGCGGGAAGATGGCGATCGCCTCGGTGCCTTCGCGCAGCTTGGAATGAAGCTCGAACTCGCCGCCATGCATGGCAAGCAGGCCTTGCACGATCGGCAGGCCAAGCCCGGTGCCCTGTTCGGCGCTCTTGATGGCGATCGAACCCTGGCCGAAGGCCGAGAGCACAATCGGGATCTCGTCCTCGGGAATGCCGGGGCCGTTGTCCTTGATCGAAATGTATTGGCCGCCGCCCGCCGTCCAGCCGACGCGGACGCGGATTTCGCCTCCGGTGGCGGTGAACTTTATGGCGTTGGACAGAAGGTTGAGCGTGATCTGCCGCACGGCGCGCTCGTCGGCGAACAGCCGCGGCAACGTCTGTTCGAAATCCTGGATGACCCGGATATCCTTGTTACGCGCCCTCAGTTCCATCATATGGCAGCAGTCCTCGACGATGTTGAGCAACATCACCGGCTCTTCGTTGAGCTGGTAGCGTCCGGCCTCGATGCGCGACAGGTCGAGGATTTCGTTGATCAGGTCGAGCAGATGCTGGCCCGAATCATGCACGTCGTGGGCGTAGTCGCGATAGGTGGGGTTGCTCATCGGCCCCAGCACCTCGTTCGCCATCACCTCGGAAAAGCCGAGAATGGCGTTGAGCGGCGTTCGCAGTTCATGGCTCATCGAAGCGAGGAAACGCGACTTTGCCAGATTCGCATCCTCAGCTCGCCGCCGAGCTTCGTCCGACATCGATTTCGCCGTCTCAAGTTCCGCGATCAGCGCGTCCTTTTCGGAGCGGAACGACAACAGCATCAGGGAGGAGCGGTTGATGTGTCGGGCGACATAGGCGAAAAACGGCAGCGACAGGACAAGCAGCCCGGCCATGATCGCCTCGACCGGCATCCACAGTCTGACGCCGAGATAGGCATAGAGCGCCACCGGCACGGCAAAGGTCGCCAGCAGCGCGCCGCTGAGCGACGAGGCCATGAGAGCCGTCCCGGCCATGGCAAACAGCAACACCACCGCCTTGACTACCTGGAACTGGTCAACGGCGCAGGTGCCGCAGCCGAGCAAGACGAACCAGGCCCAGCCGAGGCCGCAAAGGAAATGGCCGACCAGGAATTCCCGTCGCGCCTGCAAGGGGTTGAGCTCAGCAGCATCCGTGCGCTCGATGCGCCGCGCCATGAAGGCGACGACCGTATAGCAGGTAAGCGTGAACAGCGCCCAGAGCCCTATCTCGTTGCCGACACCGGCGAGCCGGCCGGCGGCGGCGATCGCCAGGACGAGCAGCGGGATCACGACGGCGCCGCTTGTCATGGCACGGGCGTGGAGCTTCAGCAGTTCACGATCGAAATCGGGATTGCCGGCCTGCTGCGAAAGACGGTCGCGCGTCTTGCGCACCGCGCGCGCCACATCGCTGTTGCGATGAGGTTTCCTGCGGTCCACAATGAACTTGTCCGCTGTGTTCGAGCGTTGCAAGGGCATCAAAAGCTTCAATTTATGCGCGCAGCGATTTCAAGGTGTTAAGCTACGTTCGAATGATTAACCAACCGTTTGCCATATGAGCCGTTCCTGGTCGCCGAGATCGCGCCAACGGTACGCACCGGTGCCCAGGAGCCCGTGGCGGCGGCTTCTGGATTATGGGCTTACGACAGTCATTCTGGGACTGCTGATCCTGCTGGCGGCGCGCCTCGATCGGGTGGAAACGCGCCAGACGCAAGGTGCTGCCATCATCAATGACGGCGATTCGATCACACTTGGCTCCGAGCGCATCCGCATGCGCGGCATCGATGCCCCGGAATACACCCAGACCTGCCGCAGGAACGGTGCGGATTATGCCTGCGGCACGCTTGCGCGCCAGTCGCTGGTGCGCCTGATTGCCGGCCGGCCGGTCACCTGCAGCGGCTGGCAGCGGGATCGCTATGGCCGGCTGCTTGGCGACTGCAAGGCCGGCGGCACCGATCTCAACCGCGCCCAGGTCGAGGCGGGCTGGGCCGTTGCCTTCGGCGACTTCGAAAGTGAGGAAGCGACTGCCCGCGCGGCAAAGGTCGGTATCTGGGCGGGTACGTTCGATCAGCCGCAGGACTGGCGCGACAGTCATCACGGCGAGGTCGTGGAGCGAAAGCACGGCACGCTGGCGTCGATCGGCGACGCCGTGCGGGAGATTTTTCGCTTCTGGTGAAGTGCCTTGGCTGGGGAAGAAAAAGGGAGGATCGAATGAAGCTCTTCGACGGCGGCCGGGCGCCCAACCCCAGGCGGGTTCGCGTTTTCCTCGCCGAGAAGGGGATCTCGGTTCCATTGGTGTCCGTCGACATGGGCGCGCTGGAGCACAAGGGCCAGACGGTGAGTTCGCGCAACCCTTTGCAGCGCCTGCCGGTGCTGGAGCTTGACGACGGCACCGTCATCACCGAATCCGTCGCCATCTGCCGCTATTTCGAGGAGTTGCATCCAGAGCCGGCGCTGTTCGGACGTGGCGCGCTCGGCAAGGCGCAGGTCGAGATGTGGCAGCGGCGGATGGAGTTCAACCTGCTGAGCTGCGTCGCACAGGCCTTTCGCCATATCCATCCAGCCATGAGGGAGTGGGAAATCCCGCAGATCCCCGAATGGGGCGAGGCCAACAAGCCGAAGGCGGTCGCATTCCTGAAGCTTCTCGACGGCGAACTGGCGAACCGGGAATTCGCCGCCGGCGACAGCTATTCGATCGCCGACATTACCGGCCTGATCGCGATCGACTTCATGAAGCCGGCGCGCATCAAGGTGCCGGAGGAATGCACCAATGTGCTGCGCTGGCACCAGGCGATCTCCAGCCGCCCGAGTGCCGCCGCTTGAGCGTGGAACTGGACAATTTTGCAGCAAAGGTCCGGGCCTGCCGCATCTGCGTCGAAAATCCCGTCGGCATGCCGCTGCCGCATGTGCCGCGGCCGGTGCTGCGGCCCTCGTCCAGCGCGCGCATCCTCATCGCCAGCCAGGCACCGGGAACCAAGGTGCACTTGTCGGGCATGCCGTTCACCGATGCCTCCGGCGACCGCCTGCGCAACTGGCTTGATGTGTCCAGCGACGAATTTTACGACATCGAGAAATTCGCCATCGTGCCGATGGGCTTCTGCTTTCCCGGCCAGGATGCCAAGGGCGGCGACCTGCCGCCAAGGCGCGAATGCGCACCGGCCTGGCGTGCGCCTTTGATGGCGCTGATGCCGGCGATCGACCTGGTGCTGACGATCGGCATCTACGCACAGTCCTGGCACATGGGCGCCGCGCGCCGCCCCTCGCTGACGGAAACGGTGATGGACTGGCGCGCCATCTGGGAGAATTCCGTTGGTGTCAAAGTGCTGCCGCTGCCGCATCCGTCCTGGCGCAACAGCGGTTGGTTGAAGCAGAATCCGTGGTTTGAAATGGATTTGCTGCCTTTCCTGCGTTCGGAAATCCGCTATCGCCTTGGTTAGGCATTCAGCAAGAAATCACTCGCTTTTGTGACGATTGGCAGAATTTCTTTCTTGTGAACGCCTAGAATAAGAGGGAGTATAGATAAACATTCCTCCAGGAGCCTCTAATGGACCGCCTTGACCGAAAAATTCTCCGCCTCCTCCAGGAGGACGCGACGCTCGCGGTGGCCGATGTCGCCAAGAAAGTCGGCCTGTCGACCACGCCCTGCTGGCGCCGCATCCAGAAGCTCGAGGAGGAGGGCGTCATCAAGCGGCGCGTCGCCATTCTCGACCATGAGAAAGTCAATGTGCGGGTCACCGTCTTCGTCTCGATTCGCACCAATTCGCACAGCCATGAGTGGTTGCGGCGGTTTTCCGAGGTTATCCAGGAGTTTCCCGAGGTCGTCGAATTCTACCGCATGAGCGGCGATGTCGACTACCTGCTGCGCGTCGTGGTGCCCGACATCGCCGCCTACGACGCCTTCTACAAGCGGCTGATCGCCAAGATCGAAATCCGTGACGTGTCGTCGTCCTTCGCCATGGAGCAGATCAAGTACACGACCGAAATCCCGCTCGACTACATGGTGCTGGACAAGGAATCGGGCGCCAACGCGGCGTGAGGGCCGCGATCTGGCTATGAACCGCCGGGCTGTTGCTGGCGGTTTCGCTTTTCACGAAATTTTAAAAAATACCCAAGCGCGATATCGATGATTATCACGGATCCCGCAACATAGAATAAATATTCTTGGTAGTGATTGTGTATAAAGTTAAATACACAGAGCCACACAAAGGCACTGGCAAACCATACTATGGGGCGAGGGCCAAATGATTTCCGAAATAGCTGAAGCATGAAATTGCCAATGGCCTTCTGATCATTTCGTGCGTTGAGGTGGCAACTTATCCTTGCATCTCTGGAATTGCAACGTTTTGACGAAGGCTGGACACACGTCGCGGCCTCGCCTGTGCGAATGATTGCGGCTGCGATTAGTTCTTCTTTTTGTTGAGAAAACTCCACGGCGAGTTGACCGGCAGGGTGACCGTATCCGGCACTGTGTCGACGCTGGCGACATCTGCCTTGCGCACCGTGTAACCCGATTGGACGACCGAGACGCCGTCGAGGATGAAGAGCTGGCTCTTCTCCATGCCGGGCTGCAGCGTGCCGGTCACCGCGACTGGTTCGTAGGCCTCTTTCATCTTGTAGGGATGGGCTGGCGTGACCAGCACGATCTGGTTGGGCGGCGGCGTCGGCATGTGGCTGCACGCGCCCGTCCATGGCACCAGCAGGAACTGATAGACGAGGTCGCCGTCGCGATCGACCGGCAATGCATAGCCGGCTAATTGTACTGTTTTATCCTGTAAGCTGAGGGAAAGCGTCTCGCCATGATCGGGCAATTTTGCCGCGATCATCGGCAGGCCGGCGTCCACGGCAACCGCCTGGCTCGCCGGGCGCAAATCCCTCCAGAAGATGTGCGTGGTCTCGGCCGAGGCGCCGGCAGTGGAAAGAGACAGCGCGGCCGCGAGCGCGAAGCTTGATCTGAAATGGTTCATGGCCGCTTCCTTTGCGCCGGAGTAAAGACGCCGAGGCCAATGACGTCAATGCTCGAGCCGCATCACATGTCGGCGAGAACCGGCCATGCCGGCCTCGTGGAAGCCGCGCGAAGCGAACATGTCGCGAAAGCCCATGAAGCGGTAGCTCGGCGACGCTTCACCCACCGGATAGGCCTCTATGATACGCGCCCCCTTGGCGAAGGCATGGTCGATGGCCGCATCGAGCAATGCCGAAGCAAGGCCGCCGCCGCGCAAAGCCCTTGGCACGTAGAAGCAGACGATCGACCATACGCCCATCTCGCTATCATCCTGCTGTTTCGAAAGCTTGCGATAGGCCTCGCGCGGCGCAACCGAGCACCAGCCAACGGTCTTGCCGTCAATATGGGCGAGGATGCCAACCGGGGTGCCGGCATCGATGAGCGCCATCATCTGACGCTTCTTTTCATCGTTCTGGATGTGCTCGCGGCCGGAGTGCCGCCAGGCCATGCACCAGCAGTATTTTGGCGCACCCGGCTGCTCGAACAGGGTCTCAAAGCTGCCGCGTGTTGCCGGCGTCACCTCGGTGAAGCGGATATTGGTGAGGTCAAGTTTTTCTGGTGGCGAGGCGTTCGAGCGTTTTGGCATCCGACAATTCCTTCACTGCATCCTTGCCGATCCAGCGCGCGGTCTTGTCCGGGGAGCCGGCGAGCTTCCGCGCCAGGACAAGGGCAGGGCCGTGCAGGCTGGTCGAGCGCTTGCCGATCTGCCGCAGCGCCCAGTTGACCGCTTTCCTGACGAAGTTGCGCTCATCGTCGGCATGCGCTTCGATCAGAGGCAGATAGGACAGGAACGTCGCGTCCGGTTCCTTTTTCAGATGCACGGCCGCCCAGGCCAGCATGGCAAAGGCCGTGCGGCGGACAAATTCGCGCTCGTCGGCCGCGAACTCATCGATCAGCTGATGCCAGAACGGCGTATCGACGAACAGGTCGGAGACGGTATCGACGACTTCCCAGGAATCGAAATCGCCGGCCCACCGGCGGCACTCGTCGATAGAGATTTTTTTGGCCTCGCCGGTGAACGCCGCCAGCAGCCGTGCTTCGCGAATGCCGCTGGCCCACAGCGCCAGGGATCGCTCGTGATTGCGTTTCAGCTTGCGCGCCAGGGGCTGCAAATCCGTATTGCCGACGCCGAGCGCGGTCGCGGTGTTGATGCCGAACCGCGCCATGCCGGCGCGGTTTTCTTCGGTGCCGATCGAGCGCAGGTGCGCGACGATGTCCTGCGCCGTCCAGTCAGGAGCGGGCAGGGACATGGTCGCCTACTTCTCCAGGCGTGCCAGCAGCGAGGACGTGTCCCAGCGCTTGCCGCCCATGGCCTGCACATCCTTGTAGAACTGATCGACAAGTGCTGTCACCGGCAGCTTGGCGCCGTTGCGGTCGGCTTCAGCCAGGCAGATGCCGAGGTCCTTGCGCATCCAGTCGACGGCGAAGCCGAAATCATACTTGCCGGCATTCATGGTCTTGTGCCGGTTCTCCATCTGCCAGGAACCGGCCGCGCCCTTGGAAATCACCTCGATCACCTTCTCGATGTCGAGCCCGGCCCTCTTGCCGAAATGGATGCCTTCCGACAGCCCCTGCACCAGTCCGGCGATGCAGATCTGGTTGATCATCTTGGTCAGCTGGCCAGCGCCCGCCGACCCCATCAGCCCGACCATGCGGGCATAAGCGTCGATGACCGGCCTGGCCCTGTCGAAGGCAGCCTGGTCGCCGCCGACCATGACGGTCAGGACGCCGTTCTCGGCGCCGGCCTGGCCGCCCGAGACCGGTGCGTCGAGGAATGAGAACCCGCCGGCTTGCGCGGCTTGCGCCAATTCGCGCGCGACTTCCGCCGAGGCCGTGGTGTTGTCGATGAAGACTGAACCTTTCTTCATTGATTTGAAGGCGCCGTCCGGGCCTGTCGTTACCGAGCGCAGATCGTCGTCATTGCCGACGCAGGAAAAGACAAAGTCCTTGTCCTTGGCTGCCTCTGCCGGCGTCACCGCCAGGCTGCCGCCATGCTGACCGACCCATTGCTCGGCCTTGGCCTTGGTGCGGTTGTAGACGGTGACGTCGTGGCCGCCCTTGTTCCTGAGGTGTGCGGCCATGGGGTAACCCATCACGCCAAGACCGAGAAATGCCACAGATGCCATGAACTTGCCCTTCAGACGAAAACGAAATTGCTGCGAAAGCTCTAGGCTCTGCGCTCAATTCGTCAAGACGCCTGTAGTGCGATCGACTGGCACAGCCGAGAACGGCTCAGCGTTTCAGGTGGATGGTGATCCGGCGCTCGATCCATTCGATCGCATGGCGCAGCAACTCAACCATCACGAGGTATACCAGGGCGACCCAGATGTAGGCCTGGATGTCGAAGGAATTGGCGAAGGCGAGTTTTGCATTGCCCATCAGGTCGTAGACGGTGATGATGGCGACGATCGCCGAAGCCTTGACCATCAGGATCAGCTCATTGCCGTAGGGCCGCAAGGCGACGATCAGGGCTTGCGGCAGGATGATCTTGCGCAGCGTCTGCAGTTTGTGCAGGCCGAGGGAGGCAGCGCCTTCCCATTGGCCCTTGTGCACACTTTCGATGGCGCCGCGCAGGATCTCGGCCTGGTAGGCGGCGGTGTTCAGCGCAAAGGCGAAGACGCCGCAGTTGAAGGCGTCCTTGAAAAAATCCCAAAGCCCGATCATCTGGAGCTGCGGTCGAAATGACCCCAAGCCGTAATAGACCAGAAATGTCTGGACCAGCAGCGGCGTGCCCCGGAAGAAATAGACGTAGCAATAGGCAAGGCCGGACAGGATCCGGTTCCGGGACATACGTCCGTAAGCCACAGGCAAGGACAGAACGGCGCCAAGCACCATCGAAATGGCGACCAGCGACAGGGTGACGCCAAGTCCTCGCAGATAGGCCGGCGCATATTTGGCGAAGAACGGTGCGTTCCAGGCAAAGAAGAGGTAGGCGACGATACCGAGGCCGAAGGCTATCCAAAAGCAGACCAGCGCGTAGCCGACGATGCGCCCTCGCGGCCAGCCGCGGGCCCGCGGTGGCGGCCGTTCGACCAGGATGGCTGTCGCGCTCATCGTTGTGCCTCCCGTTTGCCGAGCGAGCGCAAAATGGCGCTGGTGGCGAAGGATGACACGATGGCCAGAGCAAGAAAGACCAGAGCCGCCACGCCATAAAACAGGAAGGAATGCTTGGTCACGCGAGCGGCCACGCCGGCGTTGCGCAACGTCTCTGCAAGACCCACGACCGACACCAGCGAGGTGTCCTTCAACAGGCTGAGCCAGCAATTCTCCAGACCGGGAAATGCAATGCGTAGCAGCTGCGGCAAGATCACCAGGCGCATTGTCTGCGCGTAGGAAAGACCGATGGCATAACCACCCTCATACTGGCCTTTCGGGATGGCCCGGAAGGCCGAGAGGAAAACCTCGCTGGCATAGGACGAAAAGATCAGCGCGAGCACGATCATCCCGGCAACGAAGCTGTTGACGTCGATGGTCGCGTCGGGGCGGAAATAGCGGATGAGGTGCTGCAGCAGAATCGGCATGCCGAAGAAGAACAGGAAGAGCGTCACCAATTCCGGCAAGCCACGAAACACCGTGGTGTAGATATTGGCTGCGAGGCGCAGCGAGGGCTCTTCGGATTGCTTGCCGAGCGCGATGAAAAAGCCAATCGTCAGACCGATGGGAAGCGTCGCCAGCGCAAGCAGAACCGTTACAATGACGCCATAGGCAATATCGTCACTCCAGCCATCAGGTCCCCAACTGAGAAGTGTCCATATGCTTTGGGCTGGCATTGACGAATCTTATCTCCACGGCATTTCCGAGACGATTAGAAAGACGGCGGGGAATTGCCCCGCCGTCTTGATCTTGTCTATCAGGACTCGGCGCCGTAGACGTCGAACTTGAAGTACTTGTCGTTGATTTCCTTGTATTTTCCATTGGCACGGATGGCGTCGATGGCCTCATTGAGCTTGTTGACCAGGTCGGTCTCGCCCTTGCGCACGGCAATGCCGGCGCCCGGCCCGAAGATCTCGACCGGCTGCGGCGAGGGCTGGCCGAGAATCTTGCAGCAGGCGCCATCAGGCGAGTCCAGCCACTGCTGCAGCACGACGATATCGTCCTGGATGGCGTCGAGACGGCCATTGGCGAGATCTGCCTGCTCCTCAGGGCTGCTCGGATAACCCTTCACGGTGCTGTCAGTGTAGGTCTTGGAGGCATAGTTGAAATGGGTGGTCGTCGTGGCGACACCGATGGTCTTGCCGGCGAGATCTTCCTTGGTGACGCCCTTCAGCGTCGAGTCTTTCGGGACGGCGAGCGCCGAGGGCGTGTTGTAGTATTTGTGGGTGAAGTCGACCTTCTCCTTGCGCTCAGGTGTGATCGACATCGAGGCAACGATGGCGTCGAACTTGCCGGCCTGAAGCGCGGGAATGATGCCGTCCCAATCCTGGGCGACAAAGGTGCACTTGACCTTCATCTGGTCGCAAAGCGCCTGAGCGATATCGATGTCGAAGCCGACGAGCTTGCCGTCGGAGGTGAGGTTGTTGAAAGGGGGGTAGGCGCCTTCGGTGCCGATCCGCAGGGTCTTCTCCTGGGCCTGGGCGACGCCGAGCGTCAGCAGCGCGGCCGAAGCGGCGAGCGCGATACGCAGTGCAATACGCATGATAGTCCTCTCTTTATGGTCCCGGCCGTCGTTCCGAAACGGCTCTGTGGGGCGGTGCTTTTGACCGCCCGCTGGCGCGATACTCCCACTCTTTCCAAGAAAAAAGCAACTGCAAAACCACCGAAATCGGTAATGGGGTTCTGCCGTTAGGTTAGTTCTCAAGCAACGAGGCCGGTGGTGCGCTCGATGAAGTCGACGATGGATTTTACGTCGTCGAGGTCGAATACCGGCAGGCTCTTGTCGGTGACGACGAAATCCGCGGCAATGGCGACAATATTGGGATCGTCAGCCGATAGCGGCGTCCGCTCCTTCGCCTCCAGGCGCCGCGTTTCGATCTTGCGGTGGGATTCGCGCTTGTAGCCTTCCACCAGCACGATGTCGCATGGGGCGAGCCGCGAGAGGATGCTCTCCAGCGGCGGCTCATCCTCGCCGCGCAATTCGTGCATCAGCGCCCAGCGATTGCCGGACACGATCGCCACCTCGGTGGCGCCAGCCTGGCGATGGCGGAAACTGTCGGCGCCCGGCTTGTCGATGTCGAAATCATGATGTGCATGTTTGACCGTCGAGACCTTCCAGCCGCGCCGCACAAGCTCGGCGACCAGCTTTTCGGTCAGTGTGGTCTTGCCGGAGTTTTTCCAACCGGTGATGCCGAAGATGTTCATGATGTCATGCTCTGCATCAGCCGCGCGGCCTCGGCAAGATCGTCCGGCACATTGATGTTGAAGAAAGGATCGAGCCCCGCGGGTTGCAGGACCGGGAATTCCACCTCGACATGACCATGGCGCTCGATGAACGCCGAAACCCGCCTGTTGTCCCCATCGACCAGGAAATGCCGCAAGGCATCGCGGCAATCGATTGGCCAGAGCGCGAAGGTCGGGTGCCGCCTGCCGGCCGAGGAGGCGACGGCGATCGAACCTGGATGTTCGCCGGCTGCCGCCGCCAGGCGCTCGACGAGATCAAGCGGCAGGAAAGGCGTGTCGCCGGCAGCGGTGACGACCGCCTTGCAAGATGTGCTAGCCGCGGCCCATTCGAGGCCGGTGAGGATTCCGGCAAGCGGACCGGCAAAGCCTTCGATCGTGTCGGCGAGCACAGGCAGCCCGAAACGGGAGAAGCGTTGGGGATCGCCATTGGCGCTCAGCGCCAGGGTTTCGATCTGCGGGCCGAAGCGCGACAGGAGCTGGTCAAGCACGCTGCCGCTGCCGAGCGGCAACAGGCTCTTGTCGCCGCCGCCCATCCGCCGCGACTGGCCACCGGCCAGGACGATCCCTGCAATATCTCGCTCCATGCATCGAGCCTGTACGCCAGCCGCCGGAAATCACAAGACCCGGCTAGATTCCATCCGGCGCCATGGCCGGCCCGGTGGTTTCGGCGACGATCCTGCGCCGGCCGACCACCCGCTCGCGATAAAGCGCATAGAGACCCGAACCGACGACGATCGTCGCGCCGACGATCATCGGCATGTCCGGTATGTCGCCGAAGACGATCAAGCCAAGCAGGATGGACCAGAGGAGCGCCGTGTAGCGGAAGGGCGCGATGAAGGAGATCTCGCCCGAGCGCATCGCCATGATGATGGACTGGTAGCCGATGACCACGAGCACCGCCGCCAGCGCCAAGAGCGCCGTGCTCTTGCCGCTCATCGGCGTCCAGCCACCCATCGGCGACAACAGCACCGCGCCGACGAGGGTCATTGCCAGCGCGGTCGCGGTCGAGACCAGCATCGTCGGTGTGGTTTGGGGGATGCGCTTGGTGGAGAGATCGCGCACGGTGCAGCAGGCGACGCTGGCCAATGCCCAAAGGGAATATAGGCTGAAGCCGTCGAAGCCCGGCCGCACGATGACCATCACGCCGGCAAAACCGGCGGCGATCGCCAGCCAGCGCCGCCAGCCGACCGCTTCGCCGAAAAACAGCGCAGCGCCCATCGTCACCGCCAGCGGCAGTGCCTGAAGAACGGCCGAGACACTGCCGATCGGCAAATGGGCAAGCGCTACGAGGAATGACACGGTGGCGCCCGCTTCGCTTACGACACGGATCGCCACCAGCGGCTGCAGCATCAGGCGCAACAGCGCGCCGCGTTGCCAGGCCAGCAGGCCAACGAAGAGCGAGGCAAATGCCCCTCTGATCAGCATGACCTGCGCCATATTCATCGATTGCGAAGAGTATTTGGTGATGGCGTCGTTGAGCGTGAAGCCAACCATCGCCACCATCATGAACAACGCGCCGCGAAGATTTGGGGAAAGAGGCAAGACATCTACCGGTTGCTTGGGCAAGCAAGCCTGTAACAGCCCGCCACGAAACAGCAATGGCAAAGGGCTGGGCCAGGACCGGGGCATTCGTCATCGCCGGCGTGAAATCACGTCCCGGATTCGGCGCGAATCCAGCCGGGAGGCTACGGCCGCGATCTATTTCTTCGGCGTCAGTATCTCGGTGCCGTTGCCTTCCTTCCCGGCGATGGTCCACAGGCCATGCAGCGAGCCGTCATCCTCGACCTTGTAGACGACGAGGCCGATATCCTTGCCCATGACATAGCCGGCGGAGAACGCGTCGTCGTTGCGCATGCAGATGCCGTCGGAAGATGAGCCACCCGTCTCCCAGTGGATCGTGCAGGTGGTGCCGCTGGTCAGCGTGATGGTGGCTTCGCCACCATAGGCCGAGCCATCGAAGTTGGTGCCGGCGACGGTGTAGGTGCCGCCGATCGACTGTGCGGCCGCGGGCAGGGCCGTGAAGCCAAGCAATGCAAGAGAAAGAATGAGTTTGCGCATGACGTATCCCCCTATCAGCGAAGAGCCGCTTCGGACAAAAGGCTAGGCCGGAACAGGCTGGCCGTAAATCCGGCGGCGGTTCACGAACAAGACTTTTTCTGGGGTGTGATCCGAAACACTCACTGTCCCTTGAGACTGCCGGCAATGGCGCCGACCAGCGGATCGTATTTCGATTTGAGCGACGGCGGATATTCGATCCATACGGTGTGGATAACGTCCTCTTTTCCGAACACGCATCGCTCGTAGAAGATGTTGTCGCCCTTGATGCCCGACAGCACCGCCCAGTTCTTGCCCGTCTTGCTATAGGTTAGCTTGTAACCCGGCTCGGTGCTGGCTTTTTCGTCGTTCACGACACTATCGGGCGTGTCGTCACCGGCATTGTAGCTGCCGTAACAGGACAGGCTGGCGCCATCGGCGCTGAGCCATTGTTGTCCGTCGCCATTTTCCGGCTCGGGCTGGCGATCGGTGAAGATGTCGTCGGGAAAGGTGCAAACGGTGCCGAAGCGCGCGTTCACATAGGTGAACGGCTTGGCGATTGTCGTTGTTGTGATGATGGTCGCCAGGGGAATCGCTGTGGTCAGCGACCAAAAGCCGATTCGGTGAAGACGCAGCATGATGCCCCCCTTGGCCTATGACCAAAGACAGTCTTGCACCAAATCGGAGAAAAAATCAGCCGCCGGTGACGCTCATATGCCGGGACACCGAGGGACGGCTGGTGCGGCGGTCGATGATGAAATCATGGCCCTTCGGCTTGCGGCCGATGGCCTCGTCGATCGCGTCGGCGACAAGTTCGTTGCCTTCGGATGCACGCAACGGCGCGCGCAGGTCGGCGGCATCCTCCTGGCCGAGGCACATATAGAGCGTGCCGGTGCAGGTCAGCCTGACGCGGTTGCAGCTTTCGCAGAAATTATGCGTCATCGGCGTGATGAAGCCGAGCTTTCCGCCGGTTTCGGCGACGTGGACATAGCGGGCAGGGCCGCCGGTCTTGAAGGGGATGTCGGTCAGCGTGAACTGGCGTTCAAGCGACGCGCGCAGCAGCGACAGCGGCAGATACTGGTCGGTGCGGTCGGCGTCGATCTCGCCCATCGGCATGGTCTCGATGACGGTCAGATCCATGCCGCGGCCATGCGCCCAGCGCATCATGTCGGGCAGTTCGACATCGTTGAAATCCTTCAGCGCCACCGCGTTGAGCTTGACCTTCAACCCGGCCGCCTGAGCGGCGTCGATGCCATCCATGACCTTGCCGAGATGGCCCCAGCGGGTGATCTGGTGGAACTTGTCGGCGTCGAGCGTGTCGAGCGAGACGTTGATGCGCTTGACGCCGCAATCGGCGAGCTCGGCGGCGAAGCGCGACAGCTGCGAGCCGTTGGTGGTCAGCGTCAATTCTTCCAGCGCGCCGCTATCGAGGTGGCGCGACAGCTGGCGCACCAGATGCATGATGTTCTTGCGCACCAGCGGCTCACCGCCGGTGAGGCGCAGCCTCTTGACACCCTTTTCGATGAAGACGGTGCAGAGCCGGTCCAGCTCTTCCAGCGACAACAGGTCCTTCTTCGGCAGGAAGGTCATGTCCTCGGCCATGCAATAGGTGCAACGGAAATCGCAGCGGTCGGTGACCGACACTCTGAGATAGCTGATCGTGCGACCGAAGGGGTCGATCATGTTCATGTTCGAGCGTTTCCGTGGCCGTTACCGGCGTCGTTATATATGGCTATGTGATACGATCCAGCCCACCATTCAAGATACAACTTCTCGATCTTTGGTAACATCCCGGAGCCGACACGGTGTGTCGGTCGGCCTATCAGGACCTTTTCCCGTTGCGCGAAGCGGCGTAGGGAAGGGCAATCGATACGGGATGAAACAGCATGACCGCGCCAAAAGAACTCAGGGTCTCCAAGGACCGCAAGCTGCTGTCGGTGACCTTTCCCAATCACCAGCCGTTCGAATTGCCGGCGGAGCTGTTGCGCGTTGCCTCGCCATCGGCGGAGGTGCAGGGCCATTCGCCGGAGCAACGCGTGACGGTTCCCGGCAAGCGCAATGTGGCGATCCTGAAGATCGAGCCGGTCGGCAACTATGCGGTGCGCATCACTTTCGATGACTTGCACGACACCGGCATCTTCACCTGGAACTACTTGCACACGCTCGGCCATGAGAAGGATGAGCGCTGGAATGCCTATCTGGCGGAACTGGCGGAAAAAGGCTTGAGCCGCGATCGCTAGTCTGGCGTCGTAAGGGCGTCACACAAATGGAGTAGCGCCGGCAAAGGTTCGGAGACGAAAAGATGTCGCTCATCACCACGGTCGAACAGCTCGAAGCGCTCTACGGGGTTCCCGGCGAAGCTTCGCTGGTCAAGGAACTCGACCACGTCATTCCCGAATATGCCGCCTTCATCGAGGCTTCGCCCTTTGTCGCGCTGGCCACCAGCGGGCCGGAGGGACTGGACTGTTCGCCGCGCGGCGATCTCGCCGGCTTCGTACGCATCGTCGACCCGAAAACGCTGATGATGCCGGACCGGCGCGGCAACAACCGCGCCGATTCGCTGCGCAACATCATCCGGGATCCGCGCGTCGGGCTGCTGTTCCTGGTGCCGGGCTCGGGCACGACGCTGCGCATCAACGGCCGCGCGCACATCACCACGGACGCCGAACTTTGCGCGTCCTTCATGGTCGACGGCAAAGTGGCGCGTTCGGTAACCGTCATCGACATCGATTCGGTCTATTTCCAATGCGCCCGCGCCATAGTGCGTTCGGAGCTCTGGAATCCGGCCAGGCATATCGATCCGAAATCGCTGCCGACGCCCGGAAAAATCCTGGAAATCACCAGCCGCAAGAACATCGACGGCGAGGCCTATGACAAGGAATGGCCGGAGCGGGCGAAGAAGACCATGTGGTAGCCGGTTCACCGATATTCAGGTGAGGCTGACCTGAATCTCGGCACGCCTTGGGTGCTAGGCCTCCTTCAGCACCTCATAGATCTTGCGCATCTGTTCGCCGATCATGTCGCACTGCTCCGGCGTCGACTGGCTCATCGCCTTTTCGATCAGCGCCATATGCACTTTCAGTGCCTGCATCAGCAGCGCCTCGCCGGCCTCTGTGAGGGCAAGCCGCAAGATGCGTTTGTCCTTCTCGTCTCCTTCGCGGCGCAGCAGGCCGCGCGCCTCCAGCTGCGGCAACAGCATGGTGATGTTGGAGCGGCCGACGAGCAGCTTGCGGGCAAGGTCGTGCTGCGACATGCCGGGATGGCGATAGAGGTTCATCAGCACATCGAGCTGCGCCGGCTTGAGGTCCAGCGGCGCGAGTTTCACCGCCAGCGTGCGCTCCAGCACATGGCAGGCGCGCGCCACCGCGACCCAGTTGCGAAAACGCGGGTTGTCCCAGGGGAGCTCTTGTTTATTGTTCATCTTTGAACTATTATGTTCATGCTTGAACGTATGGATGGATTCTCACTATGGCATCAATCGGGCTGAAGGTCATCCGCAGCGTATTTGGTGCGGCCGAGCATATTGCGCCACGCATCACCGGGCGCGCGGCTTTCGAACTGTTCTGCCGCACGCCCAGCGTCAAGGCGCTGACCGACGGCGAGCGCCGCGCCATCGGCCGTGCCGCGGAGTTCATGACCGAGGCGCGCCATCATCGGCTGAAGACGGCAACCGGCTGCGTCATGGTGCACGAATTCCGGCCGGAGCCGGGCAGGGCGGCGCTTGGCACCGTGCTTGTCGTCCATGGCTGGCGTTCGCGTACCGAATATATGCGCGCCTTGATCGAAGGCTATCGCGCGGCCGGCTACAGGGTCGTTTCACTGGACCTGCCGGGCCATGGCCATTCGCAGGGCCGGCACCTGAACATGGTCAATGCCGTCGAGGCCGTAAGGGTCGCCGGCGAATGGTTCGGCCCGTTTGTCGCGGCGGTGGGGCACTCCTTCGGCGGCGCCGTTGCCGCCAATGCCATTGCCGGTTCGGTCAAGAACATTCCACCGCTGGCGGCCGGACGTCTCGTGCTGATCGCAGCACCGAGTTCCTTGCCGGCGATCTTCGCCGACTTCAGCCGCATGCTCAATGTCGGGCCGCGTTCGCAGGTCGCGATGGCGGACCGTGTCCAACATTTGTCCGGCCGGCCGCTGCATGAATTCACCGGCGACCGTCAGCTCGCCCAGGCACCCGTGCCGACCCTGGTCATCCACGCGCCTGACGACCGCGAAGTGCCGGCCGAGCATGCAAAGCGCTACGCCGGCGCAGGCGGCCATGTGCGGCTGCACTGGGCTGACGGGCTCGGCCATCGCCGCATTCTGGCAGACAAGGGCGTTGTCGAACGCGCCGTTGCCTTCGTCGCAGAGCACCGCGAATCTTCCTTGCTGCATTGAAGTCGCGGTCCCCGTTCTATGCATGTCGTTGTCTCAAAACCAGGACCACTTTTGAGCGACATGCATTCGGCTACTTCTTCTTCTCGCCGGGCTCGACAGGCAGTCCGGCGGCCTTCCAGGCGGTGTAGCCGCCAAGGATGTGCTTGACGGGCACAAGCCCCATATCCTGCGCCGTCTTGGTGGCCAGCGCCGAGCGCCAACCGCCGGCGCAGAAGAAAACAAAGCTCTTGCCCGAGGCAAAGAACGGCTTGTGATAGGGGCTTTCGGGATCGATCCAGAATTCCAGCATGCCGCGTGTGACATGTTTGGCGCCGGGGATCCTGCCATCGCGTTCGACCTCGCGGGGGTCGCGCAAGTCGACGAAGATGGTGCCTTCGTCCTCGAGCAGTCCTGCTGCCTCTTCAGGCGAAACCACCTCGATTTCGGCGTTGGCCTCGTCCAGCAGTTCGCGATACCCCTTTTTCACAGGCCTGTTTCCTCCCAACCGCGCATGTCTGAATTCCAACCGCGCATGTCTGAATTTCCACCACAACGGCCAGCGTTTGTCACGCTCTGTCGGCGCCTGCCAGCGTCCGCCAGGCAGCCATCGCGCCGGTGACCGTCGCCATCAGCGCGGTGCACGAAGCGCCGTCGCGCGCCTGGATCGACATGCCGTGCTGCACCGTGGCGTAGAAGGTCGCCACTGCACCGCAGTCGAAGTCGGCAGGCAATTCACCCTCGGCCACACCGCGCTCCAGGCGCTTGCGCAGGGCCGTAAGATTTTCGGCGCGGCGGCGGCGTAAATCCGTGCAGATGGCACCGCTGCTTGAGTCCTCATGCAGTGCGCCCAGCGCAATCAGGCAGCCCTGCGGGCGGTCGGTCTGCGAATAGGCCCTGGCTGTCTGCCGCAGGAAGTTCTCGATCGCCTGGCATGCCGTCGATGCCTTGTCCAAGGCGGCCCAGATATCGGTTCCTTCTGCTTGCGTGTAATATTCGGTCGCCTCGAGGAACAGCGCCTCCTTGCTGCCGAAGGCGGCATAGAGGCTGGGTGAATTGATACCCATCACCGTCGTCAGCTCGGCGACCGACGTGCCCTCATAGCCCTTGGTCCAAAACAGCTCCATCGCGCGCCGCAAAGCCGCGGTTCGATCGAAGGTGCGGGGACGGCCTCTTTCCGACATGGCGCTCTTTTCTGTGTTGATCGTTACATAAATCAGTTGACGCGGCTGGACAAGCCTGACAGGTATTTATGTATCAATCACTACATAAATGGAGAAGCCTATGTCTTCCAGAAATTTGAACGGCAAAGTGGCGCTCGTCACCGGCGGCAGCCGCGGCATTGGAGCGGCGATCGCGCGTAAGCTCGCGGCCGATGGCGCCGATGTTGCCCTGACCTATGTGCATGGCGAGGAACAGGCCCGCTCGGTTGTCGCCGAGATAGAGGCCAAGGGCGGCCGCGCCGTCGCAATCAAGGCCGACAACCGCGATGCCGAGGCCATCGACAAGGCCGTCGATGACGCCGTAGCGGCATTCGGCCGACTCGATATCCTGGTCAACAGCGCCGGCATCTGGCGCGCGGCGCCCATCGACACATTGTCGTTAGCCGACTTCGACGAGACCATGTCGGTTAATCTGAGAGCCCCGTTCATCGCCTCGAAGGCGGCGGCAAGGCATTTGGGCGAGGGCGGCAGGATCATCTCGATCGGCAGCAATCTCGCCGAACGCGTCACCGACACCAGCCTCGGCGCCTATTCCACCAGCAAGGCGGCGCTGGTCGGTTTAACCAAGGCTCTCGCACGTGACCTCGGTCCGCGCGGCATCACCGCCAATGTCGTCCATCCCGGCTCGACCGACACCGACATGAACCCGGCTGATGGGCCGCATGCCGAACATCAGCGTCAGAAGATGGCGACACCGCGATTCGGCAAGGCCGACGACATCGCCGGCATGGTTGCCTGGCTTGCCGGCCCGGAGGGACGTTTTGTCACCGGCGCCGCATTGACCATCGATGGTGGTGCCAACGCCTGATTTTCATGGATTGCTTGGGCTGGAGCGAAACACCCGCGCTCCAGCCGTCACGATGTTGTGAAACCGTTCTGCAACAGGCTTTCCGAAATTTATGAAAGCTTAACGAAATCGGTATGAATCGGTATAGTCGCGCCTTACATCCGCCATGCGGTGAGCGAGACGGTTTAGCGTGCGGAACGGGAACCGGTTGCGGCCGGAGCGGGTGATCCATGAAATTTCTCGGTAAAAAAGCAACCGCGATGCCGCTTGTGGCGATCGCGGCAACGCTCGCCCTGGGCGCGCCTCAGGCCGGCGCCCAAGGGCTGTTCGACATGCTGTTCGGCGGCGGCGTCAGGCATGAACCGCAGGGCGAGTTTCCGCCTCCGCCACCAAAGCACAGACCCAAGGCACCGGCCGGCGGCGGTGGTGGCGTGAAGATCAGCGGCCCATCCTACTACACCTACAAGGCCGACAAACTCGTGCGCGTCGACTTCTCGACGCTGTCCGCGGCACCGCAGCCAGCAACGCCGCAGGACGCCGCGTTCGTTCCATCGGCCACTGGCGCCGCTTTCCACGACGCTATCGCCAGCTTGAGCGACTACGAGCTCTATGCCGAGCCCGACATCGCCAAGGCGCTGATCGCCTATTATTCGGCCAATCCGGACTTCATCTGGGTGAACGGAACCAGCCTCAACAGCCGCGCCCAGGACGCGGTGCGAGTGCTGGGCGAGGCCGCAAGCTATGGCCTGACGCCCCCCGACTACACGGTCGATGTGCCGGCCACGACTTCGGCCGCAACGGACGACACGGCCAAGCTCAGGGAACTCGTGCGCTTCGAGATGGCGCTGTCGGCGCGCGTCCTGCGCTACGCCCATGACGCCCAGAACGGCCGTGTCGAACCCAACCGGATGACCGGCTACTATGATTTCCCGGCCAAGCCGCTCGACATGGTCGGCGTGCTGAAGACGCTGGCCCATACGCAGGAAGTGCGCACCTATCTCGAATCGCGGCATCCGCAGAATGCCGAGTATCAGGCGCTGCGCGTCGAGCTGGAGGCCCTGCAGGCCAGTGCCGAGAACGAGATCGTCGTCGATCCCAAGCTGCTGCTGAAGCCGGGTGAGACCAGCCCTGAACTGCCGAAACTGCTGTCGCTGATTGCGCGCAATCTCGATGACGATATGGGCGGCACCTATGGCGAGCTCTTGTCACGGCTGGCGACCAGCGAAGTCTACGTCCCCGAGCTGGTGCCGCTGATCAAGGCGGTGCAGGTGAAGGAAGGCATGAAGGGCGACGGCGTCATCGGTCCGCGCACCGTCGCCTTGCTGGCCGGCACGTCGAAGGCCGACAAACTGCTCAAGGTGCAGGTGGCGCTGGAGGAACTGCGCTGGCTGCCTTCGGATCTCGGCAGCCCTCGTGTCTTCATCAACCAGCCTGCGTTCACCGCCAGCTACATCGACAATGGCGAGGAGAAGCTGAAGACGCGCGTCGTCGTCGGCCGGGTCACCAACCAGACGGCCTTCTTCTACGACCAGATCAAACAGGTCGACTTCCATCCCTATTGGGGCGTGCCGCAGTCGATCATCGTCAATGAGATGCTGCCCCGGTTGCGCAGCGATCCCGGCTATCTCGACCGGGCCGGCTACGAGGTAACGGATTCGCGCGGCAAGCGCATTCCGTCGTCGGCGGTCAATTGGGGCGCTTACGGCGCCAACATTCCCTACAGCGTGCGCCAGCAGCCAAGCGAGGCCAATGCGCTGGGCGAACTGAAGATCCTGTTCCCCAACAAGCATGCGATCTACATGCACGACACGCCGCAGAAATCCTTCTTCAAGCAGGACATGCGCGCGCTCAGCCATGGCTGCGTGCGCCTGCAGGATCCGCGCGGCATGGCGGCGGCGGTGCTTGGCACCTCGGTCGACTACATCGCCGAGAAGCTGAAGCACGGACATTCGACCGAGGATGTCACGCGCAAGATTCCGGTCTATGTCGCCTATTTCACCGCATGGCCAGACATGTCCGGCAAGGTCGAGTATTTCAGCGACGTCTACGATCGCGACTCGCGGCTGAAGCAGGCCCTGGATGCGACCGAGGCGGTACGTTCGCCGTCGAGCTGATCATTTAGAACTGCGACAACGGGCGGCGGAAACCTGCCTCCCGCCCGGCGATTAGCCAGTAGATCAATCCGGCGACGAGGCCGGCGGCGGCGATGATGCCGATGTCGGCCCAGCGCTCGGGGTCCATGTCCTCCGTCGGAACCGGCCAGATCAGGAAGAAGCCACCGGCGGCGGCAGCGGCGCCGAAAAACATGTGCATCAGGACATTGCGCAACGAGAAGAGCTCGGCGATCATCGCAAAGATCAGCGTCTGCAACCCGGTCACGACGATCGTCAGGAAATAGACGAACATGCCGAGCGGCGGCACCACCAGGACCGCGATCGGGCTGACGCCCATCATGTCGAAATAGGCCGGCGCGTTGGGCAGGGAACTGAGCGCGGCATAGATCGCAACGACAGCGACCAGACCGACCAGCACCGCAACGAGATAGCCGGCTAACATCATCAATATTCGTTTCAATACATGCTTAGCCGTCGCCATGCCCATCCCCCATGCGGCGCAGTCAACCGCTCCAATCAGCCATCAAAGCCGGCCCGGCGCAAGAGGAGGCGCAAACGGCGCTTCCTGGCCGCTTTCGTCGAACACGAGCCAGAACCACTCAGGCGCCGCCGCACAGATGCTCGGAGTCCGGCAGCGCCCAGCTGCCCTTGGCGACGAGATCGAGGGAGTAATAGACCCGGCCGCGGTCGTCGTCTTTGGGGCAATCCCTGGGAATCGCGATCAGGCACATCTCGACGGGTTCGCCGACCTTCGAGGAGGCGAGGCCCGGCTCGCGATCATAGGAAACCGCCCCGCCGCCATTGGTGAAGGTGGCGGCGCTGCCCGCGTCGGGAGAGGCGGTTTCCAGCGGATCGTCGCCAAGCCGCGTGGTCAGCGTCTTGATGTGCGTGGACGCGCATTGCCCGACGGCCGAGGGCAGGGGCTGATCCTTGTTGCCGGGGTTCTTCGCGGCGGCATCCAGCGCCTTCTTGCCGATCAGCGCGATGTTGTAGTCCTGCACCCATGACGGCGCGTTGCCATAGGTCTGCAAGGCGTTGTTCAGCGCGCTGACGATGCAGGCGGTGTCGCTCTTGCAGGCGTTGCGGTCGGCGATCAGCCCGCGGGCGATCTTGCGCTTGTCGCCGCCGAAGGCCGGCTCGAACCCCTTGTAGGCCTTGGCCACCAGCTGATCGATCGCCGACAGCTGCGGATCGGCGCAGATCGCCTTCTCCGCCGGCAGGCTGGCCTTGCTGCAGTCGAAGGACGGCCCGTCGGCCCGTGCCGAAGGTGCCGCAAGAGTGCCTCCAGCCAGGATGATGCCAAGCACAAGCACGGTTCGAACGGAAAATCGCATGACTGCCCCCAAGCCAACAGGATTGCCCCAAGGCGCTGCCCAGCGCGTTGGCGTGCATATCACACGCCAAGGATGGACAATTTGGGGCAATCCGATTCGCCGTCGAGGCGCCCGGAGAAAACGGGCAGGCCTGTCGAATGGAGAGTATCTGCCGGCAGCTCTTACTTTGGTTCGGCCGTCACCGGATCATAGGTGATTTCGACCTTTGCCTTGTCCGACGTGTAGTAGGTGACGGTGTAGGCGTCCTTGTCCCAGTCGACCTCTTTCACATAGCGAAAGCCGTCGCGCTGCTCGACCTTGGCAAGGATCTCCGACAGCTTCTTGGCATTTTGTGGCGGCAGCGGCGCTTCATCCGCGGCAAAGGCCGGCCCGGCGGCGAGAAGAACGGCGACGCTGGTCGCCAGCAGAAATCTGGACATGGCTTTCCCTCAAGTTTCGACGCAGAGAAACTCGCTGGCGCGGCGGTTGGTTCCAGATGGGATGCAGGACCATTCAGTCCATCGACTTGCAGCCGCGCGCGAAAAAAGGCCGTCCGCCAAGAAACCATCATGCACGCTTCAATATCCACGGCCTATTGCCGGCGGTTCATTGGGGTCTTCGATGCGCACGCATCATCTCGTCATGGTTGCACTGTCAGTGCTTTCCATCCCGGTCGTTTCCATGCCCGTACAGAAAGCCGGAGCGCTAGAGCCCGAACGCTACTCCGTTTACTGCGCCGACGACCGCATAGAAGTGTCGTTCTGGGACCTAGAGCAGATGAAGGTGCGTAACGGCTCCAACGTCTGCCAGTTCCAGAGTAATACGAGCTACAGCAGCGCGCTGAATTTTGCCCAGAAGAATTTTGGCGGGGAGGGGGCGAGCTGTAGTTGTTGAGGCTGATGTGGCTCTATTAGCCCAGAACACTATTGTTCTTGATCTGAGGCTCCTGCGTAGCCGCTCCAGTGAGTAAGAAGTAACATATCAGCAAATCAAGGAAGTCTAACGTATATCATCGACGCCACTACCGAAGCCCCGACGCCAATGACGAACCCAATTAGCCTTTCAGCCCAGATGGAAGCGCGAGAAGGTACACGAAACACGCTCTGCAACGTCGTCGCGCTTATGTCTGTGAGAGTTCTCAACTCAGACAACTTCGCATCGAGCTCTCCCTTTTCGCGCTCGCGCTGATCCAACTTTAAGCTTAGGTCGGCAAGGGCCTCTTGATTGCGTTGGGCCTCGTCCTTCAATTCATCTACTGCTTCCAGCGCCTCTTGCAGGTTCGATCGGGCAACCTCGATTTTCCGAAGTCGTTCGTCGACGTTCAGGGTCGCCGAACTCAACAACCCACTATGTTTCAGCAACACACCGCCGATCCTACGACCGAAGGGGAGCATCCCAAGCGTCGACTCGGCAAGAGCAACCAGAAAGTCTCGTGCGAATGGGCTAAGCGGTTTCATTGAAGCGTCCCCAAAGACATATATGGGTCATGTATCAGTTATCCCCGCACCCGCGCTACGCGCGCCTACAGCCACGGTGGGGCAGTCGAGACCTAGGAGCGTCGAGCTTTTCCCGGCCAAGATTCAGCGGTAGGCCGACGGTCTTTTCGAGTTAAGCGCCAATTCCGATTTTCAAGGATTTCCGTAGAAGCCAATTCATCCAACGCTCTCGGTTGGTTGGATGGTGGGCGATGCAGGGATTGAACCTGCGACCCCACCCGTGTGAAGGGTGTGCTCTCCCGCTGAGCTAATCGCCCGCTCGTTGCCCAAAGGCCAAGCGAGCCGCGATATAAGGGAGGCCGGCCGGTTAAGTCAAGGCGCTGTCTGGCGTTCTTTGGAGATCGGATTCTGCGCCATTTCGGGGTCGTCCCGACGGTATTCTCGTTGCTGTCCGCTCAGTGTCCCGCGGCCTTGATCAGCCGCTCCGCCAGATCCACCGTCAGCGCGTCGAAATGCGAGATCACCGCCGAGGGCTCGAATTCGCGGACATGCCGGTCGGTGTAGCCGAAATCGACGGCCACCACCGGAATGCCGGCGGCCTTGGCGGTGTCGATGTCGGTTTGCGAATCGCCGACCATCAGGGCGCGGTGCGGGTCGCCGCCGGCCAGCTTGATGGTTTCGGTCAGGTGGCGCGGATCGGGCTTGCGGAACGCGAACGTATCCTGGCCGGCGATCGCTGCGAAATGTTTGGTCAGGCCGAGCGCCTCGATCAGCGCCAACGAATTGGCTTCATATTTGTTGGTGCAGATGGCCAGGAGATAGCCCGCCTTCTCGAAGCGGGCGATCGCCTCGATGACACCGGGGTAGGGGCGCGATTTGCCGGGGATGTTGTCGGTGTAATGATCGAGGAACAGTTTTAGCAGCCGGTCATGCTCGGCGACATCAAGCGAGCGCTGCTGGGCGGCGTGCGCCCGCTCTATCATCACGCGTCCGCCATGGCCGACGAAGCGCCTGAAGCCGGCCTCGTCGACGGCGGCGAGTTCGCTGGCGGCCAGGCTGTGGTTGAGGCTGTCGAGCAGGTCCGGTGCCGTATCAACCAGCGTTCCGTCGAGGTCGAACACGATGATCGGGCGAGTCATGATCCATCCTGCGCAGGTTTGTGCATCGGCAGGCGATAGCGGCTGCGGCGCGCCAAGGCAAGCAGAGCGGTGGACAGGCGCCCAAGGGCTTTGACCCGACCGGCAAAAATGCTAGGAGCCCGAGCACTCAGTTTCATGCATGTCGTTTCCCCAAAACCGAGGTCACTTTTGGGCGACATGCATAAGGTTCCCGGGGCAGCAAGCGGCATGGATGCAAGACAATTGAAGGTCGAGGCCGCGCGGGCCGCCCTTGCCCATGTCAGCGATGGCATGCGGCTCGGCATCGGCACCGGCACCACGGCGGAAGAGTTCGTACGGCTGCTCGCCGATAAGGTCGCCACCGGCATGGCCGTCATCGGTGTGCCGACATCGGAGCGCACCGCAGCACTTTGCCGCGAGCTTGGCGTGCCATTGTCGACATTGGAGGAAACGCCCGAGCTCGATCTCACCGTCGACGGCGCCGATGAGGTCGACCCGGAACTGACCCTGATCAAGGGCGGCGGCGGCGCGCTGCTGCGCGAGAAGATCGTCGCCGCGGCCTCGCAGCGCATGATCGTCATCGCTGACCGCTCGAAGATGGTCGAGACGCTCGGCCGGTTTCCGCTGCCGATCGAAGTCAACCAGTTCGGCCTGCGCGCCACCGAGATCGCGGTGGCCGCGGCGGCTGCAAATCTCGGCCTTGCCGGTCCCATTACATTGAGGATGACGGGAGGCCAGGCTTTTGTTACAGACGGCGGCCATTTTATCCTCGATGCATCTTTTGGCCGCATTCCGGATACAAGAGCGCTTTCGAATGCTCTCCACGCCGTTCCGGGCGTGGTCGAGCATGGTCTTTTCATCGGGCTGGCGTCAGCGGCCATCATCGCCGGCGGCGACGGCATCCAAACCGTCCATGCCGCCCGAAAACCAGGGAGTTCTACCAACCATGTTGCATAACCGGGTTCGCAGCCTTTGCGTCGTTCTGGCGGCTTCGGCCGTTTTCGCCTTGTCGTCGCCGGCGTTTTCGCAGGACGTCACCGAATCGCACCTGAAGGCCGCCCGGGCGGCGGTCGCAGCGATCCATGCGACCGATCCGTTCGACAACATTCTGCCGCAGGCGGCCGCAGCGCTCGAATCACAGCTGATCCAGAAGAACCCGGACATGCAGGAATTGATCGGCAAGACCGTCAACGAGAAGGCGCTGGCATTGGCCTCGCGCCGCGCCGATCTCGAGAAGGAAGCGGCCCTTGCCTATGCGAAGGTGTTTTCCGAGAAAGACCTCAACGACATCGCGGCCTTCTACAGTTCCGACGCCGGCAAGAAGCTGCTCGACAGCGGTCCGACCGTGACGCGAGATTTGGTCAAGGCAGCCGATATCTGGCAGAATGGCCTGGCCCGCGATCTCGCCCAGCAGGTCGGCGAAACGCTGGCAGCGGCTGCCAAGGCCGCGGCACCGGCTGCGCCTGCTCCAGCGCCCGCTGATAGTGCCGCTCCGGCCGACAATGCGGCTCCGGCGGATGGCGCCGCGCCCGCCGACGGTTCGGCGCCTGCCGACGGCACGCAGAATTGATTTCATTTTTCGAGGCAGCGTAGCTGCCTCTGGACCAGAAAGCCCGGCTTTGTCCGGGCTTTTCTTTTGGCGTTTTGCATCCTACCTCTGGCTTGAATTTCCCTCTCCAGGAGTCCCATCATGGCCGGTTACGACTACGATCTCTTCGTCATCGGCGGCGGCTCGGGCGGGGTGAGGGCGGCGCGCGTCGCCGCGGCACTCGGCAAGCGCGTCGGCATCGCCGAGGAATACCGTTTTGGCGGCACCTGCGTCATCCGCGGCTGCGTACCGAAGAAGCTCTATGTCTACGCCTCGCAATTTCCGGAGCATTTCGCCGACGCGGCCGGTTATGGCTGGACGGTGCCGGAAGCCAGTTTCGACTGGCGCACGCTGGTCGCCAACAAGGATCGCGAG
This sequence comes from Mesorhizobium loti, assembly GCA_002356515.1. Classification (NCBI taxonomy): domain Bacteria; kingdom Pseudomonadati; phylum Pseudomonadota; class Alphaproteobacteria; order Hyphomicrobiales; family Phyllobacteriaceae; genus Mesorhizobium; species Mesorhizobium loti. The sequence goes on along the minus strand of AP017605.1, from coordinate 387,066 downwards.
ATCAGCCGGCTGGAGGCGATCTACAAGAAGAATGTCGAGGGCGCCGGCGGCGAGCCCTTTCATTCCCGGGCGATGATCGTCGACCCACATGTGATCCATCTTCTGGGCGAGGACCGCACCGTCACCGCCGACAAGATCCTGATCGCCACCGGCGGCCGTCCGGCCGCGCATCCGGCACTGCCCGGCCACGAACACTGCATCTTCTCCAACGAGGCTTTCGACCTCAAGGAGTTGCCTAAGGCGATCATGATCGAGGGCGGCGGCTATATCGCGGTCGAGTTCGCCAACATCTTCCACGGCCTCGGCGTCGACACCACGCTGGTCTATCGCGGCAAGGAGATCCTCAGCCGCTTCGACATGGATCTGCGCCGCACATTGCACGAGACCATGGAAAAGAAGGGGATCAAGATACTCTGCCACGCGGTGAGCGAAGGTGTGCGCAAGCGGCCGGACGGCCGGCTCGACGCGCGTCTCACCACCGGCCAGACGCTGACGGTTGACCAGGTCATGCTGGCCATCGGGCGCATCCCCAACACCGAGAATATGGGCCTGGAAGGCATCGGCATCGAGATGACCGCGGCCGGCGCGATCAAGGTCGACGACTATTCCCGCACCAACATCGACAACATCTGGGCGATCGGCGACGTCACCAACCGCGTGCAGCTGACGCCGGTGGCGATCCACGAAGCGATGTGCTTCGTCGAGACGGCATTCAAGGGCAACCCGACCGCGCCCGATCACGAGACGATCGCAACCGCGGTCTTCTCACAACCGGAAATCGGCACGGTCGGCCTGTCGGAAGATGACGCGGTGAAGCGTTTCGCCGACATCGAGATCTACCGCGCCAGCTTCCGGCCGATGCGGCATACGCTGTCGGGCCGCGACGAGAAGATGCTGATCAAGCTGGTGGTCGATGGCGCGACCCGCAAAGTGCTCGGCGCCCATATATTGGGGCCGGATGCCGGCGAAATGGCGCAGCTGCTCGGCATTCCGCTGAAGGCTGGGCTGACCAAGGATGATTTCGACCGCACGATGGCCGTGCACCCGACCGCCGCGGAAGAGCTCGTCACCATGTACAAGCCGACCTACCGCGTCAAGGACGGCCAGCGCGTCTGACTTTTCGCAAGCCGCCAGCACTCGCCGCCAAGGGAGCAATCCATGTCCGTGGCCACCAGCTCCACTCCGCTCGACCACGAGTTCGGCGGACGTGTCGATCAGGTAGTCGACAGGGCCGTCGCGGATGGACGCATCGTCGGCGCCGTGATCCTTGTCGCCCGGCGCGGCGAGATCCTCTACAGCCGCGCCGCCGGCCTTGCCGACCGCGAAGCGAAGAAGCCGATGGCGCCGGACGCAATCTTCCGGCTTGCGTCGGTCACCAAACCCGTCGTCGCGACCGCCGCACTTGCCCTTGTCGAAGCCGGCGACATCGGCCTGGAAGATTCCTTGGCAAAATTCATCCCGGAATTCCGGCCGAAGCTCATGGATGGCAGCGAGCCGGTCATCACCATCCGACATCTGCTGACGCACACCGCTGGGCTGGACTACCGTTTTCGTCAGGCGGCGGACGGGCCCTATCATCGCGCTGATATCTCCGATGGTCTCGACCAGCCCGGCCTGTCCGTGGCCGAGAATCTCCGCCGTATTGCCTCGGTGCCGCTGTCCTATGCGCCGGGAACGGGCTGGGGCTATTCGGTGGCGATGGATGTGCTGGGCGAGGCGATGGCGAGAGCCACGGGCGCCTCCTTGCCGGAGCTGGTCGATCGCTTGGTCGTCCAGCCGCTCGGCATGCATGACGCGGCCTTTGCCGTGCGCGATCGATCCCGGCTGGTGACACCCTACGCCGACGGGCCCGGCAAGGCCATCGTGATGGGAGAACATCACCGTGTGCCCTTCGGCGACGGTTTCATCTCATACTCGCCCGGCCGTGTCTTCGATCCCGCTTCCTTCGCCTCGGGCGGTACCGGCATGAACGGCAACGCCGGCGATGTGCTCAAGCTGCTCGAGGCGCTGCGTTCAGGCGGCGGACCCGTCATCCGCCCCGAAACGGCAGCGGCGATGACTGGGGATGCGATACCGGGCCTCGAAACCACCATGCCCGGCTGGGGCTGGGGTCTCGGCTTCAGCGTCCTGCGCGACCCGCTCGCCGCATCGACGCCTCAGACCGCCGGCACCTGGCGCTGGGGCGGCGTCTACGGTCATTCCTGGTTCGTGGATCCGGCGTTGGACCTGACGGTGGTGGCGCTGACGAATACGGCCATCGCCGGCATGATGGGCGCCTTTCCCGATGCGCTGCGCGACGCCATCTATGGCAGGCAGGCCTAAGGCAATTTCGGGAAGGACAGGACCCGCCGCCGGCCATCGCCAGCGGCGGAGACAGTTGCGCCAGATCGGTTCATCGTTTCACGGAAACGCAGAACCGATCTATCTTCTGTTAACGCAATTCCGGACGGAAAACCGTCTCACACTTTTCCTGGAATTGCTCAAAGCAGCGTGCCGCGCAGGATCACCAGCGCCACCGAGAAATAGATCACCAGCCCGGTGACATCGACCAGCGTGGCGACGAACGGCGCCGATGCGCTGGCGGGGTCGAAACCGACCCGTTTCAGGGCGAACGGCAGCATCGATCCCGACAGGGAACCAAAAGTGACGATGCCGACCAGTGCCGCCCCAACCGTTGCGGCGATCAGCGGCCAGTGCGGGCCGTAGTCGTAGAAACCGAAATACTGCCAAAGCGCGATGCGGCAGACGCCGACAACGCCGAGGATCGATCCCAGGACGAAGCCGGTCGGCAGTTCGCGCAAGGCAACCCGCCACCAGTCGCCGAGGCCGATCTCGCGCAGCGCCAGCGCCCGGATGACCAGCGAAGTCGCCTGTGAGCCGGAATTGCCGCCGGAGCTCATGATCAGCGGGATAAACAGAGTGAGCACGATCGCCTTCTCCAGCTCGCTCTCATAGCTCTGCATGGCGTTGGCGGTCAGCATTTCGCTGAGGAACAGCGCGCACAGCCAGCCGGCGCGCTTCTGGATCATGGCGAGGAAGCTCATCTTCATGTAGGGCTCGTCGAGCGCTTCCATGCCGCCGAAGCGGTGCACGTCCTCCGTCGTCTCCTCGATCATCGTGTCGATGATGTCGTCGATGGTGACGATGCCGAGGATCTTGCCGTGGTCGACGACGGGGACGGCGAGCAGATCGTATTTGGAGATCGTCTGCGCCAGGTTTTCGCGATCGGTCAGCGGGGTGACGGTCACCGGCGCACGGTCCGGCGCCACCGACAGGATCGGGTCGTCCGGTTCACCGGTGATCAGCCGGCGCAGGCCGGTCGACCGGACCAGTAGGTGCGTTTGCGGATCGACGATGTAGATCGCGTAGACGGTCTCGCGCGTCCGCTCGACCTTGCGGATGTAGTCGAGCGTGCGCCCGACGGTCCAGTCCGAGGGAACGCTGACGAACTCCGTCGTCATGATCGATGCGGCGCTGCCTTCGGGGTAGCCCAGGATCGACAGCAGGGTCGCGCGCAGCGGCGGCGCCAGCGCACCGAGCAGTTCGGAGCGTGCCGGCTCGTCGAGTTCGCGCAGGATGTCGGCAGCACGGTCGACCGACATGGCGGTGAGGAGCTTGCTTGCCTTGGCGCGGGGCAGGGCGTCGGCGAGTTCGGGGGCAGCTTCGAGTTCAGGCTGATCGAAAATCTCGACCAGCCGCTCGAAGGGGACCGCGCAAAGCAGGTCCGTCGCGGTTTCGCGCGATTCATGGTTGAGCGCCTCGACCACGTCGGCAACGTGGTCGTTTGCAAGGATGCGGGCGATGGCGACGGCCTCGTCGTCCGCTACGGGAGAAAAATCGTTCATGGCTCACTCCTTGCCGTCCGGCAGGACATGAACCATTCAGGTCACGTCTAGGCGGACGGCGGTTGCGTTCGACTAATACTGTCGCCAGGCATGGCGCGGTGACCTTTCCGCTTGCGGGTTCGCGTTTGACTATCAGCAAGCGGGCGCAACATAGGAGTGCGTCTTGCCGAGTCAATCGTGGTGAGTGAGGAAAACGGCGCCTGATGGCTCCGATCGCGATACTGTGATCGCCGACTGCCGCCAGATGCGGCAAGTCGCGGTGAAACCATCGTTATTTCTGTTTCAGCCGACGCGAGAAACGCAGCCATTTGTCCTCGACCGGCCGTGGCTGCGCCAGAATCGTGGTGAGTTCGACGGGCAGGGTCGGAGCCAGCGGTTTCTTGGTGGCGACGCCGTCGGCGATCAGGACGATCGAGTGGTAGAACTCGGTGCCGGCAGCCGATCTTGGCGCCACCGCTTCGTGCATAACGCTGATCACCGTGACATCGGGGCAATTGTCCTTGATCGCCTGATGGAAGGCAATCTTGCCCTCCGGGTCGAGCGCACCGGTCGCCTCGTCGAGGAACAGCAGGCCCGGCTGCTGCAGGATGATGCGAGCCACCACCAGCTTCTGCTTCTGGCCGCCCGACAGGACCTGGTCCCAGCTTTTGCCCTCTCGGCTCTCATGGGCCATGTGTTCGATGAAGTCGCCAAGGCCGGCCTTGTGCAGCGCGGACGCGACCTGGGAATCGCCATGGTCGCGCTCGGAGCCCGGCAGGCAGACCAGCTGTTTCAGCGACACCTGCTGCAGCTTGACCTCCTGGGCGGCATAAAAACTCTTCACCCCGTCAGGGAAGACGATGGTGCCGTGGCCATACGGCCAGAGGCCGTTGATCGCCTTGATCAACGAAGTCTTGCCGCAACCGGATTCGCCTTTCAGGAACGTCCACTCGCCGCGCCGGAAGCGCAAATTGGCGGCGCTGAGGAACGGTGTTGCGTCCTCGCCCTGATGCGCCAGTTCGAGCTTCTGGATGGTCAGGCCGAAAACCGGATTCTGGCTGGCATAGTGGAAGTCTGAACGGCCGGTCTGGCTGTAGAACGCCTGCGGGTGCTGAACATTCTCGATCGCATTCGCCAGCTCGGTGACGCGCTGGCTGTTGGCACGCAACGTCGCAATGGCCGGCATGACATGGATGAACCACGAGCACTGGCTGATCAGCTGAGCGACCATTTCAGAGCCGGTTATGTAGCCCTTGTAGTCCAGGCGATTGTGGATGAACGACACGAGACCGGGGCCATAGGCGACGATCCGGGCTCCGATGAAATTGTAGATCAGCTCGAACGACGTGTAGCTGTTGTTGACGACATTGAGCCGGCCCCAGGTTTTATCGATATCGACATAGAGCTTGTCGTGCATCGACTTTTGCACGTCCTCGCCATGCGAGGCGGCGACATGGAAGCTGCGGCGCAGGAATGTCGTCAGTTCACTGCGGTAGCTGCCCTCGGCCTGCTGCATGCGGATATTGAGCCGCTCGAGCAGGCGCCCAAGCCTGACCGCGATCCAGGTGTTCAGGGGCACGTAAATGGCGACGGCGAGGAAAGCCAGCACTGCGCTGCCATAGCTGCCGAGGAACTCCAGCCCTTTAACCTCGACCGAGGATCCGATCAGATTTTCACCGATAAAATACAGCGAGGTCGCGACACCCAGAACGCCCATGGCGAGACCGATCGCCCCGCCGGTCATGTCCTTGATGGATTCCTGGATGCGCTGGTCGATGTTGTCGGGAGCCACGATACCGCCGGCCGCCGAACCATGCTGGGCATGGAAATGGGTATGATTGCCGTCGAGCAGAGCCTGGTTGAACTGGCTGTTCAGCCAGCCACGCCATTTGCGGTGCAACGTTGCGGAGACAAGACCGCGCACGCCGGTGAAGCCGGCATCCTTGAGCACGACCAGCACCACCAATATGCCGGCATTGGTCAGAATTGCCCGCAGCGGGCTGGTGTTGGCGGCATCGTGGAAGAAGGCAATCGAATTGCCCAACTCGCCCAATGCCACGGCAAACCAGACGCCGGCCTTGCTGGAAAGCGCCGTCAGCAGGGCGATGACGATGGTGAGTGTCCAGGCCTCCTTCCAACGGTCGGAGAACCAGTAGGCCCGCATCAGGCCCCAGAAACTGCGCATCGAGGATACCGGCGTCAAATGCGACGGCCCTGTGGCGCCGCCGTGTAGTTTATCCGGTACTGACTCCTGCGATCGTCTGCCGATCCGAATCACGATCCCGCCCAAACCTTTTTTGTTTTGTTACGGATGGTAACACCAATTGATCATTTTCCATTAATTTTTGTAGGGGGTCAGCGAGATTGAAGTTCCGGCCGTGTCGGCAAGGCAACAGAACGGCCCTTCCGGGCATCGCATGAAGGTCGGCGAAACAGCGATTTAAGACAACGATGTCATATGGTTATCGTGTGACGCGCAGAGATGCATATACCTTCCCTTGGGGAAGGTGTTCACACGATTTTGTGACTCGTTTTGGCCTGTCAGGTCGGCTGACTTTTCATTGCGGGCTAACCAAAATTCCCGAAAACGAGCCGTCCTTGATATCTGCTTTGACAATTCCTGCGTTCGGGATTGAACCTCCCAAGGCGTTGTCGACACCCAGGGTTGTCCAACAGGGAAGCTCTCTCATGCTCACGCGCGTAACCGCAGCTTTCGTCCTCTTCGCCTGGCTGCCCCTCCCTTTGGCGCATGCAGCCGAACAGAGCATTCCGGCCAGCGCCGAGGGCCGGATCGAGTTCAACACACCGTCCGACAACATTGGCTGCATCTACACGCCGAAAGGCGGTACCGGCACCTATCAGCCACAGGATGGCGGCCCGGAACTGAGCTGCTCGCGCGTCGAGCCGAGCTACATCACCATCATCCTCGGCCCCAAGGGACCGGCGACGCTGATCAAGAACCCCGGCGAACAGCCTTGCTGCAGCGATGTCACAAGGCTCGCCTATGGCAACAGCTGGAGCGCTGGACCCTTCTTGTGCCAGTCATCGACCAAGGGGCTGACCTGCACCGCCACAAATGGCCACGGATTTTTTATCAGCAAGGCAAAGGCGACGGTGAAGTAACCTTCGCTCTTTTGCACACGGCGAGGGGCGGCTGGCCTCAGCCGACCTTGTCCAGTTCGCCCCGTGCCTTGGCCACCGCCACCTGGCGGATGGCATCAGCCAGCGTGTCGGCGTCCTGAGCACCCATCACGGCATATTTGCCTTCAAGCAGAAAGCACGGCACGCCTGATATACCCATGCGCGATGCGGTCGCGATCTCGGTGCGCACCGCTTCGACATCGGCGTCGGTCGGCAAGAGCGAGGCGACCACGGACGCGTCCATGCCCGCCTCGCGGGCGGCTTCGACCAACACGGCATGGTCGCCGATGTTGACACCTTCCTCGAAATTCAGCTGAAACAGGCGACGGACCAGCCTGTTCTGCACGGCTTCACCGGCAGCACCCGCCCAGCGGATCAGGCGGTGTGCGTCCAGCGTGTTTGGCGCCACCCTGATGGCATCGAAGGCAAAGGAAATGCCCTCCGCCTCGCCGAGTGGTTCGATCCGGGCATGGATCTCGCGAATGCGCTCGTCGCTGCCGAACTTGGCCAGCATATACTCCCGGCGGTCCTTGCCTTGCGGCGGAATGGTCGGATCGAGCTGGAACGGCCGCCAGCGTATGTGCACATCGACATTGCCGGCCGCGGCAACCGCCTTGTCCAGCCGCTTCTGGCCAATGAAGCACCACGGGCAGACGACATCCGACACCACATCGACGGTTATGGCGTTCGCTTCGCTCATCTCGATCTCCGGATTTTCAGTTCGGTTTGCGCCACCATGTTGGCAGCTGATAACCGAATATGGGCGTCTTCTGCGGATGTTCCAGGTAATTCCAGTACGCAAGCCACTGCTGCGTGTTGTACTGCATCGGCACCATATAGTTGCCTGAGATCAGCAACCGGTCGAGAACGCGGACGGCGGCGACATAATCCTCCTTCGAGCGGGCGCGCAGCATCGCCTCAATCGCCGCGTCGACCGCCGGATCGGCAACGCCGGCGAGATTGAACGAGCCTTCGGCCCTGGCCGCCTCGGAGCTCCAGCGTCCAAGCTGTTCGAAGCCTGGCGACAGTGAATTGTTGAAGCCGCTGGATCCGATCAGAGCCTCGAAATCGAAGCGCTGCTTGCGTGATTGGATCTGGTCGCCGTCGAGGCTACGGATGCTGACGTTGATGCCGATCTTCTCCAATGTGCGCTGGTAGATGCCGGCCAGGCGTTCCTCGTCCTGCGAAGCGGTCAGGATCTCGAATCCGAAAGGTTTGCCGTCGGGATCGAGCATCGTGCCGTCCTGCACGTGGTAACCAATGCTTTTCAGGAGATCGAAAGCTGTCTTCAACACCTTGCGGTCCTGGCCCGAACCGTCGGTCACCGGTGGTTTCCAGGTGCCGTCCATGACATCAGGCGGCACGCGGCCGGGGTAGGGGGCGAGCAACGCCTTTTCCCTATCGTCGGCCGGATGGCCGAGCGCGGAAAGCTCGGAGTTCTGCCAATAACTCATCGTGCGGGTGTATTTGCCGCCGAACAGGTTCTTGTTCGCCCACTCGAAGTCGTAAAGCATGCCGAGCGCGCGCCGGACCACCGGATTGGAGAATTTCGGCAGCCGCGTGTTGAACAGGAAACCGGTCACAACGGGCGGAATGCCGGTGTCGAAGGTTTCAGAAACCACCTCGCCCCTGTGAAAGGCCGGGAAATCAAGGTCGCGCTCCCGTTTGACCGGATCGCCGTCGTCGTCGATGGCGCAGAGGCCTTTCTTGAAAGCCTCGAGCTTGGCGTTGGCGTTGAGGAAATATTCGATGGTGATCTGGTCGTAATTGTCGAAGCCGCGTTTGGCCGGGACATCCTTGCCCCAATAATCGGGGTTGCGCTTGAACACGATGCGCTGGCCCGGCGCCACCTGGGCAATGGTGTAAGGTCCGCTGCCAACCAGCGGCTTCAGCGTCGTCTTGTCGAAAGTCTCCTTGTCGAAGGCGTGTTTCGGCAGGATCGGCGTCAGCGCGATGATCAGGGGCGTTTCGCGATTGGCCTTGTCATTGAAGGTGAAGCGCACGCTGTGATCACCGGTCTTTTCGAGCTTGGCGATCAGGCTCATGCGTGCGTTGTAGGGCGGGCGGCCCTTGTCGGTGAAGACATCATAGGTGAACAGCACATCCTCCGGCGTCACCGGCTCGCCGTCCGACCACTTTGCATTGGGGTTGAGGTGGAATTCAATCGACTTGCGCTCGGAATCCATGTCCGCGCTGTCGGCGAGCAGGCCATAGAGACTGAAGGCCTCGTCGTAATTGCGCTGCATCAACGGCTCGAAAACGAGGTTACCGTAGGTCAGATCCATCATGCCGCGCGCCGTTGTGCGCAGGCTCTTCAGGATGAAAGGGTTGAGGTTGTCGAAGCTGCCGACAACGCAATAGGTGATGTTGCCACCCTTCGGCGCATCGGGATTGACGTAGTCGAAATGAGTATAGTCGGGCGGCAGTGCCGGCTCGCCCTGCATGGCGATGGCATGCTTCGGTTCCGACATGGCCGGCCGCAGCGAAAGGGTGAAAAGCGATATCGCGGTGATCAGCCAAACAAGAACGCGGCCCATGACCGTCTCCTTAACAGGTCGGCTTGATGATTCGGTGCGCACCCTAGCATGAGGCGGCTGCGTGCCGGCCAATGGTGTCATCAAGAATTACAAGTGAGCGGGCTGGATTCGGCACCGCTTGCAGTGTAACACGCCGTCCGAAGTCATTCTGTTGCCTCATTTCGGCAACAGGTAGCTGGACCACACGGCGCAGAGAAGCCGGTTCCGGGATCATTTGAGAGGAAGTGCACGACATGACGAGCCTGAACAGCAACGCATACCGCCTTTCGGTCATGGCCGCGGGCGTGGTCGGCTTTCTGGGCGCGGGACTTCCCTCTGCTTCCGCACAGCAGCAGCAACAGATCCCACAGGGCTGGTTCAAGGCCTGCACCAAGCAGGAAGACGTCGACATCTGCAACGTCCAGAACATCGTCACAGCCGGCAACGGCCAGCTCGTCACCGGTGTCAGCCTGATCGAACTCAAGGGCAAGGTGAACCGCAAGGTGTTTCAGGTGACGGTCCCGACCGGTCGCCTGGTGCCTCCGGGCATCGGCCTGCAGATCGATACCGGCAAGGCCGTAAAGCTCGACTATGTCATCTGTTTCCCGGATCGTTGCGTGGCCGAAGTGCCGCTCACCGACCAGCTCGTCGCTGCGTTCAAGAAAGGTCAGGGCATCACGCTGACCTCGATCAATTTCCAGAACCAGGCCAACCCGATCAAGATCGCGCTCCAGGGCTTCAGCGGCGCCTATGACGGCCCGCCGCTGCAGCAGTCGGACATCGAGGACCGGCAGAAGAAGCTCCAGGACTTCGTCGCCAAGAACAACCAGGACTTCGCCAAGAAGCTCAAGGATGAGCAGGACAAGGCCAAGACCGCCAACTGATCGCGGGATCGGGTCACCCTCCAGTCAAAGAAAAAGCGGGGTCATGCCCCGCTTTTTTCGTTCCAGGTCATGGCTGGATTTCCCAACGGTAGCCGCAAACTCAGTGCCTTGACTGGCGTTTCGGCTCGTAGCGCCCGTCCGGCTTCTTGTCGAACATCTCCTTGATCTGCGGGTGGCGGACTGGCTCGCCCGACCGATCCTCGAGCAGATTCTGCTCCGACACATAGGCGATGTATTCGGTTTCCGAATTCTCGGCGAGCAGGTGGTAGAACGGCTGATCCTTGCGCGGCCGCACGTCGGCGGGAATGGCTTCGTACCATTCGTCGGTGTTGGCGAATTGCGGATCGACGTCGAAAATGATGCCTCGAAACGGAAACAGCCGGTGGCGAACCACCTGTCCGATCGCGAATTTGGCCGTTTTCATCCTACTCACCACTGAATTCCTTGACTTTATTTGGCGCAGACTCCGAGTCAATTCAATCCCGAAGCGTTTGAGCGCCTTCAAGCTACGCAAAATGCGAAGCAAAGGTTTTGATTGATGCCGCGATGCCGCGATAAAATCCGCAAGATCGCTACTGCTGCCGCATTGGTTTTCGCAGGCCGCCCGCAAGTGCCGAAAAACCGCTGCCGGGACGGAGCCCCTCGCGCATGAAGAAGGCGCGGAGCGGTGCAAAGCCGCCGAGTGCGCTCAGACCGGCGCCACGCGCCATCTGCGCCGGCAGCATGTCGGAAAGCAGCGACATGTTGAGCAGATTGACCGCGCTGCTGCGGGCCAGAATGTCGGGCCGGCGCTTGAAATCGTAGGCGGCAAGGACTTTGGCTGCGCCTGGATCGCCACGATTTTCATTTGCGATTCCAACCAGATCATCGATATCCCTGATGCCAAGGTTGAGGCCTTGCGCACCGATCGGCGGAAACACGTGTGCGGCTTCGCCGACGAGCGCCACCCTGTCTCGTGCAAAACGCAGGGGCGTGACGGTCGAAAGCGGATAGATCTGGCGGCCTGGTTCTACCGTGACGCGTCCAAGCATCGACTGCATTTGCTGCTCGACCCGCAGCGAGAGTGTTGTGTCATCCAGAGCGGCAAGCTCGTTGGCGCTCTCGGGCTTCACCACCCAGACGAGGCTTGAACGGTTGCCGGGCAACGGAACTTGTGTGAACGGACCGGTCTCGGTGTGGAACTCGGTCGAAGTGAAGGCATGCTCGCGACTATGGCCGAAATTGAGCACGAGCGCGGCCTGCGGATACGCGCGCGAGCCGGTCGAAATGCCCGCCGCCTCGCGCGCAGGCGATTGGCGTCCGTCGGCGGCGACCGCCAGCGATGCGCTCACCTCGCTGCCGTCGGCCAGCGCGGCATGAGCCTTGTCGGCATCGAGACGCCAGGTCTTGACCATCGACCGGCGCCACTCGATCCCGGAATGGGCGGCCACCTTGCCGACAAGCGCCGGGCCAAAGACGCTGTTGGGCAGGTTCAGCCCGAACTGGTCCTCATCGATCTCGCTGGCGCCAAAGGTGACGACGGGGCTGCGGATCAGCCGGCTGGTCGCATCGACGATGCGCATCACTTTCAAGGGTGCGGCCTTGGGCCTGATGGCTTCGAGGACATCGAGCCGTTCAAGCACTTTCAGTGCAGGGTTCATCAGCGCCGTGGTGCGGCCGTCGGGGGCCGACGCCTCAGGCCCGACAAGCGTCACCGGGAAGCCGGCATCGGCGAAAGCCAGCGCCGCAATCAGCCCTGCCGGCCCGGTGCCGGCAATCAGTATCGGCGCTGTTTCCTGGTGCTCCAAGGTCGGCTTCCGGCTTGCAATGCGGGGCGGGCCACCAGACCTGCCACTCAAGCAGCATATAGGTCAGTTCATGCGGCTTGATCAACGCGGCGATTCGGCCCATTCGAGTGTCATGACCGGCCCCCAGGACGATTTCAGCCATCTCGACCGCGCTGGCCGCGCCGCGGCTGACATCGCGCGCAACCCGCGCTTGACGGTCAATATCGTCGTCGGCGCGAGCATTCTGCTCGCCTGGCTGTTGTTGGCCGCGATGGCGATTCGCGGTGCAGAGGCAAGAGGCAGCGTGCCGGGCGACACGCTGCTGCGTGGCCTGCCGCAGTTGCCGCTGCCTGATTTCCTGGAGCGGTTCTTCGCGCTTTGCCTGTCGCCGGTGCCTCTGGACGCAAGCCTCGGTTGGCGCGCCCTCGCGCTCATCGCGATGTGGTTCCTGATGGCGATCGCCGCGATGCTGCCGTCAGCAGCGCCTATGATCCGCACCTATTGCGAGATCGCCGATACCGCCCGGATCAAGGGCGAGCCGGTCGTCCATCCGCTGGTGCTGGTTGCCGGCTATCTCGGCGTCTGGCTCGCCGCTTCGATGCTGTTTTCCGCGCTGACACTGGGCGTGCACGCATTCGCTGAGTCCGGCGAAATCTACGACCCACTCCTTGGCATTGCCGGCGCGCTCGCCTTGCTGGTTGCCGGCCTCTACCAGTTCAGCGGCCTCAAGCAGGCCTGCCTGAAGAAGTGCCGCAACCCGTTCTCGACCCTGTTTTCGAACTGGAGTGCCAAACCAATCCGCGTCTTCCGACTCGGTGTCGTGCAAGGCATCTGGTGCCTCGGCTGCTGCTGGGCGCTGATGCTGGTGATGTTCGCCGTCGGCGTGATGAACATCTTCTGGACGGCGCTGATCGGCGTATTCACCCTGATTGAAAAACAGACGACAGGCAGTCTTCCAACCCGGCTGGCCGGTGCGATACTGCTTGTCTGGGCAGCCGCCCTGCTAGTAATCTCGCTGTGAGTGGGGGAAATTCAATGACAGATCAGGGCTGGGCAATGAAAGGAGAGCTCGTACTCTCCTGCAATTGCACGGTTTTTTGCCCTTGCGTGCTGTCGCTCGGCAGTCACCCGCCGACCGAAGGCTACTGCCAGACCTGGGCGGGTTTCCGTATCGATGCCGGCCATTTCGGCGAGGTCGACCTCTCCGGCCTCAACCTCGGGCTGATCATGGAAATCCCCGGCTACATGAGCCGCGGCAACTGGACTGCGGGCCTGTTCATCGACAAACGCGCCTCGGTCTACGCGGTCAAGGCATTGACGAAGATCTTCACCGGCAAGGCGGGCGGAACCACATCGCTGCTGTCGATCCTGGTCGGAAAATTCCTGGGTGTCGAACAGGTGCCGATCACCTATGAGACGCGCGACAAGACGCGTATCTTCCAGATACCGAAGATCATCGATGGCGCGGTCACGCCAATCGCCGGCAAGGATCGCGAGAAGGATACGGTGATCACGAATTCGGAATACTGGATCGCGCCGGAGATCATCGTGGCCAAGTCCGACAAGAGCAAGATGCGGGCTTTTGGCCGCAATTGGAATTTTGCCGGCCGCTCGGCCGAAATCTGCAAGCTGGATTGGCGAGGCCCGTGAGCAAGAACACATCCGCCAGGAATATGGGGGCCAGGAACCTGGCGGCAAGGAAAGCCGCCAAGAAGATCACGGACCGGATTCCGCGACCGAAGAAGAAAGTCACATGGCCGCAAGCGAGGGCGTTCTCGGTCCATCTGCTGACGGCCTCAGGCTCGTTCCTCGCCTTCCTGTCGCTGGTGGCGGCGAGCGAGGAACGGTGGACGGCGATGTTCTGGTGGCTCGGACTGGCGCTGTTCGTCGACGGCATCGACGGACCGATCGCCAGGAAGCTCGAGGTCAAGGAAATCCTGCCGACCTGGTCGGGCGAACTCCTCGACAACATCATCGACTACGTGACCTATGTGCTGATCCCGGCCTTCGCGCTCTATCAGCGCGGCTTCATGGGCGAGGGCCTTTCGTTCCTATCGGCGGCGATCATCGTCGTCTCCAGCGCGATCTACTATGCCGACACCGGCATGAAGACGAAGGAGAATTTCTTCAAGGGATTCCCCGTGGTCTGGAACATGGTGGTGTTCACGCTGTTCGTCATCGAGCCGGGACAATGGGTGTCGTTCGCGGTGGTGGTGGTGGCCGGCATCCTGACCTTCATCCCCATCAATTTCATTCATCCGGTGCGGGTGGTGCGGCTGCGGCGCATCAATCTCACAATGACCCTCTTGTGGTGCGCCTTCGGCGCGCTTGCGCTTGCGCAGGCGGCGCTCGCCGCCTTCTACGATCAGATCGGCGTGCTGGGCGAACAAGTCAGCACTTTCATCAAGATCGGCATCACCATCAGCGGGCTTTACCTGGCCTGCATCGGTGGCATCATGCAGTTCTTTCCCAATCTCGGTGCCAAGAAGGCCTGATCAGCCAGTCCCATAGAAAGCCTAACCCATGTCCAAAGCGATCCGCATCCATGCCCATGGCGGCCCGGAAGTTCTGACCTATGAGGATACCGATCCCGGCCGGCCGGGTTCCGGGCAGATCCTGGTCAAGCATACGGCCATCGGCCTCAACTTCATCGATGTCTATCATCGCTCCGGCCTCTATCCGCCGCCCGGCGGCTTTCCGCTCATTCCCGGCAGCGAAGCCGCCGGCGTGGTGCTGGAGGTCGGTGAGGGCGTCGACTGGCTGAAGCCGGGCGACCGCATCGCCTATTCGACGAATGTCGGTGCCTATGCCGAGCAACGGGTCATCGCCGCCGCCCATGTGGTGAAGATTCCCGAAGGCATCGGCGACGAACAGGCCGCCGCGATGATGCTGAAAGGCATGACCGCCGAATATCTCCTGCGCCGCACCTTCAAGGTGAAGGCCGGCGACACGATCCTGTTCCACGCTGCGGCCGGCGGCGTCGGGCTCATTCTCGGCCAATGGGCGAAACATCTCGGCGCAACCGTCATCGGCACGGCAAGCTCGACCGACAAGATCGAACTCGCCAGGGCGCATGGATTCGACCATGTCATCAACTACAAGGAGCAGGATTTCGTCGCCGGCGTCGCGGCCATCACCGGCGGCAAGAAATGCGACGTCGTCTACGATTCGGTCGGCAACGACACGTTCCCGGCCTCGCTCGACTGCCTGAAGCCGCTCGGTATGTTCGTCAGCTTTGGCCAGTCCTCGGGGCCGATCCCGCCATTCTCGATGTCGCTGCTGGCGCAGAAGGGCTCGTTGTTCGCCACAAGGCCGACGCTGTTCGTCTACAACGCCAAGCGCGAGGACCTTGATGCCTCTGCGGCGGCGCTGTTCGAGGTGGTGCTCAGCGGCGCCGTCAAGATCCAGATCAACCAGCGCTACGCGCTCAAGGATGCGGGCAAGGCGCATGCCGATCTCGAGGGCCGCAGGACGACAGGGACGACCATTCTCATCCCTTAGTCCCGCCAGGCTTGCTATCCCTTGAATTTCCGCTGAAATTCTTGAAGCTCTTTCAAGACGCGTGCCGCTTTCCGTTGAGAGGTGGCGGCGCCTACGATGCTTGCGGGAACACAGAACATATCTGGCGAACCAGATGGGAGGCACTGTGAGTGCAAATCATGACGGGGCGAACCTGCTTGAGGTTCGTGGCCTGACCAAGATATTCGGCACGCTGACGGCGTGCGACCATATCGACCTCAACATCGCCAAGGGTGAAATCCACGCGCTGCTCGGCGAGAACGGCGCCGGCAAGTCGACGCTGGTCAAGATGTTGTTCGGTTCGCTGGAGCCCAATTCCGGCGAGATTTTCTGGAACGGCCAGGCGGTGCGGATCACCAGCCCGGGTGCTGCCAAGAAGCTCGGCATCGGCATGGTGTTCCAGCATTTTTCGCTGTTCGAGGCGCTGACCGCGGCCGAGAACATCGCGCTGTCTCTGGACGACGGTTCGCCGATCAGCAGCATCGCCGCGAAGGCGAGGGCGCTTTCCTACAGTTATGGCCTGCCGCTCGATCCGGACACGCTGGTCGGCGATCTGTCGGTCGGCGAGCGCCAGCGCATCGAGATCATCCGCTGCCTGCTGCAGACGCCGCAGCTCATCATCCTGGACGAGCCGACCTCGGTGCTGACGCCGCAGGAAGCCGACAAGCTGTTTGAGACGCTGGAGCGGCTGCGCGCGGAAGGCAAATCGATCCTCTACATTTCGCACCGGCTCGAAGAGGTCAAACGCATCTGCGACCGTGCCACCGTATTGCGGCATGGCAAGGTGGTCGGCCACTGCAACCCGCGCCAGGAGACAGCGGCGTCGCTTGCCCGCATGATGGTCGGCAACGAGGTGCAGGCCGTGGTGCGTGCTCCGGTCGAGGGGATCGAAACCGCGCAGCCGCTGCTCGAAATCCGCAACCTCAGCCGGAAGCCGGCAACGCCTTTCTCCATTCCGCTCAAGACCATCAGCCTCAATGTCCGCGCCGGTGAGGTGATCGGCATTGCCGGTGTCGCCGGCAACGGCCAGGGCGAATTCTTCGAATCCGTCTCCGGCGAAGTGTTGCAGCAGGATGCCGCCTCGGTGCGCATCCGTGGCAAGGATGCCGGTGGCCTCACCATCACCGGACGGCGCCTGCTGGGGGCCGCCTTCGTGCCCGAGGAGCGCCTCGGCCATGGTGCCGCGCCGCGCATGAAACTCTCGGAAAACCTCCTGCTGTCGCGCCATGCCACCGACGGCAAGGCCTTTGTCGGCACCGGCGGGATGGTCAAGAGCGGTGCTATCTACGCCGCCTCTCAACGCATCATCGAGGCGATGGACGTGCGCAAGAGCGCGCCGGATCCGGAAGCGGCAGCACTTTCGGGCGGCAATCTGCAGAAATTCATCGTCGGCCGCGAACTTGACCGCCGCCCAAGCGTCATGGTGGTCAACCAGCCGACCTGGGGCGTCGATGCCGGTGCCGCCGCCCATATCCGCCAGGCGCTGATCGAGCTGTCGCGCAGCGGATCGGCGGTGCTGGTGATCAGCCAGGACCTCGACGAACTGTTCGAAATCTCGGATGCGATCGCAGTCATGCACAATGGCGAATTGTCCAAGCCGATGCCGATCGCCGAAGCGACCTTCGAGAAGGTCGGCCTGCTGATGGGCGGCGCCGAGCCCGGCCACGCCGAACACACGCTGGAGACGGCATGATGCGCCTCGAACTCGTCAAACGCCCGCAGCGCTCTGCGCTGTTTTCGGCCCTGTCGCCGTTCATCGCCTTCGCGCTGACGATCATCGCCGGCGCCATTATGTTCGCGCTGCTCGGCGTCAATCCGCTGACCGCGTTCCGGATCTACTTCGTCGAGCCGGTCAGCCAGGTCTGGCAGCTGCATGAGCTGGCGATCAAGGCGGCGCCACTGATCCTGATCGCGGTCGGCCTGTCTGTCTGCTACAAGGCCAACATCTGGAACATCGGCGCCGAGGGCCAGTTCATTTTCGGCGCCATCTTCGGCTCCGCCATTCCGGTGCTGTTTCCGCAATTCGAAGGCCCGCTGGTGCTGCCGCTGATGCTTCTGCTCGGCATGGTCGGCGGCGCGGCCTATGCGGCGATACCCGCGTTTCTGAAGACCCGCTTCAACACCAACGAGATCCTGACAAGCTTGATGCTGGTCTATGTCGCGCAGCTCTTCCTCGACTGGCTGGTGCGCGGCCCATGGCGCGATCCGCAGGGCCATGGTTTCCCGCAAACGATCCAGTTCGGCGACTCCGCCGTATTGCCGGAACTGATGCCGGACGCCGGACGCGCCAATTGGGGTTTTGTCTTTGCGCTGGTTGCCGCGGTGCTGATCTGGATCATGATGGGGCGCATGCTCAAGGGCTTCGAGGTCCGCGTGCTGGGTTCCAGTCCGCGGGCAGGGCGCTTCGCCGGCTTCGGCCTCAGCCGCATGGTGTTCTTTGCCTTCCTGCTGTCAGGCGCACTGGCCGGCCTTGCCGGCATCTCCGAAGTCTCCGGCGCCATCGGGCAGCTGCAGCCTGTCATCTCGCCCGGCTACGGCTTCACCGCCATCATCGTGGCGTTCCTTGGCCGGCTCAATCCGCTTGGCATCATCGCCGCGGGTCTGGTGCTGGCGCTGACCTATCTCGGCGGTGAGGCGGTGCAAAGCGCGCTCGGCATTTCCGACAAGGTGGCACGGGTGTTCCAGGGCATGCTTTTGTTCTTCGTGCTCGGCTGCGACACGCTCATCCATTACCGCATCCGCCTAATCGGCCTAGCGCTGACGAAACAGGAAAGCGCCGCGAAAATCGAAGCCGCGCCGAAGTTGAAGGAAGCCCGCTGATGGACATCACCGTCAACATCCTCCTGACCATCGCCACGGCGGCGACACCGCTGTTGATCGCGGCGATCGGCGAACTGGTGGTCGAACGTTCCGGCGTGCTCAATCTCGGCGTCGAAGGCATGATGATCATGGGCGCGGTCGGCGGCTTCGGCGCCGGCTACCTGACCGGCTCGCCCTGGCTCGGCCTTTTGGCGGCAATCGTCATGGGAGCCGTTTTCTCGCTGCTGTTCGCCGTGATGACGCTGTCGCTGGCGACCAACCAGGTGGCGACCGGCCTGTCGCTGACGCTGCTCGGCCTCGGCCTCTCAGGCATGATCGGCACGAGCTTCGTCGGCCAGCCCGGTGTCAGGCTGCCCAATCTCGACATTCCCGGCCTCAGCTCAATCCCGGTCGTGGGCAAGCTGCTGTTCGGCCAGGATCCTGTCTTCTACATCTCGATCGCGCTGACCGCCGCCGTGATGTGGTTTCTGTTCAAGACGCGCACTGGCCTCACGCTGCGTTCGATCGGCGACAGCCATGCCTCGGCGCATGCGCTCGGCATCAAGGTCATCCGCTACCGCTATCTCTCGGTAATCTTCGGCGGCGCCTGCGCCGGTCTCGCCGGCGGTCATCTGTCGCTGGTCTATACGCCGCAATGGGTCGAGAACATGACCGCGGGCCGTGGCTGGATCGCGCTGGCGCTGGTGGTGTTCGCGTCGTGGCGGCCGTGGCGGGTGCTGGCCGGCGCCTACATCTTCGGTGCCGTGTGGATCGGCCAGCTTCATGCACAGGCTTTTGGCATTCCGGTGCCCTCGCAGATGCTTTCTTCTTTGCCCTATCTGGCAACCGTCGTGGTTCTCGTTCTAATCTCGCGCAACAAGCGTCTGACGATGATGAACACGCCGGCATCCCTGGGGCAGCCATTCGTTCCGGATCGTTGACAACAACAAAAAGACGGGAAGCTCCAAGGCTTAACACAGAGAGGTAACACGATGAAAAAACTGCTTATTGCCCTGATGACGACGACAGCGGCATTGTCGCTGGCCGCGTCCGCAGAGGCTGCCGACAAGTTGAAGGCCTGCTGGGTCTATACCGGCCCGATCGGCGATTTCGGCTACTCCTACCAGCACGACCAGGGCCGGCTCGAAGTCGAGAAGGCACTCGGCGACAAGGTCGAGACCGCCTATCTGGAGAATGTCTCGGAAGGTCCCGATGCCGACCGTGCTTTCGAGCGCCTGGCGCGCGAAGGCTGCAAGCTAATCTTCGGCACCTCGTTCGGCTTCATGGATGCCGAGGTGAAGGTCGCCAAGAAATTCCCGAAAGTGATGTTCGAGCACGCCACCGGCTACAAGACCGGCGACAATCTCGGCATCTACAATGCCCGCTTCTATGAAGGCCGCTACGTGCTCGGCCAGATTGCCGCCAAGGAATCGAAGTCCGGCGTCGCCGGCTACATCGTCTCCTTCCCGATTCCCGAAGTGGTGATGGGCATCAACTCGTTCATGCTCGGCGCGCAGTCGATCAATCCAAACTTCAAGGCCAAGATCGTCTGGGTCAATTCGTGGTTCGATCCGGGCAAGGAAGCCGACGCCGCCAAGGCGCTGTTCGACCAGGGCGCCGACATCATCGTCCAGCACACCGATTCGACCGCCGCCCTGCAGGTCGCCGAGGAGCGCAAGCTGCACGGCTTCGGGCAGTCGTCCGACATGATCAAGTTCGCGCCGAACGCGCAGCTGACCTCGCTGACCGACGAATGGGGCCCTTACTACATCAGCCGCGTGCAGGCAGCCATCGACGGCACCTGGAAGCCGGACAATGTCTGGCTCGGCATCAAGGACGGCGCGGTCAAGCTCGCGCCCTACACCAACATGCCCGACGACGTGAAGGCGATGGCCGAGGCGACCGAGAAGAAGATCGCCGGCGGCTGGAACCCCTTCACCGGGCCGATCGCCAAGCAGGACGGGTCGGCGTGGCTGAAGGATGGTGAAGTCGCCGACGACGGCACGCTGCTCGGCATGAACTTTTACGTCAAGGGCGTCGACGACAAGCTGCCGCAGTAAGCGGCGCACCCGAATAGGAAAGGGCGCCGCGAGGCGCCCTTTTCATTTGTCTGGAGAAACCGACTGAAGGCTCAGACAGCCGAACCGTAGAGGTCATAGGCGTCGGCACGGTCGATCTTGACGGTGACGATGTCGCCTTGGCGCAGCGGACGGCGCGACTGGATGTGGACCGAGCCGTCGATCTCCGGCGCATCATATTTGGTGCGGCCCTTTGCCGAGGTGCCGTGCGCCTCGTCGATCAGCACCGGCAGGCGCTTGCCGACTTTCTTTGCAAGCTGCGTCGCCGAAATCTTCTGCTGGCGCTGCATGAAGCGGTGCCAGCGTGCTTCCTTGATCTCCTGCGGAACCTGCTCGAGGCCGAGGTCGTTGGAGCGGGCGCCTCTGACCGGCTCGTATTTGAAGCAGCCGGCCCGGTCGATCTTGGCCTCGTCCAGCCAGTCGAGCAGCATTTCGAAATCCTCGTCCGTCTCACCGGGAAAGCCGACGATGAAGGTCGAGCGGATAGCGAGATCCGGGCACACATCGCGCCAGCCGCGGATGCGTTCCAGCGTCTTTTCCCCATGCGCCGGCCGGCGCATGTTCTTCAGCACCTGTGGCGAAGCATGCTGGAACGGGATGTCGAGATAGGGGAGGATTTTTCCTTCGGCCATCAGCGGGATGACATCGGCGACATGCGGGTAGGGGTAAACATAGTGCATACGCACCCAGATGCCGAGCTTGCCCAGTTCCTCCGACAGATCGAGGAATTTCGCACGCACTTCGCGATCGCCGAACATGGACGTCTGGTACTTGATGTCGATGCCGTAGGCGCTGGTGTCCTGCGAGATGACGAGTAGTTCCTTGACACCGGCCTTGGCCAGTTTCTCGGCTTCGCGCAGCACATCGGCGGCCGGGCGCGAGACAAGGTCGCCACGCAGGGCGGGAATGATGCAGAAGGTGCAGCGATTGTTGCAGCCTTCCGAAATTTTGAGATAGGCATAGTGGCGCGGCGTCAGCTTGACGCCCTGCGGCGGCAGCAGATCGATGTAGGGATCGTGCGAAGGAGGGGCGGCCTCATGCACGGCGGCCATCACGCTCTCATAGGCCTGCGGCCCGGTGATCGCCAGCACATTGGGGTGTTTTTCGCGGATCACATCCGGCTCGGCGCCGAGGCAGCCGGTGACGATGACCCTGCCGTTTTCCGAAAGCGCGGAACCGATGGCGTTAAGCGACTCGTCGCGAGCGGAATCCAGGAAGCCGCAGGTGTTGACGACGACGAGATCGGCGCCGTCATGCTTGCGGGCGATCTCATAGCCTTCGGCGCGCAGGCGCGTGATGATGCGCTCGGAATCCACGAGCGCCTTCGGACATCCAAGGCTGACGAAACTGACGCGAGGGGCGGACATAGGCAAGTTTCCAATGGGGGCACGGGCCGAAACGCTGGTCCGGCCTCAAATCGCTGTAAATGTCGGTCTGTGGCGCGTGGCAAGCGCCAATACGCGCGGCGCAATAGCATGGGTTGCGCAATCAAGCAAACCCGGCCGACAACTGGTCCGCGCCATCGGGATGGTTCAGTGGCCTCCCGAGCCGAACCAGGGCGCCAGGAAGCCGAAGTGCTCGGGGAATTGCTGGACGGCCCCATCAAGCAGCATCTTAACCGCGACATAGAGGATGATCGCCAGGCCGATATAGGCAATCCAGCGGTATTTGTGCAGCAGGCGCGCGACGAACGACGCGGCAAAGCCCATCAAGGCGATCGACAGGGCCAGTCCGATGATCAGCACCGTTGGATGATTCATGGCCGCGCCGGCTACGGCCAGGACATTGTCGAGCGACATCGACACGTCGGCGATGACGATCTGCCAGGCGGCCTGTGAGAAGGTCTTGCCCGATCCCTTGCCGCCAATGACGCCGTCCTTGTCGAAGTCGCCATTCGACAGCGCTTCAGTGGCGTCGCGCTCCTGCTCATGGGTGACACGCAATTCGCGCCACATCTTCCAGCATACCCACAGCAAAAGCAGGCCGCCGGCGAGAAGCAGCATGGGGCCAATGGTCAGCAGCCATTGCGTGATCAGGGCGAAGAAGATGCGAAGAACGGTGGCCGCCGCGATGCCGACGAGAATGGCCTGCTTGCGCTGGCTGGCCGGCAGGCCGGCCGCGGCGAGGCCGATGACGATGGCATTGTCGCCCGCGAGCGCGAGGTCGATGGCGATGACCTGAAAAAGAGCCGATATGCCCGCGGTGGTAAATATTTCCATCGACCGGGAAGCCCTTCGCCGAGTGTTCGTTGCCGATTGTCCAGACGGGCCTAAAGGCATGGTCCGCTGGCGTCAAGACGCTGCGGCAGACAACACTGGAAAACCACTTTCGTGGCAGGGGTATTACAGGGGATTTTCAGCCACCGCCGGCTCGTGAGCCGAAGCGGCGAGCGCCTGCGAAAAACTAATCGTAGAGATTGTACTTCGCCCAGTCGGCTTCCGGAATTTCATCGCCGATCCGGTAGCGCAGCTGCAGGACTTCCATGTGGTCCGGACCGGTCTGGCATTTGAATTTCAGCCGATACCACTGTCCCTTGCTGCGGAACGCCGCACCGGGGCTCCTGATCGCATCGGCGCTCATCTCGGGCGTCGCGAAGGCGTAGGCGACAACACGGTCGGCCTTGAACTTGCGGTCATCGTGAGTGATCCGGTCCAGGACTTCAGCATCGCAGCGCTGCTCGAGGCGTGTTTGCGGATCAAGTTTCATCAACCCGGTGCGCAAGGCGTTGTCCATCGCACTGGCTGGGAAAGCCAGCGTCAGGGACGCAATGGCCATCATGCAGAGTGTCTTCATGGGCGGGACAAGCAGCATGTTTTGTCTGAAAAATCAACCAAGAGGGGCGCTTCATGCTCGGCAAGCCCCCGCATTCAGGGGGGCGACGCAATCAAAATCTCGTGTCGAGCCTCATCGTGCGCCGCCTGCGGCCAACGGACCAGCGAGGCGCGGCCGGCATCGGTGAGATCGTAAACGCCGCGGTCGACGCGCGCGAACCAGCCATAGACATTGTGCTGCAGGATTTTCGGCGCGATCGGCGTTAAGGCCTTCAGATCGCGCGGCCGCTTGGGGCCGTCGACAAGCGCGGCGGCGCAAATGAGGGCGCTCTGGCGGTAGGCGGTCATGATCGGATTGCGCGATCCTCCGCCGGCGACAGGATCGCCGCGGCGGCGCTGGTGCTCGTCGACAAGGCGGGAGCGCTTCCGCGCATTCCTGCGCGGCTCCGGCGCGGCAGGACTGACAAGCACTTCGACCTTGTCACTGGCTGTCACGCCAAGCACGCCAAAGCCAAGCCGGCGGCAGAGGTTGCGGAAGCGGGCGTCGCTTTCGCGCCCCTTGCCCCGCGCCGACATACGCGCAGCCAGCCACACTTCGTCGCAAGCGGCCGCACGGTCGACTGCTTGCAGCACCAGTTCCAGATTGAACTGCAGCTTCAACTCGCAGATGACGACGACCGGCGGCTCGCCGTCGCGCAGCGCGACGATGTCGCAGCCGCCAATTTCCCCCTTCACGACGAAGTCGAGACTTTCGAGGAACCGCTTCACCGGCGCATAGAGTGAGGTCTCGTTCATGCCTCAAGGCTTAGCCGATTCGGCGCAAAAAGCCCTCCAGCTTGGAGGAAGGGCGGCGCAGCGGATCCTTAGGAATGAATTTTTGCGAGGAAGGCCAGCAGCACGCTGTTGAACTGCCCAGGCCGCTGCAGCGGCGCAAAGTGGCTGACGCCGGGCAGGACGATCAATTCCGATGCCGGAATGCTGCGGGCGAGATAGTTCGCATGCTCGTCTTTGATGAACTCGTCATGCTCGCTTTGAACGATCGCGACGGGCACGCGCGTCCGCGCCAGCTCGGCGGCGGAATAATTGGGTTCGGTTTTCATCATCAGGCTGACGGCTTTGACGAATGCGTCGAACTGGTCCGGTGTCGCCGACAATTCGGCATAGTCCTTGGCGTGCCGGCCGAAACAGCGATCGATAACCGGATTGGGCTCGAAGTCCTTCGTGCCGCTCGGATCCATGTTGCAGCCGAAGAAGAACACCCCCGTGACGCGGTCGGCGGCTTTCATGCCGAGGATCAGGGCAACGCAGGCGCCATCGCTCCAACCGATCACGGCCGCCTTTTTCAAGTTCAGCGTATCCATCACGGCCAGGACATCTGAAGCCATCAATTCGTATTTGTAAGGCCGTTCGTCGCGGGTGCTGCGTCCGTGGCCGCGGCTGTCGATCAGCACGACTCGGTAGCCGTGCTCGACCAGCGCGGGAACCTGAAATCCCCAATTGCCGCTATGGCCGAGACCGCCATGTAACAAGATCACGGGAAGGCCGGCGCCAAACGTGGCGTACCAGATCTTTGCGCCCTCATGTTGCACGTGGCCTTCGTCGCCTGCGGCCGGCAGGGGCGTGGCGCCATGTGCCTCGAATTTCCTGAGGTCGTCGTCGTGATAGTCCATGCTGAGAGAGCCCCCGAGGCGAACGCGCAGGACCTAGAAATTATTGCTGGTATCAGCCGAAACCAACCCGCGACGAAAAGTCTGCTGCCATCAGGCGACACCGCCAGTTTCGGGCGGCAGGTGCTGCGCCGTCAATGTCAGGCGTCGGTGCTCGGCACTGGACGATTCGATCGTTTCTCGCGGGGCAAGAGCGGATAGCTAACCTGCCCGACATAGCCGGATGGGATCGGATCATCGACGCCGTATTTTTCCGGCACCTTGTTGCCGGTGGCATTGTAGGTGCCGAACACCATGTCGAGGACAGGCAATTGCCCGGCGAAGTTCTTGTCATAGGCTTCGCGCTGGTTGGCATGGTGCCAGCGATGGAACTGCGGGCCGGCGATCAGCCATTTCAAGGGGCCGAACGGAATCCGCAGGTTTGAATGAACAAGCAGCGTGTGTCCAAAATAGATGGATGAAAAGACGGCGATCGAGGTTTCCGAGAACCCAAGGAAAAATATCGGCGTCAGCGATATTGCCTTGGTGAGGATGGCGTCGACCGGGTGGGAGTGGAAAGCGCCGAGCCAGTCCAACTCCTCAATGCCGTGGTGAACGGCGTGGAACTTCCAAAGCGCCGGGATTTCGTGGAAGGCCCGGTGTGTCCAGTAGACGCCGATATCGGTGATCAAGATGATTTCCGCGACCTGCAGCCAGACGGGCTGGCCGCCGACGGCATGCGTCATGGATTGCGGAACCAGGATCGCGGCGGCGTCGAGTGTGTTGGCCGCGATCAGAACGATGACTGCTTTTATGATGAGGCCGTTGAACAGCACATAGATCAGATCGACACCCAGGCCCTTGCGGAGGGTCTTCTGGGGGCGTTCATGGAACAAATGTTCGAACGGAATGAAGATCAATGCGGAGATCAACAGTGCCTTGATGCCAAATATGTCCATTCACCCGCCTCTATGGCCTTGCCTGTGGCCAGCACCCACTCGCGCTTCAGCTCCCGGACAGAACCACAGTTCTCCTTTCCAAAGGCTTGATATCGGTCTCCAGTCATCTGACGGCAGGGCCTGTGGTTGAGAGACGCTCACCTTTGTCACATCGGTGTCGCAACCGGGCGATATCTCAGCATTGCGCGGTTGACGAACGCAGCGTGTGCCGCGCGTCCTCCCAACACCAACCCCTCCGGTTCCCTGCCGGTGGGGTTTTCTATTTCAGGCGCCATCCTGGCAGTCGCGAACTGTCCTTGCTATCGTGGCCTTCGGTCAGCACAGGACACCCCGTCATGGACGCAAGTGAATTGAGCGCGATCGGCGATACCCTCATGAGGATCGTCACGCCCGACATGTCACCCAAGCAGCTTGTCAAGGCAGCCCAGAAAGCCCACCCCAAGGCCTCGAAGAAGGACATCGCGAGAGCGGCCTTCTTTTCGATCATCGCCAATGCGGATCAGGACATCGGCAAGGCCAAGAACCTGCAGGCATTTGCCATCGCGGAGCGTGCCCAGCCGTCCGAATAGGCAATCGCCTGGCGTTGCGCGGCCGCACCAAGCTGCGCGATCTCGCGATGAGTTCGAGGGTCGGCTCGAAATCGAAACAGTGGACATCTGCGAACCGATCAGGTTGCGGGCCTTGCGCGACCGTATGGCGGGCAGGGGAACGTCGCGTGCCATGGCCCGGGGTGGGCATGCCATGGCGCAGGCGGTAGAGAATTAATTGGTCAGCGCCATCCGTTAGACGTTGCTGCCGCCCAGGCGCACAGCGTCAACTTTCTCTGCTGCTTGAAAAAATGGCCTGTTGTGGAAGTACCAGAAAACGCGCGCAACCTCTGCTCTGCCCCTATCGATCATCCGCTTGTTGATGTGGTCTCTCGGGGCAACTTGGACCAGGCTTTGGGGTATTTTGCCACCCAAAAAATGAGCCTGCATGCACAGAGCCGGGGTTAGCTGGTAAATTGTTTTTCGGGCAGCGGTCATCTGATTTGGGCTAAAGAGGGCAACGTCGACCGCCGCCTTGGGGCGTTCAGTGCTGTTGAATAGCTTCTGCGCCGCTTTTTTGGAAACTATGTAACCGCATGCCCCCAAGTGCTGCCCCAGAAGCAGCCGGGCTGAGTACGCTCCCGCAACGGCAAAGTGCTGGCTACCCAGCCTCACTCGATTGAAGAATGTTTCGAGTTTAATGATGTCGGCATCTGGCGGAATCCAACTGCTGTCAACAAGCATCGACCCGGCGTCCTGACTAAAAACAACATCGTCCTCGAATACGGCGCCGTATTGATCAGGGCCGTCTGCTATTATTTTCCAGCAGAGCCGATGACTGAGAAAACAACAAACCTCAGTCGCGGTGAGCGGGGGCGCTTCAAACGGGAGCCCTTCTTTCACGTCAACCCCTGCTACGCGCTCGAAGGCTACCCCAATACGAGAAAATTCTGAATTGACGGCAGCAAGCCGATCAACTGATCGGTCAAGATTAATCACCAAACATTTCATTGTCGCCCCGGCAACCTACAACTAAATTATAAGCAATATTGGCGCCGCTTCAGCGGCATATATGCTCCCAGTGGGGTCTATAACCGCAGCCAAGAGGTTCCCGCAACCTTTGTTCGGCTCCAAAAATCAAACGGCTACTGTTTTCGTCCCATCCTGCTCCGGTCGTAAACCCCGCTAGGATCAGCCATGGACCGCAGCGCCCTTTTATGACGCTCTTCGCTCTCGCACTCGGGCGTGTTCGGCACCAGCCTTTCACTGGGCCAAGTCGCCGGCATCAAGGGCGTCGTTGAAGGTTTCCTGCCCCATGGGGATGAACGAGCCAAGACCTGGCCTATGGCCTTGCCACCGCTGTCCGCGAGATGGAAGCGCACATGGTGCCGGTTTAGGAGCGTTTCCTGATGAAGGTCACGCAAATTGATTAGCGTATTCAAGTCGGTAGCCAAATATCTGGCGGAGGGAGTGGGATTCGAACCCACGGTGAACTTGCGCCCACGCCGGTTTTCAAGACCGGTGCCTTAAACCGCTCGGCCATCCCTCCAAGCAATTGAGTTTGTTACACTTTTCGGATTTTAGAGCAGCCTGAAAAATGGCCTTTGCTACCGAATTGCTACCCAACGCTTTTGTCGGTCGCTTTTAGCGCTCGCTGGATCGCGGCGTCAACCTGTTCTGCGGCGTCGGCCTGCATGCCCGGCATGACATGCGAGTAAAGGTCGAGCGTGATGCCGATCGACGAGTGCCCGAGCCGCTCGCTGGCAATCTTGGGATGCACGCCGGCGGCGAGCAGTTGCGACGCGTGCGTGTGGCGAAGATCGTGGAAGCGGATCCGGGGCAGGTCGGTGTCGGTCACGATGCGCACCCATTCATGCGTCAGCGAGCGCGGCTGTATCGGTCGGCCGTCGGCTTGCGCGACGACGAACGACTCCTCGTCGATCCGGATGCCAAGCCGCAACTGTTCCTCGGCGAGGCGCGCCCGGTGGCGGCGAAGATCGTCGATCACGGTCGCCGATAAGGCGACCGTCCGCGCGCGGCCCGACTTCGGTTCCTTGTACCGCACGCCGGTCGTTGTCTGCTCCGCGCTGCGGACGATCGAAAGTGACTTGCCGTCGAGGTCGACATGCTTCCACTGCAGGGCGATGATCTCGCCGCGGCGCAACCCACACATGGCCGCCAGAACGACCGGGATGTAAATCCGCGTCGGCCGAATCGCATTCAACAGCGTCGCCGTCTGCGCGACATCGTAGGAGGTCATTTGCTTGCGCTCGACCTTCGGGGCCTTGGTCGCTAGGGCAGGGTTCTTTGCGAGCATTTCCCACGTCACGGCCTGGTTGAGCGCCTTCACCAGCACGCGGCGCATGTGATGCACCGTCCTCGGCGAAAGGCCTCCCTTGCCATCCCTGCGGCCCGATTGGAGCGCCTTCGCCATGGCGCCGTCGATGCGTTCGGCCTTCAGCTTGGAAATGATGACGTCGCCGATTAGCGGCACGATGGTCTTGGTCGCCAGTTCTTTGTAGCGTTCCAGAGTTTTCGGCGAGACGTTCGGCGCCTCGTGCTCCAGCCACCGATCGAGAAACTTTGCCAACGTGGTCTTGTGCGGCTCGAGGTAGACACCGCCTTTGATCTCTGAAATCAGCCGGGCACACTCGACCTGGGCTTCGCGCTTGCCGCCTGTGAAGCTGTGCCACTTGCGTCGCCGCTTTCCTGTCGCCGGGTCCGGCACGTCGATGACGATTGCCCAGTGGCCGGGTGAGCGCTCTTTGAGGTGGCCTTTCATTTTGGCTTATCCTTCGCCGCGATCTCTTCGAACATTTGTGTCAGATCCAGTGGCTTAGACCGAGCCGCTACGTCGGCAAGTTCGTCGTTGATGAGCCGGAGCGTGTGTTCCATCCGCGTGCCACTATCGATCGGCGCAGAGGGGTCAGCTGCTTGAACCTGTTGCCACAATGCACTGGCTATAGCTCGCTGATTGAACTCGACGGCGTCATCAGATGCATCGTCAAGGGGGCCTTCGGGTCTTACGGCCTCAAGCAGCCGATTTATGGTCTTGACAGCTAGGTCGAACCAACCTGGGTCATCCAGCCAATGTTGTTTTTTGGGCCGACTAGCAAGCATCGACCATTGAATGGCCAAGGCTATGGTCCTCATCAGCATGTATGTTTGCCGATCGCCGAAATTGTCGGCAATTTTCTCGTCCTCGGTAAAAGTTCGCGCGAGCCGCACTTGAAGCTCGTGAGATAACGTCTTGCCCTTGGCCGCCGCTGCTTCCTCGAGCAACTCCTTCAATTCCACCGACATCCGCGATGAGAAGACGACTGACGGGCCTGATTGGGGCTTCGGTTTTGGTCCTCGTTTTGCCATGGGCTTCGGCCTTCAGGTGAATTAAACCTTACAATCTGTCGCATTCAATCTTGCTGGCGTCAAGGACTGCCGAGTACGATTGCGCATGATTTGCAACCAAGAGGGCGCTGCCATGTCGCAATCGACCGAGACTGAAATCCTCACGATGTCCGTTCCTGAAGCCGGGGCGAAACTCGGCCTCCGGCGCAACCAGGCATATTTGGCCGCAGCGCGGGGAGAGATTCCCACCATCAAGTTTGGCAAGCTGCTGAAGGTGCCGAAGGCGGCGTTTGACCGCTTGCTCGACAGCACGTCGCGCACCGCTGCCTAGAGGATCACCCAGATGCGAGGGGAACTTTTGACGGCTCCTTGGTCGGCCGAAAAACGGAAAGGCTCGCTGCGTCCCCTCGCTGTTGCTGGCGCGACAGGAAAGCGCGTTCAAGCGAGCCAAGACCTGGATCACGCCACGCTGGATGATCCGTCCTCGTCGGTGGAGGCCTCTCCTCGGCCGTCCGCCGGCGGGGATCCAGTTTCGAGGGCGGCGTGATGGCTATCGTGACGCGCCGTCGCGCTGATAAATTCACAATTATCCCAAACGCAGCGGCAGAAAATGCGGCAATGTCCTTCGAGGCTCGCGGGGTGCTTTGCTACCTGCTTTCGAAGCCGAACAACTGGTCCGTCAACGTCGACGACTTGGCGCGAGCCGGCAGCATTGGTCGGGACAAAGCCTACCGGATCCTCAATGAGCTAATCGACGCCCGCTATATCGATCGAGAGATCCAGCGCAACGCAGACGGCCGGGTAAGGCAGGTCGAATACGTCGTTTACAATGAGCCTATTGGAAAGGGACGTCCACTTCCTGAAAAGCCAGAAACGGCTAAGCCGGAAACGGTTCAGCCGGAAACGGAAAACACGGACGAATATATAAGAACTCACAGTCAACAAGAACTCAAAGAAACAAACACTCACCTTGTCGAGCGCGCGGTCGACCTCGTTCCCATCAGGAACAAGGAAGAGGCTTTCGAGGCATGGTGGTCGGGATATCCAGAAAAGGTCGGCAAGGGAGCAGCTCGCAAGGCGTTCGACCAGGCGCTGCGCAAGGCCAGCATCGAGGTGTTGATCTGTGGTGTCGAGCGCTACATCGCCACCAAGCCAGCCGATCGGGCCTGGTGCCATCCTTCGACCTGGCTGAACCAAGAGCGGTGGCTTGATCAACCGACGGAGCGAAGCGGGAAGCGGCCTCAGTCGCTGGCCGAGTTCGCCCAGCAGCAACTCTCGGCGATGCATGGAGGCCACGGTGTCTGATCTCACCATGCACAGCCGGGTCGCCAGCGAACAGGACCTGCTCGCGGCCTTGGTCGTGATGGGCAGCCTGTCGCGCCGAGACAGCGATCGTGTTGCAATGGACTTGGCCGCCTTTCGCTTGGCACTGGAAGGCGACGTGCCTGGCACCATCGTGGTTGCAGCATGCGACCTGGCATCCGCAACGAGGCGCATTGTCCAAGGGGCGCTTGGCCACGGCTGGCACCCGAGCCCAGCCGAGCTGCGGCTTTGGTGCAACGCCGAACGCGACAGACGTCTCGAGGCTGGCGCTGCTGAACGGCGACGCCTTGCTGCGGAGCAAGAGGCAGCAGCCTATCGACCAGCCGTCGATCGCACAGCCGAAGGGCGTGCACGGGTCGCGGCAGCCTACGAACAATTCTGCAGATCGAATGCCGAAGCGCGCCTTGCGGTCGACACGAGGAACTTTCACCGGTCCGCGCGCGCACCGAAGTCGGCGGGTCCTCCCGACACCTAAACTGTATGCGGGACGGCGAAGCCCGGATTGCCTCCAGTCTGACAGGGAAAACGCAGCCTAAACAACAGCCTAAACAACCCCTTAGCGCCACTAAACGATAGGAGAAACCAATGGACTTGAGACAAGCCGAAGTGATGCAGAACCTCCGTCGCATTCTGCCGGCAAGCAGCCTTGAGGTCGTCAAGGGCATGGTGCGGGCCAGCACCGAAGCCTTTGACCTCAGCAGGGTTTCCGACAAGCAGTGCGAACGGGCACGGTCGGTCCTGGACGATATCGATTTGCGGATTGGTCGGCAGCGCGCACCTGCTGAGGTGGTTATCGACCATCGGCGGCCGGAAGGTGCATCGCGCTGGGAGCGGGTCATCTCGTCACGTCTCAAACAGTCAGATCCGGCTGAAGACCCGAACCTGGCTGGCCTCATGGCCGAGCGAAAGGCTGCCGAGGAAGAGCTCGCCCGCTGCGAAAGCATCCATCGCGCAAGGGCTTCGCGGTGGCAGGCCATGCGCCAGGTCGAGGCCGCGCTGCTAAGCTACGTCAACGACTTGGAGGATGGCGCAGGCCCACTGAAGGCGACCGCGGCGAAGGCTTCCGACACGCGCAACGCGCCGACCGCAGCCGCCATCGAGCGCAAGCGCGCCGACATCGTCGCGCTGAAACAGGACCTCTCGGCGGTGCGCACCGCACCCGTTCCGAAGTCGATTCGCAAGCAGGAGGCGCGCAACCTCGTCGCCGGCCTGTCGAAAGCCGGTGCCCCGACCATTGGTCGGGATCGGCGCCTCAACGTCAGTTTTCCGTCCGACCTCATGTCCGTGACGACAATCGGCGTGGATCCGACAGGAACCAACATCGCGGGCGTCGGTCAGTTGAGGGTCCCGAGCACCCTCGCGATGATGGCGTGGCTCTATCCAGACGCGATGGTCGCGGCGCTCGAGCGAACGATCGACGCGCTGCCCGGAGACGACAGTGCTGCGCTCGACGATGACACCCGCGCCGAAAAGCAGACCGATATCAAGGCTCAGATATTATCGGCAGAGCGTGACGAGGAGACGCTGATCCGCGGCGCTCATGCCGCCGGGCTCGACGTCCTGCGCCGCGCAGATGCCGATCCCAGGGCAATTCTTGGTGTCGTGGGACCGGATCCGATCGAGCGCTAGTCCGACGAGGAAAACTTCAATCTCAAGCCGTGAACCTCAAACCCATGGAGATACGAAAATGACGAAGCAACTAATCCAGGCGCAGCTGCGCAAAGACGCCGGATTGAGGGCCGAGGCCGATGCGCTTGTCGCCTCGGCCGAGGCCGAAAACGGTGGCGTCCTGACGGCCGAGCAGGACGCACGTTTCGAGCAGATCGGCGTTGAACTGACGGCCGGCCGTGCCGAGGTCGAGCGCCTCGTCGCCGGCTTGCCGGACGATCGACTGGCTGGCGGTGCTGCCTTGTCGGGCATGGCGAAAGACATCTTTGCCAAACGCGCCGCCGCGCGCCGTGGCGGTGGTGCAACGGCGACCGAGGGCGCCGCCCAGCAGGCCGATGATGCACGCGATTTCAGCACGATGTCTGCGGGCATCTTCGCCGCCCGCGCTGCGCGTCGTCACCAATCGGCTGCCTGATTTGGCGGCGACCGCCTCAGAGGTCACGCATCGCCGCACCTGCGCCGTCTGCGGTGCGTCTTTCATCAGCGTGGTGCGTGGCCGCAGGCGGCCGTCGAGCGTGTGTAGCCAGCGTTGCAGGGCAGAGCGGGTCAGGCGGGCCGGAAGGGCTCACCAGGCGAAGAAACAGAAGGGAACGTGACCATGGCAGGCAAATCTATCGTCCAGCGCATCTCGCTCGAGGGCGGCGCTGCGATCGCCGCTCAACTGAAGGCGCTCGGCGCTGCCGGCGAAAAGGCCTTCAAACAGATCCAGAGCGCCGCAGTGAAGGCGGACCTGGCCAAGTTTGGCGCCAGCCTCAAGACCTTCGGAGCTGACCTGGCGACGTTCGGAAAGCGCACGGCGCTGCTCGGGGCCGGATTGACCACTGCCGCCGCCGGCGCCAGCGCTGCCGTCTTCGGCCTGGCGAAGTCCGGCGCCGAGGCGGCCGACTCTGCGGGCAAGGCGGCACAGAAGACTGGCCTCCAAGTCGACGCCTACGGGCGGCTGGAATTCGCCGCGAAACAAGCCGACGTCGGCCAGGAACAACTGGTCGCCGGCATGTCGAAGCTGAACAAGGCGATCGCCGAGGCGGCTACACAGACCAACAAGGCCGGGGATGCAGTCGACGCGACCGGCGTCAAGGTCACGCGATTCGGCGGCAAGACCAACGATGCGGCCAAACAGGTCGACACCGCCGGCAACATCTTCTCCAGGCTTGGCGTCAAGATCAAGGATGTGAACGGCAAGCTGCGCCCGACCGAGGCGATCGTCCAGGATGTTGCGGAAGCCTTTTCGCGCATGCCCGACGGCGCCCTCAAATCGGCCTTGGCAATCGAGCTGTTCGGCAAGGCCGGCGCCGACCTGATCCCTTTCCTCAACCAGGGCAGGGACGGCATCCGCGATCTGGGCAAGGAAGCGGAAAAGCTCGGCCTGATCTTCACGCCGGCCGAGGCCGAGCTGGGTGACAAGTTGGGTGACACACTCGATTCCCTGGCCGGCGCCATCTTCGGCATCAAGCGAAAGTTGGGCCTGCTGTTCGCGCCGATCGTGCTGGCCGGTGCCGAGGCCTTCCGCGATTTCATTGTCCAGAACAAGGACGCAATCCTGCAGTTCGGCCAGGAGGCGGCGAGGGTCACCGCTGGCGTGCTGGGCGACTTTTTGCACCTGCTTTCCGGCAATTCGCAAAACGTCAAGAACCCCTGGATTCGAGAGTGGGGCGCCGCCGTCGTGCAGTTCGGCAATGATGTCGCCGGCGTATTTACTGGCTTGGTATTGCCGGCCTTCAAGGCGCTGCGCGAGGGTGCGCAATTCGTGGCCGAGCAAATCAACAAAGTTTTTGGTACCGACATCACCGGCGGCGAGCTCGCCCTCGGCGCGGCCGTTCTATCGCTCCTCGGGGTGTTTACCTTGCTGGGCTCGACCGTTGCGGTCGTGGTCTCTGGCATCGGCCTGCTGGCGGGTGTCGTCGGCGGTGCTG
Source organism: Mesorhizobium loti (assembly GCA_002356515.1). NCBI lineage: Bacteria > Pseudomonadati > Pseudomonadota > Alphaproteobacteria > Hyphomicrobiales > Phyllobacteriaceae > Mesorhizobium > Mesorhizobium loti. Next base: position 352,387 of record AP017605.1, on the reverse strand, counting down.
CTCTCGCCATAGCCGCCGCCGCTGTTGCGGCCGGCATCGCCATCGCGGTGTTTTGGGACCAGATCAAGGCCGGCGCCGCTTCGGCCTGGCAGTTTGTACAGGACGGCGCTGCCGTGGCCTGGCAGGCGATCGTCGACGGCGCAACCGGCCTTTGGGAGAGCATCGTCAGCGCGTTCGGCGACGGCCAGCAGATGGCCGTTGACGCCTTCAACGGGATCGTCGATGCGATCGTAAATGCTTGGAGCGGCCTTATCGACCAGCTTGGCTCGATCGCGCAGCAGATCGTTGAGCGTATCGCTGGCTGGTTTGGCACCTTGCCAGGGCGGATTACCAGCGTCTTCAACAGCCTGGTCAGTATCGCCAACAGCGTGCTCAATCGCATCTCGTCGCTGGTCGATAGCATTGTCTCGAAAATCCAGTCCGCCATTAATCTGGCGAAACAGCTCGTCGGCCTTGGCGGCGACAGCGGCGGTGGCGGTGGGGCTTCGGGCTTTGCCGGCGGTGGCTTTGCGCGTGGCCCTGGAGGTCCAAAGGGAGACAAGATCCCGGCGTGGCTGTCCGATGGCGAGGCTATCACCCAATCGCCTGCAGTCGCCTACTACGGGCGCCCGCTCTTTAGCGCCCTCAATGCAATGGCGATCCCAAGAGACCAGATCATGGAGGCGCTCCGCGGCATGCGCGGCTTCAGCCTGGGTGGCTTCGTCGATGGCTTAAACCGCTCCATGTCCGTGCAACGTTTTGCCGGTGGTGGCTTCGCCGACATGAAGCTTTCATCGGCGGGCGCCTCGAGTGGTAACCGGCGCACGCCGATCGTCCTGCAGCTGCCGGGCGGCGAGCGGATCGACGATCTCACAATCGGGGATGTCGCGCTCAACCGGCTGCAACGGTTCCTGACCGCAGAGGCATATACGAGCAACGGTCGGAGGCCAGGCAGCAAATGACTTTTCCCCATCCCGAGCTTGGCGCGTTCGAAGGCGAAAACGGGAAGTGGTGCAACCACTACGCCCAAGAGTTCATGAACAGGGTGACCATGCCCGAAATGGCAGCCCAAGGATGCGATGCGCATAAGGTTTTCGCGCATCTCATGGGCGCGCTGGTCTGCGCCATTGGCGACGCCGGCGGTCGGCACGAGCACGTAATTTCAGACGAGATGATAGGCCTGTTCCGCGATGCGCTGCGCCGTGCCGAGCGCGGCGAGTTCAACCTGTCGTTTCCGACAGGTCCCCGCCGGCCGCGCCTGACGCCGTTGACCGGAGGCAAGAAAGATGACCCCGAGCCGGAGGGCCAGGCATGATCGCCCTGGCTCGCGCATTCGCCCTTTCTGCCGGGCATCGTGCTGGGCCTGACTTGATGGCCGCCGTGGAGAGACATGAAGCTGTCGAGCTTCTGGTCTCATTGGGCGTCAGCCCCGATAGAGCTCCAGCCACAGCGAAAGAACTTCAGGACTCAGGGATGTTCTCCGCAGTTCAGCGAACTGTTGGCGAGCGAGCTCGAAATGACGTTCATTCAATGGAGCGCGGATGGCAGCATCACGAAACGCTTCGTGGCCAGTTTCTTCGTAGATTTTTTGGTTTAGCTCTTCATTTCCTTTTGGCGGCACGAGGACGATTTCGAGCACGCCGATAAGCTGCGCGCATCTATAGCCTCTATGTCTCGGGTGCTCGTCGAGGAAAACCTTTAGAATTGTCAGATTGTCGATCGTGCCAAGCTCGGCGAAGTCGCCTGCTTCTAGTCCAAAGCAGCATCGGAAAAGAACACCATCGCGGATCGTGACCGGCAGCCCGTCGAGAAATTCGATCAGGCGCTCATCAGGTGGTGTCGGCCGATCGTTGTCAGGCATTTTATGGGGTCTTGACCTCGCGGTTTCGCTGGATCGAATCCGCGATGGCATTCACGGCAAATTCCAAGGCAGCCAGGGCCTCTCCCTCCGTAGAACCATATCCGAGCGGCCTCATCATCAGTGCGTGGCAGTCGCGCCGGCCGAAGAAATATTTCAGCGGCTCGACGATCATCTCGAAGCCGATATGGTGCAATTCCGTCGGCGGTATGCCGCCGAGAACGTATTTCGAAAACTCGATCAATTGACCTGGGTCAGTGTTCTTTTCGGCCTCCAAGAACTCGACGATGATGAAGGCGCCTGCTTGCCATGCAGGCCCGTCCGAGCCAGAGCGATCAAACGACGCGTGCTCGCAGGCACTGGACATGAGCATGGGCGAGGTAGCGATCACCCGCAGCAGATTCGAGAGTGCTGGGCTCTCGCGCGCTTCCGGAATTTGTTCCACCAGGTCCGGCCGGCCACGCAAATCCATCCAGCCATAATTCAGCCGGCCGTCGACCAGGATGGGTCGCGCCGGATAAGGAACCATCGTCCCGGCGTCTTTTGTCTTGGCAATCGTCCAGCCGACTCCCTGCAGGACTGTTTCGACTTCCTCCTCGTGCCCTTCGTCACTCACTCATTCCTCCCAAATGTGGCGTTGAATATTAGCTGCGCTACAACTTAGGTGCCATTGCCGATTTTTCCAAGGAAAGGAACATTGTCCTAGCTTGCCATCATCATCGAGATCAGGAATATAATCCTCCCGTTGCGGCGACCCCTCAAAAAACGGAGTTCGCCAAATGGCCAGATCAAAACCATCCAAGCAGCTATCGCAGGCTGAAATCGAGACCTTCCTGGAGGCGGCTGAAGCGCTGCACAAGAGCATCGTGAAGCCCTTCATATCGCCGCACTGCGAGCATTACCGGGCTACGCGTGTCTTGCATGAGGAGCTGTTGAAAGCCGTCCGGCAAGTGACCGGCAAGGAGGTCGAGTTCATCCAGTGGAACACCACCGGGTCGGTTCGACCAGCGTAAGCGCAGGGGATTCACACGCGAATCGCTTCGCGCTATGGTGCCTGCCGATGGAAACCGCTCTCGACGACCTCGTGCGTATCCTGGCAGCGCCCCGCACCGACTGGCGGGCACGCGCCGCAGCTGTCGCTTTGCAGCTCGCCGGCAACCTTGCGACGGGCCTGGCCATCGGCCTCGGAATCGGCGTCGGCCTGGCACTCGCCGGCTAGCATTTATCTTCGGATGGGTATTGTCGAATAGAGGGTCTCGACGTCCGGGTAGCCTGATTGAAACAGGAACAGTTTAAGGGCCATGTCCGATGCTGTGGCGTATGGCGATGGTCCGACCATGACACGGGTAATGGGCAGCTTGTCGCCGTTTGAGCGATGCCATTCGTAGTAGGGAACAACACCCAATGCAGATGCTCGGAACTGTGGCTTCGGTTCCTTCGCGTTGTAGTGTGCATAGAAAGTAAGGCGCCACTCGTTCTCAACACTGAAGGCCGGATTCTTGAAATGACTCATGACGAATTGCGCCTCGGCCGCGCCGCTCATAATATAAGCCAACCGCGTATCGTCATTCAATTTATGGTACTCGATTGATTGGTCTATCTGAAATAGTTCATCTACAAACTTTTCAGTTATCTCGTTTTGAATTGCCTCATCATAGATCAAAGAAAATAGACCTGGTCGGAAGTTGAATTCATCTTTCAGCAGCGCGAGAGTGTCAAATTCAACGCTATATGCAGTCACATCCTTCCCATAATCTCTCCATTGATTTAGGAGATTTCCGTCGTCGCTCATGCAGAATATTATCTGCCTGTTGAATGTTTGCTGACCTTTTAGGAATTCTATCAAAGGATCTAGGCTATTCCGGTTCTTCTCCGGTTTCTTTTCAAGCATTGCCTCCGATTTTCGACGGAAAATATCCATTCCATACTGGAGTTCTGACCCATCATTCATGAATGCACTATCTGAAAACCACACCCGGCTGGTCTGGACAATTCCGATCAGGCCAGCCGACGACGTATAGTGGTATAATCTTGTAGGTGCTTTAATCTTGGCGCGATAAGGATCTATGATCTTCTCCGCCAGCCCTACGAACGGTGTCGTAATCAATTCTACCTTTTCTGCCATTGTGCTCCCCCTCATCCTTGAGCCGAACATCGCGCAACCGCTGTCCTCGCGCAAGTGAGCTATCTGAGGCTGTTTCAGTGCTATTCCCGTGAAACACTCGTCAAATTTCCTGGTCTTTCCCCGGAAGGGGAATTGACCATTTCAGCGAACAGGAACATCGTGCCAGACGGAGCCTAGAAACTCCCGCGGATAGCCTTTGCCGGGCTATTGGCAACCAGAGCGTTGGGCGAGGCGATCCTTGCCGGGATCAAGTATGTCCAACGAAAAAGAACGAGCCGACAAGCCGTCGGCGCGAACCGGCGCACTATGCCGGGAAGGCGACGGCTATGCAATACCCGCAAGGGAAAGGCCGTCGCGCGTGGTCTCTGGCCATGTTTCTAGCTTCCCGGCGCCAGTGCTGACCGCTGGCAACCGGCCCTAGAAAGCCGGCAAATCCAGAGGAAATCTTCATATGTCGGAAACCACACCTGCAGCCATCACGGCTGCGCCTGCCGCTTATGCCCGTGATCCACAACGCCCTGGCCTCGTCGAGCGCCTCCTTATGCCCTTAGCTCGACGCGCGGAGGAGGCCACGATGCAAGAAGGATTGAGTTTCATGAATCAGCACGTAAACCGCCGCTCCATCATGAGCGCCTCGGCCGGCCTGGCCGCGATGGCTTTGCCTGCAGCAGCGGCGTCGAATCAAGATGCCGATGTCGAGGCCGCCGCCATTGCGCTTGCGGGCGCGCTGAAGGCACGGCATGGCGGCCACTGGGATATCCACAATGATCAAAAAACCGGGCTGGTTGCGGTCTCAAAACGGTCTGACTCCCGTAGACTTGAAGGCATGGCTTTCGCGGCTCCCGAGCCTGTCGCCGCCGCGGCTCCCGAGCTGCGGCGTTTGAAGGAGGCCTTCGAAGTCGCACTGCAGAAATGGACCGACAAGAATGATCTCCTCGGCGAGGCGGAGAAGCGATATCACGGCCTCATTCCGCCGCAGCCCGAGGAGCTGGTGCTAAGCAGAGAAGAGACTCTCAATGGCCTGCGAGCACAACTGAATGGCGAACCGTCCGATCATCCGGCCATCGTGCGGACCCTTGAGTGGAGCCGGGCCACTGTTGCTCGCCGCGAGGCCTGGGAGGCCGCGTGCCAGGAAGTAATGAAGGACTCCGGCCTTCCCGATGCTCGAAAGGCCGATAAGAAGCGTCTCGCTCTGGCCAGCTTGGCGGCCGACAGGATTCTGAGGTTTCGCGCCCGCTCGCTCGCCGACATCCAGTTGAAGTTCGAAGTCGATCGGACATGGGACTTCGAACCGGAAGATTTCGTCCCGGCCATCCGGGCCGACATCGATCGGATAGCAAAGGCGCAGCGCGGCGTTTCACGGGGAACGAACACTGTAACAGGTTGATATATATATGGGCGTTCCGGGAAGAAGGTCGGAAGGGAGATAAATCGAAGCCGTTGCTGTGACTGGATGCAAATCGGCCCGTCGTCGGAAGGCGCGGGCCGTCAGTCTAATCGTCGCTCCAACGGACCTTGCAGCCTTTGAGATGCGCTATTTGACCCTGATGCTTCACGAAAGCCTTGAGGGCGCATTGGTCAACCACTGCAGACACTGCTTCGATCAGAGAGTCGACGGCCGGGATACAGTGCGACGGTCCAGCGATTGATAGGATATAAGCAGTGGGGTAGCGCAGATCGAAGCTTTCGTTGATGTGCGCGAGCCCTAATGCAAGTGGTTTCATCAACTGATCCGATACAGCGAGCCCTCGCTGTTCGCACTCGGAAAAGATCACCCCGACATCATGTTTGAACGGCTCCCTGCCGAGCGCCTTCTTCGGCGTCCCCGTTGCCACCAGGTAGGACTTGAGGACAACTTCGATGGCATGGGCGAGCAGGAAATAGGTCGGATAGCTGAGGCCGGGCTCATCGTGCTCGGCAACGATCTGGAAAGCCCGGTAGTAGGATTTTCCACGCTGGAGCAGATCCCCGGCAAACATCCCCAAGGGCTGGGGTATTTCCCACAGGTTCGCTGAAACCTGCTTCAAACCTACGACTGTTGGCACGGTTCTAATTCCTCCACCTCGGTATGACGAGGCCGACCCGCGCCGATCGCGATGCCCGTCGCGAGACGCTCGGCTGGCGACTTGGATTCGAACATCGCCAGAACATCCTGCTACCATTTTGCTACCCAACTAGGTAGCACAGCCCGGTACGCGGCAGGACGAAACGCAAGAGAGGCGTTGGAAAAGGGCGGAAAACCGGGACTTGCCGATATGGGGTGTTACAGTTCGGGACATCCGCAACCGAATTTCAAGACCGGTGCCTTAAACCGCTCGGCCATCCCTCCGTTGTGATTATTCAATCACTTAGGACTTTCGCTATCGGCCGTTTTTGAGCGGTTGGCACCGGATTGGCACCGAAGGCATTCCCGACCGGTTCGCTGTTCATTCCTGTAATGCGGCATTGAGGGCCGCGTCAACCACTGCGGCGGCGCCTTCCTGCTGACCTTGCAGCAAGTGCCCATAAATGTTCAGCGTCACTGCCGTGCTACCGGCTTGCCGAGGAAGAGCGTGCGCTGGCCGTTCTGGTGCGCAGCGGAGGCAACTGAGCGGTCCGGACGATGCGGCCGCGTAAACATGCGGCGACCGGTGCTTCTGTCCCATAATGGATCAATTGCCGCTGGCCCAACAATTGCACTGTCAGCAATGCCGGCTGTTGGGGCCGTGGGGCGGGCCTCGCCGCTTCGCGAATGGAGCGGCGAGGTTTCTGCGTTCAAGCAGATTTTGCAGGGCAACCAGACACTGCCACTGACCACAGGAGGGCGCCAGGACGCGCGGGACGCTTCGTCGGCCTCGCCATCGCGCGTTTCGGCCGACCTTGTCCTACGCTGCCGACGGGCGGCCTGACGCCTCACTTCAGGATGAAGTACAGCGGGACGAGTATCGAGAATGCCGCGACAGCGGTCAGAAATAGGTCTGTGGTCATGAGCCCCCGCTCGGAATTTCATGACCACCTCACATTCAATTAAGCTAAAATGCAAGGCATTGGCGCGCGGACCGTGGACCAAGCTCGATATTCAGGCGCTGATCGAGCGGCTCGGGCATAACCACGAGTTCGCTGAATCAGGATGGCCGGGCGGTTCGGCTAACCTTTTCTCAGGTGACGTTCGAAAATCGTGAGCTTCTCTTCGTAGCCAATCCGCACCTTCGTCTCGCAGCCATCGCATTTGAAGCTGCCGATCGTCTTCAGCCAAGAGCCGTTTCTCACCGTCGGATAGGAACAGACAGGACAATGAAACTCGACCGGTACATCGCGCAACTCGTCGGACAAGGGCATAGCACTTCTTCTCTTCCACTCGCAAACCGGTGCTCAAAACGAACGGAGGAGCCGATGGTTTCATAGGATGGGACTTTTGTGCAAAAGCTGGTTCGCCGCAGGGAAAGCTGCCTGGCGACCGGCGATGCCACCGGGAAAGAAGTGGCGTTCATCCGGTGGTTTGGGGGTGGGTCAAGATAGGGTGGTGATCCTCTCTCCCCGTAACAGCTGTCACTATCTGCATCTCAAGAAAAGCCGTCGCCAGCGTCACCAACAAAAATATGCGGACGAGACGCCCCCGCGAGATCGCGTACCACTTTTGCAAGAATATGCACACGACAGTAGCAACGCCCATTGCTACTGTCGGGAATAGTGAGATTACAGTATCTCGCGACATAAGCCCTCACTCGCAATCAGGGTACTCATAACGCGAACGGCCCGCCTTGTAGAAGGGCGGGGCGATACAAGTCCCCTAGCCATTCCCCCACCACTGGATAGCGCCAAGGTGTGAACGGTACCAAATGGCCAATATCACGTTTGGCTAAAGTAATGGAACGTCCAACGGACATTCGCGGAACTAAAGCGGTAACGTCAGACCTTCGCTGGCAGGGCGCAAGACCTTAGTCTTGCCTGTTTTATGGTTAAGATCGGAAGCTGTTCGGCAGAGATAAGGCCGCGTCATTTCGCTTAAGATTTCGGGTCACGCCATTGAGCCCTAGCCGGCCCCTCTGACCTTCAGCGAAGCAGGCGCCCGAGGTTCCACCGCAATGGCCGCGCGGTTTTAGCCAATGCTTTCACAAGCAATGCGGCCCGGCACCTATAGATTGGGATGTGAATAGGACGCCGGGCCTAGCCGACGGGCTGTCTTGTGAGCAACAGCGCGCCGGCTGGCGAATATATGCACTAATGCTAATATGATTGCAGCCTGTGAATGAAGGAAAAAGCAAAAGTCCTGGCGTTGAACGACGAGCCGGCCACAACCTATATCGTCAGCGTCTTTGAACAGCCGCACTGGCAGACCGTGCCGACCACCAAGGACAAGCAGAAGGCGCTCGGTACGGCCAAGGAGATCGGCGACAAGGTGCGGGTCGAGGAGATCACGCCGAAGCCGAAGCGCTAGGACCTGATTATGCAGCGATGCGAATATCGCTCCCGTGACGCCGTCGCCAAGATCGCGCAGCCTCCGCTATCTGTCCCGTCACCTCGGTCCAGTATGCACATTCGCGCCACAATCTTGCCGGGTTCCGAACATAGTCGATTAATACCGTGATAAACAATTCCTGTGCACAAAGGATCGGGGTTCAGGGCGTCGCTGATATCGTCGAGTGAGTGCTTTGGCTCCTCTGCTGTTCAAACGACGGCGTCTTGATTGAGACTGTAGGGGATTTCGGGAAAAATGCAGGCTACGACGCGCCCGCGTCTTCGTCGCGCTTCAACGCTTACGCTGCTTGCTGCGTCGGCTGCCTTGCTGGCGGCTTGCGCGTCGCAGCCTGAGCCAAAGGCGATGGTGAATCCCAAGCATCGTTCCAAGGAATATTTCGCCGAGACCGAATATGGCGTGAAGGCGAGCCCGCGCGTCAACTTCATGCGGCGCGGCGGCGGTCGCGACCAACTCGGCAAACCCTACCAGGTTCGTGGCAAGTGGTACTATCCCAAGGAAGATCGGCACTACGCGAAGGTAGGCCTGGCCTCCTGGTACGGCGACGCCTTCCATGGCCGGCTGACCGCCAATGGCGAAGTGTATGACACGGCACAACTGACGGCCGCGCATCCGACCATGCCGCTGCCGAGTTACGCCCGCGTCACCAACCTCGAAACCGGCAGTTCGGTGATCGTGCGCGTCAACGACCGGGGCCCGTATCATGAGGGCCGCATCATCGACGTCTCGGAGCGCGCGGCGCAGATGCTCGACTACGACAAGGTCGGCACCGCGAAGGTCAAGGTCGAATATGTCGGCCGCGCGCCGCTCGACGGCAATGACGATCAGTATTTGATGGCATCCTACCATCCGGGCAACCGGATTCCGGATCCGTCGGATGGCCTGCCGACCGGCGTCATGGTGGCCATGAACGGGCCGTCACCAAGCGTCCCGGTGGGCGCCACCGCCGTGCCGTTCCCCGGTCAGTTGACGAATTCCGGCCAGGCGTTCGCCGCGCAACCGTCCCTGTCGGCGCAGGCGCCGGCTTTCGGCGACCTGGTGCTGCCCGATTTCGGACCGATCGTGCCGGAACGTCCGGAGATCGGGCTGCCCCCGCAGTCGCCGTTCGCGGTGGCCTCGCTGTCCTATGCGGATGAACGCGTGCAGCGCGCCGACGTCTTTGCCGCGCTGGACGATAGCGGCATGTCGCCGGCCGATATCCTGCAGTCGTGGAAGAAGTCCAATCCGCAAGCGTCACCGTCCAATGCCGACTATGTCGCCGCCGGGACGTTCGACAACGCCGCCGAAGCCAAACGCGTGGCCACGGCACTTCAACCCTTCGGCAGAACGGAAATCCAGCATTCCGATCTCGACGGCAATGACTGGTATGCGGTTAATCTCTATCCGAATGGCCATGGCGGCCTGGACGAACTGCTGCAGGCGGCATGGTCGCACGGCGCGCCGGACGCGCTGGCTGTGCGCAACTGATCTATTTTGCCCGCGCGGTTGATCCGGCGGAAAAAACCCTGATAGGCTGTGCCAAAACCGGCAAACGGGTCGAGATTTCATGCAGTTGCGCGCCTTTCCGCCATTTGCCGGCTTCCTGGGACTGGCTTTGCTGCTGCTTTGCCTCACCCCAGCCAACGCGCAGCTTTTCGAGACCAAGGCCACACAGGCCTTCATGATCGATGCCGACACCGGCACGGTGCTGTTCGCGAAAGATGCCGACAAGCCGATCCCGCCAGCCTCGATGGCCAAGCTGATGACCATGGAAGTGGTTTTCAACGCCATCAAATCAGGACGCCTCAAGCTCGACGACACGTTCGTGGTCAGCGAAAACGCCTGGCGCAAGGGCGGTGCGCCGTCGGGGACATCGGCGATGTTCGCCAAGCTCAAATCGGCGATCCGGCTCGAGGACCTGATCCAGGGCGTGACCGTGCAGGCAGCCAATGACGGCTGCATCGTCATCGCCGAAGGCATGGCCGGATCCGAGGACAATTTTGCCGCGCAAATGACAGAACGGGCCCGCCAGATCGGCCTGAAAACATCGACCTTCGTCAATTCGACCGGCCTGCCGGCCGACGGCCAGCAGACGACGGTGCGCGAACTGGCGCTATTGGCCCTGCATCTATGGCGCGATTACCCGGATTTCTATCGCTACTACGGCCTGAAGGATTTCACCTGGAACAAGATCTCGCAGAAAAACCGCAACCCGCTGCTGGCGATGGACATCGGCGCCGATGGCCTGGCTGTCGGTGCAAGCGAGACGTCCGGCTTCGGCATTGTTGCTTCGGTCAGCCATAACGGCACGCGGGTGATCATGGCGATGAACGGGCTGGCCAACGACAAGGAACGCGCCGAGGAGGCGCGGAAGCTGCTCGACTGGGGCGCGCGCTCCTTCGAGAAGACCGAAATCTTCGCCAAGGACGAGGTGGTCGGTGTGGCCCAGGTTTTTGGCGGCGCCAAATCCGGCGTGACGCTGAAGGCAAAAGGGCCGATCGACATCTTCCTGCCGATCACCAACCGCGACAAGCTGACGGCGAGGATCGTCTATACCGGCCCGGTCGCGGCACCCGTGGAGGAGGGCCAGCCGGTGGGCGCGCTGCGCGTCTGGATCGGCGACACGCTGAGCCAGGAGACGCCGCTTTTCGCCGCTGAATCGATCGGTGTCGGCACCTTGCCGCAGCGCGCGCTCGATGCCGTCAAGGAACTGGCGATCGGCTGGCTGCGATAGCGCCGACGGCATGGACGTTTTCCCGAACGCGGACTATCTAGAGCGCAACAATCCACCTGGACAAAGGCCCTTTCGATTGGCGCGCGGATTTTTCATCACCTTCGAAGGCGGCGAGGGCGCAGGCAAGTCGACGCAGATCGAGCGGCTGGCGAGGAAGATGCGCGCCAAGAAGTATGATGTCCTGCTCACGCGCGAACCGGGCGGCTCACCGGGCGCCGAAGCGGTCCGGCATGTGCTGCTTTCGGGCGCCGCCGAGCCATTTGGACCGAAGATGGAGGCGCTGCTCTTCGCCGCCGCGCGTTCCGACCATGTCGAGCAGGTCATCCGGCCGGCGGTCGAGCGCGGCTCGATCGTGTTGTGCGACCGCTTCCTGGATTCCTCGCGCGTCTACCAGGGCGTCACCGGCGGGATCGACCCGGCTTTCATGACGGCGCTGGAACAGGTCGCCATCAACGGCATGATGCCCGATATGACGCTGATCTTCGATATCGATCCTGCCGAGGGTCTCAGGCGCGCGACGCTGCGGCGCGGCAGCGATGCCGGCGCCGACCGTTTCGAAAAGGAAACGCTTGATATCCATCAGGCCCGGCGCGATGCCTTTCTGGCGATCGCAGCAGCCGAGCCGGAACGCTGCATCGTCGTCGACGCGTCCGCCGATCCTGATACAGTGGAGCACGTCGTCACCGCCGCGGTGTTCGCGGCGCTGGAGGCGAGGGCGCCCGCGCGCAACAGGCAGGCCGCACCGGTATGATCTTCGAACGCATCGCGCCGGAACAGCACGACACACTGGACGGCGTACCCGAACCGTCCGAAACGCCTCGACTGGTCGGGCACGGGCAGGCGGCCGGCATGCTCGCCGCAGCCTATCGCCAGGGAAAGCTTCCGCATGCGCTGATCTTTGCCGGACCGGTCGGCATCGGCAAGGCAACGCTGGCCTTTCATCTGGCGCATCACCTCTTGAAGCACCCGGCCTTCGCGCAGGCGCCGGAAAGCCTGGCCGTTCCCGATCCGGCCTCGCCGCTGTTTCGCCAGATCGCGACCGGGGCGCATCCGGGCGTGCTGCATCTGACCCGTCCGCTGAACGACAAGACCAAGAGCTTCAAGACCGTCGTCACCGTCGACGAGATCCGCAGGGTCAGCCGCTTCCTGTCGATGACCTCGCATGACGGCAGCTACCGGGTCGTCATCGTCGATCCGGCCGACGACATGAATGCCAATGCCGCCAATGCCTTGCTGAAGAACCTCGAGGAGCCGCCGGCGCGAACGCTGTTCATTCTCATCGTCCACGCGCCGGGCAGCCTACTGCCGACAATACGCTCGCGCTGCCAGGTCATACGCCTGACGCCGCTCGACGCCGACGATCTGCTGGCGGTGCTGCAGACGGCCGAACCGCCGCCACCGGACGATCCGACCGCGCGGGCGGCACTGGTCGAGCGGGCAGGGGGCAGCGCCCGCAACGCGATCCTTTTGACGCAATATGGCGGGCTGGAGATCGCCGAGACGCTCGATGCACTGGTGGCGAAGGGAAAGAGCGACATCGGCGGCGCCTATCGGCTCGCCGAAGCCGTCGCCGGCAAAGACCAGGCGATCCAGTTCGACATCTTCAACCGCCGCGCGCTCGACCTGTTGTCGGATGCCGCGAGCCAGGCAGCGCGGTCAGGCGACCTCGCACGCGCCAAAGCGCTATCGGACAGCTGGCATGAGGCGCTGGACGCGATCTCCGAGACAGATACCTACAATCTCGACAAGAAGCAGCACGCCTTGACCATGATCGACCGGCTGAAATCGGCCATGTGAACAGGCTTTGGGAACGGCATCGCCGTTCATATGGTCTGCCCCAAGGTCGTGCCTAGGACTGGCTTGTCCGCTGCGCCGCAAGCGCTGCATCGTATTTCGCCCGATTGGCCCAATAGATGGTGGCGAACAGCAGCGCATGGTCGCGGAAAGGAACGTGGTCCACCATGTCCATGGCGGCTTCCACTTCGATCCAGTCGGCATGGAAATCCGCGGCTGCTTTCCTGTCACCGCCGAGCGCCATCTGCTGGAACCGGTGCATATGATCCTCGATATCGAGGTAGCGGTCGGCCCAGACGATCGACCATTGCCGGTTCTGCATGGTGAATTTGCGGATCCATCGCTCGCTCAAATCCATGTCGCCTTCGGGCTTGGAATACATGACGTTGCGGCGCGCCTCGAGCAATGTGTTGGTGGCGACGACCTCGTTCTCGCGCCACAACAGCCGCATCGCCGGATCGTTGAGAAACCGGTCCGCGTAAATGGGATGGGGAAAGGCGCTTTGTCTCAGCCCATCGATCTTGAAATAGACCAGCAGCTCGGACGCCACGCTGGCCTCGAGTTCGTTGCGCTCCATCTTGCCGTGGAAAGCCTCGAATCCGATGCCCGGGATGAAAGGCATATGCGCGGCGTGCCAGATTTCGTGCAGCAGGTAGAGGTCTTCGATGGCCGGGGCTGCATAGTCATCCCGGCGCATGGTCAGCCCCCACCAGGTGCAGAAATGCGCACGCTCCAGGCGGTCGTTGGTGGTCTCGCAGCTGAAGCGGGGCAGGCGGGCATACTGGTCGACGATGCCGTGGATATAGCCTCCCTCGCGATGCGAGGACCGGAATGCTTCCGTCTTCCAGTGTGCCAGGCAGTGGGCATGGATGTCGTCGCTCGTCACGAGCGGGATCAAATTCTTCATGACAGCGTTCCGGAATTCGGGCTGGCCATGCCGATCCGCTCCGCCATGCCTGGCGTCAGGCACAAGCGTGGCCGGGCATCGACGGCGCCGGGGGCGCGCGTCAGATACGCAGCCAGATCGGGATCATGCTCAGCGCCTGCCACGGCCTGGGCAAGGATGAAGACGTCCGCCGGCGTCAAGGCAAGGCCGAGCGCATGGCCTGCATGTTCGGCGACGCTGCCTTGAATGCCGGTGTAGCGGCGCGCCATGGCGAAAACGTCGAACCGCTCCATCAGCCGTATTCCCAGCTGCAGCGATGTCAGGTTCTTGAACCACTGATTGCCAAACAGACCGAGATTCTCCGATCGGCAGAACACGCCGCCTATGCGGTCGTAATAGGCGCCGAACGGCTTGGACAGGCTGATCACCACGGCGCTCACGCAAGGCGCGTCGGCGAGGATCGTCTCTGGCGGAGCCTCGGCAGTCGCCCCGACATAGGTCAAATCAAGGACGAGCTGGGCCGGGTTGGCGCGTTGGCTCAACAGACGCAGAAAGGCATTGGCCTGTGGCCACACCATGCCGTCGATGGCCGAGGGTTGGCTGAGACAAAGCAAATCGAGGGGCTCCACGGTGTCGGCGACATCGCGCCAGGCATGGCGTTCATATTCCGCGACCGCAACGCCGCAGGCTTCCGCATAGGCCTTGTAGCCCTCATATTCGCCGCGAAAGATAACGAGCCGAGGCGAAAACCTCTCGATTCGTGCGCGGTTGCCGTAATCGGCAATCAAATGGAAAAGTGGCTCGCTGGCACCTGATGTCGGATAGCTGAAGGGAAAGTCCGCCGCGTTCAGCGGCGCCATCGGCTTGGCCCAGCCGAGCCAGGTGTCGAAGAACCGCCTGTGCAGTGCGTTCTGCTTTCCGGTCCAGGCATGGCGAAACTGATCGAGATAGGCGACGCGGATTGGATCGGGACCGTTTCCCCCGCTGTTGCCGAGCAGTTCGGCCTTCACAGATTCGATCTCGGGCGTGACGAGGGCGTAGACGGTTTTGCTGGCGCCGGCCTGACGCAAGCGCGCATCGAGCGCCTGCCGCGGATCATATTGCGTGGTCGTGGCCATGCCGGTCTGCCTTTTGCACCGCCGCGAAACTACGGATCGCGACTTGCCTTTGCAACGGCCCACGAGCGGCTCTGGACCCGGTGCCATGATCGGGGCCCAGACGCAGCGCGGGACTTGGCATGAGGCGCCGGACGCGATATCTGAGACCGACACCGACAATCCCGACAAGAAGCAGCACGCCTTGACCATGATCGACCGCCTGAAGTCTGCGATGCGAATGTGACGGCCCCACCGGGATGGCAATCACCATTCCGATGCGATATCCACCGCCACGGCTTCCATTCAGACATTCATGATGGTTCATTCATGTCACGCGACACATTCTACATCACGACCGCGATTTCCTATCCGAACGGCAAGCCGCATATCGGCCATGCCTACGAACTGATCGCCACCGACGCGCTTGCGCGCTTCCAGCGGCTCGACGGCAAGGACGTGTTCTTCCTCACCGGCACGGACGAGCACGGCATCAAGATGCTGCAGACGGCAAAACGCGAAGGCATTTCGGCGCGCGAACTGGCCGACCGCAACTCCGCCGATTTCAAGCGCATGGCGACCGCGCTCAACGCCTCCAATGACGATTTCATCCGCACCACGGAAGAGCGCCACTATGCGTCCTCGCAGGCGATCTGGAGGGCGATGGACGCCAATGGCGACATCTACAAGGGCGGCTATGCCGGCTGGTACTCGGTGCGCGACGAAGCCTATTACGGCGAGGAAGAGACGGAGGTCCGTCCCGACAATGTCCGCTACGGGCCGCAGGGAACGCCGGTCGAATGGGTCGAGGAAGAAAGCTATTTCTTCCGGCTGTCGGCCTATCAGGACAAGCTCATTGCGCTCTACGAAAACCAGCCCGACTTCATCGGCCCGGCTGAGCGCCGCAACGAAGTGATGAGCTTCGTCAAATCCGGGCTCAGGGATTTGTCGATCTCGCGCACCACCTTCGACTGGGGCGTGCCGGTGCCTGGCGACGAGAAGCACGTCATGTATGTTTGGGTCGACGCCCTGACCAATTACATCACCGGCGTCGGTTATCCCCATGAAAATGATGAGAAATGGCGTTTCTGGCCGGCCGATGCGCACATCATCGGTAAGGACATTGTGCGCTTCCATGCGGTCTACTGGCCGGCCTTCCTGATGTCGGCAGGCATCCCGCTGCCGAAGCGCGTCTTCGGTCACGGCTTCCTGTTCAACCGCGGCGAGAAGATGTCGAAATCGGTCGGCAACGTCATCGACCCGTTCACCATGGTCGACCATTACGGTGTCGACCAGGTGCGCTATTTCTTCCTGCGCGAGGTGCCGTTCGGCCAGGACGGCAGCTACAGCCATGAAGCGATCGTCAACCGCACCAATGCCGACCTCGCCAATGGTCTCGGCAATCTGACACAACGCTCGCTGAAGATGATCGCCGCGAATTGTGGCGGCGCGGTGCCGCAGCGTGGCGAGCTGACCGAAGCCGACGGTGCGATCCTCGACCAGGCAGTGGAAGCGCTTGGTACGGCGCGCAAGGCAATGGCGGAGCAGGGCATTCATCTGGCATTGGCGGCGATCTTCGGCGTGGCCGCCGAAGCCGATCGCTATTTCACGTCTCAGGAGCCTTGGGCGCTGAAGAAGACCGACCCGGTGCGAATGGAAACGGTGCTGTGGACGACCGCCGAAATCGTCCGTCGCGTCGCACTTCTGAGCCAGCCTTACATTCCGGGGTCGGCCGCCAAGCTGCTCGACCTGCTGGCGGTGCCGGCGGACAAGCGGAACTTCGAGCATGTCCATGCCGACCATGCGCTGGTTTCCGGCACGGCATTGCCGGTGCCGGAAGGCGTGTTTCCGCGTTATGTCGAACAGCCGGGTGCGAACGCCTGATGCTCGTCGACAGCCACTGCCATCTGGACTTTCCGGATTTCGCCGAGGAGCGGGCGGCCATTGTCGCCCGCGCCAAAGCGGCCGGCATCGGCCGCATGGTGACGATCTCGACCCGTGTGAAGCGCTTTCAGCAAATACTTGAAATCGCTGAGACTTTCGACGAGGTTTTTTGCTCGGTCGGCACCCATCCGCACAATGCCGCCGAGGAGCTCGACGTCACCGCTGCGGAGCTTGTCCGTCTGTCGGCTCATCCGAAGGTGGTGGCGATCGGCGAGGCGGGGCTGGATTATTTCTACGACAAGGCGCCGCGCGACGCGCAGGCGCAGGGTTTTCGCAATCACATTGCCGCCGCTCGCGAGACCGGCCTGCCTCTGGTCATCCATTCGCGCGATGCCGATGACGACATGGCGGCCATTCTCGCGGACGAAACAGGGAAGGGCGCCTTCCCCTTCATCCTGCATTGTTTCTCCTCCGGACGCCGGCTGGCCGAGGTGGGCGTCGCGCTCGGCGGCTATGTGTCGTTCTCGGGCATCCTGACCTTCAAGAATTCGGCCGAACTGCGCGCCATCGCCGCCGACGTGCCGCATGACCGGCTGCTCGTCGAAACCGACGCGCCCTATCTGGCGCCGATCCCGTTTCGCGGCAAGCGCAATGAGCCGGCCTATGTCGCGCACACAGCCAAGGTGCTGGCCGAAACGATTGGCGTCAGCGAGGCTGAAGTCGCGGATCTGACGACGAACAATTTCTTCCGGCTGTTCGGCAAGATGCCACGGCCTGCCGAACAGAGTGCCTGAAACGATGACCAACCGGCTGCGCCTCACCATTCTCGGCTGCGGCTCGTCGCCAGGTACGCCGCGCATCACCGGCGACTGGGGCAATTGCGACCCGGCCAATCCACGGAACCGGCGCATGCGCACGGCAGCGCTGGTCGAGCGGATTGCAGCCGATGGCGGCCGCACCACCGTGGTTATCGACACCGGGCCGGATTTCCGAGAGCAGATGCTGCTCGCTTCGGTCAAACGCATCGATGCGGTCGTCTACACGCACCCGCATGCCGACCATATCCATGGCATCGACGATCTGCGCGGCTATGTGCAGGAGCAGCGCCGCCTGATCGACATCCATGCCGACCAGCCGACGATGCTGCGCCTGCGGCAGGCGTTCGGCTATTGCTTCGAGACGCCACCGGGCAGTTCCTATCCGCCGATCGTGCGGGCGCATATCATCGACCACGCGAAGCCTGTCGTGATCGAAGGTGAGGGGGGCGCCCTCACCCTCGAGCCGCTGCCGCAATTCCATGGCGACATCATCTCGCTCGGCTTCCGCATCGGCGGTCTGGCCTATTGCCCTGATATCAGCGGCTTTCCCGACGCCACAGCCGCGCGGCTGCGCGGCCTGGAAATGCTGGTCATCGACGCGCTTCAGTACAACACCCATCCCAGCCATCTGTCGCTCGGCCAGGCGCTGGAATGGATCGGGAGGCTGGCGCCCAGGAATGCCGTGCTGACCCACATGCATGTGCCGCTCGACTATGCCACAGTGATGGCCGAGACTCCTGATCATGTGGTGCCGGCCTATGACGGCATGGTGATCGAAATTCCTTATGAATCAGCGTGATATGAACGACCTCTCATGAGGGCGTTTGGCTCTTTGGACTGAATATCAGCAGCGTTCCAATCCGCTCATAGCCCATGCGGGGGTAAAGCAGCGCTCCGGCGTGCGTCGCCATCAGCACCGAGCAGCGCGATCCATGGGCCCGATCGTCGTGCAGCATCTTAGCCATCAGCGCCTGACCGATGCCGCGGCGCCGATGAGAAGGCTCGACAAACATGGCCTCGCACCAGCTGGCGCCGGTGGCATCCACGCTGAGCACGCGCCCGACAATAGCGTCGCCGTCCACCGCCACATACTGCCGGAACGGCGCGTCGTTGCCGAGCAGATCGTCGCCAATGGGCCGTCTGCGGATGATCTTTGCCAATTGTGCGGCACGTTCGACGGTCTGCACGCGTTCGATCGAAGCGACAGCCGGCGGGCTCGGTATCCGGCGCAGTGGCTGGACGAAAAAGCCTTCCGTCCTCAGCAGTCTGTAGCCGAGAGCTTTGTAGGCCGTTCGCACCGGCTGATCCGGTTCGCCATTCGCGACAACCACCGAAATGGCAAAACCCGGCCGCGCATGCTGCCGCACGACCGCATCAGCTTGCTCGGCAGCGACGTCATGGACGACCCATTCCTCTCTGCGGTAGTCACGAGGATTCTTGCGCTCGGCATCGCGCATCAGCCACAATGGTCCGACGCGGCTGGCCGCATAAGGAAAGGTGCGGCTTCTGCCCGTGCTGTAGCCATGCACGAACACTTCAATGGCCGCTTCGATCTCGGGCTTTGCTGTCGTCATTCACGCAGCGTAGCGTTGGCCGTCAGCTCAGGGCAATACGCATCGGTCGTGCCAAGCCTATGAAAATCAGCAGCAATTTCCAGCTGCTGGTCAACGCTCCAGTTCCATAATCTATCTTATGCGACTTTTAGATATAGCAATGCGGCTGTCCTTTGATGCAGCAGCTGCGGTCCTTAGAAATAGTCGAGAAGCCCCACTGAAGGCGGCTGCGATTGCAACAGCGTGCAGGATGTGCCAAGGGACAGCCATCTGATGCCGCCGCCTGGAGCAGCGAAGGCTCCATAAGCGGGAAATTGCACCACAGCCAGCCCCACGGACAAGCCGGTGATAGTGTTGTTGGTCAATAGCGTCGCCAACATGGGTATCGGATAGAGAAGGCGCGCCAGAACATAGTCCCCATGCCCAGCTCCGGCCGAGAAAAGCGCCAGCAGCAGCGCGATGGGCGTGAAGCACAGGCCGATAAGCAGCCCTGCCCGCGACGAGAATCTTGTCAGCTTCGTTTCCTCCGGAACCGATATCATTTCAGATCCGCCAGCTCATCGTCCAGCCGTGACGTCGGTGTTCACGGTTTCAGCGGCGTTGTGGATATGGATGGCCGACGATAGCCGCCGTTGACAATCCGCCGTCGACACTGGCACTGTCAGGTAGTTGCCGTGGGGCGCACCGGCCGAGGCCGAAGGGGCAATGCCCACCTACGATGTGCAAACCGTAGCCGCGCCCATGCCAAACCTCGAAAACCTGAAGAAGCAGGCAAAGCAATATCTGCGCTGGCATCGTGATCGATACCATCCGGTCGCAGCCGAGATCAGAGCCGCTTTGCCGCGGTTTCGGCACCTTGATGACAATCAGGTGCTGGAGGCATCGTTCAGGCTCAGCGATGCGCAGGAGCTTGTAGCTCGCCAATTGGGTTTCGAGGGATGGCAGGCGCTCAAAGCAGGAGGCCCGGCCATGAACACTCAATTCAAGCACGCGATGACGCCACCGATCCTCAGCGGAACCGAAGCGCAACTTTATGTCACCGACCTCAAGGCGTCTTGCGATTTCTTCACGTCGAAGCTCGGCTTCACAGTCGACTTCGTTTATGGTGACCCACCGTTCTACGGCATGGTCAAGCGTGACCATGCTCGACTTTGCATGCGGCTTGTTTGCGAGCCGGTCTTTGTCGGGAATATACGCCAGCGCGAACACCTTCTGTCGGCTTCGATCACTGTCGATGCCGCAGCGGAGATCAAACAACTCTTTTTGGAGTATCAAGCCGCCGGTGTGAGCTTCCACCAAGGACTGAAGAAAGAACCTTGGGGGGCGAGGAACTTCATTGTCCTTGATCCAGACGGCAATCTCATCTTGTTCGCTGGGCCCGCCGATTGAACGCAGCTATTGCGCCTCAAGCGATGGCGGTTGCTCCGCCATCGCCTTGTTCCGCATGGGTCACACCCCGCCCCTCCACCACGCCGCGATGTGGTTGCGTTCAAGTCCTACGAATCGAACGCGCCCGCTTTGACCCATGCGCGATAGCCCGCCAACGATTTCGGCGATGGCTTCGAGGCGGCGAAGCAACTAGCCTGCGGTCGTGCTTGAGACAGGACCATCAAGAATGACCGCCTCACCTTCCTTTCTCGGCCTTCGCGATCGCCTCGCCGATGGCCGCACGCCTCGTGCGGTGATCTTCGGAGCCGGCCACGGCAGCACCTATCCCGGCAAGGACAGCAGCGGCCATGCCTTGGCCGCCGACGCCATCCGTGCCGCGAGCCAGGATGATGCCCCGCTTGTCGGGCACTGGGATTTCGATCTCGGCGGTCCGTTGTTCGACGACAAGCCGGTGTGCTGCGTCGACGTCGGCGACATCTCGACCATCCTGCACGACAATGCCGAAAACAGGACCCGGATCGAAGCGAAGACGCGCGAAATTCTGTCCTTACCCGCCGTGCCGATCCTGCTTGGCGGTGACGATTCCGTCGTCATTCCGTTCCTTGCCGGCTTTGCCGATCACGGACCGATCTGGATCCTGCAGATAGATGCGCATATCGACTGGCGCGACGAGGTGCATGGCGAACGCTACGGCTATTCGAGCCCGATGCGAAGGGCGAGCGAGATGCCGCATGTCGCGGGCATGGTGCAAGTCGGCCTGCGCAGCGTCGGCAGCGCGCGCCTCGCTGAAATCGAAGCGGCGCGGCACTATGGCAGCCGTTTCGTGACCGCGCGCGAGGTTCATACTCAAGGCGTGGAAGCAGCACTCCGGCATATTCCGGAAGGCGCACGGGTCGTCGTCACCTTCGACTGTGACAGCCTCGATCCCGGCATCATGCCCGGCGTGGCGGCGCGTACGCCAGGCGGCCTTACCTACACTCAGGCGATCGACATGGTCGCCGGCCTCGGCAAGCGCGCCAGGATCGCGGGATTCGACCTTGTCGAGCTCTACCCACCCGCCGACATGGACGGCCTGTCGGCGCTGACCGCCGCGCGCCTTCTCGTCAATGTGATCGGCACCATCGCCCGAGTTGCTGATTTCAGAGACAGTGCGACGTAATAATCACACCCTCTTTATTGTATTCGTGTATTTTCCTCTTCACTGGACAACGGGACGGGAGGCATTCAGTGAAACGACTTCTTGCAATCATTGCGCTGGCCGGGCTCAGCGCGACCGCGGCGTCAGCAGCAGACATGGCCGCGCCAGTCGCCGGCTCTGCCTATGACTGGAGCGGTTTTTATGTCGGCGCGCATATCGGCGTGGCCAACGGCAACATCACCGCGACGGACGTCACACAGCCGAACGGCGGGTTTTTCACCGACCTGGTCCCCGCCGGAACAGAGGGTTTCGATTTCCGCAATGCGAATATAGCGGGCGGCGTGCATGTCGGTGCCCAATACCAGTGGCAGCAATTCGTCCTGGGCGGCGAAGCGACCTGGACTGCCACGGGGATCCGCAAGGAGATCGTCAGCCCATACTTCCCAGACTCCGACACCGAGACCGGCAAGATCCAGCACTATGCGACGGTGGTCGGCAAGATCGGCTATGCGTTCGACCGCGTCCTGATCTATGCGAAGGGCGGCTATGCCGGCGGCAAGGTCGGGTTCAAGGCGCGCGACAATGATGCCCTGGTCACCTATGAACAGAATGAATGGCACAATGGCTACGCGTTGGGCCTTGGCATCGACTATGCCCTCACCGACAGGCTGAGCCTTGGTGTCGACTACACGCATGTCGATCTCGGCTCCAAGACGAGCACAAGACCCAATGTGTTCGATGACGGCTCGCTTGGGAGCAACCCCGAGAGCTACGAGACCAAGGCCAGGGTAGACGCGGTGATGGCCAGGTTGAGCTACAAGTTCGGCGGCAGCTAACACACCGGATAGACAATGCTTGCCAGGGTTTTGCCCGGCCTCGGCCGGGCTTTCCTACCTGCTGGGAGGCTGTCGAGTCCCCTGCTCCAGGCTGATCCAGTAGCTCAGCGAACGCTTCGCTCCTGGTTCGATCAGCATCACGCCGGGCTTGTCGCTGAATTCGCCGTCGAAATCGGCCGGGCTTGCAATACCGTGCCAGGGTTCGATGCACAGGAACGGCGCGCCGCCGGGCTTGGACCAGATGCCGAGTTCCTTTGTTCCCTGCCATGACATTTCGATCGCCGGGCCACGGTCGGCGGCGTAGCGCACGCTGGTGCTGGCGGGCCGATCCAGGATGACGGCATCTTCATCGAACAGCCGTTCCGACAGCGCAAGCGTCTTGCCTTCGATCGACGTCGGCTGCCTCGCAGGCAACAGCAGGCCGTCCTTGAGGCGACGGATCGGGGCCGGCTCGGCCTCGGCAAAGGTCAGCCGATAGGCTTCCTTGGGCAATTCCGGCAGCAACGGCCAGTTGAACGCAGGATGTGCCCCAATCGAGGCCGGCAATGGCTCGTCGCCGGTGTTGGCGACCTCCAAGATCACACCAAGCTGCTGGCGGTCCAGCGTATAGGTGACGGCAAGGCGGAAGGCGAAGGGGTAGTGCGCGCGTGTGTCGGCGTCGTCGGTGAGGACCAGCGTGCAGGACCGAGGCCCCCTCTCCGCCCAGGTGAACGGCTTGTCGCGGGCGAAGCCGTGCTGCGTCATCGGATAGGTCCGGCCGCGATGGCGCAGTTGGTCGCCCTTCAGCCGGCCGACGATCGGGAACAGCACCGGCGAATGGCGCCGCCACTCTGGCCCGGCCTGCCACAGGAACTCAAATCCGTTCGCATCCTGAAGAGAAACCAGTTCGGCGCCCTGCCCGACAATTACAGCCGAAATGCCGTCGCCATGGAGGGTCTGACTGTCCTGTTCCATGTGTCCTCGCGGTTTGAAGGCTGTCGCGGGGCAGACTAGCAAAGGCTTTTGAGGACTCAAGCCGTAGTCAGTCTTGCCGAAACGAATTGTGGCCGGAGGATTTCTCCTCCGGCCACCTCTCCGCATCAAGGGCGAGAATCCCGCCCTTGCCCACAGCGGACAGTCGTTACTCCCGCTCGCCAGTGAAGTTCAGCAGCAGCTGGAAGATGTTGATGAAGTTCAGATAGAGCGAGAAGGCGCCGAAGACGGCCAGCTTCTGGCGCGATTCCGCGTCGAAATTCTCGGCATATTGTTCCTTGATCGTCTGTGTGTCCCAGGCGGTCAGGCCGATGAAGACGGCGATGCCGATCACAGAGATGGCGAACTGCAACGCGGTCGAGCCGAGGAAGATGTTGACGATGCTGGCGATCACCACACCGATCAGGCCCATGATCAGGAACGACGAGAACTGCGTCAGGTCGCGCCTGGTCGTGTAACCATAGAGGCTGGTGGCGCCGAACATGGTGGCGGCGATGAAGAAGGTGCGCGCGATGCTGGTGCCGGTGAAGACCAGGAATACGGAGGCGAGCGACAGGCCCATCACCGCGCAGAAGGCCCAGAACATCGCCTGGGCGCTGGCCGCCGACATGGTCTGCATCTTGAACGAAAACAGCAGGACGAAGGCGAGCGGCGCCAGCATCACCACATATTTCAGCGGGCTGGAGAAGATCGGGACATAGAGCGCCGGCGTCGACGACACCAGGAAGGCGACCAGGCCGGTGACCACGAGGCCAAGGCCCATATAATTATAGACGCGCAGCATGTGCTGGCGTAGGCCCTCGTCAAAGACGGCTCCGGCCTGGGCGCCGGTGCCAACGCGATATCCCAGATTGGGCGTGTTCATTTGCAGTCTCCTTTGTGGATCGGTCAGTAAAGCGTTCTGGCAAGCGTCTCGGCGGCGCGGTCGAGGTCATGAACCCCGCTCTTGGCGACCACCGCATAGGCGACCTCGCCGATCTGGAAGTAGGCCGAGGAAATGTCCCCCGAGGGCGCGACGGTCGGCTTGACCACATCGAAGGTTCCCGGCCGGATCGCAAACAGCGACACCAGGCCCATATCCTTGGTGTCGACCGCCATCTCGACGCTCGGGCCGAAGCGCGACGGATAGATCTGCACGTCGCGCACTTTCCAGTCCTTCGGCAGCGACGGCATGACGATCGCGGTCGCGGCGCGGATTTCGCCGGCGTTGTAATTGGGCGCTTCCGGCTGCGAGGGCATGGTTTCGCGCACCAGCGTCGTCCTGTGTGCCCGCACCGCCTCGTCGACATAAGCGGGCGGCTGCGGCGACGCGACGACCTTGGTTACAGACATCGGGCCGATGATGCCATTCGCCAGCCAGCCGGCGGCAACGAAAGCGGCAACCGCCGCCGCGCGTTGCAAGACGCCGAAGATGCGGCCACGGACAAGTCCCCTCTCCAGCCGCCGCGCCGCGTCAGCCGTCGCCGGCCGTGCCATGCCCTTGGAACCGGCAAGCGCCACGCGCAGTTCGTCGCGGGTCCGCAGATCCGACATGATGCGCGCGGCGGCCTCCGGACGTGTCGACAGGAAAGCTTCGACCTCGATGCGGCGGGTGACATCGAGCTGCTCGTCGACATAGGCGTCGAGATCGGCGTCGGTCACCGGGTCGACAAGAGCGGTCATTCCTCACCTCCCACGATCCTGAGATGGTTTTTCCCACGCGCCGGGGCGGCTTCTTCCATCTGGCGCAAGGCGGCGCGCGCCCTGCCGATGCGCGACATCAGCGTGCCCAGCGGCACGCCGGTGGCATTGGCCGCTTGGCTGTAGGAAAGCCCTTCGATCGCAACCAGGTGCAGCGCCGAACGCTGCTCTTCCGGCAAATTGAAAAAGGCCTCCCGCACCTGCGCCAGGCGCACCGAATGCTCCTGCGGCGCCGGCGTGGCGGCATCGGCTAGGTATCCGGCCTGTTCGATGCGCGACGCTTCCGAACGACGCGAGCGCACACGGTCTACAAACGCGTTGTGGACGATCGACAGCAGCCAGGCCCGCAGGTGTCCGCCGGAGCGGAAGGTGCCGCGCCGCTCATAGGCGCGCACCAGCGCGTCATGCACTAGGTCCTCGGCATCCGCGCTGTCGCGCGTCAGCGACTGCGCGTAGCGCCTCAGCGATCCGAGCTGTCCTATGATGTCAAAGCGTGGCATCGACCGTTTCATGCCCTGTTTACGGAGCATGTGGGGATCTTAATCCCGACCAGTGCCATTTTCTTTTGCGCCGGATTCGCCGGAGGGTGCGTTTGCATCCCCCTCGCCCAGCGTGGCCCTCAGGGGCGAAGCGGTTTTGCCGATTTGGGCGTAACTACGCCGCAGGCGCGCAAAACCCATCTGCGGCCGTCGCTGCGAAAATCGGTGATGCTCAGCGGCTCGATGTCGATCTTCCCACTAGCGGCAAGCGGGGCACCCAGAACATGCAGGATCGCGGTGCGAATGACGCTGGCATGGGTTATCGCGATCGTATGGCCACGCTCGGCCATCAACCGATCCATCAATGCGGAGGCCCGGCGGGCAACGTCGGCCAGCGACTCGCCGCCATGCGGCGCTGCATGGGGGTCGGCTAGCGATGCGGCGATGTCGCCGGGCTGTTGTGCCTGCACGTCCTCGAAACTCTTGCCGGCCCAGCCTTCATGATTCTGGTCCGCCAGGAGCGGTTCGACCGATGCGTCCAGCGCCAGCGTCTCGGCGGTCTGCCGGGCGCGAAGCGAAGGCGCCGTCCACACGCGGTCGGCACGGCGCAAAGTCCCGCGCATCGCCTTCGCCAGCGTGAGTGATCGCGGCTCCAACGGCTCGTCCGACGGGAACGCCCCCTTCCGGGTCGCGGCCGTGGCGCCGTTACAAATCATTGTCAGCCGTACGAGCATGAAGCTGTCATTCCTTGAACTGCTTTCCTAGTGACGCATACGCTGGGATTAGAATAGCGGCTATCGTTTCGATCGAAAGGCGGCTCGCGTAGGCGCCGCCTTTCGCGTTGAGGCAACCAAAACCGCTGGCGGAGCGCGTTCGATTTGCGTATCACTCCGCCGCGCCAACGGAACCATTGCGATGTTCGAAGACCTGCAGCCTGCCCCCGCCGACAAGATCCTGGCTCTGATCGGCCTCTATCGCGCCGATCCGCGCCCCAACAAAGTCGACCTCGGCGTCGGCGTTTACAAGGACCGCGACGGCAAGACGCCGGTCATGCGTGCCGTGCGCGAGGCTGAAAAGCGGTTGCTGAACGGCCAGGACACCAAGACCTATCTTGGGCTCGCCGGCGATACCGGCTTCAACGCGGTGATGGCCAAGCTCGCCTTCGGCCCGGGCGCGGACATGACGCGCATCCGCGCGGCACAGGCGCCTGGCGGCTCCGGCGCGTTGCGACTGGTGGCGGAGCTGCTCAAGCGCACGCGTTCGGACGCCACCGTCTGGCTGTCGGACCCGACCTGGCCGAACCACATGCCGGTGATGCGTGCCGCCGGCCTGCAGATCCGCGAATACCCCTATTTCAACGCGGCCTCGGGTGCGGTTCGTTTCG
The DNA here is from genome assembly GCA_002356515.1 of Mesorhizobium loti. Taxonomy (NCBI): domain Bacteria; kingdom Pseudomonadati; phylum Pseudomonadota; class Alphaproteobacteria; order Hyphomicrobiales; family Phyllobacteriaceae; genus Mesorhizobium; species Mesorhizobium loti. Next base: position 325,349 of record AP017605.1, on the reverse strand, counting down.
ACGACATGCTGGCGGCGTTGCGGACGGCAGAGAGTGGCGACGTGGTGCTGCTGCATGGCTGCTGCCACAACCCGACCGGCGCCAACCTCGATGCGGCGCAGTGGGAGGCGGTCACCGATCTGGTCGTCGAGCGTGGCCTGCTGCCATTCGTAGACATCGCCTATCAGGGCTTTGGCGACGGCCTCGAGGCCGACGCCCTCGGCCTGCGCCTGCTGGCGGCGAAGGTTCCGGAAATGGTTGTGGCGTCGAGCTGCTCGAAGAATTTCGCCGTCTACCGCGATCGTGTCGGTGCGGCGATGATCCTGGCCAAGGACGGCGCCCAAGCCGATGTGGCGATGAGCCAAATGCTGTCGGCGGCGCGCGCCATGTATTCGATGCCGCCGGACCATGGCGCCGCGGCGGTGCGCATCGTGCTGGAGGACGCCGCCTTGCGTGCCGACTGGGAAGCCGAGCTGGAAGAGATGCGCCTGCGCATGCTGAGGCTTCGTGTGGCGTTCGCCGACGCACTGCGCCGGCAGTCCAACTCCGACCGCTTCGACTTCGTCGCCAGCCATCGCGGCATGTTCTCGCGGCTTGGCCTGACTGAAGCGCAGGTCGAGCGACTGCGTGCCGAGCATGGCGTCTACATGGTCGGCGACAGCCGCATCAATGTCGCCGGACTGCCCGAGGATGGGATGGATGACCTCGCCAAGGCGATCGTCTCCGTACTCGACTGATACGGCTCACCTGTGGACAAGGCGCCCTCGCCGGCTGACAGCATTGGCCGCGCGCCGGGCGGCGCGATAGCATCCGCCGCATGACGCCATCTAAAGACATTTCGCGGCTGATCGAGATCATGGCGGCGTTGCGCGCGCCGAAGACCGGCTGTCCCTGGGACATCGAGCAGGATTTCTCGACCATTGCGCCCTACACGATCGAGGAGGCCTATGAGGTGGCGGACGCCATCGCGCGCGGCGACCTCGACGATCTGCGCGACGAGCTCGGCGATCTCCTGCTGCAGGTCGTCTATCACGCGCAAATGGCCGAAGAAGCCGGTGAATTTGCCTTTCCGGATGTGGTCCAGGCGATCACGACGAAAATGATCCGCCGCCACCCGCATGTCTTCGGCGATGAGGAGGCCCGCAGTGCCGGCATGGCCAAGGGCATGTGGGAAAAGATCAAGGCGCAGGAGAAGACGGAGAAGCGGCAAGCCCGTCTCGCGCGCGGCCTCGACCCCGAAGACAATGGCAAGGGATTTCTGGACAGCGTTCCGGTCGCCCTGCCCGCTTTGACGCGGGCGCTCAAACTGCAGGAGAAGGCTGCCCGCGTCGGCTTCGACTGGAGCGAAGCTGCCCCTATCCTCGACAAAATCGAGGAGGAGATCGGCGAGTTGCGCGAGGCGCTGGCCAAGGGCGAGACGGCGTCGATTAAGGACGAGTTCGGCGACATGCTGTTCGCCGTCGTCAATCTCGGCCGTCATCTCAAGCTCGATTCGGAAGCCGCGCTGAGCGGCACCAATGAAAAGTTCCGGTCGCGCTTCCACTATGTCGAGCGAGCCCTGGAAAAATCCGGCAACACGCTGGAACAGGCCACCTTGGACGAGATGGAAGCGCTCTGGCAGGAAGCAAAAACCGCGAAGTAGGCCTATTGACCGGCAATTCGGGACGGAAAAGCGTTATACACTTTTCCAGCAATTGTTCCGGCCTAGCCGTTGTTTTTACGATGCAATCGGCTTTCGATCTCTTCGCGGGCGCTTTGCGTGGCCTTGAGCGAGATGGTGGCGCTGCCATCTTCATTGTCGGTGCGCGAAACGATATCGCCATTGCGGTACAGCCAGTCGACGAGGCCAAATTGTGCCGGCCCGATCGTCACCGTCAGGTCTTCGAGTTCGCCCGCCATACGTGTCTCGATGACCGCCTTCAGCGCATCGATGCCCTCGCCGGTCACCGCCGAAATGGCGATTGGCGGACCTTTGCTGCCGTCGGCGGCATCGGCGAGCAGCCGGCTCCTGTTGCCTTCGTCCAGCAGGTCGATCTTGTTCCAGACTTCGATCACGCGCTTGGTGTCACTGGCGTCGACACCGAGGTCGGCCAGGATGCGCTCGACGTCCTCGGCCTGTGCGGCCGTGTCGGGATCGGAAATGTCGCGCAGATGGATGACGAGATCTGCCTCGACCACCTCTTCCAGCGTCGCGCGAAAGGCCGCGATCAGATGCGTCGGCAGGTCGGAGATGAAACCGACCGTGTCCGACAGGATGATCGGCGTGCCATGCGGCAGGCGCACGCGGCGCAGCGTCGGGTCGAGCGTGGCGAACAGCATGTCCTGCGCCAGCACGTCCGCTCCGGTCAGCCGGTTGAACAGCGTCGACTTGCCGGCATTGGTGTAGCCGACGATCGCCACCACCGGGAACGGCACCTTCTTGCGCTTGGCGCGGTGCAGGTCGCGGGTGCGACGCACTGTTTCCAGCTCGTGCTTCAGCTTGATGATCTTTTCCTGCAACTGCCGCCGGTCGGATTCGATCTGGGTTTCGCCGGGGCCGCCTAGGAAGCCGGCGCCGCCGCGCTGGCGCTCGAGGTGGGTCCAGCTGCGGACCAGGCGGCCCTTCTGGTAGTTGAGATGCGCAAGTTCGACCTGCAGCGTGCCTTCCTTGGTGCGGGCGCGCTCGCCGAAGATCTCGAGGATCAAGCCGGTGCGGTCGAGAACCTTGGCATGCAGTTCCTTCTCGAGATTGCGCTGCTGCACCGGGGTCAGCGGATGGTCGACGATGACCAGTTCCGCGTCCTTCGCCTTGACGATCTCGGCGAACTCTTCGACCTTGCCGCTGCCGAGCAAGGTTGCCGGACGCGGATCGTTGACGGTCACGACGGCCGTATGGACGGGGTCGAGATTGATGGCGCGGGCGAGGCCGACCGCCTCGTCATGGCGAGCATCGGCCGAACGCGTCAGCCGTGGACGGTTCGTCTCGTCGTCGCCGCGCGGCTGGCGGGTAAGCACGGGCACAATGACGACAACCCGGGTCGGCCCCTTGGCTTCCGTCCCGGGATGATGCGCTGGTTTTCCGCGAACCGTACCGTCCGCGTCCTTCTCACGTGCCAATCAGGCGCCCTGGCTTTCCTCGCCATCGAACATCTGAACCGGCTGGCTCGGCATGATCGTGGAAATGGCGTGCTTGTAGACGAGCTGGGAGTGACCGTCGCGGCGCAGCAGCACACAGAAATTGTCGAACGAAGTGACCACGCCGGTCAGCTTCACGCCGTTGATGAGGAAGATGGTGAGCGGGTTCTTGCTCTTGCGAACTGAATTCAGGAACAGGTCCTGAAGGTTTTGCGATCGTTCCGCCATTGTTCTTGTCTTTCGCCGATCCCCTTCGGTTTGCAAGCCAATGCGCCAAATTGTCGGGCACATGTCAAGCGCGCAAACACCGTCTTGTCGTCAGTAACGACAAGCAGAACGAGATATATTGATGTTCATTCCACCTGTGCGGTTATCAGGCTGGACTTTTTTCCGCAATGTCAAAAAAGGCCTGCCGCAACGAAAGTGTCACAGAGCCGGGATGCCCGTTGGCCACCGGATCGCCGTCAATGGCCACCACAGGCATGGCAATCGTCGTCGCCGAACTGATGAACGCCTCGCGCGCCGCCTTGGCTTCGGCAACGGAAAAACCGCGCTCTTCGATCTTCAGGCCGAGCTTCGCCGCCACTTCGAACATGGTTGTGCGGGTGATGCCGCGCAGAATGCCGTGCTCGGCCGGCCTGGTGACCAGGACGCCGTCCCGGGTGACGATCCAGGCGTTGGACGAACCGCCTTCCTTGACGTTGCCATCGGTATCGACGAACCACGCCTCCTGGGCGCCGGCTTCCTTGGCTTTCTGCTTGGCCAATACATTTGGCAGCAGTCCAACAGTCTTGATGTCGACACGGTCCCAGCGATTCTCCGGCACAGTGATGACCGCGATGCCGGTCTCGGCCCGCTTTGCTCCAGCCGCCGGATCTGCCTTTTTGGCAGTGACCACCAAAGACGGCTTGGTGTCCGCCGACGGGAAAACAAAGTCGCGGCTGGCGACACCGCGGGTTACCTGCACGTAGACCAGGCCGTTGACGACGTGGTTGCGGTTGACCACCTCACGTAGAATGAGCGGCAGCACGTTGCGCGCCACCGGCCAGGCGATCGACAGTTCGGTCAGCGAGCGGTTGAGCCGGGCAAGGTGGCGCGGCATGTCGACGATGAAGCCCCGCGCCACCTCGCAGACCTCATAGACGCCATCGGCGAACTGATAGCCGCGATCCTCGATATGCACGGAAGCGTCCGCGTGAGCGACGTAGCGCCCGTTGACATAGGCAATGCGTGGCATTGGCGACCCCTGGAGAATTCTCGGGCTGTCTTATGCGATTCCGCCTTGGCCGTAACCGGCAAATGGTTGGCCCACGCGGCTGAATGGACGCCGAGCGTCAGACGCCCAGAGACTTCAGCTTTCGGTGCAGGGCGGAACGCTCCATGCCGATGAACTCGGCGGTCTTCGAGATGTTGCCGCCAAAGCGGTTGATCTGGGCGATCAGATAGTCCTTCTCGAACTGTTCACGCGCCTCGCGCAACGGCAGCGCCATGATGTGCTGGTCGGATTGATTCGGTGTGCGCGGCATGACATCGCCGATCTCGGACGGCAGAAGGTCCGCGGTGATCGGCGCGTCGACGTCGTCGCCGCGTGCCAGGATCATCAGCCGCTCGACATTGTTGCGCAGCTGGCGGACGTTGCCCGGCCAGTTGTGCGCCTGCAGCACGGCCAGCGCATCATCGCCGATGCGGCGCGGCTTGATGCCGGCCTGGCGGGCGATCTGTTTCATGAAATTGTCGACGAGATAAGGAATATCCTCGCGCCGCTCGGCCAGCCCCGGCACCATCACCGGAACCACCGCCAGGCGATGGTAGAGGTCCTCGCGGAAACGCCCGTCGGCAATCATGGCTTCCAGGTTCTGCGAGGTCGAGGAGATGATGCGAACATCAACCTTGACCCGCTTGGTGCCCCCTACCCGCTCGAACTGCTGCTCCACCAGCACGCGCAGGATCTTGTTCTGCGTCTCGCGCGGCATGTCGGCCACTTCGTCGATATAGAGGATGCCGCGATGAGCCTCCTCCAGCGCGCCGACCTTGCGCTCGACACCGTTCGATTCGGTGCCGAACAGTTCGATCTCCATGCGCTCGGGCGTGATGTTGGCGGCGCTCAGCGTCACGAACGGCGCGCTCTTGCGCGCCGACAGCGTGTGGATGGCGCGCGCCGCCAGTTCCTTGCCTGATCCCGACGGGCCGATGATCATGACACGGCTGTTGGTCGGCGCGACGCGCTCGATGGTCTGGCGCAGCTGGCTCATCGCCGACGACATGCCGATCAGGTCGAAGGTCTCGCCGCTGCGTTGCTTGAGGTCGGAAACCTCGCGCCGCAACTTCGAGGTTTCCAGCGCACGCTCGGCAATGAGGATCAGCCTGTCGGCCTTGAACGGCTTCTCGATGAAATCATAGGCGCCACGGCGGATGGCCGAGACCGCCGTTTCGATGTTGCCGTGACCGGAGATCATCACCACCGGCAGGCTGGGATGCATGGTCTTGATCTCGTCGAGCAGCGCCAGTCCGTCCAGGCGCGAGCCCTGCAGCCAGATGTCGAGGAAAATCAACCTCGGCGCGCGATCAGCTATAGCAGCTAGCGCGCTGTCGGCATCGAATGCCGTACGGGTTTCGTGACCTTCGTCGCTCAATATGCCTGCGACGAGCTCGCGGATGTCTTCCTCGTCATCGACGATGAGAATATCAGACGCCATTACCGACCTTTTCAGTTTCTCTTTCGTGTTCCGTCTTGGCTTCACCGCGCGACGGTGTGGCAGCCGAGGGCGGCAGGATGATGCTGATCATCGCACCGCGCCCGCCATGGAAATCCGCGGGCGCATCATGAAGTTCCAGCCTGCCGCCATGGTCCTCCACGATCTTCTTGACGATAGCGAGACCAAGCCCGGTGCCCTTCTCGCGCGTGGTCATATAGGGCTCGAGCAGCCGTTGGCGATTCTCCCGCGGCAGGCCTTTGCCATTGTCGATGACGTCGATTCGAATCGCGCCATTCTGACGGGCGGCTTGAATCCGGATTATGCCGTGCGAACCGTCCTTTTGTTCCAGTCCGTCGATCGCCTCGGCGGCGTTCTTGATCACATTGCCAAAAGCCTGCGCCAGAAGGCGGCTGTCGAACGTGCCCTTGAGCGGTTCGTTGCCGAAAACCCGCTCGAAGGTGATGTCGGCGCGGCTGACTTCGACCAAGAACGACGCCTCGCGCAGCGATTCGCGCAGATCGATGGCCTTCATCTCCGGCTTGGGCATGCGCGCGAAGGCGGAGAATTCGTCGACCATGCGGCCGATGTCCTCGACCTGCCGGATGATGGTGTCGGTACACTGGTCGAAAACCTCGCGGTCTTCGGTGATGACCTTGCCGTAGCGGCGCTTGATGCGCTCGGCCGAAAGCTGGATCGGCGTCAGCGGGTTCTTGATCTCGTGGGCGATGCGGCGCGCCACATCGGCCCAGGCGGAAGAACGCTGCGCCTGGACCAGATCGGTGATGTCGTCGACCGTCACGACGTAGGATTTTTCCTCCGAACCGTCGTCGCCCGCCTCGATGGTGATCTGCACGTTGAAGGTGCGCTCGGTTCCGGCGCGGAAGAATGTCACCTGCTCGCGGTAGACAGGCTTGCCCGACTGGCGGCCGATCTCGAACACGCGGCCGACATGCGGCAGAATGGCGGAAAGATTCTGCCCGAGCGCAGCACTGGCGGAGATGGCCAGCATCGATTCGGCTGAACGGTTGACGATGGTGACGATGCCGTAGGGATCGACGCCAATGACACCGGCAGTGACGCCCGCGAGCACGGCTTCCGAAAAGCGCCGCCGCTCGTCGATCAGGTCCTTTGCCGACAAGATCTCGTTGCGTTGCGATTTGAGCTCCAGCAGCATCTTGTTGAAGGTGTCGCCGAGCGAGGCGACATCGCCGTCCGAAGGCCTGACGGGAACCGCGACGTCGAGATTGCCGGTCGCCACCTCATCGGCGGCACCGATAAGCTGGCGAATGGGCCGCACGAGACGGTCGGCGACGGCAATGCCGGTCCAGATTGCCGACAGGATGATGATCAGGGTCAGCGATAGGTAGGGCAGCGCGAAGGCCACTTGCGAGGTGCGCCTGTTGTCTTCGAGGTTGCGGTATTCGTCGGTGTTGGACCTGACGATCTGCCGCGCCTTGATCACCTCGGGATCGACAAGGCGGATGGTGTAGAGGTAGAGGCCCTCGATCTCGCGCAGCTTGACGATGGCACCCATGATGTTGCGCGTGCGCGGCTCGATCAGCACCGGCTTGCCGTCGGTGGCGCTGCTGACTGAGCCTTCCGGCGGTTCCGGCATGGCGAAGTCGGCATCCGTCTTGGCGCTCATGACGAACGAGCCGTCGGGCTTGATCAGCGCCGCATGGGCCAGCGACCGGCCCACCGCCTCCTTGTTCAGGAGGTCGAGAAAGCCTGTGCGATCAAGGCCATAGAGCGTGCGCGACGCATCGAGGTCATAGGCCATCGACAATGTCGTGCCCTGCAAATTGCGGGCATTTTCCTGAACATACGCATCGGCGATCGACAGCGAGGAATTGACGATTGTCTTGGTGCGGATCTCGAACCAGCGGTCGAGGCCGATGTCGAGCGTGATCGAGGCGATGATCGCCACCATGATGGCGGGAATGGCGGCAACCAGCGCGAACATGGCGACGATGCGCACATGCAGCCGCGAGGCCGCCTTGCCATGCCGGCGCGCCATGACGATGCGATGCACCTCGCGTCCGACCAGCGCGCTGAGGAAAAGCACGAAGGCGGCGTTGAGCGCGATCAGCGCCCAGGTCGTCCTGGCGTCAGGCGCGATCGGCGTCGCGCCGACCAGGATGGTGAACGAAATGGCCGCCATGACTAGCGCGCCGACGACCGCCACGACGCCGGGCAGCGCCAGCAAACGGCGCCCGTCGCGCGCGCCGGGTTCGCTGAAAAGCGGTTGGTTGAGTACAGGTGCCTGCGGAGCCATGTCGCCGTCTGGGAGCCAATGATTGCGTCCGATCTATGCAACGCATTGTGGCGATTATGCAACAAGTGTGACAATGGCGGAAATGTTTCGCCGCTCAGTCCCCTGAAAAGAGTGCGTCAGATCAGTGCTCAGCCCGGCCGCGACGATTTGTAGACGTTGACGCCCAGTTCGCGAATCTTCTTGCGCAGCGTGTTGCGGTTCAGCCCCAGCAGTTCCGCAGCCTTGATCTGGTTGCCGCGGGTTGCCGTCATCGAGGCCAGGACCAGCGGATATTCGACTTCGGACAGAATGCGCTGGTAGAGCCCGGCGGGCGGCAATTCGCCGGCAAACGAGGCGAAATAACGCTGCAGGAAATGCTCGACCGCCTGGCCGATGGAGAGGTCGTCGGGAATGAGGTTGCCGCCGCCGGGTACCACGGGGCGCTCGCCGGTCTTCAGTTCCGCCTCGATGATCTCGGCGGAAATCTCGTCCTGCGAATAGAGCGCGGCAAGCCGGCGAACGAGGTTTTCCAATTCGCGCACATTGCCCGGCCAGGGGTAGCGCTTCATGAGTTCGATGCCGCCGGAAGAGATGCGCTTGGTCTGCAGCCCTTCCATCTCGCCAAGCTTGAAGAAGTGGCGCACGAGGTCGGGCACGTCCTCGGAACGCTCGCGCAATGCCGGCAGCCTGAGCGGCACGACGTTGAGGCGATAGAACAGATCCTCGCGGAACAGTCCCTGGTTGATCAGCGTGCGCAGATCCTTGTTGGTGGCGGCAACGATGCGCACATCGGTCTTGATCGGCGTGCGGCCGCCGACCGTGGTGTATTCGCCCTGCTGCAGGACGCGTAGCAGGCGCGTCTGCGCCTCCATCGGCATGTCGCCGATCTCGTCGAGGAACAGCGTGCCGCCCTCGGCCTGCTCGAAACGGCCGGTGGAACGGTTCTGGGCACCGGTGAAAGCGCCCTTCTCGTGGCCGAACAGTTCCGATTCGATCAGGTCGCGCGGGATCGCCGCCATGTTGATGGCGACGAACGGGCCGCCGCGGCGGCGGCCATATTCGTGCAGGGCGCGCGCCACCAGTTCCTTGCCGGTGCCGGATTCGCCCGAAATCATCACCGTCAGGTCGGTCTGCATCATGCGCGCCAGCATGCGGTAGATGTCCTGCATGGCGGCTGAGCGGCCGACCAGCGGCATCGTTTCAGGCTGCTCATCCGGCCGCGCATCGATCTTCGGCCGCCTTGGCTCCGACAGCGCCCGGTTGACGATGTTGAGCAGTTCGGTCAGGTCGAACGGTTTTGGCAGATATTCGTAGGCGCCGGTCTCGGAGGCGCGGATCGCCGTCATGAACGTGTTCTGGGCGCTCATGACGATGACCGGCAGTTCCGGCCGTGCCTTCTTGATGCGCGGCAGCATGTCGAAGGCGTTCTCGTCCGGCATCACCACGTCGGTGATGACGAGGTCGCCCTCGCCGGCCGCCACCCAACGCCACAAGGTCGAGGCGTTGGAGGTGACGCGCACTTCATGACCGACGCGCGAGAGAGCCTGATTGAGCACCGTGCGGATCGCCGCGTCGTCATCGGCGACGAGAATATTGCCGCGAACCGTCATTTGCGGTCTCCTTCACCGTCTTCTTCAGCGCCGAACGGCGTTTCCTTCCAGGCCGGCATCAGGATGCGGAAGGTGGTTCCGCGTGGGGTCGAATCGCATTCGATGATGCCGCCATGCTCGCCGACGATCTTGGCGACCAGCGCCAACCCCAGCCCCGAGCCGTTCGGCTTGGTGGTGATGAAGGGATCGAACAGGATCGGCAGAATGTCCTCCGAGACGCCGGAGCCATTGTCGCGCACGCAGAACTCCAGCGGCAACGAGACACGGTCCTGTGTGCCTGGAACCGAAACGCGAATGCCCGGCCGGAAGGCGGTCGACAGCACGATCTCGCCCTGCGGGTCGCTGCCGATCGCCTCGGCGGCGTTCTTGACCAGGTTGAGGAACACTTGGATCAACTGGTCGCGGTTGGCGAATACCGGAGGCAATGATGGATCATAGTCCTCCAATATCCTGACTTTCTTGGCAAAACCGTTCTTGGCGATCGCCTTCACATGGTCGAGCACGACATGGATGTTGACGGGATAACGATCGATCGGCCGCTCGTCGGAAAACACCTCCATGCGATCGACCAGCGAGACGATGCGGTCCGTCTCGTCGGTGATCAGCCGGGTCAGCGCTCGGTCTTCGTCGGAGGCAGACAATTCGAGCAACTGCGCCGCGCCGCGGATGCCGGAGAGCGGGTTCTTGATCTCATGGGCAAGCATCGCCGCCAGGCCGGTCACCGAGCGCGCCGCACCGCGATGGGTCATCTGCCGGTCGATCTTGTCGGCCATCGACCGCTCCTGGAACATGACCACGACGGCCCCCGGGAATTCCGGCACCGGCGCGACATAAAGATCGACGACCTTTTCGATGCCGAGGCGTGGCGACGACACATCGACGCGATACTCGTTGACCGGAGCCCGGCGCTCGCGCACCTGATCGACCAGCGTCAGCAGCGGGCTGCCGAAAGGAATCAGCTTGGACAGGGTGTTGCGCGCCAGCATGGTCGCGCTGGAGCGAAAGAAGTCCTCGGCATCAGCATTGGCGAAGGTGATGAACCCTTCCTCGCTGATCATGATCACCGGTCGACGGATGGTGTTGAGGACGATCTGGGCGGCATTCGGCGTCTCGATGCCTTGGCCAGCGGTGGCGTTCATGCGGCGCTCCGCAGGTTCAAGGGTTGCGGATCACGCGAGAACACATTGCGCAGCAAGGCAATGACGCGGGCCGGCTCGAACGTGGTCAGGATGGCTTTTCGATCATCGTCGGCGACCCCGACTGCATGGCGATCGAGATACCAGCCCAGATGCTTGCGCGCCTGGCGCAATCCGCTCTCGACGCCATAAAGCGCCAGCATGTCCTCGTAGTGGGCGACGATATAGTCGGCCAATGCCGTGGGATTCTGCGGCACGTTGGTCGCCATTTCGCCCGCTGCCGCCGCCGCGATGCCGCCGGCGATCCAGGGGGCGCCGTAATGCGCGCGGCCGACCATCACCGCATCGGCGCCGGATTGGTCAAGGATGACGGCCGCCTCGGCGGGAGAGCAGACATCGCCATTGGCAACGACCGGTATGGACACGGCGTCCTTGACGCGGGCGATGGCGCGCCAGTCGGCCTTGCCCTGATAGAACTGGCAGCGCGTGCGGCCGTGCACCGTCACCATCTTGACACCCGCCTGCTCGGCACGGCGCGCCAGGATGGGCGCATTGAGCGCCCCTTCGTCCCAGCCGAGCCGCATCTTGACCGTCACCGGTACCTTGACCGCGCCGACCACGGCCTCGATCAGCGACAGCGCATGGTCGAGATCCAGCATCAATGCCGAGCCGGCATAACCGCCGGTGACCTTCTTGGCTGGGCAGCCCATGTTGATGTCGATGATGTCGGCGCCCTCGCCGGCGGCGATGCGCGCGCCCTCGGCCATGTGTGCCGCTTCGCGGCCGGCCAGCTGCACCATATGGACGGGCAGGCCGGAATGACGTATGCGCAGGTCGAAGCCGGTCCTGCCCTTGGCGAGTTCGCCGCTTGCCACCATTTCGGACACGACCAGGCCCGCGCCATGCGCATGGGCGCGTCGCCGGAAAGGCTCGTCGGTGATACCCGACATCGGCGCGAGGAATACGCGATTGCGGATTTCCACGCCGCCGACGTCGAGAGGCGCGGCCAATTTGGTCAGGTTAACCATGCACAAAAACCAAGCACGTCCATTCGTTGCACATTCTCTAGCCATATCGGCCGCAATGTGCAACGCGGAATGACGCCACATTAAGGCGCAATTGGGAAAATCCCGGCCTTCGATTTTTGCCGCAACCAGGGCGCCGCGCGTCCTTCAAGATGCCTTGGAGTTCATATTTGACGCACGATCTTTTTGGAAAACCAATTACACTTTTGGGGATCGTGCGCTAAGCCAATCGCCATGACTGACGGAACTGAAAACGCAAGCGCGACAGGTGGGGTTGCGGTGGTGATTGTCGCCGCCGGCCGCGGCGCGCGTGCCGGACAGGCCAACGGACCCAAGCAGTACCAGAACATCGGTGGCCGAGCCGTCATTGCGCATACGCTGGAGATGTTTCTGGCGCATCCGCGAACCGGCCGGATTGTCGTCGCCATCCACGCCGACGACCACGAACTGTTTCGGCAAGCGGCGGGCACCCAGGCTCGGCGTGTCACCGCCGTCATTGGCGGGCCGACCCGGCAGGAGTCCGTCCGGCTGGGGCTGCTTGCGCTCAAAGACCACGCGCCGGACCAGGTTCTGATTCACGATGCCGTCCGACCATTCGTCGACGCGGACTTGATCGACCGCACCATCGCCGCCATCGGCGAGAACGAGGGGGCCTTGCCCGCCCTGCCCGTCGCCGACACGCTGAAGCGCGAGTCGGCTGCCGGCGTGGTCGCGGAGACCGTTTCCCGCAGCGGGCTCCACGCGGCGCAAACACCGCAAGGGTTCCCCTACGGGCCGATCCTTGCCGCACACGACAAGGCCCATCAACTGGGCCGGCTGGACTTCACCGACGACGCGGCCATCGCCGAATGGGCGCATATTCCGGTCAAGCTGGTTCCCGGCTCACCGGACAATGTCAAACTCACCTGGGCACGGGACATCGCGATGGCGCACCAGCGGCTTTCCAGCGAACGCACACACTTCCCCGACATCCGCACCGGCAACGGCTATGACGTCCACGCCTTCGAGCCCGGCGACCATGTCACCCTGTGCGGCGTCGCCATTCCGCACGGCAAAAAACTGTCCGGCCATTCCGATGCCGATGTCGGCCTGCACGCCTTGACCGATGCGCTGCTGGCGACCTGTGGCGCCGGCGACATCGGCACGCATTTCCCGCCGTCCGATCCGCAATGGAAGGGTGCTGCGTCGCGGATCTTCGTCGAGCATGCGGCCAAAGTGGTGCGCGAGCGCGGTGGACGCATCGCCAATGCAGACATCACGCTGATCTGCGAGGCGCCGCGCGTCGGCCCGCATCGCGAGGCGATGACGGCAGCCCTGTCGCAGATGCTGGGCATTTCCGCCGACCGCATCTCGATCAAGGCGACAACCAATGAGAAACTCGGCTTTGTCGGTCGCGAAGAAGGCATCGCCGCGATCGCCACCGCCAGCGTGGTGTTTCCTGGCGAGGTGCCGGAATGAGCAACGCCGAGCTCGCAAACGCCCTGCTGCTGGCCTGCCAGCAACGTGGCATCATGCTGGCGACAGCGGAAAGCTGCACCGGCGGCCTGATCATCGCCGCGCTCACCGACATTGCCGGCTCCTCGGCCGTGGTCGACCGCGGCTTCATCACCTATTCCAACGAAGCCAAGATGGAGATGCTCGGCGTTTCCGCTGAAACACTTGACGCGCACGGAGCCGTGTCGCGCGAAACAGTGCTGGAGATGGCGGCCGGCGCGCTGGCGCATTCGCGCGCGAGCCTTTCTCTTGCCGTCACCGGCATTGCCGGCCCAAGCGGCGGTTCGGCCGACAAACCGGTCGGTCTCGTCTGGTTCGGCCTGGCCCTGGCCGGCCAGCCGGTTGTCGCCGAGCGCCAGCTGTTTGGCCACAAGGGCCGCGAATTCATCCGCCACGAGACGGTGAGACACGCGCTCCAACTTGGGTTGCAAGCGCTTGGCCGGAGTTAGGCCGACGGTGCGACCCCATAGATGACGTCGGCGCGCTTTTCGAAAGCCTCGGCGAACATGCGGAAGGCACGGTCGAACATCGTTCCCATCAGCACGCCGAGAATGCGGCTCTTGAACTCGTAGTCGATGAAGAAGTGGACCTCGCAACCGCTGCCGGCCGGGTCGAAGCGCCAGATATTGCTGAGGTATTTGAACGGCCCGTCGATGTATTTGACGTCGATGGTCTTCTCGTCAGGCTTCAGCAGCACCTGCGTGGTGAAGGTCTCGCGGATGGCCTTGTAGCCGATGCTCATGTCGGCGAGGAGAACAGTGCGGCCATCGCGCTCCTTGCGCGAGCGCACCGTCAGCGCTTCGCAAAGCGGCAGGAATTGCGGGTAGGCTTCGACGTCGGCAACCAACGCAAACATCTGCTGCGGCGTATGGGCAACGCGGCGGGTGGCTTCGAATTTGGGCATAAAATCGGCTAGAGCGTTTTTTGGAGCTGGGCTTCCCGCGCCGCGCGCAGCCGCGCGAAATCGTCGCCGGCATGGTGCGATGAGCGCGTCAGCGGGCTCGATGCCACCAGCAGGAAACCCTTGGTCCGGCCGATCGTCTCGAAGGACTTGAATTCCTCGGGCGTGACGAAGCGGATCACCGGATGGTGCTTCTTCGACGGCTGCAGATATTGCCCGATGGTCATGAAGTCGACATTGGCCGAACGCAAATCGTCCATAAGCTGCAGGATCTCATTCCGCTCCTCGCCCAGGCCGACCATGATGCCGGACTTGGTGAAGATCGAGGGGTCGAGTTCCTTGACCCGCTGCAACAGCCGGATCGAGTGGAAATAGCGGGCGCCCGGCCGAACCGTCAGATAGTTCGACGGCACGGTTTCGAGATTGTGGTTGAAGACGTCGGGTTTCGCCGCCACGACGATCTCCAGCGCGCCGTCCTTGCGCAGGAAATCGGGCGTCAGAATTTCGATCGTTGTTGAGGGCGTCGCCGCGCGGATCGCCCGGATCACTTCGGCGAAGTGCTGCGCGCCGCCATCGGCGAGATCGTCGCGGTCGACCGAGGTGATGACGACGTGGCTGAGCCCCATCTGCTTGACGGCATGCGCGACACGGGCCGGCTCATCGGCATCGAGCGCGGTCGGAATGCCGGTGGCGACATTGCAGAAGGCGCAGGCGCGCGTGCAGATCTCGCCCATGATCATGAAGGTGGCGTGCTTCTTTTCCCAGCACTCGCCGATGTTGGGGCAGCCGGCCTCTTCGCAGACCGTCACCAGCTTATGCGATTTCACGATCTCGCGTGTCTCGGCGTAACCTTTCGAGACCGGCGCCTTGACGCGGATCCAGTCCGGCTTGCGCAACACCTCCTGGTCGGGCTTGTGCGCCTTCTCGGGGTGCCGCAGCCGCGGCGCGTTGGCGATCGTGTCGAGGACAGTGACCATCTGAACCCTGGCTTTTCTTGCGACCGCCCGTCGGCGATCGTCACTTTTACGTCATCTAGGACTTTTCGGCACAAAGAAAAAGGCTGCAGCGGCGCATGCCGCTACAACCGTTTTCGCATAGAAGGGAACAATATCGGCTAGCGGCGCACCAGGCGACCGACCCAGATCAGCAGGCAGGCACCGATGAAGCCGGTGATCAGATAAGCGATCCAGCCGACGCCGAACGGGCCGACATTGAGCGCTTGAAGGATGGCGTTCAACACGACCGCACCAACGATGCCCATGATAATGTTCATGAAAATGCCGGTGTTGCTCTTCATGAACATTTCGGCGAACCAGCCTGCCAGGCCGCCGATGATGATGGCTGCGATCCAGCCCACGCCGTTCAAGTGCATATGCCTTCTCCTTGCGCATGTAAAAATGCATCCGGAAACGAACTGCCTTGCCGCCGAGTTCCCAGGGCGTTCGCGGCTGAGTCTCCTGCGGCGAATCTATCATGCGTTCAAGGCGCGGCCATAGGCGTCGAGCACGCTTTCCTTCATCATCTCCGACAGTGTCGGATGCGGGAAGATGGTGTGCATCAGTTCTTCCTCGGTCGTTTCGAGGTTCATAGCCACGACAAAGCCCTGGATCAGCTCGGTCACTTCGGCGCCGACCATATGGGCGCCGAGCAGCTGACCGGTCTTCTTGTCGAAGATGGTCTTGACGAAGCCCTGGTCCTCGCCCAGCGCGATCGCCTTGCCGTTGGCTGCGAACTGGAAGCGGCCGACACGGATATCCTTGCCCTCGGCCTTGGCCTTGGCTTCCGTCAGGCCGACGGAGGCGACCTGCGGGTTGCAATAGGTGCAGCCGGGGATCTTGAGCTTGTCGATGGCGTGCACGCCGGGGAAGTTGGCGATCTTCTCGACGCACACAACGCCCTCATGCTCGGCCTTGTGAGCAAGCATGGGCGGGCCGGCGACATCGCCGATGGCGTAGATGCCCGGCACATTGGTCTTGCCGTAGCCGTCGACGACGACGCAGCCGCGGTCGGTCTTCACGCCGAGCGCTTCGAGGCCGAGGTTCTCGATATTGCCCTGCACGCCGACGGCCGATATCATGCGGTCGGCGGTGATCTTCTCGACCTTGCCGTCCTTCATCTCGACATGCGCGGTAACCGAGTTCGCACTCCTCTCGACCTTGGTCACCTTGGCTTCGAGGATGATCTTCATGCCTTGCTTCTCGAACTGCTTTTGCGCGAATTTCGAGACTTCGGCATCCTCGACCGGCATCACCGCCGGCAGCAGTTCGACCACCGTCACGTCGGCGCCCATGGTGCGGTAGAAAGAGGCGAATTCGATGCCGATGGCGCCCGAGCCCATCACCAGCAGCGACTTCGGCATCTCCTTCGGCACCATGGCTTCGAAATAGGTCCAGATCAACTTGCCGTCCGGTTCGATGCCAGGCAGCGCGCGCGGCCGCGCGCCGGTCGCCAGGATGATGTGCTTGGCGGTGTAGGTGCCCTCACCCTTGACGCCCTTCGGCACCGGCGGCTGCGGCTCCATCGGCTTCTTGGCCGTCTTGGAGACGACGATTTCACCGGGCTTCGACAGCTTGGCTTCACCCCAGATGACGTCGACCTTGTTCTTCTTCATCAGGAAGGCCACGCCGCCATTGAGCCGCAGCGAGACTTTTCGCGAGCGGTCGACGATAGCGGCGGTATCGGCGCTGATCTTGCCACCTTCGAGCTTCAGCCCGTAATCCTTCAAATGATCGGAATAGTGCATGATCTCGGCCGAACGCAACAGCGCCTTGGTCGGGATGCAGCCCCAGTTGAGGCAGATGCCGCCGAGATGCTCGCGCTCGACGATCGCCGTCTTGAAGCCAAGCTGGGCGGAACGCACCGCCGTGACATAGCCGCCGGGGCCTGAGCCGATGATGATGACGTCGTAGTTCTCAGCCACGGATTTTCTCCTTCAATCACAATTCCAGCATGCCGCGCACGACAGGCGCCAATGCCGTGCCGATGCTGCGCGTATTCTCTGCATCGAGATGGACGCCGTCGAGCGGTGTACATCTGGCGACGGTCGCGGCATCAAAAAAGCCGCAGCCCATCTCCTGGGCGGCGATTTGATAAAAGCCGGCGAGCTTGGGCGACTCGATTGCGCCCGTTCCCAGCATTTCGGCGTAGTCCGCCTTGCGGGTCTCCACGATATGCGGCGGCGAAACCAGGATAATTTTGGGGGCGACGCCGCCGAATGGATAAGCGTGCCCTCGCACGATCTCAACGAGGCGCCGCATGCCATAGGACGCTATGACGGCGCTGCCGTGTATAGACGGCTTCATGTCGTTCGAGCCAAGCATGATGACGATCAGATCGATCGGCGAATGCGTGCTCAGGACCGTCGGCAATACCCGCGCGCCGTTTCGGTCCGCGGCCGACAGGAAGTCGTCATAGGCCGTGGTGCGACCGCCCAGTCCCTCGGCTATGACGCGGAAGCCCGGTCCGAGCGTTGTCGCCAGCGCGGTCGGCCATTGATCCTCATAGTCATGTCGACCCAAAGTCTCCGGGTTGTGTCCCCAGGTCAGCGAGTCGCCGTAGCAAAGAACTGTCTTCATGCACTCACACCCATTTGTGCTTTGATCAAACCGCGTCTCCCGCGCCAGCGCACGAACAGCCATTGCAAAATGATGGTCACCAGGCCCGGCAGACCAAGGCCAGCTACCATTGGAATGTCCTTCTTCACCACCGCGGCGCTGCTATCGCTGTAGAGGATCAGCGCGATCAACAGGACGAGCAACACCACAAAAACAATCAGTGTCCACTTGCCCGTCCTGGCCGCGGCCGCAACCGGATCATTCATCAACTGCGCCACGAAGACGAAGGTGACGACACACGTCACCAGCACCGAGAACATGAAGACGATGATGTATTCTTCCTCGGCACCAGTAGCGACGGCCAGTTGCTGCGCGACCAGGCCGCCGACAAAACCCGAAAGGATGAAGGAAAAAGGGCTGGTGAAGAATTTCCGCACGAGCCTTTTCCTTTCCTAGACCAGCATGCCCATCGGGTTCTCGATCAGCCGCTTGAAGGCGACCAGCAACTCGGCGCCGAGCGCTCCATCAACGGCGCGATGGTCGGTCGACAGTGTCACCGACATCACGGTCGCGATCTTGATCTCGCCATTCTTGACCACCGCCCGCTCCTCGCCGGCACCGACCGCCAGGATCGTCGCATGCGGCGGGTTGATGACCGCGGCAAAGTCCTTGATGCCGAACATGCCGAGGTTCGACACCGCCGTGGTGCCGCCCTGGTACTCTTCCGGCTTCAGCTTGCGGCTGCGCGCGCGGCTGGCCAGATCCTTCATCTCGTTGGAGATGGTGGACAGCGTCTTTTCGTCCGCATGCCGGATGATCGGCGTGATCAGGCCACCGGGGATCGACACGGCGACACCGACATCGGCATGCTTGTGCTTGACCATGGCGCTCTCGGTCCACGAGGCATTGGCATCCGGCACCGCCTTCAATGCCAAGGCCATCGCCTTGATGACCATGTCGTTGACCGACAGCTTGTAGGCTGGAGCTTCACCCTTGTCGGTCTTCTTCATCGGGGCGGCGGCATTGATCTGCGTGCGCAGCGCCAGCAGCGCATCGAGCTCGCAGTCGAGCGTGAGATAAAAATGCGGGATGGTGGATTTTGCTTCGACCAGGCGGCGCGCAATGGTCTTGCGCATATTGTCGTGCGGGACGAGTTCGTAGGAGCCTTGCTCGAACAGCTTCAGCACCTGATCGTCCGACATTGCTTTCACGGCCGGAGCCGAAGCAGCAGCCGGTGCGCCGGCGGGAGCCTTGGCCGCGGGTGCGGCCTTGGCACCGCCACCAGCGATCGCCGCATCGACATCGGCCTTCACCACACGGCCATGCGGGCCGGTGCCGGTCACATTAGATACATCGACGCCAGCGTCCTTGGCGATACGGCGTGCGAGCGGCGATGCAAAGGTGCGCTCGCCAGCCGCATGGCCGTTGGCGGCCGGAGCCGGCTCTGCCTTGGGAGCGGCCGCGGCGGCAGGTTCAGCCTTTGGTGCCTCAGCCTTGGGAGCGTCCACCTTCGGCGCTTCGGCTTTCGCCGGTGCGGCACCGCCACCGCTTTTGGCGGCAGCACCCGCATCCTCGCCCTCGGCGGCAAGCACGGCGATCAGCGCGTTGACCTTGACGCCCTCGGTGCCTGCGGGAACGACCAGCTTGGCGACCGTTCCCTCATCGACGGCTTCAACTTCCATCGTCGCCTTATCGGTCTCGATCTCGGCGATGACATCGCCCGGCGAAACCTTATCGCCTTCCTTGACCAGCCACTTTGACAGATTGCCCTCTTCCATCGTGGGCGACAGCGCCGGCATGGTGATGTTGATTGGCATTTTTCCTCCTCAGTTCCGTCCTGTCAGCGAACGGTGCTGGATATTGAACTGCTCCGACATTCTGCCGCGATAGCCTTCTTCCAATGCCTGAAGCGTCTCGATTTCAGGGATGCCATCTTGTTCCAGTCTCATCCTGGCTATGTGCATCCCGACATCAGCGAGCACCATGCCCCAGTTGTGAGCGTTTGGTCCGAAGAGGTCTTGCATCGCGACGACCGCGTCCGAACCAATCCAGACGCGGAGTATTTCATCGAATTCGCTATGCTCGAATACCGCTGCCGGAACTTCGAGTTCGCGAGCCATCTCGTTAACTCCGGTACGTCACTGCCTTAACCGCCTCGATCACCTCGCCGACATTCGGCAAGGCCAGCTTTTCGAGGTTGGCCGCATAAGGCATCGGCACGTCCTTGCCGGCAATGGTGATGACCGGCGCGTCGAGGAAATCGAAGGCGCGCTGCGAGACCTGGTTGGCGATATGGTCGCCAACCGAACTCTGCGGGAAGCCTTCTTCGACCACGACCAGCCGGTTGGTCTTCTTGACCGAGGCTATGATGGTGTCGAGGTCGAGCGGGCGGATGGTGCGCAAATCGATGATCTCGGCGTCGATGCCCAGACCGCGCAGTTCCGCCTCCGCCTTGACCGCATAGGTCATGCCGATGCCGAAGGAGACGATGGTGACGTCCTTGCCTTGCTTGTGGATGCGCGCTTTGCCGATCGGCAGCACGAAATCGTCGAGCTTCGGCACGTCGAAGGACTGACCGTAGAGGATTTCGTTCTCGAGGAAGATGACCGGGTTCGGATCGCGGATCGCCGCCTTGAGCAAGCCCTTGGCGTCGGCGGCCGTATACGGCATCACCACCTTCAGGCCAGGAATGTGGCTGTACCAGGCGGCATAGCACTGCGAATGCTGGGCGGCGACGCGGGCAGCGGCGCCGTTGGGCCCGCGGAACACGATCGGCGCACCCATCTGGCCGCCCGACATGTAGAGCGTCTTGGCAGCCGAGTTGATGATCTGGTCGATCGCCTGCATGGCGAAGTTGAAGGTCATGAATTCGACGATCGGCTTCAGCCCGGCCATCGCCGCGCCGACGCCGACGCCGGCAAAACCATGCTCGGTGATCGGCGTGTCGACGACGCGACGCGGCCCGAATTCCTGCAACAGGCCTTGCGTGATCTTGTAGGCGCCCTGGTATTCGGCGACCTCCTCGCCCATGACGAAGACATCGCCGTCGCGGCGCATTTCCTCGGCCATGGCATCGCGCAGCGCTTCGCGCACCGTGGTCGAGACCATTTCCGTGCCGGCAGGGATATCCGGATCGGCGGCGATCTCGGTCTTCGGTGCCGCCGCGACCGGTGCCGCGGCCTCGCTCTTGGCCGCAACTGGTGCCGGTGCAGCCGTTTCAGCCTTGGCAGGCTCTTCGCCAATGCCTTCGCCGGCCTTGTCGGTGTCTTCGCCTTCAACCGCGAGCACGGCGATCACCGCGTTGACCTTGACGCCTTCGGTGCCGGCGGGAACCACGATCTTGGCAAGCGTGCCTTCATCAACGGCTTCGACTTCCATCGTCGCCTTGTCGGTTTCGATCTCGGCGATGACATCGCCGGCGACGACCTTGTCGCCCTCGTTCTTCAACCACTTGGAAAGATTGCCCTCTTCCATGGTCGGCGAGAGAGCGGGCATGAGAATTTCGATCGGCATGTCCTGGCCCTCCCCCTTACAATACGATATCGGTCCAGAGCTCGGACGGATCCGGCTCTGCATCGTTCTGGGCAAACTCGGCGGCGTCGGCGACGATGTCGCGAACCTCCTTGTCGACGGTCTTCAGCTCGTCCTCGGTTGCCCACTTCTTCTCGATCAGCCGCGCCTTTACCTGCTCGATCGGATCGTGCTCCGAGCGCATCTTCTGCACTTCTTCCTTCGAGCGGTATTTCGCCGGGTCGGACATCGAGTGGCCGCGGTAGCGATAGGTCTGCATTTCGAGGATCAGCGGGCCGTTGCCGGCGCGGCACCATTCGGTGGCGAGATCGCCGGCCGCCTTGACGGCGCGCACGTCCATGCCGTCGACCTGGATGCCGGGAATCTTGAAGGAAGCGCCGCGATGCGAAAAATCCGTCTCGGCGGAAGAGCGCGAGACCGAAGTACCCATGGCATAGCGGTTGTTCTCGATGATGTAGATCACCGGCAGCTTCCACAGCGAGGCCATGTTGAAGCTTTCATAGACCTGGCCCTGGTTGGCGGCGCCGTCACCGAAATAGGTCAACGAGACATTGTTGTTGTCGCGGTAGCGGTTGGCGAAGGCCAAGCCCGTGCCGAGCGACACCTGCGCGCCGACAATGCCGTGGCCGCCGTAAAAATGCTTCTCCTTGGAGAACATGTGCATGGAGCCGCCCTTGCCCCGTGACAGGCCGCCACGGCGTCCGGTCAACTCGGCCATGACGCCGCGCGGCGAAAGCTCCATCGCCAGCATGTGGCCGTGGTCTCGATAGGCCGTGATCATCTGGTCGCCGTCTATCAGCGCCATCTTCATGCCGGTGACGACAGCTTCCTGGCCGATATAGAGATGGCAGAAGCCGCCGATGAAACCCATGCCGTAGAGCTGACCGGCCTTTTCCTCGAAGCGGCGGATGAGCAGCATATGCCGGTAGGCGGCAAGCTCTTCATCCCTGGTGAATTCAGCGGGCCTGGGGGTCGAAAGCCCTGATTTGCCGTCGGATTTCGATTTGGCAGGCGCTTTTCTGGCTGCGGTGGCCATGCATCACTCCCTGTTGCGTCTCTTTGCGGACATTAGGGCAGGATGAAACCTGCCCTGGGAAGATGAACTCTCCCCACCGATTTATGCAAAGCTAACACGCGTCACAGCGTTGCGCCATGACGAATTTGCATAGCTGGCATGCGCCTAAGCGATTAAAATCATTGAAAATATTGTCGATTAACTGGCATTCAGTTATTTCGACGAGACCGGCAACATGATGGTGATTTCGTCAGCCTGGGACAGATTGAGCGCCCGGCGCGCCTGCTCGTCGAGCATGTCCTTCTCCAGCGTGCCGTCATGCATGAGCCGGACGCGGCGTTCGAGTTCCATCCGGCGGGCCTTGATGGCGTCAAGCTGGGCCTGCAGCGCAACCGTCTGGGCTTCCAGCTGATATTTCGAATTGATACCGAATTCGCCGTGATAGGCGTGGAAGCCGAAATAGGCCAGGAACAGGACGCAAAGCGAAGGGATGATCAGCCTGCCGGTATTTCTCTGCTTGTGCTGACGCGTCCACATGACCGATTCCCCATGGCCGCAAACTCAAACGACCTAGCACCTTTTTCGCCTGATTGTGCTTAACGGACGGTTACGGAGATCCGTCCGGCGATCGGCGAAATGAAAAAGGGCGGGAATGATCCCGCCCTTCACCGTATCTAAGTTCAATGTTTCCCGATCAGCCCTTGATCACCGACTTGCCGGCGTAACGCGCCTGCTTGCCGAGCTCTTCCTCGATGCGGATCAGCTGATTGTACTTGGCCATGCGGTCCGAGCGCGACAGCGAACCGGTTTTGATCTGTCCGCAATTGGTGGCAACGGCGAGATCGGCGATGGTCGAATCCTCGGTTTCGCCCGAACGGTGCGACATGACAGCGGTGTAACCCGCCTTGTGCGCGGTCTCGACGGCGTCGAGCGTTTCGGTCAGCGAGCCGATCTGATTGACCTTGACCAGGATCGAATTGGCAACGCCCATGCGGATGCCGTCGCGCAGGCGTGCCGTGTTGGTGACGAAGAGGTCGTCGCCGACCAGCTGCGTCTTCTTGCCGATCAGGTCGGTCAGGTACTTCCAGCCTTCCCAGTCGTCCTCGGCCAGGCCGTCCTCGATCGAAATAATCGGATAGTCGGCGGCGAGCTTGGCGAGATACTTGGCCTGGGCCTTGGGATCGCGTGTCTTCTTCTCGCCCTCATAGACGTAATTGCCGTCCTTGAAGAACTCGGTCGCGGCGCAATCGAGGCCGAGCGCGATTTCCTCGCCCGGCTTGAAGCCGGCCTTCTCGATCGATTCCATGATGAAATCGAGCGCCACCGGCGCGCTCTTCAGGTTCGGGGCGAAGCCGCCTTCGTCGCCGACATTGGTGTTGTGGCCGGCATCCTTCAGCTTCTTGCGCAGCGTGTGGAAGATTTCCGACCCCCAGCGCACGCCTTCGCGCAGCGTCGGCGCGCCGACCGGCAGGATCATGAATTCCTGGAAGTCGATCGGGTTATCGGCATGGGCGCCGCCATTGATGATGTTCATCATCGGCACTGGCAGGATGTGCGCCTTGGTGCCGCCGACATAGCGATAGAGCGGCAGGCCGGCGGCATCGGCCGCGGCTTTGGCCACTGCCAGCGAGACGCCGAGAATGGCATTGGCGCCGAGCCGGCTCTTGTTGGGGGTGCCGTCGAGCTCGATCATCGTCTGGTCGATATGGATCTGGTTTTCGGCTTCCATGCCGCCGATCGCCTCGAACAACTCGCCATTGACCGCTTCGACGGCCTTCAGCACGCCCTTGCCGAGATAGCGGGCACCGCCGTCGCGAAGCTCGACGGCTTCGTGGGCGCCGGTCGAGGCGCCCGAGGGCACAGCGGCGCGGCCCATCGAGCCGTCTTCGAGTACGACGTCGACCTCGACGGTCGGGTTTCCACGGCTGTCCAGGATTTCACGTCCGACAATGTCGATGATGGCGGTCATTGCGATGTCCCCGATTGATCTGACGAAAGGTCGCGCCCGTCTTAGCCAAAGCGACGCAAAAGGCAATCCGGCCATGGCCGAATAGTGCCACCGGCCCGATTCACGAAGCGCAAATTTCTGTCATCATAAGTCATGCGCCCGGACACGCATTCCGGGTTATGGCTGGTGTCGCGCGGGGCGAAACAGGAGGAGTTTCGCCATGTCCGAGTGGAGCGGTATCGTGAGTTTGTTCCTGATCGCGGCGGCGTTCCTGACGTCGTGCGACACACAGCAATCGCCGCCGAAGGCTTTCGAGCCTTTGCCGGTGTTGCACCTCAGCGAATAGCACTGCCTTGAAAAAAGGGCCTCGTCGAAACGAGGCCCTTTTTTGATCGTGGTTGCGTCAATGCCAATAGGGCGTGACCTTGTAATACTCATAGGACGCGTCGCGCGCCGCCTCGCCATCCGCGCCGGCCAGTTCGTTGATCGAATAAGCGGGCGCTGCCTTCAGCTGATCCTTCGAGAACGGCACGACATAGCCGCCCTTGTCCTCGTCGTAGTCGAGACTGGCCCAGGGGATGGCGTGGTACTTCTCGCCAATGCCGAGAAAACCGCGAAAGGCGATCACCGCGAACATGATGCCGTTCGACGTCTTGTCGAGCATGATGTCCTCGATGCTGCCGATGCTCCTGCCTTCGGTGTTGTAGACTGACGTGCCGATGACCCGCGAAGCGGCAATGGCTTCGGTGTGGCCTGTCTGGGTTGTCATGATCTGCTCCTCGTTGTCGTTGAACTCTGCTTTGACAATGAGGGGAGCGGGCGAAAGTTCCCGACTTTTTCGGCGGCGGCCGATCACTCCGCGAGGATGAAAGTGACCTTCATGTTGACGCGATAGGCCGCGATCTTGCCGTCCTCGACGACGATCTTCTGATCCTGGATCCAGGCGCCTTCGACGTTCTTCAGGGTTTTTGAAGCGCGGGCGATTCCCTTTTCGATGGCGTCCTGAAAGCTCTTCTTCGACGACGAGGTGATTTCGGTGACGCGGGCGACGGACATGGCTTCCTCCTGCCAAAACGCTCATTTGCCGGCCAAGCGTACAACCGGTCTATGCCTTCCACAAGCGCGGCCCCGCCGGGCCATTGTCATGTCGCCGTCTAGCGTGGCATTGAGGGAGCGTCCGGTCGTTTTGCGAGGCGGCAATGGCCCGAAGGCGCAGTCAGCAGCCAGCGGCGGCGCAGCCGCCGGCACCTGTGGTCGATGCCAATGCCGCGAATGCGTCCAGCGGCTACTTCTTTGCCGGCGCCATGGTGCTGATCGCCGCCCTGATCCCCTGGTATTTCGAGCTGCCGCTCAACTTCAACGTTAACGACCGCGAATTCAATCCATTGGTCTTCGTCCCGGTCGTGTTTGCCGTCATCGGGCTCTACGCATTGCTGAAGGCGATCCGTGACACATTGCGCGTGCGCAAATTCGGCGCAACGACGCTAGAGGCGGGGCCGGCAAAACCTGGCGGACGCTTCGAAGGCCGGCTGCGGTCGAGCCGCGATCTGGCTCCTTCCGGTGACTACGTCGTCAAATTGCGATGTATCAGAACCTACCGCGTCGGCGGACCGGCCGTGAATTCGACCGCTGGGGACAAATCGACCTACAAGGAAGAGCTCAGATACGAGGAAAAGCTCGTCGTGCCGCGTGGTTCCGTGCAGTCGAGCGTGGGCATCCCCTTCGCCTTTGCAATCCCGGCCGATGCCCTGCCGTCGAACGGCCCGCCGGTTTACGGGCGCCAGCATGGCAATGTGCGCTGGATCCTGACCGTCACGGCGCCGATGCCAGGCGTCGACTATTACGCGGTGTTCGCGATCGACATGAGGCGGTCAGGCCAGAACAACTGACATGCAGGCGCTTGCAGCTTTCCTCAGGGCGCTTTAGCGGCCCTTGGCGATGCGATCGAATGCCATCAGCCTCTCGAGCAGAGCCGGCATATCCTTCAGCGGCAGCATGTTCGGACCATCTGAAGACGTCGAATTGTCAGGATCCTGATGGGTCTCGATGAACACGCCGGCGACGCCGACAGCGACGGCCGCACGGGCCAGCGTCTCGACAAAGCGGCGCTCGCCACCAGACGAGCCGCCCTGCCCGCCAGGCTGCTGGACCGAATGCGTAGCATCGAAGATGACCGGAGCGCCGATCTCGGCCATAACAGGCAGTGCGCGCATATCCGACACCAGCGTGTTGTAGCCGAAGGACGCGCCGCGCTCGGTAGTCAAGACATTGGCGTTGCCGGAACCGGTGATCTTGGCCACGACGTTCTTCATGTCCCAAGGGGCGAGGAACTGCCCCTTCTTGACGTTGATGACCTTGCCGGTCTTCGCGGCGGCGACCAGCATGTCGGTCTGGCGCGACAGGAAGGCCGGAATCTGCAGCACATCGACATGCGGCGCGACGATCGCGCACTGCTCCTCGGTGTGGACATCAGTCAGAACGGGAAGCGAGAATTCCTTGCGCAGTTCGTCGAAGACCGGAAGTGCGGCGTCCATGCCAGCGCCGCGCGTTGCCGACAGCGAGGTGCGGTTGGCCTTGTCGTAGCTGGTCTTGTAGACGAGGCCGATGCCGAGCTTGGCTGTCAGTTCCTTCAGCGCGCCGGCCATGTCGAAGGCATGCTGGCGCGATTCGAACTGGCACGGGCCGGCGATCAGCGCCAAAGGCGCGTTGTTGTCGAAGACGACGTTGCCGACGGTTACCGAAGCGTTGGGCGTCAGGGGTTTGCTCATTGGATCTCCCGGAAGATGAAAGCCGCGCCCTGTCCGGAGGTCGGCCGCACGACAATATCAGTGCCCGCTATATCGTGCTGGATGGCATTGGCTGCAAGCAGGCTCGACGTGGCATCCGCACTGCGGACGGCAAAGACGATCGCCGCGAAGCGAAGTTTCGTCGATGACCCGGCCGGAATGCCAAAGCGGGCGGTGAAAGATTTGGGGTCGAGCACGCTCAAGGTTGCATTCGGCAGGAAAAACGCCTCACCGTCGGCGGCAGGATCGTTTACCGCCACGGAGATCAGCCTGATCTGTTCGGCAGGTTGGTCGCTGACCGCCACCACCTCGAGGATTCCGCTGGCACCGTTGGCGTGGTCCTGCAGGGCCGCACGGTCCACTTTCGGCGCGTTGATCCGCTGGCAGGCAAACAGGAACGCGTCGGTCGCGCCACTAGCCGAGGCGAAGGCGAGCTTGAACGATGCGATATCGCTTTTACCCGATGTATCCGTGAAAGCGCGCGAAAAGCTCAGCGTATCCCCCGTCGACAGTCCGGCCTCGATATAGCGTGCGTGGTCGGCATCGGCATTGCCGGTCCCCAGAACCACCGCGGAAAACCCCTCATCGCCGCGGCTTTCGCGATAGGCACGGTCGCGTGTGACGAAGACGTTGCCCGTGGCGGCGGCCTCGATCGCCGCCTGCTTGCTGCCAATCGCGAGCGGCTCCAGATAGGTGCCGTGGGCGAGGAAAACGCAGCAGTTTTCCGTTCCAAAGGGATGGATGCCTGTCGGGGCGACGACGAAGCCAAGCGAACTGAGCCGAGCTCTTGCCACATCGAGGCTCCGCGTCGGCAGCACCAGATGATCGAGCGGATGAATGCCGGTTGTTCGGGTCATAGCGGCGCGATGTGCATCATTCCGCAGAACGGTTCAAGACGTGATTGCGATCCTGACCGCCGGCAGCGGATCAGCTGCCGGCCACGACATCGGCGGAATAGCGTAGTTCGCGCAATGGTTTGACCTGGGCCGTGGTCTGTGCATAGAGCGGATGCGCCTTGTAGGCGGCCAGCGCCGCATCATCGGCGAACTCGGCATAGACGACGACATCGACTTCGTCCGACAGTGGGTCGACCTTGGTGTTCAAGGTAACCTCGAAGAGACTGGAATGAGGAATGTTGCCGAGCGCCAAAAGCCCGGTGCGCACGGACTCGACATCCTCCTTGCGCCGCGCGCTGAAGAAAACGATATGCCGGATCAATCCCGCCTCCTCGATCTGAATGTCGGGGTCTTTAGTGAGGGCGGTCCCCTCGCGTCAACCGTTCATGGCGCCACGCGTCCTTGCGACGCGCCCCGCACGGTGCCGGACCTCATCTCGCGGCGATAAAACACCGCGAATGGCGCGCCGGGCTGCTCTTTTCAGAAGGGATATCAGGCCTTGCCGGTGACGTAGCGCACGACATGGGAAAGCTCCCTGACCGAGATGTCGAGATACCGGCCCTGATTGTAGAGACCGTCCCAGATCAGGAAGAACGCGATTGCCGCAATGACGATTACATAACGCATGGCTAAAGCTATCGCACAAGCGCGGCGGCGGCCATAGACGTTTTCGTTTTTGGGCAGCAGCCAGCCGACGCAAGGGCAGATGCCCAGGCGCCATGTGGCACAGCCCAGCTAACGACCTGCCTCTTGAAGTTTGCCCTCATGACGTGGAAGATTGTTGGCAGGCATTCGCTGGGAAGTGCACAAGCTCCGGCTAACGGGCGCGCACTTTCGTTCGAGCCCGCCTGTCGCCGGACCCGCGAGTTGCCGGGACCCGGCAAGGCGTTCGAACCTGGCGAATGATCCAAGAGAACCGCGGCTCGGCAATTTGCGCCGGCACCACGGAAATCCAGGGGCGTGAAATGGCACACGGGGACCATCAGAGTATAGCGCCGGGCGAAGCGGTCAGGCTCGACGAGTTCAATTTCGCCGAAATCGTCAAGGGCCTGCCGGCCAAGGCGCGCATGGTGCTGTCGGCGGCAATGAACCTGCCGCGCGGTTCGCTCAAGGTGAGGATGCCGGATGGCCGCGCCGTCCTCGTTGGCGGCAAGGGACCTGGCCCGGACGCCGAACTGGTGCTCAAGAACTGGCGCCTGCCCGGCCGCGCCTTTTCCGGCGGCACGATCGGCGTTGCCGAATCCTATATGGACGGCGATTGGGAAAGCCCTGATGTCACCAGCTTCCTGGAATTGTTCGTCGTCAATTCGGCGATCGGCGAACGCGTCGCCGGCGGCGCCAGCTGGCTCATCAACACCGTTCAACGCATCCGCCACTGGTTCAACGAGAACACGCACACCGGTTCGAAGCGCAACATCTCGGCTCATTACGATCTCGGCAACGCCTTCTATAAGGAGTGGCTCGACCCGAGCATGACCTATTCCTCGGCGCTCTACGCCAATGGCGCCAATGACCTGGAGAGCGCCCAGGCTGCCAAATACCGGGCGCTGGCCAGGGATACGGGTATCGGCAACAAGGATCATGTGCTGGAGATCGGCTGCGGCTGGGGTGGCTTTGCCGAATTCGCGGCGCGCGAAATCGGCTGCCGCGTTACCGGACTGACGATCAGCCGCGAACAGCACGATTTCGCCAAGGCGCGCATCGCCAAGGCTGGGCTTTCCGACAAGGTCGACATCAAGCTGCAGGATTACCGCGACGAAACAGGGACTTACGATCGCATCGCGTCGATCGAGATGTTCGAAGCGGTCGGCGAGAAGTACTGGCCGGTGTTCTTCTCGAAGATGAAGGCCTGCCTGAAACCCGGCGGCACCGCTGGCCTGCAGATTATCACCATCAACGAAGCCGCCTACGATACCTATCGTGCCAGGCCGGATTTCATCCAGCGCTATGTCTTTCCGGGCGGCATGCTGCCGACGCCGTCGATCCTGAAGACGCTCGGTGCGGACCATGGCCTTGCGCATCTGCGTGAGCGGGTGTTTCCCGACGACTATGCGCGCACGCTCGCCGAATGGCGGCATCGCTTCTGGGCGTCGTGGGAGAAGATCGTGCCGCTCGGCTTCGACGATCGTTTCAAGAAGCTCTGGGAGTTCTACCTGCACTATTGCGAAGCCGGCTTCCGCGCCAGCTACATCGATGTGCGCCAGGTGGTCTACAAGGCGTAAGCTGGCCGGTGAGCATGTCCCCGCAGCGTTGAAATTGCGGGCTTACGCCAAAAGCGGCGATCGCGACGTCTTCATGCGAACGTGATGCAACCGCGATCGCGCGGCGCCCGTTCTCACGCACCCGACGCCCCGCGCCCCAACCAACGCCGAGCGCCTCTGACCACAGGAGGCTTCCATGAAGCGAATAGTTGCCGCCATTGCCATCCTGCTTGCCGCGGTATCCGCAGCCGACGCACGGCGCGTCGCTCCACCGACCGTCATGAACGATCCGCTGGGCCTCAGCATCAGCCCAACCTTGAGGCCTGGTGCGAGCGATCTGATCGACAACACACCAAGCTCGACCCTCCACGAGGTCCATGCTCCGGCCGGGATGTCGCCCTTGACCGTGCCCAGCGACCCGACTGGCACGTCGCTTGAGCCGACGCAGCCAGTCAGCCCGCAAGCGCCCGCGACAGCCTTGCCGCTGACACCGGTGCCCGCAACCAATTGAAGCTGCGCGAGGCAAGGACGAGCTCGCGCCTAACTGGCGTGAGTTCGCTTGCCGCGGATTGCGCACCAATCTTCAAAGAGTGATGCGATATTTCGCAAAGCCGGATTCGCCCTCGCCCGCCGGTTCGATCTTCAGCGATTTCACATCGGCGATGAAATCCTTTGCCTTGACGCCCGTCTCGAACACGACGCTGGTTCCCGGCAGCGGCGCGAACGACCAGTTGCCGTCGGCGGACGGGTTGATCGTGCCCTGGCTCACAATGTAGCGAACGATGACGTCGCGGTTGGTGTCCGGCGCCTCGTAGATGATCTTCGAGGCATTGATGTCGGGGAAGTTGCCGCCGCCGCCGGCCCGGTAATTGTTGGTCGCGACGACGAATTTCTGATTGGGATCAATTGGTTTGCCGTCGAACATCAGGTCGACGATGCGGCTCGAACCGGCGTTCGCGACACCGCCCTTGGCATCGTATTTCGGCGGCTGCGACAGATCGATCTTGTAGGAGACGCCGTCGATGACGTCGAAATTGTAAGATGGGAAATCGGTGTTGATAAGCCGCTGGTCAGCCTTCCCCACCTCGATCCTGTTGAAGATTCCGGCCGACATTTCCAGCCATTCCTTGACCTGCGCTCCGGTGATTTCGACGGCGCGCACGGTGTTGGGATAGAGATAAAGGTCGGCGACGTTCTTGATGGCGATGTCGCCGGCCGGCACGTCGGTGTAGTAGTCGGCGCCGTTGCGCCCGCCGGCCTTGAAGGGAGCGGCGGCCGACAGCAGCGGCACATCCTTCCACTGCGTGCTCTTGAGGATGTCCTTCAAATACCAGGTCTGCGCCTGGCTGACGACCTGCACCGACGGATCGTCGGCAACCAGCGAGAAATAGGAATAGAGCGGCGCGGAGGTCTTGCCGACGGGACGGCGCACATAGGCCAGGGTCGCCTGGTGGTCCCGTTCGAGGGCGGCGATGATGCGCTTGTCGTCGGGGACAGTCGGCTTGTTCTTGTTGTCGACGCGCTCGAAGATCGGCCTCGCCTCGGAGGTGGCGGAAACGACCTTCCACTTCGATCCGTCACGCTCCAGCATCAGGTCGATCAGCCCCATATGCGAGCCCCAGAAGCCACCCATCACGGCGGGCTTGCCCTGCAGCGTGCCTTTTTGCGTGTCGACACCGTCGAGGGACTGGAAATCCTTCTTGCCGGGGAACACCAGATGCTGGTGGCCGGTGAACACGGCATCGATGCCATCGACGCCGGCGACGAAGAACGAGGCGTTCTCCATCATGTCGCCCTGCTTCACATCGATGCCGGAATGCGAGAGCGCGATGACGATGTCGGCGCCCTCTTCCTTCATCTGCGGGACCCAGGCCTTGGCCGCCTCGACGATGTCGCGCGTCTTGACGTTGCCTTCGAGATTCTTGAGGTCCCAGACCATGATCTGCGGCGGCACGAAGCCGATAATGCCGATCCGGATCGGCTGATCAGTGCCCGAACCGTCCTTGATCTTCCTGTCGAGGATCACATAGGGCTTGAGATAGAGCTTGTCGTCGCGGGGGTTGGCGGCGAGCTCGGTGCCGCGGATCAGATTGGCGCAAACGAACGGGAAATTGGCACCGGCCAGCACCTTGTCCAGGAAGGACAGGCCGTAATTGAACTCGTGGTTGCCGAGCGTCGAGCACTCGTAGCCGAGTAGGTTCATGCCTTTCATGATCGGATGCAGATCGCCGTCCTTCAGGCCTTTCTCGTAGGCGATGTAGTCGCCCATCGGGTTGCCCTGCAAAAGGTCGCCATTGTCGATCAGCATCGAATTGACGGCTTCCTTGCGCACCGCGTCGATCAGCGACGCCGTGCGCGACAGGCCCATCGTGTCGTTGGCTTTGTCGGCGTAGTAATCATAAGGCAGCACGTTCACATGGATGTCGGTGGTTTCCATGATCCGAAGATGCGCCTGGTTGGCCTGTGCCCGGGCGGAGAAGGGATGAAGCACGATCAGCGCCCCTGTGGCTGCGGCGCCAGCGAGGAAACCGCGGCGAGAGACTGGGTGGAGCAGTTGCGACATGTTTTCTCCTCATAGACAACGTGACACGCCCTGCCCCGAAGCGAACTTCGCGCCGAAATCAGCTCAAGTCTACTCAAGAAGTCGCGCGCATCCGGACATCAGTCGATCAGCAACAGATGACGCGCGGATGAATGGGACAGTGAAGAAAGTCAGGTCTTGTCGTCGTCGCCCTGGGTGATCAGCCGGGCGCTGCGCTGGCCGGTGACGTAGATCCATAGCCAGCTCAGGGAAACCGCAAGCCGGTTGCGGAAACCGATCAGGAAATAGATGTGCGCGATGCCCCACAGCCACCAGGCGAGCCAGCCCGTCAGCTTGATCCAGCCGAAATCGATCGCGGCGGCGCGTTTGCCGATCGTCGCCAGATCACCGGCGTGCTTGTAGTGGAACGGACGGGTGGTCCCGTCACCGCCGAGCCTGGCTTTGATCGTCGCGGCGACATGCCGGCCCTCCTGCTTGGCGGAGGGCGCCACGCCGGGTACTGGCCGTCCATCCGGCCGCAGCACAAGGGCGGCGTCGCCGATGACAAAAATCTCCGGGCTGCCGGGCACGCTGAGGTCAGGCTCGACGAGCACCCTGCCCGCGCGATCCGCCTTGGCTCCCAGCCATTCGGCGGCGGGCGAAGCGGCAACGCCGGCTGCCCACAAGATTGTCTTCGCCGCCAATTGCTTGTCGCCAAAGACGACCCCTTCGGCATCGCAGCGTGTCACCGCACGTCCGAGTTCGACCGTCACGCCGAGCCGCTCGAGCGCCTTGCTGGCGTAGTCGGAGAGTTTTGGCGCGAAATTGGCCAGGATGCGGTCACCTGCCTCGATCAGCACCACGTGTGTTTGCCGCGTATCGATGTTGCGGAACTCGCCGCGCAGCGTGTCATGCGCCAGCTCGACGATGGTGCCAGCCAGTTCCACCCCGGTCGGCCCACCGCCGACGATCGCAATGGTCAGCAGCGCCTGGCGCTTGGCGGGATCGGTTTCCCGCTCGGCCTGCTCAAAGGCCAGGAGAATGCGGCGCCGGATGGTGGTGGCGTCCTCCAGCGTCTTCAGCCCCGGCGCGAAAGGCTCCCATTCGTCGTGGCCGAAATAGGCATGGCGGGCGCCGGTGGCGAGCACCAGCGTGTCGTAGGCGACGGCGCTGCCGTCATCGAGCAGCACGCGTTTGCCGGCACGGTCGACGCCGGTGACATTGGCCAGCAGCGTCGTCACGTCCTTGCGCTTGCGCAAGAGATGGCGGATCGGCCAGGCAACTTCCGAGGTTGCCAAGGCCGTCGTCGCCACCTGGTACAGCAGCGGCTGGAAAAGATGATGGTTGCGCTTGTCGATCATGGTGATGCGCACCGGTGCGCCTGACAGCGCGTGGGTGAGTTCGAGGCCGCCGAACCCCGCGCCGACAACAACGACATGATGGCTGGCTTCGTTCATCTCATTCACCCTGACGGCGAGATTGCCTAGCCTAGATGTAGGTATTTTTGTGCAATGCAGCAACAGAAGGACGGTGCCCGGGACTCGCCGTACCATGTCGTGAATGCACAAGTTGTATCGTGTCGCGAGGTATAGCGTCATAGAACACGCTATGAGGTGATGCATGGCCAACGATCATGACGGCGACAGCCCGGTGCAGTACTCCTCGCCGCCTTGCTTCATGCACGAGCTCGATCCGGAATTCCGGACACCGCTATCCGACTGGACCGATGTGCGGCGCTGGCGCAAGGCCGAGCGCGAGCGCCTGATCGCCGCCCGCCTTGCTGTTTCGGCCGACGCGCGGACGGCCATGTCCCAGCGCATCGCCGAAGGGCTCGACACGATCATCGGCGAGATCAGCGGCCGCATGGTCAGTCTTTACTGGCCGTTTCGCGGCGAACCGGATCTGCGTCCCTGGATGGCATCAATCAACGAGCGCGGCGGCCGCACGGCGCTGCCCATCGTCGTCGAGAAAGGGCAGCCGTTGATCTTTCGCGCCTACAAAGCGGGCGACCGGCTGGAAAAGGGCATCTGGAACATCCCGATACCGGCCGAGGGCAATCCGGTGCTGCCGGATATCGTCATCTCGCCGATCGTCGGCATCGATCCGGCAAACTATCGCCTGGGTTATGGCGGCGGCTTCTTCGACCGCACGCTCGCCGCCATGCCGTTCAAGCCGCTGGTCATCGGCGTCGGCTACGAATTGCAGCGCATCCCGACCATCTACCCGCAGCCGCACGACATTCCGATGGATCGGGTGGTGACGGAGGCCAGCAGCTAGGCCGAAGCTCCCGATTTCGTCATCCCTGGGCGAAGCAGCCGCGGAGCGGCGTCGCGGAGACCCTGGGATCCATTCCGTGACCCTAGTCGAGGAGTGCAGCGGAGCAGAATTCTGCACCGTGGTGACGCGTTTGAGTCCCGGCATGGATCCTGGGGTCTGCGTCGCGTCGCTTCGCTCCTTGCTCCGCCCCAGGATGACGAAGCGGCTGACTTGTGTCGAACTAGACCTCAAGCCATTTCCGGCTTCATGCCCATGGCCGTGCGGTCGACGATTTCGCGCAAGGCGAATGACGAGTTGATCTTCGTCACATGCGGCATCGCCGACAGCCACTCCTTGTGGATGCGCTCATAGTCGACCAGGTCTTTTGCCGCGATACGCAGGATGTAGTCGTACTCGCCCGACATCAGATGGCAGGACAGCACGTTGGGGCAACGCTTGATCGCCGCCTCGAAATCCGACAGCGTCTTCTCGAACTGGCCCGACAGCGATATATGCACGATCGCCGTCATCTGATGACCAAGTGCTGCATTGGACAGCCGGGCGTGGTAGCCGCGAATGGTCCCGGATTTTTCCAGATTGTCGAGCCGGCGCGAACAGGCCGACTGCGACAGGCCAACCTTCTCGGCGAGCGCCGCATTGGGTATCCTGCCGTCCTTCTGCAATGTCTCGAGAATGGCGATATCGATCCTGTCGAGCGGCATTTTTCGTGAATCCTGCGAATATCCGGCTATTTCGCGCAACGATTATCGAAACCCGCCTGTCCGCGCAAGCGCATTCGCAAACACCTGCGCGCCGATTCGTGGTTCACTCCAACAATACAGGGAGTGAGCCCAAAAGGGCCCGGATCAGGAGAAGACAATGCGCGTCGGTTGCCCCAAGGAAATCAAGAACCACGAATATCGCGTCGGCCTCACGCCAGGCTCGGTGCGCGAATATGTGGCGCACGGCCACGAAGTGCTGGTCGAGGCCGGAGCCGGCGCCGGCATCGGCGCCGATGACAACGCCTATCGCGCCGCCGGCGCCACCATCGCCAAGACCGCCGCCGATGTGTTCGCCAAGTCGGACATGATCGTCAAGGTCAAGGAGCCGCAGCCCAATGAGTGGGTGCAGCTGCGCGACGGCCAGATCCTGTACACCTATCTCCACCTGGCTCCGGATCCGGAGCAGACCAAGGGCCTGCTTGCATCCGGCGTGACCGCGATCGCCTACGAGACCGTCACCGACGATCGAGGCGGCCTGCCGCTACTCGCACCGATGTCGGAAGTCGCCGGCCGCCTGTCGATCCAGGCCGGCGCTACGGCGCTGCAGAAGGCCAATGGCGGCCGTGGCGTGCTGCTCGGCGGCGTGCCCGGCGTGCTGCCCGGCAAAGTCACCGTGCTCGGCGGCGGCGTCGTTGGCCTGCACGCGGCCCGCATGGCCGCCGGCCTTGGCGCCGACGTCACCATCATCGACCGTTCGATCCCGCGCCTGCGCCAGCTCGACGACCTTTTCGCCGGCCGTGTGCACACCCGCTACTCGACCGTCGAGGCGCTCGAGGAGGAATGCTTCTCGGCCGACATCGTCGTCGGCGCCGTGCTGATCCCGGGTGCCGCGGCACCCAAGCTCGTCACCCGCGAGATGCTGTCGGGCATGAAGAAGGGCTCGGTGCTGGTCGACGTCGCCATTGACCAGGGCGGCTGCTTCGAGACCTCGCATGCGACGACTCACGCCGAGCCCACCTACGAGGTCGACGGCGTCATCCACTATTGCGTCGCCAACATGCCAGGCGCCGTTCCGGTCACCTCGGCCCATGCCCTCAACAACGCGACGTTGCACTATGGCCTGCAACTCGCCGACAAGGGCCTCAAGGCGCTGGTCGACGATCATCATTTGCGCAACGGCCTCAATGTCCACAAGGGCAAGATCACGAATCGCGCGGTAGCCGAAGCGCTCGGCTACGAACTGGTCGAGCCGAAAGCTGTTCTGGCTGCATAAGCTGAACTACGAGAGTTTCCTCCTATCAGCCCGCCGGCCCGTGCCGGCGGGTTTTTTCTTGCCTGGTAAACGCAGGCAACAAAAAAGCGGAGCCAAAGCCCCGCTTCCTCGATATCGAGATTGCCGCCGGTTCATCCGCGGTCGGCCAATCGATCGACAGTCGCTTTCTATCGCATCTATGCGACGGGAGTACGACAGCTTTCCTGACCGCAATCCTTGTGGTTCAGGCCCGTTCAATCCGGCACTGATAGCAGTTGTTGCGCGCCGAGCGGACATGCACGTAGGCAATGTCGTCGCGTTCGAACAGCATCTCGGCCCGCGCAATGATTGCCTCGGTCGGGATGACACCGCCACTGCCGTAGACGATGCGGTCGTCCTTGCAATAGCCGCGCACGATGTAGTCCGGGCCTTCGAGAATCTCGGGAAGTTCTTCGGTCGCGGCCGCACGCTCGCACTGCTCGGCGTGCAGGAAGATCGGGCCGGTTTCGGCATAGGGCTGAAGCTCCGGAAAGGGGCGGTAAGCAAGGATGAGATAAGCATCGCCAGCAGCGATGTTCTTCAGGCAATGCCGGCAAGGCATGCCGTCACCGTCTGAAATCCTGCGTTCGGGCGTCTGGCCGTATGAATCGGGACCACCGCCCTGCAGTGCCCTGACATGGTCGGTGGGTAGCGCCTTGAACTGAATGGTCATCGTGAAATCTCCGGTGTTGTCGGCCGGAAATTATCTACTCGAGCCGATGCTTCCCACCCGATTCCTGCCAAGAATCGAGGGACCGACCCGATGTTCGTGATCAGTCCCTCGCATAGATCAAAAGCACCTGTGATGGCGCCATGCCAACAATCTAAACCGGCTAACTAAAGTTGGCAGAGCTCCGGATCACCGGATGAAATCGTCAAAGCGCCGCAATGTGACCCTGCGGTTCTGCCAGTTTTCGTTCTGCGTCGGCACGAGCAGGAACTCCTCGCCGTAACCCACGGTTTCCAAGGCATAGCCGGGCACGCCAAATTCGCGCACCAGCGTGCGTTTCAGCGAAGCAGCGCGCCGTTCGGACAGAATCTGGTTCGACTGGAAGGAGCCTACGGCATCGGTGTGCCCCTCGATCAGCACGCGCGCACCAGGATCGCGGCGCAGGATGCGTTGCAGCGCGTCGGCGATGTTTTCGATCTTGTCGTATTGCGAATTGGAGATGGCGGCCGAGCCGAAGGCAAAATTGATCGACTGGATGTCGATCGAGCGCGCCATGCGGCGCAAATCGGGCCGGCGCTTGAATTCGCGGATGGTGACGCGCTCGTTCGGCCGCAGCTTCACCCGGGGCGCCGCCTCGAGCTTGCGCTCGATCGTCTCGGCCGAGGGCGTCGTCGCCTGGGCGGCGGCAAGGCTCGGCATGGCAATCGCGGCGATCAGCGCGGCGGCAAGGGTACGGCGTGTCAGCATGTCTTTTCTCCTTCGGCCTCTGCCGCATTGATGATGCGGGCAACATGCCAAAGGCAGGCTGAAGCAGCGATGAACGAACGGTTCAGGTTCCGGCTGATCTCGGATTCCGGCTGAAATCAGGGCCGCATGACGCTGGCCGAGCGCTCGGCGAAAGGCAGCGGATGCACGACCTCTTTCTTCTGCGCGACCGGCCTGAAACCGAGTTTCTGGTAGAGCGGCAGAGCCGCCGGATGGTCAAGCGTGCAGGTTTGCACCGTCACCCGTTTCGGCCCATGCGACCAAGCGGCTGAAATCGCCGAGCCCAGGAACCAGCGGCCAATGCCTTGCCCAGTGGCATGTTCCATCATGCCGAAATAGGCAAGCTCGACCTCATCAGGCAGATGCGGCTTGAGATCGAAGAAGCCGGCCGGCGCGCCGTCGAGATAAAGCACCCTGATGTCGCGGTCCTCACGGTGGATGCCGGCCGCAAGCTCGTCATCGTCCAGCCTGAGAACATTAACCCAGTGCCATTTGCGCCCGACCCGGTCCATCAAATAGCGATAGAAATGCAAGGGAATATCCTTGGTCTTCAGCAGCGCGACCTGGCGGTTGTAGGGCACTGGCGGCGAGATGGCAGGAGGGGCATGCATTTCAAGAAAAGTCACCGTGACTTCAATGTCCTGCAGCACACCGTTTTCCATCGCGTTCATTCCTTGCCGGTCTTGGCGGGGCCGGTCACGACAGGCGTGTCGGAGAGCCCGCCCCACTCGGTCCATGAGCCGTCATAAAGCCTGTTGTCGGTATGGCCAAGCGTCTCCAGCGCCAGCGTAACCACCGCAGCCGTAACACCAGAGCCGCAAGATGTGACGACGGGCTTCGACAGGTCAATGCCGGCGTCCTCGATCACTTTGCGCAAACGGTCCTTCGACAACAGCATGCCGTTTTCCGACAGTGCTGAGTACGGCACATTGCGCGCGCCCGGCATATGACCGGAGCGGATACCCGCGCGGGGCTCGGGCTCGGCACCGGTGAAGCGGCCGGATCCACGGGCATCGGCAATCTGGCTTGCGCCGGTCTCGACGATCCGGCGCATATCGGCGAGACTGGCGACGCGGCCGGCGTCGAAATCGGCATGAAACACGCTCGGCGCGATCTTCGTCGGCTCGGCCGTCACCGGCCGGCCGGCCGCCTTCCAGGCGTCGAACCCGCCATCCAGAATATAGGTCTGGAAAACACCCATGATCCGGAACATCCACCAGGCTCGGGGTGCCGAGAAAAAGCCGGGACCGTCATAGACGACAATGGTGTCGTCGGCGGACACGCCCATCGAACCAACATATTGCGCGAAATGCTGAGGCGAAGGCAGCGTGTGCGGCAAAGCAGCGTGGGGATCAGAAACCGCGTCCTGATCCAGGAAGCGGGCGCCTGGAATGTGGGCCGCTTCATATTCGGCCCGCGCGTCGCGCTTTTGCGCAGGCAGGTACCAGGATGCGTCGACAACGGTCAGGCCCGGCTGACCGAGGCGCGCCTGCAGCCAATCCGCGTCGACTGTGAAAGGGCTGTCCTCGGCCATTCTCGTTCTCCTGCTCATGTTCGGCAAAACTTTGTTTAGCTTGGCAATTTGGATGCGTTCGAGCACTCGACATTCGCTTTGGATACGCGACGCGACCGGCCGCTGCGGTCCGTTGATTCCGATTGTTTTCGTGTTTCGTGGCGAGTACGGATTGATCGTTATGATCTGGGGTGGGCGGGGTCAATAATCTCGGCATGAGCAATCTTCTGTTTTCCCGTATTCCCAGCAATCCGGTTTCGCTGGGACTCGTTTGCAACTTCATCGCGCATTATCCGCCTTTTGACGGCTACGAATTCGGCCTGATGGTGAAGACGCTGCGCTATCAGCTGGATCAGCAGACCCATATGATCGGCTCGATCGACGACGCCATCGTCGCTTACGTTGGCTGGATCCAGACCAGCCGCGAAATAGCCGAAGCCTGGGCGACGAATGGTGGGCCGCTCAACCCCTTCCCCGGCGGCGACG
The DNA here is from genome assembly GCA_002356515.1 of Mesorhizobium loti. Taxonomy (NCBI): domain Bacteria; kingdom Pseudomonadati; phylum Pseudomonadota; class Alphaproteobacteria; order Hyphomicrobiales; family Phyllobacteriaceae; genus Mesorhizobium; species Mesorhizobium loti. The sequence continues at coordinate 284,985 of AP017605.1, read as the reverse complement.
CCACCGCGGTGACGGTGCTGGCGGCGCGGTCTTCGTCCCACATTCTGCCGATGATCAAGGAAGCCAAGCGCATCAACCTGGACAAATCGGTATTCTGGAAGCGCGACTTCATCGACAACCGCGGCTCGGTCAAGCGTGCCGTCCGCAAGCGCAACGCCTGATGGATCCGGCCGGCTTCGCCGAGGCGCTGACGCAAGAAATCCTCATCCGGCTGGATGACCGCTATGCCGCAATGTTCGTGCGCATCTGGCGACCGGCCGGCACGCCGCGCGCAACGGTGTTCTGCCTGCACGGCTTCACCGGCAATGGTGCCGACTTCGATTTCCTCGCCACCTTCCTGTGCCGCAATGGCTTCCTGGTTATCTGCCCCGATTTGCTGGGGCGCGGGCGCAGTGCCTATCTGGGGTCGGGATACGACATCAACGTCTACTCCAAATGCCTGCGCGCGCTCGGCGAGTTCGCTGGTACGGAGAACCACTTCATCGGCACGTCGTGGGGCGGTACGATTTTGCTGCTGTTTCTGCAGATGACCCGCTCCAAGGCCGCGAGAATCATTCTCAATGACGTCCCCATGCTCGGCGGACCGAAGGTTGACGCGATGAGACACGAAGTCCTCAGGGAAAGTACGCTTGCGTTCGACACCCGCACGGCGGCCAGGGACTATCTAAGCGCCACCAGAGCGGCCATGGGCCCGGTCGAGGACTCGGTGTTCAACCGCTATGTCGAGAACCGGATCACCGCCGGTCCCGATGGCTTCCGGCTCGCCTACGACCCGGCCACGACGGGAAATTTCGGCGCCCTCGCCGGCCGCGAATACGATCTCTTCCCAATCGCCGCCAAGATCGACGCCCGCATCCTGCTGCTATACGGTCGCGATAGCCAAGTCATCGACCGGCGGGCCATCGAGCGTACGCGGCTGGCACGGCCTGATCTGTGGCTTGTGGACAACATCGATGCGGGCGATCCGCCATCGCTGATGACACTGGACCAGGCTCTGCTCATCCTGGGATTTCTGTCTGCCGCTTGAAAAACTGGCGTGTCGTGGTGGGGTTGGTTTCGGAAATGCATTTCGACGATTTGTACAGCGAATATGTCACCGCGACCCATGATCGCCAGAGCTCCATCGAAAACCCTGCCAAAATCCTCATCTGCACGACACCGCGAACGGCGGGGCATTCCTATTGTCAGGTCTTGCGGCAGTTCGGCCTGGGAATGCCGACGGAGTATTTTCAGTGGCAGTACGCCTTGCCGCTGATGAGACGGTGGTCGGCTGACGACACCATGGACCTTGAAAAACTCAATCAGCAGGCGCCGGCCTATGGTCGCCATCTTCTGGCGAAAAGGACGGAGAACGGCGTATTCGCCGCCAAGATCTTCTTTGAAAACCTGCCATTCGCGCGCAGTTCAATCGGCGATGACAACGGCAACTCGTTCTATGTCTTCCTCTCCAGGAGAAACAAGGTCGATCAGACCATAAGCCTGCTCTCGATGCTGCATACGGGCCAACCGTTCGACAGCCAGGAGACACTGCCTGGAATTCCCACAGTAACAACTTTGACCGAGAGGGTTGTCAGGGATACCGCCCAGTATATTCTCGATAGCGAGATCAGGTGGAAAAACTACCTGAACGCCCTTGATCGGCGCAGGGTGGCGGAGGTCTGCTACGAGGACTTTATCGCAAACCAGCAGGAAAGCGCTTCCGCCACGATGGGCAACTGGTTCCCAGACTTCGAATTGAAATCAAAAACCATATCGACAAGCATGCGCTATGCGCATGATGTCGAGCTCAAGACCATGATCAAACGTCAGTTTGGGGACTACGTCAGGCGGTTCTGGCAGGACCACGCCTAACGCTGGCGCCTCATCGCCTCGAAACACTGACCGAAGACCCCTGCGCCGGGCGCAAGGCCAACGCATAGTCGAACCGGATCACATCGTCGGCCCGGCTGAAAGCGAACTGCCGCACAATGGCGAGGACCGCCTCCCTGACTTCCAGCCGGCCGAGGCGCGCGCCACCACACATGCGCGGTCCGGTAAGGAAGGGAATAAAGGCCCGTCGATCAAAGCTGTTCTCGAGGAATTCCCTGCGGCTGGCGTCGAAGACACGCGGGTTTGACCAGAAGGCTGGATTCTGGTGCACGCCGACGATCGATACCATGATCAGTTGCCCGGCATAGAGTTTCTGGCCGTCGAGAACCGTATCGGCGCCGACTTCCCGGGTCAGGAACGGTATCGGCGGGAAATAGCGCATCGTCTCGTTGATCATGCAATCGGTGTACGGCGTTTGTGCCTCGCCCGAGAGAACCTCCGCATGGATACGCTCCTGCACCTGCAGGTTGGCACCCAGCCGATCGATCACCCAAAGCGCGGTGGTCACCGTCGTCTCGACGCCAGCGAAGAAATTCATGACGAACTCCTCCACCGGTGAGAAGTCCTCCAGGTCGGAGGCCAGATCCCTGAAGCGGTCCATCTCAGCGGCCGCCCGGGAGTCCGCCATCAGCAGCGATGTGAAATCGGCAACAACCGCGCGGGCTTCCTGGATGACATTCGTGCGCTCGACGCTCGTCGGCGATACCCAGGAATAATATTGGAGGCGCCTCAGCACGTCGCGGACCCTGTCGAGCAGCAAGAGCGTCGCTGCCATATCGGGAACAAGGCCGAAAGCCCGGTAAAATATCGTCATCGACGCCGCGAACAGAGCTTGCTGGATGGAGGGCAGCGTTGCGTCACTCCCGGCAAGACCGGCGGCGTAGAGCTCTGCCATCGGGTGCTGCTGCGCCGGCCTGGCTGCCGCCAGGTAGGTATCCTGGGTGATGGCGCGCCGAACCGACCAATCCTCGCCATTGGTGTTGAAGCGGCTGAAACCGAGAGCCGAGATCAGGGAGAAATTCTTGCGGAAGAGCTCCGGCGCCTTGACGATGGTGTCAACGGCTTCCGGGTTGTCGAAAACAATCAGGTTGCCGAGACTGCCAGCCCTTCCATTCGTTTCCATCTGCCCGCTTTGGGCAAAAAGTGCATAGACGAGGTTGTTGAGAACGCTTTCGATCTGCGCCTGATTGTCCATCAATGCTCCCCCCGGCAGTCCCGAACGCCACAGGCGTCGCGCTAACATTCGCCTACAAAACCCGCGGCTATCTTATTTGATTCTCGGGGAGAAAAAGCCATCTGTGGCAAACGCGTAACACTGCCGAGCAAATTATTATAACAGCTATCTCGCGGGGTACCGCTGCGGTAATGTGCGAGTGGGCTAATAACTATTGATTTGTTTCCAGGCGGGGAAAAATGCGAAATCACGTTTCAAGCAAGCTTCTTGCTACTGTTGCAGCGTCGGCTGCTTCGGTGACATCTGTTGGTGTGGTTGCGGCCCATGCCGCCGATGCGCAGGCAATTGATCCAGCAGTGGTCGATTCCCGCATCAAGATTGCCTTCGAAGGCGCGGTCTATCAGTCCAACGTCGACAAGCTTGGTGACACCACGGACAAACTAGGCAGCAACAACGGCTTTGGCGATCTCTATGGATCGGTCGCGCTGACCAAAGCGATTTCTCCGGATGTCGACTGGCGCCTCGCCGGGTCCTTTCATGCAGGGCAGGATAATGACACCAGTTTTGACATACCGATAACGGGCAGCGACCCCGGCAACGTCAATCTTTCGTTTGGAAACAGCTACAATTTTCAGACGTTGGACTTCGATATCGGCAAGCACGTCCAGGCACAAAGCGCCGACATCCGCTTCTTCGGCGGCTTGCGGCTGCTGCACTCCAAGGAGGAAATCAGCCTGCACGAAGGCATTACCCGGGATAATCCGGCGGACAAGTCCGGCAGCGCCGACAAGCTCGGCTCGTCCGAATTTTACGGCATCGGTCCTCGCCTCGGCGCAGAAGTCTATTATCCCTTGGGCGAGACATGGGGTCTGACTGGCGCGGTTTCCGGTTCGGCCATGTGGGGCCGGCGCACGAACAAGATCAGCCTGAGCGCGACGCAGCACGATCCGGGCGCTATCCCGCCTGATCCGATCGATCAGACCATCAATGCAAGCGAAAGCCAGCATTCCAGCGAAGTGGTGACCAATGTCGACCTTTCCGGTGGCGTGACTTTCAAGCCATGGGACAACACCACGTTCACTGCTGGCTATCGGGTCGAGCAGTGGCACAATCTTCTCCAGCTCTCCGATAAGAGCACCCAGACGTTCAACGGGCCGTTCCTGCGCCTCGAAGTCAAGATGTAACCTAGCGGTTCGGGCTGCCGAGTTCGGACCGCGGCGTCGAATGGATTGCAATTGACTGAACTGGAAGTGGCGTTTGAATCGAAGTTTGCCGTAAACGGCAACGTCAAACTGCACTACACGGCGGCGGGCTCTGGCCCGCCGATTGTGTTTCTGCACGGCTTTCCGGATCACGGCATGGGTTGGCGCCGGCAGTTGGAAGCACTTTGCGGCCGCTACCGCGTGATTGCGCCCGACCTGCGGGGCTATGGGCAAAGCGATGCGCCGCAGGGCTACGGCAACTATGTGCTGGCAAACCTGGTCAACGACGTGCTGGCCGTTCTGGCCGCGGAAAAGCTGACCCAGGCCGCCATTGTCGGCCACGACTGGGGTGGCATCGTTGCATGGTGGCTTGCCATACGCGCGCCGCAGGTCGTGCGCCATCTCGTCCTGCTGTCGACGCCGCATCCGCGCAATCATCTCAACGCCATTGCCGATCCGGCCAATGCCGAGATGATCGCCTACATACGCAGCTTCCAGGTACCCGGCGCAGCCCAGATGCTGAACATCGACGACCTTGCTACCTGGGTCGCCGATCCGCAGGATAGGCAGGCGCTGACGGACTCGCTGCGGCGATCCAGTCCGGAAGCAATGCTGGGTTATTACAGAGCCAACATTCCGCTCGGCAAGGTGCCAAGTCTGGGGCAATTGCCACTCGTCAAGGCACCGACCCTGGTCCTGTTTGGCACCGACGATCCCTATGTTCCCGTCAGCGCTTTCGATGGCACGTACCGCGAGGTCGACAATGTGACCGCGCTGATAGCTCTGCCCGGCGCCGGTCATTTCATCCACCATCAGGCGGCGAAGTTCGTCACCGAGCAGATCGAAGCCTGGGTGGAGAGACCGCCTTCCAGTTTCCGACACCTTGCGTAAGGTGTCTCACGGCCGCCTGAAGAATTGTAGCAGGCCGACCACTGTCTGACCTCAGGCCGCCGGCATCGGGCCGAAGCGGATGCGGAAGCGCCGGTTTTCGCGGCCCTTCTTTTCGATCTTGCCGATGTGGATTTCACCGATTTCGCCAGTGCTTTTGACATGCGTGCCGCCACAGGGCTGGCTGTCCACCGAAGCATTGTCACCGATGCAGACAAGGCGGATCTTGCCAGTGCCGACCGGCGGCCGGACGTTCTTCGACTTCACCAGGCCGGGATTCGCGGCGAGTTCCTCATCGCTGATCAGCCTGGTGAAAATCGGATGATCGGCGCGCACCAGATCCATCAGGCGCGCGGTCACCTCTTCCTTCGAGAAGCTGGCGTCCGGAATGTCGAAATCGACGCGGCTGTCATCCTCGGAAACCGCCGCACCCGTGATCGGAAATGGGCAAACGACTGTAAGCAGGTGGCAGGCCGCGTGCATGCGCATCAGGAGATGCCGGCGCTCCCAGTCGATCGCGAGTTTGATCTTCTCGCCTAGCGCCAGTGCCGCCTGCTCCGGCGCCGGCACATGGATGATCTCGTCCTTGGTCTCACCCGTGATGGTGGCCGCAATTGCGATGCGGCTGCCATCGGCGCGTTCGAGATAGCCGGTATCGCCTGGCTGGCCGCCCGAGGTGGCGTAGAAGATCGTCCGATCGAAAATGATGCCGCCGCGATCATTGACGGCAACGACCGTCGCGTCCGCCGTGCTGAGATAGGCATCGTCGCGAAACAGCGCTTCCGTCTTGTGCGCCATCACGCAACCTTTTCGAAAGGCACCGAAATCTTGCTCTGCAGCTCCATCCAGCCCGGTACAGGCAGGTTCTTCTCGCGCAGGAATTCCGGGTTGAACAGCTTCGACTGGTAGCGCGTGCCGTAGTCGCAAAGAATGGTCACGATGGTGTGGCCAGGACCCAATTCCCTGGCCAGCCGGATGGCGCCGGCAATGTTGATGCCGGTCGAGCCGCCGACGCACAGGCCCTCTTCCTGGATGAGGTCGAAGACGATCGGCAGCGCGTCCTCGTCCTTGATCTGGAAGGAGAAGTCCGGTCTGAACCCTTCGAGATTGGCGGTGATGCGCCCCTGCCCGATGCCTTCGGTGATCGAACTGCCCTCGGATTTCAACTCGCCACTGGTGTAGAAACTGTAGAGCGCGGCGCCCAGCGGATCAGCGAGCGCAATCTTCACATCCTTGCTCCTGGCTTTCAGCCCGAAAGCAACGCCGGCCAGCGTGCCGCCGGAACCGACCGACGAGACGAAACCGTCGACCTTGCCGCCGGTCTGAGCCCAGATTTCCTCGGCCGTGGTGCGGATATGTCCATCTCGGTTGGCGACATTGTCGAACTGGTTGGCCCAGATGGCACCGTTCGGCTCGCTCCTGGCCATCTGTTCGGCCAGCCGTCCCGACAGTTTCACGTAGTTGTTGGGGTTCTTGTAGGGCACCGCCGGCACCTCGATCAGCTCGGCACCGAGCAACCGGATGGTGTCCTTCTTTTCCTGGCTCTGCGTATCGGGAATGACGATGACCGTGCGATAACCCAGCGCCTTGGCGACCAGCGTCAGCCCGATGCCGGTGTTGCCGGCCGTCCCCTCGACGATGACACCGCCCGGCTTCAACAGGCCGCGCTGTTCGGCGTCCCGGATGATGAACAGGCCGGCGCGATCCTTGACCGATTGCCCCGGATTCATGAATTCGGCCTTGCCCAGGATCTCGCAGCCGGTTTCTTCGGAAGCTTTGTTGAGGCGGATCAGAGGCGTGTTGCCGATCGCGTCGATCACAGAACGGGGCATTCGGGATTCCTTGTGTGCGTGCGCCGAAACCCTAGAAACCCGAAGCTTCGGTTTCAAGGCAAGAATTCGTCTGGTCCAGTCGCATTTCAGGCACTGCGATCTAGACCGGGCTCGATATCGCACAGCTCATTTGTGTCTGCGGTCGAAAAGCACTCTTTTCATTCGATTTCCTGACCGCTAGAGCAAGGCACCAACAAACTCGGCAGGGCGCAGCATGACACTCTATCGGGCCGATCCGAAACACGGCGTCGCCTGGGTCACGGGCGGCTCGAGCGGCATTGGCCGCTCGCTGGCCAGGGATCTGGCATCCCAGGGCTATGCGGTGGCGGTAACGGCACTGGACGACGATCCGATCGACACGCTCATCGTCGAGACCGCGCAGATGCCGGGCAGCGTCAAGGCTTTTCCCTGCGATGTCACCGACGAACCGCGCATGGCAAGAACGGTCGCCGCGATCGAGAAGGAGCTCGGCCCGATCGTGCTCGCCGTCTTCAATGCGGGGAACTACATTTCGACGCCTGGAGAGGCTCTCGTCGTCAGCGACTTTCGCAAGTCCTTCGAGGTCAACTATTTCGGCATCATCAACGGGCTGGTGCCGGTTGTGGAGCATATGCGCGTGCGATCGCGCGGCCATGTCGTGCTCGTCGGATCGGTCACCGCCTATTTCGGCTGGCCGACCACGGCCGCCTATGGCGGCACCAAGGCGGCGATCAACATCTTGGCCGAGTCGCTGAAATATGACTTCGACAAGATGAACATCCGCGTCCAGGTGATAAACCCCGGTTTTGTCGACACGCCGCTGACCGAAAAGAACATGCTGCCGATGCCGGGCCTGATGCCGGTCAGCCGGGCGACGCGCCGCATGGTGAAGGCAATTAAGTCCGGTGGCTTCGAAGTCACCTTTCCATACCGCACGAGCTGGCCGCTGAAGTTTCTCGCTTTGTTGCCCAGGCCGATCACCCGGTGGGTGATCATCTTGACGACCAGCTGGAAGGCAAGGCCGCTGCATTACGAGCGCAAGCCGCCCAACATATAGGATGCCCACAGGATTGGTGGTGTGGTTGCCCGGACGGCCGTTGCCTGGTCATGGCCACCACCATAGGTTTGTTGTTGTTGCGTGGAGTCTGCAATGGGGCGACGGATCGTGCTTGCTGTGCTGGGCCTGATCGCCGTTCTTGCTCTGGCTTTCGTCTTCGGCCCACGCGTTCCCGTAGACGCCACGATCCGCTTCGATCCGTCCGTCATCGGTGACGATCCGCAGGCCTATGTGGCAAAGGTGGAAGCTGCCGTGCCCGGTATCCGCGACGGGCTGGAGAAGGAGATCGTCTGGGCCAACCCGATGGTGCATGCCAAGACGCCGCTGTCGATCGTCTATATCCACGGCTTCTCGGCTTCGAAGGGCGAGGTCCGCCCCCTGCCCGACGACGTGGCCGACCAGCTCGACGCCAACCTCTTCTACACCCGCCTCACCGGTCACGGGCAGGACGGCGCGGCAATGGCGCAAGGCAGCATCAATTCCTGGATCAACGACTATGAGGAAGCGCTCGCCATCGGCCGGGCGATCGGCGACAAGGTGGTCGTCATCTCGACCTCGACCGGCGGCTCGCTGGCGGCATGGGCGGCAACACAGCCCGGTGCATCGGATGGGGTGGCGGCGATTGCGTTCATCTCGCCCAATTTCGGCGTCAAGGCATCCGGCGCCGAGCTCCTGACCATGCCGTGGGGCAAGCAGATTGCCGAACTGGTGATCGGCAAGGAGCGCAGTTTCGTGGCGCGCAACGCGCTGCACGAGAAATTCTGGACCACCAAATATCCGGTTGCCGCGACGCTGCCGATGCAGGCGCTGACGGAACTTGCCTATGGCGCGCCGGTGGAGAAGGCTGATATCCCGGCTTTGTTCATCTTCTCGGATATGGACAAAGTGGTGCGGCCGGACCGCACGCGTGAGATCGCCGGGCGCTGGGGTGGCGCGCATGAGCTGGTCCCGATCGAAAGCACTGGCGATCCCGACAATCACGTCATCGCAGGCGACGCGCTGTCGCCGTCGACCACGGCCTTCCTGGCGCAACGGATTGCCGTCTGGATCGAGGCGGTCGCGAAGTAAGGTTCGGAGACAAAAAGGGCGGCTGAAGCATCGCTTCAACCGCCCTTTCTCTATCGGTCAGGCAACCAGCCAGGCGCCAAGGCTTGGCCAATCGTCACGACGCTTCGTTTAGGCAGCGCGCGCCGCCGGACGCTTGCCGCCGAAGCGGCGTTTGTTGTTGCCCTTGAAGGGCTTGGCGCCTTCCGGCTTGCGCTCACCGGCGAAGGCCGGCTTGTCGCCGAAGCGCTTCTTGCCAAAGCCGTTGCCCTTGTTCTCACCGCCCGGCCGCCTGCCGTCGCGACGGCCATTGCGGTCGTTGCGATCATTGGCCGGCTCGAAGCGCTCGTTCTTTTCAGCCGGATTGCGCTGCGGATCGGGGCTGCCGAGATGGTCGGCAACGATCGGCAGCTTGGTGCGGATGATGCGCTCGACCTGGCGCAGCTTGCTGTTTTCCGAAGGATCGCAAAGCGTGATCGCGATGCCGTCCATGCCGTTGCGGCCGGTGCGGCCGATGCGGTGGACATAGCTTTCGGCCTCGTCCGGCAGGTCGAAATTCACGACATGGCTGATGCCGGGCACGTCGATGCCGCGCGCCGCGATGTCGGTCGCGACGAGAATGCGCACCGATCCCTCACGGAAATCGTTGAGCGCCTTCTGACGGGCGTTCTGCGACTTGTTGCCATGGATGACGGCGGCCTTGAAACCATCGCGTTCGAGGTCCTTGGTCACCCGGTCGGCGCCATGCTTGGTGCGCGAAAAGATGATGACGGACTTCATCGCCTCATCGGCGAGCATGGTCGACAGAACCTGACGCTTCTGCTTGGTGCGGGCGAAGACGACACCCTGCACGATCTCGGCCGCCGCGGTGCTTTGCGGCGAGACTTCGATGCGGACGGGGTTCTTCAAGAGACCCTTGGCCAGTTCGGCGATCTCGTCCGGCATGGTGGCCGAGAACAGCGCCGTCTGGCGGTCGGGCGCGGTCGCCTTGGCGATGCGCTTGACGTCGTTGATGAAGCCCATGTCGAGCATGCGGTCGCCCTCGTCCAGAACCAGCCATTTGGTGTCGGAGAGGATGAGGTCGCCCTCGCGCACCAGGTCGGTCAAACGGCCGGGCGTGGCAATCAGGATGTCGACGCCAGGAGCAACCTTCTTCACCTGGCTGAAGCGCGAGACGCCGCCCAGCACCAGTGCGGTGGAGACATGCTGGCCTTTTGCGAGGATCTTGATGGTGTCTTCGATCTGCACGGCAAGTTCGCGCGTCGGCGCCAGGATGAGCGCACGGGCCGTCTTGGCACGGCGCTTGGTGCCGAGCGCGATGATCTTCGACAGGATCGGCAGCGCAAAGGCCGCGGTCTTGCCGGAGCCCGTCTGCGCGATGCCGAAAATGTCACGGCCTTCCAGCTGCGGCGGGATGGCCTGCATCTGGATCGGCTTCGGCTCGGTGAAGCCGGCATTGTGGGTGGCCTTGAGCAGCGCACCGGTAATTCCCAGCGCTGCGAAACCGGTGAGTTCCGCGGTGTCGTTGCCGGGCAATGTGTTTTCGTTGGTCAAAATAATCTTCTTTCACGCGGCTCTATGGCCGCAAACATCAATGGCGGCAGGGCGCAACCTGCCGTCGAAAAATTTGATATGGAACGACAAGGCGGGCGGACGGTATCGTCCACTCGGCTGCGCTGTCGTGCCCGCAGGCATCATGCCACGGGGCTTTTTTCGCCGCCTTACCGATTTGCCGGAAAGAGGGAAAACAGACGCAACCAGTCTCATTTGTCGAGAAGGCCGGAATCTCCCGGCCCAAGCGCCTATGGGCTGCATATGGCTGAGTTCGCCTCGGAATGCAAGGGGTGTCATGTTGCAGTGCAGCAAAAACCGGTCAAAAGCCAACGCTTGCGCTCCCTGGCGGGCATCATTACCACAAAGCAGCTTCCACTGGGGACCGAGCGATGAAGGACGTGCTGAAGGAACTCGAGCGCCGGCGTGAGATCGCCCGCATGGGTGGCGGGCAGGCGCGCATCGATGCCCAGCACAAGAAGGGCAAACTCACGGCGCGAGAGCGCATCGAGGTGTTTCTCGACGAGGGTTCGTTCGAGGAATTCGACATGTATGTCGAGCATCGCTCGACCGATTTCGGCATGGAGAAGACGAAGATCGCCGGCGACGGTGTCGTCACCGGCTGGGGCACGGTCAACGGTCGCCCGGTCTACCTTTTCGCCAAGGATTTCACTGTGTTCGGCGGGTCGCTGTCGGAAGCCCATGCCGAAAAGGTCATCAAGGTGCAGGAGATGGCGCTGCGCAACCGCGCGCCGATCATCGGGCTCTATGATGCCGGTGGCGCGCGCATCCAGGAGGGCGTGGCCGCCCTTGGCGGCTATGCCGAGATCTTCCAGCGCAATGTGCTGGCCTCCGGCGTCATTCCGCAGATTTCGGTGATCATGGGCCCGTGCGCCGGCGGCGACGTCTATTCGCCCGCCATGACCGACTTCATCTTCATGGTGCGCGACACCTCCTACATGTTCGTCACCGGCCCGGATGTGGTGAAGACTGTCACCAACGAGACGGTGACCGCAGAAAGCCTCGGTGGCGCCTCGGTGCACACGACGAAATCCTCGATCGCCGACGGCGCCTATGACAATGACGTCGAGGCGCTTTTGCAGATGCGCCGGCTGGTCGATCTGCTGCCTGCGTCGAACACATCTGACATTCCCGAGATCGAATGCTACCAGTCGGTCACCGACCATGATTTGTCGCTCGACCGGCTGATCCCCGACAACGCCAACAAGCCCTACGACATCAAGGAGCTGATCCTGAAGGTCGCCGATGAAGGTGACTTCTTCGAAATCCAGCAGAGCTTCGCCAAGAACATCGTCACCGGCTTCGGACGCGTCGAAGGCCGCACGGTCGGCTTCGTCGCCAACCAGCCGATGGTGCTGGCCGGCGTGCTCGATTCCGATGCCAGCCGCAAGGCGGCGCGCTTCGTGCGTTTTTGCGATTGTTTCTCGATCCCGATCGTCACCTTCGTCGATGTGCCGGGCTTCCTGCCCGGCACCGCGCAGGAATATGGCGGGCTGATCAAGCATGGCGCCAAGCTGCTTTTCGCCTATGCCGAAGCGACCGTGCCGAAGATCACCGTCATCACCCGCAAAGCCTATGGCGGCGCCTATGACGTGATGGCGTCGAAACATCTGCGCGGCGACATGAATTATGCCTGGCCGACGGCGCAGATCGCGGTCATGGGCGCCAGAGGCGCGGTCGAGATCATCTACCGCAAGGACATTGGTGACGCCGAAAAGATCGCAGCCCATACAAAGACCTACGAGGATCGCTTCCTGTCGCCCTTCGTCGCCGCCGAACGCGGTTATGTCGATGAGGTGATCATGCCGCACTCGACCCGCCGCCGTATTGCGCGCGCGCTCAGAATGCTGCGCAACAAGGATATGCAGAACCCCTGGAAGAAGCACGACAACATTCCGCTGTAGTGTTTTACTGTCCAAGAGACGCGAAGCCTGATGCCAAGAGGCGTTGCCCATTGGCTTGACTACCCCGAGGGTTACCGCCTCTAACTGGATGCAAGCAATTTAACGGGAAGACGCGCCATGGTTCCCGACTGGAGGCAATACCAGGAAGAGGCCGCCGAGTTCTTCCGATCACTTGGGTTGAGGGCAGCCACGGACGTCAGGCTTCAAGGTGTAAGAACACCACACGATATTGACGTGTTTGTAACGATCGACATAGGAGGATTTGAGATAAAGTGGCTTGTCGAGTGCAAGCACTGGAGCACTCCTGTCACAAAGCTGCACGTCATGGGCTTGAGACAGATCGTTGCAGAATGCGGCGCTGACCGAGGGATCATCCTTTGCGAAAAAGGATTCCAGAGCGGGGCAGTTGAGGCTGCGAACTTAACAAATGTGCAGGTAACATCACTCGCTTCTCTGGCGGAGTCCTCGAAAGAGGCGATCAATGCGGTGCGTCTTCGTAACTTATTTGATCGAACGGAAATCGCTCGTACAAGATATTGGGATATTCCCAAGGACGTTCGTATTGCAAACGGGCTTCGGTTCGATGTCGGCGGTGGCGGGGACATGTATTCGGGCGCGCGCATCGTAGAGTTCTCATCAGAAATTCTGGCGAAAGCTCTTCGTGGAAGCTATCCTATCCTGAACGACTCTCTACTGCGATATGTTCGGCCCAACCTTCCCGAACTCTTGGAGGGCCCTCAGCAAGTTGTTGAGGTGTTGGACCCGCTCCTGACGGAACTCGAGGCTAAACTGGATGCGGTGGGTGGCCCGAAGCTGGAGGAGATGGCTGGTGGGATTGACCAAAAGTAATCTTACGAGTTCACAGCTCGAAGCTCTCAAAGTGATGGAGAGAGGTGGAATGGCCCTGAGTGTTGACGCCAAGGATCTGGAGCACCTCATCAACCTGGGCGTTGCTAAGCAAATGCTAGGTGGACCTGTCATTACCGCAGTTGGCCGCCAGCTTCTCCGGTCGGATCGATGATGCACAAGAAAGCAGATGCGAAGGAAGCAATCGAGCGTCTGGCGCTCGAGTGGATGCGCGAAACCGGCTACCAGAAGAAGGCCGGGCACTATCCCAATTTTGGCACCTTCAAGACCTGGCTAGAGGGAAAGCATTTTTCACACTACCTGAACTTCCGATCGAATGTCGGGACGGACACCGAAGCCTCAGGCTGGTTTGAAACCGAGATCAACGAATATTGGCGTATGATAAACAGCGGTCCTGGCTGAGGCGCGAAAATGCTGGAACGTGTTGTGGATGTCGAATTATTCCACGTTGCGCGCACGGCTCTGACCTACAACGAGCGTCCGGCTATGACCGTAGGATCAATCATTGAAGCCGGGCCTGCTCACAATTCATTCTTCGGTTCCTTCGAACGGCCAGTGGCTTTTAGCGTTCCAATCAACGGAAAGCAGCAAATGGTGCCAGCCGTCGAGTTGCTGTTTCGAATCCAAAAGGGAGAATTTGCTACAGCGGCCCTACCAAAGATGGCTTGGGATACCGCCAATCATTTCAAGAACCTAAGCCGTGAACTGTTGATGGAAATTGTGCGTATGAAGGAAGCTGCTGACGCACCTTCAAGGATGAAGTCCCTCTGGACAACCGACACACTGGGCCAAGCTTTGGAGTGGTCTAAGATCTTGGGCGGACCCGCTACGATCTTCAGCCTTCGGGCAACAGGCAAGGTATTCCGAACGGATGCTGCTCTTCTGATGAAGGACAGTGAACCTTATTCCGTGAGCCTACATCGGGCTTCCGAGTACTGGGCCGGCAAGGCCCGTGATCAGAAAGAGCCCGAAATCCTCTTCGAGGGAATAGCTATCGTTGACGCTATCGAGGTGCAGGTTCCATGAATTTACTGAAACGACTAAGCCAAATACCGAGTTGAAGTGCTACCCACCCAAGTCCACGTGACCGTTGGAGCGACGGTAGATTGTGGCCGAACAATCGGTGGGTTGGCAAAGGCCCTGTTCAGAGAACCTCAGGACACTTGGGTATCAAGTGCCGCGCAGGACAATCGAACCCCTACTCCGCCTCGGCCGCGCCGAACCCCGCGTCCCTGGGCACGCTGGTCGCGCTCGCCCAGGGTGTTGCGTGGTTGTCGATACGCATCTGGAAGATGAAATAGGTCGGCGAGCAGAAGCCGATGCCTTTCACTTTAGCAGCACCCGGCGTGTCCGGCGGCAGCGACTGGCACATATAGTCCTCGCGGCAGAAATGATCGGCCGAGCAGGCCGGCCGGTTGCCGCGATTGACCGCGCCGCCGAGGCACTGGTCGAAATTGTTGGTCGCCACGCAAGTGTCGAATTTCTTGCCGCCGACCAGCCCGCAGATTTCATTCGGCATCGGCTTGCCCTTCTTGAAGGCGGCAAAGCTGCGGTCCTTGTCGTCACAGGCGCGGTAAGCGATGCCGGCCGGCACGCCGATCTTCGGTGGCCGGCAGGTGTAGGCGGTCCGCGAAATCCCCGGCGCGAAGGCTGCGAACTGGCCTGATATCGTGTAGCGGTCATTAAAGGGCTGCGACTGGTTGCTGGCAATCGACCCGGTCAGGCAGGGATGGCCGGAGAACATTTTTGGGCCGTCCTTGGGCAACAGACATTGCGCCAGAGTGGTGCGCACGCCTGACGCGGTTGCCAGCGGCGTGCAGACCGTGCCGCCGCCGCATGCCCAAGTCGCGCCGAAACGCTTAGCGTCCTCCGGCATCAGGCACGGCATCGCCATTTCCGCCGGCGCGTAGTCGACGTCGCCGGTATCGGTCCAGGTGGCTGGCGGTGCGAAGGACAGCGGCCGGTAGCGGTTCGGCTCCTTGCCTTGTTGCGTTGCGCGCAGCCAGGCCTGGCGCCGGGGAATCTCGGCATGGAGATGCGGCGAGATGCCGACCTCGATGCGGTTGAGTGGCGACGTCGTTTTGTCGTCGAGGCCGATGAAGTGGAAGCCGGCCGTGGAACCCGCCTGATGGCAGCCCTGACAAGCGCCATTGTCCAGCCGCTCGACCAGCGCCTCCGGCGTGCGCACCAGCTTCATCGAGGAATAATCGAGCGATCCGAGTTCCTTGGGTTGGAATATTTGCGTAAACGGATGGTTGGCCTGCCGTGCACTGCCGAAGGTCGACCACGAGATGATCTTTTTTGCCAGGAATGCGTCGGGGAGTTCGTAGACGCCGAGATCGACCGACGCGACATTGGCATTGACATAGTCGGCGAGCTTTTTCTTCAACGCCGCGTCTATCGAAAGTCGCCCAATGTCCGGCGTGTTCTCGAGCGGCTTCTCGCTGACGGTAGCGCCATCGATGCCGAATATCCGCATGAGATAGGCGGCCTGCCCGCCGAACTCGGTCTCCTGGCCCGAGGGAAAGCGCACAATTTGTGCATTGAGTTCGAGCTGCTTGAAGGTCAACTCGGCCGGTTCCAGCGGCCCGCCGCTCAGCCAGCCGGCGTCGACGTGCTCATTGAGTTGCGGCGTCCAGCGTCCTGCAACACCGACACAACCACCATCGGCATCGGGTGCCGCACTGTAGACCGCGTTGAAGTTGAACGGCAGCCGCGAGGCCAGGAGCTTGTCGTCCTTCTTGAAACTATAGGCCAGGCGATAGATGAAACGCACCTCGCCGCAGCTCTTGTCGCCTTCCAAGGCAGCGAAATCGCGCCGGTCGAGCCGATTGACGACGCCGACCAGACGGAAGCGCGCTGCCTCGGTCTTCAGCCAGCGCATATCCATGATGCGGCCGACATTGCCGTCGGTCACCTCATAGAGCGTGCGCCCGCCGGCCTTCATCTCGGCCCGCAGCGTGGCGATGTCTGATGCCACCGTATCGACGATCGCATGATAGGCCGGCACCTTGTCATAGAGCGCCTTCAGGTCGCCGGCGCCATCGGCGCCGAAAATGCCGGCGAAGCCAAAACCCTTGGCATCGAGGGCGGCGAGGACTGCCGGATCGTCGACGATGGTCACCGGCTGCTCGGCGCGCACGCCATGCGATGCGAACAGCGCGATGACGGTCGCAATGGCGAGCGCGAAACGCTTCATTCGACGAGCACCTTGCAACGTGCTTCGACCAGTTCGCGCAGCACCGACACCAGCGCCAGCGGCAGATCCTCGGCGATCAGCCCAGGACCGAACCGGCTGCCGGTCTCGGCATGGATCCACACCGCCGCACACGCTGCTTCGAACGCCGGCATGGCTTGCGCCAGCAGCCCGGCGGTGATGCCTGACAGCACGTCTCCTGATCCGGCAGTGGCAAGCCAGGCCGCGCCATTGGTATTGATCGCCGCCCTGCCGTCGGGAGCGGCGATCACCGTGTCGGCGCCCTTGTAGACGATAACTGTATTGGCACGTGCGGCCGCCGCGCGCGCCTTGTCCAGCTTGGACGGAGTATCGTCAGCAGCGATGTCGGGAAACAGCCTGGCGAACTCACCCTCATGCGGCGTCATCACCAGGGCCGGCGCATGCGGCCCGCGCGCTGCTTCGAACAAGATTTCCGGCGCCTCGCGAAACGCGGTGATCGCGTCGGCGTCGAATACGAGGCCATCGACCTGTGCGGAAGCACCCTGCGGTTGGCCGGAGGCGAGGAGCGCAAGTCCAAAGGTCCGCGTTCTCTCCCCGACGCCAAAGCCGGGGCCAAGAACGAAGGCCGAAGGCCGGCGCTCGCCGACAAACTCCCTGATGTCTGACACGTCATCCGTCTTGCGCAGCATGATCGAGGTCAGATGGGCGGCATTGACCTGCATGGCGTTGCCGGGCGACAGCACGGTCACCGCCCCTGCCCCGCTTCGGGCCGCGGCAAGCGCCGACAGCCGCGCCGCACCGGTGGCGCTCGGCCCGCCGGAAAAGACGCCGACATGGCCGCGCTTGTATTTGTGCGCGTCGACTGCCGGAATCGGAAAATCGCGCAGCCAATGCGCCGGCCTGTTCTCGAACGCCCTGGGCTGGAGCTGTGCAATGATGTCGTCGCCGATGCCGATATCGGCCAGCACGATCTCGCCGCATCGCTCCCGGCCCGGCAGCAGCAGATGGCCGGGCTTCTTGCGCGCAAAGGTCACTGTGGTGATAGCGGTAAATGCCACGCCCAATACTTTGCCGCTGTCGCCGGAAACGCCCGAGGGCAGATCAACCGCGACAACTGGCAAACGCCTATCGGTGGCGATGCCGACCGCCCTGGCGGCATCGCCGGACAGTGGCTTGGACAGCCCGGCCCCGTAAAGCGCATCGACCACAATCGAGCCGGGCTCGGCTACAAAGCCGGACAGCGGCCGGGGCGCGATCGGGCACTCCGCCGCGGCGAGTGCCGCGTCGCTTTGCGGCCTCGGCGCACCGGACGTCCAGACCGTGGTGGCGACGCCGCTGCCAGCCAGGATGCGGGCGACGACATAGCCGTCGCCGCCATTGTTGCCGGGACCACACAGCACGTGGACATGTGTCGCTGAGGGATAATGCCTGAGAATCTCGGCCGCGACCGCTTCGCCGGCGCGGCGCATCAGGCCGATACCATCGACCGGGCCGGCGGCAATCGCCAGCCGGTCTGCCTCGCCCATTTCGGCGGAGGTAAGAAGTTCATCGCTCATGGATTGCCCATCCGCATTCGATCAAGCATTGTCCAGTTTTCGGGCCGAAGCAAACAAGAGGAGTTCATCATCAGCTGGGGCCATGTCGCCAGGAGGGTATCAACGCGCGAAGATGCACATTCAATGGGCGATCTGCCCAATTATTATGCGGACGCAAGTGCTGGCACTGTGTAGGCTTCGGCAGCTCATGCCGCATCCGATGCATCGAATGACGTGAATTTGCATCTCGGCGCGACGTGACTTGGAAATCGTATGAAACCGCTTCGAATCCAGCTATCTGGCACAGTTCGTGCTTGATGGAGGCGCAAGCGGGGGCTCACAACCCGTTTTTTTGGCAGTGGAGGCCACTTTTTACATGAAAAAGATCGAAGCGATCATCAAGCCATTCAAGCTGGACGAAGTGAAGGAAGCGCTTCAGGAGGCCGGACTGCAAGGCATCACCGTGACCGAGGCCAAGGGCTTCGGCCGCCAGAAGGGCCATACCGAACTCTACCGTGGCGCCGAATATGTCGTCGATTTCCTGCCCAAGGTGAAGATCGAAGTTGTCCTCGGCGACGATGCGGTCGAAGGCGCGATCGAGGCCATCCGCAAGGCGGCCCAGACCGGCCGTATCGGCGACGGCAAGATCTTCGTCTCCAATATCGAGGAAGTCGTGCGCATCCGCACCGGCGAAACCGGAATGGACGCCGTCTGACGCGACCATCCTCCAAGAAACGTCATCCATCAAAAAACGTCATCAAACAGGGATACATGACATGACGACAGCCAAAGACATCATGAAGCAGATCAAGGACAACGACGTGAAATTCGTCGACCTGCGCTTCACCGACCCGAAGGGCAAGCTGCAGCACGTAACGATGGATGTCGTCGAGGTCGAGGAAGACATGTTTGCCGATGGCGTCATGTTCGACGGCTCCTCGATTGCCGGCTGGAAGGCCATCAACGAGTCCGACATGGTGCTGATGCCCGATCCGGACACCGTCCATATGGACCCGTTCTTCGCCCAGTCGACCATGGTCATCCTGTGCGACATTCTTGATCCGGTCTCGGGCGAATCCTACAACCGCGACCCGCGCGGCACGGCCAAGAAGGCCGAGGCCTATATGAAGGCGGAAGGCATCGGCGACACCATCTATGTCGGCCCGGAAGCCGAGTTCTTCGTGTTCGACGACGTCAAGTACAAGGCCGATCCCTACAACACCGGGTTCAAGCTGGACTCCACCGAACTGCCGTCGAACGACGACACCGACTACGAGACCGGCAATCTCGGCCACCGTCCGCGCGTCAAGGGCGGCTATTTCCCGGTGCCGCCGATCGACAGCGCGCAGGACATGCGCTCCGAGATGCTGACCGTGCTCGCCGAAATGGGCGTGCGCGTCGAAAAGCATCACCACGAGGTCGCCGCCGCCCAGCATGAACTCGGCATCAAGTTCGACACGCTGGTCCGCAACGCCGACAAGATGCTGATCTACAAGTATGTCGTGCACCAGGTCGCCAACGCCTACGGCAAGACGGCCACCTTCATGCCGAAGCCGATCTTCGGCGACAACGGCTCGGGCATGCACGTCCACCAGTCGATCTGGAAGGGCGGCAAGCCGACCTTCGCCGGCAATGAATATGCCGGCCTGTCGGAAACCTGCCTGTTCTACATCGGCGGCATCATCAAGCACGCCAAGGCGATCAACGCCTTCACCAACCCGCTGACCAACTCCTACAAGCGTCTGGTGCCCGGCTACGAAGCGCCGGTGCTGCTCGCCTATTCGGCGCGCAACCGCTCGGCCTCCTGCCGCATTCCGTTCGGCTCGTCTCCGAAGGCCAAGCGCGTCGAGGTCCGCTTCCCCGATCCGGGCGCGAACCCCTACCTCGCCTTCGCCGCCATGCTGATGGCCGGCCTCGACGGCATCAAGAACAAGATCCATCCCGGCCAGCCGATGGACAAGGATCTCTACGACCTGCCGCCGAAGGAGCTGAAGAAGATTCCGACCGTCTGCGGCTCACTGCGTGAAGCCCTGCAGAGCCTCGACAAGGACCGCGGCTTCCTGAAGGCCGGCGGCGTCTTCGACGACGACCAGATCGACAGCTATATCGAGCTGAAGATGGCCGAAGTGATGCGCTTCGAAATGACCCCGCATCCGGTCGAATACGACATGTACTACTCAGTCTAAGATTCCGTTGGGATAGTCGAAAAGCCCTTGAAGGTTTTCCCCTTCAAGGGCTTTTTGCTGTCTCGACGCTCCGCGATGAACCGCGTGGCCAGCCAACAGCGTGGCGAGCTCTTTTGGTTTTTAATGATTGTTTGATGGTCGGACTTGCCTGGACCAGTGCCCCGGCAGAAAATCCAAATGAAGGCTAACGAGCAGCCATTTCCAGCGCAACAAAACGCCAGGAGCGAGCGGTACACTGCCTCAGGCTGCAATGCCCGCTCGTCCGGCGCCCCCGCCAATGCCGTCGTTCAAGAAACCCCGCCCCGTTCGAACAGCATCGCTTTGGCGTAACCCCATGCGGTGAATACGCATGCCGCAGCGTGATCTGTCAACGCCGCCGGACGAAGGCATGAATCGCCAATTTCGATGTATGAACAGAGGCTTATAGACAGGATCATTGGTGTACGGATGAGCCGGAACAGGCCGTTTTCCGGGCTTTTTCGACGAACTCGGAAACGGACGACACCAGTGGCGCCGACGGGTGTCCGTCAAAAGCCTCCCCGTCCGGTGAATTTGTTCGATACTTTTCAGCCTGACTTTTTTTGGGGGTATTCGCTCCGCCGGCCAGGTCCGGCAAAGAGAACCCCGACCGAAGCCGGGGTTCTTGCAGGGACAAGAGTCGGAGGGTGACGCCTATCCGGCAAGTTCGTCTGGGCCGTGCAGGTTCCAGTCCGTTCGCCTGGCCAGCACCAGCACATAGTAGATCGCCGCCACGGCCATGATCAGCAGCGTCGCGATCAGGCTCGGGCGGCCGAAGGCTGCGTCGAGCAGGTTCTGGTAGGCGACATAGACCAGCGCCACGAAGGCCATGATGGCCGGCACCGGAAACAGCGGCATGCGGTAGTGCCCGCCTGCCGTGCTGCCGTTGCGGCGGCCGGCAAACACCGCCACGCACAGAAGCGCGTAGATCACCACCAGCGACGTTCCGCTGACCACCAGCAACAGGTTGATGTCGATGAAGCAGGCGACCGCCGCCAGCACCGACACGACGATGGTGGCGATCCAGGGTGACGCGTAGCTGCCATGGACAGAGGCGACGGCGGCGTTGATCGGACCGAACCAGGTCTTGTCGCGGCCGGAGCTGAACAGCAGCCGCGCCGCCTGCAGGATGATGGCGATGACCGCGTTGAAGATGGCGACGGCGATGGCAAGGCTGATCAGCACCGTCAACGCATGGCCGCCACGCGCCTCGAGGAAATATTCTATTTTCTGCGGTGCGGCGAGCAGGCCCGGAAGATCCGGTGAGCCGAGCAGCACGGCGGTCAGCGGAATGAGCTCCGCGGCGACGGTGATCAACAGCGCCCAGACCACCACCTTGCCGATGTTGCGTTTGGCGTCCTGCGTCTCCTCGCCGAAATAGGCAGCCGCGCCATAGCCATTGTAGGCAAAGAGCGAAACGGCGGTGGCCGCAAGGATGATTCCGGCCGACGCCGGCACCAGCGTGTTGGTGGCATCGAGCAATTGCGGCGAGGTGAACAAGCTCGACAGCGGCCGCTCGACATGAGCGAAGCCGAGGCCGGTCAGGATCAGCAGCGCCAGCATCTCGATGCCGAGGAAGATGCCGGTGACGAAGGCGTTGAGCTTGATGCGCATGGCCGCGACCGTGCCGGCCAGCGCGATCGTCACCACGCCGACCCATTGCGGGCTGAGGTTGGGAATGAGCACGCCGAGATAGGTGCCGACGCCGAGCGCGATGACGGCGACGATCAGCACGATCGAGACGAACACCAGCACCAGCGTGACAAAGCCCCAGAAGCGGCCAAGCGTGCGGCCGATCATGGTGTATTCGCCGCCGGCCATCGGGTAGGCCGACGACAGCTCGGCGTAGACAAAGGCCATGAACAGCCCGATGACCGCGGCAACGACGAAACTGAAGAATGAGCCGGTGCCGGCGAGCGCGATGACACCTGGCACGATGATGAACACCGAGGATGCCGGCGTCACGGCCGACAGCACGATCATCAGCGTGCCCAGCGCGTTGAGCGCCCGGTCCAGTCCCTTGGCGGTTGGCGCGGCCTTGTCGACCGCCCCTGTTGTTGCTTCGTTTGTAGACATCGTCCTCCCCTTTTTTTAATAAGATAAAAATTATCCTCCGCTGCGGAACCTATCGATGGAGTCGGATATCGTCAACAAATATGGAGCAATGGTGCTTGCAAAATTTTTCATGCCAGTTTTAAACTGAATCAAATTCAGGAAATAGAAATGGGACGACCCAAAACCCAGACCGATCGCCGCCTCACCCTCGTCGCGGCTGCAGAATCGATGATCGCAAGGCGCGGCCTTGCCGGCGTCACGCTGCGCGACGTAGCCAATGAGGCAGGGATGAGTTCGAGCGCCCTGCTCTACTACTATCCCGGCCTCAAGGACCTGCTGGACGATGTGCAGCGCAAGGCCGTCGAGCGGTTCTGCACGATACGCGCGGCGTCGGTCGCCGAGATCGCCGATCCGCGGCTGCGGCTGAAAACGATGATCGAGAACGGGCTGCCGACCGACACGGACGACCAGCTCTGCCGGCTGCTGCTCGAGCTCGGCGCCTATTCGCGATCGGATGCGAGCTATGCCGCCCGCCACATCACCTTGTTCGAACGGCAGGTGTCGATCTATGTCGGCATCCTGGAAGCGGGCGCCGCCACCGGCATCTTCAAGCTGCAGGCGACCAGTGAGACGATCGCGCGCAGCCTGGTGGTGCTCGAGGACGGGCTGGGGCTGCATCTCGTCAACGTTGTGCCCGCGGTCGATCAATCGTCAGCACTGGCAATCCTGACCAGCTACGCCGAGCTTGCGACCGGCTGCAGCCTTCGCTGAGCCGGCTTACATCAACGGAGCGAACCCCCAAGCATGGACCAATTGCCGACCCACACCACCACGCCAGCCGGCAAGGAGCGAGCCCGCGCGCTCGCCATTCCCTTGCAAGGGACGCCCGGCCCCGCCAATGCCATCACCGATGTCGACGGTGTCCTGGTCGGCTACTCCACGATCATCAAGGGCGAAGGCAAGCTCAATGGACAAGGACCGGTGCGCACCGGCGTTACGGCCATTTTGCCGTTCGGCCATGACGGCGTCGGTGTCGCCTGTGCCGCCGGCTATCATTCTTTCAACGGCAATGGCGAGATGACCGGCGCATCGTGGATCGAGGAGGCCGGCAGCATCAGCCTGCCGATCCTTATCACCAACACCCATGCGGTCGGCCCTTGCCATCGTGGCGTCATCGACTGGGTGGCGCGCCATAAGCCCGAAGTCGCTAACCAGTGGCTGCTCCCGGTGGTGGCCGAAACCTGGGACGGCTATCTCAACGACATCAATGGCTCGCATGTCACGGTCGACCACGCCATCGCCGCGATCGACAATGCGACCAGCGGGCGTATCGAGGAAGGCTCGGTCGGCGGCGGCACGGGCATGAATTGCTACGCCTTCAAGGGCGGCTCCGGCACCGCCTCGCGGGTCGTCGACTACGGCCATCGCTCCTACACGGTCGGCGTCTTCCTGCAGGCCAATTTCGGTTCGCGTCGCGAACTCACCATCGCCGGCGTGCCACTCGGCGATCAGCTGGCGGACGACAATCCGATGGAGTCGTATTTCGGGGGCGGCCCGACGGGTGCCGGCTCCTGCATCGGCATCGTCGCCACCAACGCGCCACTTCTGCCCGGCCAATGCAAGGCGCTGGCCAGGCGCGCGCCGCTCGGCCTGGCGCGGACCGGCACCACCGGCTCGCATTTCTCAGGCGATATTTTTCTCGGCTTCTCAACCGCTAATCGCGATGCGCTCAACGGCCGCTTTCCCAAAGGTCCAGCCGGCGAAGACAGCTACAGCCACATCAATTTCATCCCATGGGGACGCATGGACGATTTCTATGCCGCTGTCGTGCAGGCGACGGAGGAGGCTGTGCTCAACGCGCTCATCGCCAACAGCGACATGACCGGACGCGACGGCAACCGCACGCCTGCTTTGCCGCATGCCAAGGTTTTAGCGGCGCTGAAGGCGCGTGGAGCTGTCACCGGCTGAGAAAACGGCAGACGCACCAGCGCCTCGCAAACGCGAAAAGCCCTGGCGTTTCCGCCAGGGCTTTTTGTTGCAGAGCTTGGTCGCGGCGAGAGCTTGTTATCCGCGCCGCGAAAACAATCAGGCGGCGGCAGAGACCTTCGCGTCGGTCGCAACCTGCGAGATCGTCTTCAGCACCTGCGAGGCGATCTGGTAGGGGTCGCCCTGCGAGTTCGGACGGCGGTCTTCCAGATAGCCCTTGTAGTCATTCTTGACGAAAGAGTGCGGCACGCGGATCGAGGCGCCACGATCGGCGACGCCGTAGCTGAATTTGTTCCATGGCGCGGTCTCGTGCTTGCCGGTCAGGCGCTTGTCATTGTCCGGGCCGTAGACGGCGATGTGGTCCATCAGGTTCTTGTCGAACTGCGCCATCAGGGCCTCGAAATAGGCCTTGCCACCGACCTCGCGCATGAACTTGGTCGAGAAATTGCAGTGCATGCCCGAGCCGTTCCAGTCGGTGTCGCCGAGCGGCTTGCAGTGGAATTCGATGTCGATGCCGTAGGTCTCGGTCAGACGCAGGAGCAGGTAGCGCGCCATCCAGATCTGGTCGGCGGCCTTCTTGGAGCCCTTGCCGAAAATCTGGAATTCCCACTGGCCCTTGGCCACTTCGGCGTTGATGCCTTCATGGTTGATGCCGGCGGCCAGGCACTGGTCGAGATGCTCTTCGACGATCTTGCGCGCGACATCGCCGACGTTCTTGTAGCCAACGCCGGTGTAGTAAGGGCCCTGCGGCGCGGGATAACCGCTCTCCGGGAAGCCGAGCGGACGGCCATCCTTGTAGAAGAAATATTCCTGCTCGAAACCGAACCAGGCGTCCTCGTCGTCGAGGATGGTCGCGCGGCTGTTCGATTCATGCGGGGTGACGCCATCGGGCATCATGACCTCGCACATGACGAGAATGCCGTTGGTGCGGGCCGGATCCGGGTAAAGTGCCACCGGCTTCAACACGCAATCGGAGCTACGGCCTTCGGCCTGCATGGTCGAGGAACCGTCAAAGCCCCACAGCGGCAGCTGTTCGAGCGTCGGGAATTCGGCGAATTCCTTGACCTGCGTCTTGCCGCGAAGGTTGGGGACCGGGGTGTAACCATCGAGCCAAATGTACTCGAGCTTATATTTCGTCATTCTAGCCTCTCGTTGCTTGTTCACCGAACACCAAACGGCGTCGACATGCGTCTGCCGTCGGCAGCCGGCGCTGCCGGTCCCTAAAA
Organism: Mesorhizobium loti; assembly: GCA_002356515.1. Taxonomy (NCBI): domain Bacteria; kingdom Pseudomonadati; phylum Pseudomonadota; class Alphaproteobacteria; order Hyphomicrobiales; family Phyllobacteriaceae; genus Mesorhizobium; species Mesorhizobium loti. The sequence goes on along the minus strand of AP017605.1, from coordinate 259,413 downwards.
TGCAATTCGTGTGCCACTCCGGTGCCGGCAGGTGCGGCAAAATGGCCGCGAGATCACGTTGAATTTGCTGAGCCGCCTCATCACTGGACCCATATCAGTCAAACCAGGATTATGCATAAATATTAGGCAATTGCTGATCTTTTCGTAGGCATATTGCCTAAATGAATCGCAGGACCTATCTTGAGGGAAAGCTGAATCGACAAGCTCCTGAAAAAGAAAGGAGACCGCCCATGGAAGTCGTTCCCTCCCGTCCGTCGGCAAAAATTCTGATGTTCCCTCTGGCAGCGCGCAACTCTGCCTCAAATTTAGGCGCGAAGGCGAAATTCGCGGCAGAGCTCGCCTCGCTGCGTTACACGCACGCCGATTTTGACGGCTGGTACCACGAAGCGGCGGTCGAGGAAGAAAATCAGCGCAAGAGCTGATCCGCTTCTTCGTATCCGAGACACGGAAAAGCCCGGCGTGATCGCTCACGCCGGGCTTTCTGTTGGCCGTTGCTCCGTCCACTAGTCCTTGGCGTGCAAATCCGTGCCAAGCGTATCCCGAACGAAGATCATGCCGATGACCAGCGTCATGGCCGCAATCACCACCGGATACCAAAGGCCATAGTAGATATCGCCCTTATAGGCACTGAGCGCGAACACCGTCGCCGGCAGCAGTCCGCCGAACCAGCCATTGCCGATGTGATAGGGCAGCGACATGCCGGTGTATCGGATGCGGGTCGGGAACATCTCGACCAGGATCGCCGCGATCGGCCCGTAGACCATGGTCACAAAGAGGATCAGGATAAACAGGATACCGATCGTCATCGGCCAGTTGATCCCTGCCGGGTCGGCGAACATGGCGAAGGCGCCACCGCCCGGGATGTTGTAGACTGTGACCTCCGATGCACCCGCGGCCTCGTCCTTGGTCAGGATCTTGTCCTTGATTGCCTGGTCGACAGGAACAGTCGCCTTCTCACCGGCACGGATGGCGGCGGCATCGAGCTTCAGTTCCGGATTGGCGGCGACAAACGCGTCGAGCTTCTGGTCAGCGATCTTGATCGCCGCACGCTTCAGTGGATAGCCACCGTCCTGCAGGGACATGTTGACGGCCTTCACGAAGGCCGCGTCCTTGGCTTTCGCCTGGTCGCCGGCTGCGATGGCATCATAGGAGTCCACCGTCTCACCGCCGATCTTCACCGACGCAGCCGTTCCGGGGGCGGCCGTCGACAACACGTCAAAGGGAACCGAGTTCTTGGTCAGGAACGAGGTCGCGATGTCGCAGGACGTCGTGAACTTGGCGGTGCCGACCGGGTTGAACTGGAACCTGCAGTCGCCAGGTGCGGCGGTCACCGTCGCACGCGTGTTCTTCTGGGCATTGGCGAGCGCCGGGTTGGCGGCCCAGGTCAGTGCCTTGAACAGCGGGAAGGTGCAGACGATCGCCAAGGCGAGACCCGCCATGATGATCGGCTTGCGGCCGATCTTGTCGGAAAGCCAGCCGAACACGACGAAGAAGATCGAACCGAGCGCCAGCGCGATGGCGATCATGATGTTGACCGACTGCGCGTCGACCTTGAGCACGTTCTGCAGGAAGAACAGCGCATAGAACTGGCCATTGTACCAGACCACGGCCTGGCCAGCAGTGAGGCCAAGCAGCGCCAGCAGTGCGATCTTGGCATTCTTCCACTGGCCAAAGGCTTCCGAGAGCGGTGCCTTGGACCCCTTACCTTCGTCCTTCATCTTCTGGAATGTCGGAGACTCGGAAAGAGACAGCCGGATCCAGACTGAAACTGCAAGGAGCAGGAAGGAGACGATGAATGGAATGCGCCATCCCCAGTCGGCATAGGTCTCCTTGCTCAGAGACCCCTGCACGATCAGGATGACGATCAGCGACAGGAACAGGCCGAGTGTCGCCGTCGTCTGGATCCACGACGTGTAGAAACCGCGACGGTCGTCAGGCGCGTGCTCGGCGACATAAGTGGCTGCACCGCCATATTCGCCGCCGAGCGCCAGACCCTGCAGCATGCGCAAGATGATCAGGATCACTGGAGCGGCAATACCCCAGCTTGCATAACCAGGCAGCAGGCCGACCAGGAAAGTCGACAGACCCATGATCGTCATGGTGACGAGGAAGGTATATTTGCGGCCGACAAGGTCACCGATACGCCCAAACACCAGAGCCCCGAACGGCCTGACGAGAAAGCCGGCGGCAAATGCCAGCAGCGCGAAGATGTTGCGCGTCGCCTCCGGAATGGTCGGGCTGAAAAAGGTCGAGCCAATGAAGGCCGCCAACGAGCCGTAGAGATAGAAATCGTACCATTCGAAAACGGTGCCGAGCGAGGAAGCGAAGATGACCTTCTTCTCTTCCCGTGTCATGCCGCGGCTGGTTCCGCCGGCGGTCGATGCAATTGCCATTGAGTTGTCCTCCCGTGAGACACTGTCCTCGATGCTGCGTTCAATCGTCCGCGTACTCCTCCGAACGCGGACTCACGACAGCCATCACGGAAAAAATGACAGAAAGCGCCCGCCGAAGGCAGAGCGACGATGGGATTATGACTTTGGTATTAGGTGCGGTGCGGTAGGACCGGCAGGTCAGGCCTTGAGCGCTTCGAGAAGGCTGACGGCAGCCACTATGTCGCGTTTGCGGGCGGTGCGTCGGGCGACCGCTTCGGCGTCCTGCCCCCAATGCTCGATCTGCCAGTCCTCGTCGACATGGCCGGCGGCCCAGGCGGCCTCGACGTCGAGCTCGCCGAAATCGACCGCCAGCGCCAGCAGCGCCGAACCGGTCAGCGAGGTCATGAGGTGGATGGCGGCCAGCCGCAGCGGCTCGGCGCGCTGAGCGAGATGACTGCCAAGAATAGCGATCGTCTCACGCGGCTGCTCGACATGGATGATCCCCTCGGCAAGGTTGAAGCGGGCTCCGAGTGCGGCGCGCGCCCAATCGATGACCGGATCCCAGTGCTCGTTCTGCCGCTCGACCAGCCCCTGCGGCGCATCCGTGCGGTAGCAGAGCAAATCGGACGCGGCAAAACGCAGTATGTCTTCCAGCACCGCCTGCGGATCGCTGGCGACGCCATCGATGGCGGTGTTGACCAGCCGCATCACCGGCATCGTCACCGGATTGATCGTCTCGCCCTGCTCGGCGAATTCGTCGGCGACCAGCACTGCTGCGGCCTCGGTCGGCAGCGCCAGCAGTGCCTTGCCCGGCGTGCGCACCGGCTTGCCATCGAGATGCACGGCGAAACCGTCCTCTACCGGCACCACCGAGACGGCCTTGTAGAAGCGCTTGGGCAGCGGTGTCTTCATCTGGATCTGGGCGCGGCGCACCGGATCCGGATCGGAAAGATATTTTCCGGCTTCGAGGTCGTTGAGGATGTCACGCATGAAAAATCTCTCTCACACCGGTGTCAGCTTGCGTGCCGGCCGGTTGACCATGATCAGACCCGCCGCAATCAAGCCAAGCGCCAGGAAAATGCGAATGGTCAGCGGCTCGTTCAAGATGATCGCGCCGCACAAAACGCCGAAAACCGGCGACAGGAAGGTGAAGCTGGACAGGCCGGAGGCCGGATAGCGGCGCAGCAGCCAGAACCACAGGACATAGGTGAAAGCGACGATGTAGATAGCCTGGAAAAGCAGCGCCAAGGTCGGCAACAAGGAGGGATCGCGCACCGGGGGACCGGCGAGAGGCAGCACCAATATGCCGACGATCGCCGCGCCGGCGAGCTGATAGAGCAGCAGCTTCTCGGCGCTCGCCTCGACCAGTTTAGACCGCTTGATGAGGATGTTGGTCAAAGCCCAGAAGAATCCGGAACCGAGACTGAGGAGGTCGCCGAACAGCATGTCCCCGCCGCCAAGCTTGTCGGAAAAGACGGTGGCAAGGCCGGCGAAGGCCAGCAGCAGGCCAAGGAACTTGCGCAGGGTGATCTGTTCGCCAAGCAGGAAGTGCCCGCCAATCAGCATCCAGAACGGCATCGAGTTGACCAGCAGCGTGTTGCGGGCAACCGTCGTATGCTCCAGGCCGACATAGAGGCAGAGGAACTCGATGCCGAAAAGCACGCCGACGGCAATGCCAGCCAGCAATGTGCCATCGCGCGTGAACAGCGCGATGCCGCGCCAGCGACACCAGAGGAAGACGCAGAAGCCGCCGATGATCGAGCGCGCAATCGACAGGAAGACAGGGTCGTAGCCGGCATAGGAGATTTTGGCCGCGACGTAGTTCAAGCCCCAGGAAAAGGTCAGGCCGACCATGATGGCGGCGGCGGCCATGTCGACTGCGTCGCGCCGATCGAGCGCGTCGGTGGCGCCGCTCAAGCTCAATCCTCCGCGCTGGCGTCGTCGAAGCCGATCAGGTTCCAGCTCTGGCGCATATGCGGCGGCATCGGCGCGGTGACGTCGATCACGCCCTTGTCCGGGTGCGGAATGATAATGCGGCGCGCATGCAGATGCAGGCGGTTCTGGATGCCGCCCGGAAAATCCCAGTTGGTGTCGGCCTCGAAATACTTCGGGTCGCCGATGATCGGGCAGCCGATATAGGCGGCATGGACGCGGAGCTGGTGGGTGCGGCCCGTATAGGGCTCCATCTCCAGCCAGGTCATGGTCTGCGCCGCCTGCTCGATGATGCGGTAGTAGGACACGGCGTGATCGGCGCCTTTTTCGCCATGCGCGGCGACCCGAACACGATCGCCGTCCTCCGTCGGCTCCTTGATCAGCCAGGTCGATATCTTGTCCTCGCGCTTCGGCGGCACGCCCTTGACCAGCGCCCAATAGGTCTTTTTCGTTTCGCGGGCGCGGAACGCTTCCGACAACTTCATGGCGGCCAGTCTCGTGCGGGCGACGACCAGCACGCCCGACGTGTCGCGGTCGAGCCGGTGGACCAGCCGTGGCTTCTCGCCCTTCTGGTTGCGCCAGGCTTCCAGCATGTCGTCGACATTGCGGGTGACGCCCGAGCCGCCCTGCACCGCAAGGCCCGCCGGCTTGTTGAAGACGAAAACCTTCGGATCCTCATGGATCAGCATTTTTGCCAGAACGTCGGCATCGCCCTGATTGCGGATCGAATGGCCGGTCAGCGCGCTCTCACCCTTCTTGTCGACCTCGAGTGGCGGGATGCGCACCACCTGGCCAGGCTCGACACGGCTGTCGGCCTTGACGCGGCCGCCATCGACGCGGATCTGGCCGGAACGCAGCAGCTTCTGCAAATGGCCGAAACCAAGGCCCGGGAAATGGGTTTTGAACCAGCGATCGAGCCGCATGCCCGCCTCGCCGGCCTCCACCGTGATCTGTTCAACGCCTGCCATTTTTTCTTCGCTTACCCGTTTCCAAAGCAGGGCTCGGCCTGCGCTTGGCGCGGCAATAGCATTAAGGCAGGCTTCTTGCGAGCCAAAGTCCCAGAAACAGGGCGACAATGGCGCCAATGACGCTGGCCAGCACATATCCAAACGCCGGCAGCGTGGCTCCCCGCTCCCACAGCGTCGCGAAATCGAGCGAAAAGGCGGAGAACGTCGTGAAGCCGCCAAAGATGCCGGTGGCGACAAACAGCCTGACTTCGGTCGATCCGCCGCGACGCGCCAGTATGGCGATGAACAGGCCCATGGCAAAGGAGCCGACAATGTTGATCGCCATCGTGCCCCAGGGATAATTGGGGCCGAAAAGGCGCAGCGCGCCCATACTGGTGAGATGGCGAATGCCGGCGCCGATGCCACCGCCGACGACCACGAGAAGCAGATTGAACATCGCCGTCTACTGCCCCTGCGAAGGCGGTGGCGTCAATCCCTTCACGCCCGTGAAAGCACTTCCGGGATAGCACAGACGGTTGAGCGCGTCAGAAACCGCCTCTCACGCCCATTGTCGAGCGAGAACATGCCACCTCTGCCCGGCACCACATCGATGAGGAGGTCGGTGTGCTTCCACACCTCATATTGCGAAGCGCTGATGTAGACCGGGGTGTCGCCGATCTCGCCCAGCAAGACGTCATTATCGCCGACGATGAAATCGCCGCGGGGGTAGCACATTGGCGAGGAGCCGTCGCAACAGCCGCCGGACTGGTGGAACAGCACCGGACCGTGATCGGCGATGATCTCCGCCAGGAGAGCGATGGCTTCCGGCGTGGCCGAGACCTTTCTCAGGGAAACCTTGTCTGGCATGCCGTCCTCCACGACGAAACCTCGGGCGCGGCCGGCGAGCCTGGCCACATGAACAGAGCGCGCATGATCCCTCGGAAAGGATCATGCGCTGCCTTGGAAGGCGATCAGAAGAAGCCGAGCTTCTTCGGGCTGTAGCTGACCAGCATGTTCTTGGTCTGCTGATAGTGGTCGAGCATCATCTTGTGGTTTTCACGGCCGATGCCGGACTGCTTGTAGCCGCCGAACGCCGCGTGCGCCGGATAGGCGTGGTAGCAGTTGGTCCAGACACGGCCGGCCTGGATGGCGCGGCCGAAGCGATAGCAGCGGTTCGCGTCACGGCTCCAGATACCGGCGCCGAGGCCATAGAGCGTGTCGTTGGCGATTGACAATGCCTCGTCGTCATCCTTGAAGGTCGTCACCGAGACGACCGGCCCGAAGATTTCCTCCTGGAAGATGCGCATCTTGTTGTGGCCCTTGAACACGGTCGGCTTGACGTAGTAGCCGCCGGCCAGATCGCCCGGCAGATGGTTCTGTTCGCCACCGGCCAACACTTCGGCGCCCTCCTTGCGGCCGATATCGAAGTAGCTGAGAATCTTTTCCAGCTGTTCGCCCGATGCCTGTGCGCCGATCATCGTTGCCGGGTCCAGCGGATCGCCCTGGACAATCGCCTCCACGCGCTTCAGCGCCCTTTCCATGAACTTGTCATAGATCTTCTCATGCACCAGCGCCCGGCTAGGGCAAGTGCAGACCTCACCCTGGTTGAGCGCGAACATGACGAAGCCTTCGATCGCCTTGTCGAAGAAATCGTCGTCCTCCGACGTCACGTCCTGGAAAAAGATGTTGGGCGACTTGCCGCCGAGTTCGAGCGTCACCGGGATGAGGTTCTGGCTGGCATATTGCGAGATCAGCCGACCGGTCGTCGTCTCACCGGTAAAGGCGATCTTGGCGATGCGGTTCGAGGAAGCGAGCGGCTTGCCTGCTTCAAGGCCGAAGCCGTTGACGATGTTGAGCACGCCATCCGGCAACAGGTCGCCGATCAGGTCCGCCCATAGCATGATGGTGGCGGGCGTCTGTTCGGCCGGCTTCAGCACCACGCAATTGCCGGCGGCAAGAGCCGGCGCCAGTTTCCACACCGCCATCAGCAGCGGGAAATTCCAGGGAATGATCTGGCCGACGACGCCCAGCGGCTCATGGAAATGATAGGCGACGGTGTCGTGGTCGATCTCGGAGATGCCGCCTTCCTGGCTGCGTACAGCTCCAGCGAAATAGCGGAAATGGTCGATGGCGAGCGGCAGGTCGGCCGCGGTCGTCTCGCGGATCGGCTTGCCATTGTCCCAGGTCTCGGCGAGCGCCAGAAGGTCGAGATTGTCTTCCATGCGATCGGCGATGCGGTTGAGGATGAGAGCACGGGCCGCGGCACTGGTCTTGCCCCAGGTGTCCTTGGCCTTGTGCGCGGCATCGAGTGCCGCCTCGATGTCGTTCGCATCCGAACGGGCGATTTCGCCAAGCGGCTTCCCGTTCACCGGCGAGATGTTGTCAAAATACTTTCCTGAATGCGGCGCCACCCATTTGCCGCCGATGTAGTTGTCGTAGCGCTTGGCGAAGGGAACCTTGGCCGTGCGGGAAAATTCCACCTTGTTCATCGTCTTCCTCCCAGGAAACAGCGGTACGGGATGTACCGCGCTGCTAGGGAGATTGCGGACAGCCTCGGGCTTTGTCAGCCCGGGCAAGTCATCCACCCAAGGCCGACTGTCGCAAGATTGCGACAGGTTTGGCGCCGAAACTCAATGCGGCCGGCGGATGCCGAAGCGGGCGAGCTTGCGATGCAGAGTGGCTCGCGAAATGCCGAGATTGTGCGCGGCGGCGGAGACGTTGCCATCGGCGCGCGCGATCGCCCGCTGGATTACTCCGCGCTCCGCTTCCTCGAGCTCCTCCGCGGCCCTGGCGACGTCACCAAGGATGTCGGCGGCGGGCAGCCCCCTAGCCAGAGCCTGTTGCGTGATACCGAGGCTCTGCCGCGCCGAGCGTGTCGCACCGACGACAAGATCATCACCGTTGACCGCAATCAACGCGCCGGCGCCGCGCTCGGCCGCCGAGGCAAGCAGAATGCGGGCATTGGGAAAAGACAGGCGAAAATTCTCGGCCTCGATGCGGCGAGCGGCGTCACCGACCGCCATGGCGATCAGGCCGACAAAGCCTTCGGTCAGATCCGACCGGCACGACGAGACATCGAGCGCGGCAACCAGATTACCCTCGTGGTCGTAAATCGGTGCCGTGGTGCAGCTGAGCAGCGTGTTGCTCGAGAAGAAGTGCTGGTCGCGGTGGATGGTCAGCGCGCGTTGGTCGGCGAGGCATGTGCCGATGCCGTTGGTGCCCTCGGAGTCCTCACTCCATACTGTGCCGGTCCACAGGCCCCATTCGTCGAAGGTCTCGTCATCGGCGGAAGCCCCGCGGCGTTCGACCGGGATACCGTCGCGATCGGCAAGCAGCACGCAACAGCCAATGCCGCCGACCGCAAGATAGAGACGATCAAGGCTCGCATCCGCAGCACGCAGCAGCTGCTCGACCCGCTGCCGCGCCAGCCTGAACTCGCCTTCGGTCAGTCGTCGATGCGCCTGTCGTTGGCCAGGATCCAGCCCATGCACCGTGAGCGAGCGCCTCCAGGAGGCAACCAACGCCGATCGGGCGGCATCGCTGGTGGCAATGGCCGCCTGGACGATATCGGCATGATGGGCCGGCTGTCCGCTCACCTCATCCTCCCAAGGCGCTTCCAACTCAAGCAGCGTTATATCCGCTCAGATATATCCGCTGCATCGAGTTGTAGAGGATCAGCGCCTGTTGGCGCTATAAGACAATGGTCCAACAGCAATTGCGGGAGGCGGCCGACCGCTAAAAGCGCGCCAGAACGCTGCCAGCAGCCGCGAAGCTTTCAGCTCAGGTGGTTTCGACCTTCTTCGGCTTGGTCGAGCCGATCATCTTCCAGTTCTTGTAGAACATCGAATTGATGCGCTCGACGCTGACGGAGACAACCGCGAGCATGCCGGCGATTAACCTCGGGAACGGGGACGGCCTGATGATGTCCATGAACACGCAGTAGCGGCGGCCGTCATATTCGTTGACCGAACGGTGCAGCAGCGTATCGTCGAAAATGAACTGCGGATTGTCGTACCAGTAGTTCTTGACGTTGCCGCATTCGACGAAGATTTCCGCTTTCACCGGGATCAGATTGTAGAGGATGCGCAGGCTGAGCCGCAGCGGGCCGAAATGCCAGGAAGTCGATTCGCGCTTGCTGAAGACCGAAACGGCGATGGTCTTGATGTATTTGAAATCCTTGTTGAACTCGGCGACGTTGTCGATCCGGTGCTTGCCGTACCACTGGTAGACATACATGCCGCGCCGGCCGGCGCCGAAATTGGCGTCGATGTCGGCGATGATCTCGTCCTTGCGCGCCTTGAAGATGTCCAGGACCTCATTGACCTCGCGCTGATAGTCCTCCGGAAACTGTTCCAGCTTCCACACGCCGGGGTTCCTGTAGCAGAGCAGATCGACCAGCAGGTTGAACGGCGACAGCAGCCAGGTGAAGATGCCGTTGCCGAGGAAGTAGCCTGAGAACAGCGACAGATCCTTCCTGTCGTTGCGCAGCACATCGATCAGGCCGCAAACGATGAAGATCGTCGTCAGGATGGGGATGAAGTAAAAGCCAAGAGCGAGAAGCGGGATGGCGATGGCGAATTTGCGAAGGGATTTGCGAAGGGTTTTTGTCATTTTTCCACGCGCGGAGCGCGATCCTGTTGCGAATGAGTGTGCCAAATCTCGGCAACGACCACCGCCCGGCCGTGCGCCTTGATAAGGTTTTTTGGGTCGCCGCACAACGCCACGACGTCGTGGCCCTGCGGCTGCCTGGTGGAATTTGCCAGACTTCGGTCAATGCACGGCTGGCAAGCCGAACTCGTCCCATTTCTCCCTGGCCACGGGATCGCCGACTAGGAACTCAAAGCCGATGACGCTTTCGCCGTCTCGTGCGAGCTGGCATTTGAACTTCAGACTATACCAGTTTTTGCGGCTGCGGAAAGCCGCGCCATCCGCGGCGATGGTGGTGCCGCGGATCTTCTCCTCGGCCGTTGCGTAAGACACGACGCGTTCCGGTTGAAAATCCGCGCGCCAACGCCGGATCTGATCCATGGCCTCGAGATTGCACAATTGCACCATGCGCTCGTCGGAAGCGAAGGTCGCAAGATCGGCGCGCGCCTGCCGGCTGCGCGGATCGGCGAGCGTCTTGGCCGACAGCATTTCGGTCGGACGGATCATGGCCGGCGCGGTTGGCAGTTGAGCTGGAGGAGCACTCGGCGATGGCGTGGGCATCGGCGCTCGCGCCTCTGGTGCCGGCGGCGGTGCTTGCACCGGCGGTGGCTTGGTCGACGCCTCGAACTGCTGCGGCGTCAGAATGGCGACCGACACCCGCTCCTCTTCCAGCCGCTTCGGCCGCTTTGGCAGCGGCATAAGCGCCAGCGTCGCGGCGAGCAGCGTGTGGAGAACAACCGAGGTTGAGATGCCCCAAGGCGAAGCCTCGTATCGCAGCGTGACGACCACCGGCCGACGCAAATCAGCTATTCCCGCTCTTTGCGCAGCTTCGCCCAATAATCGAGCCGCTTCCGTATATCGCGCTCGAAGCCACGCTCAGGCGGATCATAGAAGGTCTGGCGGCCCATCTTCTCCGGAAAATAGTCCTGGCCTGAAAAAGCGTCCGGCTCATCGTGATCGTAGCGATAGCCCGCGCCGTAATCCTCCTCCTTCATCAGCTTGGTCGGCGCATTGAGGATGTGCTTTGGCGGCAGCAGCGAGCCATGCTGCTTGGCTGCCTGGGTGGCCGCCTTAAAGGCGGTGTAGACGGCATTGGATTTGGGCGCGGTGGCGAGATAGACGGTGGCCTCGGCAAAGGCCAGTTCGCCCTCCGGCGAGCCCAGATAGTCGTAGGCGTCCTTGGCGGCATTGGCGATGACCAGCGCCTGCGGATCGGCAAGGCCGATGTCCTCCATCGCCATGCGCACCAGACGGCGGCCGAGATAGAGCGGATCCTCGCCGGCGTCGAACATGCGCGCGAGATAGTAGAGCGCTGCATCGGGATCGGAGCCGCGCACCGATTTGTGCAGCGCCGAGATCAGATTGTAGTGGCCGTCCTGGCCCTTGTCATAGATCGGCGCACGGCGCTGGACGATACGCTGCAGCCCTTCGGGATCGAAAACCTCGCCGGGCTTGGCGGCACGCCAGACTTCCTCGGCCAGCGTCAGCGAGGCGCGTCCGTCGCCATCGCTCATGCGGATCAGCATCGCCCGCGCCTCGTCGTCGAGCGGCAGCGCCCTGCCCTCCGCCGCCTCCGCCCGTGTCATCAGCTTGGCGATGCTCTCCTCGCCGAGCGAATGAAAGACCATGACGCGCGCCCGCGACAGCAACGCGGCATTCAGCTCGAAGGACGGGTTTTCGGTTGTGGCGCCAACCAGGACGACCGTCCCATCCTCCATGACAGGGAGAAAGGAGTCCTGCTGGGCACGGTTGAACCGGTGGATCTCGTCGACGAAAAGCAGGGTCTGGCGACCGTTGGCGCGGCGCAGCTTGGCCGTCTCGAACACTTTCTTGAGGTCGGCGACGCCGGAAAACACCGCCGATATCTGCTCGAAGGCGAGGCTGGTCTCGCCGGCAAGCAGCCTCGCCACCGTGGTCTTGCCGGTGCCTGGCGGGCCCCAGAAGATCATCGAGCCGAGCGAACCCGAACCGATCAGCCGGGTCAGCGCGCCATCGGGTCCGGTCAGATGTTCCTGGCCAACGACCTCGCCAAGATTTTTTGGCCGCAACCGGTCAGCGAGCGGCCGCCCGGGCGGCGCTCTTTCCGGTTCATCGACACTGAACAGATCGGCCATGCACTTCTTTTGGTTTGGAGCGCGATCCCTTCAGACCGAACTCAGTAACGCAACACCTGGCGCAGTATCTGCCCGCCGCGCTCGACGGTAAAGCGCCACCAGCGCGTATCCTGCTGGGCTACCTGCGCCAGCGTCGCGGCGGTGTCGATGGTGGTGCCGTTGACCTCACGTACGATGTCGCCCGGCAGGAAGCCGAAATCGGCGGCCGGCGAATCGCGGTTGATGTCGATCACCGTGACGCCCTTGAGGTCGGTGCGCAGGCCGAGCTTCTGGGCAAGCCGCGGCGACAGTTCCGCGACTTTGGCGCCCGAGAATGGGCTGCGGCCATGCAGCGTCACTTCCGAGGCTTTCGCCCCCTCCGGCGCGCGCTCCAGCGCAATGTCCATCGCCGCCTGCTGGCCCTTGGTCAGCACCGCGAAATTCGCCTTGGTGCCGATCGACAGCGTCGCCATGCGATAGTCCAGCGCCTCGATGCTCTCGACCGGCTTGCCGTTGATCTGCAGCACGACATCGCCCGCCTTCAGCCCGGCCTTGCCCGCCGGTCCGGTCGCTTCGACGGAAGAGACCAGCGCCCCGGTCGGCTTTTCCATGCCGAGCGATTCGGCGATCTGCGGCGTCACCGCCTCGAACTCGGCGCCGATATAGGGCCGTTCGAAGAAGTCGAGGCCTGCCTTTGCGGCATCGGCAAAAGCCCGCACCATATTGGCCGGGATGGCAAAGCCGATGCCGATCGAGCCGCCGCTGCGGCTGTAGATGGCGGTGTTGATGCCGACCAGCTGGCCGCCCATGTTGATCAGGGCGCCGCCGGAATTGCCGGGATTGATGGCCGCATCGGTCTGGATGAAATAGCCCGAATCCGAGACGCCGATATGGCTGCGGGCGAGTGCCGAAACGATGCCGCTGGTGGTGGTCTGGCCGACGCCGAAGGGGTTGCCGATGGCCAGCACTAGGTCGCCGACCTCGAGCGCGTCGGAATCGCCGATGGCGATGACCGGGAACGGTTTGTCGGATTCGATCTTGAGCACGGCAAGATCCAGCGTCTCGTCCTTCAGCATCACCTTGCTGGTGAATTCGCGGCCGTCGGCGGTCGCCACCTTGACCTCGTCGGCATCCTTGATGACGTGGAAATTGGTGACGATGACGCCACTCGGATCGACGAGCACGCCTGAGCCGAGCGAGGACTGCGCACGCGGCTGGGCGCGGCCGAAAAACTCCTCGAAGAACGGATCGCCTTCAAAAGGCGATGTGACCTTGGCCGTCTGCGAGGCATAGACGTTGACGACGGCCGGCGCGGTCTGCTTGACCAGCGGCGCGAACGAAAGCTGCACCTCCTCGCGGCCGAAGGGCACGCGCTTGTCTGGCCCCGAGGTAGAATTCTCGCCTTCAACGCCATGCAACAGATCGGTCAGCACGTCCGACAGTCCCGGATCGGCAGGCTTTGCGGCATCTTCGGCCAGCGCCTGCCGGACTGCCGGTGCGGCTGCGAACACCATGAAGGCGCAGAGCAGGACAAGGGACAGTCTTTTGGCGCGCATTCGCGAATCCTCCAAGGCAAGTTCGGGCGCATTGTCCCGACGATTGTGCAAAATGAAAGGCTAAGCCGCTGAAATCCGATTATTTTCGCGCCTGCCGATCGTTTTGGAGACGCTTTGGCGCACGCAGAACAAGAAAAAGGGGCCCGCGGGCCCCTTCGATTCATTCTGGAAAGACCGAGCCTTATGCGGCCGCGGCGTCCGCTTCGGTGCCTTCGGCTTCGAGGCGAGCGCGGTCGGCGGCGCCCTTGGCATCCGTGTCGCGATCGACGAACTCGATGACGGCCATCGCGGCGTTGTCGCCGTGACGGAAGCCTGCCTTCATGATGCGCAGATAGCCGCCATTGCGGGTGGCGTAGCGCGGGGCGATGGTGTCGAACAGGCGCTTGACGACGCCTTCATTGCCGATCTGGGCAATGACCTGGCGGCGGGCGTGCAGGTCGCCGCGCTTGCCGAGCGTCACCAGCTTCTCGACGATCGGACGCAGGTCCTTCGCCTTCGGCAGGGTGGTGACGATCTGCTCGTGCTCGAGCAGCGACACGGCGAGGTTGGCGAACATCGACTTGCGATGGCTAATGCTTCGGGCGAAGCGGCGGCCTTTGAAACCGTGGCGCATGGCTCTTTTCCTTCTTCAGTTGTTCAAGAGGCCGCGGCCTCTGATGGCTTTCCGCATGACCGTCGGATCAAGCGGCCCACGCCGCCGATCCTTGGAATTCATGCTCAATATTGGTCTTCGTAACGCTTGGCGAGGTCTTCGATGTTCTCCGGCGGCCAGTCCGGCACTTCCATGCCGAGGTGCAGGCCCATCGCCGCCAGGACTTCCTTGATCTCGTTCAGCGACTTGCGGCCGAAGTTCGGGGTGCGCAGCATCTCGGCTTCGGTCTTCTGGATGAGATCGCCAATGTAGACGATGTTGTCGTTCTTCAGGCAGTTGGCCGAACGCACCGAAAGCTCGAGTTCGTCGACCTTCTTGAGCAGCGCCGGGTTGAAGGCGAGCTCGGTGACGGCTTCGGCGGCGACTTCCTTCTGCGGCTCGTCGAAGTTGACGAACAGGCCAAGCTGGTCCTGCAGGATGCGAGCGGCGAAAGCCACCGCGTCCTCGCCCGAGATCGAACCGTCGGTCTCGATGGTCATGGTCAGCTTGTCATAGTCGAGAACCTGGCCCTCGCGGGTGTTTTCGACCTTGTAGGAGACCTTCTTGACCGGCGAATAGAGGCTGTCGACCGGGATCAGGCCGATCGGCGCGTCTTCGGCGCGGTTGCGCTCGGCAGGCACGTAGCCCTTACCGGTGTCGACGGTGAACTCCATGCGGATTTCAGCGCCTTCGTCCAGCGTGCAGATGACGTGGTCGGGGTTGAGGATCTCGACGTCGCCAACCGTCTGGATGTCGCCGGCGAGAACCGCACCCGGGCCCTGCTTGCGTACGACCATGCGCTTGGGGCCATCGCCTTCCATGCGGATGGCGATTTCCTTGATGTTCAAGACGATGTCGGTCACGTCCTCGCGCACGCCGGCGATGGACGAGAATTCATGCAGAACGCCGTCGATCTGCACGGCGGTGACAGCCGCACCGCGCAGCGAAGACAGAAGCACGCGGCGCAGCGCGTTGCCCAGCGTGAGGCCGAAGCCGCGCTCGAGCGGCTCGGCGACCAGCGTGGTCAGCGTCTTCTTCTTCGACGAGAACTCGATCTTGTTCGGCTTGATCAGTTCCTGCCAATTTTTCTGGATCATGATGCTTTCCTTCCGTTGACCCGCCACCATCCAATCGTGGCGGGCGACCTGGAATGCCGTGGAGGAGCGCCCTTGAGGGCGCTCACGCGGCGTTCGGTAATTTCTTAGACGCGGCGCTTCTTGCGCGGGCGGCAGCCATTGTGCGGGATCGGCGTCACATCACGGATCGAGGTGATGGTGAAGCCGGCCGCCTGCAGGGCGCGCAGAGCAGACTCACGACCCGAGCCAGGTCCGCAGACCTCGACTTCAAGCATGCGCATGCCGTGTTCCTGGGCCTTCTTGGCAACATCCTCAGCAGCCATCTGGGCAGCGAACGGGGTCGACTTGCGCGAACCCTTGAAGCCCTGGGCGCCAGCCGACGACCAGGCAATCGAGTTGCCCTGCGCGTCGGTGATGGTGATCATCGTGTTGTTGAAGGTCGAATTGACGTGGGCAACGCCCGACGAGATATTCTTGCGTTCGCGACGGCGAACACGAGCGGCTTCCTTGGCCATGATAGTCCTTTCAGTTGATCTCTACACCGCCGTAATGCCAGCGGCTCCACCTTTGAAAGCGAGTAGTGAGTAGGAAATAGCGAATAGGGATCCCTATTCGCTAATGGCTACTCGCTATTCGCTCACTTACTTCTTCTTGCCGGCGATCGACTTGGCCGGGCCCTTGCGGGTGCGTGCATTGGTGTGCGTGCGCTGGCCGCGAACCGGCAGCGAGCGGCGATGACGCAGGCCGCGGTAGCAGCCGAGGTCCATGAGACGCTTGATGTTCATCGACACTTCGCGGCGCAGGTCGCCTTCGACCTGGTAGTCGCGGTCGATGGTCTCGCGGATCTGCAGCACTTCAGCGTCGGTCAGCTGGTTGACGCGGCGCTCGGCCGGGATGCCGACCTTGTCGACGATCTCCTGGGCGAACTTCTTGCCAATGCCGTGAATGTACTGAAGCGCGATGACGACACGCTTGTTGGTCGGAATGTTGACGCCGGCTATACGAGCCATGTTCTTTCCTTCTCCATGTGGGCCGACCAACCTTTCAAACAAGGCAGGCCTGGCGCTGTCAAAGTTGCCCCGCGTCCGGTGGAGGCCGGCCCTTGCGGGAGTTTCCAGTTCAAAGCGACTGCCTTGCCCTTGCGGACAAGCAAAGTGCGCACCTGATAGGAAGACGGGCCGCCATACCGCAGCGGGCCGCTCCCGTCAAGCCTAATCTTTAAATTCCCTTACCGCGCCTTGGCGGCCGCTGCGAGCACGGCTTCAATCTCGGCGGTAACCGCGTCGATGCTGGCCATGCCGTCGACCGTCTTGAGCCTGCCCTTGGCATAGTAGTAGCCGGTCAGCGGAGCGGTCTTCTTGTAATACTCCCGCAGGCGCTCTTCGAACACCGCGGGATTGTCGTCCTTGCGCACCGGCTGGCCAACCGCCTTGGCATCCTCGGCGCGCTTGACGATGCGGCCGACCAGGGCCCTGTCGTCGACGACCAGTTCGATGACTGTGTCGAGGCTGATGCCACGCTCAGAAAGCATCGATTCAACCGCATCGGCCTGCACCAGCGTGCGCGGGTAGCCGTCGAGGATGAACCCCTTGGCGCAATCAGCCTGGTCGATGCGTTCGGCGACGATGGCGTTGACGATGGCGTCGGACACCAGCTCACCGGCATCCATCACCGCCTTGGCACGCTTGCCGACTTCGGTACCGGCCTGAACGGCCGCACGCAGCATGTCACCCGTCGAAAGCTGGGGTATGCCGTATTTGTCTACCAGTCTTTGTGCTTGTGTCCCCTTGCCCGCTCCTGGCGGCCCAAGCAATATCAACCTCATCTGGCTTTCTTCCCCCCGCGCAGCTTCGACTTCTTGATCAGGCCTTCATACTGGTGCGCGATCAGGTGGCCCTGAATCTGCGCAACCGTATCGAGCGTGACACTGACCACGATCAGAAGCGATGTGCCACCGAGGTAGAACGGTACGCCAGTCGCCGAGATCAGGAACTCCGGCAGCAGGCACACCAGCACCAGATAGATGGCGCCGATGACGGTGATGCGGGTGAGAACGTAATCGATGTAATCGGCGGTGCGCTCGCCCGGACGATAGCCCGGGATGAAGCCCGAATGCTTCTTGAGCTGGTCGGCGGTGTCCTTCGGGTTGAAGACAATCGCTGTGTAGAAGAAGGCGAAGAACACGATCATCGCCGCATAAAACAGCATGTAGAGCGGCTGGCCGTGGCCAAGCGAGGCCAGGATGGTGCTCGCCCAGGCAGGCATGTTGGTCGTCTGCGAGAAGCCGGCGACGGTGGCCGGCAGCAGCAGCAGCGACGACGCGAAGATCGGCGGGATGACGCCCGACGTGTTGAGCTTCAGCGGCAGATGCGAAGTGTCGCCCTGGAACATCCGGTTGCCAACCTGGCGCTTCGGATACTGGATCAGCAGGCGGCGCTGAGCGCGCTCGAAGAACACGATGAGCGCGATGACGACGATGGCGAGCACGATGATCGCCAGGATCAGGCCGGTCGACAGGGCGCCGGTGCGGCCGAGTTCCAGCGTGCCGGAAATGGCATGCGGCAGGCCGGCGACGATGCCGGAGAAGATGATCAGCGAAATGCCGTTGCCGATGCCGCGCGCGGTGATCTGCTCACCAAGCCACATCAGGAACATGGTGCCGCCGACCAGGGTGACGACGGTCGAGATGCGGAAGAACATGCCAGGATCGCTGACAATGCCGTTGCCGTTCTCAAGCCCGACCGAAATGCCGTAGGCCTGCACCAGGGCCAGAAGCACGGTGCCGTAGCGCGTGTACTGGTTGATGACCTTGCGGCCCTGTTCGCCTTCCTTCTTCAGCGCTTCCAGCGACGGGATGACCGAGGTCATCAGCTGCATGATAATGGAGGCGGAGATGTAAGGCATGATGCCGAGCGCGAAGATCGCCATGCGCTGCACGGCGCCGCCGGCGAACATGTTGAACATGCCGAGCACGCCCTTGCTCTGCGAAGAGAAGGCCTGGGCGAAGGCGTCGGGATTGATGCCTGGAAGCGGGATGTAGGTGCCGAGGCGATAGACGAGCAGCGCGCCGATGGTGAACCAGATGCGTTTCTTCAGGTCCTCTGCCTTGGCAAAGGCCGAGAAATTCAGATTCGAGGCTAGTTGTTCAGCAGCCGAAGCCATGCCTGATTCTCCGCTTGGTAACGCTTGATGGCCCGTGAGGTCAGGCGGTGCGTTTCACCGAAGCTCACGAGATAAGCTCCGGGCTCTAAACATGCAAGCGGCCGCGTTGACGCGGCCGCTTAATTGAGCAGATCAAAGCGCAATCGTGAGCAAAAACGGGATTCCACTCTTGCCGATCGCGCTTCAAATTGCCGTTACTCGGCAGCTGCCTTTTCCGGCAACTTGACCGAGCCACCAGCCTTTTCGATCTTCTCGATCGCAGCCTTGGAAGCGCCGGCCACGTCGAAGGCAAGCTTAGCCTTCAGCTCGCCATCGGACAGCACGCGCACGCCATCCTTGACGCGGCGGATGACGCCGGCGGCGACAAGCGCCTCGGCCGTCACGGTTGCCTTGGCGTCGAGCTTCTTGGCGTCGACGGCTTCCTGGATGCGCGCCAGCGACACGACAACGAAGCTCTTGGCGAAGATGTTGTTGAAGCCACGCTTCGGCAGACGCCTGTAGAGCGGCATCTGGCCGCCCTCGAAGCCGTTGATGGCGACGCCGGAGCGCGCCTTCTGGCCCTTGACGCCGCGACCGGCGGTCTTGCCCGAGCCGGAACCGATGCCACGGCCGAGACGCTTCTTGGAATGCGTCGCGCCGTCCTTGTCACGCAGATCGTTGAGTTTCATCTGAGTTCTCCTGCGCTTTGGCTCAGCCCTCGTCCACGACGCGGACGAGATGCTGAACGGCGGCGATCATGCCGCGCACGGAAGGCGTATCTTCCAGGGTGCGCTGCTTGTGCATCTTGTTGAGGCCGAGGCCGACCAGCGTCGCGCGCTGTTCCTTCGGACGGCGGATCGGCGAACCGATCTGCTCAACGGTGATGGTCTTGGTTGCTTTCTTGGCCATGGTCAAAATCCCTGGTCAGATCGACTATTCTTCAGCCGCAACGGCGGTGCCGCGGCGGGCCTGAAGGGTCGAATACTTGATGCCGCGCGCGGCAGCCACATCCTTGGGATGCATCTGGCTCTTCAGCGCGTCAAAGGTGGCGCGAACCATGTTGTACGGGTTCGACGAACCCATCGACTTGGCGACCACGTCATGCATGCCGAGCGTCTCGAAGACAGCGCGCATCGGGCCGCCGGCGATGATGCCGGTACCCTGCTTGGCAGCGCGCAGCAGAACGCGTCCGGCGCCCCAACGTCCCTCGACGTCGTGATGCAGCGTACGGCCCGAGCGCAGCGGCACGAAGATCATGTCGCGCTTTGCCGATTCGGTTGCCTTGCGGATGGCTTCCGGCACTTCGCGTGCTTTGCCATGACCGAAGCCGACGCGGCCCTTCTGGTCGCCGACGACGACGAGTGCGGCGAAGCCGAAGCGGCGGCCGCCCTTGACGACCTTGGCGACGCGGTTGATGTGGACGAGCTTGTCCACCATGCCGTCATCGCGCTCTTCACGCTCGCGGCCGCGGCCGCCTTCCCTACGTTCCTGTGCCATATCCTGTTCCTTGTTTTTTTCCGGAAGCACGGTTGATGATGAGATCCGGCGCCTCTGTGGGTCACCGGGGGCGAAAGTTATTTTTTCCTTTGCATGATCTTATCCGAAAAGTCTGCAACTTTTCGGGATCAAGCATTAGAAACTAAGACCGCCTTCGCGGGCAGCCTCGGCCAGCGCCTTGACGCGGCCGTGATAGATGTAGGCGCCGCGATCGAAGACGACTTCCTTGACGCCGGCCTTGGTGGCGCGCTCGGCGATCAGCTTGCCGATCGCGGCAGCGGCCGCGGTGTCGGCCCCGGTCTTGAGCGAACCCTTGAGGTCCTTCTCGAGCGTCGAGGCTGCAACGATGGTGTGACCCTTGGCGTCGTCGATGACCTGAACGTAAATGTTCTTCGACGTGCGGTGGACCGACAGACGCGGACGGTCGCCGGCGACCTTCTTGATCTGGCGGCGGACGCGCTGCGCACGGCGCTGGATGGATTCTTTGCTAGCCATGATAGTTCCTTGCCTTCAAAAAACGGGGGCCGCCATATGCGGTAGGCGAAAGCGCCTCCCGCGACCGCTCCCCGCGGCGTTAAATCCTCTGGTTTGGCCCCTTCCGAAAAATCTTAAACTTTTCGGGGCCAAGCCTATTACTTCTTCTTGCCTTCCTTGCGGACGATCTTCTCGCCAGCGTAGCGGACGCCCTTGCCCTTGTAAGGCTCAGGGCCGCGGTATTCGCGGATCTCGGCAGCCACCTGGCCAACCTGCTGCTTGTCGATGCCGGCAACGGTGATCTCGGTCGGCTTCGGCACCGTGATGGTGATGCCGGCCGGCGTCTCGTAGACGACGTCATGGCTGAAGCCAAGGGCCAGCTGCAGGTTCTTGCCCTGAAGCGCGGCACGATAGCCAACGCCGGTGATCTCGAGCTTCTTCTCGAAACCGTCCTTGACGCCCTGCAGGATGTTGACGATCTGCGTGCGCGACATGCCCCACTTCGAGCGGGCGGTCTTGGTCTGGTCGCGCGGCTCGACAGCAATCTCGCTGCCTTCCATCTTGACCAGGACTTCGTCGTTCACCACGAACTTCAGCTCGCCCTTGGGGCCCTTCGCCGTCACGGTCTGGCCGTTGACGGTCGCGGTCACGCCCTGCGGCAGCGAAACGGGTTTCTTTCCAATACGAGACATTTTGTTGTCCTCGTCACTTCTCTTGTTTCAGGTCTCTGTCTTCGGAACGATCCGAAGACCGGATTCCAATTTGCGGTCAGTTGCCAGATCAGAAGATCTGGCAGAGGATCTCGCCGCCGACGTTCTGTTCGCGGGCTTCGTGATCGGCCATCACGCCCTTCGGCGTCGAAAGGATGGCGATGCCGAGGCCGTTGGCGACGTGCGGGATCGACTTGGCCGAGACGTAAACGCGGCGGCCCGGCTTCGAGACGCGGGCGATTTCGCGCACGACCGGCGCACCGTCGAAATACTTCAGCTCGATTTCGATTTCGGACTTGCCGTTGTCGAAGTCGGTCTGGCTGTAGTCGCGGATATAGCCTTCAGCCTTCAGCACGTCGAGGACGCGGGTGCGCAGACGCGAAGCCGGCGTCGAGACACTCGACTTCTTGCGGCCGTAGGCGTTGCGGATGCGGGTCAGCATATCGCCGAGAGGATCGCTCAATGACATGTTATGTCCTCCTTACCAGCTCGACTTGACCAGGCCCGGGATCTGGCCGTTATTGCCGAGATCACGAAGCGCGATGCGCGATACTTTGAGCTTGCGATAGTAGGCACGCGGACGGCCGGTGACTTCGCAGCGGTTGCGGATGCGGATCTTGGCCGAGTTGCGCGGCAGGGCAGCAAGCTTGAGCTGAGCGCGGAAGCGCTCCTCCATCGGCTTGGACTGATCCATGATGATCGCCTTCAGGGCAGCGCGCTTGGGACCGTACTGGTCGGCAAGCTTGCGGCGCCTGTTGTTCTTCTCGACTGAGCTGGTCTTTGCCATTTCAGATTTTTCCTTTTCTCGCTGCCGTTACTGGCGGAAGGGGAAGTTGAAAGCCTTGAGCAATGCCCGGGCTTCGTCGTCCGTCTTCGCAGTCGTACAAACGATGACGTCCATGCCCCAGATCTGATCAACCTTGTCGTAGTTGATCTCCGGGAACACGATGTGCTCCTTGATGCCCATGGCGTAATTGCCACGGCCATCGAAGCTCTTGGGGTTCAGTCCGCGGAAGTCGCGGACGCGCGGCAGCGCGATGTTCACGAGGCGGTCGAGGAACTCGTACATACGTTCCTTGCGCAGCGTGACCTTGGCGCCGATCGGCATGTTCTCGCGGACCTTGAAGCCAGCGATAGAATTGCGGGCGCGGGTGACGACGGCCTTCTGGCCGGCGATCATCGCCAGGTCCTCGGCGGCAACCGAGGGCTTCTTGGAATCGGCGGTCGCTTCGCCAACACCCATGTTCAGCACGATCTTGTCGAGGCGCGGAACCTGCATGTCGTTTTCGTAGCCGAACTGCTCCTGCAGCGCCTTGCGGATGGTCTCGTTGTAGACCTGCTTCAGACGCGGCGTGTTGGTGGCAGTCGCCTGCTTGCTTTGAGCCTTAGCCATTGATGACTTCTCCCGAGCGCTTGGCGACGCGCACCTTCTTGCCGTCCTTCTGGAAGATGAAACCGACGCGGGTCGGCTTGCCATCCTTGGGGTCGGCCAGCGCGATGTTCGACAGCTGGATCGGCGCTTCCTTGGTGATGATCCCGCCCTCTTGGGACTGGGACTGCTTCTGGTGACGACGGATCATGTTGACGCCGCGCACCAGCGCGGTGTCATCCTTCGGCTGAACCGAGAGGACTTCGCCCGAACGGCCCTTGTCCTTGCCGGCCAGCACGACGACCTTGTCGCCTTTTCTAATCTTTTGCATTGGTCCGGCTCCTTACAGCACTTCAGGCGCGAGCGAGATGATCTTCATGTGGTTCTTGGCGCGGAGTTCGCGCGGAACCGGTCCGAAGATACGCGTGCCGATCGGCTCTTTCTTGTTGTCGACGAGAACGGCCGCGTTCTTGTCGAAACGGATCACGCTGCCGTCCGGGCGGCGGATGTCCTTGGCCGTGCGAACCACGACCGCCTTCATCACATCGCCCTTCTTAACGCGGCCGCGCGGAATGGCTTCCTTGATGGACACCACGATGATGTCGCCCACGGAAGCGTATTTCCGCTTCGAGCCGCCCAGCACCTTGATGCACATGACACGACGCGCGCCGGAATTATCCGCCACGTCGAGGTTTGTTTGCATCTGAATCATGACTGGCCGCCTTCTTCTTTTCTAACGGGACGGGTTTTTCACCCCTCCCCGGTCTGTCCAAAATTCGTTGTTTACGCCTGGTCCGAAGACACGACGATCCAGCGCTTGTCCTTGGAAATCGGCTTCGATTCCTGGATGAACACCTGATCGCCAACCTTGTGGGCGTTGTTCTCGTCGTGCGCCTTGTACTTCTTGGTCATGCGCACGGTCTTCTTCATCACGGGATGCGTGAAGCGCCGTTCGACCTTGACGACAACCGTCTTCTCGTTCTTGTCGCTGACGACGGTGCCCTGCAGAATGCGCTTTGGCATGGTTTTCGTCCTTAAGCCTTCTTGGCCGCGGACTTTTCCGCAGCGATGGTCTTGATACGCGCAATGTCCTTACGGACCTGCCTCACGCGCGCGGTCTTCTCGAGCTGGCCGGTGGCCTTCTGGAAGCGCAGGTTGAACTGCTCTTTCTTCAGGCTGGCCAAATCGTCGGTCAGCTGGTCCTGGGTCTTGGTCCGGATGTCTTCGGCTTTCATGATCAGCCCGTCCTTATTCTGCGATGCGCTGTACGAAGCGCGTCCTGACCGAGAGCTTGGCCGCGCCGAGACGCAGCGCCTCACGGGCGGTTTCTTCACTGACGCCGTCGATCTCGAACATGATGCGGCCCGGCTTGACGCGTGCCGCCCAGTAGTCGACGGCACCCTTGCCCTTGCCCATGCGGACTTCGGTCGGCTTCGACGTGACCGGCAGATCCGGGAAAATACGGATCCAGACGCGGCCAGCGCGCTTCATTTCGCGAGTGATCGCGCGGCGGGCCGCCTCGATCTCACGCGCGGTGACGCGGTTCGGCTCAAGCGCCTTCAGCCCGAAACCACCGAAATCCAGGTTGGTGCCGCCCTTTGCGGTACCATGGATACGGCCCTTGAACTGCTTGCGGAACTTTGTGCGCTTTGGCTGCAGCATCGTTCTAACTCCAAATTCCTAAATGTCTCAGGCGTTTTCGCGACGACGACCGCGTTCGCGATCACCACCACCGCCATGCGCAGCATCACCCTCGGTCGCGCGACGTTCCGAAGCCATCGGATCGTGCTCGAGGATCTCGCCCTTGAATACCCAGACCTTGACGCCGCAGATGCCGTACGCCGTATTCGCCTCGGCCGTGCCGTAGTCGACATCGGCGCGCAGCGTGTGCAGCGGCACGCGGCCTTCGCGGTACCACTCCATGCGGGCGATTTCGGCGCCGCCGAGACGGCCCGAGCAGTTGATGCGGATGCCTTCGGCACCGAGGCGCATCGCCGACTGCACGGCGCGCTTCATGGCGCGGCGGAACGCGATACGGCGCTCAAGCTGCTGGGCGATCGACTGGGCGACCAGGGTCGCGTCGATTTCCGGCTTGCGCACTTCAACGATGTTGAGGTGCGTCTCGGACTTCGTCATCTCCATCAGCTTCTTGCGAAGCTTCTCGATGTCGGCGCCCTTCTTGCCGATGATCAGACCCGGGCGCGCGGCATGGATGGTGACGCGGCACTTCTTGTGCGGACGCTCGATCACGACCTTGGAGATCGCGGCCTGCTTGAGTTCCTTCTCAAGATACTTGCGGATCTTGATGTCCTCATGCAGCAGCTTGCCGTACTCACCGGTGTTCGCGAACCAGCGCGAATCCCAGGTGCGGTTGATGCCGAGGCGAAGACCGATCGGATTGACTTTCTGGCCCATTATGCGGCCTCCCCTTTTTCTTCGACTTCACGAACGACGATCGTGAGGTGCGAGAACGGCTTCTCGATACGGCTGGCGCGACCACGGCCACGAGCGTGGAACCGCTTCATGACAATCGACTTGCCGACATAGGCTTCCGCCACCACCAGCGCATCGACATCAAGGTCGTGGTTGTTTTCCGCGTTGGCGATCGCCGATTCCAGCGTCTTCTTGACCGTGCCGGAAATCCGCTTGGCCGAGAATTCGAGATCGGAAAGCGCTGTCGCGACCTTCTTGCCGCGGATCAGCGCGGCAACGAGGTTCAGCTTCTGCGGGCTGATACGGATCGTGCGCAATACGGCGCGCGCTTCGTTATCAGCAAGCCTGCGCGGAGCTTTGGCCTTGCCCATGATTATTTCCTCTTCGCCTTCTTATCCGCGCCGTGACCGTAATAGGTCCGGGTCGGAGCGAATTCACCGAACTTATGACCGACCATGTCCTCGTTCACCGAGACGGGAACATGCTTCTGGCCGTTGTAGACACCGAAGGTGAAGCCGACGAACTGCGGCAGGATGGTGGAGCGACGGCTCCACATCTTGATCACCTCATTGCGACCACCTTCACGAACCTTGTCCACCTTCTTGAGAAGGTAGCCGTCGATGAAGGGGCCTTTCCAAATAGAACGAGTCACTTGGCGTTACCTCTTCTTAGCTCTTGCGCTGATGGCGCGAGCGCAGGATGAACTTGTCGGTCGCCTTGTTGGACCGCGTCTTCTTGCCCTTGGTCGGCTTGCCCCACGGGCTGACCGGATGACGGCCACCGGAGGTGCGGCCTTCACCACCGCCGTGCGGATGGTCGACCGGGTTCATGGTCACGCCGCGATTGTGCGGGCGCTTGCCACGCCACACCGTGCGGCCGGCCTTGCCGTCGTTGATGTTGCCGTGGTCGGGGTTCGACACGGCACCGACGGTGGCCATGCAGGAGCCGTGAACGACACGCTGCTCGCCCGAGTTGAGGCGCAGGATCGCCATGCCCTGGTCGCGACCGACGAGCTGGGCGTAACCGCCAGCCGAACGAGCAACCTGGCCACCCTTGCCCGGCTTCAGCTCGATGTTGTGGACGATCGTGCCAACCGGCATCGATGCCAGCGGCATCGCATTGCCCGGCTTCACGTCGACCGCTTCGCCAGCCACGATCTTGTCGCCGGCGGCAAGGCGCTGCGGGGCGATGATGTAGGACAGCTCGCCATCGTCGTACCTGATCAGCGCGATGAAGGCGGTGCGGTTCGGATCGTATTCAATGCGCTCGACCGTGCCGACAACGTCGAACTTGCGGCGCTTGAAGTCGATGATGCGGTACGAACGCTTGTGACCACCGCCGATGAAGCGGGCGGTGATGCGGCCGTAATTGTTGCGGCCGCCCGACTTGGTCAGGCCCTCGGTCAGGCCCTTGACGGGCTTGCCCTTGTAGAGGCCCGAGCGGTCGACGATGACCAGCTGGCGGGTGCTCGGCGTTACCGGGTTGAATTTTTTCAGTGCCATTGTTCTGTCCTCGCGGCCTTGCTCAGAGACCCGTCGCGACGTCGATCGACTGGCCGTCGGCCAGCGTCACAATCGCCTTCTTGACGTCGCTCTGGCGGCCGATCGTGCCGCGGAAGCGCTTGATCTTGCCCTTGCGGACAAGCGTGTTCACGGCCATCACCTTGACGCCGAACAGCGCTTCGACGGCGGCCTTGATTTCCGGCTTCGACGCCTTCTTGGCGACGTTGAAGACGACCTGGTTCTGCTCGGAAGCCATGGTCGACTTT
This sequence comes from Mesorhizobium loti, assembly GCA_002356515.1. Lineage (NCBI taxonomy): Bacteria > Pseudomonadati > Pseudomonadota > Alphaproteobacteria > Hyphomicrobiales > Phyllobacteriaceae > Mesorhizobium > Mesorhizobium loti. Next base: position 232,767 of record AP017605.1, on the reverse strand, counting down.
TCGGTGATCGCCGGGCTGACGATCACGTCGTAGTGACGAAGGTCGGTCATTTAAAGCGCTCCTCGAGAGCCTCGACGGCGGCCTTGGAAAGGACCAGCGTGCCGCGGCGCAGAATGTCGTAGACGTTGATGCCCTGGATGGGCAGCACGTCGATGTTGGGAATGTTGGTCGCGGCCAGCTTGAAGTTCTTGTCAAGCTCGGCGCCACCAATCACCAGGGCGTTGCTCAGGCCCAGCGTCGCGAAATTCGCGATCAGCGCCTTGGTCTTGGCCTCGGTCAACTTCAGCTCGTCGATGATGATGATCGACGCGCTCTTGGCCTTGGCCGAGAGAGCATGCTTCAGGCCCAGAGCGCGCACCTTCTTCGGCAGATCGTGCTCGTGGCTGCGAACGACCGGGCCGTGGGCCTTGCCGCCGCCGCGGAACTGCGGAGCGCGTGCCGAATGGTGGCGGGCGCGGCCCGTACCCTTCTGCTTGTACATCTTGGCGCCGGTGCGCGCGATTTCGGCGCGGCCCTTGGCCTTGTGCGTGCCCTGCTGCTTCTTGGCAAGCTGCCAGCGCACGACGCGCTGCAGGATGTCCTCGCGCGGATCAAGGCCGAAAATCTCCTCGGAGAGTTTCACCTTGCCGGCGTCCTTGCCGCCAAGCGTTGTGATCTTGAGATCCATTATTCCGCTCCCTCTGTGGCCGGAGCCTCGTTCTTAGCAACGGCGCGGATCGCGGCAGGCTTCGGCGCATTGGCCGGCAGTGCCACCTTGGCCGCGTCGCGGACCAGGATCCAGGCGCCCTTCGATCCGGGAACCGCTCCGCGGATCAGGATCAGGCCGCGGTCGGCATCGGTCGAGACGATCTCGACGTTCTGCGTGGTCACGCGGGTGTCGCCCATGTGGCCGGCCATCTTCTTGCCCTTGAACACCTTGCCGGGGTCCTGGCGCTGGCCGGTCGAACCGTGCGTACGGTGCGAGACCGAGTTACCGTGCGTCGCGCGGCCACCACCCATGTGGTGACGCTTGATGACGCCCTGGAAACCCTTGCCGATCGTCGTGCCCGTCACATCGACCTTCTGGCCGGCGACGAAGTGCTCGACGGTGATCTCGGCGCCGACATCGATCATGTTGTCGGCGGAGACGCGGAACTCGGCGACCTTCGCCTTCGGCTCGACGGAAGCGGTCGCGAAATGGCCGCGCAACGCCTTCGACGTGTTCTTCACCTTGGCGAGGCCAACGCCGAGCTGAACGGCGGTGTAGCCATTCTTCTCCTGCGTGCGCTGCGCCACGACCTGGCAGTTCTCCATCTGGAGAACGGTGACGGGAACATGTTCCCCGGCATCGTTGTAGATGCGGGTCATTCCCACCTTCTTTGCAATCACACCTGAACGCATCGGTTCAATTCCTTTAGAGTTCCGGGCCAGGGGCACCGCCCCTTACCGCGCTCTCATTCCCTTAGAGCTTGATCTCGACGTCGACGCCGGCGGCCAGATCGAGCTTCATCAAAGCATCGACGGTCTGCGGGGTCGGATCGACGATGTCGAGCAGACGCTTGTGCGTGCGCATCTCGAACTGCTCGCGGCTCTTCTTGTCGACGTGGGGCGACCGGTTCACCGTGAACTTTTCGATCCGCGTCGGCAGCGGAATGGGGCCGCGGACGTTTGCGCCGGTGCGCTTGGCCGTCGACACGATTTCCTTCGTCGAGGCGTCGAGCACGCGGTGATCAAACGCCTTCAGGCGGATGCGGATATTCTGTCCGTTCATGCGTCACTTCCTTGTTCTGGCGCGGCGCGGGCAACTTCCGCGCCCGCGACAGATCGGTTTAAGTCCAAATTACTCTTTGATGGTGACGACGATGCCGGCACCGACGGTGCGGCCGCCTTCACGGATGGCGAAGCGCAGCTTCTCTTCCATGGCGATCGGCACGATCAGCTCGACATCGACCGTGATGTTGTCGCCAGGCATCACCATCTCGGTGCCAGCCGGCAGCGACACGATGCCGGTCACGTCCGTCGTGCGGAAGTAGAACTGCGGACGGTAGTTGGTGAAGAACGGCGTGTGACGGCCACCTTCGTCCTTGGTCAGGATGTAGGCCTCGGCCACGAACTTCTTGTGCGGCTTCACCGTGCCCGGCTTGGCCAGAACCTGGCCGCGCTCGACACCTTCACGGTCAACGCCGCGCAGCAGCGCGCCGATGTTGTCGCCAGCCTGGCCCTGATCGAGCAGCTTGCGGAACATTTCAACGCCCGTGCAGGTCGTCTTGGTCGTCGGACGGATGCCGATGATTTCCAGCTCCTCGCCAACCTTGACCACGCCGCGCTCGACGCGGCCGGTCACGACCGTGCCGCGGCCCGAGATCGAGAACACGTCTTCGATCGGCATCAGGAACGGCTTGTCGAGCGGACGAACCGGGGTCGGGATGTAGGCGTCGACCTGAGCCATCAGCTCGCGGATCGCGTCCTCGCCGATGGTCTTGTTCGAATCTTCAAGAGCGGCCAGCGCCGAACCCTTGACGATCGGAATGTCGTCGCCGGGGAATTCGTTCTTCGACAGCAGTTCGCGCACCTCGAGCTCGACCAGTTCGAGCAGCTCGGCGTCGTCGACCTGGTCGACCTTGTTGAGGAACACAACGATCGACGGCACGCCGACCTGACGGGCGAGCAGGATGTGCTCGCGGGTCTGCGGCATCGGGCCGTCGGCGGCCGACACGACCAGGATCGCGCCATCCATCTGCGCGGCGCCGGTGATCATGTTCTTCACATAGTCGGCGTGGCCGGGGCAGTCGACGTGGGCGTAGTGGCGGTTGGCCGTCTCGTATTCGACGTGAGCCGTCGAGATGGTGATGCCGCGGGCCTTCTCTTCCGGCGCCGCATCGATCTGGTCGTAGCGCTTGTACTCGCCAAAATACTTCGTGATCGCCGCCGTCAGCGACGTCTTGCCATGGTCAACGTGACCAATCGTGCCGATGTTCACATGAGGCTTAGTGCGCTCGAATTTACCTTTTGCCATGTGATGTCTCCATTTCCTGCTCGCCCAAGCGGGCTTTGAATTGCGTTACCGCGACGGCTCTTTCGAGTTACGCGTATTTTTTCTGGACTTCCTGAGCGACCGCGGTCGGGACCGGCTCGTAGTGATCGAACTGCATCGTGTAAGCCGCGCGGCCCTGGCTCATCGAGCGCAGGTTGTCGACGTACTTGAACATGTTGGCGAGCGGCACCATCGCATTGATGACGACGGCCACGCCGCGTGCTTCCTGGCCCTGGATCTGGCCACGACGGCCGTTCAGGTCGCCGATGACGCTGCCGACGTAGTCTTCCGGCGTCACGACTTCGACCTTCATGATCGGCTCGAGCAACTGCACGCCAAGCTTGGGTGCGGCTTCACGGAAGCAGGCGCGGGACGCGATTTCGAAGGCCAGAACCGAGGAGTCGACGTCGTGGTAGGCGCCGTCGATCAGCGTCGCCCGGACGCCGATCATCGGGAAGCCCGCGAACGGACCAGCGCCCATAACGCTCTGGATGCCCTTTTCGACACCCGGAATGTATTCCTTCGGCACCGCGCCGCCGACGATCTTGGATTCGAAGACGAACTCTTCGCTCTCCGTGTTCGGCTCGAAGATAACTTTCACGCGGGCGAACTGGCCGGTACCGCCGGTCTGCTTCTTGTGCGTGTAGTCCTGCTCGTGCTTGCGGGTGATCGTCTCGCGATAGGCCACCTGCGGAGCGCCGACATTGGCTTCGACCTTGAACTCGCGACGCATGCGGTCGACGATGATGTCGAGATGCAGTTCGCCCATGCCGGAGATGATGGTCTGGCCGCTTTCCTCGTCGGTCTTGACGCGGAAGGACGGATCCTCGGCAGCCAGGCGATGAAGGGCGAGGCCCATCTTTTCCTGGTCGTTCTTGGTCTTCGGCTCGATGGCGATCTGGATGACCGGATCGGGGAATTCCATGCGCTCAAGGATCACCGGATGCAGCGGATCGCACAGCGTGTCGCCAGTGGTCGTGTCCTTGAGGCCAGCAAGGGCGACGATGTCGCCGGCGAAAGCTTCTTCGACGTCGGCGCGCGAATTCGCATGCATCTGCAGCATGCGGCCGATGCGCTCCTTCTTGCCCTTGACGGTGTTGTCGACCGAGATGCCCTTGGTCAGCTTGCCCGAATAAATGCGGGCAAAGGTCAGCGAACCGACGAACGGGTCGTTCATGATCTTGAAGGCGAGCATCGACAGCGGCTCGTCGTCGACGGCATGACGCTCGATCTCGGCGTCGGTCTTGGCATCGACACCCTTGATGGCGGGAACGTCGGCCGGCGACGGCAGGTATTCGACAACGGCGTCGAGCAGCGGCTGCACGCCCTTGTTCTTGAAGGCCGAGCCGCAGAACATCGGGAAGAACTTGACCGCGATCGTGCCCTTGCGGATCAGCGAACGGATCTCGTCATTGCCTGGCATCTTGCCTTCGAGGTAGTTCTCGAGGGCCGTCTCGTCCATTTCGACGGCGGCTTCGATCATCTTCTCGCGGTATTCCACGGCACGAGCCTGAAGGTCAGCCGGGATCTCGACGACGTCCCAGGCAGCGCCCAGGGTCTCGTCACGCCAGACAAGCGCGTTCATCTCGACGAGGTCGACGACGCCTTTGAATTCGGTCTCGGCACCAATCGGCAGCTGCATGACGACAGCCTGCGCACCAAGGCGCGAGCCGATCATCTCGACCGAGCGGTAGAAGTCAGCGCCGATCTTGTCCATCTTGTTGCAGAAGATCATGCGCGGCACGCGGTACTTGTCGGCCTGGCGCCAGACGGTTTCCGTCTGCGGCTCGACACCGGCGTTGGCGTCGAGCAGCGCAATGGCGCCGTCGAGCACGCGCAGCGAACGCTCGACTTCGATGGTGAAGTCGACGTGTCCGGGGGTGTCGATGATGTTGAAGCGGCGCATCTTGCCGTCACGGCCCTTCCAGAAGGTCGTGGTGGCGGCGGACGTGATGGTGATGCCGCGTTCCTGCTCCTGCTCCATCCAGTCCATGGTGGCAGCGCCGTCGTGCACTTCGCCGATCTTGTGCGACTTGCCCGTGTAGTAGAGGACGCGCTCGGTGGTCGTCGTCTTGCCGGCGTCAATATGCGCCATGATACCGAAATTGCGGTAGTCTTCGATTTTGTATTCGCGGGCCATCGTAGCTGCCTCTCAGTCCTGTTCGCGCTTTACCAGCGGTAGTGTGCGAAAGCGCGGTTGGCTTCAGCCATCTTGTGGGTGTCTTCACGCTTCTTGACGGCCGTGCCGCGGTTGTTGGCCGCGTCCATCAGCTCGCCCGAGAGGCGGTCGACCATCGTGGTCTCGTTGCGGTTGCGGGCAGCCGCGATCAGCCAGCGGATGGCCAATGCCTGGCGGCGCTCGGGGCGCACGTCGACCGGAACCTGGTAGGTGGCGCCGCCGACGCGACGCGAACGCACTTCCACATGCGGCGCGACATTGTCGAGCGCCTGATGGAAGACGGTGACCGGCTCCTGCTTGGTCTTCGACTGGACCTGGTCGAGCGCGCCGTAGACGATGGTCTCGGCGACCGACTTCTTGCCGTCATACATGACGGCATTCATGAACTTGGTGACGATCAGATCACCGAACTTCGGATCCGGGTTGATCTCACGCTTTTCTGCACTGTGACGACGCGACATGGCTTTTGTCTCTCAATCTCGTAGCCCGACGCTTTGAAGCAGCGCCAGAGCCGGAAAATCTTACTTCGGACGCTTGGCGCCGTACTTCGAACGGCGCTGCTTGCGGTTCTTCACGCCCTGCGTGTCGAGCACGCCGCGGATGATGTGGTAGCGAACGCCCGGAAGATCCTTGACGCGGCCGCCGCGGATCATGACCACGGAGTGTTCCTGAAGGTTGTGACCTTCGCCGGGGATGTACCCGATCACTTCAAAACCATTGGTCAGGCGGATCTTGGCCACCTTGCGCAGCGCCGAGTTCGGCTTCTTCGGCGTCGTTGTATAGACGCGCGTGCAGACGCCCCGCTTCTGCGGGTTCTGCTGCATGGCCGGGACCTTGTTGCGCTTCACCGGCGCTATGCGCGGCTTGCGGATCAGCTGGTTGACGGTAGGCATTAAACCCTCTTGTCTCTCAATTCCGTGTCTTGCCCGGTCAGGGCCGCTCAAAGCGTCATTTCCATACGCAAATTCGGGCCATAAACCGCGCCTCGCGGTCTTGCCCGAACAAATGGCAGAGGAAGCGGAAGCCGCTTCGTGCACGCCGGAAATGTCTTTTCGCTCGTAAAACGAACCCTGTTTGAGGCAAACTCCAAAGCGTGTCGCTTCGGAAGGGAGAGCCTCACATCGGTTCTGACTGGGCGGCTTCTACTCGTAAGCCCGCGAAGCGTCAACCCCGGAGCGGCAAATATTGCATTGAAGCCGGGGCTTGGCAGCTATGCGAAAGGCGCATGTAATTTTCTTTCGCCGTTTTGCAAGGACGGAGAAGAAAGTGACCGGCTTTTGGCTGTCGCACGGCCCGGCTTCATGCGAAAAGTCCGCCTGAGCAGTCAAAATCCCCTCGCCCGCGCTTTGCCAGGAGGAATCAGCCCGTGAACGACAATGAAGAACGCCCGGTCACCATCATCACCGGCCGGGTGTGGAAGCGCAAAGGCGGCAAGGTAGAAGGCGTGCATGTCATGCTGGTTGCGCCCGACGACGATTCGGCGGTGCGCCGCGCCCTCGAATCGCTTGCGGCGGAAGGTTACGCCGAAGCCGAGCTCGACCAGATCGGCGATATGGACGGCGTGCCGGACGACGAGCCGCATCTGTCGGCCTACCAGGGCGCGCTCGAAGGCGAAGTGTCGATCGTGACCTTCGACGTGCCGATTTGAATCCAGGGCATAGATAATGGCTGGACCGAAAGCGGTTGAACCTGCATCCCGGGCTTGGGCCGACCGGGCGGTTGCCGCGATCGAGGCCGACCAGCACCGTTCGGCCGACACGCATCTCTGGAAACTCGACCTGCCGGCGCTGTCGGGCATCGACTTCTACCTCAAGGATGAGTCCACCCATCCGACCGGCAGTCTGAAGCACCGGCTGGCGCGTTCGCTGTTTCTCTATGCACTGTGTAATGGCCTGGTCCGCGAAGGCACCCCGGTGATCGAAGCGTCATCAGGCTCGACAGCGGTGTCGGAAGCGTATTTCGCCCGCATGATCGGCGTGCCGTTCTATGCGGTGATGCCCCAGTCGACGTCGCGCGAAAAGATCGCCGCGATAGAGCACTATGGCGGCAACTGCCATTTCATCGATGACGGCAGGCGCATCTATGCTGAGTCGGCCGAACTGACCGAACGGCTCGGCGGCCATTTCATGGACCAGTTCACCCATGCCGAACGCGCCACCGACTGGCGCGGCAACAACAACATCGCTGATTCCATCTTCGGACAGATGCGCGAGGAGCGGCATCCCATCCCAAGCTGGATCGTGATGAGTGCCGGGACGGGCGGCACCACGGCCACGATCGGCCGATACCTGCGCTACAAGCAGCACGCCTCGCGGCTGTCGGTGGCGGATGTCGAGCGCTCCGCCTTCTTCGAAGGCTTTGCCACGCACGATCGCGAGTGCCGCTGCGAGCAGCCGTCGCGCATCGAAGGCATTGGCCGGCCGCGCATGGAGCCGTCCTTCGTGCCAGGTGTCATCGATCACATGCTGCGGGTGCCGGATGCCGTATCGCTGGCGGCGATGCGGGTGTTGTCGCGCCGGCTCGGCCGCCGTGTCGGTGGTTCGACCGGCACCAACTTCATCGCCATGTGCTTTCAGGCGGCGCGCATGATCGAGCATGGCAAGACCGGTTCGCTGGTGACGCTGATCTGTGATTCCGGCGACCGCTATGCCAACACCTACTATTCTGATGAATGGCTGGCGGCCAACGGCCTCGACCCCTCGCCTTTCGAGCCAGCGATCGAGGCCTTTCTGGAGGGCGGAAAACTGACGGTGGAATTCGAGGAAAGCTGGGGCTGAGCTTTCGACCCCCACATGGCCGCTTCCAGCTTGCCCGGGGCAAGTGTTCTGATAGAAACGCTCACCATCATCAAACAGACGGAGCGGCCGTGTCCCAGCCCATCAAGATAGGCATCGTCGGCGTCGGCAAGATCGTCCGCGACCAGCACCTGCCAGCTTTGGCGAAAGACCAGAACTATCGGCTCGTCGCCGCCGCCAGCAGGCACGGCAAGGTCGACGGCATCCCGAACTTCCCCACCATCGAGGCGATGCTCGACGCGGTGCCGGAGCTTGACGCCGTCTCGCTCTGCATGCCGCCGCAATTCCGTTACGATGCTGCGCGCACCGCGCTCGAGGCGAATAAGCATGTCTTCCTGGAAAAGCCGCCGGGCGCCACGGTCAGCGAGGTCGAGGATCTAAAAGTGCTGGCCGCGAAAAACAGCGTCTCCTTGTTTGCCAGCTGGCATTCGCGCTATGCGCCGGCGGTGGAGGCCGCGCGCGGCTTCCTCGCATCGACCCGGATTCGGTCGGCAGCGATCGTCTGGAAAGAGGACGTGCGCCGCTGGCACCCGAACCAGGACTGGATCTGGGCTCCGGGCGGCTTCGGCGTTTTCGATCCCGGCATCAACGCGCTGTCGATCGCGACCCACATCCTGCCGGCGATGTTCATCACCTCGGCGATGCTCGATTTTCCGGAAAACCGCGCCGCCCCGGTCGCGGCGCAAGTCACCTTCCGCACCTCGAACGGATTGCCGGTGACAATGGACCTCGACTGGCTGCAAACCGGACCGCAAAGCTGGGACATCCTGGCCGACACGGATGCGGGCAAGATGGTGCTTTCCGGCGGAGGCTCGAAGCTCGCCATCGACGGCCGTATCGTCCATGAGGAACCGGAAGCGGAATACCCGATGCTTTACAGGCGTTTCGCGGAGATCGTGCGCGCCGGCACCTCAGATGTCGATCTCGCGCCGCTGCAGCATGTCGCCGACGCCTTCATGCTCGGCAAGCGCAATGTGGTCGAGGCGTTTTTCGACTGATTTGTGCACGCGACGTGGATCGCGGACCAGGCTGGAACGCACGCTCGTGCCAGGTCGCCCCCCACTCCGTCTCGGCTACGCGGTGTCCAGCCGATAGATGGGTAACACTTTAAACCGGATACATGGGTAACAGTTCTCCCCCTATGCGTCCGTCGCAGCGCCAAGCGGTTTGGTTGGCGCGGCGCTGCGACGGACAAGCTTCATGCGCCTGGTGTCGATGATGCCGAGCGGATGAGCATGGAAGCTGAGCATCCATTCGCCGTCTTCGGTCTCTGCGGCGGCGACCGCTTCGCCGGCCAGTGTTTGCGAGACATAGACGAAGCCGCCATTCCACTTGATCTCGCCATTGTGGCGCACACGGCGCACCGCCGCCTCGTCCGGATAATCGGGCTCGGGCGGCGTTCTTGGCATGGCGCGCCGTGAGGGGCGGTAATGCTGGGCTGGGGTGTCCATGGCCAGTGCCTCATGCGGGCGTTCCTCATTGTAGCTGCGCCGGAAGGCCTCGAAGGCTTGGCCCTGGGCTGTTCTGTCGACCGCGGGTTCCTTAGCCATCGGCAGCATGGTCAGATGAAAGCGCTCATGGCGTCCGTTCTGCTGCGGCTTGCCGGGCGCAATCCGCTCCAGCGTGATGCCAAGCTTGATGAAGCGCGCCGCAAGCGGCGTCAGACCCGTGACGCCGGGCGATGCGAAGGGTGGGCCATTGTCGCTTCTGAAGCGATCCGGCAGCCCATGCTCTTCAAACAGCCGCTCGAACACCGGCCAGGCCTCGGCGTCCGCCGTCGAACCCGTCGCTTCCAGCGCCAGAAGGTAGCGGCTCGATGCATCCATCACCGTCAACGGCTCACAACGCCACCCGTCACGGGTCCGGAACCAGCCCTTGTGGTCCCCGGTCCACACCGCGTTCGGCTCTGAAGCTTTCGGCCATGGACCATTGCCTGCCGCCTTCCAGCGCCTGCGCTTACGCCCCACAAGTCCATGCCGCTTCAGAATCTCACCGGCCGTCGAGACCGCAGGCCAGCCGCAGCAGGGCTCCGCACGCTTGAGCCTGGCCATGATCTTCTTGGGTCCCCACAACGGGTGGACCTCCTTCATAGCCACGATCCGCTCCACCACATCCCAAGGCGTCGCCCGGCCGTGATTGAGCGGCGCTCGCGGCCGATCGTGCAAACCTTCCGGGCCAAACTCCCGATAACGCCCAAGCCATTTGTAGCCGCTCTTGCGCGAGATGCCGTAACCCGCACAAAGCGCACTCATCGTCTCCTCACCCGCAAGGCAATCCACAACAAACCGTAGCCGCTCGTCCATGATGCCAGTCTCTCGCCAAACCATCGCCGGTCCTCCGGCGGACAAGAAAACTGTCACCCATGCTATCGGTCCATTCTGTTACCTATCTATCCGGTTCGGACACGCTCGACACCTCTCCCCCGATCGACGGGGTAGAGGAAGGGCGCGAACCTATTGCCGCCAACGCTCGTCTAACGCGGCTTCCTTTCCCTCCGGAGGGGGAAAGGTGGCGCTGCGAAGCAGCGACGGATTGGGGGAAACCGGTCGTCAAACGAACAGCCGATGGCAAGTGAGCCCGACCGAGTTGGTCTGATATCAGCGTCATTGAGACAATCACGGTGCGTCTTCACTCGACGATCGCAATCGCAAAGCCGTCATAGCCCTTGGCGCCGACCGTCTGGATGGCGGTGCCATCCAGACGCCTGTCACCGCCGATGAACGAGAACGCCGCCCGAGCGCCCACGACATTGGCGTCATGGTCACTCCCGTCGATCACCGCGCCATCACGGATGACATTGTCGCAGATGATCACGGTCCCCGGCCGCGAAAGCCGCATGGCCCAGGACAGATAGTTCGGATTGTTCGGCTTGTCGGCGTCGATGAAGATGAGATCGAACGGCCCGGCTTTTTCTGCGCCTAGCGCGGCAAGCGACTGAAGCGCCGGCCCGACCCGCAAGTCCACCCGTTCCGACACACCTGCCCGTTCGAAATTCGACCGCGCGACGCCGGCGTGATGCGGATCGAGTTCAAGCGTCACGATCTTGCCGTCCTTGGGCAGGGCACGCGCCATCCAGATCGTCGAGTAGCCCCCCAGCGTGCCGATTTCGAGAACCTTCTTCGCGCCCTGGATGCGCGCAAGAAGCGAAAGCAGCTTGCCCTGCGCCGGCGACACGTCGATCGGTGGCAGGCCTTGGTCGCGGTTGGCGGCCAGAACAGCGTCGAGGGCGGGATCTGCGTCGAACAGGGCATCAACAATGTAGTCGTCGACCGCGGCCCAAGTCTTCTTGCTCATCGTTTCTCCTCCGATCCATTGAAAGCCAAAACGCGAAAAGAGCGCCGCTTGGGTTGCGGGTCGGAAGGTGCCATGAATGCCAACAAACAAAAAGGCCGCCGGGTTGCCCCGACGGCCCTGTTGCCTGAGATGTCTTACGTTTCCTGGCGCAATTCCTGTGGGAAAACCGCTTACACTTTCCTGGAATTGCTCCCGCCGCGCTTACTGCGCGGCGGTTGTCATATCGGCCAGCATCGGCTCGGCGACTTCCACACCGGAGGCCTTGCGGCGCTCGTCGATGATCAGTTCGTCGCGCGAGGTGGCGATGCGCCGGATCTGGCTCATCGTGCCGCCGGTGCCGGCCGGGATCAGCCGGCCGACGATGACGTTTTCCTTCAAGCCCTGCAGCATGTCGGTCTTGCCGGCAACCGCGGCCTCCGTCAGCACCCTGGTCGTCTCCTGGAAGGAGGCGGCCGAGATGAAGGACGGCGTCTGCAGCGAGGCCTTGGTGATGCCGAGCAGCACCGGCTGACCTTCGGCCGGCTTCTTGCCGTCCTCGATCAGGCGCTCGTTGACCTCTTCCAGCTCGATCACGTCGACGTGGTCGCCCGGAATGTAGGTCGAGTCGCCCTGCGTGGTGATCTCGACCTTCTGCAGCATCTGGCGAACGATCACCTCGATGTGCTTGTCGTTGATCGACACGCCCTGCAGGCGGTAGACCTCCTGGATCTCGTTGACGAGGTAGGACGCAAGTGCCTCCACGCCCTTGATCGCCAGGATGTCGTGCGGCGCCGGATTGCCGTCGAGGATGTAGTCGCCCTTCTCGATGACGTCGCCGTCCTGGAGATGGAACGGCTTGCCCTTCGGGATCAGGTATTCGACCGGCTCCAGCGTCGAGTCATGCGGCTCGATGATGATGCGGCGCTTGTTCTTGTAGTCGCGGCCGAAGCGGATCGTGCCATCGATCTCGGCGATGATGGCGTGATCCTTCGGACGACGTGCCTCGAACAATTCGGCAACACGCGGCAGACCGCCGGTGATGTCCTTGGTCTTGGCGCTTTCCATCGGGATACGCGCCAGCACGTCGCCGGGACGAACCTGCGCACCCGGCTCGACCGAGAGAATGGCCTCGACCGAGAGCAGGAAGCGGGCATCGCCACCCTTCGACAGCTTGCCGACCTTGCCCTTGGCGTCCTGGACGGCGATCGCCGGCTTCAGATCGTTGCCGCGCGGCGTCGAACGCCAGTCGATGACCTCACGCTTGGTGATGCCGGTCGACTCGTCGGCCGTTTCCTGCACGGAAATGCCGTCGACCAGATCCTCGAACGCCACCTTGCCCTCGATTTCGGTGAGGATCGGGCGGGTGTAGGGATCCCACTCGGCGATACGCTGGCCGCGCTTCACCTTGTCGCCATCGTCCACGAAGATGCGCGAACCATAGGTGACACGGTGCGTGGCGCGCTCCTTGCCGGCTTCGTCGAGGATCAGCACCGCCATGTTGCGGCCCATGACCATCTGCTGGCCGTCGGAGTTGCGCACCACGTTGCGGTTGCGGATCTCGACCTTGCCCTCGTACGAGGCTTCAAGGAACGAGCTATCCACCACCTGCGCGGTACCGCCCATGTGGAAGGTACGCATGGTGAGCTGGGTGCCCGGCTCGCCGATCGACTGCGCCGCGATGACGCCGACGGCTTCGCCCTGGTTGACCGGGGTGCCGCGCGCCAGATCGCGTCCGTAGCAGACCGCGCAGACGCCGACCCTGACCTCGCAGGTCAGTGCCGAGCGGATGCGGACCGACTGGACGCCGGCCTTTTCGATCTGCTCCACGTCACGCTCGTCCATCAGCGTTCCGGCCTTGACCAGCAGGTCGCCGGTCACCGGATGGTTGATGTCGTCGAGCGCGGTGCGGCCCAGCACGCGCTGGCCGACCGAAGCGACAACCTGACCGGCATCGACGATCGGCTGCATGGTGAGGCCCTTGTCGGTGCCGCAATCCACGGAGTTGACGATGCAGTCCTGCGCCACGTCGACCAGACGGCGGGTGAGGTAACCCGAGTTCGCCGTCTTCAAGGCGGTGTCGGCCAGACCCTTGCGGGCGCCGTGGGTCGAGTTGAAGTACTCGAGCACGGTCAGGCCTTCCTTGAAGTTCGAGATGATCGGCGTCTCGATGATTTCACCCGACGGCTTGGCCATCAGGCCGCGCATGCCGGCGAGCTGACGCATCTGGGTGGGCGAGCCACGCGCACCGGAGTGCGACATCATGTAGATCGAGTTCATCGGCTTCTGACGGCCATTGTCCTCGAACTCGACCGCCTTGATGCGGGCCATCATCTCGTCGGCGACCTTTTCCGAGCACTTGGCCCAGGCGTCGACGACCTTGTTGTACTTCTCGCCCTGCGTGATCAGGCCGTCATTGTACTGCTGCTCGTATTCCTTGGCCAAAGCCTCGGTGTCGGAGACCAGCTTGATCTTGGTATCCGGGATCAGCATGTCGTCCTTGCCGAACGAAATGCCGGCACGGCAGGCGTGAGCGAAACCGAGCGCCATGATGCGATCGCAGAAAATGACCGTCTCCTTCTGACCGCAATGGCGGTAGACGGTGTCGATCATCTTGGAGATGTTCTTCTTGGTCATCTCCTGGTTGGCGGTCTCGTAAGGCACGTTGACGTTCTTCGGCAGAAGCTCGCCGATGATCATGCGGCCAGGCGTGGTGTCATGGATCTTCGACACGACCTTGCCTTCGGCATCGACCGTGCGGAAGCGGCCCTTGATCTTGGCGTGCAGGGTCACGGCCTTGGTCTCGAGCGCGTGCTGGAGTTCGCCCATGTCGGCAAACACCATGCCCTCGCCCGGCTCGTTCTGGTTGACGATCGAGAGATAGTAGAGACCGAGAACCATGTCCTGCGACGGCACGATGATCGGCGCGCCGGAAGCCGGGTGCAGGATGTTGTTGGTCGACATCATCAGCACGCGGGCCTCAAGCTGCGCTTCCAGGGACAGCGGCACGTGGACAGCCATCTGGTCGCCGTCGAAGTCGGCGTTGAAGGCCGTGCAGACCAGCGGGTGCAGCTGGATCGCCTTGCCTTCGATCAGGATCGGCTCGAACGCCTGGATGCCAAGACGGTGCAGCGTCGGCGCGCGGTTCAGCAGAACCGGGTGCTCGCGGATGACCTCGTCGAGAATATCCCAGACTTCCGGACGCTCCTTCTCGACCAGCTTCTTCGCCTGCTTGACGGTCGAGGAGTAACCCTTGGCGTCGAGACGGGCGTAGATGAAGGGCTTGAACAGTTCGAGCGCCATCTTCTTCGGCAGGCCGCACTGGTGCAGCTTGAGCTCCGGACCGGTGACGATGACCGAGCGGCCGGAATAGTCGACGCGCTTGCCGAGCAGGTTCTGACGGAACCGGCCCTGCTTGCCCTTGAGCATGTCGGACAGCGACTTCAGCGGACGCTTGTTGGCGCCGGTGATGACGCGGCCGCGACGGCCGTTGTCGAACAGTGCGTCGACGGCTTCCTGCAGCATGCGCTTTTCATTGCGTACGATGATGCCGGGGGCGCGCAGCTCGATCAGCCGCTTCAGACGGTTGTTGCGGTTGATGACGCGGCGATAGAGGTCGTTCAGGTCGGACGTGGCGAAACGTCCACCATCCAGCGGAACCAGCGGGCGCAGGTCCGGCGGGATCACCGGAACCACCTTCATGATCATCCATTCCGGACGATTGCCGGATTCCATGAAGTTCTCGACGACCTTGAGCCGCTTCAGATACTTCTTCTGCTTCAGCTCGGACGTGGTCGAGGCCAGTTCCGAACGCAGGTCGCCGGCGATCTTCTCCAGGTCCATGCCGGCCAGAAGGTCATGAATGGCCTCGGCGCCGATCATGGCAGTGAAGCTATCCTCGCCATACTCGTCCACGGCGATCATGTACTCTTCCTCGCTGAGCAGCTGGTGCTCCTTCAGCGCGGTGAGGCCAGGCTCGGTGACGATGTAGTTCTCGAAGTAGAGGACGCGCTCGATGTCCTTCAGCGTCATGTCGAGCAGCGTGCCGATGCGCGAGGGCAGCGACTTCAGGAACCAGATGTGAGCGACGGGAGCGGCGAGCTCGATATGGCCCATGCGCTCGCGGCGGACGCGCGACAGCGTGACTTCGACGCCGCACTTCTCGCAGATGACGCCCTTGTACTTCATGCGCTTGTACTTGCCGCACAGGCACTCATAGTCCTTGATCGGGCCAAAAATGCGCGCGCAGAACAGACCGTCACGCTCCGGCTTGAAGGTGCGGTAGTTGATGGTCTCCGGCTTCTTGATCTCGCCGAACGACCAGGACAGAATCTTCTCAGGGCTGGCCAGTGAGATCCGGATGGAATCGAACACCTGCGCAGGCGCCTGCGGATTGAAGAGATTCATGACCTCTTGGTTCATGCCGTTCTCCTTTTCGGGGTCCTCGAAAACCCCTTGCATCTAACGCGGACCAAACGCCCGCCGTCTTTGTCGGCCACTGGCCGTCGAATTCGTTTGGCGCGCCGCAACTTGTGCGGCGCGCCGTAGCCTTACTCAGCTGCGTCTGGCAGCCGGACAGGGTTGTCGTCGAGCTTGGTGTTCTCCAGCTCGACATTGAGGCCGAGAGACCGCATTTCCTTGACGAGCACGTTGAAGCTCTCCGGGATGCCGGCCTCGAAGGTGTCGTCGCCGCGCACGATCGCCTCGTAGACCTTGGTGCGGCCGGCGACGTCGTCCGACTTCACCGTCAGCATTTCCTGCAGCGTGTAGGCGGCGCCATAGGCTTCCAGCGCCCAGACCTCCATTTCGCCGAAGCGCTGGCCGCCGAACTGCGCCTTGCCGCCCAGCGGCTGCTGGGTGACGAGTGAGTACGGACCGATCGAACGCGCGTGGATCTTGTCGTCCACCAGGTGGTGAAGCTTGAGCATATAGATATAGCCCATCGTCACCTTGCGATCGAACGGCTCGCCCGTGCGTCCGTCATAGAGCTGCGACTGACCGCTGGTGTGCAGGCCCGCCTGCTCCAGCATGATGTTGATGTCAGCCTCGTGCGCACCGTCGAACACCGGGGTCGCGATCGAGACGCCGCGACGCATCTGCTCGCTGAGGCGAACAATGCTCTCGTCGTCATACTCGCGGATCGGCTCGTTGCGGTCGTTGGCTGGCATGAAGCTCTCAAGCGTCTTGCGCAGCGGCTTGATGTCGCCGGCCACCTTGTACGCGTCGATCAGGTCGCCGATCTTCTTGCCCATGCCGGCGCAAGCCCAGCCCAGATGCGTTTCCAGGATCTGGCCGACATTCATGCGGCTCGGCACACCCAGCGGGTTGAGCACGATATCAGCATGCGTGCCGTCCTCGAGGAAAGGCATGTCCTCGACCGGAACGATGCGCGACACGACACCCTTGTTGCCGTGACGGCCGGCCATCTTGTCGCCCGGCTGCATCTTGCGCTTCACCGCCACGAAGACCTTGACCATCTTCATGACGCCCGGAGGCATTTCGTCGCCGCGCTGGACCTTCTCGACCTTGTCCATGAAGCGCTGTTCGAGCGCCTTCTTGGAGTCGTCATACTGGCCACGCAGGGCTTCCAGTTCGCTCTGGAGCTTTTCGTTCTCCACGGCAAACTGCCACCACTGCGAACGCGGATACTCGTCGAGCGTATCCTTGGACAGCGTCGAGCCCTTCTTGAAGCCCTTCGGTCCAGCGATCGCTTCCTTGCCGACGAGCACGTCGGAAAGACGCGCGTAGACGTTGCGGTCCAGGATGGCCTGCTCGTCGTCACGGTCCTTGGCGAGGCGTTCGATCTCCTCGCGCTCGATCGCCATGGCGCGCTCGTCCTTCTCCACACCGTGGCGATTGAACACGCGCACCTCGACGACGGTGCCGAAGGTGCCCGGAGGCATGCGCATCGAAGTGTCGCGCACGTCGGAAGCCTTTTCGCCGAAGATGGCGCGCAGAAGCTTCTCTTCCGGCGTCATCGGGCTCTCACCCTTCGGCGTGATCTTGCCGACCAGGATGTCGCCCGGCTGCACTTCCGCGCCGATATAGACGATGCCGGCTTCGTCGAGGTTCTTCAGCGCTTCTTCCGAAACGTTCGGAATGTCGCGCGTGATTTCCTCCGGACCGAGCTTGGTATCGCGCGCCATGACCTCGAACTCCTCGATGTGGATCGAGGTGAAGACGTCGTCGGCGACGATGCGCTCGGAGAGCAGGATCGAGTCCTCGTAGTTGTAGCCGTTCCACGGCATGAACGCGACCAGCACGTTGCGGCCGAGCGCCAGATCACCGAGCTCGGTCGACGGACCGTCGGCGATGATGTCGCCCTTGTTGACCCGATCACCCATGCGCACCAGCGGGCGCTGGTTGATGCAGGTGTTCTGGTTCGAGCGCTGGAACTTCATCAGCCGGTAGATGTCGACGCCGGACTTGCCCGGATCGAGATCTTCGGTGGCGCGGATAACGATACGCGTCGCGTCCACCTGGTCGACGATGCCGCCGCGGCGGGCGCCGATGGCGGCGCCTGAGTCACGGGCAACGATCGGCTCCATGCCGGTGCCGACAAACGGCGCCTCGGCGCGCACCAGCGGCACGGCCTGACGCTGCATGTTCGAGCCCATCAGAGCGCGGTTGGCGTCGTCGTTTTCCAGGAACGGGATCAGGGCCGCGGCCACCGACACCATCTGCTTGGGCGACACGTCCATCAGGTCGACGTTTTCGCGCGGCGCCATCATCACTTCGCCGGCGCTGCGGCAAATGACGAACTCGTCGACGAAGCCGCCATTCTTGTCGAGCTCGGCGTTGGCCTGCGCGACATGGTGCTTGGCTTCTTCCATCGCCGAGAGATAGACGACGTCATTGGTCAGCTTGCCATCGACGATCTTGCGGTACGGGCTCTCGATGAAGCCGTACTTGTTGACGCGTGCGAACGTGGCCAGCGAGTTGATCAGACCGATATTCGGGCCTTCCGGCGTCTCGATCGGGCAGATACGGCCGTAATGCGTCGGGTGCACGTCGCGCACTTCGAAGCCGGCGCGCTCGCGGGTCAGACCGCCCGGTCCAAGCGCCGACAGGCGGCGCTTGTGGGTGATCTCCGACAGCGGGTTGGTCTGGTCCATGAACTGCGACAGCTGCGAGGAACCGAAGAACTCGCGCACGGCGGCGGCCGCTGGCTTGGCGTTGATCAGGTCCTGCGGCATGACAGTGTCGATCTCGATCGAGGACATACGCTCCTTGATCGCGCGCTCCATGCGCAGCAGGCCGACGCGGTACTGGTTCTCCATCAGCTCGCCGACAGAACGCACGCGGCGGTTGCCGAGATTGTCGATGTCGTCGATCTCGCCCTTGCCGTCGCGCAGTTCGACCAGCGTCTTGACCACGGCCAGGATGTCTTCCTTGCGCAGCACGCGCACGGTGTCCTCGGCCTTGAGTTCCAGGCGCATGTTCATCTTGACGCGGCCGACAGCCGACAGGTCATAGCGCTCGCTGTCGAAGAACAGCGAGTTGAACATGGCTTCGGCGGTCTCGAGCGTCGGCGGCTCGCCGGGGCGCATGACACGATAGATGTCGAACAGCGCGTCCTGGCGGCTCTCGTTCTTGTCGACGTTGAGCGTGTTGCGGATGTAGGCGCCGACATTGACGTGGTCGATGTCGAGAACCTTGATCTCCTGCTCGCCGGTGCCAAGCAGCACCTTCAGCGTCTTTTCGTCGATCTCGTCGCCGGCTTCGAGGAAGATCTCGCCGGTGGCGTAGTTGACGATGTCCTCGGCCAAATAGTTGCCGAGCAGATCCTCATCGGTCGCCTTGATCGCCTTCAGACCCTTTTCGCCGAGCTGACGCGCCTGGCGGGCGGTGATCTTCTTGCCGGCTTCGACAACGATCTCGCCCGTATCGGCGTCGACCAGGTCGCCGACGGCCTTGAGGCCGCGGAAACGCTCGACGTTGAACGGAATGCGCCAGTGGTCGCCGGCGCGCACATAGGTGATCTTGTTGTAGAAGGTCGACAGGATCTCCTCGCCATCCATGCCGAGCGCCATCAGCAGCGACGTCACCGGAATCTTGCGGCGGCGGTCGATGCGGGCGTGCACGACGTCCTTGGAATCGAACTCGATGTCGAGCCACGAGCCGCGATAGGGAATGACGCGCGCGGCAAACAGAAGCTTGCCCGACGAGTGCGACTTGCCCTTGTCATGGTCGAAGAAGACGCCCGGCGAACGGTGCATCTGCGAGACGATGACGCGCTCGGTGCCGTTGACGATGAAGGTGCCGTTCAAGGTCATGAGCGGCATGTCGCCCATGTAGACGTCCTGCTCCTTGATGTCCTTGATCGACTTGGCGCCGGTATCCTCGTCGATGTCGAACACGATGAGGCGCAGCGTCACCTTCAGCGGCGCGGCATAGGTCAGGTCGCGCTGACGGCATTCGTCAACGTCGAATTTCGGTCCTTCGAACTCGTACTTCACGAACTCCAGCATCGAGGAGCCGGAAAAATCGGAGATCGGGAAGACCGACTTGAAAACAGCCTGCAGTCCCTCGTCCGGACGGCCGCCCTTGGGCTCGTCCACCATCAGGAACTGGTCATAGGATGCCTTCTGAACCTCGATCAGGTTCGGCATCTCCGCAACTTCCGGAATCTTTCCGAAGAACTTGCGTACGCGTCTGCGGCCATTGAAAGTCTGGGTCTGGGCCATCGTCGCTCCTTAGCTCTAAACTCGGGACGGACCTCGCCGCGGTCCGCCTTGCATACCGAGCCGCCTGGGCGGCGGCTCTCTGTCTGTTCTCCGTTCGCCTTTCGGCGGCCGGCTAAAACGGGAGAAAACCCGTTTCCTGAAGGCCGGTTGCGGCCCTCAGGAAAGAGGTTCTCGTACATCTCGCGCTACGCGTCCTCCCTCCAAGCGAAGGGAGTGGCGGACGGCGCGAGGCCGCCCGCCGCTTTTACGCTTACTTCAGGTCGACCTTGGCGCCGGCTGCCTCCAGCTGGGCCTTGAACTTGTCAGCGTCGGCCTTGGAAACGCCTTCCTTGACCGGCTTCGGAGCCGCTTCGACCAGGTCCTTGGCTTCCTTGAGGCCAAGACCGGTGATGGCGCGGACTTCCTTGATGACGTTGATCTTCTGAGCGCCAGCGTCGGTGAGGACGACGTCGAATTCCGTCTTTTCCTCGGCCGGAGCAGCAGCAGCGGCAGCGCCGCCGGCAGCGGCAACCGCCACCGGAGCAGCAGCCGAAACGCCCCACTTTTCTTCCAGAAGCTTCGACAGCTCGGCCGCCTCGAGGACGGTCAGCTTCGAAAGGTCGTCTACGATCTTTGCGAGATCAGCCATTGTTGTATTCCTTCGTTAGGTTCGAACGTGTGTTTTTGATAGCGAGGAACGGCCTCATGCCGCCTCGTCCTTCCGGGCGTAAGCGCCGATGACGCGCGCGACCGAGGCCGCTGGCGCATTGACGATCTGGGCGATCCGGGTTGCCGGCGTGGCGATCATGCCAACCAGCCTGGCGCGCAGCTCATCGAGCGACGGAAGTGTGGCGAGTGCCTTCACACCGTCGGCATTGAGCGAGGTGGTGCCCATTGCGCCGCCGAGAATGATCAACTTGTCATTCCCCTTGGCGAAATCGGACGCGACCTTCGGCGCCGCAATCGGATCCTCCGAATAGGCGATCAGCGTCTGTCCCTTGAACAGGTCGATGATCGATGCGGAGTCCGTGCCCTGAAGAGCGATTTTGGCGAGACGGTTCTTCGCGACTTTAACGGTGCCACCGGCAGCGCGCATTTTCGACCGAAGGTCGTTCATTTGCGCGACGGTGATACCGGCATAGTGGGCCACGACGACTGAACCTGCGTTTCCGAACGCTTCGTTCAGGCCCGTGACGAGTTCGCGCTTTTCCGCTCTGTCCACTGCCTATCTCCAGTTGACCCCTGCCCTAATACGAGGACAGGCGTCGGGTTGCCTTTTGCCGGCCGGGCCATCCAGTAACGGATCTCCCGAACGACGCTCGAGGATCCTGCCCCCTTTCGCCACACCGACGGCCAAGCCGACGATGCGCAGACAAAAGGCAAACACGGTTCGAACCTTTCATTGGAGCACTTGCTCCGTTGTCCGGTCTTCACCCGTCTCATGCAGGCCCAATTGAATTAAGGCTTTTGGGCCGCCTGCAATCTCGGACAGGATGTCCGGAAGCCTTTCGACTTCCGGCACCGGGCCCAGGATAAATCCAAGGCCCGGAATTCAGTCACGGATCAGCCTTCCAGCGGCCGATCCAAATGGTCTTAATCAGGACGCTGCGAGCGTCGAGACGTCGAGCTTGAGGCCCGGGCCCATCGTCGAGGTGACCGACACCTTCTTGACGTAGTTGCCCTTGGCGCCAGCCGGCTTTGCCTTGGTCACCGCATCGGCGAAGGCACGGATGTTCTCTTCCAGCGCCTTGACGTCGAACGAGACCTTGCCGACGCCGGCATGAACGATGCCGGCCTTCTCGACGCGGAACTCGACAGCGCCGCCCTTCGATGCCTTGACGGCAGCGGCGACGTCGGTGGTGACGGTGCCGACCTTCGGATTCGGCATCATGCCGCGCGGGCCGAGCACCTTACCGAGACGGCCGACCAGCGGCATCATGTCCGGCGTGGCGATGCAGCGATCGAAATCGATCGTGCCCTTCTGGACGATGTCGACCAGGTCCTCCGCACCGACGATGTCGGCGCCGGCGGCCTTGGCTTCCTCGGCCTTGTCGCCACGGGCGAACACGGCGACGCGAACCGAGCGGCCGGTGCCGTTCGGCAGATTGACCACGCCGCGGACCATCTGGTCGGCATGGCGCGGGTCGACGCCGAGGTTCATGGCGACTTCGACGGTCTCGTCGAACTTGACCGAGGAACGGTCCTTGAGCAGCTTCAGCGCTTCACCCAGGGCGTAAGCCTTGTTGGGATCGATGCCTTCGCGGGTCTTCGATACACGCTTTGCAATCTTTGCCATGATCTCAGCCCACCACTTCCAGACCCATCGAGCGGGCGGAGCCCTCGACCATGCGCATGGCCGCCTCGACGTCGTTTGCGTTCAGATCCTTCATCTTGGCGGTCGCGATTTCGCGCACCTTGTCGCGCGAAACGGTGCCAGCCTTGACCTTGCCCGGCTCCTTCGAGCCCGACTTCAGGTTCGCGGCCTTCTTCAGGAAATAGCTCACCGGCGGCGTCTTCATGACGAAGGTGAACGACTTGTCCTGATAGTAGGTGATGACGACCGGAACCGGCGATCCCTTTTCCATTTCCTGGGTCTGCGCGTTGAACGCCTTGCAGAACTCCATGATGTTGATGCCACGCTGACCAAGCGCCGGGCCGATCGGGGGCGACGGCGTAGCCGAACCCGCGGAGACCTGAAGCTTGAGCTGGCCTGCAATTTTCTTAGCCATCTCTTTTCCTGCCTTTGTCTATGCCAGCCCCATCTCGGGAAACACCGGCGGTTGCAGTCTGGTGGTGCGGTTCGCGCGGCCGGCTAAAGCCACATTCGCCTCCCACCGTTCTCAGGCCATGCGTTTCCGCACCGCCTCCCCTGATCGCCAGACGGCATCAGGGATTTCGGATCAGCCCTTTTCGACCTGTCCGAATTCCAGATCGACAGGCACGGCGCGCCCGAAGATCGAAACTTCCACCTTGAGCCGCGCCCGCTCCTCGTCCACTTCCTGGACGAAACCGTTGAACGACGCGAAAGGACCATCCGAGACGCGGATCGCCTCGCCGATCTCGAACGTGACCGACGGCTTCGGCCGCTCGACGCCTTCCTGCACCTGGTTCAGGATGCGCTGCGCCTCCGCCTCGGTGATTGGCACCGGCTTGGAGTCGCCGAGAAAGCCGGTGACCTTCGGCGTGTTCTTGACCAGCGAGAAAACGGCATCGGTCAAATTGGCCTTCAGGAGCACGTAGCCCGGGAAGAACTTGCGCTCGGCATCGACCTTGCGGCCACGACGAACCTCGACCACCTTCTCGGTCGGCACCACGATCTGCTCGATATCGGCGGACAGGCCCTTCTGCTTGGCCTTGTTCTCGATATCCTCAGCGACCTTCTTTTCAAAGTTCGAATAAGCGTGGACGATGTACCAGCGCGCAGCCATTTTTTTAGACTTCTCCGTAGTCGCCGGACTTAGCGTCCAATGCCCAGAATCTGTTCGATCGCGAGGCCCATCAACTGATCGGCGCTAAAGAAAAAGATCATCGCAATCACAGCGAAGGCCAGAACCATCACCGTCGAGATCATCGTTTCGCGCCGCGACGGCCAAGTCACCTTGGCGGTCTCCGAGCGAACCTGCTGGAGAAAGACGAAAGGATTTGTGGTTTTCGAAGCCATATGCCGCTCTGTCTTCAAGACCCGTTGGCCGGGTCCCCTGGATGATCCCGCTGGCCGGGACGTGCCGCCTGAGCCCAGTCTCGCGCCGAATCAGCGCAATCATTTCGCCCATGCAAATCAGACGCGTAAAGCCGGCTTCCCAGCTCCACGCGTCGCGTGTCTGTTCTGTCTACATAAAACCGATTCTTGATCCACGCAAGTGGCAAGTGTCCGCTTTATGACCAAACGCCGCCTCGGAACCATCCAGTCGTTCCGTCCCGGCTATGGCGCCCTTATGCCCCAATCGGGCTAATATGGCAAGCGCGTCGCCGATTTTCAAAGGGCGGCCCGCGGAAATGTCGTTTCAGATGGCCATTTCAAGAAATGGCACGGGCAGCAGGGCTCGAACCTACGACCTGCGGTTTTGGAGACCGCCGCTCTACCAACTGAGCTATGCCCGTATCGCGCGCCTCGGCGCAGCAGGGGCTTCCTAAAAGCTTCCGCGCTCTCTGTAAAGAGTGGTTTGCACGCAAACGCGCCTTCATCCCCTTTGCCAGAAATCTGGATAGCGATGACCAGCCCGTCACGGTCGATCTCGACTTCGCGCTTGAAGTCACTGGCGCGCGATTCATAGAGATATCGCCTGCCCTCCTCGAGGCATGTGTAGCGCTGCGGGTTGCTGACGACCGTGAGCGCCGGGAATTCGATGAAGGCGGTGGTGATCTCGGCACTCTGCCCGGAGGAAAGCCGCAAGCGGCGGATCGGCAACGTGTTGGTGAACGGGGTAACGGTGAGATCAGGGTCGATCACGCCCTCCAGTTCAGGCACCGGCAGGCCGTCCAGGAGCCAGTGGCCTTCGCCGTCGGCGGCAAGGACAAGGGTCCGCCCGCTGCCGATCATGTCGACCGTGACACGCCGGCGTGCCAATTCGCGTCGCATTCTATGCGATAGCGGGCGGCGAAAAGGGGGTGACCGGAGCAAATGACGACGGGTCGGCCAGGACCTCCCCTGCCCGCTGGCGCAGTTCAAGATGCTCGATACCGGGGCCGTCCCACTCGCGCCAGCGCACGATCTTGAAATCTTCCGACATGGTCCTGCACTCCGATGCGACTGGAAGCTACTTTGTTTCCGGCGGCGTGTACGGCCCGCCGGGCACGCCCCAGCCCCAGGCCGGCATCGGTTCAGTCTCGGGATCGCAGGTCGCGCCGAGATTGGAGTTCATCTTGGCCAACCGCGATCCCCATTCGACATAGCCCATGAAGGCCGAGCGGAATTCGGGATCGTCGGGCAGACCGACGGCATCGGCGGCATCGGCAAGGAGATTGATCCAGCGGCGCCGCTGCTCCTCGGTCAAATGCTTGCCCAGATGATGCATGACCATCTCGCGGTGGCCGCCGAACTTTTCGCTGTAGGTCTTCGGTCCGCCGAAGACTTCGCCAATGAAGGCGGCGACATGGACGGGATGGTCCGGCGACATGGTCTTGAATACCGGGCCGACGACCGGGTCCTTTGCCACCTTGTCATAAAAGGTCTGCGTCAACCGGTTCAGGGCGTCGCTGCCGCCGGCCCATTCGTAGAGTGTCGGAACATCTTTGCGCATGGCGGTAACCTGTCCTCGATCGCCGCAGACGGTAGCGGAAACATCCGGCCGATCTCAACCTGCCTCGATGGCCAGTTCAACATATCGCGCTAAAGTTTGGCCGGCATGTCGGCTTCGGCGTTCGCGGACGGCACGATCCGGCAATTGTCCGGCCTCGGAGCCGACCTGCATATGGTGGCCCCCGTCAGTTCGTCGGCAGACTGTGGCCCGGTCGCCAGCCCGAATTTCAGTATCGCCTGCTGATAGAGCTGCCGTTTGGCTGAGGAAAGCTGTATGGCGTCGAACAGGCCGGGGCCGATCGCCATCTCCTCGAAATACGCCTTGACCTTGTCCCCAAGCCCAACGGAACTCACGCTGAGGCGCACGGCCGGCCCGATGAGGCGCTTTACGCCACCGGCAACCATGATCGGACAGGCCGAAGCACATTCGCCCTCGGCTTCGATGGTGAGCCCGGTGTGCACGCCATCCTTGGCCAAACACTCCGCCGAGGGATCGCAATCCACGAAATCCGTATGGGCGACAACGACGTCGAGCTTGCGTTCCCGGATCAGCCTGCCCGTGGCAAGCGCGCCCTCGACATCGCCGCCTTGCGAGCTGATCACGATCGGCAGCCGCCGGCCGGCGATGGCATCGAGCGCCTGCCGAAGCTTTTCGGGCGTCTGCGCGGTGATCGAGCCCTCCGCCGAGATCCATTCCGGACAGTCGGGATTGCACAGCGGGTTGCTGCCGCGGACAAGCACGAAGCGCATGTCTGCCTGTTTCGGTGCCGTGGCCTCAGCCGGCGCAACGGGGGCGGGTTTTGCCTGGGCGGTCGGGAGATTGGCGGGCGTCGCCTCTTGGCCCGTTGGTATCTCCCGGCAGTTTGCCGGCATCGGATTTGCCTTGCAGATGGTTGCGGCGGTGAAAAGCTCGACGGTGTCGAGGGAGGTGACGAGGTTCATGTGGAGCATGTTTTCGAGAACCAGCTGATGGATTTCGCTGGCCGGCGTGTTCTTCATCGTGATGAACACGCCTTCGCCTATCCCCATCTCCTGCAGATAGGCCGAAAGCTTCTTCTCGACCGCCTTGCTCATTTCGTAGGTTTTGTAGCTGCCCGCATTCTTGCGGCTGACGATTTTGGAGCTGATGATCTTCTTCTTGCCGTTCACGATCCGGTAGGTCGTCCGGTAGAGCAGCTTCTCGCGCTTGTAGGTGGTGGTGACCTGGTGGACACCGAGATAGGCAAACTCCCCGACCACGCGGCGGACACCGCCGGAAAACATCAGCGGGCAAGCGGAATTGCACATGGCGCCGTCGTCATAGGCCATGCCGAAATAGTCGGCGCCCTTGCCCTGGTTATCCCGGCAATTCTTCATCTCCGGCTCGCAGCCGGAAAACACCGTCGTGCCGACGGCGATGTCGAGCCTGTTCTTGCGGATCATCTGGCCAAGCGTCACCGCCGCATCGACATTGCCGCCGGGGGAATTGACGACCACCGGCAATTGCCGGCCCTTGAGCGCCTTGAGCGTGCGCTTGAACAGCGACGGCGTGCCCGCCTCGATCGTGCCTTCCGCCGATATCCATTCCGGACAATTGGGCTCGCAGCCCGGTGCATTGCTGCGCACGACGGCGAACCGCATCGGCGGGATGTCCAGCGACTGCTCCTGGCAGTGCGCCGCCGCGACAGACAGCACCATGGCAATCAACAGCGCAAGACCAGCCAGCGCTTGCGACCACCATGCCTTCCCATCGAAACAGCGCCCTGGAACCACTCTTCGGCAAGCTCCCGCAATGCAACCTATACTAGTTGGCGTGATGGCGCTTGCAACAGCTTTGAGGGCTGACGCCGCTCGCAGGCCGCGCAGTGGCGAAAACAAAAAAGGGCGGCCCGAAGACCGCCCTTTCTTGTCGATCCGGCTAATGCCGGTCTCGATTATTCCTTGATGGTGACGACGATGCCGGCACCGACGGTGCGGCCGCCTTCACGGATGGCGAAGCGCAGCTTCTCTTCCATGGCGATCGGCACGATCAGCTCGACATCGACCGTGATGTTGTCGCCAGGCATCACCATTTCGGTGCCAGCCGGCAGCGACACGATGCCGGTCACGTCCGTCGTGCGGAAGTAGAACTGCGGACGGTAGTTGGTGAAGAACGGCGTGTGACGGCCACCTTCGTCCTTGGTCAGGATGTAGGCTTCGGCCACGAACTTCTTGTGCGGCTTCACCGTGCCCGGCTTGGCCAGAACCTGGCCGCGCTCGACACCTTCACGGTCAACGCCGCGCAGCAGCGCGCCGATGTTGTCGCCAGCCTGGCCCTGATCGAGCAGCTTGCGGAACATTTCCACGCCCGTGCAGGTCGTCTTGGTCGTCGGACGGATGCCGATGATTTCGAGTTCCTCGCCAACCTTGACCACGCCGCGCTCGACGCGGCCGGTCACGACCGTGCCACGACCCGAGATCGAGAACACGTCTTCGATCGGCATCAGGAACGGCTTGTCGAGCGGACGAACCGGGGTCGGGATGTAGGCATCGACCTGAGCCATCAACTCGCGGATCGCGTCCTCGCCGATGGTCTTGTTCGAATCTTCAAGAGCAGCCAGCGCCGAACCCTTGACGATCGGAATGTCGTCGCCGGGGAATTCGTTCTTCGACAGCAGTTCGCGCACCTCGAGCTCGACCAGTTCGAGCAGCTCGGCGTCGTCGACCTGGTCGACCTTGTTGAGGAACACCACGATCGACGGCACGCCGACCTGACGGGCGAGCAGGATGTGCTCGCGGGTCTGCGGCATCGGGCCGTCGGCGGCCGACACGACCAGGATCGCGCCGTCCATCTGCGCGGCGCCGGTGATCATGTTCTTCACATAGTCGGCGTGGCCGGGGCAGTCGACGTGGGCGTAGTGGCGGTTGGCCGTCTCGTATTCGACGTGAGCCGTCGAGATGGTGATGCCGCGGGCCTTCTCTTCCGGCGCCGCATCGATCTGGTCGTAGCGCTTGTACTCGCCAAAATACTTCGTGATCGCCGCCGTCAGCGACGTCTTGCCATGGTCAACGTGACCAATCGTGCCGATGTTCACATGAGGCTTAGTGCGCTCGAATTTACCTTTTGCCATAGTCTCTTTCCTTGGACGGCCTTGACCTTCAGTTCTGTCGAATGCGGGGCGATTAGCGACAAAGGCCAAAAAACACAAGCGTCTTTTGGCTGGGTGCCGTCTCACTCAGTCCGAACCTGGGATCCGATTGCGGGGATGTGGCGCTGATTTAGGAAGGCGATGGGTGAAATGAAATGGGTGACAGGCCGATCGATCGCGGCCTGCATCGAGGGCTCCCGCCCGCCAATCCCTGTCTGGATCACCGCCAGTTGATGGCCCATTGCGGCGGCAACCGAGGTCTGATCTCCTGACCCCATGCATTTCATTCCTGCCTCGATCCGCGGCCCGCTGTTCATGATCGTTTCGACGGGGTCGTACCTGGTCAACGACACGATGATGAAACTGGCCACCGCAGGCCTGCCGTCCTACGAGGTGCTGTTCCTGCGCGGCGTGGCGGCGACGCTCTGGGGCTTCCCGCTGTTGTTCCTGCTCGGCTACGGCAAACAAATCCCGTTGATCTTCGACGGCCATGTGCTGCGCCGGAACCTGCTCGAGATGGCGGCGATCCTCTGCTACGTCGTGGCGCTCGCCAACATGCAGATCGCGGATTCCACCGCGCTTGGGCAAATCACGCCGCTCCTGATGCTGGTCGGCTCCTCGATCCTGTTTGGCGAACGCATCGGCGGCCAGCGCATGGCGCTGATCGGGCTCGGTTTCATCGGCGCGCTGATGGTGGCGCAACCGACCATGCAAGGCATTTCCGTCTACGCTCTGCTGGCGCTCGGCAATGCGGCGCTGTCAGCCGCGCGCGACCTTGCCGGCAGGCGTGTCCCCGCTGAAGTGCCGGGAATGATCGTGGCGATTTCCGCCGTCGTGGTGGTGCTGATCGGCGCGGGTGCGGCGCATCTGATGTCCGAGCGCTGGGTCATGCCCGAGGCCCGCCATCTGCTGTTGATGGCCGGCGCCGGATTTTTCCTGATCTTCGGCCATTTCTTCATCTTCATGGCCTATCGCGTCGGCCCGACCAGCGCAGTGGCGCCGTTCTATTACAGCTTCACCGTCTGGGCGGTCATTTCGGGCCTGTTGGTGTTCGGGCAGTTCCCCAACGCGCTGGCGGTCTGCGGCATCCTGCTGGTGGTTGGCAGCGGGCTCACCATCGTGTCGCTGGACCAGCGCAAGCGCAGGCTGACCGTCGTGGCGTAGCATCGCCATCCGAGTGTCTGTTTCTGCTGTTGCAGAGCCCAGATTGATCGTCTATTCGGCGATATATCGCCTATCCGACGATGCCGTGATAAATCAGCCAAGGGAGCTTCCCCATGACCGATTTTGACCAGAACAAGTACTCCGACGCCGAGCACAAGGCTGCCATTCGCAAGTCGCTCGTCGGCTGGGCGGTGTTCATCGCCGGAACGCTGATCTTCTTCGCCGCGGCCGATGCGGTGTTGATGCCATAGGCAAGCGGCCGCACATACCGGCTGCAGCTGGTCTTGCCTCAGCAATATTTTGAAACTTCAGACGCTCTGGGGGGCCCTAAAGCGTCCGCCTTCCGCTGAACTGGTGGTAAGCCCACAGCACAACTATCGCGCCAACCACTGAGACGATCAGGCTGGAGATGTTGAGGCCGGTGACGCCTATGCCAAAGAGTTGGCTGCAGATCACGCCGCCGACGATGGCGCCGACGATGCCGAGCACGATATCCATGAGCAGGCCCTGGCCGGTCTTGTTGACGATTTTGCTGCCCAGGAAGCCGGCGATGGCGC
This sequence comes from Mesorhizobium loti, assembly GCA_002356515.1. Taxonomy (NCBI): domain Bacteria; kingdom Pseudomonadati; phylum Pseudomonadota; class Alphaproteobacteria; order Hyphomicrobiales; family Phyllobacteriaceae; genus Mesorhizobium; species Mesorhizobium loti. The sequence goes on along the minus strand of AP017605.1, from coordinate 202,777 downwards.
CGAGAATGATCCAGCTGATGATACCCATTTTTTCCTCTCCATCCCCCCGCTGGCCCGACATTTTCATATGATTGTCAAAACCTCAAGCCAGCTTGAAATTCCGCCTGGATGCGCCATTGTCAGAGGTGGGCAGGGCTTGGTTGAGATGGAGGATCCACTATGGGACTTTTTGACAACGCCGTTCCCGGCGGCAACATCACCAAACCGCTGATGATCGCGCTCGGCGCGTTGCTGGTCGGAAAAATGCTGAGCGGCAGAAGCGCTGAACAGCCGGGTCAGCCTCAAACGCCCGCGCCGGCCGACCCAACTCCTGTCGGAACCACCGCCAGTGATGGCGGCCTGCTCGGCGGACTGGGCGGCTTGCTCGACAAGCTCAAGGATGCCGGCCACGGCAATGTCGCCGATTCCTGGGTCGGCACCGGGCAGAACCAGTCGATCAACGCCAATGATCTCGGCGCAGCACTCGGGCCGCAGGTCATCCGCGAGATCGCGCAACGCACCGGCATGGACGAGGGAGAACTGCTCAAGCAACTGTCCACGGCTTTGCCCGGCATCGTCGACAAGCTGACGCCGAACGGCCAGCTGCCGCAGCAGCACCAGGTGGCGTCGGCATTCAACAGCTGACGCGGCCCATATTGATGTCCGGAAGCGCTGCGCGCATGGTCGCGCAGTGTCAGGGCTTAGCGATTGTGGGATGAAAGTCTGGAGCGGGTAGCGGGAATCGAACCCGCATATTCAGCTTGGAAGGCTGCTGCTCTACCACTGAGCTATACCCGCGCCTTGCACTGAAGTATCGGATTCACCCGAAAAGCGCCATGCACTTTTCGGCCCGATGCTTTTTCGTTTCAGGGCTTCCGGGCCGGCAGTGGTGGAGAGGGTTGGATTCGAACCAACGTAGGCTAAGCCAACGGATTTACAGTCCGTCCCCTTTAACCACTCGGGCACCTCTCCAGTCTGCCGCCGGAGCCATGCAACGAGGCATTCTTGCCGACCCCGGAGCCCGAGATAGAAGTCTTGTCCGAAATCAGCGAAGCGCCTTATGGCGGCAAGGCCAGTGGGTGTCAACCGCACTGGAAGGGTTTTTCGATGTTGTTCGCCGGCTGCGGCGACGGGCCATATCCTTGGCCGCGGCAGACGGCTATAGAAGCCGGCCATGAGCAACAAGACCAACACCCCCAAAGACACCCATTACGCCAAGCTGCGCCGCGCGCACCGCGACGAGAAAAGCGGCGGCGCCCCGGCGTTCCGGCCGCGCCAGCCCGTTCCGCCCGGCGAGAATGCCGCCGACGGCCTGGTGCGGCTTTATGGCCTGCACACGGTGCGGGCGGCGCTCGACAATCCGCGCCGCCGGATCAAAAAAATGCTGGTGACGCGCAATGCGGCCGAGCGTCTCGAGATCGCCGATCTCGCCGCCTTGCCCTTCACCGCCGAACTGGTCGAGCCTCGGGACATCGACAAGTTCACCGGGTCGGACGCCGTGCATCAGGGCGTGCTGATCGAGGCGGAGCCGTTGAAGCCGAAGCGCCTCGACGCGCTCGGCGACACAAGGTTGGTGCTGGTGCTCGACCAGGTCACCGATCCGCACAATGTCGGCGCCATCCTGCGCTCGGCGGTCGCTTTCGGCGCCGGCGCGCTGATCACCACGGCGCGCCACAGCCCGCAGGAATCGGGCGTGCTGGCGAAGTCCGCCTCCGGCGCGCTGGAGCATATCGACCAGATCGAGGTGAAGAACCTGGCCGACGCCCTCGGGCAGTTGCACGAGGCCGGCTTCCAGACCATCGGGCTTGATTCGGACGGGCCGGCGGAACTCGAACCCAGCTTTGCCGGCGACAGGATCGCGCTGGTGCTCGGCGCCGAAGGCAAGGGCCTGCGGCAGAAGACGCGCGAGACGGTGACGACGCTGGCGCGGCTCGACATGCCCGGCGCCATCCGCTCGCTCAACGTCTCGAATGCCGCGGCGGTCAGCCTTTACGCCGCGCGGGCATTTTTGAAGCGCGGCTGAGCTCGGAAGCGGCAGGCCGCCTGCCCAAACGAGAAACGGGTTCCGGCGACAGACGCAGGAACCCGTTCTTCGACAGGAAAAAGAGGGGCGGCTTGGGAACGTTACGCCACCCTCTCCCGACCTATGCCGCTTTGCCTTTGACGTTTGCCACCTCGCCACCGACCTCGAAATTGGCCATCCGCTCCAGCGCCCTGACCAGCGCCGAGTGATCCTCCTTGGCGCCGCCATTGGCAGCGCAGGAATTGAACAGCTGCTGCGTGGTCGAGGTGTTGGGCAGCGACACACCGAGCGCCTTGGCGCCTTCCAGCGCGAGGTTGAGATCCTTCTGGTGCAGTTCGATGCGGAAGCCTGGCGCGAAGGTGCGCTTGACCATGCGCTCGCCATGCACTTCGAGAATGCGCGAGGCCGCCAGCCCGCCCATCAGCGCCTGCCTGACCTTGGCCGGGTCGGCCCCGGCTTTCGAAGCAAAAACAAGCGCTTCGGCGACGGCTTCAATGGTCAGCGCGACGACGATCTGGTTGGCGACCTTGGTGGTCTGGCCGACACCATTCGGGCCGACCAAAGTGATGTTCTTGCCCATTTTCTCGAACACCGGTTTGGCGCGCTCGAACGGTTTATCCTCGCCACCGACCATGATGGTCAGCGACGCCGCCTTGGCACCGACCTCGCCACCGGAAACCGGCGCGTCGAGATAGTCGCAGCCGAGCTCGTTGATCCTCTTGGCGAACACCTTGGTCTCGATCGGCGAGATCGAGCTCATGTCGATGACCAGCTTGCCTTTCGACAGGCCGGAGGCGACTCCATTGTCGCCGAACAGCACATCGGCGACCTGTGGGGTGTCAGGCACCATGGTGATGACGATGTCGGCAGCCTTGGCGACGGCGGCATGGCCGGAGACTGTCTTCAGGCCTTTGGCGATGAGATCGGTCGGCGGCGTTGAGCGATGGTCGCTGGCGATGACCTTGTAGCCGGCGTCCAACAGATGCCCCGCCATCGGCGCGCCCATGATGCCGAGGCCGATGAAGCCTATGGTTTCCATTGTGGTTCTCCGTCGTATGTCTTTGTCGAGGCCGCGTTCTGTCACGCCCCCCTCTGTCCTGCCGGACATCTCCCCCACAAGGGGGGAGATTGGCAGCTTCAGCTTCGGCTCTTAAGCCGCCGCGCTGCCCTGCCCGGCCAGGTCCCGGAACCAGCCCAGTCCGGCCTCGGTGCCGGCCTTCGGCTTGTATTCCGCGCCGATCCAGCCGGAATAGCCGATGCGGTCGATGTGGTCGTAGAGGAAGGGATAATTGATCTCGCCCGTCCCCGGCTCGTGACGGCCGGGATTGTCCGCAAGCTGGATATGCGCGATGCGGCCGAGGTTGGCCTCGATTTTACGGGCGAGATCCCCCTCCATGACCTGCATGTGATAGATGTCGTATTGCAGGAACAGGTTTTTCGAGCCGACGCGGTCGATCAGCGCCAGCGCATGGTCCGAATAGTTGAGGAAGAAGCCCGGAATGTCGCGCGTGTTGATCGGCTCGATCAGCAGGCGGATGCCTGCCTGCTCCAGCTTCTCCGCCGCGAAAGCGAGGTTTTCAGCGAAAACATCCTCGAGCACCTTGCGATCGACGCTCGCCGGCGCAATGCCGGCCAGGCAATTGACCTGCGGGCAGCCGAGCGCCTGCGCATAGGTGATCGCCTTGGCGATGCCCTGGCGGAATTCCGGCACGCGGTCCGGCAGCACGGCGATGCCGCGCTCGCCCTTGGCCCAGTCGCCGGCCGGCAGGTTGAACAGCACCTGCGTCAGGCCGTTCTTCTTCAACCTCGCGGCCACCACTTCGGGCGCATGGTCATAGGGGCCGATATATTCGACGCCCTTGAAGCCGGCGCGGGCGGCGGCATCAAAACGGTCGAGGAAATCATGCTCGCCAAAGAGCATCGACAGATTGGCTGAAAAACGCGGCATTCCTTTTTCTCCTAATCCAGCATCACGATCGCGGTCGGCGCATCCTCATGGCTTTCGGCAAGGTCCTCGAATTCGGTGATCTTGTCGATCTCGGTGCCCATCGAGATGTTGGTGACGCGCTCGAGGATGAATTCGAGCACGACCGGAACCCGGTGCTCCTTCATCAGCCGCTGCGCCTGCTTGAAGGCGGAGGCAAACTCCTCGGGCTTGCGCACCCTGACCGCCTTGCAGCCCATCGCTTCGGCCACGGCGACGTGGTCGACGCCATAGCCGGCCTCGGGATCGCCTGACCGGTTGATGTTCTCAAAGGCCAGGCTCACCTCATAGTCCATCGCAAAACCGCGCTGCGCCTGGCGGATCAGGCCGAGATAGGCATTGTTCACGACGACATGGATGTAAGGCAGTCTGTGTTGCGCGCCGACCGCCAGCTCCTCGATCATGAACTGGAAGTCATAGTCGCCCGACAGCGCCACTATTGCGCGGTCCGGATCGGCGGCGCGAACACCAAGCGCTGCCGGCAAGGTCCAGCCGAGCGGGCCGGCCTGGCCGCAATTAATCCAGTTGCGTGGCTTGTAGACATGCAGGAACTGTGCGCCGGCGATCTGCGACAGGCCGATGGTGGTGACATAGGTGACGTCGCGGCCGAACGCCCTGTTCATCTCCTCATAGACGCGCTGCGGCTTTAGCGGCACCTGGTCGAAATGCGTCTTGCGCTTCATCGTCTTCTTGCGGGCTTGGCATTCCTTGGCCCAGCCCGACCAGTCGCGCAGCTTGCCTGATGTCTTCCACTCGGTGGCGACGTCAAGCAGCATTTTCAGTGCCGCACCCGCATCGGACACGACGCCGAGATCCGGCGCGAAGACACGGCCGATCTGCGTGGGCTCGATGTCGACATGGATGAATTTCTTGCCCTTGGTGTAGACATCGACGGAACCGGTATGACGGTTGGCCCAGCGATTGCCGATGCCGAAGACGAAGTCGGCCTCGAGCATCGTGGCGTTCCCGTAGCGGTGCGAGGTCTGCAGCCCGCACATGCCGGCCATCAGCCGGTGGTCGTCGGGGATCGCGCCCCAACCCATCAGCGTCGGGATGACCGGCACGCCGGTGATTTCGGCGAATTCAATGAGCAGGTCGGATGCATCGGCGTTGATGATGCCGCCGCCGGCGACGATCAGCGGCTTGTCGGCCGCATTGAGCATCGCCAACGCCTTTTCGGCTTGGGCGCGCGTCATGGCCGGCTTGAACGGCGCCAGCGGCTCATAGGCATCGATGTCGAATTCGATCTCGGCCAGTTGCACGTCGACCGGCAGGTCGATCAGCACCGGGCCGGGCCGCGACGAGCGCATCAGATGAAACGCCTTCTGCAGCGCCATCGGCACGAGATAAGGCTCCATGACGGTGACCGCCCATTTGGCGACGGGTGCGGCGATGGCGGCGATGTCGACGGCCTGGAAATCCTCCTTGTTCAGCCGTGCCCGCGGCGCCTGGCCGGTGATGCAGAGGATCGGGATGGAATCGGCGGCGGCCGAGTAAAGCCCGGTGATCATGTCGGTGCCGGCCGGCCCCGAAGTGCCGATGCAGAGCCCGATATTGCCCGCCTTGGCGCGGGTGTAGCCTTCGGCCATATGCGAGGCGCCCTCGACGTGGCGGGCCAGCACGTGGCGGATCGTGCCCCTCGCCTTCAGCGCCGAATAGAGCGGATTGATCGCCGCACCCGGCACGCCGAAGGCGCAGGAGATACCTTCCTTTTCGAGAACGAGAACCGCGGCATCGACAGCGCGCATCCTGGCCATTTTCCGGCCCTCCACTGGGGTTGTCATTGTTGGATGGCCTGTTATCTCAGCAAGCCGGCTATTTTTCAATTTTTTCAGAATATTTTTTCATTTCTAGAAAACGGCGCCTGTGTGCTGATTTTATTGGATTTTCTGTTTTCCAGGGATTTGCCGCCTCGCCGTAGTGAAAAACTTTTTCATTGCACATTTGGCGAAATCGGCGAGACTGGCACCATGGAAACCACCGAAAAACGCCAGCGCGGCCGACCGCGCGCATTCAATGGCCCCGCCGAAACCAGTTCGGTTCAGTCGCTCGATCGGGCCTTGCGCATCCTGGCCATCGTCGCGGAGGGCAGCGGCCTGTCGTTGAGCGAGATATCGGCGCAGAGCGGCCTTGCCGCCTCCACCGCCTACCGCATGCTGACGACGCTCGAAAACCACGGCATGGTCGAGTTCGACACGTCAGACCAGTTGTGGTCGATCGGCGTCGAAACCTACCGCATGGGTGCTGCATTCCTGCGCCGCCGCAAGCTGGTCGACCGCGCCCGCATCGTCATGCAGGAGCTGATGGAGAGAACCGGCGAGACCGCCAATCTCGGCGTCGCCGAGGATGATTGCGTGGTGTTCGTCAGCCAGGTCGAGACGCACCAGGCGATCCGCGCCTTCTTCCGCCCGGGAACACGCAGCCCCTTCCACGCGTCCGGCATCGGCAAGGCGGTGCTGGCGCATCTCGAACCGGAACGCGTCGGCACCATATTGCGCAAAGCCGGCCTGCAGCGCTTCACCGACAAGACACTGTCCGAGATCCCTGCCCTCGCCCACGACCTGGCTGTCATCAAGCAGCGCGGCTGGTCGGTCGATGACGAGGAGCGGCACCCCGGCATGCGCTGCGTGGCCGCCGCCATCTTCAACGAGTTCGGCGAACCGATCGGCGGCGTCTCGGTGTCGGGGCCAACCGTGCGGGTGACGCCGGAGCGGCTGGCCGAGATCGGGCCGATGGTGCGCAGTGCCGCGGCTGAGGTGACCCGGATGATCGGCGGCCTGCAAGCCGGCTGATCGCCTTGCCTCGGGGCAGCGCGCTCCTGGTCGTAATATCGAGAAATCGGGCAGTATGGCCATGCCGGCACCGCAAGCACCGGCGGCATGGACTCCGCCTTCCCGGGCGTTCGAATGCATGCGAAAGGGCACGGATGCACAAAACGGTTCAGCTTTTGCTTGTCGCTTCACTTTGCGGATGCGTGGCGGCGGCACCTCGACCTGATGCCGGCGGCGACCAGCGCGTCGATCCCATTCCGATCCCGCTTGCCCTGGAGGAGATCATCACCACCGGCATCCGTCAGCGCTTGCCGGATCCCGCTTCCGCCCGGTTCGGGAAGATGCTTGCCGGCGAGCGGACGCTGAACGGCCGCAAGGAGATCGTCGTCTGCGGCTTCGTCAACGGCAAGGACCCCTCCGGCAGCTATGGCGGCGACCAAGCCTTCATTGCCAAGATCTACCCGGATTCGGGAAGCAGCTTCGAACTCGTCGCCATGGGCGCTTCGGAAACTAGGCAAATTGTCGGCAGCACCTGCAGCGCTGCCGGATTGCCGATTTCCGACCCCGGTCTGAAAAACCAACTGTAAGTATTTGTAAGGCAAACGAAATAGGGGCTCGTTCAAGCCCCTATTTCCATAGCTGAAACAATCCTCCTCCTCTCAGAGCCGGCAGTAGTGGCGATAGCCGTCGTAGCCGATGTAGGTGTCGGAGTCCGGATCGTAGCTCGAGTAGCGATCGAAGCAGCGGCGGACGTGCCAGGAACCACCGTCTTCGTCGACATAGACGGTACGCGGCGGCTGCTGGGCAAGCAGGCTGCCAAGGACGAACCCGCCGACGCCGGCGGCAATGCCGATGCCGAGGTCGTGGTGATGCGAATGAGCCGCCGAAGGCTGAACTGTGCCGACCAACGCGGTGGCGGCGACAGTGGTGGCGATGAGGCCGGAAACGAGTGTGCGCTTGAACATGATGATCTCCTTGCTTCGTTGACCGAGGCGATCCATCCGCCTCTTGATCATCTGTCGTCGCCGCGAAGAAAAAGGTTCGAAGCTTTTTTCGATTTTTTTCGAAGATGCTGCCGGTTCCTGCCTGTGGGGCTACGGAAAATGCAAAAGGGCGGCCGAGGCCGCCCTTCGAACGCGACAGGCCTTGGCATCAAAAGATGATGACCACCCCGCCATGGTGATGATGATGACGATGGTGGTGGTGGTACCACCAGTAGTCGCCATAGTCGTCGTCGTAGTGATGATGGTGATGATGCATACCGTGAGCTGACGACGTCTGAACCGTGGCGGCCAGCGCGCCTGTGGCAACGAAAACGGCTACGAGAGCGGAAGTGAGCATGCGCTTGAACATGATGATCTCCTGGATCCTTGACCGAGGCGATCATTCGCCTCTGGAGATCAGTCGGCGCGGCATGTCGAAAGGTTCGAAAGGTCGAGGAGATTCTTCGGCGGAGCGGGAGAAATAGCGAGTAGCGAAGGCAGGATCGCACGGGAATCTCGGTCCCACTACCAACTATTTGCTACTCGCTATTCCCTATTCGCTCTCTCTCACCCCATGCCGGTAATGTGGCGCAGCCAGAAGGCGAGCGCGATGAAGCCAATGATCGTGGTCACGCCGGTCCAGTCGACATTGGCCTTCTTCACGTCGCTGACGAGCTTCACCAGCAACATCCACGCGATGACGACGATGGGGAGAATGATGACAAGCCTGATCATGCGACACTCCAGTCCGAAGCGATTGCACCTCTCCAATATGTAGGAAGCGCGCCAGCGGATTTCAGCATGGGCATCCGCCGCGTCATCCACCGCCGGGGTAACCGAAAACGGAGTTTTGTCTTTACTGGCGCACGAAATATGCTACCGGAGCGCCGTGCCCTTGTAGCTCAGCTGGTAGAGCAGCGGTTTTGTAAACCGAAGGTCGGCGGTTCGATCCCGTCCGGGGGCACCAGCAAGATTAATCACCTGACCGTATTTCGACGTTTATAGCCGTGATACTCGGGACTTACGGGTAAACTCAGGGGTGAGTGCCGTCGTAGCTCATTTGGTAACACAACGCCCTAAATAAGGGCAGGGCGAGGGTTCAAGCCCTTCACGCGGCACCATCCGCCTTCTATACCTGACGACAATCAATGCTCACTTGGCGAGCGCGTCCAATGGATCGGCAACCCCGAGTCGACAGAGCCAGCGAATATGAGTTCGCCACAATCTGCGCGAATGCCGGCGTGCACCCGCAAAATGTCAGTGAGGATGAAACCGGTTGGGATTACCTAGTTGAGTTCTCCCCGGACCCAAACTTTGCTCCAGCGGATGCACAACCAGCGGGTCGCTCTGCGTACGCACAAATCAAATCGACGATTGGTCGTTACCGCCGAACGTCAATCACCTTGTCGAACGCGCGCCGAATGGCGCAACAAGGCCATCCGTGGTTCATCGTGCTATTTCATAGATTGCCTACGGGTGAACGTAAGATTTATGCGCGGCATTTCTGGATTGAGCTTATTTCGGAAAGCTTGAAAGCCGTGCGGGCAGCCGACCTAGCGAACGAAAAACTTCACAAAAAGACGCTGACAACTTCCTTCAAAGATAGCGACGACCATACAGACGATCTCATTGAATGGATCGAAGAGACAATCGCAAAGGTTGGCGTCGATTACCAAAAACAGAAGCTCAACGTCTTCAAGTCCGTGGGCTACGAGGACGGCCACGCCTCAATAAAATTCAGCTTCCAATCTGACAATGCGGACGAAATTGCCAAGGCTTTGTTGGGCATCGGTGAGGTAAAAATCCAAAACTTCGAAATGACCCCGAAGCGGTTCGGAATGTTGGATAAACGCGGTCATCTAATGGCCAGTACCGCAACCCTTCAGAGCTCGCCGGCAACGTGGAAAGACTGCCTGATCAAAATAAGGGCAAGAGGCCAGGACGATGCAATTTCGATTCCGGGCAAGGCAGCGTACACGAGTTTTCCGCGAGGGTACGCGCGTTTCACATCCGAATTTCTGGAGATAGTTTGGTCAACAGATGACAACGCTGTGCAATTTAACAGCAAGATTACAATCGAGCAGCGTCGCAGTCTGGCTGCGCTTGTGACCCACGTCCGATTACTGGCCAGTGTTACCAGCAGTGATACTGACATACAAATATGGATCGGAGGCAGGCGTGCCTTTGGGGGGCGCGGTGAAAAAGCTCGAGATCCGCGGCGGTGGAGCCAACTCCATCCGCTGCTCTCGTTCCTTCACTCGCTCATTGCGGACGACTTAAGTGTTTCGATCGCTGAGATCGCGGCAGCGTCGGCAGAGTTGCGTCGGTTTCGGGAAATTGTCGCTATCAACGGGGTGTCCTGCACTCTCGAATTTACAGACGTTGAGGGGGTTCCACTCGGTGCGGAACGGCTGCTGTATTCTGCGCAGGTGACAGTTGGCTCAGCGACTTTCTTCGCTATTGTGGAGCGGCCGGTTCTCAGAGAGGACCAGAAGGGCGAGCAAAGGCATTTTGAGCTCGGTGACCCTCGCATCGTCGACAGCTATGCGGTAACGGGCGAGGCTATTGACGGGCAGTTCCAGGCTGACTTCGAACGAGAGATCAACCAAAGCTCGCGAACCTTGGGAATTGCCGACATACGGCCCGCATTTGAAGGGCGTGAGATACGAATATACGCGTCTCCCGGCCTTGATCGTGTGGATATATCGGCTGAGTAAGGTGCGGGAGCCCGCTAGTTCGGGCATTTCTCGAAAAAAGCTGATCGTTGGATTTCCGGCAGGCCTTCGAACTGAACCCGAACCACCTCGATCCTTGCTCCAACCTTCTGAAAAACAAGATGCATGCTGTCGTAGTCGTGTTGGGATGCTGTTTTGCCGTCTGATCGGGTGACCGTTACGGGGTGGAGGCCTATGCCGATTTCGTCGCTGGCAACGAGTGCCGATTCAGTGACTTGATCGACAGTGGTAACCAACACTCCGCCGTGCTTGTCCAGGATGGTCGCCGTCGCCCCTCCGCCGGACGGCGCCGCAAACGTAACCCTATCCATCTTCGGTTGAGAAGATTCCCTGCTGCAATCCGACGACCACGCTCCCATGAGGCCAAATTGTTTCATGGGCCCGCCGATGTCATCGCCAAAGGCTGGCGCTGAAACCATACCGGATGCCAGGAGAACCCCGAAAAAGCTGCGCACTGCCCCCCTCCTACACACGATTTCCACGCCGCATGCGTAAGCTGGGCATTGAACTTAGGCACCTCTATGACCGGCTCTCGAGCGGCTTCGTACAGTCTGCGCCAAAGACACACCCCCGCTCAGCCAATCCGGCCCATCGCCCGTCCGACTCCGCGAACTGGTGGGGAACGACGGGGCCACTACGGCTAACCACACAAGACGCTTTCCTGCGCGCCGTGCCCTTGTAGCTCAGCTGGTAGAGCAGCGGCTTTGTAATTCGCTGGATCAATCAGCTAAGGTGTTGGAAAGCCCAGATGTTTTTCAAAGCCGAGTTTCAGAGGTATGCGTACGGGTAAATGTGCCGCAGAACTGAGTTTCATCCGGGAGTGAGGATGGTGCCGCCTGAGGGACTCGAACCCCCGACCAATAGTTTACAAAACTACTGCTCAGCCTGCCGTTTCAAGTAGTCGATGATTTCGGTGACAAAATTGCGAGCCGCTTGGATCTCCTCGTCAATGGCTAGATCCCTTTTCAGCACCTCTTCAACCCATCGAGGGCCGTGACCGCCAATCGAGCGACAGAAGCCCTCCATCTCCCCATTTGGCGCGACAAAGATTCCAATAGACCTAAGGGAGGCGAGAAGCCGTTTCGCAGCGAGGGTTGGCTCACCTGCCGCAACCGATGCCAACCCACTATCCTTGATGTTATCCCAAGGCGACGCCTGCCGAGCTAGCTTCTTAACCCTTTGGAGTACCTCTTTAGGAACAGCGGCTTGGTTTCCATAGGATTTGAGTTCGGTGGTGACGTCCGTCCTAAATTGCTTCCCGCTGAGGAAAGCTTCCTTTGCCTCAACGGCGGTCTTCACGCTCTGCCAGTCAGGCTGAACAATGGACCAGTCCCCCCGATGAGCCTCGACGATACGACGTAACGGCTGTTCGTTGTTGAGCACGTCGAAATCGACCACTGTCGCAACAGGCACATTCACACCCGCTAGCGCTTTGATGACGACCGGAATACGATCCTTTCCGCCACTGTAGGTATAATGAATGTCGGGCCTCGAATCTGCCGGAATGGCAGCGCTGGCAACAGCTTCATAGAACCGGCAATCTGCATCCGCTTCCGTGACGATCACACCGTCATGAAACAAGCCATCGAGAATATTACTAAAACGCAGAATTGGATCTTTCCAAAGCTCGGAAACTTGATCCGAGGCCAGATATGACGCCGTGGGGCGCGAATTGGCTCTCGTAAGTCTGACTACCGACACGCGATCGCCTTGATCAGATAGAAGCCCCTGTAGAATGTCGCTACTATGCGTAGCGATGATTGTTTGCCGTCCGCCTCCATGACCCACGATGCTCTCAGCTACAAGTTTGGCCTGTGGCGGATGCAGGAACGCCTCGGGCTCATCGATCATAAGAATTGGTCTATCCTCAGTAACCACCCTTGACACTATAGAAACAAAGCTTACTACCCCATCTCCCTGCGTTTCGAGCCGAGGAAGCCTTTCTAACCTCTCGATATAGGACACACTTATTCTATCTTCTCCCGTTTCGATTTTTGGCCGGTCACCGATGTGCAATGGAATGCTGCCGCCAGCAGCTCTATGGACAACTATATCCTTTTTAAACGCTTTGCGGACGATAGCTGATGTTTCCAACTCAATGTCCGGGCTTCTGTACATATACTGAAATGGATGAGTGAAATTTAAAGGTATCTTTGGGTCGATAACCGAAGGCGGATCGCAATCGATTAGCCTGTTTCTGGTTGTTAAGTCAGACACAAGCCTTTGCCAAAAAAATAGAGTAAGTACGTCAGGCTTTTCCCACCAAACTTCAAGACTGATATCGGGGAATTGATGCTGCGCCACGACATATTGCCCTGAAACATTCTTGGCGTTCGCAAGTTTTTCTTTTACCTCCTCAATGGAGCTTACTTTGGTAATCCTTAAATAGTCAAGAACCTTATTTTCTGTCTTCTTTTCGTCCTGCAATATTTGTCTAATATCATCTAACGTGGCAGTCTTTCCGGAGTTGTTTGGACCGACAATAACTATGACACTACTGGGCCCCGCCGTGACCTTCAAACCACTTTGGAATTTGATCTCGCTGATAAATGCTCGCGCAAACACCGTACCTCTCCCCTTTGGACCCAATCCTGTCAACTGAAACCATAGCTGACTAGCACTAAGTGTGCCTTGAACCGTCCGTTTTGCGGACCGCTCCGCTCCAAGATTACACTCGGGAGCATTTGGAAAGGCATTCTGGAAATCGTTCCAGACGCCGTGAAGTTAAGTGAAGCGGCGCTCGCGATCTCCAAATTTTTTGGCCTGTCAGTCTGACAGGCGATCATATGCCAGAAAGCAGATGGGTCTTTGGCCACGTCTCATGTCGAAGCTGCGATTTTCTCCTATCTGCTCCTGACTCCCTCACACCCCTATCGCCGCCACCAGTATCCGGTTCTGCCGTCGGATCGCCGCCCGCAGCTCCGGGATCCTCGCCTCGTCGCGCTTCACGAATTCGATGAACATCATGTTCATGTTGTTGAAGATCAGTTCGCCGAGCGCTGCGCCGTCTATGTCCTGGCGCACCAGGCCGATCTCCTGCAACCGGGCGATCAGCGCGCGGATCTGTTCGGTGAGTGAGCGGTCGAGCGCGGTGTAGGCCTGGCCGAACGGGCTGTCGGGCAATTGCGTCGAGATCGCCATGGCTTGGCGCCACATCTCCTTGCTGAGATAGTGCAGCGAGTGCTCGATATAGATGCCGATCAGCGTGTCCAGCGCATCGCCGACATTGGCCGGCGGCCTGGCGACGACGCCGCGTCCGGCATTGAGCACCTCGTTGACTTCCAGTGAGACGATGGCGCCGAGGATGTCGCCCTTGTTCTCATAGTAATTGTAGATCGTGCCGATCGAGACTTCCGCCTGCGCGGCGATCGCCTCGATCTTGGCGCCCTCATAGCCGGCCTCGCGAAAAAGCGCTGCCGCCGCCTCGATGATGCGCCTGTGCCGGTCCGCCTTTTGCCTTGCCCGCAATCCGCTCATATCAGCCTCTTGCCACAAAAACAGAATTGACTCAATTTTAGAATTGGTTCAATTTTTTGCAAGAAGCCACAAAGGCAAGGGAGAACACTCGATGTCCAGCAAGTCCGCATCCGGGAATCCGCTTTCCATCTTGAAGCGTCATCTGCATGCCGCCTGTGCCGCCACGGCATTGCTGCTTGGCGCGGGCAACCTCGCCCAAGCCGCCGATCTCAACGCACTGATCTGGTGCGACCATTCCGATCCGGCCCTGCTGCAGCCCTTCGAGGAGGCCAACAACGTCAAGGTCAACGTCAAGGAGTTCGAAGGCACCGGCGCGGGCCTCGCGATCGTCGAGCAGTCGCAGCCAGGCGACTGGGACGTGATGGTGATCGATAGCATCGACGTGCCGCGCGGTGTCGAAAAGGGCCTGTTCGAGCCGCTGCCGGAGGACAAACTTCCCCTCGCCGACATCTTCCCGCAGGTGAAGATGGACGGTTCCACCGTCGTCGGCGGCAAGCGCTACGGCATCACCGAAAAATTCGGCTACAACACGATCGGCTTCAACAAGACCAAGGTCGATCCGGCCGACATGCAGTCCCTGGCGTCGCTGACCAGCGACAAATACAAGGGCAAGGTCGCCATCTACGACTATTACCTGCCGGTGATCGGCATGGCAGCGCTCGCGATCGGCAAGAAGACGGCTGAGCTTACCGAAGCCGACCTGCCCGCGCTCAAGGAAGAGCTGCTCAAGATGAAGGCCAACGCCAAGCTGGTCGGTGAAGTCACCGCCAGCCAGACAGCGCTTGCCACCGGCGAGGTCGACATACTTGTCGGCGGCGGCGAGTGGGTGACGGCGGGGTTGGCCAAGGAGAACCCGGCGCTGGATTTCTCCATTCCCAAGGAAGGGGCGGTGCTGTGGTCGCAGTCGCTGGCCATGTTCAAGGATTCCAAGAACAAGGATTTGGCGCTGAAGTTCATCCAGTACATTATGAGCCCCGAAGGCCAGGCGCGGCTTGCCACCTCCTCCTGCTATTGGGGCATGCCCGCCAACACCAAGGCGGCGCTGACGGACGACCAAAAAAAGGTGCTACGCTTCGACGAGCAGCCGGACTTCCTCGCCCGTGCGCAAGCCTATCCGGCGCCGAACGCCGATCTCGACAAGAAGATGCAGGACATGTGGACCGAAATGCTGCAGGCGAAGTGAGCTGATACCGCTCTTGAGCTCTGCCAGGAATAGCGGGCGTGCCCTGCCCCGGGCGGGCCATGCCCTGGCCTGGGCGCTGGTCACGCCGGCGCTCGGCTGGACGCTGCTGTTCTTCGTGCTGCCGTTCATCGCCATGGGGTTTTCCAGCCTCACGGCGCATGAGGGCGGCGGTTTCACGCTGACCAACTACAGCCAGTTCTTCACCAACCCTTCCTATTGGCAGGCGATGGTGAACTCGTTGCAGGTGACGGCAATCGTCACCGTGGTTTCGGTGCTGCTTGCCTATCCCTTCGCCTGGATCCTCGCCGAACAGGTGCCGGAACGCTGGCAGCGGCTGGCGCTGATGCTGGCCGTGCTGCCGTTCTGGACTTCTTACGTCGTGCGTTCCTATTCCTGGCTGCTGGTGCTGGCGCAGAACGGTGTCATCAACCGCGCGCTCACCGGTTCCGGCCTGATCAGCGAGCCGCTGCAGCTCGCCAACACGCGCTTGGCCACCGTCATCGGCTTCGTGCATTTCTTCGTCATGCTTCTGACGCTGACCATTTTCGCCAACCTCAAGCAGCTCAGCCCGAGCTACCGCAAGGCAGCGGCCGATCTCGGCGCCGGGCCGGTGCGCACCTTCCTGCATGTCATCTTGCCGCTGACCTTGCCCGGCATCATGGTCGGTGCCTTCCTCACCTTCGTGCTGTGCATCGGCGACTACATCACGCCGCAGATTCTGGGCGGCAACAACGAGCTTTTGATGCCGCAACTGGTGATGATGCAGATCGGCCGGCGCGGCGATTTTCCGCTGGCCTCGGCGCTGTCGATCATCCTGATGGCGGTCGTCACCATCGCCTACCTCGCCTGCGCGCGCTGGCTGAAGATCGAGCGGGCCTGAGATGCGCAGGATTGTCCGCGTCGCGTCCTGGCTCTATGCGCTTGCCGTCTACGGCTTCATCTTCCTGCCGGTTGTCGTGCTGGTGCTGTTTTCGCTGCAGGCGACGTCGTTTCCGATCCCGCCCTTCACCGGCCCGTCGCTGCGCTGGTACGACGCGGTTCTCAGCGACACGCGGCTGACGTCGGCGCTGGTCAACTCGCTGCTGGTGGCGTCGATCTCCTCGGCCACCGCCGTCACGCTCGGCTTCCTCTCCGCCTGGGGTTTCGCCCGCTTCGTGCTGCCCGGCTCCGGCCTGCTGCGCGGGCTGATCACGCTGCCGCTGACGGTCAGCTATCTCATCATCGGCATGGGATTGCTGGTGCTGTTCAACTGGGCTGGCGTGCCGAAATCGCTGCTTGCCGCAGGCATCGGCCACGTCGTGATCAACCTGCCGCTGTGCTTTGCCATCATCTACAGCCAGATGGGCGATCACCAGATCAACATCGAGCGCGCCGCGCGTGACCTCGGCGCGCCGGAATGGAAGGTGCTCCTGCTGATTACCGTGCCGGTGATGGCGCCCGCCATCTTCGCCGGCTTCTTCCTGTCGATGACCTTCTCCTGGGACGAATTCGTGATCTCCTTCCTGCTGACCCGCTTCGACACCACGCTGCCGGTGGAAATCTGGAACCTGCTGCGCTCCGGCCTCAACCCGAAAACCAACGCGGTCGGTTCGCTGGTCTTCGCCGTCTCCATCGTGCTGGTCGTGCTGTTCGAACTGACATTGCTGCGCCGGAGAAAAGCATGACCGCGCCCCTCGTCGATATCCGCGCTGTTTCGCACCGTTTCGGGCAGCTGGCGGTGCTGAAAGGCGTCTCGCTGCGGATCGAGCCCGGCAGCTACACGATCCTGCTTGGGCCGTCGGGTTCCGGCAAGACGACGCTGTTGTCGATCCTGGGCGGCTTCGTCACGCCCAGCGAAGGCAAGGTTTTCATCCGCGGCGAGGACTGTACGGCGGTGCCGCCAGCGAAACGCCCTACGACGACGGTGTTCCAGGACTATGCGCTGTTCCCGCATATGAGCGTCGGCGGCAATGTCGGCTTTGGGTTGCGCATGCAAGGCGTCGATGGTGCGACGCGGGCGGCAAAGGCGCGCGAGGCGCTGGCGCTGGTTGGGCTGGCTGCCGCCTTCGACAAGAAGCCGCACCAGCTTTCCGGCGGGCAACGCCAGCGCGTGGCGCTGGCGCGAGCGCTGGTGATCGAGCCGGCGGTGCTGCTGCTTGACGAGCCGCTCGGCGCGCTCGACCTCAAACTGCGCCGGCAGATGCAGGACGAGTTGAAGGCGATCCAGAAGCGCGTCGGCACCGCCTTCATCCATGTCACCCACGACCAGGAAGAAGCGATGGCATTGGCCGATCATTGCGTGGTGATGAATGACGGCCGCATCGAGGACGAAGGGCCGCCCGAGCGCGTCTATGCCAGGCCGGCGACGCGCTTTTCGGCGACCTTCATGGGTGAAAGCACGATCCTTGCCGGCACGGTCGCGCAGGCCGGGGACAGGACAAGCACTGTCACGACGCCGGTCGGATCCGTCTCGCTGCCCAACGCTTTGCCGGCGGGTTCAGCGGTTGCGCTGGCCATACGACCGGAGCACCTTGTCCTCGGCGCGGCCTCGGCGGCCGTGGCGCTTGGCGAGGCCAGGATCGACGATGTCGTCTTCCAGGGCAGCTTCAAACGTGTTCTGGCCACCTCCATGCAGGACCGCGCGCTGCAATTCATCGCCAAGGCTCCGGCCACGGCGACAGTTCAGGCTGGCGACACAATCGCGGTTTCGTGCAACGCTGGCGACATCATCCTGCTGGCGAACTGACCGATGAGCATGCTTCCCGTCATCGACGCTGCGAACTGGTATGAGACCATCCGCATGGCCGACGGCGTCACGCTGATCCACGAGCCATGGATCAAACCGTTCTTCCGCTGCAACATCTGGCATGTGCGCGGCCGCGACCGTGATCTCCTGTTCGACACCGGCCTCGGCCATTTCAGCCTGCGCACACATGTGCCGCTGGTCACTGAGCGCAAGCTGACCTGCGTCGCCAGCCACACGCATTTCGACCATATCGGCTGCCATCACGAATTTCCCGACCGGTGCGTGCACCGTGCCGAAGCAAAAATCCTCGCCGATCCGCGCAACGAATGGACGGTGGCCGACCGCTATGCGACGGACGAGATGTTCGATCGATTGCCGCAGGGCTGGGAGTCGTCCCGCTACCGGATCCTGCCGGCCCCGGCCGACCGCCTGCTCGACCATGGCGACGTCGTCGATCTCGGCGACCGGGGCTTCGAGGTGATCCACACACCCGGCCATTCACCCGGAGGCATCGCGCTCTACGAGGAGAAGACCGGCATCCTGTTGTCCGGCGACATCATCTATGACGGCCCGCTGATCGACGACGTCTATCACTCGGATATTCCAGACTACATGGCGACGCTGCTCGCCATGCGCGACCTCGATGTCTCGGTCGTGCATGGCGGCCATTTCCCGAGCTTCGGCAAGGTGCGCTACCACCAGCTGATCGACGAGTATCTGGCGCAGAAACGGCAGGCCGGCTGCCACCTGCGGCAGAGCCCGTAAAGGGACCGTGCGCTCGCGATTTGGCCGGCTGCGCCCGGCCCAGCGGACCTTCTAAGAAAACGTCGCAGCCTGAATGGCTGCCGTATCGCCACCGAATGTATTTCTCACCCTGACCGACCTGTAGACATAAGCGGCCCAAAGCCCCGTGGTGGCGACGGCTATCACGGCCGATATCAATGTATCCCCGTCAAGGAGCTGGCTCATCGGGATACTAAGTGTTCTTGATATCCAAACGGTGTCCAGGATGAACAAGAGAGGGATCGCAAACCATTGGCATATAAACAGTTTCGGGAAGTGCTGGCTTCGCCTCAGCATCGAAATAAGTACCACGAGTTGAAGCACCAGAAAGGCCAGATTGAGGGCGGCTTCGCCATACACCGCCAAAGGCCCATTAGGCAGTGTGATGAGCCGCTGGTAGTCTTTGACCGATCTGGCCAACTCCAAAAGTGTGCGCAACGGTGACAATGACTGACCTATCGCCAGCAGCATCAGCCAGCCGCCAAATCCCTCGAGGTCTTTCGGAGGTCGTGGGCGTTTGCGTGTCGAGCGAGTAGCGAAGAAAACTGGCACGCCAATCAATAGCAGCAGTATTGCCCAATGCCACATTCGCCTGCCCCCCGTCACGCAACCTTGTATTGCGTATATACACCCTACGATTGTATCATGTTTCGTTTGCAACTCAAGAGGATCGAGCAGCTTCGGCTGAAAATTGCGCCGCCGGCCTTCGCCTAGCCACCCCGCCCCTCACCCCAATTCAAAAATGCCGCGGAAAGGCCTGATGCAGCAGGAGCAGCATGGTCTTGCGCAGCACATTGGTGTCACGGCTCGACGGGTTCAGATGGTCCCAATACCAGGCGCCGTGAACCAGGTAATTCAGGCTCTCCGACAAGGTGTTGATGTCGACGCCGGCATAGCCGCCGCTGCGCGAAATCTCGACGAGCAGCTCGCGCGCTTCGGCGGTGTAGGCGAGATCGCTCGGCAGGCCGATTTCATTGTAGATCTGCATGCTCTTGCGGTCGCTGGAGAACACGACGAAGACTGACACCCATTGCGGATGCTGCCGGGCGAAACGCTGCGCGCAATCGACGGCGCCAAGCAGCCTTTCGACTGGCGACAGGCCGGGCGCCCGCACCAGGCTGATCCAAAGCGCGTCATACTGATCGCTGAGATACTGCAGCACGGCTCGGAACAAATTCTCCTTGCTGCGGAAATGAAAGACCACCAGCGCGTTGGACGATCCGACATGTTCGGCGATGCGCTGCATGGTGAGGCTTGCCAGGCCCTCCTCCGCGATGAGCTCGATGGTGGCGTCGATGATGCGCTGGACGCTCGCTTCGCCGCGCTCGCGCCGGCGATCCTTGGGCGGCGCGGCATCGTTTGCCGCGCCCTTCGTCGTCACGACCTTGCGTTTCTCCGGCTTCGCGGTTGCCTTGCGTTGCGCCATTTTCGTCAGGACTTTCGGACCCGCGGCGGGCATATCCCGCCGCATAAGTTTACTTCGGCATATGACACGCGGCTCATCCCGGAATGACTCAGAGCGACGGGCGTGTCCCGGTGTTCCCATACCATTGCCCCCGAGCCGTTTCATAGGCCAGTCCGGCCCGGAAGACATCGGCATCGCTATAGGTGCGGCCGACGATCTGGATGCCTGTCGGCACGCCGCTGGCGGCGTGGCCCGACGGGATGGACAGAACCGGGCAACGGCTCAGCATGTTGAACGGCGTCGTCATCACCCAGCCCAGCGAGGGGTTCACCTCTTTGCCGTTGATCTCGACCCTGTCCCTGGTCTGGTCGAATTCCGCCGGCACCGCGGGCAGCGCGTTTGTCGGGCAGATCAACACATCGTAGGTCTCCAGCAGCGGGCCGAGCGTCTGGTACATCCTGGCCGCCACGTCCAGCGTCGCTACGAAGTCGGTGGCTTTGGACTTTTGCCCGTCCTCGGCAAACCGCCTAGCATAGCTGGTCATGTCGCTGGCGTGCTCGGCAAGCAGTTGCGACAGCGACGCGCCGAACAGGTGCTCGAGATAGGCCATTCCGGCCTTGAGCACCCCGTCGTCCCAGCCAAGATCGACTTCCTCGACCGTGGCGCCCAGCGAACGGAACACATCGCAGGCGGCAAGCGTGTTCTTGCGCACGTCGGGGTCGACTTCGAAGGAACCGAGATCCATCGAGAAGGCGATCTTCCAGCCCTTGATCGGCTTGTAGTCGAGCGGCAGGCGCAGCTTGGGACGAAGCGTGGCGATGTCGAGCGGGCTCGGTCCCGCCATGACGTTCTGCAGCAGGATCGCATCTCTGACGTTTCGCGCCAGCGGCCCGGTGTGGCAATAGAAATCGAGGTTGAAGGGCGGATCGTCGGGATTGCGGCCGTAGGGCGGCTTGTAGCCGACGAGACCGCAGGCCGAGGCCGGAATGCGGATCGATCCGGCAATGTCGGAACCGGTGGCGATCGACGATGTGCCGGAAGCGAGCGTTGCCGCAGCACCGCCCGACGAACCGCCCGGCGTGAAATCTGGATTCCAGGGATTGCGGGTGACGCCCCACCGCTTCGACCAGGTGTAGCCGGCGCAGCTGAACTCGGGCGTCGCCGTGCGGGCATGCACGATGCCGCCGGCCTTCATGATGCGCTCGTTCATCGTCGAGGTGTGGCCGCCTATGGCATCCCTGGACAGCAGCGAACCATGCGAAGTCGGCTTGCCCTTGATGTAGCTTTCGTCCTTGATGCCGATCGGCAGCCCCTCGAGCGCGCCGGACCTGGCGCCCTTGGCGTATTTCGCCTCGGCTTTGGCGGCCAGCTTCATCGCCTCTTCGAAATGCGTGAAGGTGAAGCAGTTGATCGCCGATCTGGTGGCTTCGGCGCGGCGAATGGTGGCCTGCATCAGTTCGACGGGCGACAGTTTCTTCGCCTTGAACAGCCGCAGCGCCTCATGGGCCGGCATGTAGCAAAGGTCGAGATCGGACATGGGAAGTCTCCTGCGATCGCGAGACCGCACCTGGCATGAAGGGTTGCCGGACCGCGCGTAGCGGCCCGGCGGCTGTCGGGGTCGTCCGGCGACGCTATTTCTGGAGGTCGGTCCAAATTTTCGTGTAGAGCGCCTGCACATCCGACGGACAGGCCGGCATGAACTGGCCCTTGGCGGCGAATTCCGCCGGTACCACCACCTCGGGCGCGGTCTTCATGTCGTCCGGCAGGAAAGCCTCGGAGCCCTTGATGCCGTTGGCGTAACGGGCGAAAGCCGAAATCAGCGCGGCGTTCTTGGGGTCCATGATGAAATTCTGGAACAGCTTGGCGTTCTCGACATTCTTGGCGTCCTTGAGGACGGCGACATTGTCCATCCAGATCGGAAAACCTTCCTTGGGATAGCCGTAGACGATCTTGTCGTTCACAAGCCGCTCGCGCAGCGATATGCCGTTCCAGTTGACGCCAGCGGCGATGTCGCCCCTGCCCAGGCCGTCGACGGCCGCGTAGTCGAGCGAGAGCCATTTCGCCTTCGCCTCGACCAGCTTGTCATGCACCTTCTTCAGCACCTGCATGTCGTTGGTGCAGTATTTGCCGCCCTCATAGGCGATGGCGAGGAACATGATGTCCCCCATTTCGGGGACGACATTGATCTTGCCGACAAGCTCCGGCGGCGGGTCGAGGAAAAGCGCCGAGGTGTTCGGGTCGCCGGCGTAGACCGACTTGTTCACGGAGATACCCGTCGTGCCCCATTGCCACGGAACGGTGTATTTGCGGCCCGGATCGAAGGGAACGTCGACCCATCGCGGATCGACATTCTTGAAATTCTCCATCTTGTTAGGATCGGTCTCCAGGAGCAGACCTTCGCTGATCCAGACCGGCACGACGCTGGCCGACGGCACCACGATGTCATAGCCGGACGCGCCCTGACGGACCTTGGCCAGAGCGGTGTCGTTGGAATCGTAGTCGGTGACGGTGACCTTGATCTTGTAGGTCTCCTCGAACTTCTTGATGAGGTCCGGGCTGGTGTAGTTGCCCCAATTGTAGATGTTGAGCTCGCCATCGGCGCGGGCGACGCCTGTCACGGCGAGCAGCGACAGCCCGACGGCGGCCGCGGTCAGTTTCCAGTTCATGCTAGTGCTCCCATTGTTGGGACCGGCTGCGTCGCCGCCTCGGTCCGTCTGCTGCTGATCAAGCCTGGTGGCGCCCTTCCCCGATGACGGGCTGGACGACTGTCACGGCATTCCCCACTCGCGGCCATTCACCGGCACATGCCGGCTGGCCAACTCGGTTATGACAAAAGCTAGATTATAACTAACTATATAGTCAATATCTTTTCGCAAGCATGCGTTCGGAGGCTCTATCAAGTGCCCCGCAGCCTCCTAGACAGAAATGGTGGACGCTACAGCGATCGGCCGGTGACCTCAGTCACGGTCACCGGCGGAAGCGAAATCCGATAGTCTGGCCCGCGATTCCTTGGCTTTCGCCACGGCCTCAAGCGATCCTTCAGTCTCATTCGGACAACCGGCTTCTCGTAAAGCGGAGCCGGCAGGCCGGCGAGCGCATAGTAGTCGTCAAGGATGCTGGTCTGCAGCAGACGCTGCTCCTGTGTGTAGAAGCTGAAATGCGCGGCGACCAGATCGCCGAAAACCTTGCCCGGCCGATCGAGCTTTGCCGGCAAGGTCGCTGACAGCCATTCCTCTTCATCATTTCCCGGCGGCGGGTAGAAAAGCTCGCCGATGTCCAGGACATCCGACCCGAAAAACCCGATCGCGTTGATCGAGAAGCGCCCCAGCCTGACTTCCCGGTCAGGTACGCGGAAATCACCCAGCCGGTTCGTCCGCACAGCCTCGATGAAGACCGGATGAAGCGCTTCGGGAAAGCTGGCATGTGCCCAGGAAAAGGGGCACATCGCCTGGCAAGTGAGCGGCCCTTCGATCAGAACCCTGGAAAGGTTCTTGATCAGGCTGCTGCAGACCGCGTTGTTGATGATCAGCGGTGCATACCAGAGGGCCGCCCCCTTTTCCGCCATGGCCCGCGCCTTGAATCCGGGGAGGAAGCCCTCCTCCAGAAAAACCACGTCGTCGTCGAGGCGCAGATAGAGAGCGTCGGCATCGTCACAGAAGCGAAAGAACCTGCCGATGACGTTGATGGTGCCGTCGGCGTTTGGAAGCGTCTTTATCTTGCAGCGCGGATCACTGGCTGCCAATCGCCGGAGATAGGCGCGGTCAGATTCGTTGCGGCAATTGTCCCACAGATGCCATTCGTGCACCTCCGGACTTTTCAGAACATGGTGGCTGAGCAGGCGCAGATACTTTTCGCGGCCTGCCGGGGTCACAACAATCAGCTTCATGAGTTCGCCCCGCAATGGTCGCGTGTTTTGTTTAGCCTGCGGCCCGTGGCGAGCCTAGAGCCGATCATTTCAGCGTTTCCAGATTCGCGGTGTGTTGCAAAGCACCGCGCAAGACATCGGCCTGACAATGCCAGACAAAAGGCACCCTCCCGTTGGTGGCCCTTCGCATTCATCCGGCTTTGGTGTAGGGGCTCGCTATAACAGCCCTGAACCGCAGGGCTTTTGGCCAGGTGCATAAGTGGAAGAGGCGACTTTGGCATCTGCTGCGCAGGCAATGGTCCAAGCCGATGACCTTGCGCAGATCAACTCGAACCACAAGGGCGTCGGATCCGCGAATGGACAAGAACCTGCTCAGCAAAGTCGACATTCTCATCGTCGGCGCCGGCTTTTATGGCGCGACGCTCGCCGAGCGTATCGCCACGCAACTCGGCCGGCGCGTGTTGGTGATCGACCGGCGCCAGCACATTGGCGGCAATGCCTTTACCGAACAAGATCCCGCCACCGGCGTCGAGATCCATCGCTACGGGCCGCATCTGTTCCACACGTCCAACGAGGAGGTCTGGAATTATCTGCGCGCCTTCACCGGTTTCACGACCTATCGCCATCGGGCGTTCTCGACCTATCGCGACAAGGTCTATCCGCTGCCGATCAACCTCGCCACGATCTGCCAGTTCTTCGGCAAGCGGTTGAGCCCGGACGAGGCGCGCGGCATGATTACCGGACAGGCGGCCGAGCTTGGCGATCGTCCGCCGGCCAATCTCGAGGAGAAGGCGATCTCCCTCGTCGGCCGTCCACTCTACGAGGCTTTCATCAAGGGCTACACCGCCAAGCAATGGCAAACGGACCCGCGCGAACTGCCAGCGCAGATCATCGCGCGCCTGCCGGTCCGCTATACATTCGAGGACGGCTACTTCAATGACCGCTTCCAGGGCCAGCCAGTGGATGGCTATACGGCGATCTTCGAAAAGATGCTCGCGCACGAGCTTATCGAAACACGGCTTGGCGTCGACTTCTTCGATATCAAACCCCTGCTGCCGAAAGGCCTGCCGGTTGTCTACACCGGTCCGATCGACCGCTATTTCGACTACTCAGAGGGCGAACTCGGCTGGCGGACCATCGACGTCGATCTCGAGGTCATGGACACGCCGGATCATCAGGGCACGGCGATCATGAACTATGCCGACGAAACCGTGCCCTACACCCGCGTCGTCGAATTCCGGCATTTCAATCCTGAACGCCAGCACAAGAGCGACAAGACACTTGTCGGCCGCGAATATTCGCGTTTTGCCGGCCGCACCGACGAGCCCTACTATCCGATCGACACGCGCCGGGATCAGGCGGTGTACCGTCGCTATCTCGAACGGGCGGCGGCCGAGAAAGACCTGCATCTCGGCGGACGGCTGGGCACCTACCGGTATCTCGACATGCATCAGGCGATCGGCGCCGCCTTGAAGGCCTTCGAAACCGTGCTTGAGCCCTATTTCACCGGCAGGCTCGATTCGGTTTCACGATCGCTATGACGGGTCGGGTCTGAAACCGCCAAAAACGTCCGGCGCTTAGGCTGATGCCGCCGATCTGCTGTCAGTCACAATCTGTCGGCGGAACCATTCGAAGGTACGCCGGATCCCTTCCTGGTAGCTGGTCTTTGCCTCCCATCCGGGAAGAACCTGTCTTACCAGGGTCAAGTCCGGGCACCGGTTGGTCGGATCCTGCGGGACAGGCGCATGGTGTTCGATGCGGCTGCCCGGAACGAGCGAGCTGACGAATTTCGCGGTCTCGAGAACAGAGACCTCGCGATTGTTGCCGATGTTCAAGGGGCCCAGGTGCGAGATGCTGTCACGCCAGAAGAAGCGCTCCAAGCCATCGACGATATCGTCGACGTAACCCCAGCTGCGCGATTGCAAGCCGTCGCCATAGACGGTCAGGATTCCCGTGGTCAGGGCCTGGCTGACAAAATTCGAAACGGCGCGGCCGTCATCAATGCGTGTTCGCGGCCCATAGGTGTTGAACAGCCTGACGACGCGCACATCGAGCCCGCTGACGCGTTGCTGCTCAAACAGCAGCGCCTCGGTGCAGCGCTTGCTCTCGTCATAGGAAGCCCTTGGCCCGGTGCAGTCCACCGATCCTCGGTAGCTCTCCGGCTGCGGCGACACCAGGGGATCGCCATAGACTTCCGAGGTCGAGGCGAAGCAGAAACGCCCGCCGGGCCTGAGCAGCGACAGAAGGTTGAGCGCACCACCTATGTTGGCCTTGATCGTGCGGACCGGCTCGCGCATGTACCATACGGGTGACGCCGGTGACGCCAGATGGATGATCTCATCGAAATGCCGGCTGGCCGTGAAGCTTTCGGCATCGGCAATCTTCAGGCTGAACCGCGGATCCGTGACATGGCCAATGTTGTCGCGCAACCCGGTCCACAGATTGTCGACGACGACAAGCGTTTCCAGATCATCGCGCCGCAGCAGGCGATCGACAAGGTGGGAGCCAATGAAGCCGCAGCCACCAGAAACCAACACATTGCGTGGCATGCGCATTCCCTTCCAGAAACTGACCGGTCAACGCGCCTCAGCTTGTTTTCCGGGAGCGATGGGAACAATGTCCTATCGAGATCCGAAAGTCTTCTACCAGTGCTTTCATCGATACCGCAATTGCAACGATCAAACTTATCTTGCGCCAGCGGGTAATCCGACCGGCCAAGGATGAAACTGCGGCCGGGTATAGGGTGCGGATGCGTGCGCGGATTTTGGCGACCTACAGTGCCCTTTGCGGGCAAGGCATTCCCGTAGCATCGCCACAGCGTGACGCCGTCGGTAGCGGTCTGCTGCTCATTTCTTCCGACTGGCGCACAATCTCGGCGAAGACGAGCGCGAAGCCACCCAGCATGACAAAGACGATGATCAGGCGTGCTACCGGCAATATGTCGGCCTCGTCTGGTTGGTGCGTGCCCCGAACATCAAGATATTTCCGGGAATCATGCGCACAAATCAAAAGTGCCGCAGCGTCCTCTTGCCGTCCCGAAGGATACGGCAGTGCTGCGGGCGCCCCCACGCCATCCATGCCGGCTAACATGATCCCTCCACCTTTACGAGACTTTAAGCCCCGCCTTAACCATCACATTCGCGCGTGCCCTGTCATGAAGCGCGACCTGCCGGTCGGGACGATGCTGTCGCGGCGTGGCTTTGCCCCGTGGCGCAACGGCTCTCTTTGCAGACCTGCCCGCACCATGCTACCCCGGCGCTGGCGCGCGGCCAGACCCGCCGCAATCGGTCGCGATCGGGGAGCCATGAGCACAGCCGCCAACAGCATCGCCTTCGTCTCGTCCGACACAGCAGACGCCAAGGCGGCGCTGGAAAGCCTGTCGGCGCGCTATGGCCAGTGTTCAATCGCGGATGCCGCCGTTGTGGTGGCCCTGGGCGGCGACGGCTTCCTGCTGCAGACCTTGCGCGACACGATGGGAACGGGAAAGAAAGTCTACGGCATGAACCGTGGCACCATCGGGTTCCTGATGAACGAGTACCGTTCCGGGGGGCTTACCGAGCGGATCGCGGCAGCGGTCGCGGAAACCATCCGCCCGCTGGAAATGCTGGCCGTCACCTCGGAAGGCGAAACCCTTTCGGCGCTGGCGATCAACGAAGTTGCGCTGTGGCGCCAATCCTATCAGACGGCCAAGATCCGCATCAGCGTCGACGACCAGATACGGCTCGAGGAACTCAGCTGCGATGGCGTCATGATCGCGACGCCGGCCGGATCCACCGCCTACAATCTTTCCGCGCACGGCCCGATCCTGCCGCTCGACGCGCCGCTGCTGGCACTGACGCCGGTCAGCCCGTTTCGCCCGCGCCGCTGGCGTGGCGCATTGCTCTCCAACAAGGCAACCGTGCGCTTCGACATTCTGGAGCCGGAAAAGCGGCCGGTAAATGCCGCCGCCGACCATACGGAGGTCAAGGCGGTGACTTCGGTAACGGTGCGGGAGTCGCCGTCAGCGACGGCGACCTTGCTGTTTGACCCCAACCACTCCTGGAACGAGCGCATCCTGGCTGAACAGTTCCGGTATTGAGCCGGCACAGAGAGAAGCGGCCGGATTAAGCATCGCGATTAAGGTTACAACTTCACAATCGCGCCAATCCCGCCCGTTTCTGTTGACAAATCGCGGGCTTGCGCCTAATCGCATTGCCAATCTTGCAGGCGCGTGGCGCTTGCCGCGACGAATAACGTTGCGCCTCCCCGAACCAGCCAAAGACAACAACACTTGTCCTCAGACACCACGATCGCTCAAGAAGCGTTGACCTTTTCAGACCTCGGCCTGTCGCCGAAGGTGCTTTCCGCAGTTACCGATGCCGGCTACACGCAGCCGACTCCGATCCAGGCTGGTGCGATCCCGCACGCCTTGCTCGGCAAGGACGTGCTGGGCATAGCCCAGACCGGCACCGGCAAGACCGCCTCCTTCGTGCTGCCGATGCTGACCCGGCTGGAAAAGGGCCGTGCCCGCGCCCGGATGCCGCGCACGCTGATCCTGGAGCCGACGCGTGAGCTTGCCGCGCAGGTCGAAGAAAACTTCGTCAAATACGGCAAGAACCACAAGCTCAACATCGCGCTTTTGATCGGCGGCGTGTCGTTCGACGAGCAGGACAAGAAGCTGGAGCGCGGCGCCGACGTGCTGATCGCGACGCCGGGTCGTCTGCTCGACCACCGCGAGCGCGGTAAGCTTTTGCTCAACGGTGTCGAGATTCTCGTCATCGACGAAGCCGACCGTATGCTCGACATGGGCTTCATTCCCGATATCGAGCGCATCTGCGAGATGATCCCGTTCACCCGGCAGACGCTGTTCTTCTCGGCGACCATGCCGCCGGAAATCACCAAGCTGACGGAGAAATTCCTGCACGCGCCCGTGCGTGTCGAAGTTTCGAAGGCGGCGTCGGCCGCCACCAACATCATCCAGCGGCTGGTCAAATCCGGTTCGAAGCCCTGGGACAAGCGCGAGACGCTGCGCAATCTCATCAAGGCCGAAGACGCGGAGTTGAAGAACGCCATCATCTTCTGCAACCGCAAGGTCGAGGTGTCGGAACTGTTCCGCTCGCTGCTGAAGTATGATTTCGATGCCGGCGCCCTGCATGGCGACATGGACCAGCGCGCCCGCATGCAGATGTTGGCCAATTTCCGTGACGGAAAGCTGCGCTACCTCGTGGCTTCGGACGTCGCCGCGCGCGGTCTCGACATCCCCGATGTCAGCCACGTCTTCAACTATGACGTACCGATCCATGCCGAGGACTATGTCCACCGCATTGGCCGCACGGGCCGCGCCGGGCGCTCCGGCAAGTCGTTCACCATCGCGACCAAGTCGGACACCAAGTATATCGACGCCATCGAACGGCTGATCGGCAACAAGATCGAGTGGCATGACGGTGACCTGTCGACCGTGGTCGCCAGCGAAAGTGAAGACGATGCACCGCGCCGGGGCAAGGGCGCGCCGCGTCGCGCCGGCCGCAAGGACGATGATCGCAAAGACAGGGGCGAGCGCAAAAAGGGCGGCGAGCGTCGCGCCAGACATGCAGAGGAAGATGCCTCTCCGGTCATCGCACAGCAAGAACAGCCCGATGTGGCTGAGACGGCTGTCGCCGACATCGGCGAACGGCGCGCGCGCAAGGAGGCGATCCGCTCGGACAACACGGAGCGCAAATCCTCCGATCGCAACGAGCAGCGCGCACCGGAACGGGGTGACACCAGGCCGCAGCGCGACAGCAACCGCCCTGCCCGTCACCGCCACCAGGAAGACAACGACACCACCGTGGGCTTTGGCGATGACATGCCGGCCTTCATGCGCATCGTCGCCAAGGTCTGATCCCGACAGCCTTCGGGCGGCAAGCCAACCGGCTTGCCCCCCTCGGCGAACTCCATGCATCGCTTCGAACGGATTCAGGCGACGCGCCTAGTCCTGTTTCATGCATGCCGTGCTGCTCTCGAAACCAGAGCCACTCCTGGACGACATGCATTGGCTTGGGTCGCCCGTTACATCGGCCCAGGCATCATCTTGGTCGGCTTCTCCAGCATCGGAAACTCGGCCTTGTTGCATTTCACGTTGGGGTTCGTCGGACTGAACATGCCGTTCGGATTGTCCCTGAACAGCCAGGCGTGAAGGTCGTAGTGGACGAATTCCCTCGGGATGAGCGGATAGTGTCCCTCCATCGGCCCCATGAAGGTTTGGCCAAACAGCTTCGGCGGTGCTTTGACGTCCGGCGTCAGCGGCACCAGCCATTCCACACCGACCAACTTCAGGCCTTTCTTGGTCGGCTCGTAGATCAGGACGTTGGGCTTCATCGGATCGAGTTTCTGGCCGACGCTGGGGACGTTGACGAAATGGATGCCCATGGCGCCTTTCGGATAATCCATCGCGCCCGCTATTTTTTCTCCGCTGTAATAGACGCAGCCGACGGTCGACAGATAGAGGTCGCGGACAGCTGCGGTGTAGTCTTCATACTTGGCCAATGATTTCTTCAAGGCTTCGATATCGGCCTTGTTGGCGTCCTCGGCCCGAGCCGTGGCGAGTCCCAACCACACACCCAAAATGCCGGTCAAAGCGAGGACGCCGCAGCGTCCAAGGCTGGCTGTTCTTGTCATGCATTCCTCCCAGACTTTCTGATCTGGCCGTGCAAGACCGAGGCGGGAAAATGCTTATTGCGCGGCCGGTAGTACCGCCTCATCCCCTCTGGAACGGTGACGATGCTAGCCCTTTCGATGACTACGGGAAAGTTGTTATTTAGAACTATCTAATATTTAAGCGGAGCAATCTGGAGAGCGTCGATGGCCGGGCAAGCAAAAACGGCCCCGCTTGGGGGCCGTTTCGCATTCGATTGCCGAAAAGATCAGGTGAGCGGCGACAGCTGGATCTCGACGCGACGGTTCTGCTCGCGGCCGGCGGCCGTCGCATTGGATGCGATCGGCCGCGTCTTGCCGAAGCCGGTGACGGCGAAGCGGCGCTGATCGACGCCCTGACCGGACAGATAGTTGGCGACCGCCAGCGCGCGGCGCTGTGACAGATCGAAATTGTGCTGGTCGCCGCCGGTCGAATCGGTGTGGCCGAACACGTCGACGGTGGTCTGCTTGAATTTCTTCAGCACCAGTGCAACCGAGTTCAGCACCGGATAGAAGCCGGGCTTGACCGCATCCTGATCGACATTGAAGGTGATGTCCGACGGCATGTTGAGGATGATCTGGTCGCCACTGCGGGTGACGCTGACACCAGTGCCCTCGAGCTGCCGGCGCAGTTCTGCTTCGTTCTGATCCATGGTGGCGCCGATGGCGCCGCCGGCCAGTGCACCGATGCCAGCGCCGATCAGCGCGTTACGGCGGTCATTGCCACCGGCAAGCAGACCAAGGCTAGCGCCTGCCAGGGCACCAAGGCCGGCACCTGCTGCCGTGTTGGAAATCTTCTGGTCGCCCGTATACGGATCGGTGGTGGTGCAGGCGCTCACGAGCAGAGCCGTCGCCACGACGACGAGCACGGTTTTCTTCATAGATGGTCCCTCTCCAAGTCGCGCCTTTTCGACGGCGCCAAATCAGCCCTTCCCGCGACTTGTACCATGAATTGCGGCGAAAAGCGGAACGGGAAAAGCGCCGAGGACGGCTTTTCCCGGGGCCAATTACATGACGACCGCCTTGGCCGGCTACCAGAGATTCTTGCCGTCTATGACCACCACTTCCACCTTGTCGAGATCGAAATCATCGAACAACCGCGAGTTGACGCTAATCTTCGGATTGTCGAAATCCGGCTCGCCGGTGGACCAATCCGGTGTTTCGGTGAAAGTGCCGCAGCCGCAGGTCGCGCAAAACCCGTGCTTCACGGTTTTCGACCCCCACTGATAGACAGAAACGTTTTCCGGCGGACTGGTCAGCTTGAACTGCGACGGGACGTAGTAAGCCCAGAGCGAGCCGCGTTTCGAGCAGAACGAGCAGGTGCATTGCGTCACCGTCTGCGGTGCCTCAGAAACCTCGAATGTCGTCGCCTTGCAGTGGCAGCTCGCCTTGATGGTCATCAACATCACCTCTCCATTGTCCGCCGCCCATGCGGCAGGGCACCATAAAGAAGCGATCCTGACAACTGCCTGTCAGCAGGCTCTACGCCTGAACAGCCGACAGCAGACTCAGTATGACGATGGCGGCACGAACAGGCAGATGGTCTTGCCGGCATCGAGGCCAGCCTCGTGCGCACACCAATGGAATTCACCGTCGGGCGAATCCTTGATGCGTCTGTCGCTGTAGGCCAGCACCTCCCCGGTGTCCTTGATGACATAACCTTCCGGGCGCTCGCTGATCGAGGTTTGCGACACTTCGTGGCAGTCGTAGTTCGCACAGCAGGCGAACGGATAGCTCCAGCCTTGCGGCTTGGCCGCGGTCGGTTTTGCGTCATGTGCCAAGGCAGGCATCGTCATGAGCGCGATCGCTGAGGCTGCAAACAGAGGAAGGAGAAGCTGGCCAACCGATGGACCGGCGATGGCCGATCTGGAATTGGCGGCAAACATGGGAACGTTCCTTTCAAACGAGGTTCAAGCGTTACGCCTGCCCGTTCCCGGAACGTGTCTTCCCAGCGGCCAATCGTCAGCAGATATGCCGCGACCGGCCATAAATGCTTTTGTCTCCTCCTGCCTTAAATGGTGAGCCGAAATGTGAGTCGGCGCAAGAAATTGCTGCGTAGCCGGACCGCATCCGTCGTCCGGCCGCTTGGGGCAGCAACAAGATGTTCCCCGAAGATGCGAGCGGTGGCAAATGCGGGTTTGGTGGCGGACGGAGCTAGTCCAGATCCGCCACGGCCTCACCAGCACCACCCTCGATGCGTTGCGACAGCGAGGCTTCCATGAAATCGTCGAGGTCGCCGTCGAGCACGCTCGACGGGCTGGTGCTTTCGACGCCGGTGCGCAGATCCTTCACCAACTGATAGGGCTGCAGCACGTAAGAGCGGATCTGGTGACCCCAGCCGATGTCGCTCTTCGAGGCTTCGGTGGCATTGGCGACGGCTTCGCGCTTCTTCAACTCTTCCTCGTAGAGGCGCGAGCGCAGCATCTCCCAGGCCTTGGCCTTGTTCTTATGCTGCGAACGCTCGGCCTGGCAGGCGACCGCGATGCCCGTGGCGATATGGGTGATGCGCACGGCCGAATCGGTGGTGTTGACGTGCTGGCCGCCAGAACCCGATGAGCGGTAAGTGTCGATGCGCACATCCGATTCCGAAACATCGATCTCGATCCTGTCATCGACGACTGGGTAGACCCAGATGCTGGAGAAGGACGTATGGCGGCGCGCATTGCTGTCATAGGGCGAAATGCGCACCAGGCGGTGGACACCGGATTCGGTCTTCAGCCAGCCATAGGCATTGTGGCCCTTGATCAAGAGCGTAGCGGATTTGATGCCGGCCTCTTCGCCGTCATGCACTTCCAGCACCTCGACCTTGAAGCGGCGGCGTTCGGCCCAGCGCGTGTACATGCGCAGCAGCATCGAGGCCCAGTCCTGGCTCTCGGTGCCGCCGGCGCCGGCATGAACTTCGAGATAGGTGTCGTTGGCGTCCGCCTCGCCCGACAGCAGCGTTTCGACCTGGCGGGCCTTGGCCTCGCCCTGCATCGAGCGGATCGCCGCTTCGGCCTCGGCGATAACGCCCTCGTCGCCCTCTTCCTCGCCGAGTTCGATCAGGCCGATATTGTCTTCCAGCGCCTGGGTCAGGCCCTTGACCGCCGCGATGCCTTCCTCGAGGCCCTGGCGTTCGCGCATCAGCTTCTGCGCTTCCAGCGGTTCGTTCCAGAGGCTGGCGTCCTCGGCGCGCACATTCAGGTATTCAAGCCGCTTTATGGCCTGATCCCAGTCAAAGATGCCTCCTCAGCAGGGTTATCGCCTGCCTGATCTCGTCGACAATATTCTGCGTTTCCGCGCGCATGGCCTGGTATTTTGTCCTGTTGCTGAAGTGACACTTCGGTCGGCGCGATACATAGGGACGGCGCCGCCACGTGTAAAGCGAAATGGGCCGGCCCCGAGGCCAGCCCAGCGGTCAGGCATTGGGACCCGTCAGTAAAGGCCGCCGCCGCCGTCCTGGATGGCCTGGTTGGCCTGCGGCGACAATGCGCCGCCCGAGGCGTTGGAGCCATCGGCCCCCATGCCGATCACCCAATAGCTGTCGGCGGGACCGGTGCCCGGCTTGAAGGCCTCGATGATGGTGCCCGGATCGCCCGACGCGGCACGCATGCCGGTCTTGCGATTGATGGCGATCAGGTTCATACCGTCGGGAACCTTGAAGTCGACATTGGGCGTGCCGTCCAGCGCGACGCGCATGAAATCCTTGAAGATCGGGGCGGCCAGACCGCCGCCGGTGGCGCCATGGCCGAGGCCGCGCGGCGTGTCGTAGCCCATGTAGAGACCAACCACGAGGTTCGGCGTGTAGCCGATGAACCAGGCGTCCTTCTCGTCGTTGGTGGTGCCGGTCTTGCCGGCGATGTGGCGGCCAAGCTCGCCGATGGTGGCGCCGGTGCCGCGCTGCACCACGCCTTCCATCATGGAAGTGATCTGATAGGCGGTCATCGGATCGAGCACCTGCTCGGAATTGTCGACCAGTTCCGGCTCCGGCTGGTTCTTCCATTCAGGCGCGTTGCAGCCTTCGCAGCCACGCTCGTCCTGTTTGAACACGGTCTTGCCGTAGCGGTCCTGGATGCGGTCGATCAGCGATGGCTTGATCGACTTGCCGCCATTGGCCATGATCGAATAGGCCGAAACCATGCGCATGACGGTCGTCTCGCCGGAGCCCAGCGCCATCGGCAGATACGGCGCCAGATGGTCATAGACGCCGAAGCGCTCGGCATATTCGACGACCAGCTTCATGCCCATGTCGTTGGCAAGCCGCACCGTCATCAGGTTGCGTGACTTCTCGATGCCGGAACGCAGGGTTGCCGGCCCGGCGACCGTGCCGTCATAGTTCTTCGGCGTCCAGGTCGTGTTGCCGCTCTGGATGGTGATCGGTCCGTCCATGATCACCGAGGCCGGCGTATAGCCGTTGTCGAGCGCGGCCGAATAGACGATCGGCTTGAACGAGGAACCCGGTTGGCGCATCGCCTGGGTGGCGCGGTTGAATTCCGACTGCGAATAGGAGAAGCCGCCGACCATGGCCAGCACGCGGCCAGTGTGCGGATCCATGGCGATCAGACCGCCTTCCACCTCGGGAACCTGACGCAAGCTGTAGGTGTTGTCGGAACCTTCGTTCTTCTGCACGAAGATGACGTCGCCCGGCTTCAGCACGTCGGACGGCGACTTGGCCTTGACCGTCTTGCCGTCGACCACATGGCGCATGGCAAAGCCCATGTCGTCCTTGCTGACGGTGCCTTCGACACGCTCCTTGACGATGTCGCCCGACGCCTGGCGTGCGGGCTGCAGGCCGATCGAGAGGCCTGACGCCGAGGAGTCGAGCACGACGGCGAGCGACCATTCGGGAACGTCTTCCAGTCCCTTGACGGCGCCCAGTGGAGGTCCCCAGTCGCCGGACACGTCGATCGACGTCACCGGACCGCGATAGCCGCGCAGCGTGTCGTATTTCATCAAACCGTTCTGCATCGCCTTGCGGGCAATGAGCTGAACCTTCGGGTCAAGGGTCGTGCGGATGGAAAGGCCGCCCTCATAGAGCGCGTTCTCGCCATAGCGGGCGATGATCTGTCGACGAACCTCTTCGGTGAAATATTCGCCCGCGAACAAATAGGAGCCGGTGCGGCGCGGGGCGACACCAAGCGGCTCGGCCTTCGCCTTCGCACCCTCTTCGGGGGTCACGTAACCGTTCTCGACCATCTGGCCGATGACCCAGTTTCGCCGCTCAATCGCGCGATCGGCATGCTTGAAGGGATTGTAGTTGGCCGGACCTTTCGGGAGCGATGCCAGATAAGCGGCCTCGGCCACGGTCAGTTCGTTCACCGATTTATCGAAATAGGTCAGTGCGGCGCCGGC
The DNA here is from genome assembly GCA_002356515.1 of Mesorhizobium loti. Classification (NCBI taxonomy): domain Bacteria; kingdom Pseudomonadati; phylum Pseudomonadota; class Alphaproteobacteria; order Hyphomicrobiales; family Phyllobacteriaceae; genus Mesorhizobium; species Mesorhizobium loti. Next base: position 166,882 of record AP017605.1, on the reverse strand, counting down.
GACACCATAGGCGTTGAAGCCAAAGAAAATCTCATTGAGATAGAGTTCAAGGATACGATCCTTGGAATAGGCCTGCTCGATGCGGAACGAAAGGATGGCCTCCTTGACCTTGCGTTCCAGGGAGCGCTCGTTGGTGAGAAGGAAGTTCTTGGCAACCTGCTGGGTGATCGTCGAACCACCCTGCATCGGTCCACCCGAAACGTAAGTGAGCACCGCTCTGCCCAACCCCGTTATGTCAACACCGGGATGGCTGTAGAAGTTCTTGTCCTCGGCGGACAGGAAGGCCGCCTTGACGCGATCCGGGATCGCCTGAATCGGCAAATACAGGCGCCGTTCGCGCGCATACTCCGCCATCAGAGAGCCATCCGAGGCATGGATGCGGGTGGTCACCGGCGGTTCGTACTTGGCCAGCACTTCGTAGTCAGGCAGATCCTTTGCTACATGGCCGATGTAAAGCGCAAGGCCCGCCGCGGCCAGAAGGGCCAGCGTCGTGCCGATGCCGAAAAAATAGCCAATGAGACGAATCATACCCGCTCCAGTCCTTGGTTCGGGAATTTCCTAAACGAAGCCGCCTTCCACGCAAGCTTTCGAGCCGGTCCCAATCCGTAATCGAAAACCCATGTCGCCACCATGTGGACAAAATACGGCAAGGCCTGATTTCGTGACCGCGCGCCGGAAATAAAAGGCACCGGGTGTTGTCATCCAGCAACGCTGCCTCAGGTTGCAGGCGCCACCAGCCATGTCAACCTCCGGTCACCGTTCCGGCCCGGGCGGAGGCAAACAGCGCAACGGCGTTGGTGATGCTTTGTGCGGCCTTGCCGCGCCATTCGGCGTCGAGCAGCTGCGCCTCGTCCTTGGCATTCGAGAGATAGCCAAGTTCGACCAGAACGGATGGCACGTCCGGTGCCTTCAGCACCTTGAAGCCTGCGGAACGCTGCGGATTGTTGATGAGGCCGACGCTGGTCGACAGCTGACCGACCAATGTGTGGGCGAAACTCATCGAAAATGTGTGCGTCTCGCGGCGGATCAGGTCGATCAGGATGTCGGTCACTTCCTTGTTATCGTCCTTGATGACCATGCCGGCGAACTGGTCGGAGAGGTTTTCGCGGTCGGCAAGCGCCTGCGCCTCGGGATCCGACGCCTTGTCGGAGACGGTGTAGACGGTGGCGCCGCGGATGCCCTTGACGCTGATTGTATCGGCATGGATCGAAATCAGCAGATCGGCCTCATGCTGACGGGCAATGCGCACGCGGTCGTCCAGACGCAGATATTCGTCGGTGTCGCGGGTCATGAAGACATCGTATTTGCCGACGGCCGCGAGCTTGTCGCGCAGCTCCGTGGCGAAGGCCAGCGTGATATTCTTCTCGATCGTGCCGTTCAGACCCTCGGCGCCGCCGTCGACGCCGCCATGGCCGGGGTCGATAACGACCGTGAAGCGGTGGCCCGGATTGGAAACCGGCCCGGTGCCTACCCGCCCGCCCTTGTCGGTTGAAACCGTCGATCCCGTGGTCAGCGCCTGGTTGGCAAGGGCGGCGTCGAACTCCCGTTCCGAGGCCGCCGACATGTCGATCGCGATGCGGTAGCCGGTTCCGTCCTCATTCTTGAGCACATCCAGCTTGTCGACGGCGAACGGCCCCTTGCCGGTGAGGATCAGCCGCGAAACGCCCTCGCCGAGCGCGCCCAGGCGCACGCCCTTGACCAGGCCGCGCGGCTTCAGATCCTTGGCGTCGATGGCCAGCCTGGTATTCGCCAGGTCGATGACCAGGCGATTGGGGCCGCGCAGCAGAAACCATTTGATGTCAGGCTCGCGATCGAAATCCATGACGATGCGCATCTTGGTGGCATCGCCGGCCATCTTGTAGCCTTTTGCCACCAGCGGCGCGTCGGCGGCATTGGCAACCGAGGAAGAGGCGTGGGAAATCACCACCAGCAGCAGAAGGCATAGGGCGCCGAGAATCCGGCCACCGACACGACATCCCTTGCCTGTGAAGCCTGCCAGTCCCATCTCTCTTCCAGTCGCTCCCGGTTTGGCGCCAGGCGCCCGCTCGTTTCGTCGAAGTGCCGGTTAGGCCGCGAACTCGATTAACGATTGGTATCCAGAGAAGGTTAACCAAGCCTTTTCACGCAAGGATCGGAACCCAGGCTTACGTTACGGAACTGCTTTTTGCCGGCATCGGAAATCGGGGTTGCCTTCCAACCCGCCAAATCATAAAAGCGATAGTGGATCACTGCAATCCTGGAACCGCCCTCCTCCGCAGCTTCCTGCTACAGGGTCAGATGAAAGGCGGCTCCTTTCGCTTCACGCGAAAAGGGTTCAGGTGATTGCGACGAATTTCGCAGGTGTGCTCCCGTGGCGGGGGAATCGCCTGCGTGAGGAAAACGGCCGGGTTTGTTCCCGTGCCGGCTCTGTATGAGCAAACAAGCTGGTCCGGTTTCCGGGCTTTGGTTCAAAAGGTTCTGCTGGTGACGATGGCTTCAAGCGCAATCATGGAAAGGTCCGCATCAAACCGCGCCAGTATGGCTGCGGGCGGCACCGCCATGACACGCAGGCACCGTCCGGCGGACATTCAATTATCCGGCACCCATTCTCCAGACACACAGCAGCGGGCTTTGCCCTGCCAGCTGCGGCTGACGGCTGCCGGGGGGAAACGAAATAATGCCCAACAAAATGCTGATAGACGCCTCCCACCCGGAGGAAACACGAGTTGTCGTCGTACGCGGTAACCGTATCGAAGAATTCGACTTTGAATCCCAGGACAAGAAGCAGCTCAAAGGAAATATCTACCTCGCCCGCGTAACGCGCGTCGAACCCTCCCTTCAGGCAGCCTTTGTCGAATATGGCGGCAACCGTCACGGTTTTCTCGCCTTCAGTGAAATACACCCCGATTACTACCAGATCCCGGTCGCCGACCGTCAGGCACTGCTGCGCGCCGAAGCGCAGGAGGCCGAGGACGAGGAGGACGAGGACGGTGACGGCGATGACCGCCAGAGCCGCGATCGCGGACGGCGCGGGCGCCGGCGTGGCGGCAAGAGCCGCGACCGCGGCGAGCACAAGCGCGATGCGGGCGAGACAGGCGAAGGCTCCGGCGAGCCAAGCGAAGGCAACGACAATGGCGACATCGTTGTCGAGGAGATCTCCCACACCTCCGAGATCATAGAACACGCAGCCGATACATCAGACCATTCAGAGCACTCAGATAGCTCGGGGCATGCCGATGCGTCCGGCCATGGTGAAGGTTCCGCCGAACAGGACGAAACCGAACCCCGCGAGGGCGGCCCGACATCGATCGCCGCCTCTGTCGAAGGCGATGTGATTTCCGAGCCCGTCCCGCAGGCGGAACAGGGCAGCGAAGCCACCTCCAGCGACAATGATCGCGGCATGCTGGAGGAAGTACAGTCCTCGCATCCCGACGATCACGAGGTCGAATCGGTCGGCGCCGAGGACGCGCTGGAAGAAGTGCGCAACCGCCGCAAGCCGGTGCGCCGCCAGTACAAGATCCAGGAAGTGATCAAGCGCCGGCAGATCCTGCTGGTGCAGGTCGTCAAGGAAGAGCGCGGCAACAAAGGCGCCGCACTCACCACCTATCTGTCGCTTGCCGGCCGCTATTCCGTGCTGATGCCGAACACGGCGCGCGGCGGCGGCATTTCGCGCAAGATCACCAGCGCGGTCGACCGCAAGCGCCTCAAGGAGGTCGTCGCCGATCTCGAAGTGCCGCAAGGCATGGGCGTCATCCTGCGCACCGCCGGCGAGAGCCGCACCAAGGCCGAGATCAAGCGCGACTATGAATATCTGATGCGGCTTTGGGAAAATGTCCGCAATCTCACGCTCCAGTCCACCGCCCCTGCCCTCGTCTATGAGGAAGGCAGCCTGATCAAGCGCTCGGTGCGCGACCTCTACAACAAGGATATCGACGAGATTCTTGTATCCGGCGAGGAAGGCTATCGCGAGGCCAAGGACTTCATGCGCATGCTGATGCCGAGCCACGCCAAGGTGGTTCAGCCGTTCCGCGACACGACACCGATCTTCGTGCGCAACGGCATCGAGGCGCAACTCGACCGCATGCTGCAGCCGCAAGTGACGCTGAAGAGCGGTGGCTACATCATCATCAACCAGACCGAGGCGCTGGTCGCCATCGACGTCAATTCGGGTCGCTCCACCAAGGAACACTCGATTGAGGACACGGCACTCCACACCAATCTGGAAGCGGCCGAAGAGGTTGCCCGTCAGCTGAGGCTGCGTGATCTGGCCGGCCTGATCGTCATCGACTTCATCGACATGGAGGAGAACCGCAACAACCGCTCCGTCGAGAAGCGGCTGAAGGATCACCTCAAGAACGACCGTGCCCGCATCCAGGTCGGCCGCATCTCGCATTTCGGCCTGATGGAGATGTCACGCCAGCGCATCCGCGCCAGCGTGCTGGAATCGACCATGAAGCCGTGCCCGCATTGCGGCGGCACCGGCCATGTCAGGTCCGATTCGTCGGTCGCGCTGATGGTGGTGCGGGCGATCGAGGAATTCCTGCTCAAGGATTCGCGCAGCCACATCACTGTGCGCACGCCGGCGGCGACCGCGCTCTACGTGCTCAACCACAAGCGCGGCACGCTGGTGGAGCTCGAAAGCCGCTTCGGCCTGACCATCACCATCGAGGCGGACGATACGGTTGGCGCACAGCACTATGCGATCTTCCGCGGCGCCCTGGCCGAAAAGCCCGAGGGCTTTGTCGAGGTGCGCAGTCTGCCGGCCTATGTCGAGCCGGAGGAGCCCGAGGACGAGATTGTCGTCGTCGAGGAGGATGATGAGGTCGTGGTTCAGGCCGAGCAGCCACGCCAGCAGCCGCAGCAGAACCAGCAGCCGCGGCCTGCCGGCGGCGAGGATGGCGAAGGCCGCGACCGCAAGCGCCGCAAGCGCCGCAGACGGCGCGGCGGCAGGGATCGCGACCGCGAGCATGGCGCCCCGACGGATGGCTCATCCGTCTCCGCTCCGGCCGGCGACTTCGCCAGCCCGGCAAACGCGGCGGACGATGACGACACCGAGACAGACGACGCTGCTCCGATCGTTGCCAGCGCCTCTGACGAGGCGGTGCAGGCGGCGGATGACAGCCAGGGCAAGAAGCGCCGGCGCGGCAAGCGCGGCGGCAAGCGCAACCGTCGCGAAGACGGCGAAGGCGAGACCGAGGCAAGCGCCGGCGAGGCGACCGAGGCTTCGGAGGCTGATGCTTCCGAAAGCGAGCCTGTGTCGATCGAGCCCGTGGCTGCCGTTGCCGTTGATGAGCCGGTGGCTGCGGTGAGCGAAGAGGTGCCGAGCACAGAGAAGCTCAAGAAGCCGCGTCGCGCAGCTAAGCCGAAGAAAGCAGCCGCCGAGGCCGTCACCGAAACGACTGTTGTCGAAGCGGCCGCGGAAACGCCGGTCGAGTCTCCAGTGGCGGTTGCCGAGGAAACAGTGGTTGCTGCCGTGGTGGAAGAGCCTGCAAAGGCCCGGCCGTCGCGACGCAAGCCGGCTGCCATCGATGCACCAGTGGTGCCGGTGGTTTCCTCGACCGTCGCCGATGAACCGGAAGCCAAGACCGAAGAAAAGCCGAAGCGTGCCGGCTGGTGGCAGCGGAAGGGCTTTTTCTAAGCTTTTCAGTTGGTTGAAGTGATTTCCAGATAAGAAAATCCCGCGCCGATCGAAAGATTGCGCGGGATTTTTTGCCGGTGCCGCCGTGACGCAAGCACTTACTGAGATTCAGGTCAGGCCGAGTCAAAAATGGCTAATACCGAGAACCGGAGCGGAGCGTACTTAATGTACGTGAGTACCGGAAGCGCAGGTATTGGCCATTTGCAGGCCGGCCTCACCTGAATATCGGTAAGTCCTATGGCGCGAAGATCGACCAGTTCATCATCCTGGCCAACTTCTCCAGCGCGATCGAACCGAGCTTGGAATTGCCGTTGGCGTTGAGACCGGGCGACCAGACGGCGAGCGAGGCCACTCCAGGCACGATGCCCAATATGCCGCCGCCGACGCCGCTTTTTCCCGGAATGCCGACGCGGAAGGCGAAGTCGCCGGAGCCGTCATAGTGGCCGCAGGTCAGCATCATGGCGCCGATGCGCCGCGCCCGCTCCGCCGACACCACCTGATATCCGGTGGCCGGGTTCTTGCCGCCATTGGCAAGGAAACGACCGGCCATCGCCAGTTGCCGGCAACTCATGGCGATGGCGCAATGGTGAAAATAGACGCCGAGCGCCAGTTCCGGCGCATGATGAAGATTGCCAAAGGATTTCATGTAGTTGGCCAGCGCGAAGTTGCGGTAGCCGGTGGCGCGTTCGGAGGCGGCGACCTCGCGGTCGATGATGATGGTGTCGTCATCGGCAAGGAACTGGATGAAACGCAGGATCTCGCCGATCGCCTCGCGCGGCTGGTGGCCGGCAAGCAGGATGTCGGAAATGACGATGGCGCCGGCATTGATGAAGGGATTGCGCGGAATGCCGTTCTCATGCTCGAGCTGGACGATCGAATTGAACGGATTGCCCGACGGCTCGCGCCCGACCCGTTTCCACAGCGCATCGCCGACATTGCCGAGCGCCAGCGTCAGTGTGAACACCTTGGAGATACTCTGGATGGAGAAAGGCTGGTCGGCATCGCCCGCCACCAGCACGCGGCCGTCATTGGTGACGGCAGCGATGCCGAATTTTTTCGGATCCACCTTGCCCAATTGGGGAATGTAGGTCGCGACATCGCCGCGATCGGTGCGCTCGGCCATTTCGGCGGCGACTTCTGCCAATGCCAGATCAAGTTTGGGGGCCTGTTCGAATTCCGGCATGGTGCTACCTCAACCAGCGTTCGATGCGCGCCATCGCCTCGACCATGTCATCATGGCTGCCGGCGTAGGAAAAACGCATCGTGCGATGCCCTGCCTGGGTGTCGAAGTCGCGGCCGGGCGTCGCCGCCACATGCGCCTCGGCCAGCATCTTGCGCGCGAAAGCCATGCTGTCATTGGTGTGCCTTGTGACATCGCAAAAAGCATAGAAGGCGCCATCCATGGGTGCAGCCAGCGGAAAGCCGAGTTCCGGCAGGCGCGTCATCAGCAGTTCGCGATTCCAGGCGTAGCGGCCTTTGACCGCTTCCAGCTCATCGGTCGCGGCAAAGGCCTCGATCGCGGCGATCTGCGACAGCTCCGGCGGCGAGATGTAGAGGCTCTGGGCAATACGCTCGACCGGCCGCACCAGCTCTTCCGGCAGCACCATCCAGCCGATGCGCCAGCCGGTCATGCAATAGTATTTCGAGAAGGAATTGATCACCGTCACGCTGTTGCCGAAGGCAAGTGCCGAGGTGTCAGGGGCGCCGTAGGCCAACCGATGGTAGATCTCGTCGGAAATGACGGCGATCCCCAATGTCTCCGCCGTATTGACCAGAGCCGCCAGTTCGTCGGCCGGTATGACCGCGCCGGTCGGGTTGGCCGGACTTGCAAACAGGACACCCTTCAACGGCTTCTCGCGATGCGCGGCCTCCAGATGACCGGCATGCAAATAGGCCGCGTCGCCGAGCTCGATCTCGACCACTTCGATGCCGAGTGCCGCCATGATGTTGCGATAGGCAGGATAGCCAGGTGCTGCGATCGCAACGCGGTCGCCCGGATCGAACATCGCCAGGAAGGCAAGATTGAAGGCCGCCGACGAACCCGTGGTCACCGCGATCCGGCCAGGCTCGACTTCAAGCCGATAGTGATCCGCGTAGTGCTCGGCGATCGCCTTGCGCAGACCGGCCAATCCCAGCGTGTCGGTGTAGCCGATGCGACCGTGCTCCAAGGCCTTGGCCGCGGCGGCGCGAACCCGTGCAGGCGCGGGATCGGAGGGCTGGCCGACCGCCATGGAGATCACCGGCACGCCCTGGGCCTTCAGCCTGTTTGCTTCGGCCAGCACATCCATGGCGTGGAATGGCTCGACATTGCCACGGCGTGAGAGCGAAACGACCATTTTATCCCTATCCCGACGGTTGGGCACGCTATGCCCTCGAATACATGCGCCGCACAAATGCCCGATTGATGTGAGGATCACAAGTTGAGGAAGTTTTTCCGGTGCCGACTTTTCATCTTTCGCCCGCTCGTCTACCAGTGGACACGTCATGTTGAGCCGACCCAGATCGACGATTGCCAAGATCGCGCGTGTTTTCGCGACGCTTTCGCTTGGCGTCGCCGTCGCCGTGGCGAGTTCGGTCACCGCCTTCGCCCAAAGCGTGCCGGTGGTGCGCGATGCCGAGATCGAGGCTCTGGTGCGTGACTACGCGCGGCCGATCTTCAAGGCGGCGGGGCTGGCGAATGATGGCATCGATATCGTGCTGGTCAACGATTCCAGCTTCAACGCTTTCGTCACCGGGCGCCGGCTGTTCATCAACACCGGCGCGCTGATGACGGCCGAAACGCCGAACGAAATCATCGGCGTCATCGCGCACGAGGCCGGCCATATCGCCGGCGGCCACCAGCAGAAACTGCGTGACCAGCTCGAGCGCGCCAAGACGATGGCCATCATCGCCACCTTGCTTGGCGCGGGTGCGATCGTTGCGGGCGCCACCACCAACAGCCGCGGCCTTGCCGGCGCCGGCATGGGCGTTGCCGCCGGCGGCGGCGAGATGGCACAGCGCAGCATCCTCGCCTACCAACGCACCGAAGAGATAACAGCCGACCGATCCGCCATCACCTATCTCAACGCCACCGGCCAGTCCGGCATGGGCATGCTGAAGACGTTCCGCCGCTTCCAGACCGCGCTGTCCCTGTCGGGTGCGCAGATCGATCCCTACCGGATCAGCCACCCGATGCCGCAGGAACGCATCGCCAATCTCGAAGTGCTGGTGAAGCAGAGCCCGAATGTCGACAAGCCTGACCCGCCGGCGCTGCAGCAGCGCCATGACATGATGCGGGTGAAGATCGCCGTCTATATGGAAGGCAAGGCCACCGCCGGCAGGCTGATGCAAAAGATGCGGGGCAGCCTCGCGGCACTCTATGGCGATGCCCAGTCGACCTACCTTTACGGTGACATCGCCGGCGCACTCGCCAAGACCAATGCCCTGATCAAGGCCCAACCCAAGAACCCCTATTTCCAGGAATTGCGCGGCGACATTTTGATGAAGGCGAACAAGCCCAAGGATGCAGCCGAAGCCTATGCCAAGGCGGTCAGCCTCGATCCCGCGCGGTCCGGCTTGCTGCCCGTCTCGCTTGGCCAGGCGCTGATGGCGGTCGGCACGCCTGACGCGCTGAAGAAAGCCGTCGTGCAGATCAACAATGGCCTGGGTCGCGACAAGGAAAATGCCGAGGGGTATCGTTACCTGGCGCAGGCTTACGGCGAGTTGGGTGACATACCGGGCGCCGAGCTTGCCACGGCCGAAGGTCATTTCTATTCCGGTAACTACAAGGATGCGAAGATCTTCGCCATGCGCGCGCAGCAGCAGATGAAGCGCGGCGAGCCGCGTTGGATACGCGCCCAGGATATCATAAACTACAAATCGACAAGCAAGATCTAGTGAACCTTCCGATCACGCGCTGCGACACAGCCGGACTGGGAAACAGGCAAAAGGAACGAGAACGATGAAAAAGGCACTGCTGCTGGGCACAACGGGGATCGCTGTGGCCCTCGCCATGCTGGCTTTCGGTTTCGTCGCCGGCAGCCCGCAGATTGCCAAGGCCGGTACAACGCAGCCTGTCCAGGCGACTCAGCCTGTCCAGACGGCAGGGGCCGACACCAAGGCGGCCGATACCAAGATCGACCGCACCGAGGTCGAGGGCATAATCCGCGACTACCTCCTGAAGAACCCGGAAGTGCTGCTCGAAGTGCAGGACGCGCTCGAGGCCAAGCAGAAGGAAGAACAACGGATCGCCGCGCTGGGCGTCATCAAGAACGCCAAGGAGCAGATCTTCAACTCCAGCTTCGACGGCATCGTCGGCAACCCGAACGGCAAGGTGACGATCGTTGAGTTCTACGACTACAATTGCGGCTTCTGCAAACGCGCCATCGAGGACATGCGAGCCCTGACCAAGGCTGATCCGGATCTGCGCTTCGTGCTCAAGGAATTCCCGATCCTCGGCCCGGATTCGCAAAAAGCCAGCGTCGTCTCGATGGCCTTCCATCTGATGAAGCCGGAAAAATACGGCGAGTTCCACAACGCACTGCTCGGCGGCCAGGGACGCGCCACCGAGGCGGCCGCGATCAAGATCGCGCTTTCGCTCGGCGCCGACGAGGCGACGCTGCGCGAGAAGATGAAGGACCCGTCGATCACCGAGGCCTTCTCCAAGACCTATGATCTTGCCAATAAGCTGTCGATCACCGGAACGCCGTCCTATGTCGTCGGCAATGAGGTGGTGTTTGGGGCTCTCGGGCAGGAAGTGCTGACGCAAAAGATCGAGGCGGCGAAAGCCGCGCTTTGATCAGCCAGGGGTTTTCTTCACGGGCGGATTTCGGCCTGTTGTGGACAGTGAAAGAACGCACTTGCGCTCTTTTCGCGGACGGCTATGCCCGGTATAGAGGCCCAGCGCGCCGGTTTGATACCGGCGCCGGAAAAGGTCGGCTTTTTTGAAAACGGTTTTCGTCCTGAACGGTCCCAATCTCAACGCGCTCGGCAAGCGCGAGCCGGGCATCTATGGCGGCAAGACGCTTGCCGCGATCGCCGACGACTGCAAGCAGGCCGGCACGGCGCTCGGGCTCGAGATCGATTTCCGCCAGTCGAACCATGAGGGCGATCTCGTCGACTGGATCCAGGAAGCCGGCGACAAGGCCGCCGGCATCGTCATCAATCCGGGTGCCTACAGCCACACCTCGATCGCGATCCACGACGCCATCCGTTCGGTTGCGCCGCTGCCGGTCGCCGAAGTTCACCTTTCCAACATCCATGCGCGGGAATCATTCCGCCACGTCTCCATGGTCGCGCCGGTCGCCGTCGGCATGATCTGTGGCTTTGGGCCGCTCGGTTACACGCTGGCGCTACAGGCGCTGGCCGCACGCCTATGACCGGCCAACAAACAGAAGGCTCGAAAATGTCGATAAAGAAGACCGGTGTTGACCAGCAACTGATCCGCGATCTGGCGGGCATACTGAATGACACCAACCTGACCGAAATCGAGGTCGAACTGGGTGACTTGAAGGTGCGCGTGTCGCGGCAGGCACCTGCCGTCCACGCGATTGCAGCCCCCCAGCCCAGCTATGCGCCGGCGGCAGCTGCCCAGCCCGCTGCCGCGGCCGCCCCGGCAGCGGTCGACGTATCGAAGAACGCGGTCACCTCGCCGATGGTCGGCACCGCCTATCTGGCGCCGTCGCCCGACGCCAAGGCGTTCATCGAGGTCGGCCAGAAGGTCAAGGAAGGCCAGACGCTGCTGATCATCGAGGCGATGAAGACGATGAACCAGATCCCCTCGCCGCGCGCCGGCACGGTGACGGCGATCCTGTTCGAGGACGCGACGCCGGTCGAATACGGCATGCCGCTCGTCGTGATCGAGTAGAGCGGGCCGGATGTTCCAGAAGATCCTCATCGCCAATCGCGGCGAAATCGCGCTTCGGGTGCTTCGCGCCTGCAAGGAACTCGGCATCCAGACGGTGGTGGTGCATTCGACCGCCGACGCCGACGCCATGCATGTCAGGCTCGCCGACGAAAGCGTGTGCATCGGCCCGCCGCCATCGCGCGACAGCTATCTCAACATCCATCAGATCGTCGCGGCCTGCGAGATCACCGGCGCCGACGCCGTGCATCCAGGCTACGGCTTTCTGTCGGAGAATGCCAAGTTCGCCGACATATTGGCCGCGCACAACATCACCTTCATCGGCCCGTCCGGCGACCATATCCGCATTATGGGCGACAAGATCGAGGCCAAGCGCACCGCCAAGCGCCTCGGCATTCCGGTGGTGCCCGGCTCCGACGGCGCGGTGACCGATGAGAAGGAAGCCAAGCGCATTGCTGCCGAAATCGGCTATCCCGTGATCATCAAGGCCTCGGCCGGCGGCGGCGGCCGTGGCATGAAGGTTGCACTCACCGAGGAGGACCTCGAGGTCGCCTTGCAGACGGCGCGCACGGAAGCGGGCGCCGCTTTTGGCGACGACGCCGTCTACATCGAAAAGTACCTGCAGAAGCCGCGCCATATCGAAGTGCAGGTGTTCGGCGACGGCTTTGGCCGCGGCGTGCATTTCGGCGAACGCGACTGTTCGCTGCAACGGCGCCACCAGAAAGTCTGGGAAGAGGCCAATTCGCCGGCGCTCAACGCCGAGGAGCGGTCCCGCATCGGCGGCATCTGCGCCAAAGCCATCGCCGATCTCGGCTATTCCGGCGCCGGCACGATCGAGTTCCTGTACGAGAATGGCGAGTTCTATTTCATCGAGATGAACACGCGCCTGCAGGTCGAGCATCCGGTGACGGAAGCGATCACCGGCATCGATCTCGTGCATGAGCAGATCCGCGTCGCTTCCGGTGGCGGTCTTTCGGTCAAGCAGGAAGACATCAAGTTCAATGGCCACGCCATCGAATGCCGAATCAACGCCGAGGATCCGCGCACCTTCACCCCCTCACCCGGCACCATCACCCATTTCCACACGCCGGGCGGTCTCGGCATCCGCGTCGATTCCGGCGTCTATTCCGGCTACAAGATCCCGCCCTATTACGACAGCCTGATCGGCAAGCTGATCGTGCATGGGCGCAACCGCGTCGAGTGCATGATGCGGTTGAGGCGGGCGCTGGATGAATTCGTCGTCGATGGCATCAAGACAACCTTGCCGCTGTTTCGCGATCTGGTCGGCAATGCCGACATCGCCAATGGCGACTATGATATCCATTGGCTGGAAAAATACCTGGCCAAGGAAGAATAGTCCGGGGACGCGATGACCCGTCCCTACGCACCCGGCTATCGCATCCCCACCGACCTCCTGCTCAAGGCCTATGCCTCGGGCGTCTTCCCGATGGCCGAAAGCGCCAACGACCCGGAAGTCTTCTGGGTCCGGCCGGAGACGCGCGGCATCATCCCGCTCGACGGGTTCCACACACCCAAAAGCCTGAAGAAAGCGATCCGCAAAAGCCCATTCGACATACGCTTCGACTTCGATTTCGAGGCCACGATCGACGGTTGCGCCGAAAAGCGCGAGGAGCGGCGCTCGACCTGGATCAACGCGCCGATCCGCGAGGCCTATGTGCAACTACACCGCATGGGCCACTGCCATTCGGTCGAGGCCTGGCATGAGGACCAGTTGGTCGGCGGCCTCTATGGTGTGTCACTCGGACGGGTGTTCTTCGGCGAAAGCATGTTTTCCAAGGAGACGGATGCGTCGAAGATCTGCCTCGTGCATCTCGTCGAACGCTTGAAGGCGCGCGGCTTCGCGCTACTTGATACCCAATTCACCACCGAGCACCTCAAGCGCTTTGGCGCCGTCGACGTGCCACGCGGCAAGTATGAGAAGATGCTCGCCGATGCGTTGAAGGGCGAGGCGATCTTTTTTCCGTGACCGGAGAGCTTCGATGTCGAGCGAAATCCACCTTCGAGCGGATATGCAGCCGATTGTTCAAGCGCTGATCACAAAGGGCAGAGACGCCACAATGGGTCAGCTCGACCAACTGCTTCCCAAACGTGAATTCAGTTCGACCGAGATTGAAGACATATTGGCTGCTCTCTCCGAGCATGGGATACGTATCACCGAGTAAACGATCCGCCGGACCACCCAGATGATCAGGTCTTCGCTGCAGCCTCCAGCGGCGTCTGCGAATGGAACATCATCTTCCAGCCGTTGACACGATGGACATAGCCGGTGCTGACCAGCGCCGCGTAAGGGTCGCCATTCTCCCGAGTCGCATGCGCCTCGTAGGTCAGCATGACGATATCACTGCCCGGTTCGATGATTCCCTTGAGCTCGATATCGAGATCGCGCCAGCGGTTGGGCTTGGTTGCGGTCTTGGCCAGATCGGCATTGTCCATCGCCTTTGCCATTTGCGGAAATGCCACCAGGCATTCCGTGTCGGCATTGGCCGCGTAGTAGGCCTCGTCCCCTGTCCAGAACCCTTTTTCGAGTTCGAGCAACTCTTCCTTGCTCGCCGTGATCCGCTTGCTGTCTGACATCGAAATATCCTCCGGGCGCATCGATGCGCGGTCGTCAATGGTCCAACGCATGATGGACGTGACGGTTCCGGGGGATCAGTTGGCGTCGGTGGCGCCCGGTTCCGTAAGATCGGGCTGTTCCGCATCCGGGCTGGCCGCTGCCGGCGGCTTGGCGGCGGCAGGCTTGGTGGCGGCCGGCTTCGGGGCGTCGGCCTTGGTGGCGTCAGCCTTGGTTGCGTCGGGCGCCGGTACGTCCGACTTCTGCTTGCATTCCTTCAGCCAGACGTCATAGACGGCATGCTCAACGGCGTTGAGCCCCGGACTTTCGGCGAACATCCAGCCGGTGAAGATGCGGCGGATCTTGCGGTCGAGCGTGATCTCGTCGACCTCGACGAAGGAATCGGTCCTCGGCTCCTCAGTCTGCGGCCGCGAATAGCAGACGCGCGGCGTCACCTGCAAAGCACCGAACTGCACCGTCTCGTCGATATAGACGTCGAAGGTGATGATGCGGCCGGTGATCTTGTCGATGCCGGCGAACTCGGCGACCGGATTGGTGATGCGGTCCGATCCAGCAGGCGCCGCCGGGGCGGGCGCGGCGGGTACAGCCGGTGTGGGCGAAGCCGCAAAAGCCGCGGTGCTGACGGCGAGGCTGGCGGCTAGCGTCAGGCCTCCCGTCGGTATCAGGTTGAAAAAGCTCATATAGGGGTACCGGTGGTTCGCGCCCGGGTGATTCCGTCGATCGCCAAGGCTAGTCGCCGTTTTCTGATCAGCAAGCAGCTAAACACCAATTGTGGCGATAAAGGACCGGCCTGCACTTCGTGCCGTGACAAGTCGGGGCGCTGTTACCAGCCGGGTCGTTACGACCCGGGCGTCCACGCGTCGTAGTCACCCGTGACCTGCGGGCGATGCTGATTGGTCAGCACCGAACCCTTCGGGCGATAGGCCGCCGGCGTGCCGGTCAGATTGGGCTGGTGCGGCTTCTGCCAGTCGCGCGGCTTGTAGTCGTCACTGGGCGGCGCGAGGTCGACACGGTGATGGATCCAGCCGTGCCAGCCGGGCGGAATGGCCGAGGCTTCGGAATAGTTGCGGTAGATGACCCAACGGCGCGTGCGGCCTTCCGAATCGACGCCGCCTTCGTAATAGACATTGCCGACCTCGTCCTGGCCGACCCTCTTGCCGTACCGCCATGTGTGCAGACGCGTTCCCAGCGTCTGGCTGTTCCACCAGGTGAAAAACTGCGTCAGGAAAGTCTTCATCTCGGAACCCTTTGCGCAGGCGGCGCCTGTTTCCTGCTTATGGCGTCAGGCATTCGGGAAGGCAAGGGTTTTGCCGCAGGCAGCGCGCAAATGGCGCGCCAAGGAGCCGACACAAGCCCGTGATCCCGAGAGGCGGCAGGATGCGCGCTTGCCAAGCCTTTGCGCTCTTTCTAAAGCTCAGCGCGCCCATGCGGATATCCAATCCGGCCATGGGCCGAGGGAGGTGACGATTGGCCACGGAATTGCCGACCACCGACATTCGCATCGGCGCCGAGCTGATTCGTCGCCGCAAGAGCGGCACACCACTGGTCTGCCTGACAGCCTACACTTATCCCGTCGCTCGCCTGCTTGATCCGCATGTCGACCTGCTCCTGGTCGGCGACAGCGTCGCCATGGTCCTGCATGGCCATGCGACAACGCTGGGCGCCTCGCTCGAGATGATGATCGCGCACGGGCAAGCCGTGATGCGCGGCTCGGCCAGGGCCTGCGTCGTCGTCGACATGCCGGCGGGCAGCTATGAGGATTCGGCGGCGCAGGCGGTGGCCTCGGCGCGGCGCATCGTCGATGAGACCGGCTGCCAGGCGGTGAAACTCGAAGGTGGCGTCGACATGGCCGGGCAGATCGCGGCAATTGTCGCCGCAGGCATTCCGGTCATGGGCCATATCGGCCTGCTGCCGCAATCGGTGGAGAAGGATGGCGGCTACAAGATCAAGGGCCGCACGGACGAGAACGTCGCGGCGCTGATGGCCGACGCGCTCGCCGTCGAAAAAGCCGGCGCGTTCTCCGTGGTCATCGAAGGCACCATCGAGGCGGTCGCCGCCGACATCACCCGCCGCATCGCCATTCCAACCATCGGCATCGGGGCCAGCGGTGACTGCGATGGCCAGATCCTGGTCATCGACGACATGGTCGGGCTGACCGTCGACCGGGTGCCGAAATTCGTCAAGGAATATGCCGATCTGCGCAGCGTGATCGCGCACGCCGCCGAGCGCTATGCAGCGGAGGTGCGAGACCGGACATTCCCCGGCCCTGCCCATGTCTTTTCGGGCTCAAAAGCCTTTTCGGGCTCAAACGGCGGAGATGAGACATGAGCCGGCCTGACGTCGTCGACAGCGTCGCCGCACTTCGCGCGCGGATCGGTGACTGGAGGCGCGATGGCTTGCGCGTCGCCATGGTGCCAACCATGGGCGCGCTGCATGAAGGGCATCTCTCGCTGATCAGGATCGCCAGGGGAAAAGCCGAGCGCTGCGTGGTGTCGATTTTCGTCAACCCGACGCAGTTCGCGCCGAGCGAGGATCTCGACAAGTATCCGCGCCGGCTCGCCCGCGACCTGGATCTGCTGGCGACGGTCAAGGCCGATCTTGCCTTCACGCCCACGGTCGGCGCGATGTATCCCGCCGGCTTCGCCACCAGGATCGCGGTCGGCGGCCCCTCCGCCGGGCTTGAATCGGACTTTCGCCCGACCTTTTTTGAGGGCGTCGCCACCGTTGTGGCCAAGCTCTTCCTCCAGGCAACGCCCGACTATGCGGTCTTTGGCGAGAAGGACTATCAGCAGCTTTGTGTCGTCCGGCAGCTCTGCCGCGACCTCGACCTGCCCGTCGAGATCATCGGCGCCCCGACCATACGCGACGCGCATGGTCTCGCCATGTCGTCACGCAACGCCTATCTCAGCGAGTCTGAACTCGCGGTCGCCCGCCAGCTCAACGCGATCCTGCACAAGGCAGCAGCGGCGCTGGCGGCCGGTGCACATCAAGATGACGCGACCGGTGAAGCCAGCCGCGCCCTGATCGCCACCGGCTTCCAGAAAGTCGACTATGTCGAGGCCCGCGAAAGCCTGACACTGGCGCCCTGGCGCCGCGACCGCGTCGGGCGCCTGCTCGCCGCCGCCTGGCTTGGCAAGACCCGGCTGATCGACAATGTGGACGTTCCCGTTGCCTGAGCGGACTGGGCTACGCCACGCTTTGTCCCCTGGCGCGTCGCCCATCCGAGATTTCCGGCACGTGCCTACTCCTCCGTCGGCATATGCAGATACATCGACTGGATGCCAACGCGTCCCGGGCCGGTGAAGCGGTTGACGATGAAATTCATGTTGGCGCCGAAGAAGCCGCTCGACAGGCGGTCGATCTTGGTTTCCATCCTCACCGAGGTATCCTTGAACAGCCAGCCGCCCGGCTCGATGTCGATGGTCTCGCCAGCAGCAAGCGTTTTCTCGAAGACATTGCCGTAGCCGTGCAGCCAGACGATGCCGTCGCCGCTATCGCCACGAAAACGGTCGATGAAGAAGCCACTCTGGCCAAACAGCATCGTCGCCAGCCCGCGGACACGCTCGAATGTGTAGTCGACATTGCCGGTGGCGGCGAGAAACTGGTGTTCGCGCACCTGGATCTCCTCGCCGCGCCTGAGATGGATCGGCACGATGTGGCCGGGCCCGTCGCGGCTGAAGGCGATGATACCCGCCCCCGACGCCTCGGTGACGAAGATCTGCATGCCGGCCATCATGCGCTTCAGCGCGCCTTTCAGCGATTTCAGGCCAATGGTGATGGCGGAGTTCTTCCACAACAGGATGTGGTGCTCGAAATAGACAGGCATTTGCGTCACATCGACCGACAGCACGGGCACCAGTTCGCCCGCTATGTGATAGGTGACGCCACCAAAGGTTTCGTCCGACACCTGCGTCGGCATCAGTTCCGGCAAGCTTGGCATGGTTCCCCCCTCGCCGCCTTGCGCGCCAGCCCATTCCGGCTTCCGCACGGTCAGCTGCCCGCAGCTTGGTGTGTGACCCTCAGGCCGTCAAATGAAAAGAGGGCACATGTCGTGCCGCTCGCGCGAAGGTGATCCGGATTTCCTTGAGACGTCAGTCACCCGGCAAGAGAGCGGCGGTAGACAAGCGTCCCGGTGCGTTCGCCTGCATCGCCAGATCGTATAAAACCGTTCGCTTCGTAGAAGGCGATGGCGCGCGTGTTCTGCGCCTCCACCTCCAGGCGAATGGCGTCGGCCTCGGGGAAACTCTCGATGATCTCGTCGAGCAGCATGCCGCCGATACCCCGCCCCTGCAGGCTGGGCAGCACGTAGAGTTGTTTCAGGACAACCAGCTTGCCGCCGTCGATGCTTTCGGCAAAAGCCACGCCGCCAATGCGCTTGCCGTCATCGGCAACAAGGAAGTCGCTGTTCGGCTTGATCAGCCGCGCCTTCAGCGAGGCAATCGAATGCCATTCGTCGGTGATCTCGGTGACCTTTGCGGCGCCGTATATAGCGTCATACGTCGCATGCCAGGTTTCGACCAGCACCGCCCGGATTGCATCAAGGTCGCGTTCACCTGCGGTGCGGACAAACATCGCTTTCTCTCCCGCCTATGCCGTAGCGCGGTCGCGTCTGAAATCGATCACCGCAAGCAGCACGACCCAGACCAGAAGCACCATGCTGCCCGGCATGTTGGCGGCCATGGCAAGGCCGGAGAATCCGGTTGCCGCGGTGGCCAAGCCGCCGAACAGGACGCCCACAGCACCGGCGCCACCGAGCAGCGACAGCCACAACGGACAGCGCCTGGCCTGATGCAGGGCGGTAGTGGCGAGCAGAACCGTCAAGCCGAGCAGCATGGCGCTGATCGCGGCAAAGCCGACTTCAACCTGGCGCACGGCGAAAGCGGCGCTGAACAGCGACGGTTTTGCCGCCGCATCGGCTGCGGCCCAGGCGTTGACCACCGCCTTCAGCGCGATGCCGTCGACGGCCTGCAAGGCAGCGGCCGCCGCCAACGATGCCGCGCCGAAGACGATCGTCAGAAGGGCCCAGCCACGGGCCGGACCGTTGGACAGACGGCCAAGGATGAGCAGCAGCCCCGCAACCATCGCGAAGACGCCGGCAAGCTGTGCCATGTGGCTGTAGAGCCAGATATGGTCGGCGGCATATTCACCGAAGGCGGCAAGCGCATCGTTCGGATCTTCATGCATCGGATGCAGCGACGTGCCGACAAAAAGCAGCACGGCGCCGATAATCAACAGGGCCGGCGAGACGCTTGCCGGATTGCCCGGCTTTGCGTCTGTGCTCATTGATCCGAAATGCCGAGCTTGGCCTTGACGAGGTCGTTGACCGCTTGCGGATTGGCCTTGCCGCCCGTCGCCTTCATCACCTGGCCGACAAACCAGCCGGCCATGGTCGGCTTGGCGCGCGCCTGTTCGACCTTGTCGGGATTGGCCGTGATCACCTCGTCGACCGCCTTCTCGATGGCGCCGGCGTCGGTGACCTGCTTCATGCCGCGGCTCTCGACCAGCTGACGCGGATCGCCGCCCTCGTTCCAGACGATCTCGAACAGGTCCTTGGCGATCTTGCCGGAGATGGTGCCATCCTTGATCAGGTCGACAATCGCGCCGAGCTGATCGGGCGAAACCGGAGCATTTTCAATATCCTTGCCGGCCTTGTTCAATTGGCCGAGCAGATCGTTGATGACCCAGTTGGCGGCGAGCTTGCCGTCGCGGCCGGAGGCCACCTTCTCGAAATAGTCGGCGATCGACTTTTCCGACACAAGGATCGAAGCGTCGTAGGTCGACAGACCCAGCGAGGTGATGAGCCGCGCCTTTTTGTCGTCGGGCAGTTCCGGCAGTCCTTTGGCCAGCGCGTCGACATAGGCCTGGTCGAATTCCAGCGGCAGAAGATCGGGATCGGGGAAATAGCGGTAATCGTGCGCTTCTTCCTTCGAGCGCATCGAGCGCGTCTCGCCCTTGACGGCATCGTACAGCCGCGTTTCCTGGTCGATCTTGCCGCCGTCCTCGAGGATGGCGATCTGGCGGCGCGCCTCATAGTCGATGGCCTGGCCGATGAAGCGGATCGAGTTCATGTTCTTGATCTCGCAGCGCGTGCCGAACTCGCCACCGGGCCGGCGTACCGAGACGTTGACGTCGGCGCGCAGCGAGCCTTCATCCATGTTGCCGTCGCAGGTGCCGAGATAGCGCATGATGGTGCGCAGCTTGGTGACATAGGCCTTGGCCTCATCGCCGGAACGCAGGTCAGGCTTGGAGACGATCTCCATCAGTGCCACGCCTGAACGGTTGAGGTCGACATAGGACATGGTCGGATGCTGGTCGTGCATCGACTTGCCGGCATCCTGTTCCAGATGCAGCCGCTCGATGCCGACCTCGATGTCCTCGAACTCGCCCTGCCGGTCCGGTCCGACCGAAACGATCACCGTGCCCTCGCCGACGATCGGCTGCTTGAACTGCGAAATCTGGTAGCCCTGCGGCAAGTCCGGATAAAAATAGTTCTTCCGGTCGAAAACCGACTTGTGGTTGATCTGTGCCTTCAGCCCGAGGCCGGTGCGGATGGCCTGCTTGACGCATTCCTCGTTGATGACCGGCAGCATGCCCGGCATTGCCGCATCGACCAGGCTGACATTGGCGTTCGGCGCCGCACCGAAAGCGGTCGAGGCGCCGGAAAACAGTTTTGCTTCCGAGATGACCTGCGCGTGCACCTCAAGACCGATGATGATTTCCCAGTCGCCGGTGGCGCCGGAGATCAGGCGTTTAGCGTCGGGCGTGCGGGTATCGATCAGGGACATGGGGGCCTACATATTGGAACTGCTGAATATGCGTGGACGCATACTTTGGTGTGCAACTTCGCTAGTGCAAACCGCCAAAAGAGACAAGCGCAAAGCCGCGGGCTGGCCTTTTCAGCTGCTTTCGCCTATAGGACGCTCATCCTAATGGAGAGTGGATGTCCACTTACGCTCAGTCCCGGTAAGGCCCTGACCTCGTAGCGAGGCAGGGCGACAAAACCTGAAGCCCCGTGCCGCGAAGCTTCGCGGCGGCGGCATTTTTCGTTTTTCCGGAAAACTCTCCCTATGGATATTTCGCGCAGCACATGACCCCGAAAATCGGAACCGATTTTCGGAAAGGATCATGTGCCAAGTTATAAGTGCCACAGCGTCCTTTGCGCGTCCAAGAGGACGCGCGGCGCTGTGGGACAGCGCATCCTGCACCTGCTTGCGCAGGGCGGACGCATTGAAATCGAAAAGAACGAGAAAAAGCGGATCGCCTCCGTCAAATGCCTGACCCGTGAGGGCTGGCATTATCCGGGCGTCGATCTCGGCCTGTTTCGAAAGCTGAAGCGGAAAAAGGCAGTTTCGTCGTCGGGCGGCGGTCCCTACCGCATCACGAGGCGCGGGCTCGAACTCGTCCGTTCCGAACTCGACAACAGATAGAAATGGTTCCGCCGGTCGGGTCTCCGGCCGGCGGTTCCTTTCGCCGCTCAGGCGGTGGCGATATAGGCCCTGATCTCATCCGCCTCGCGCTCGACATCCTCGATGCGGCGCTTGACCACGTCACCGATGGAGACGATGCCATCGAGCAGGCCGTCCTTTTCCACCGGCAGATGGCGGAAACGGCCCCTGGTCATGATCTCCATCACCTCGTTGACCGTGTGGTTCTCGTTGCAGATCTTCACCTTCGGCGTCATCGCCGAACGCACCGCAATATCAAGTGCGGCGGCACCCTCCTTGGCGACGACACGCACGATATCGCGCTCAGAAAGAATGCCGACGATCTTGCGATCGCCGTTGGTGATGACCAGCGCACCGATCTTGTGGTCGGCGAGCATGCGGATGGCCACGCTAAGTTTTTCATTCGGCCCGAGCGTCAACACGTCGTGGCCTTTTCTCTCTAGAATTGCCTTAACCGTCATGGCGTCCTCCTCTGCTTTTGCCTGCCGGTTCCTGCCCTGACCGGCTTTCACGTAAGAGTGAACATCGTGCGCCGTGATCGGCTGCATTTCAAGTGTGGTGGTCGGTGGTTTCCCACTCAGGCGACTGCCATCGCCGGTCGAACCAGCGCAGGCCGAAGAAGCCGGCGACGAAGCCGCCAATATGGGCCTCCCAGGCAATCTGACCGTCTATTCCAGGCGCAAAGCCGAGAAGGCCAGTGGCGAGGTTGATGATCATCCACACGGCAAGGAAGATCCCGACGCCACGCAAACGCCAGACAATGGCGATCGGCAGCACCGGGCCGGCGAAGGCCGCCTTGCCGGCCGAACGATCGGTGCGGAAACCGAAGCGCGCGGCGGCCCCCATCATGCCGGAGATCGAGCCGGAGGCACCGACCAGCGGCGCCTCGCCATAGGGGTGCACGGCCCAGAACAGCGCCACCGAAGCCAGCCCGGTCACAGCGAAAAACAGCGCGAAGCGGAGCGCGCCCAAACGATTGGCCAGCGGCGAGCCAAAGGCCGCGAGCCAGACCATGTTGATGGCGATATGGGCAAACCCGCCATGCATGAAAGCATAGGTGAAGGGCCGCGTGAACAGGAACCAATCGAAACCGTATTGTCCGGTGTAGAGGACGGGGATGAAGGCCCCATCATAGAGCAGCGTCATCTGCTGCTCGTCGTTCAGCACATATTGCTGCAGCAGATAGACGGCAGCGCAAATGCCGATCACCGCCAGCACCACGGGAGGCAGGTTGAAGACCGGCTCACGCCGGGGCTCCGGCGTCGGTTCGGTGGGTTCGGCTTCCGAAGGGCTTACCGGTTCACTCATACGCATCTGGTCCTAGGATTCGATGCGCGAGCTTTAGAGCAAGGATGGCCGACTTGGAACAATTCTGTTTCTCGAAACGGCGAACACGACGTACCGCGTCGCCCTCATTTGCTATGAAACGAAAGGAAACGAAGCGGAATTGCTCCGGGGTTTGAAAAACTCGCAACGCGCGTTCTCGGAAGCGACGAGCCCCCTCCCTAGAATGCGGCGCCATAACGGGTGAGAACGACGGCCAAAACTCGCCGCCCCAAGCGCAATGCCCATAACCCGAAGCTCACGCATCTTGCCCCCAGCAAACTCAACCATCGCCGTCTCCGTCAACGGGATCGAGAAATCCTTCGGGCCGACACGCGCACTCGCCGGCGCCGATCTTGCCGTCGCGCCCGGTGAGGTCGTTGCGCTGATGGGCGCCAACGGCGCCGGCAAATCGACCTTGGTGAAGATTCTTTCGGGGTCCTACACGCCTGACGCGGGCACGATCACGCTGGGCGGCAACATTGTCACCTTCGCCTCGCCCAGCGCCGCCAAGGCCGCCGGCATCGCCACGGTGCACCAGGCGACCGACCAGGCGGGTGCTGCCGGATTGGCGGTTGCCGAAAACCTGTTGCTTGACGAGCTTTGCGGCCGCACGGGGCGTTTCCTCGTCTCGGCGGCATCGATCCGCCGGCGAGCGCGCGCGGTCGCGGCGCTGATCGACCTCGATCTGCAGCTCGATCGCGACTTCATCGATCTGCGCCCGGCGGAACGCCAGTTGATCGCCATTGCCCGCGCCGTCGCGGCCAGGGCCTCCGTGCTCATCCTCGACGAACCGACATCGAGCCTGTCGACCACGGAAGCCGAGCGTCTGTTCGCCATCATCCGCCGCCTGCGCGCCGGCGGCATGGCAATCCTCTATATTTCGCACCGGCTTGGCGACCTTGCGGCGATCGCCGACCGCGCCGTCGTCATTCGCGGCGGCCGCATCGTCGGTGCCTTTGCCAGGCCGATCGATTTTCCGGCCGCCGTCGCGGCCATGATCGGCCGGACATTGGAAGCCGCCACACATGACAGCAAGGCATCAACCGCGCCGATCATCGCCTCCATCAGGCGCGCGCGGCTGGTTGCCGAGGCGGAGCCTTTCGATCTCGACCTGCGCTCCGGCGAGGTCGTCGCCATCACCGGCACGCTCGGCTCGGGCAAGAGCCGGCTGCTGCGCGCACTTTTCGGACTGGAAACGCTGGCGCAAGGCGGCTTCGTGCTCGACGGAAAGCCATGGCTGTCGAGCGGGCCGGCACAGTCGATCGAAAGCGGCGTCTTCATGGTCGCCGAGGACCGCTGGCAATCATCCTTGCTGCCGCCCGAAGTTCCCGGCGCCTCGATCGCCGGTACGATCGCCCTGCCGCATCTCAAGCGCTGGTTTCCGAGTGGTCTGCTGCACACAGCCCGCGAACGCAAGGTCGCGGCCGATGCAATAGCGCGGCTCGGCATCAAGGCGCGCGGACCCGACGACACGCTCGACGAGCTTTCCGGCGGCAACCAGCAAAAGGTCGTGCTCGCCCGCTGGCAGGCCGCACCTTGCCGGCTGCTGCTGCTCGATGAGCCGTTCCAGGGCGTCGACGTCGGCGCACGCGCCGATTTGATCGCCGCGATCCGTAACAGCCAAAGCGGTTCCGCCACGCTGATCGCGACCAGCGACACCGAAGAGGCGCTGGAGGTTGCAGACCGCATCCTCGTCATGCGCAACCACACACTTCATGAGGCCGGAGACGGCCATGGCTCGCTGACCGACCAGATCGGCAAGGTCGAGAGCGACAAGGCCGGAGACCACAGATGACCTATCCGACGACGACGGCGCAGCCGTCCGCCTCGCGCACGTCGCTTTTCCGCGAAACCCGCCGCTACGCCCTCTTCGTGCTGCTGGCGTTGATGGTGGTGGGGTTCTGGTACGCGCAGCCTGCCTTCATCCGCTCGGCCAATCTGTTCTCGATCCTGCAGGCGGTTTCGGTGGTGGCGATCCTCGGCGTCGGCGTGTCGATCACCATGGCGGCCGACGGCTTCGACCTGTCGGTCGGCAGCATCGCCGCTTCGTCGGTGATGGCGGCGAGCTATGCCATGGTCGTGTGGCAGCTGGACGCGGCCCAGACCATGGTGCTGGTCTTGCTGATGGGTGCCTTCATCGGCTTCGTCAACGGGCTGCTGATCGTCCGCGTCGGCGTGCCCGATCTTCTCGCCACGCTGGCGACCATGTTCCTGCTTGCCGGCCTGCAGCTGATCCCGACCGGTGGCCGCTCGATCACTGCCGGCATGGTGCTTCCCGACGGCTCGACGGTGCCCGGCGCCTATGATCCGGCGTTCCTGATCCTCGGCCGGTCCCGGCTCTTCGATACGATCCCCCTGTCTGTCGTGGTCATGGCTACCGTCGCCGTGCTCGCCTGGTTCCTGATGGAGCGCACGCGCTGGGGCCGCGTCTTCTACGCTATCGGCGGCAATGAAACGGCCGCGCATCTTGCCGGCGCAGCGACCAAGAGATACCGGCTCTGGGCCTATATACTGTCAGGCACGCTTGCTTCGCTGGGAGGGCTGATCGTGGCCTCCCGCGTCGGCCGTGGCGACGTCTCGGCGGGCAATTCTCTGCTGCTCGATGCGGTGGCAGCCTCGCTGATCGGCTATGCCGTGCTCGACAAGCGTCGCCCGCATGTGATCGGCACGGTGGTCGGTGCGATCTTCGTCGGCGTGCTGCTCAACGGTCTCACCATGTTGAACGCGCCCTATTACACGCAGGACTTCGTCAAGGGCGTCGTGCTGGTTGGAGCCTTGGCACTGACCTTCGGCCTGGGAAAGAAGCGCTAACCCAATCAATATCTCCTCTCCCTCGCTTGCCCGCGAGGGAGAGGAGAAAAAGATCAGTTTGACGGGATCCAACTGGCCGATGCCGCGTCGCTCTGGCCGAAGGCCGGAAGCTTGGCGTCGAGGCCCTCGACTGTCTTGATGCCGTTCTTGCGCAGCTCTTCCTGTGTCAGCAGCACCGGCTTGACGACGATGTTGTGACCGGGATCCTCGCCGGCGATCAGCTTGGCCGCCGCCCGCACCGAA
Organism: Mesorhizobium loti; assembly: GCA_002356515.1. Lineage (NCBI taxonomy): Bacteria > Pseudomonadati > Pseudomonadota > Alphaproteobacteria > Hyphomicrobiales > Phyllobacteriaceae > Mesorhizobium > Mesorhizobium loti. The sequence continues at coordinate 141,005 of AP017605.1, read as the reverse complement.
ACCGCGCCGACGACGGCAGGATTGGTGGCCGCGGTGGCGACCCACGGGCTTCCTTCCGCTGTGATTTCGGTGATGTCGGCGGTGGACACGTCGGCCGAATAGATCTTCACCTTCTTGGAGATGCCGAGCTCGTCGGTGGCGAGCTTCACGCCGCGCGCGAACTCGTCATAGGGAGCAAAGACGACCGAGATGTCGGGATTGGCCTGGAACGCCGCCTTGGTCTGGTCGGCCGTCGATACCGCGGTCGTGTCGTTGACCGTCCCCCAGCGCGCCTTCTCGACGATGCCGGGATTGGCCTTCTTGGTCTCGTCCCAGATTTCGTTGCGGCGGTCGAGCGGCGCGAAGCCGGCGACATAGACATAACCGGCCTGGAACGAGGTGCCGTTGTCCTTGAGCGCCTGGCCGAGCGAAGCCTTGGCAAGCTCGTGATCGGACTGTTCGACCTGCGGGATCTTCGGGTTGTCGAGATTGACGTCGAAAGCGACGACCTTGATGCCGGCATCGAGGGCCTTCTGCGCGACGTCCTTCAGCGCTTCAGGCTGGCCATGGTCGATGATGATGGCCTGGACGCCGAGATTGATCGCCTGCTCGATCTGGTCACGCTGCGCGGCCGCGTCCTGCCGGCCGGAAAAGATCTGCAGGTCGATGTCGAGCGCCTTCGCCTGTTTCGTCGCGCCGGCCTGATAGGCCTGAAAGAAATCGCCGGCCGAGATGAAGGTGACAAGCGCCACTTTCACGCCGCCCTTGTCGAAAGGAGCGGGAGCACCCGCGATCCCGGCAGCGTGAGCGGCACTGAGCGGAATGGCGCCGGAGAGCAAGCCGGCCGTGATCAGTCCAAGGATAGAGGTCTTCATGAAGGTTTCCCCAGAGAATTACGCTGACAAGGCACGTCTCCGGACCGCGGGATCGCCGCCGTCGTGCCTCAAGGAGCGAATTTGCAAGGGTACAGCGGCGACAGAACCGCTCGGAACGTAGATTTTTCTCTTTCGCCGCGTGTGATTGGCAAATGTTGCTTGCTGCCTGTCACACAGCGCTGGGATCAGGCTATCCCTGCGCTATTGATCACCGGACCGCCGCAGGTGTCGCGATAAGCGAAAAATCATGCCCGCCGTTAACCGCGAATCACAGGGCGCGAATCAAAAAAGAAGCCGTCCAAGGTTTCCCTTGAACGGCCGGTCGAGCCCCCTGCTCCCCTAAAACCCTTGACTGAAGTGCTGCCGATCGTCGCGAAACGACCGCTTCTGGAGTGGTTTTGGTGTGCCATAGGGCCTGCCCGGGCGCAACGTAAACCAGTTGTTAACCTTAACGGCCCCGACCCGTGAACAAGTGTTAACGATGCTGGCACGCTTCCTGCTCCGCAACGCATGTAGGTCATCGGAGGGCGCCCTTCTGTTCACCGATGGGACATCAGACGACAGAATGCGCGGAGCAGCATACCATGAACCAAAACGGATCGATCACGCTGTTCCATTATTGGAACCGCCTGCGTGACGGACGCCCTGCTCCGAAGCGTTCGGAAGTTGAGCCCGCCGATATCAAGTCGCTCCTGGCCGATACGTTCATCCTGGAGAAGGACACACGCGGGCAACCCGTCTTCCGCCTGGCCGGCACCAGGCTCTGCGCCTGCTATGGCCGCGAACTCAAGGGGTTCTCCTTCCCATCCCTGTGGCGCGAGAAGGATCAGCGTCTGGTTTCACGGCTGATTCATGGGGTTTTCGACCAGAAATCAGTGGTGCTGATCATGTTCGAGGGTTTTAGCCGCAACGGCCGCTCCAACAAGTTCGAATTGCTTGCCTTGCCGCTCGACGGCGGCATCGAAAACCCGCGCTGTCTCGGTGTGATCAGTGCCGCGGAGAAGCCGTTCTGGCTGGGCGCCGACCCGATCACGGACGCCATGATCGATTCGATCCGTGTCATCGATCCGGAAAAAGAACTGCTCAACAACCGCCCGGCGATCGACGTTCCCTCGCTTGTTCCGGCCGAACTCGAGGCCCCTGACACGATCTCGGCGCTTGGCCGGGCGCGCCGCATCCGCCATCTCGTCGTCTTCGACGGCGGGCGCGAGGAATAGTTGATGATCGCACAATCTTACAGGCTCGTTTTTTCCCTTTGTTAACCCGCTTTGTTGTACTTCTTTGATGAAGTCCCTCGCATCGGCGCGCGGGAATGCCAAACGGGGTGTAGGCAGTCATGAGGTCAGCGGCGGTCGACTACGCGCCGTCCCAAGCTGAAAGGCGTAACTTTCAGCGCGTCCGGGTCAAGATATACGGACGATTCATGCTGGAAGACCGCACCGAGCATCCTTGCCAGGTTGTCGACATGTCGCCCGGCAACGTCGCGCTCCGCACCGATCGCATTGGCATGCCCGGCGAAAAAGTCATCGCCTATATCGACCATATCGGCCGCATCGAAGGCGTCGTTACGCGCACGCTGCAGGACGGCTTCGCCATGACCGTGATCGCGTCCGACCGCAAGAAGGACAAGCTCGCGGCGCAGCTGACCTGGCTTGCCAACAAACACGAACTCGACCTGCCGGAAGACCGCCGCCACGAGCGCGTCGCGCCGCGCAACCCGACCAGCGTGCTGCAGCTCACCGACGGCCGCCAGTACCAGTGCCGGATCATCGACCTGTCGCTGTCGGGCGCGGCGATCGAGATCGACGTCAAGCCGGCGATCGGCGTCCAGGTCATGCTCGGCACCATGCGCGGCCAGATCGTTCGCCATTTCGAGGATGGCGTCGCCATCGAATTCGCCGTCATCCAGCGCCCCGAAACGCTCGATTCCGAATTCAACACGCCACGCGCCTGACCGCACGGGCAGGATGCCTCGATCAACCGGCCCTTCGCGGCCGGTTTTTTGTTTCTGGCAACTGCCAATCGACCCCATCTGGAAGCGATCGACGCGCCTCGAGCAGCCTCAAGCCGCTACCAGCCCCGGAGGTCTCGCGCCCATCCGGCCAGTCCCGGCAATCCAAACAATTCAATACTCAAATGATTCAAATTTTATGTTTATTCTACCGGCGTTTTACTTAAAGTCTACTTCGCGCCTTTGCGTCAAATAAATCCAGCTGTGGCAACGTCTCCTTCGAACGGGGAGACTAAAAATGAAAGCAAAGAGGGGCAAGCTGTTGCTGTTGGCAATGGCGATGCAGCTTTCCGCTTGGGGATCAGCATATGCCGCGGGACCGGCCTATATGCACACCGGCGGTCGCACCACGCAGCCAGTTGGCCATTATGAGTTCTGCCAGCGTATCCCTGGCGAATGCAACGAGAAGACGCCCAAAGGCACGCCGGTCGACCTGACCCGCAAGCTCTGGGCGACGATCGTCAGCATCAACAATTCGGTCAACACGCGCGTCAAGCCGCGCACCGACATGGAAAATTACGGTGTCGAGGAGTACTGGGCCTATCCCGACAATGGCTATGGCGATTGCGAGGACTATGCGCTGGAGAAGCGCCGCGAACTGATGGATGTGGGTGTGCCGGCGGGTGATCTCTTGATGACGGTCGCGCGCCAGCCGAATGGCGACGGCCACGCCGTGCTGACCGTGCGCACCAGCCTCGGCGAGTTCATCCTCGACAATCTGGAAACCAAGGTGCTGTCCTGGACGGACACCGACTACACCTATCTCAAGCGTCAATCGACGGAGAATTCCGGCGTTTGGGTGACGATCAACGACGGCCGCTCCGACGCGGTCGCCAGCGTCCGCTAGGGCGCCAATGCATGTCGCCCAAAGGGGCAATGGTTTGCGACATGCATAAAACAGAGGTTTAGCGCGTCGCATCGACGCGAGGCGCTTAAGGAGAAACCCGGTCGAGTCCCCACCCTCCCCGTCCCCAACGACCGGGTCTAAGGAGCCGGCCCCGTCCCCGGGCCGGCTCCGCCATTTCTGGCGGCAGCTGCTAAAATTGATCCAATTTCGATGGCAGGTGTGTATTCGCGCCGCCATATGTTGAGAAGATGTCAGCCGCAGGAGGTCTTATGCCGACCGAAGCTAGATCACCACGTCTTGCGGTTCTTATCGATGCCGACAACACCTCCGCCAAGATCGCCGACGGCCTGTTCGAGGAGATCGCGAAGATCGGTGAGGCCAGCGTGCGCCGCATATATGGCGACTTCTCCAGCACCCGGTCCAAGGGCTGGGCGGACATATTGGCGAAGCACGCAATCATTCCGCAGCAGCAGTTCGCTTATACCACTGGCAAGAATGCTTCCGATATCACACTGGTAATCGACGCGATGGATCTGCTGCATAGCGGCCGCTTCGACGGTTTCTGTCTGGTTTCTTCCGACAGCGATTTCACCCGGCTTGCCGCACGCATTCGTGAACAGGGTGTCGATGTGTTCGGGTTCGGCGAGCAGAAGACCCCGGAGAGCTTTCGGCAAGCTTGCCGCCGGTTCATCTACACCGAAAACCTTCTTCGCAGCCCGGCGAACATCCCGGATACCGCGCCTCCATCGAAGCCGCTTCAATCATCCAGCGCTGCGCTGCCCATACTCAAGAAAGTCATTGGCCAGATGGACAGCGAAGATGGCTGGGTGCTGCTCGGCACATTCGGAAAGCAGCTCTCAAACCTCTTCTCCGATTTTGACCCTCGCACCTATGGTTTCGGCAAACTGAGTGACCTGGTGAGGAGTACAGCCGAATTCGAAATCGAAGCGCCCAAAGGGGGAGCCATGCGTATTCGAATCAAGCCTGCGGCCGGGAAAAAGGGAAAAATCAAATCAGCCTAACGACAGGCGCTTGGCCTGCAGAGGATCACGGCTGCCCAGCGCATCCGACATCCTTTGCATGGGCGGCGGATCGAGGCATTGTAGGCCGTTGGTTTCGTCCTCTGGATCACGGCGATGTTGGAAATCCCGGAAGATCGATGCGAGCGCCATCGTCTGTTCAAGGCGATCGACGATGCCTTCAAGGCTGGTGACTTCGATGGGCTTGGCAAGGCCTTGGGCGGTTCGCCCGGCTGGTTCGACGAGCGCATGCCGTTCGAACTCGGCCTCGGGCATCCGCTGGAATACGCGATCTATTGGAGCCCTGTCGGCTTCATCTCGGCCTTGCTGGATGCGGGCTCGGATCCGAATTACGGGGATCATGGTGGGTTTCCGGCCATCATTGCGGCGCTGTCCACCGACCGCGCCGACCGACTGGAAATCGTCCAGCTGTTGATCGAGGCTGGCGCCGATCCCAACATGCGAGGCGTGAACGACTGGACGCCGCTTCACTATTCGGTGGCCATTCGTAGCGCCGACGCGATCCGCCTGCTTTTGGCGGCGGGCGCCGACCCGACGCTCGAAACCCGCATCGATGACTACAGGACAGCCATAGAGGAAGCCGACATTGCCGGTTTTGAAGCCGGCGCTTCATTGCTGCGCGATGCGATGGCCAGACGCGGATCCAACGGACGATGAGTGGGCGCTGAAACGGAGCGGATCCGCCAAAGCAGGCCTCAAACCTTCTTCAGCCCCGCCTTGAAGCGTTTGCCGTTGGCGACGTAGTGCGCGGCCGAGCCGCGCAACCTGGCGACGGCTGCGTCGTCCAGCACCCTGATCGCCTTGGCCGGCGAGCCCACGATCAGCGAATTGTCCGGAAATTCCTTGCCTTCGGTGACCAGTGCGCCGGCGCCGACCAGCGAATTCCTGCCGATCCGGGCGCCGTTCAGCACGATGGCGCCCATGCCGATCAGGCTGTTGTCGCCGATCGAGCAGCCATGCAGCATGGCTCGGTGGCCGATCGTGCAGCCTTCGCCAATGGTCAGCGGAAAGCCGGGATCTGTGTGCATGACCGTGTGTTCCTGCACGTTGGTGTCGGCGCCGATGACAACAGGCTCGTTGTCGCCGCGAATGACCACGCCGAACCAGAAGCCGGCATTGCGGCCGACCTGCACGTTCCCGATCAGCGTCGCATCGGGGGCGACCCAGTTTGTATCCGCATCGGCGAAGCTGGGCTCTGTTCCGTCGATCGCATAAAGCGGCATTGTCGGTCTCCGAATCGCCTCAGATGCCGGACCCTAGGAGACCTATTGCCCATGAGGCAATGGCAAGCACGACGATGCCAAGCGCCAGGGACCAGGCGATCGCCGTGCAGCCGCATGAGAGCAGCGCCATCGTCGAAATGCGGTTTTCGCGGCGGGCATCGAGGGCATCGTTGACCAGCATGAACGGCCCGGCGCATGCGGTGGCGGCCAGCGAGCGCAGCACATTCGCGGGCGACACATAGGGCTCGGTGAAAGCGACCTTGCGGCCCGACAGCAATTCCATCGTCGAACCCGTCAGCCCGCAAACCGTCAGCCCGACGACAAAAGCAAACAGGAAGAGTTCCATCTCAGCCATCTTAACCTTCCATTTACCATGAAATCGCACAGTCGTTTCAGGAAGGCTGCAAGAGCCGTGCCGCGCGATGTGTGCCGCCTGGGGACACAAGACGGGCGGTTGGGATGAGGACCGAGATGAAGCAGGCAGCGATCGCCGACGGCCCTGAACTCACCGTGGTCGATTCCACGCTGATGAAGCGGGTGTTCTATGCCTTCGCCGCACTTGCCCTGCTGTCGGTGGCGATCAGCCTAGGCGGCAAGTGGTTCGGCCATACCATCGCCATGGCCGGATATTCCGACGACACGACGATGCGCCGGGTGGTGATCGGCAACAATGTGATTTCCGTGCCGGCCAATTTGATCCGCTTCGACCAGGCCCGGCGCGACGGCATCGCCTCACGTCTCGACCTTTATCTGCGCTATCCCCAGATGGACGGTTACAGCGAGGCGGCCCGCGACGATTTCAATCACTCGGAAGCCAACAGAAGCATCATCTTCCTGTCCTTCGAACAACAGATGATGTCGCGCGACATGAGCGGCCGGTTCGCGCTGATCTACAGCGCGCTGATCGTCCAGCCCGGCGTTCCGGGGCCCGGCGGCACGACGGTTTACGGTTTCAACGAGAAGTCGGGCTATCTGAACGAGGTGCTGGTGGTCGGCAAGCGCGGGGGCAAGGATCCCTTCGTGGCCCGCTGCCTGAGCGGACCGAGTGCCGATCAATCGCTGGCGCCCTGCGAGCGGGACATCCATGTCGGCGACGATCTCAGCCTCACCTACCGTTTTCCCAAGGAATTCCTTGACGACTGGCAGACGCTCGACGCGGCGATGACGGCAGAGGCAGGGCGAATCCTGAAGACCGGACATTGAGAGATTAAGGCAGGCCACGCCCGGCGCGGCCTGCCGTTGGATTGCGGGCTCAGCCCAGATCGATGTCGAGGATCGCCATCGAGAAATTGTAGTCGCCGTCGTCCTCGTCCTTGAAGACGATGCCGAGGAATTCGTCGCCGACATAGACTTCGGCCGAATCTTCCTTGCGCGGCCGTGCCTTGACCTCAAGCTTGGGGTTCTGGAAGACGCGCTTGAAATAGGCGTCCAGCTTTCTGATTTCGTCCGGCTTCAACAGTCTTCTCCGATCATCGGGCTTGCTGGTTTGAAGGGCGCTTCTGGCACGTCGACAATGGCGATGTAAAGGCAAGCCGGCCGTATTGCACCGGAAGCGACAGCGCCGCCGGGCAAAATTGCAACGACGCCAGGCAACGCGCCTGGGCGGAAATCAGATATCGAAGCTGATCACATGGTCCATCGACTGCGAAGGCAGGAGCTGGTCCATCTGGCGCGACGGCTGGTCGCAACCGGTCTCGCCGACGACGCGAGCCGGCACGCCGGCAACCGTCTTGTTGTGCGGCACGGGCGACAGCACAACCGATCCGGCGGCGACCTTGGAGCAATGGCCGATCTCGATGTTTCCGAGAATCTTGGCGCCGGCGCCGATCAGCACGCCACGGCGGATCTTGGGATGGCGGTCGCCACCGGCCTTGCCGGTTCCGCCCAGCGTTACGCCATGTAGGATCGACACATCGTCCTCGATGACCGCGGTCTCGCCGACGACGAGGCCGGTGGCGTGGTCGATGAAGATGCCCTTGCCGATGCGGGCGGCCGGGTTGATGTCGGTCTGGAAGACCGAGGACGAGCGGCTCTGCAGGTAGAGCGCGAAATCCTTGCGGCCCTGGTTCCACAGCCAATGCGCCAGCCGATGGGTCTGGATGGCGTGAAAGCCCTTGAAATAGAGCACCGGCATGATGAAACGGTCGCAGGCCGGGTCGCGGTCGTAATAGGCCTGGATGTCGACACGCACCGTCGTCGGCCATTCCTTGTCGTCGGCCAGCATCGATTTGAAGGTCTGGCGGATGAGGTCGGAGCCGATATCCTGATGGGCAAGCCGCTCGGCGATCCGGTGGATGACCGCCTCTTCCAGGCTCTCCTGGTTGAGGATCGTCGAATAGAGGAAGGCAGCGAGCAAGGGGTCGCGGTTGACCGCGTCCATCGCTTCGTCACGGATCGAACGCCAGATCGGGTCGACCGGCTGCAACGCGCTGTGGCGGGAAATGCTGATGCTGTTCATCGACGTCTCGTCCTGCGTCCTGCTGGCTTGGCTGTTGTCCGGCCGCACATATAAGCCAGATCATAGCACGATTGAACTCAATTTTCCTTAGTGCATTGTCAAATGGATTTGGTTCGCGGGAATTCAAGCAGCCATGGAAAACGAACCCTTGATCGCCGCCCCCCCCCGAAAGGCGGCCTTCCGTGCCTGGCTGCGGGGAAGGCGTAGAGCGATCTGGTGGCAGGCTCAAGGTCAGCGCGGCGCCGATGACGCCGCGCTGCAATGGACGCCGTTCAAGTCGGCAGCGGCGTGCCGGCCTGTTCAGCCACCATATATTCGGCATACCAGTCGGGCCAGTTCACATCGTGCTGTCCGCCCGTCCGTTTCTCGTGTTCGCCATGTGCGGCCGCCGCACGCCGCAGCGCCGCGGCAAGCTCGCCCGACGACGTGAATATCGTCTCGCTGGCATCCACGCGTCCAGGCAATCGCTGGGTGATTTCCTGCAGTATGAAGCTGTTGCCATCCGGATCGCTGAACGTGACATAGGATGAATAACTGCGCCCTTCCGGATGCCGGCCGCTGATCGGCGGCTGCCCAGGCCCGGCGCGATGAAACACCTCGCTCGCCTCGACGCCGCGCGCCACGAGTTCGGCATGCGCCGCCACGATATCGGACACCACGAGATAAAGCCCCTTCGCCGAGCCTGGCGCGGCTGATGTCAGGCCCTTGCCGAAATGGATCGAGCACGGCGAGCCGGGCGGCGTGAACTGCACGACCCTGAACGCGTCGCCGACGACGAAGTCGGCGTCGAGCCGCCAACCGAGGCCGCCATAAAAACGCTTGGACCGATCGGCATCCGCAACGGCAATGATGACGGCCTCCAGCTTCATGTCGATCGTCCCCGGTCTTGGAGTCTCGCTGCTTAGAGTATTGGCCATGTCAGCCTCCCTGGCTTGGATATTTCCTGGACTGGCAACATTCCCCAGAGCCCCGGCCCATGCAAGGTTCGCAGTGATTGGGTCTTTGACTCCGAAGGGCTGAGATCGATTAACTGGACGGATGATAGAAATGAAAGACCAGCCTTTGATCGACGCGGCCCTGAAAACCGAGCTTTCGGCGCTCTATAACGCCGGGGATCGCCACTACCACAACCTCGCCCATATCCAGGCCATGCTGGCGCTGGCCGGCGACTATCGGGCGCTGCTGGGCGATCCCGAAGCCGTCGAAGCTGCGATCTGGTTCCACGATGCCATCTACGACAGCAAGGCCAAGGACAATGAGGCCAGAAGTGCCGCCCTTGCCGAGACAAAGCTCGCGGAGCGCACCGATGCCGGGCGCCTGGGTCGCATCAGCGCAATGATCCTCGCCTCGGCCACACACCAGCTACCGCAGTTCGACGACGCGACGGCTATACGCGACGCCAGCCTGTTCCTCGACATGGACCTGTCGATCCTGGGTGCCGCGCCGGATGCGTTCGATGCCTATGAACGCGCGGTCCGCCGCGAATATGACTGGGTGGCGGAGCCGATGTGGCGTGCCGGACGGGGTGCCGTGCTGAAAGATTTCCTGGCCCGCCCGCACATCTTCCATACGGAGGAATTCCGCCAGCGTTTCGAGCAGCAGGCCAGGCTGAACATGGCGCGGTCGCTGGAAACCCTGCAAAAGCCCTCGTGATTTTCGCGAGGCTTCGTCAAAAGCAAATTCTTCCGAGGTGCCGACATCATGAGCAGCAAATTCTTCCAGCCGGTCGACGCCTCGGCCGTGCCCCGTTTTGCCGGGCTCTCGACCTTCATGCGGCTGCCGGCAGTGGCGAGCGCCGAGGGCCTCGACATCGCGCTGGTCGGCATACCGTGGGATGGCGGCACCACCAACCGCGCCGGCGCGCGGCACGGCCCGCGCGAGATCCGCAACCAGTCGAGCCTGATGCGACGCGTCCACCATGTCTCGGGAACCGAACCGTTCGGCATCGCCAACGTCGCCGATGTCGGCGATCTCTCGGTCAATCCGATCAATCTCATGGACGGGTTGAGGCGCATCGAGGACGGTATCGCGGCAATCGTGGCGGCCGGCGCTATTCCGCTCGCCGCCGGCGGCGACCATCTGACGACGCTGCCGGTGCTGCGCGCCGTCGCCAGGGATCGGCCGGTCGGCATGATCCATTTCGATGCCCATTCCGACACCAATGACCGCTATTTCGGCGACAACCCTTATACGCACGGCACGCCCTTCCGCCGCGCGATCGAGGAAGGCCTGCTCGACCCCAAACGGGTCGTGCAGATCGGCATTCGCGGCTCGATCTACGAGCCCGGCGAGCATGACTGGGCAGTCGCCCAGGGCATTCGTATCATCTACATGGAGGAGTTCGTCAGGCGTGGCGCGGCCAGCGTCATGGAGGAAGCGCGCGCCATTGCCGGAACCGGCCCGACCTATGTGACCTTCGACATCGACTGCATCGACCCGTCGATGGCGCCGGGAACAGGCACGCCCGAGCTCGGCGGCTTCACCACCCGCGAGGCGCAGGAAATGGTCCGCCTGCTCGACGGATTGAACATTGTCGGCGCCGATGTCGTGGAAGTGTCACCGCCATTCGATCTCGCCGGCATGACGGCGCTGGCGGGCGCCACGATGATGTTCGAATTGCTGTGCGTGCTGGCGAAGTCCGTTCAAGCAGCGAGAGCGCCAGGCTGACCCTACGTGTCAGCATGCCAGGTCAGAGCGGATATTCAGCATAAAACTCCAGCACGCGTTGCTTGAAGGTCTTGTCGCCGACCGCCAGCATATGGTCCCTGCCCTCGATGTGAAAAGCCCTGGCGTTCGGCATCAAGGCGGCGAGCTCGTCGGGCGAACCGCCAATATCGTCCGTGGTGCCGACAGCGACCAGCGTCGGTTGAGCGATGCGGGCAATGTAGTCCTCGCTCAGCAACTCCCGCGATTTGGCGATGCAGGCAGCAAGCGCCCGACGGTCGCTGCGGGTCTGGTCGGCGAAGGCGCGGAAAGAGCGGCCGCGCGGATGGGTGGTCGCCGTCGGATCGTCGGCAAGCAGGGCCGCGGCGATCGGATCCCAATCGCCTACACCGTCGATCATGCCGATGCCGAGGCCGCCAAAGACCAGCGTCGCCACCTTGTCCGGATCGGACAGTGCCAGGAACGCCGCGATGCGCGCTCCCATCGAATAGCCCATGACATGAGCCCGTTCGATGCCGAGATGATCGAGCAAGGCGGCGGCATCCGAGGCCATTTTTGCAGGCGTATAATCGGCCTCGTCATAGCTCTTCGATGACGAGCCATGGCCGCGATTGTCGAAGGCGATGGCGCGGTAACCGGCATCGTTGAGCGTCTTGAACCAGCCGGGTGACACCCAGTTGACATAGTGGCTCGAAGCGAAGCCGTGGATCATGAGCACGGGATCGCCCTCGCCCGAGGCCGGTTGGCGGTCGAGGAAGGCAAGATCGAACCCGTCATGGGAAAAAAACTGCATCGGAAGGCTATCCCCGGCGCTCAGTTGGAATCGACGTTCGGGGAATCGCCCTTGTCCGACGGTGGTATGCCAGGGCCAGATATTGTGCCGACAGCCGGGTGGCGCAACAGGTCGCCATATTCGATGCCGTATTTGGCGGCGGTGCCGGCCTTGAGCTCGAGCACGAAGCGCACGGGTACGCCGGGCGAGATGATGGCCTGGGATTGCGGCTCGCCATGCTTGATGGCCCGGATCTTGCCATCCTGGCCGACAAAGATCAGGTCAAGCGGCATCGGCGTGTTCTGCATCCAGAAACTGACCTGCTGCTGTATTTCGAAGACAAACAGCATGCCGTGATCGTCCGCCATGTCCTGGCGATACATCAAGCCGGCTTCGCGCTCTGTATCGGTGTCGGCGATTTCGATCGAAAAGGAGCGATTTCCATCTTTCGTCACAACGACCAGCGGCGTCGGGTCGACCGGAAGAATCATCGCCCGGCTGTCGGCCGAGGTCGGACGCTCAGAATAGAAGAAAGCGCCCGAGGCCACGATCAAGGCAGCAATGGCGCAAAGCACGCCCGCCGTCAGCCAGTTCCTGTGAGCCATCCAAAATCCTCGACCGGAAATCGTCCTAGACCATGATCCCGAAAAGTGGAACCGGTTTCGGACAAGATCATGGTCAAACAAAGAGGAGCTAGAGCCTGAACCACCCCGATTTATCGGGATGGGCCGGTTCTAGTGCGAAACCGGCAAGGTGCCCATATCGGGGTGAATTTCGGCGGCCATAAGGCCTTTGTCACCGCGACCGAAACGGACAAGCACAACCTGCCCCGGCCGAAGCTCGGTGATGCCGTAGCGGCGCAAGGTTTCCATATGGACGAAAATGTCCTCGGTGCCCTCGCCGCGCGTCAGGAAGCCGAAGCCCTTTGTGCGGTTGAACCACTTGACCAAGGCGCGTTCGAGCCCGCTCTCCGGCGTTACCGCGACATGGGTGCGCTGCTCCTGCATTTCCGCTGGATGGACAGCGGTGGTGACATCCATGGAAAGCACCCGGAAAGCCTGCAGCCCGCGATCGCCCTGCTTGACAAGGCAGACCACGCGCGCGCCTTCCAAGGCTGTCTGGAAGCCGTCCCGCCGAAGACATGTCACATGGAGGAGGATATCGCCCGAAACACCGTCATCGGGAAGGATGAACCCATAGCCCTTGGCCACATCGAACCACTTGATGGCGCCGGCAATTTCGGTCAGGTCAGCGGCATCGCCGCCTTCGTCGCGCGTCAAGGCGTCGCCAAGGGTTCCGGCCCGCCCCGTCAAAGAGGCCTTTTCCCCCATAAGAATGCCCCCTTTTTTGCAAGAACACCGCAACTGATTCTTGACACCAGATTAACACCGCGGCTTCCGGTGTGTGCAAGACCTTCCCTGCCTTTTTTCACGGTTCATTGCGGGAATACCGGATTTGTTCTTTGCCGGCATCGCCGGCCGCGGGAGATTGCCCTTTCGCCGGGCCGATCCTATGTTGCGCCGCACCCCAACAGATCGAGGAAAACTCATGCGCTATCTGCACACAATGGTCCGCGTCGCCGATGTCGATGCCTCGCTCGACTTCTACTGCAACAAGCTCGGGCTGAAGGAGGTCCGCCGCTACGAAAACGAGCAGGGCCGCTTCACGCTGATCTTCCTTGCCGCCTCCGAAGACGAGCAGAGCGGCATCAACGACAAGGCGCCTTTGGTTGAACTGACCTACAATTGGGATCCGGAAGATTACAAGGGCGGGCGCAATTTCGGCCACCTCGCCTATGAGGTCGATGACATCTACGCCACCTGCCAGCATCTGATGGACAATGGCGTCACCATCAACCGGCCGCCGCGCGACGGCAACATGGCCTTCATCCGCTCGCCCGACGGCATCTCCATCGAGCTTCTGCAGAAGGGCCCGCCGAAAGCCAAGGCCGAACCCTGGGCGTCGATGCCGAATACCGGAAGCTGGTAGCCATCACGCCATCTTGAAGCGAGGCGGCCGGGGTAAAAGCCGGCCGCCTTTGCCGTTTCGCACCACACCACCTATCTGAGCGGTCATCACGCCTGGCCTGTCGGCCAGCGCCCAGATCAGGAGAAGTCATTCATGCCTTCCAGCTATGCCGACGTCGCCACCGAGCACGCCAGCCGATACCTGCAGCAGCTGTGCAAACACTGGGCGCACAAATTCCCCGTCGAGTTCAACCCGACCCACGGCACCATCGACCTGACGTCGCTGGGACGCACCGTCATGGACGCCGACGTGAGCGCGCTGCACATAACGGTGTCGACCGATGAAGCGGGATCGCTCGAGCGCCTGGAAAGTGTTGTCGCCGATCACATCAAACGCTTTGCCTTCCGCGAGGAACTGACCTTCGACTGGAGGCCAGCCACAGCGGCGTGATCAGGCTAGTTTTTACCGGCCTGCCCGGCCATCTCCAGCAGCGCCAGCACCGAGCGCCAGTTGCGCGCAGTGCCCGGCACCTTCAGAACGCGCGGAATGACGTTGGCAAAGACTGACTTGCCGAGCCCGTCCGGCGCGCTGAGGTAGAGCACGTCGCCCTTGACTTCGAAGCGCTCGGGGCCGGTGCATTTCTCGGCCAGCCGCGCCACCTCGTCGGCGGTCGGCTCGCGCTCCAGCGCGTAGGCGTGGAGCTTGGTGTGGTCTGCGGCCGCTTCCGGATAGGGATTTGCACTCACCAGCCGTTCGAACCACGAGAGGTCGCGCACCATGATGCGCGAATGAAAACCCCATTTCTTCTCGAAGGCCGCTTCGATCTGCTTGGTCAGCGCAGCAGCGTCGCCTTTGCCGGCCCTGAACACGACATTGCCGCTCTGCACATAGGTGGCGACATCGGAAAAGCCGAGGTCCTCGAAGAACGACCGCAACTCCGCCATCTTGACGATGCGGTTGCCGCCGACATTGATGCCGGAAAACAAGGCGATGAAGACCTTTGCGCTCATATGATGAACCCTGCCAATGTCTCGTTGTCGGTGATGTCCTGATACTGGACGCCCTCGGCCTCGAAATTCGCCTTGAGCAGGTCGAAATTGCGCCGGTCCTTGGTTTCGATGCCGATCAGCACCGAGCCGAAATTGCGCGCCGACTTCTTCAGATATTCAAAGCGCGCAATGTCATCGTCCGGACCCAGCATTTCGAGGAAGTCGCGCAGCGCGCCCGGCCGCTGCGGGAAGCGGATGATGAAGTATTTCTTCAGGCCCTCGTAGCGCAGCGCCCGCTCCTTGACATCCGGCAGCCGCTCGAAATCGAAATTGCCACCTGAAACCACGGCAACAATGGTCTTGCCGCGGATTTCCTTCCTGGAAAAATCCTTCAGCGCGTCGATCGCCAAAGCGCCGGCCGGCTCGAGCACGACACCTTCGACGTTGAGCATCTCGATCATGGTCGCGCAGAGTCGGTTCTCCGGGATCAGCCGCACGGTGTCAGCGGCGAACTCCTTGAGGTATCTCAAGGGTTCGCGCCCGATCTCGGCGACCGCAGCACCATCGACGAAGTTGTCGACCTTGGCGAGCTTCAGGCGTTTTCCGGCCGCGAGGCTGTCATGCAGGCTCGGCGCGCCGGCCGGCTCGCAGAAAACGAAACGCGCCTCCCGGCCCTGATCGGCGAAATAGTGCGTCACGCCGGCAGCGAGCCCGCCGCCGCCGACCGGCAGCATGATGATGTCGGGCATGCGCGCGCCCGGCATCTGGTCCGCGATCTCATAGGCGACCGTCGCCTGCCCCTCGATGATGTCCTTGTGGTCGAAGGGCGGCACCATGTGGGCGCCGGAGCTTTCGGTGAATTCGAAGGCGGCGCGATAGCAGTCGTCGAAAAAGTCGCCGACCAGCCTGATCTCGACGAACTCACCGCCGAACAGCCTGGTCTTGTCGATCTTCTGCTGCGGCGTCGTCACCGGCATGAACACCACACCCTTCTTGCCGAAGTGACGGCAGACGAAGGCAAAGCCCTGCGCATGGTTGCCGGCCGACGCGCAGACGAACAGTTCGGCCTGATTGCCGGCAGCAAGCGCTTTGCAGAAGAAGTTGAAAGCGCCGCGGATCTTGTAGGAGCGTACCGGGCTCAGATCCTCGCGCTTCAGCAGCACCCGCGCGCCGGTCTTCTTCGACAGATAATCGTTTTCCTGCAGCGGCGTTTCCGGAAAGATCTGGCGGATCGCGGCGGCTGCGGTAGCGACGCGGGAGGAAAAACTGGTCATCGGAAAGCCACCTTGTGCCGCATGTTTTTCGCGGACCCCTGTCATCAACCTGGCCGCAAAGCGTCTATCGTGATCCGACGCAGCCGATCCTGCCTATTGCATATCCGGGCCGGCAACGCCATTGTTCGACCCTTCATGCCCCTTCGCAAAGGGCATTCGCAAAATCCTTGCAAGCACTTGAGGGCGTTTGTTCATGCCTGTCGCATCGGTCGGCCTGAAATCCATGTCGCTGCCGGAATTCGGCGAGCCGACGGTTATGCCGCTGGTTGCGCGAAGGACCTATGAGGCGCGCATCGAAGCGCTGATCGCGCGCGGCGCCAGGGCCGGCTTCGATGCCTTCGCCGTCTATGGCGACCGCGAACACGCCGCCAATGTCGCCTATCTTTCAGGCTACGATCCACGCTTCGAGGAGACGTTGCTGGTCATCGTTCCCGGCAAGCAGCCAAGACTTCTCGTTGGCAATGAGGGCTGGGGTTATGCCGAAATCTGCGATGGCCCCTATGAGCGCATGCTCTACCAGACCTTCTCGCTGCCGGCGCAGCCGCGCGACCGCTCGGACGCCCTGCCCGACATCCTTGCCGGTTGCGGCCTGAGGCCCGGCCACAGGATCGGCGCCATCGGCTGGAAGCCTTTTGGCGCCGGCGATGCCGGGTTCGATGAGATGACGCTCGACCTGCCGTCCTTCCTTGCCGATACGCTGCGCACGCTTGTCGGCGACAAGGGCGCGGTCGTGAATGCCGCCAATCTGCTGATGAACCCCACCGACGGCCTGCGCGCCATCAACGAGGCAGACCAGTTGGCTGCCTTTGAGTTTGCCGCGACCTTAACCTCGCAAGGGCTGCGCAACGTCCTGCAAGGCATCGAGCCCGGGATGAACGAACTGCAGGCGGCGCGGCTGATGGGCATGAACGGCCTGCCGCATTGCTGTCATCCGATGCTGTCGGCGGGAAAGCGTGCCGCCTATGGCTTGCCCAGCCCCCGCCTGGACATCATCCAGCGTGGTGATCCGATCACCATGGCCTATGGCATCCAGGGCGCGCTCAACGCCCGCGCTGGCTTCCTGGCCGAGGATGCCTCAGAGTTGCCTCCTGCCATCCGCGACTATGTCGAAAAGCTGGTCGCGCCCTATTTCGCCGCGGTTGTCGACTGGTACGAAGCGATCGGCATCGGCACGACGGGCGGCACGTTGTGGAAAGCGGTGCATGACCGCATCGGTGACCCGTTCTTTGGTGTCTCGCTCAATCCCGGTCATCTCGTCCATATCGACGAATGGATGCATTCGCCGGTGTTTCCCGGCTCCGACATCAAATTGCGATCCGGCATGGCGTTGCAGGTCGACATCATCCCGGCGACCGGCAGCAACTATTTCACCACCAACATCGAGGACGGCATCGCGCTCGCCGACGAGGCACTGCGCGAGGAGATCGCGGCGCGCTACCCCGAAGCCTGGAGCCGCATCGAAGCGCGCCGCGCCTTCATGGCGGATGTGCTCGGCATCCGCCCCAAACCGGAGGTGCTGCCCTTCTCCAACATTCCGGCTTTCCTTCCGCCATTTTGGCTTTCGCGCAACAGTGCGATGGCTGTAATCAGTCGCTGACCACATTTCGACTGGACACGACTTAGTTCTGCCGCACTCTCCCTGTCCGGGAGGTGTCGCGGGGGTGGTTGGGCCTTTTGGCCGGAGTGGAATTTCAGACGTGCCTTTGAAGAAGATACTTACGGTTGTCCTTGCCCTGCTCGTTGCCGGCTGCGCCGGCCCGCAAACCCAGGAACTGCTCGGAAGCGCGGTCATGTCCGTGCCGGTGACGGAAATCGCCGGCAATCATTCGATCTTCATCGCCACGACGCGCAAGAAATCCGACGATCCCAACAAGGTATTCGACGGCGAGCGCTCGGCCACGCTGAACTATGCGCGCGTCAACGTCACCGTGCCTGGCATCCATCAGACTGGTCAGATCGAACGGCGTTCGCGCGGCAAGTCGGATGATCCGGCCAAATATTTCATGGCTTCCGAGGTTGTCGGCTACGACACGCAGCCGAAATTCTCCAGCGCGCTCAACGCCGATATCGCGGCGCGCGGCGGTCGCGTCATGGTCTTCGTGCATGGCTACAACACCGGCTTCGACGATGCGGTCTATCGCCTGACCCAGATCGTCCACGATTCCGGCTATCCGGGCACTCCGGTGCTGTTTTCCTGGGCATCGGGCGCCAAGACCACGGACTATGTCTATGACAAGGAAAGTGCCAGCGCCGCACGCGACCAGCTTGAGGTGACCTTGCGCATGCTGCAGCAGTCCGGCGCGCGGCGCATCGATATTGTCGCGCATTCGATGGGAACCTGGGTGACCATGGAAACGCTGCGTCAGATGGCCATCAGCGGCGACCGTGATCTGGGCGGCAAGCTGGGCGACGTGGTGCTGGCCTCGCCCGACATCGATGTCGACGTGTTCAAGAGCCAGATGCGCCGCTACGGCAAGCCCGACAAACCGTTCATCCTGCTGTTGTCCGACGACGACCGCGCGCTGAGGCTTTCCGGCCTGATCGCCGGCTCTCGGCCGCGTGTCGGCGATTACAAGGACGCCGCCGATCTTGCCTCCTATGGCGTGACGGTGGTCGATCTCTCCAAGGTCAAAGGCAGCGACAGCTTCAATCACACAAAATTCGCCGACAATCCGGCCTTGGTTAAGATGATCGGCCAGCGGCTGCGCGAGGATGACGGCTTTGCCAGCGACCGGGACGTGACCGACCGCATCAGCCTGCTCGGACAGTAAGTGCAGCGCCGCGGGTTTGCCATGTCAATCAAGCCTTGCGGAGGCCTTGGCCCACTTTGAACTGGACCGAGCCCGTCTCTGGCCTTATCGGAATGACTGGTGACGTCATGCTTTGACGTCCCCCTTTACGGGAGCCGACGCGTGACCGTGCGTTTGAAGAGTTTCGTCGTCGCGTTGGCGCTCGCTGTTGCTGGCTGCGCCGGCCAGAGTACGCATGATCTGCTCAACAAGACGACGGTCTCAGTACCGGCTTCCGACATCGCGGCCACGCACGAAATTTTCGTCGCCACCACCCGCCAGCTGGCGACCAAGGATCCGCGTCAGGTATTTGACGGCGATCGCTCGTTGACCACCAGCTACGCCCGTGTCGACGTCACCGTGCCGAAGGTCCACCAGGTCGGCGCCATCGAGCGGGCCAAGGGTCCGGCCAACTCGAATCCGGCCAAGCAATTCACCGCCACCAATGTCGTCCACTATGGCGACGCCTCGCAATTCGCCAAGGCTGTCGGCGCCGACATCGCCATGCGCGGCGACCGCGCGCTGGTCTTCGTGCATGGCTTCAACAATGGCTTCGACGACGGCATCTACCGGCTGACGCAGATCGCCCACGACACGAAATATCCGGGCACACCAGTGCTGTTTTCCTGGGCGTCGAGCGCCAAGACGACGGGCTATATCTACGACAAGGACAGTGCCAACGCCGCCCGCGACGATCTCGAGGCGACGCTCAGAATGCTCGCCAAGACGCGGGTCAAGAGCATCGACATCATCGCCCATTCGATGGGAACCTGGCTGACCATGGAGGCGCTGCGCCAGCTCGCCATCACCGGCGACCGCGATCTCGGCGGCAAGCTCGGCTATGTCGTCCTGGCTTCGCCCGACATCGATGTCGACGTGTTCAAGAAGCAGATGATGCGTTACGGCAAGCCGGACAAGCCGTTTGCCGTGCTGCTTTCAGGCGATGACCGAGCCCTAAAATTGTCTTCACTTATCTCCGGCGACAAGCCGCGTGTCGGCGACTATGGCAATGCGGCCGATCTCGCCAGCTACGGCGTGTCCGTGGTCGACCTGACCAAGGCCAAGGGCGGCGACGGTGGCCTCAACCACGCGAAATTCGCCGACAATCCGATCCTGGTGCAGCTGCTCGGCGACCGCCTGCGCACCCCTGCCGGACTGGCTTCGGACGAACCCGATCCGGCGCAGCTCAACAATCTTGGCCAGGGGCTCGGCAAGGCCGTCGGTTCGGTCGCCGAGGTCGTCATCACCACGCCGTTCAAGGTGCTGACCATCGTCACCGGCGGGTGAGCGCCAACGCGTGCGAGGGCCGCTTCCGAGAACCGGAACAGAACATACTTAGTCGCCCGTGAAATATCCTGACGGCTTTGTCTTCCGAGCAATTGAGCCGCTCCGCGAGTATTTGCTTTGCAGGAATTTCGGCTTGTTTTGAATGGCGGCTTTGGGCGTAACCCCCTTCCTCAATTCGGCGCGAACGAGGATGCCGACTCTCGGTGCCGAACGTCTTCTCAGACGGTCCTTGAACCTGATGAGGGCTCAGGGGCTCGCAAGATTTCGAAGCAATTACAATAATTTAATGATCAGCAAACGCGAGTAGCGACGTCCCCGACGTGCGACTACTTTTCGCGTTCTGCAAACAGATCCAACTGCGAGATGAAACCCATGTCGGACGAGCAAGTGCGCTGGCTTTTGAAGGTCATCCAGCCCGAGAGGACCTTGGCCTCCCTCCCCGGAGGCGCCAGCCTAAACCGGGAAGCTCATGCCGGGCTCCTCGGCCTACCCGTTGAGGTCTACGCGACCGAACTCGGCCGCATGCAAAAGGAGGCTTCGGAAGCAGCCGTCGCGTTGCTTGCCGACCCAGCCGTGGCATCGATGGTCGATCGTCTTCCCCTGCGGAAAGGAGCCAAGGTAGTGGCGTTCGGCGACAGCTTAACGTCCGATCCTCAATCATGGGCGGTCGTTCTTGGGGAAATGCTGGCGAGGCGCCGCAGTCCCGACGGGATTTCGTTGACCATCAGCGCGGTCGCAGGCGAGACGACCACGCACGGTCTCGTGCGGATCGCAGGTGTCATCAATTCCCGGCCCGACTGGATACTTTTCCTCGTCGGCACGAATGACGCCCGCACTCAGGGCCTGCACCCCACGAAGACGCTCGTCCATCATGAGGAGACCGCGCGCAACATTGCCGAACTGCGGGAGCGCATTTCCAAAGAGACCACGGCGAACTGCGTTTGGATTACGCCGCCTGCGGTCAATGAAGCGCAGGTAGCGGCCCATCGGGGCCTGGCCAGGTTCGGGGTTCGGTTCCGCAACGAAGACTTAGCACGAGTAGCCAACATCGTCGGCGAGGGCGACGGGCCGGTTATCGACGCCTTCTCAACGCTAGGGAGTCCTCCTCCTTCCGCCCTGCTCATGGACGACGGTCTCCATTTCACTCCGGCGGGCCAGAAGCGAATGGCATTCGAGGTGATCCGTGGCTGGAGCAAGCTCCAGTGAGACATCTCATCATCGGCGCGACGGGAAACATCGGCTCTCGGGTAACCCAGCGCCTCGTTGATTCTGGAGCGCGTCTGGGCGGGAACCAATCCCGTTCGCTCACTGGGCCGCCGAGAACGCCGCGTCGTTTCAGTAGTGTTTCGGTGCAGTGCCCTAAAAAGAATTCACGTAGACCTGTACGGTACGGATCGCCTCGCTCCTAACGACATCGCGCGAGAGGGTGCGCACCTGATGGACAGCCCCGTGCACGAGGGATTCCACCATGCGCGGAAGGACAAAAAGCATTCGCTCGGTCTCGTCGAGGCTGTACCGCTTTTGGTCGGCGCGTGACAGCACGCGCCCAAACGTGTGATGCAGCGCGTTCCTGAAGCCAAGAGCGCCATCCGGAACGGCGGACGAAACAATGTCGTGCAGTTCCGCAGCATCCACGTGCACGTTCACCAGACCTCGGACGAGTTCGCCCGTGAATTCCTGCAGCGGAGCCGAGGCGTAGGCAGCCGTCGTCTGCCCGATGACCTGCCGTACATCGTCGACGTGCCGGTCATGAAGGGCGCTGAAGATCGCGCGCTTGTCGGCGAAGTACTGATAAAGCGACCCAACGCTGACGCCGGCGGCCTCCGCGATACGATTGGTGGTGATGGCCCGGGTCCCATGACGCTTCACCACAAGTTGGACCGCATCGAGCACGCAGTCCACGGTCTGCCGCGAGCGTTGCTGCTTCGGCTCGCGCCGCGTAAAGGTTCCTTTGGCCGTGGTCATGCTGCCTCGCCGTATGTCGTTCGCAGGCCGACATCATCCGAATATCGATAACCCTAGACGAACAGATCGACTTTCTGGAACGTCGTCACGTCGATCAGCCCGACATCGGAAATTCTCAGTTCCGGAATGACCACCAGCGCCAGCAGCGAGTGCTGCATGTAGGCGTTGTTCAGGGAACAGCCCATCTTGCGCATCGCTTCGGTCAGTTTCTCGGCCTTGGCGGCGACGATCTCGGCGCGCTCGTCCGACATCAGCCCGGCGATCGGCATTTCGACTAGGGCCAGTTCCTTGCCCTTGGAGAACAGCACGACGCCACCGCCGACTTCGCCCAGGCGGTTGACCGCCAGCGCCATGTCTTGCTTGTTGGTGCCGACGCAGATGATGTGGTGGGCGTCATGCGCCACGCTCGACGCCATGGCGCAATCGCCCATGTAGCCGAAACCGGAAACGAAGGCGTTGGTGACGCCGCCCGTGCCCCGGTGCCGCTCGACCAGCGCGATCTGGCAGACGTCGTTGCGGCGATCCATGGCGACCAGCCCGTCCTCGACCGGAAGGTCGGCCTCCAGCGCCCGTGTCGGCGCCTGGTTCTCGATGACGCCGATGACGCGCACCCGCACTTCGTTGGCGCCCTTGGGAGCCGTGATGTCGAAATCGCCAGCCCTGAGCTTCTTGCCTAGCTTGACGGTGTTCTTCGCCGTCTTTGGATAGTCATAGGCCGGAATGTCGATGTCGAGCTTGCCGCCCTTGGCCAGCCTGACGCCGCGCGCATAGACCTCGTCAATGGTCATTGCGGCGAGGTCGGAGACAATCAGCAGGTCGCCCAGCCGCCCCGGCGCGATCGAACCGATCTCGCGTTCCAGCCGAAAATGCTGGGCGGTGTTGATCGTCGCCATCTGGATCGCGGTTACCGGCTTCAGCCCCTGTTGGATAGCATGGCGCACCACCCGGTCCATGTGGCCTTCATGCACAAGCGTGCCGGAATGGCTGTCGTCGGTGCACAGGATGAAGTTGCGCGGATCGATGCCGCCCTCGGTCACCGCCTTGATCTGCGAGGCGACATCGTACCAGGCCGAGCCCAGCCGCAGCATCGCCTTCATGCCCTGGCGCACGCGGGCGATGGCGTCCTCGGCGCGTGTGCCTTCATGGTCGTCCTCGGGTCCACCGGCAACATAGCCGTGGAACGGCAGGCCAAGATCGCGCGAGGCATAGTGCCCGCCAACCGTCTTACCGGCACGAACCGTCGCCGCGATCTCGCCCGACATCACCGGATCGTTGGCGGCGACGCCCGGGAAATTCATGACTTCGCCGAGCCCGATGATGTTTTCCCATGTCATCGCTTCCTCGACATCGGCAACCGTCAGTTCGGCGCCCGCGTGCTCCAGCCCGGGCGCCGAAGGCACGCAGGACGGCATCTGCACATGCACATTGATGGGCATCGCGACCGCCTCGTCATGCATCAGCCGCACGCCCGGCAGGCCCAGCACATTGGCGATCTCGTGCGGATCGATGAACATCGACGTGGTGCCGTGCGGAATGACGGCGCGGCAGAATTCGGTCACCGTCACCATGCCGCTCTCGACATGCATATGCGCGTCGCAGAGGCCGGGCACCAGGTAGCGCCCGCCGGCGTCGACCACCTTGGTGCCCTGGCCGATGGCGTGACTGGCATTCGGTCCGCAATAGGCGAAGCGGCCGCCGGCAATGGCGATATCGGTGCCGGCGATGATCTCGCCGGAGTGAACGTTCACCCAGCGGCCGTTGCGGATGACGAGATCGGCTGGCTTGCGGCCCATGGCGACGTCGACCAGATGCGTCGCCATCTCGGTCCAGGGTTTTGGTTTCGTCGCATGCGCCGCCGGCTTCTTTGCCATGAAGAGACTCCTGTTTGCGCGACTGTGCCAAGCCTGCCTGGTTTTGACCAGCGCCAAACAACGGTGAGGCCTAGCCAGCCGTCACGAAGGCTGTTCAGCCTTGACCTCGACCGTGACTTTCGCACCGCCGGCTGAAATCCGTTCCGCAAAGTGCCGAAGTTCGCCTGGGGCGAAGGCGCCGTTGAGCATCACCTCGCCGCCGAGAATGGGCTCAACCAGGCGCGGCGAGGCCACCACGGCACCTTCGACGCTGAGATCGACCACCTTGCCGACATTCGCCTTGGTGAAGTCGGCGAACGCCTTTGCGCTGTCCGCTGTCATCTTGAGGCTGAGCACCATCTGCCCGGACGCTTGATCGGAAACAACCGCGGCCTTGGCGATGGCGAGCGTCAATGGCTCGGCCATGGCGAGGCCGCAGGCGAGCAGCATGACGGCTATTGCAGCGATGAGACGAGCCGGGCTGTTCATCACGATTTTCCCTGCAAGACGCTCATCTTGCACGCTGGCATGAGCCCGGCAATGTCAGCTGTCGTCGCCTTGCAGGCCGCCGTTCGGCGAGCGGCGCACGGCCGCAGCCAGAAACAGGTTTCCGTTTCGTCGCAAAACGGTCTACCTTGGCTCCCAAGATTTTCCGACTCTTCGCTCGGGGAGTTCGATGTATCGGCTTGTGGTCGCAAGTGCCGGTCTTCTTGCCGTCCTGTCCGTGCCGGCTTTGGCAGCCGACCCGACGGTCGATGTTCCGATGACCGCGCCCGGCTTCGACTGGACAGGATACTATGCCGGCCTGCAGGCAGGATATGGCTGGGGCCAGTCCGACATCTCAGGAACGGAAGGCGAACCGTTTTCCGTCTCGCCCGACATAGACGGCGGTTTCGTCGGCGGGCACGTGGCGGGGCTGTGGCAGTTCGACCAGGCGGTGATCGGCGCAGAGGCCGACCTCAACTATTCCTCGATCAGCGGCACGGCGGAACTCGGCGGGCCCGGAAATGTCGTTGGCACCGACATCAAATGGTTCGGGTCTATCAATGCCAAGGCCGGATATGCGATGGATCGTGTGCTGGTCTACGGCATGGGCGGCGTCGCCTTCGCCGGTATCGAGACCTCGCAATCGGCGGGTTCCGCCTTCTCCGAGACACGAACGAATGTCGGCTGGACGGTGGGCGCCGGCGTCGACTATGCGCTGACCGACAAGTTCGTCGTCGGCGCGCAGTATCGCTATTACGATTTCGGCTCCGAGCACTATGACGGGTCCACCGATTTCGTCGGCCGCGACCAGGATGCGAAGCTGAACACCGTCGGCATCAATCTCAGCTACAAGTTCTGAGCGCCACCGACAGCGATCGGCGAGCGACTGATGTGACGTGACCAACAATTTCGATGAGAGGGGCGGCCGGCGCCCCCAGTGGGCGGGGGAATGGGTTGGGCCTGGTAGACGCCGGCCTCGGCGGATCAAGTCCGCCGTGCAAACACCCTACGCATTGCGCGCGGCGCACTGAATTCCGCGATCACGCCAGTATCGCCAAGTGCCGTCCTCTGGGGTGCGTTCGGATAGCTCAAGAACACGACTTGACGGGCTGTGTCAGGCATCTGAAAAGGGCTGATCTGCGGACGTGGCGGAATTGGTAGACGCAAGGGACTTAAAATCCCTCGATCTCTGATCGTACGGGTTCGATTCCCGTCGTCCGCACCAGATTGAAATCAAAGCAGAGTTTGGCTGACTGGCGCTGGCCACCACCTTGCAGAAGCCTGGCTGGATAGCCGTCCCGCAAACGGCCATCCGAATTGATTTCTTAGCGGAAGCGAAACAAAGGCGGCATTTCCACGTTGAGGTCCGTCGAAACGACGGAGATTTCAGAATGGATCCGGCAACCGCGGCGATGATGGTTTTGCTCTCGTGCACCCCTGGCGAGGCCTCCGTCTGCAAACCCGTCGAGATGGAGCCCGCAATCTACGCGTCGCTCGATCTGTGCATGGCTTCGCTGAAAGACAAGCTCGCAAGCTCCCCAAACGGCGAAACCATCGGGCGATGCCGTCCGGTCGATGCGACCAACACGGGCTCCCTGCCGATCGGTTACACAACGGTTTTGGTTACTCGCGGCCTCGGCGCCGATGCCAGCACCAGCAGCTACATCGTACAGCGCCAGCGATAGCCGCCTCGTTGCCACTGCCAACGGTGGCGTTCTTCCCTGTCTGCTAGATGCGCGTCGTCCCAGTCCCTTGGCCGCCTAAATGTGGTACCGGCGGCCGCTGATCGGCACCTGGCTCATGGTCTGGTGCAGAGCCCATCTCAATGATTCCGACCAGCGCGCGAATAAACTCGACCATATCGTTTGCCGTGATGGCTGCCCTGTCGGGATCTTGCCCGATGTGCTCGGCGGCCGCGCAACATGACAGGCGGATGTGATCGTAGTGGGAATCCCTTTCATCCTCCGGCAGCATCGCCAATTTCATGGCTCGGCGATAAATCAGCCGCAGCAATTGCTCGAGAGCGGCTCCGACACTCATGCGTTTTGCTCCGCATTGGTCAAACGTTCCGGCGCTCCAGGGCGCTTGTCGGAACGTCGATGGGCGGTATTTCCGTCCCTGTGCCAAGGCTGCATTATAGCTATTAATATATTGTTTATTGCTAATATACAGAAGCGTCTTTGGCCTCCATGGGATCGTAGCGACCCTCGGCGCCAGGTCTCTCCGTCAAACTGCCCGCACGGGATAGCCGCATATGCCGTGGGCTGCCAGTCCCATAGGTCTTCGAGATCACCCTCGAAAGTAACTTCAAACGGGGCGCCGGATTTCCAGCGTCGGATCGCAGGCGGCATGTCTTTTATTGCCGAGGACGTCGCTGCAGTCGCATCAGTCGGCAATTCCATCGCCATTATGCCCGCGATTGTGCGGTAAGGAGCCGAAGCAGGGTCTCACGCCGCCTTTCGGGCGAGCCAACAGCGCCCGCGCATTCGCAAAGCTATTTCGGAACGGGCAATGACAATAACGATAGATAGAAACGCCAGCTGGCGCGATATAGCGCGCGTAAGCGAAGGCGAGCCCTTGGCGCTTAGCCAGGCGGCGTGGGAGAAGATCGCTTTTGCGCATCAGATCGTGGCGGCGATCGTCGAAAAAGGCATTCGCGCCTATGGCGTCAACACCGGGGTCGGCGCCTTGGCAAGCAAGGTCGTGGCGCCTGCCCTGCAAAAGAAACTGTCGCGCAATATCATTCGCAGTCACGCGTGCGGCGTCGGTGACCTCGTGCCGAGACGCGGCGTGCGCGCCATCATTGCCGCTCAAGTGGCGAATTTCGCGCATGGCCATTCGGGCGTCAGCCCTGCGATCGTTCGTAATTTGCTCACCTTTATCGAGCGCGATTGCGTTCCCGATGTGCCGTCCCGGGGATCGGCCGGGTATTTGACACACAACGCGCATGTAGCACTGGTCCTGATCGGCGAAGGCAGCGCAACCGTGGCAGGCCGCTCGATGAGCGGGCTCGAGGCCCTGGCTGAAATGGGTCTGGAGCCCTTGGAGCTTGGCGCCAAGGAAGGCTTGAGCCTCGTCAATGGCACAGCCTGCGCAACCGGACTGACAAGCATCGCCGTGCTGCGCGCGGAGCGTTTGCTGGGATGGGCTGACGCCGCGGCGGCTTTGACTCTTGAAGCCGCCGGCGCGCAAATGCCGGCCTTTGGCGAACAAATCCTGGCGATGAGGCCCTCACCCGGCATTCAGGAGGTGGGCAAATCGCTGCGTGGCTGGCTTCATGGCAGCGAACTTATTGCGCTCGCCCACGGCAGCCGCACGCAGGACGCACTCAGTCTTCGAGCCGTGCCGCATGTTCATGGCGCCGCCCGGGAAGTGCTGGACCGGTCCGCCGAGCTGGTCGACCGCGAATTGGCTGCCGTCACCGACAATCCGGCGGTATTCGGGTCCTTGAACGATCCTCAGGTTGTTTCAGAGGCGCATGCGGTAGCGCCCGCCCTCGGTCAGGCCGCCGACGGCCTGACCATCGCTTTGGCGCAGGTGGCTGGAATGAGCGAGCGTCGGATCGATCGTCTCGTCAATCCACTTGTCAACAATTTGCCGGCCTTCCTTGCCGATGAGGACGGCGCCAATTCCGGCTTCATGATCGCCCAATACACAGCCACATCGCTCAGTAACGTCAATCGGCGTTTGGCCGCGCCGGCGGCGACCGACGGCGGCGTCACATCCGGCCTGCAAGAGGATTTTCTGGCTCATCCAACCGTCGCCGCCAACAAGCTGCTGGCGGTTATCGACAACGCCGAATACATTCTGGCGATCGAACTCATGGCAGCCGCGCAGGCCCATGATTTTCTGGCTGCGCGAGGTGCACGCGCGCCCGGTACCGATGCCATCTACCAAAGGGTGCGGGAGAAAATCGCGCACTATTCCGATGATCGGCCTCTGTCCCGAGACATGGAGGCCTTGCGCAACTTCATCCGCGAAATGGACGTGCCGGCCTGTCCGCAGCCGTAAGGCAAATGCCCGGCGAGCCTCGAGAGATTAGGCCTTCATCGGGTGCAATTTCAGATGCTGGATCAAAATGATGGTCTTCGCATCGACGATGCGGCCGGCGGCGATGCCGGCCAGCGCTTCGTCGAGCGGCATTTCCAGGACCTCGATGTCCTCGCCCTCTTCCGGCGCGCCGCCGCCGGCCGAGATGCGGTCGGCGGGCGAATAGCGGGCAACGAAGAACCACAGCCGCTCGGTGACGCTGCCCGGGCTCATGTAAGGCGAAAACAGCCGCTCAATATCCTTCAACCGGTAGCCGAGTTCTTCCTCGGCTTCCTTGCGGATGGCGGTCTCGGGATCGTTTTCGTCGAGCAGCCCGGCACAAGCCTCGATCAGCGGTTCGCGGTGGCCCGTGACGTAGGCAGGATAGCGGAACTGGCGCACCAGGAGCACCGTCGAACGCTGGGGGTCGTAGGGCAGGATCACCGCGCCGTCGCCCCGATCATAGGTCTGGCGGATCTGCGTCTCCCACTGCCCGTCGCGCCGGCGATAGTCGAGCACGGTCTTTTTCAGCACCGCCCAGTCGTCTGAAAGAACCTCTTCCGAACGGATACGAATACGATCTTCCATTGGGCACCTCGATATTTGCCGCCGGGCGCAGGCGTAGCCGCGAACCGGCGCCGGCGCAATTGGGGCAGCGATTGGTCCAGCAAGCGTTTCACTCTCTCGTGTGTGGTATGCAAGATATCCATCACCTAGATAACGCGTTCCCTCTCCCCGGAGCCCTGTTCATGACCGCATCGCTTTTCCAGCCGATCACCCTCGACGGCCTCACCTTCCCCAACCGCATCGCCGTGGCGCCGATGTGCCAGTATTCCGCCGAGGACGGCTGCGCCAGCGACTGGCATCTTTACCACTGGATGAACCTGGCCATGTCCGGCGCCGGCATGGTCACGGTGGAGATGACCGATGTCGAGCGGCGCGGGCGCATCACCCATGGCTGCCTCGGGCTTTACTCCGACGACAACGAAGCCGCTGCACGCCGCACACTGGACGCGGCACGACGCGTCGCCGCGCCGGACACGAAATTCGGCACGCAGCTGGCGCATGCCGGCCGCAAGGCCTCGAACCGCAAGCCTTGGGAGGGCGGCGGGCCATTGCAGCCAAACGAAGACCCCTGGCAGACCGTCTCGGCCTCGGCCGTCGCCTACGACACCGGCTGGAACGTGCCGCGCGCGCTCAATGAGGAAGAAATCCTGCAGGTTATCGAACGGTTCGCCGAAGCCGCAAGGCGGGCCGAACGCGCCGGCTTCGATTTCATCGAACTGCACGCAGCGCACGGCTACCTGATCTTCCAGTTCCTGTCGCCACTGTCCAACCAGCGTACGGACCGCTGGGGCGGCTCGCTGGAAAACCGGATGCGTCTTGTCGTCGAAATCGCCAAAGCGGTGAAGAAAGCGGTGCCGAAGCTGATGCTCGGCACGCGGCTGTCGGTGAAGGACTGGGTCGACGGCGGCTTCGACGTCGAGGACGCGATCGAGGTGGCGAAAGCTTTGAAGGCCGAAGGCGTCGCCTATCTCTGCTGCTCCAGCGGCGGCAATTCGCCTTTGCAGAAACTGCCCACCGGCCCCGGCTATCAGGTGCATCTGGCGGAAGCCGTGCGCAAGGGCGCCGGCATCCCGACCCGCGCGGTCGGCCTGATCGACGATCCCAAGCAGGCCGAGGCTGTTATCGCGGAAGGCCGCGCCGACATGGTGGCGCTGGCGCGTGCCTTCCTTGCCGATCCCCGCTGGGGCTGGCGCGCAGCCGCCACATTCAGCGAAAAGATCCATCCGGCGCCACAGCTCGCCCGCTCGGTGACGACGATGGAGCACTGGATGAAGGCGGCCGGCTGATCGGCCATTCTCTTGATATCGGGGCCTCCCGATGCAGCCTAGCCGATTTGCAGACGCCCGCTTCAATTCCGGCCGCAAACTGTTACCTTGGGTGAGGCTGCGGCGGGCGCGGCCGGGCTTGGGAGGAAATCATGTCGTTCAGGGCATTCTTGCCGGCTGCAGCTATTGTGGCCGTGGCCGGGTTTTGGCTCGGTACGTCGACGCCGAGCGTCGCGCAATATTGCGAGGGGACGGTGCACGGCCTGTCCGGCCGCTACAATCTGGCCACCGGCAGCGGCTTTCTCGCCGTGCGGACACGGCCGAATTCGTCATCGCGGATGATCGGCCAGTTGTTCAACGGCGATCACGTCGAAATCTTCGACCGGCGCGGCAACTGGTACCAGGTCGAAATCGGCGGCACGACCGGCTGGGCGAACGCACGCTGGCTGCGCAACGATTGCGACTACTGAGACACCGATGCATGTCACCCAAAAGCGGGTCCCGGTTTTGAGACGACGACATGCATCAAACAAAGACCTAGAGCGCGTCGCAAACGCGACGCGACTTTTGGGCGCAGGTTCCGCGCCACTTTTGCAACCAAATTGGCTGTTTTGCGTTGCGGCCATGATGGACAACAAACCCTTTGAAGCGCCGGTGGTGGTCGAACTCGGCCATGTCGGTAAATATCGCCATATCCGCAGCGCCCAGGAAGCGGCGGAGTGTCTGATGACGGTGTGGCCGCTCAATCGCGGCCCGCGCCATCGTGATGCCCTCGACACTTGCCTCAAAGTGCTGGAAGGTTATCGTTCGACAGCGGAAGCGCGACGGGCATTGATCGAGGCCGCCAGGGAATCGGAAGTACTGGTGCCAGACGACAAGCTTTCCGACGACCGGCTGCATTGAGCAGGCGGACCTTTCAACCGGAGGTTTTTATGGCGAAGCTGACTTACAAGATCGTCGAGCATGACGGCGGCTGGGCCTACAAGGTCGGTACGACCTTCTCGGAAACGTTTCCCACCCATCAGGACGCGTTGCGCGCCGCCGAGATCGCGTCGGCCGAGCAGCAGGTGGCAGGCGCGACGGACGGTATCCAGTATGAGGATGCCGACGGCAAGTGGCACGAGGAACTGGCCGATGGCAGGGACCGGCCGCAGACCGAGGTCTCCGACTAATTTTACCGCTAGATCATTTTCACCGTTTCACGGAAACGGCGAACTGCTCTAACTCTTTGTTTTAACGCAATTCCCAAGGGCAAAGCGCTATGCGCTTTGCCCTTGGGAAAACCGCACACACTTTTTCTTGGAATTGCTCTAAGAAGGCCGCAGGCCACGGACGTCTGGAGAGAGAGACGTCTCGTGGCCGGTTGCGAGCCCTCGCGGTCGACTATTTACCGCAATACTGGTCGTTGACATTTCCCTGATGGTTCGCATCAGGACCGGCTGAGTTATAGGCACAAGGTCCTGCCGGGCCACCGGGACCGCCAACGGTGTCGCCTTTGATGCTGCCCGTCGTGTTCTGGTCAACGCCCGAGGAATCCTCGTTGCCCCAGAGCCAGTTGTGATGAAGCCAATCTTGATGATTGGAATAGGTACCGTCCGACGATTGTGCCATCGCCGATGTGGCGAGACCGATTGTCAGAACCGATGCTGCGAGAAGTTTCCTGTACATTGAATTGCTCCGTGTCTTGGTCGCCTTGGGTGCGACACGGGGTAAACCCGGCAGTCAGCCGGTTGGTTCATTGAAATTGTCGTGAGGCTGTGGTGATGCAAACGCGCGGGCGGCAATCCGCTCGATGAAATCGATCACCCACCTGGGCTCGACGAACTGCGGCATATGGCCGACGCCGTCGACGGGCTCGAAATCGAGTCCCGCGATCTTGTCTTGCATCGGCTCGCCATGGGTGCGGATGTCGATGACGCGGTCGGCGGTTCCAAACAGGATGCCGACCGGCATGGCAATCTCGCCATAGCGCAGCTCGATGCGGCCGAGATCTTGTTCCACGGCCACGACGTCGGCCGATGTCGCCTGGAAATGGGCAGGCCGCAGCCCAAGCCAGCCGCCGCCGTCAACCATGTAGTCCGTCGGAAAAGCCTGCGGCGTGAAGATGAATTCCATTGTCGGCCGCGCATAGCGCAGGCTCAGGGGTATCGCCACGGTGTAGGCCATGATCCAGCGCTGCAGGCGTGAGGGAATGTAGAGTAGGTCAAACCGCAGGCGTGTCCTGGTTTCCAGATGCGTCAACGGCGCCAGCAAGGCGACGCCCGAAATCGCCTCGGGATGCTCCACGGCGAGGGTCAGCGTGATGGCGCCACCCAGCGAGTGGCCCACCACCAGCGGCCTTTCCAGCCCCAGTTTTTCGATGAAGCGGCGCACCAATTCCGCCTGTTCGGGCAACCGGCCGGTAGCACCGTTCGCCCGCACCGAATAGCCCGATCCCGGACGATCGAGCGCGATCAGCCGGTAGCCCGGGCCGAAATGCCCGAACAAAGTGTGCCGGAAGTGATGGAGTTGCGCACCAAGCCCGTGCAGGAAGACGATCGGCCTGCCCTCGCCCACGTCGACATAGTGGATGCGGTTGCCGTCGATCTCGACGAATTTTCCGACCGGCGGCACCAGTCTCTGCGCCTTGGCCGCGATCCACAATGTCGCCAGCATCAGAGAGGCGATCCCCAGGACCGCCAGCAGCAACAACAGGGCCAGCAGCCACGACAGGATCGATATCAGCATTGTTCACCCGGACCAGAACCGGTTCGAGCTTACCCGCATCCGGTTGCGCTGCAACCTCGCAAACGGGCGTATCCAGGCACGGAACGTTCGCCGCCCGCGCGGCATTGCCGACAGCCACGCGCCGCGCTATCTGAGGCGACCCCGTCCTGCCGGAGCCTTCCATGCCTGAAATCGTTACCGCCGCCATGCTTGTCATCGGCGATGAGATTCTGTCCGGCCGCACCAAGGACAAGAACATCGGCCACCTCGCCGACATCATGACCGCCGTCGGCATCGACCTGAAGGAAGTGCGCATCGTTCCCGACGAGGAAGACGAGATCATAGCTGCGGTGAATGCGGTGCGTGCGCGCTACAGCTATGTGTTCACCACCGGCGGCATCGGCCCGACCCATGACGACATCACCGCCGATTCGATTGCCAAGGCGTTCGGCGTGCCCTGCGAATACGACGCCAAGGCCTATGCGCTGCTGGAGGCAAGCTATGCGGCGCGCGGCATCGAATACACCGAGGCGCGCAAGCGCATGGCGCGGATGCCGCGCGGCGCCGACCATATCGACAACCCGGTATCCGTGGCGCCCGGTTTTCGCATCGGCAACGTCCATGTCATGGCCGGCGTGCCCTCGATTTTCCAGGCCATGCTCGACAATGTCGTGCCGACGCTGAAGACCGGCACGAAGATGCTGTCGGCGACGGTGCACTGTCCGTTCGGCGAAGGCCTAGTCGGCGGACCATTGGGCGAGATCCAGAAGGCGCATCCGGACACGATCATCGGCTCCTATCCGAAATATGGCGACGGCAAGTTCTGGACCGAACTGGTCGTTCGCGCCCGCAGCCAGGAGGCGCTTGACGCCGCGCGCGCCGATGTCGAGGCGATGGTGGCGGGTTTCGCCGCCAAGGCGAGTTGAGCCGGTTCAGGCCGGAACCAAGCACGGCGCCGCGGCGTTTTCCTGCACGTGAGCTCCAAGGCTCACCAGATTGAGGGATCACCATGCGCTTCAAGACCATCGTTGCCATTCTGCAGAACGAGCAGGACGCCGAGCGCGTGCTCGACTGCGCCATTCCACTCGCCAGCCGCTTCGAGAGCCATCTGATCGGCATCCATGCCGAGGCGCTTCCGGTGCCCTACACTTCGGCGACCGGTTTCCCGGACACCGAGTTCCTGCAGGTGTCGGCCGACATGAACCGGGAGCGGGCCGACAAGCTGCAGGCCGTCTTTCTCCGGCGCATCGAGGATTCCGGCCTCTCCTTCGAGTGGCGCAGCCTGGAGAGCTTTTCCGGCGACAGCGCGCTGACCGGGATTTCGAACGTGCGTGCCGCCGATCTGATCATCGCCGCCCAGCGTGAGACCGGCGGCGACCCGAGCGCCGATGTCGACACGCTGGTCTATGATGCCGGCCGCCCGGTGCTGGTGGTGCCGAGCGCGGGTCCGCTGGTCACCACTTTCAAGCGTGTGCTGCTCGCCTGGAACGGCAGCAAGGAGGCCGCGCGTGCCGCCTTCGACGCCCTGCCCTTCATCATCGAGGCCGAGAAAACCGACATATTGGTCATCGATCCGCCCGACACGCTCGAGGAAAGCCCGGAAGCCGCCGGCGCCGAAATCGCAGCGGCGCTGTCGCGCCACGGCGCCAATGTCAGCGTCTCGGTGCAGCAATCTGGCGGCACCTCGGTCGACGACATGATCCAGAACCGGGTCGCCGAGAGCGGCGCCGATCTCCTGGTGCTTGGTGCCTACAGCCATTCCTGGCTGCGCCAGCTGCTGTTCGGCGGGGTGACGCGCACGGTGCTGCGCACGGCACAGGTGGCGGCCTTCCTGTCGCGATAAGTCCACAGCCATCGCGGCCGGCCACCCTTGCCAAGCCCAAGGTTTTCCAGTTAATTCCGCGCGCATTCCCCTGTTTTCTTGCACGCGGCCTTCGCGTGCTGCGGAGTGCGCGAAAAATGTCCCTTCCCGAAAAAGCCTTCCCGGTCTCCTGGGACCAGTTTCATCGTGACGCCCGCGCGCTTTCCTGGCGGCTTTCGGGCGCCAACAAGGGTCAATGGAGAGCGATCGTCTGCATCACCCGCGGCGGACTGGTTCCGGCGGCGATCATCGCGCGCGAGCTCGGCATCCGTGTCATCGAGACGGTCTGCGTCGCCTCCTACCACGACTACACCAGCCAGGGGCAGTTGCAGGTGCTGAAGGAAATCACGCCCGCGCTGCTCGCCGACGACGGCGCCGGCGTGCTGATCATCGACGACCTGACCGACACCGGCAAGACCGCCGGCATCGTGCGCGCGATGATGCCCAAGGCGCATTTCGCCACCGTCTACGCCAAGCCGAAGGGCCGCCCGCTGGTCGACACTTTCGTCACCGAGGTCAGCCAGGACACCTGGATCTATTTCCCCTGGGACATGGGCTTCACCTATCAGAAGCCGATCGCCGACGACCACGCCGGCTGATTCGCAACACGCCGTTTTTTCCAGTTAAGCCGTCACCGATGACAATATTTGCTTCCGCGGGCGGGCTCGCGGGGCAGGATATCATGTGAAATCGACCCTTGTTGGCGGAAATCGGCCAGCCTGATCAAAGTTTTTACTTTTATTGGTCACAATTAGCCGTAAGATTCGTAAGGCGGCAAACGATTCTGGAGGCTGGGGCTAGCTTCTCCGATGTTGACAAGGCCAACGACGCACAACCATCTGGCCGAAAGGGTCCGGCGACTCTTCGGCACCGCGCCGTGCCGTCTGCAGGTTGCCGCCCTGCCCTGGCGCGATACCGGGAATGGTGTCGAGATCATGCTGATCACCAGCCGTGATACCGGTCGCTGGGTGTTGCCGAAGGGTTGGCCGGAAGCCAAGGAGCCGCTCTGCGAGGCGGCGGCGCGCGAAGCCGGCGAGGAAGCCGGATTGCGCGGAAGCGTCTCCCATCTCGAAGCCGGCCGTTACTTCTACGCCAAGGTGCTGGCTTCCGGCGAAGAAGTGCCTTGCGAGGTGCTGGTGTTTCCGCTGCACGTCGACAAGATCGCCGACCGCTGGAAGGAAAAGCACTCCCGCACCCGCAAATGGGTCAGTTCCAGCGAAGCGGTGCGCATGGTCAATGAACCGGATCTTTGCCAGATCATCGCCTATTTCTGTGCCGACCCACGCAGATTCTCCTAAGCGACATCTTGCAGCGCGGATTCACAACCATGTGATGTGCCGCATGAATGGTTTGCTAATTTTTCTTCGCTAAGAATCGGTCAATCTAGCGATTGATCGATGGCGAACTCCGTAGACCCACTTAAGCAAGATACCGACGCCTCCAAGCGAGAGCACCGTCCGCGCGTGCTCAAGGGCGGTTCCGTTATTACCGGGATTCAGAACTCGGAAATCGCCGTTACGCTACGCAACCAGCATGCCGGGGGCGCCGAATTGAAAGTACCGCTCGAGGCGCGGGTTCCCGATCGTTTCCTGCTTTATGTGCCGCTCGACGGCGTCGCCTATCGCTGCGAGGTCCGCTGGCGCCGCAACGATCGGGTCGGTGTGCAGTTCACCGGCACCGAGCCGAAGCCGAAGCTGCATTACGGCTGATATCTGGCTAATCGGCCTGACAAGCTTCGCTGCCACCCAGATTGACCTCGGACAGGCGCCTGCTGAAGCGTCAACGGCGCGCGAACCCGCCGCTGCAATTGGCAATCGCAGCGGCGCATTTCTATCCCCGTTATCCACATGTGTGACACACAAGATGTTGGGGTCACAAAAGCTACGCAAACGAATCCTTGACGGCGCAAAACGAGTCGCCTTTTATAGGCCATGCGCTCCTGTTGAGAGTGCGACCGGAAAGTTCTGAGCCCGGTCTTTTTCCCGGATTATGTGCGTTTTTTCCCGCATTTCCGCCTGTTTACGAGGCCGGCGGAAGCGTTGGGATTGTGGGGTGGTGGGGCGACGAAAGGGAGAATTGTCGGACTGGAATAAATTGTCTGTTAATACTATATTTAGTGTTTGCAGGTAGGTTCGACGCTAGATAGTGTGAATTTCCCTCAGGTGAGGGACTCGAAAAAATTCAGATTTGAGGGACCCGCGGGGTTCGTTGGCGCGTTGGGCAAAAGCTTCGCAAGGAGCTCGACCAACAGAGGCCGGCGGGAACCGCGAAATGGAGAGCCGGCCGTTTTCGAACGCCGGCGGACGGCGGACATGCGTGTTTCGCATTAGGGGGCAGAAATCCCCTGACGAAAGCGCTATATATAGACAAAAGGGACCGGACCAATGCGCATCGAGCGTCGCTTCACCAAGCCAGGGCAATCTGCTTATGCGGAGATCGAATTCCGCAAGGCACTTTCCGAGATCAAGAATCCGGATGGCTCGGTGGTGTTCCGCTTGGACAATATCGATGTGCCGGCGCAGTTCTCCCAGGTCGCCGCCGACATTCTGGCGCAGAAGTATTTCCGCAAGGCCGGTGTCCCCGCGCGGCTGAAGAAGGTCGAGGAGAACGACGTCCCCTCCTTCCTGTGGCGCTCCGTTGCCGATGAAGCCGAACTTGCCAAGCTGCCGGAAGCCGAGCGCTACGGCTCCGAGATCGACGCCCGCCAGGTTTTTGACCGTCTCGCCGGCACCTGGACCTATTGGGGCTACAAGGGCGGCTACTTCAAGTCGGAGGAAGACGCGCGCACCTTCCGCGACGAGCTCGCCTATATGCTGGCCACGCAGCGCGTCGCGCCGAACTCGCCGCAATGGTTCAACACCGGCCTGCACTGGGCCTACGGCATCGACGGTCCGAGCCAGGGCCACTTCTATGTCGACCCCTTCACCGGCAAGCTGACCAAGTCGAAATCCTCCTACGAGCATCCGCAACCGCATGCCTGCTTCATCCAGGGCGTGCAGGACGACCTCGTCAACGAGGGCGGCATCATGGATCTGTGGGTGCGTGAAGCGCGCCTGTTCAAATACGGCTCCGGCACCGGCTCGAACTTCTCGCTGCTGCGCGGCGAAGGCGAAAAGCTGTCTGGCGGCGGCCGTTCGTCCGGCCTGATGAGCTTCCTCAAGATCGGCGACCGTGCGGCGGGCGCCATCAAGTCGGGCGGCACGACTCGCCGTGCGGCGAAAATGGTCATCGTCGACGCCGACCACCCCGATATCGAGGAATTCATCGACTGGAAGGTCAATGAAGAGCAGAAGGTCGCCTCGCTGGTGACCGGCTCCAAGATCGTCAAGAAGCATCTCGAAGCCATCATGAAGGCCTGCGTTAATTGCGAAGGCCATGACGACGACTGCTTCGATCCGGCCATCAACACGGCGCTGAAGCGCGAGATCAAGGCGGCCAAGAAGTCGGCCGTGCCGGAGAACTACATCTATCGCGTCATCCAGTTCGCCAAGCAAGGCTACACCTCGATGTCGTTCAAGACCTACGACACCGACTGGGATTCGGATGCCTATCTGACGGTTTCGGGCCAGAACTCCAACAATTCGGTGTCGCTGAAGGACAATTTCCTGCGCGCAGTCGAGGACGACGCCGACTGGCACCTGACCGCCCGCAAGGACGGCAAGGTGCTGAAGACGCTGAAGGCCAGGGATCTCTGGGAAAAGATCGGCTACGCCGCCTGGGCGTCGGCGGATCCGGGCCTGCATTTCAACACGACGATGAACGACTGGCACACTTGCGCTTCGGCCGGTGCGATCCGGGCCTCCAACCCGTGCTCGGAATACATGTTCCTCGACGACACGGCCTGCAACCTCGCCTCGATCAACCTGCTGCCCTACCGCAATGCCGACGGCACGATCGACATCGCCGCCTACGAGCACACCGTGCGGCTGTGGACCATCGTTCTCGAAATCTCTGTGATGATGGCGCAGTTCCCGTCGAAGGAGATCGCCAAACTCTCCTACGAATACCGCACGCTCGGCCTCGGCTACGCCAACATTGGCGGCCTGCTGATGACCTCGGGCATTCCCTACGATTCCGACGAGGGCCGCGCCATCTGCGCCGCGCTCACCGCCATCATGACGGGCGTCGCCTACGCCACTTCGGCGGAAATGGCCTCCGAACTCGGCGCCTTCCCGGACTATGACCGCAACGCCCAGAACATGCTGCGCGTCATGCGCAATCATCGCCGCGCCGCCTATGGCGACAAGGACGGCTATGAGAAGCTCGCCGTCAACCCGGTGCCGCTGGTCGCCTCCGACCTCAAGCAGCAGGCGCTGGCCGAGCATGCGAAAGCCGCCTGGGACCGCGCCATCGAGCTTGGCGAGGAACACGGCTACCGCAATGCGCAGGCAACCGTCATCGCGCCGACCGGCACGATCGGTCTGGTCATGGATTGCGACACCACCGGCATCGAGCCTGACTTCGCGCTGGTGAAGTTCAAGAAGCTCGCCGGCGGCGGCTATTTCAAGATCATCAACCGCGCCGTGCCGGAAGCGCTGCGCACGCTCGGCTATTCCGAGAGCCAGATCGCCGAGATCGAGGCCTATGCGGTCGGCCACGGCAACCTCAACCAAGCGCCCGGCATCAACCCCGGCTCGCTCAAGGCCAAGGGTTTCAGCGACGACAAGATCGCGGCGCTCAACGCCGCGCTGAAGTCGGCCTTCGACATCAAGTTCGTCTTCAACCAGTGGACGCTCGGCGCCGACTGGGTGAAGGAGACCTTTGGCTTCACCGACGAGCAGCTCAACGACTTCTCGTTCGAGATGCTGCCGGCGATGGGCTTTTCCAGGAAGGACATCGAGGCCGCCAACATCCATGTCTGCGGAGCGATGACGCTGGAAGGCGCGCCCTTCCTCAAGGCCGAACACCTCGCCGTGTTCGACTGCGCCAGCCCTTGCGGCAAGATCGGCAAGCGTTCGCTTTCGATCAACAGCCACATCCAGATGATGGCGGCGGCGCAGCCCTTCATCTCCGGCGCCATCTCCAAGACCATCAACATGCCCAACGATGCGACGGTGGAGGACGCCAAGGGCGCCTACATGCTGTCGTGGAAGCTGGCGCTGAAGGCCAATGCGCTTTACCGCGACGGCTCGAAACTGTCGCAGCCGCTCAATGCCTCGCTGCTCGCCGATGGCGAGGAGGATGAGGACGATGCGGTCGAACAGCTGATCGCGGCCCCGGCCGCGGCGCGCGCGGCGCAGATCACCGAGCGGATCGTCGAGCGCATCATCGAACGCGTGTCGCGCGAGCAGGAAAAGCTGCCCGGCCGCCGCAAGGGTTATACGCAGAAGGCCAAGATCGGTGGCAACACCATCTTCCTGCGCACCGGCGAATATGATGATGGCCGCCTCGGCGAGATCTTCATCGACATGAACAAGGAAGGCGCCACGCTGCGTGGCCTTCTCAACAACTTCGCCATCGCGATTTCGCTCGGCCTGCAGTACGGCGTGCCGCTCGACGAATACGTGCACGCCTTCACCTTCACCAAGTTCGAGCCGGCCGGCATGGTCATCGGCAACGATGCCATCAAGAGCGCGACGTCGATCCTCGACTACGTGTTCCGCGAACTGGCCATCTCCTATCTCGGCCGCAACGACCTTGCCCATGTCGACCAGTCGGACTTCTCCAACACCGCACTCGGCCGTGGTATCAGCGAAGGCAAGACCGACGCCGTCTCCAAGGGGCTGACCCGCGGTTCGCCGGTGAAGCTGGTGTCGAGGGCAATCGGCAACGAGCCGAAGGGCTTTGCCGGCGCCGGCGCCCCTGCCCGCTCGGCGCCGACTGCTTTCTCCGGCTCCAACGTGCTGGCCCTGAAGCCGGCCAGCGACGAGGCGATCGCCTACAAGCGAGACTATGAGGAGCGGGCCAAGGAATTGGCCGAGGACATCGCCTTCGAGGAAGTGGCCGGCTCTGCTTCCGACACCACGGCAGCGCTGTTCACCGACGCCGCGGCCAATGAAGCCGCCGAGGCGAAGAAACTCGCCGCCGACCGCCGCGCCAAGTCGCTGCTGCAAGGCTACACCGGCAATTCCTGCTCCGAGTGCCAGAACTTTACGATGGTGCGGAACGGGACGTGTGAAAAGTGCGACACGTGCGGCGCGACGAGCGGGTGCAGCTGAGGCTGAAGGCGTGTCGAGGGCTGCCCTGATGAGTCGAATTGCCAAATTTTGCAGAGACTGTCGCGCCGAAGCAGGGCTGAGGCTGTATGAAGCAGCATACAAGCTTGGAATGTCGCCATCCGAACTCTGCAGTGTGGAAAGCGGGGAGAGTGTGGCCACAATTCCCCAGATTGAAGCCATGGCACAGTTTTTTGGTAGCAACCTCGACTTCCTCATGCATTGGTATGAGGAAGATGAGCGGGACAGACGCAAACGAGTCGAGCCGCCTGCTGCTGGTTCGATATCGAACTCTTCGGCAGCCGATTTGACGAATGTCGTCTTTCTCACGCGATACAAGGATCGCAGATGGCTGACGAATTCTACATCGGAAGAGCCCTGAGTGCCTCAGCTTTGGCCCGCATAGCAGATGCGGTGCGGGCCAAATTTGGAGTGGCAGATAAAACATGGGTTGACGTCATAGATATCGTCGAACTTGAGCTGCCCAAAATCATAAAAGGATACAGGTTTGTTGTAAGGCCGGATAGAGAGATGACCACTCCGGCTTACACAGGCTATGATCCCATAAGTATAGTTGTATCAGAAAGTGTTTATATTGCAGCATGTGAAGGTGATGACCGCTCGCGTATGACGATAGCGCATGAGCTTGGTCACGTTCTACTCCATTCTGATTTCTTCAATTCCAAGTTCAACATGCACAGATCTGAGCATTCAGAAAAGCGCGTTATGCAAGCCAAAGGAATGCACAGTTCGGAATATCAAGCGAAAAGATTTGCAGCATATATTTTGGCGCCAAAATCTATATCTAAAAACTACTCAGACCCAAAGAAACTAGCTTCTGAGGCGGGAATTTCGATAACTGCAGCGAAGATAGCAATAAAAGACGCCAACAAGTATTACATATAATTCTATCGGAATTTATATGATTATCAGCACCTAGCCCGCCGGCAACACCCACAGCGTCTGCTCGTCAAACAACGGCTCGTCCTGGCCCACACGCACAAACAGGACTTTCCGCCCCTCACCCGCCGGGACCTCGAAATACTGGATGCCATCAGGCATTTCGCACCAGTCGCCGGCGGTTCGGGAACCTCGTTGGGGCTGGCGAGCGCTTTCAGTTCTTTCGCGTAGGCAGCCTTGGGGCTGAACATTAACGATTGACGCCGGTTGGCATAATGCGAGGCTCAGTCCGCCGGGCAGAGCGGCGTCTTTCCTCCATACGTTTGATGTCCGTCAAGGCCAGGCGATCCACGCCTCACTATCGTCACCGTCAAGAACGACCTTGGAGACGAGCGATGGACGCAGAGATCAGAGACAAGATTCAGACGCTCCTTGATCAGCACCGCATCATGACGGTCGCAACACTGAGGGCGGACGGCTGGCCCCAGGCGACCACCGTGGGTTACGTCAATGACGGCCTTTCCCTCTATTTTCTTTGCGGGCTAGACAGCCAGAAGGCGGCGAATCTGGCGCGGGACGATCGCCTGTCGCTGACCATCGATCACGACACGCCTCAGGTAATGGAGATCACTGGCCTTTCCATGGCGGCACGGGCACAGCCGGTCACAGACAGGGCCGAGGCCGAGAAGGTTCTGAGGATGATGCCGATGAAATATCCGCCACAAGCCTCGATGCCATTCGCGATGCCGACGCCGGAGCAGGTGCGCATCTTCCGTGTGGTGCCTTCAGTCATCTCCGTGCTCGACTACTCGAAGGGTTTCGGCCACACGGATCTCGTGACCTTTTGAGCGCCTGCTCTCGATCAAGGTCGGTTATGATGACGGCGTTTTCGCAACGTCCCCTTTGGCTGGAAAGGTCATTCAATTTGGCGGCAACACCCGCAGCGTCTGCTCGTCAAACAACGGCTCGTCCTGCCCCACCCGGACGAACAGCACCTTCCGCCCCTCACCTGCCGGCACCTCGAAATACTGGATGCCGTCAGGCATTTCGCCCCAGTCGCCGCAGGGCGGTTCGGGAACCTCGTCGGGGTTGGCAAGCGCTTTCGGTTCTTTCGCATAGGCGGCGTCGGGGCTGAATGTGTAGCGCTTGACGCCGGCGGGCACGGTGCCCTCCGTGTAAGGCGCCAGCATGCAGCGCGCGCTGATGGCCTTGTCGGTCTTT
This sequence comes from Mesorhizobium loti, assembly GCA_002356515.1. Taxonomy (NCBI): domain Bacteria; kingdom Pseudomonadati; phylum Pseudomonadota; class Alphaproteobacteria; order Hyphomicrobiales; family Phyllobacteriaceae; genus Mesorhizobium; species Mesorhizobium loti. The sequence goes on along the minus strand of AP017605.1, from coordinate 97,824 downwards.
TCCAGGAACAGCCGGTGCACGGCAGCCTCGGCGGTCTCGCCTGATTTGATGTCGAACACCTCGACCAAAGGATTGGCGTCACCGCCATCGCTGTATTTGATGGCGAGCGCGTTGCTGGCGAATTCGAAATGGATCTGGCGGAAGCCGAAGTCGCAGCGCTGCGCCCAGGCGGCAAGGCCGATCGTCTTGTCGGCCATTTTTTCCCAGACGCATTTGTCGATCGGCGGGCGTGACGGCGCGGGCTCGTCCGCGCGTGCCGCGGCGGATATCGTCACAGACGCAAACAGGATGCTGGTCCAAGCGATCGATCTCATGGCGCTAGTCATCGCTGCATCCTGTCAGAGTAAAAGCATCCCAGGCCGAGCCATCCGGATTGGCGTTGGCGAAATCGGCCCATTCAGTGAAAGCCACACCGAAATCGGGCAGCAGCAGCCCTTTCGGCGCCGGTGTCGCTTCGCGCGAATTCAACTGCTCGGCGCCGCCGCCGGTCAAGGCGTAGACCTGGCCGTCCCATATCCTGCACAGCCCGCTGCCATCCTGCAGGCCCGCTTCGCGGTCGTCGTCGGTGCAGGCGTGGCGGATGGTGCCGAGCGGAAACGAATTCTTGCCGTTGGTCCAGGTGATGTCGGCCGGCAGGTTTTTGTCGGTGTTAGGCACGCGCAGCGAAAACACCTGCGCCGTCAGCGCCGCCGGCTCATTGTCGAGCGGCCGGAATTGCAGAACGGCGCCCGAACGCGGCTCGCGGTAGGTGGCGTGGCTTAGCAGACATTCCTTGGCGCTCGCCGCCTGCATCGGGCCGAGCAGGCCCAGGAAAACAAAGGCCAATTTGCGAAGGATCACCGGATATCTCCGGGAAAGCGTTTTGGAGCCAAAACCTGTCCTCACACCAGCCCGACCAGAAAGGCAGCGCCGCCGAGAAATCCTGCCGAACAGACCCATAGCAGCCAGAGCCCGCGCACCCGGCATTCGAGCACCGCCGAGGCCGGGTTGGCGGGGTCATAGTGCACGTCGACCTTGCTGCCCTCGGCATAGCTTCGTGCCTGACCGTTGACGAGGCCGGGCAGCGAAGCCGTCACCGTGGCGCCGAAGGTGACGCGGTCGGAGGTGTAGCGCTGGCCGGCGACGCCATAGCTGTAGACGATGCGGGATTTGAACACGGTGCGCCAGCGTCGATAGCCGCTATAGTTTCGCAGCGCCTGCAGACCCGAGGACTCAATGCGGCCGGCGGCCATCGGCCATTTTGCCGCCTGCTCGGCAAGCGACTTCTGGGCAAAACCCATGCGCAGGGCGAACAGGCCCATGAACAGCAGCAGTGCCGCCGCGCCGAGATTCTGCGGCTTGGGCAAATGCGGCCGGATCGCCTCCAGCACGCCGCCGACGGAAAACACCAGCACCGCTGCGCCGATCACCAGCCCTGCCGAGAGCTGGAACATGAACTTGAAGGCGCCGTCCGGCATGGTGCGCTCGATCACGGCCTTGCTGGGATCGGCGGGATTGTAGAAGACGGTCACCTCCGCGCCGCGGGGGAACTGCGCAAGGGTTTCGGGGACTTCGAAATTCCCCAAATTCTCCTTCACGCTGTAGCGCGAGCTTTGAAATTTCTTGCCGCCCACCTTGTATTCGAAGGTGATCGCCGGAAAATTGCGCATCTCGGTGGTATCGCTGCTGTCCGAGCCAGCGCCCGAGCTTCGCACCTCACGTGCCTCGACGCGCGAGGAGATGATCTTTCCCGGCGTCGGCAACCAGTGGCTGAGCGCCCGAACCTCGCGCCATTTCACGAAGGTGATAAGCGACAACATGCCGGCGACCGCGCAGGCAAATCCGACCAGCAGAAATTTGAGTTCCAGTTCCACCCTGATCCCCCCGGAGTACAGGAACCGGTACTAGACAGCACTGCGGCGGCAATGTCTCGCCTATTCGCAAAGCCGAGAGATGAGCGGCCGGACGTCACGCGCGCCCTCTCCTTCTCCCGTTGTTGTGGGAGAAGGGAGAAGATCCCTTCATGCCGGCCTTACAGCCAGGAAGGTGTTCCATTCCTCGCTGTTGCGGCCAATGTTGAAATCGTCCCTGAGAAGCACCAGCCCGGCGGCTTCGAGACGGGCCGCGAAGTCGTCCCTGCGCCACAAGACCGTGTGATAGTTGCTGTCCGTCTCGCCATCGCCATTGCGCATCGATACAAGGAAGGCGCCGCCTGGCCGCAGCGAGCCGGTTATCTTGGCCAGCACCTGGTCAATCTGGTCGCGCGGCACATGGATCAGGACGGCGAGCGCCAGGACGGCATCATAGGGCCCGCCGAGATCATCGGTGAGGAGGTCGAGAAGCTCACCATGCTTGCCGCGCGCGGCCTGCAGCTCGAGAAACCGCTTGGTTGCGTCAGTGCGGCGAACCTTGACGCCCAGGCCCTCCAGAAAGTCCGCGTCATATCCGGCTCCCGACCCGACTTCCAGAATCCGGCCGGCTGTGCCGGCGATCGCCACGAGGCGCTTCAGCGATGCCTGCTCTCTTGGGTTGGGAACATGCCGCACGATGGTATCGTAGCGATCCGCATAGTCCTCATAAGCACTGATCGTTTGACGGCTCTTCGCCAGAGCCTGCGACAACACATCCATCTTTCCCTCCCCAGCGTCCATGTGAGTCAAAAGCTCTTCAGCGAACGGTGCCGGGAGACACGTGTCCGTCGAGCACGCCGATATCGCGCAGGAAATGATCCGACAGGCAACGCTGGTCGAGCAGCCCGCGCCTGCGGGGTCTGAACGGTGCGGTAAAGAGGTCGAGCACCGGGCGGCGAAGCGTGTTGTAGAGGGTCATTGCCGTGGTCCTTTCGGGTTCGAGTTGATGACCGAGCATGCCGTTTTCCGGTCTTGGTTTCCAATCGAACCTCGCGTACCATGCATCAGGAGGATTGATGCGTCATGAGTTGGGAGTTGCCTCCACTAGGGGCTATCAGGGTCTTTGAAGCCGCAGCCAGACTGGGCAGTTTTACCAAGGCGGCCGAAGAACTCGGCATGACACAGTCGGCGGCCAGCTATCAGATCAAGGTGCTGGAAGAACGCGCCGGAACACCGCTTTTCATAAGAAAAACAAGGCAAATTGCCTTGACCGAGGCCGGGCAGCAGCTGGCGCCGCATGCATCCGGCGCTTTCTCGGCGCTGGCGGATGCGTGGGTCGCGACCAAGGGTGGAGCGACCGGCGTGCTGTCGGTGACGACCATGGAAACCTTCGCGACGAACTGGCTGGCCGTGTGGCTTGGAACATTCCAGCTGATGCATGCCGATCTTGCCGTGAAGGTCAATACATCGCCCCGGCTGGTCGATTTCACACGCGAGGACATGGACATCGGCATCCGGACCGGCACCGGAAATTGGCCCGGTCTGACGGCGCACTATCTTTTCAAGGCCGACTATACGCCCATGCTCAGCCCAAAACTGGCCGAGAGCGTGGGAGGCATCCGCCGCCCCGAGGATCTCTACAAGGTGCCGCTGTGCTGTGCCGACGATCCCTGGTGGAAAATCTGGTTCGAAGCGGCCGGCGTACCCTTCGAGCCCGATCGTGTCATTGCGGGCCCGATGCTGGGTTCGCAGGCCTATGATGCAATGGCGGCGCTGACCGATCGGGGCGCGGCCATCCTCACCCGCAATATCTACAGCGCCCTGCTGGCGAACGGTCAGTTGATACAGCCGTTCGACGTCCTTGGATCCGACGGCGACGGCTATTGGCTGGTGCATCTGGAAAGCCGCCGCAACACACCGAAGATCAAAGTGTTCCGGGATTGGGTGCTGGCCCAGACTGCGGAGATTCGGATGCAGGAAGCGCGCCAGACATAGGCTTGCAAGGTTCACCCCCACAGAGGACCAGATGATCGATCACATAACCATCGAAGTGGGTGACTTGGAGAAGAGCAGGCTCTTCTACGAAACCGCTTTCGCGCCCCTGGGATATCGCCTGTCCTTCGGCAAGGAAGGCGTGTTCTGGGCCTTCGACGTCGGCAATGGCTGCCTGTTCGAAATCCAGCGAACCGGCGAGGCGCCGCCGCTCACCCATCTGCATGTTGCCTTCCGCGTCGGCAGCAAGGCAGAGGTCGATGCGTTCCACCAGTCGGCGCTGGCAGCCGGCGCCAAAGACAATGGCGCACCGGGCCCGCGTCCCAACTATGCGGTGAGCTACTACGCCTGCTTCGTGCTCGACCCCGACGGCTACAACATCGAGGCGATGATCGACGAGCCCTCGGCTTCATCCTAGGGCGCCAATAAGAGCCGAGGATGAAGAGCGATATAAATCTCGCCTCTTTCCGCCCTCGGCCAGCCACCCCGCGTTGCGCACGGCCCCTGCATCGGCCGATCGGTTGATCCAGATCAACGCGGACGCATCGCCCGTGCTGTCTCCTCGGCCATCATCCCAAGGAGAACGAACATGTCGACTTACGACCTCATGGTTATCGCCGCAGTGCTGCTCAGCTTCGCGTCATTTTCCGCGGTTCTGGCTTTTGCCACCTTCGACGAATCGCGACGCCGTCGTCCAAGATAAGCCGATCGGACCGGTTGAATGGGCGACCATCCACACGACGAAGTGATATAGGTACAATTTGACGGCGGATCGGATGGAATGACAACGTCTGGAAGATAACAACCGGAAGATGCCATGAGCGACGAAACCGAGGACGACACCGACATCGTCAACCAGCTCGCCTATGTCAGGGCCGACCCCACCCAGCACGATACGATTACGCTCCTCACCATGATCGATGCCGCGATTGCCGAGATCATGGCATTGAGGAGAAAGCTGCGGCTGAGCGAGGAGAGGAATGGCGGGAGCAACCAGCTCCAATAGGCGGCAGAACCAGAGCGAAGGGCGACGCGAAGCCTAATCCGCGTCGGCCATCATCTGACGGCCACCGCCGCCAGCCCAGGCGCGCCATTGCCGCTCGTCGCCATGGAAGACGTTGAGGTCGATGCGGCCGGTCACACCGTGCGACAGACCGGAGCCGGAATACTGCCAGAACAGCCATTTGCGGCCGGGATAGACCTTTGACGGATGCCGCGCCACCGCGCGCAGCCAGAAGGGGTAGTCGAGAAAAGCGCCCTGGAGATTGTCGCGATAGAAATCGGGCGAGGTGTAGATGATCGGACGCTGGCCGTAGTGACGCTCCAGCTTGTCCATGAACACCTGCATCTTCTCCAGCACCTTTTCGCGCGACGGGCGCCGCTGGCAGGAGGAGTCGCCATTCCACTCGACGTCGATCACCGGCGGCAAGGCGCCATCCATCTTCGGCACGTTGCGGATGAACCAGTCGGCCTGCTCGCCGGCGGTGCGGCACCAGTAGAAGAAATGATAGGCGCCGCGCTTCAGACCGGCGGCATCGGCATTGCGCCAGTTCCTCATGAACATCGGATCGAGATGGTCGCCGCCGTCTGTCGCCTTGATGTAGGCGAAGTTGGCGCCCTGGGCGCGCAGCTTCTCCCAGTTGACGTTACCTTGCCAGCGCGAGACGTCGACGCCATGCACGGCAAGGTGGCGGGGCGAGGAGCGGCCGAAATTGATCGGCTTGGCATCGCGAAAGCCGTAACGCGTGACCGGCCCGGCAAGCATCGGAGGGGCTGCCCGCGACAAGAGTTTTGGCGGCGAGACCAGGGCTGCTGGTTCGACCGGCGGATCCACGCTGTCGGGCAATTCCGGCGCGGGAAACGCCACCGTCTCTTCCTCCGCCAGGCCGAAAGGCGGAGCATTGTCGTCAGCTGGCGCGGCCTCGGCCAGCTTGCGCGCATTGCTGGCCTTGGTCACGGGAACGGATGCGATCGGTGCGCTTGGCCGCAGCACCGAACTGGTGGTTTCATTCGACGGCTTCTGCATGTCGAGCGCGTCCATGCCCGATGTCGACGAACAGCCGGCGAGGCACAGCGATGCGATCACGAAACTGATGGCGCCTGATAACCGCATCTGGACCTGTACTCGAAACACAACAGACCGAAGGCAACGGCCGACGGACAACCAGCCTAGTTATGAACGAGAAATTACCAATAAAGTTTGAATCAAGTTTTTTACCATGACTGTGACCCGTTTCAGACATTCGCCGTCGCCGGCCGGCTGAGCCTTGACAGTGCCATTATGTGGCTGTTGAGACGAGCATGCGGCGTTTGCCGCAGGCATTTCCCACGATTCCCCAAAAGGCGCCCGATGATTGCGTTGCAGCGGCTTCTCCTGGTCCCCCTGCTCGTGGCCCTCTCCTGCGGCGGAACGCTGCTGGCCGGCACAGCTCATGCCAGCGGGCTCGTCGTTGTTCCCCCTGGCAATCGCTCGCAGACGCAACCGCCTATCCCGGACGCATCGGCAACGCGAACCCGCGCCTTCAAGACCACCTATGCGGAAAAATACCAGAAGATCGTCGCGCTGCTGAAGCGAGAGAAGAAACTGGTGGCGCACATCAAGCAGGTGGCGGCGGCCTACGATATCGATCCCATCCATATTGTCGGAGCGCTGGTCGGCGAACATACCTACAATGTGACCGCTGTCGGTTCGGTCCAGTCCTACTATGTGAAGGCGCTGTCCTATTCCGGCCTCGACTTTGCCTTCCGCTACAAGGGCGTGCCGGTGCAGACCTTTATCCAGCGGCCGGAATTCGCCGCCTGCGCCGAGGCCAAGGACAGCGCCACCCTGTGGAGCTGCCGCGACAGGGTGTGGGTCGAGCATTTCCGCGGCAAGACGGTCGACGGCGTCACCTATGAGGCCCAGACCTTCCAACAGGCCTTCTTCCAGCCCTTCTTCGCCGGCCAGACCTTCGGCCTTGGCCAGATCAGCCCGCTGACCGCGCTCGAGGTGACTGATCTGGTCAACAAGATCACCGGCTACGACAGGCTGACGCCGGATCATCCGCAGGCGATCTATCGCGATGTCATGGATCCCGACCGCAGCATCGTCTACATCGCCGCGATCGTGCGCGACGCCATCGACGCCTACAAGGAACAGGGCTTCGACATATCAGGCAACCCGGGCATCACCGCCACGCTCTACAATGTCGGCCAGCCCCGGCAGCGCGCGGCCGACCTGCGCGCGGCGGTTGCCGGCGGCAAGGGCCGCAAGCTGCCGGTCGAGAATTATTACGGCTGGCTCGTCAACGACAAGCTCGGCGAACTCAGAAGCCTGCTCGACAGCGGCAGCTGAGAAACGCTTTTAACAGGGAGCCTGCGTGCAGTCGTTCATCGACCAGAGCGTTTGTTTCATCGAGAACCATCAGGCCTGGGCAGGCCTCGTGGTCGGGCTGCTGGCCTTTGGTGAGTCGCTGGTGCTGGTCGGCATCCTCTTGCCCGGCACGACGGTGCTCATCATTGTCGGCGGCCTGGTGGGAGCCGGCATCGTCCAGCCTCTGCCCGTTCTTCTGGCTGCGATGATCGGGGCGGCGCTCGGCGATACCATCTCCTACTTCCTCGGCAGATGGCTGGGGCGCGGTGTCGTCCACAAATGGCCGCTCAATCGCCACCGCCGCGAGGTCGCCAGGGCGCGGCTATTCTTCCATCGTTATGGTTTTGCAGCGGTTTTCGTCGGCCGCTTCTTCGGCCCGGTCCGCGCCACCGTGCCGCTGGTCGCGGGCATGATGGGCATGCACCGGCGCCGCTTCCAGATCGCCAACATCCTGTCGGCGATCATCTGGGCTCCCGTCGTGCTGTCGCCGGGATGGCTGGTGGCCAAGGGCGCCGGCAGCATTCCCGAGCTCGATGTGACCAGCCGGTTCGGGTTGGCGGGGATCGCCGTCGCTGCCCTGATCGTCGTAGCGGTGATTGTTTTCAAGTTTCGGGGCAAGCGAACGGCGCGAGCCTAGCCCCTTTTCCTGAACACCCCGATCATCGGCCCCAGATTCCAGTAATCGTCGTTGCGGCCGATCGCGGGCGCGAACAGGCTCGATATCGTGCCATCGAGAAACAGCGCATTGTCGCAGCCGAGCGCATCCCGAAACAGCCGGGCGAATGCATGGAAATTCACCGTGCCGTTCGAAATGGCAAAGACCGCGACACCATCCTTGCGCACCCCGACGCCGTCGCGGGTTTTTCGCGAGGTGCCGTCGGACTGGAATTTCGGATGAAGCTGGCCGTCGATCACCAGCATCGGCCCGGATTGCGTCGCATAGTCGGTGGACGGCCGCTTCCTAACGAAGTCCCTGGTCGCCCGGACCGCGGCCTTGCCGCCGGTGATGTAGAAGATGCCATTCGGCTGGAGCGAAAAGTTGCCGCTTCCCGATCCCGTCTTCACGCCGGCCATTTCCTGGCCGCGCTCGACATAGAGGCCAACTGGCCTGAGGTCTGGATGATACATGCCGGCGTTGACGGCAAACAGCATGGTGCGGCCGGCCGCGCGCTGGGCAGCGTCGAGATTGTGCAGCGACTGAAATGGCTTGCCGGCCGTATCCTTCCAGAACAGTTCGATCGAATACAGCTTCGGATCGACCTCGCAGATGAGATAGCTGGTCGCCTCGAAGGCGAAGTCGCGGCACGGCGGCAGCGACACAAACCATTGGCTGAAAGCCATCGTCGTGGCGACCGCCTGCGGCAGTGCTGCCTTGACCAACCCCAAAAGCAGGGGCGCGGAGTTGAGAAGTGTCAGAAAGTCCATGCGCCTGCGGATGCCAGATTCAATCAGCTCTCGTGGTTATCACCACTTGCTGGCACCATGGAAGGCCGGCACGAAAGGGTCGGGTCGGGTTTCAAGCTCGGCCGCGGCGGGGCCAACTGAGCAATTCCAGGAAAAGTGTGAAGCGGTTTTCCGTCCGGAATTGCGTCAATACAAAGATCTCGACTATTTGACGGCGCTGACCAGCTGTTCGTCGCCACCCAGGATGGAGACCCAGTGCCCCGTATTGTCGCTCGCCTGCCGTTTCAGGTAGCGATAGCTGGTCTGGTTCCAGAGGCGGACCTTGTCGGTCAGATTGTCGAGGATGAAGTCGCCCTTGTCGGTGCGCACCGTCAGCACGGCGTGACCCTCGCCGTCAGGCTTGCGAACCACTGTCATCAAAAGATTGGCTATGGCAATGCCCAGGCTGTTGAGCTCACGTCGCTTTTCCAGCGCGTAATCCTCACAATCGCCAAAACCATTGTCCGGATAGGCCCACCACTCGTCCTTGCCGTAATTGTCCATGTCGCTCATCGGCTTGACGCGCGTGTTGACCGAGAGATTCACGGCCGAGATATCGTGCAGCAGCTTGCTGTTCAGGTGTTCCGGCACGCTGTCGGGCGAGCGGATCGAGCATTCGGCGACATGGATCTTGCAAAAATCATAGTGGCCGATGGGCTGGGAGGTCGAGCCGCCGATAACCATGGAAGCAGGCGCAGCATAGGCCGAACCCGCCACCGAATAGAAAACGGCCACGGCAACCGCCAGCCCCTTCGCCTTGCGGCGCCAACCCGTCGAGGATGCCATCCGGCCCCACCCATCTGTTTTGTTAACAGAATGTTAAGGGCGGTTATATTCCGAAGTCAATCAGCCCTGGCGATCACATCTCCGGGGGATCGACTCACGCGCCCAACTGGTTGCCGTCACGCAACACTGGGCCTGCTAAGCCAGCCACCCCATCGCCAAGCCGAGCAACAGGACGACGCCGAGCAGGCCGCGGTAGATGACGAAAGGCCAGGCGGAGAAGCGTTCCAGCACGCGCATCAGGCCCCAGATGGCGAAGAAGGCGGAGATCGAGGCGACGACCAGCCCGGTGGCAAGAACCGACCAGCCATGGGCGTCGAGGTGAACCTTATGCAGTTCCCACAGCTCCTTGAGGCCGGCAAGCGCGATCGCTGGCAGTCCGAGCAGGAACGAGAAGCGCGCCGCCTCGGCCCGCTTGAAGCCGAGCCCCAGCGCCGCCGTCAAGGTCGAGCCAGAACGCGAGACGCCGGGTATCAGCGCGCCAATCTGCGCCACGCCGACAAGCAGCGCATCGGTGAGCGAGGCTTCGCCGATGGTGCGTTTGTGGCGGGCGAAAATCTCGGCGAGAGCCAGCAGGATCGCCATGGCGATACAGGACCATCCGATCACGCTCAGGCTGCGCAGCGGCGAATTGCAGGCGTTGAGAACGCCCGATAGCGCGACGCCGGCAATGACGATCGGGATCGTCGCCAGCACGATCCAGGAAGCCAGCCGGAAATGCCGGTCGGCGAAATCGCGCCGCGTGAGAGCGTCGAGCGAACCGAACAGAATATCCCTCACATCGCCCCAGAAATAGCTGATCACGGCGGCAAGGGCGGCAAGCTGCATGGCGGCGGAGAAGGCGGACCCCGGATCCTGCCAGCCGAGTACCGCCGGCACGATGCGCATGTGGGCGGTCGAGGAAATCGGCAGCAATTCGGTGATGCCCTGCACCAGGCCGAGAAAGGCGACTTTGGCAAATCCCAGGCCGACGAAGCCGGTGTCTACGCCTTGAGTGCAGATGTCAGCCATATCGAGCCTTTCTGTCGAACAACCATGAGGGGCGATCCCCGCCGAGCAATAGTCTGGCGATCCCCGGAATCCTATTTACGGATTTGTAAGGCGCCGCTTGACAAGCCGGCTGTTCATATTATTCTCCGCTAATCTTACACTGTAAGTTAAATGACGGAGGAGAGCCATGCCGACCGCCCTGTCGGAATTACAGCCCCTGCCGGAACCACACCCGCCTGGCATCGCGATCGAGGATGTCTCGCGCGACCTCAGCCGTATTATCGAGCGCGCCGAGGTGAACGCCTGGCTCGACCTCTATGCCGCCGCGCCGGCCGATTTCGCGGCAAGGCAAGGGCTTTCGATAGCGGGAGAAGGCGACCTCACCTGGACCACCTGCACGACGATCCCGTTCGTCCATTTCAACTGCGTGAAGAATTTCGGCGTCGACAGCCCGGCCTCCGAAAGCCAGCTCGACACGCTGCTGGCGCACTACCGCGCCGCCGGCATTTCGCGGCCCTGGTTCTACGTCAATCCGCACACCGAACCATCACGCCTCAGATGCTGGCTCGAGGCGCGCGGCCTGCAGCGCCAAGGCGGTTGGGAGCGGATTTATCGCGAGGCCGAACCGCTGTCATCCGAGCCGCTCTTCATTATTGACGGGGTTTCAGTCGAACGCGTGACGAAGGCATCGGCAAGCGAGTGGGCCGGCTTCATCGACAAAAGCTACCGGCTGCCCACCTCACCCTGGCTGCTGGCTCTGGTCGGCCGGCAGGGCTGGCATCACTACATCGCTAGGTGGGATGGCGCGGTGGTGGCGGTGCGCTCGCTGTTCATCGGCGCCGACGGCACGGCCTGGAGCGGCATCGAAGCGCCGGTGCCGGGCATCATGGCGCCGAGCTTCGATCTCGACGCGGTGCTTGCAGAAGCGCTGGTGCGCGACGGGATTGCGGCCGGCGCGAAACTGTTCGCCGCCGATATCGAGGCGCCGTACGACGACCGCGACGGCCCAGCCTATCGCAACTATGCGCGGCTGGGCTTCAAAATCGCCTATTTCCGCAGTCATTACAGCTATTTGCCGGCTAGTTCCAACTGACCGCGCCTAACTGCGCAGCCATTGCTGGAAACAACTTTTGGCCACTATATGGGCCGGCGGAACGACCGGCTCGTCGGCACGGGCACCATCGGGCACCCTGCTACGGACCCGTTCGAGCAACATGCGCACCTGTTCCGGGCGCACTCGGTCGCGCTCCATGACAAGCAAGACCATCGGATCGCTCAAAAGCTCGTCCAGGGTGCTGATGCTGTCGTTCATCCGTCGTCTCCTCGAATGCCGGCCCGCGCAGCATAGATAGGAAGACAATAATGGCCCGCCAATGACGTTTTGCCGGCTATCGCGTGTTGTTTTGGATTAAATTTTGGTCATGGTTTCACCTTCCCTTCTCCCACAAGGGAGAACGAAAGACCTAGCCTGGCGGCGGAGCGCCTTCATGTTGCGGCAGGCCGTCATCCAGCACCACCCAGGGCTGCTTCGAGGCGGTGAAAATATGCATCTGCGGCCTGAAGAAAGTGGGGTCGTCGAGTGAACCGGTGGTGATACCGATGATGCCGGCGGAGTCGCGACGCGAAAACATCGTCGTGCCGCAGCTTGGGCAAAACCCGCGCTTGAGATCGGGCGAGGTGTTCACCATCGCCAACGGCCCCTCGATCGTCACATCGTCGATGCGAAACAACACGCGTGCGTTGAAGGCGGCGCCGATCGCCTTCTGGCAAAGCCGGCAATGGCAGATGCGTTCGTTGATGGGCGCTGCGTCGGCGCTGTAGCGCACCGCTCCGCAGAGGCACCCGCCCTGATATTTAGCCATCACCGTGATCCCTGACGAGAGTGTGCGGCCGAGGTAAATGGCAAGACCGATTGGGTCAATTGAAAAGCTTTGATACAAAGCCATCGATTACCGTGATGCGGTGGGATTCTGATCATGACGCAAGACATCGAAACCATCGGCATCGCGGATCTGTTCGGGCCGCCCTCGGCCGCCCGCGACCGCGCCGACGCCAGCATCATGGCCGCTGCCTCGGGAATAGGTTTCATGGCGGTCCGCGATTTTCCCGGCGACGACTGGCTGATGCCGGACAGAAGAGCGCAATTGCTGCGCATCTTCGCCCTTCCCGACACAGAGAAGCAGAAATTGCTGCGCTGGAATTTCGACCAGACAAAAAAGAACGTCTATCGCGGATGGTTCCCGCTGCAGCCGACTGCCGTCTCCTACAAGGAAGGCATCGACATGGGGCCGGATATCGCTGGTGCAGCTGGCCGTTCGGTATCCGACGATCCGCTATGCGAGCCGACGCCCTTGCCGGCCGAAGACACCCTGCCCGGCTGGCGCGCGGCTGCGGCGGATTATTACCGCGCGATGGAGACGGTCGGCAAGGCGCTGATGCAGTCGATCGCGCGCGGGCTTGGCCTGCCGGAGACGATCTTCGATCCCCATTTCGACAATGGCATCTCGACGCTGCGCCTGATCCGCTACCCCCTGCGCGATGCCAATGCCGGCATCGACACCAGCGGGCCTGACTTCTCGGTGGTCCACAAGGGTGAGACACGCACCATCATCGGCCGCGAACACGCCGATTCCGGTTTCGTCACCTTGCTGGCGCAGGACGGCGTCGAAGGCTTGCAGGCAAAAAACCTCGCCGGCGAATGGATCGACGTGCCGCCCGCCAACGGCACGCTGGCGGTCAATTTCGGCCAGTTGCTGGAGCGCTGGACCGGCGGACGCGTGCGGGCGACACGGCACCGGGTGATTGCGCCGAAGACGGCGCGGTTTTCGATCCCGTTTTTCTATGAACCGCGGGTCGATGCCGAGATCGCGCCCTTGCCGCTGAGCGGCGCCGAGACTTTCGAACCGTTTCTTTATGGCGATTATCTCTGGGAGGCAGCGACGAATTTCGTCGAGATGAGCGGCATCAAGCATTTGCGTGAGCCACGCCGCGCCAAGGCCTCCTGAACCTGGCGCGGTCGTCGTCAGGGCGGTCCGATTTCAAAGCGTCTTGGCGAGATCTTCGAGCTGGTCGGTGCACTGGCCCCAGCCCGCGTGAAAACCCATCGCCTCGTGCTGTTCGCGGTCGGCGACACTCCAGTGCCGGACGCGCGCGATGTAGCGGGTCTGGCCCTCGCCCTCGTCCTCAAAGGTCAGCACGCCGGTCATGAACGGCTTTTCCGATGGCTCCCAAGCCTTTGTATAGGCATCGGTGAAGACGATCTTCTTGCCGGGAATGACTTCCAGGAAGACGCCCGGGTTGGGGAATTCATTGCCGTCGGGGCCGGCCATGATCACAAGGCTCGACCCGCCAGTGCGGACATCCATTTCGGCGCGCGGCGTCGTCCACGGTTTCGGAGCGAACCACTGCGTCAAAAGCCTGGTGTCGGTCCAGCAGCGATAGACCTTCTCGCGCGGCGCATCGATGATGCGGCGACAACCAGTTCGCGGTCGTTGGCGGGGGCGATGTCGAGCTTGGCGGTCAAGGCGGTCTCCTCGGGTTTGATCTGGCTTCCGTCCCAAGGACGAGCCGACAGAACGCAACCCGACACCGCCGGCGAAAAAATCTGGAGACCATGTGCGGGGAGGACCGCGAGCCGAGCCCGCGTCAGTGGCGCTTGGCTTGCACCAGATAGGCGTCAATCTCGGTCTCGCCGAGCCACTTGGCCGCTTCCAGCCGGTGCAGACCTTCGACGAGGATATGACGCTTGCCGTCGTGGCGGACCTGGATCGGCGTCTTCAGGCCGTTCTCCAGAATGTCCTCGGCGAGATGGCGGACGGTCTCGGGATGCAATGTCTTCTTGCGCGCCGTCGGCACGTAGATGTCGCCGACCTTGACCTTCTGCACTCTGAGCATATTGGCTCCCCAGGCGGAAAATACCGCCTCGCCTGAGATAGTCGCTTTGCTGAAGGCGGCCAAGGGCGCGGCTAACGAATACCAGGCCTAGGTAGCCGGTTTGCCTGCCGCCGCGCATTTCGTTATTCCCTGTCCGCGATCGCGGACGGAGCAATCCCCATGAACAAATCCCTCGTCACCTTTGTCGGTGTCGCGCATCCCTGGATGTGCGACGTGATGGGTCACATGAATGTGCGCCACTACGCTGCGATGTTCGACGACGCCAGTTTCCAGCTTCTTGGCCATATCGCCGGGCAGGACAGCAGCCAGGCCTCGGCAACCGGATGGGCCGATGTACGCACCGAAATCGACTATCGCCATGAAACGAAAGCCGGCTCGCTGCTGACCATCCGCTCGCATGTGGTGAAGATCGGCCGCACCTCCATCACCCTCGAACAGGTGATGTCGGGGTCGCTCGACGGCATCGTCCATGCGTCGAGCCGCACGACCAGCGTGCGCTTCGACCTTGCCGCGCGGGCCTCGGTGGCGCTGGACGAACCGATGCGCAACCGTGCGGCGGCCTACCTCGCCGAATAGGTCGGCTTCCGCTGTTCAGCCATTGTAAATGCGCTCCTCAAACGGCGTCTCGGCGATCAGCGCCTGCAGCCCAGACAGCAGCGCCTTCTCGGCACGATTCATCGCCTTGTCGGGATTGGTGAGCAGGAAGATATCGATTGCCGGCGGCGCGTCGTAGGGCGGCAGCCGCCACAGCGTGCCGTCAGCCACGTCGCGTTGCGCCACATGCAGCGGCAGCGGGCCGATGCCGAGCCCGGCGACGATCATGCGCCGCACCTCCTCCAGGCTGGAGGACACACCGACGACATCGGCATTCAGCCGGGCCTCGCTGCGCAGCAACGCCACTGGGCGCAACGCGTCCGAAATGTGGTCGGTCTGGAAGGATACCGAAGGCTCGCCCCTGAGATCGGCAAGCGTCAGTCCGGTTTTCCCATAGAGCCTGTGCTGTGGGCCGCAAAAGAAGCCGAAGAATTCGCGGTAGACCATCGCATAGTCCAGCGCCTGGTCGCGCTGGCTGACGAGGCAGATACCGAAGGATGCGCGGCGTTCCCGCACCTGCTTGGCGACTTCGGTGCTTGCCGAAACCGAAATGGTGATGCTGGCGCGCGGGTATTTGCGATGAAACTCCGCCAGCGCCCGGTCGAAAAGCGGCGAGACGACATGGCTGGCGGTGGCGATCATGACGTGGCCGGTGATGTCGTCGCTGATCCCCCGCATCAAGAGCGGCAGCTGCGATATCGAGCCGAAGACTTCGACACTCTGCTCATAGATCAGCCGCCCGACCTCGGTGAGCTCGAAGCGTGTCGCGTCGCGTTCGACCAGCCGCCGGCCAACCCGGTCCTCCAGGCGCCGCAAGGCATTGCTGACGCTGGGCTGCTTGAGGTTGAGGCGCTCGGCGGCCCGGGTGATGCTCTTCACTTCCGCGATGACAACGAATGTCCGCAGAAGGTTCCAGTCGAGGTCCCAGACCAGGCGTTCGGGGCGTGGCAAGGCCATTCCTGAAATCTATGCTCCCTATTTCCATTATCTATTTGCGCAATGCTATCGCAAAGGCAATCCTTGACCTCAGGAGAGCGCCCCAACGCCTCCCAAGAACAAGCCTTCGCGCTCCATCCAGAGGACCAGGAATTCAGATGAACAAACTATTTTCCAGCATTGCGGTCGCGGCGCTGTTGCTCGCGTCGGCCTTCACCGCCGTTTCGGCGCAGGCCGACGATCTCGAGAAGATCAAGGCGGCGGGCGAACTGAAGATTTCCATGAGCGGGCAGTATCCGCCGTTCAACTTCGTCAACGACCAGAACGAAGTCGTCGGCTTCGACGCCGACATCGGCAAGGCCATTGCCGAACGCATCGGCGTCAAGGGCACCATCATCACCACAGCCTGGGACGGCATCATCGCCGGGCTGCTGGCCAACAAATACGACACCGTGGTCGGCTCGATGACGATCACCCCCGAGCGCGAGAAAGTGGTCGATTTCGTCGGCCCCTACTACCATGCCGGCCGTGCGGTGTTCGTGAACCAGGATTCCAAAGTGCAGAGCCTCGACGAGCTCAAGGGCAAGACGCTCGGCGTGACGCTCGGCGAGACGCATGAGAAATGGGCGCGCGAACAGGGTGGCTGGGATGTCCGCACCTACAAGGGCCTGCCGGAACTGCTGCTGGAGCTGAAAGCCGGCCGTGTCGACGCCATCGTCGTCGACAACATTCCGGTCATGGTCGCCGTCAAGGAAACCGGCGAGAAGGTGCGCAAGCTCGACACACCCGACATCGAGGGCGGCAGCGTCGCCATCGGCATCGCCATCCGCAAGGACAATCCGGAGCTCAAGGCGGCCATGCAGAAGGCACTGGACGGCATGATGGCCGACGGCACCTACGAGAAGATCTCCAAGCAGTGGGTCGGCAGCGACATCCGCTAATTTCCTGAGGCCTCGGGCGACGCAAATTCGCCTGAGTCCAAACGCCATTTCTGCCGGGCTATCCCCATGGATTTCTCCTTGATGAGCCGCGTCTTCCCCTTCTTCGTGGAAGCCGCACTGGTGACGCTGGAACTGACAGCGCTGGCCCTGGTTCTGGGGCTGGTCGCGGCAGCGCTGGCTGCAGGCGCACGGATGTCGAGATCCGCGATCCTGCGCGCTATCGGCACGGCCTATGTCAGCCTGTTTCGCGGCACGCCCTGCCTGATCCAGCTCTTCGTGCTTTATTTCGGCGGCCCGCAGATCGGCATCAATCTCGATCCCTTCGCGGCTGGTGTGATCGGCCTCGGTCTCAACATCGGCGCCTATATGGCAGAGTCGATCCGAGGCGCCGTGGTGGCGGTCGACCGGGGCCAGACAGAGGCCGCCCGCACCATCGGCTTCAGCCGTTTCCAGACCCTTCGAAAGGTCGTGTTGCCGCAAGCCGCCAGGCTGATGATCCGCCCGCTCGGCGTCAACACGGTTGCCTTGCTGAAAGGCTCGGCACTGGTGTCGACCATTTCGGTCGTGGAGCTGACCTATACCGCCCAGCGCTTCATCGGCTCCACCTACAAGCCGTTCGAGATCTTCGGCGTCGCGGCCCTGCTCTACATGGTCATGGTCTACGCCGTCGCCCGCCTCGTCGACCTGCTCGACCAGCGCTTCGCCATCGTCTGACGGGAGAGCACGATGCAAGGTTTGGATTTCACCGTCATCGCGCCCTATTGGGATCTGCTGTTGACCGGCGCCTGGTGGACCACCGTCTTGACCGTCTCGGCAGGAGCACTCAGCTTCGCCGGCGGCATCCTGTTTGCCGTCATCGTGCTCTATGCGCCGGCGATCCTCGCCTATCCCGTGCGCGCCTTCATGTGGCTGTTCATGGGCACGCCGCTCTTGCTGCAGCTGTTCCTGATCTATTTCGGCCTGGTGCAGATCGGCATCGACATCCCAGCCCTTGCCGCCGGCATCATCGGGCTTGGCCTGCACTTTGCCGTCTACAATGCCGATGTCATCCGTGCGGGCATCGTGGCGGTCGATGCCGGCCAGACGGAAGGCGCGCGCAGTATCGGTTTCGGCAAATGGCAGACGCTGCGCTACGTCGTGATACCGCAGGCTATCCGCAACACCGCACCGCCGATCGGCAGCAACCTGATCGCGCTGTTGAAGGAATCGTCCATCGTCTCGGTCATCGGCATCGCCGAGCTGGTTCATTCGGCGCAGCTGGCGATCAGCGAAACCTTCCGCCCCTTCGAATTCTATATCACGGCCGCCGCGCTCTATTACCTCTTGAACCTCGTGCTCGAAGCGGCCTTGCATCGGTTTGAACGACATGTGGAGGTTTCCCGATGAGCACGCAGCGGCCAATGGTCGAGGTCCGCGGCGCACGCAAATCCTTCGGCGCCGTCGAGGTTCTCAGAGGCATCGACCTGTCGGTCGAGCGTGGGCAGATCGTGGCGATCATCGGGCCGAGCGGCTCCGGCAAGAGCACGCTGTTGCGCTCCATCAACCACCTCGAGACGTTGAACGGCGGCGACGTCTGGCTCGACGGCGTGCAGGTCAACCAGAAGCTGCACGGCCAGGCCTTCGAGCGGCACATCAACAAGGTGCGCCAGCAGATGGGCATGGTGTTCCAACACTTCAACCTGTTCCCGCATCTGACCGTGATCGAGAACATTACGATGGGGCCGGTGATCCTGAAAGGCATGGCGAAAGCCGAAGCCCGGGCCTTGGCGCATGGCCTCTTGTCCAAGGTCGGGCTTGCCGACAAGATCGACGCTTATCCCTCGCGGCTTTCGGGTGGCCAAAAGCAGCGCGTGGCAATTGCGCGTGCGCTGGCCATGCAGCCCAAGGTGATGCTGTTCGACGAGGCCACCTCGGCGCTCGACCCGGAACTGGTCGACGAAGTCAACGCGGTGATGAAACAGCTTGCCGCCGAACACATGACCATGCTCATCGTAACGCATGAAATGCGCTTTGCCGGTGAGGTGGCCGACAGGGTGCTGTTCATGGATGGCGGCGTGGTCGTCGAGGAAGGCCCGCCGGCCGACATTTTCCGCGCGCCGCAGAAGGAGCGCACCCGCGGCTTTCTCAAGAAATATCTTTCCGCCTGAGTACGATGATGACCAGATTGCCTACGGAATTCCCCGATTTCGGACTGACGGCCGAGCAGCGCCGCCACGCGGTGCGCGGCCACTACTACGAGTGGCCAGGCATGGACGGCGAGCGCGGCGAGATCTGGTGCTACAGCGACCGGTTTTCCTATCGCGCCGGCGAGACAGTGACACTGCATGTCAGTTCGACGGCTCCGTCCTTCGGCATGACGATTATCCGCGACGGAGGCGCCGAGACCAAGGTGTTGGAGAAATCGGGCATTGCGTCGCGCTGGCAGGACAGTCCGGACCAGTGCTCGGCCGAGGGCTGCGGTTGGGAAGCGTCGTTCGAATTCCGTGTCGGCAGCGACTGGCCGTCTGGTGCCTATCGAGCAATGCTGACTGCCGTTGGCCATGACGGCAGGCCTATCCATGGCAATCACCTGTTCATCGTCTCGCCTCAGCCGGGCAAGAAGCCAGGCCGCGTGCTGCAGGTGGCGGCGACGGGCACCTGGCTTGCCTACAACACCTGGGGCGGCTCCAACCACTATCAGGGCATCACCGGTCCCGACCGCAATCAGTATTCGCCCATCGTGTCGACGCAACGCCCCTGGTGTCGTGGCTTCGTCGTGCTGCCCAAGAATGCGCCGCGAGTGCCGCTGGAGGTCGCCGTGCCGCCAAAGACGGTGCCGCGCTATCCCCACATGGAATGGGCGTTGGCCACCGGCCATTCGAAGAAATACGCCTCGTCGGGCTGGGCGAGCTATGACAGCCACTTCTTCCGCTTCGCCGAACGGGCCGGCTATGCCGTCGATCTCGCCAGCCAGCACGACCTGCATTTTTCGCCCGACATTCTCGACGGCTACGACTGCGCCGTCTTCGTCGGCCATGACGAATACTGGACCTGGGAAATGCGCGACGCCGTCGACAGCTACGTCGAGCGCGGCGGCCATGCGGCGCGCTTTGCCGGCAATTTCATGTGGCAGACCAGGCTGGAAGACGAGGGCCGCCGGCAGGTCTGCTACAAATACCGCGCCCGCGCCGAAGACCCGGCCTATCTCCAGGGCGGCGACGTGACCCGCGCCACCAATTCCTGGGAAGCGCCGGAAATCGGCCGGCCGGGTTCGGCGACTTTCGGGCTCAACGCAACACGCGGCGTCTATGCCGGCTGGGGCGGCTGCGCGCCGCGCGGTGTGCGCGGCTTTCCGGTCTACCGGCCGGAACACTGGGCCTTTGCCGGCACCGGCATCTATTATGGCGACCTGTTGGGTGTCGACAGCCATGTCTATGGCTATGAGGTCGACGGGCTCGACTTCGAGATCCGCGGCGGCCTGCCCTATCCCACGTCGGACAGCGGGGCGCCTGACGGCCTGCAGGTTCTCGCCGTCGGCATGGCCAGCCAGGTCGAGGAAAGCGCGGACATTCCGATCGAGGACCAGTTCCTCACCGACGAGGACGGCCGCTTCACCGCCGAGACTTTGTTCGGCGAGGCAAGCGACGCCAATTTGGAAAAGGTCAAACGCGGCAACGGCATGATCGTCAATTTTCCGCGCGGCAAGGGCGAGGTGTTCCACGCCGGAAGCTGCGAATGGGTGGCCGGCCTGCTAAGACAAGACCCGATGGTCGAACGCGTCACCCGCAATGTCCTTGATCGCTACCTTGGAAAGTCCTGACATGTCGAAGACCCAGACCGCCGTTCAAGCAACCGAGGCCCGGCGAGAATCGCATCTGTTCTATCTGTCCAGCCTGCGCCGGCCGCTGATCGACCGCGCCGAGGGCATCTATATGTGGACGCAGGACGGCCGCCGTTTCATCGATGGGTCGAGCGGGCCGATGGTGGCCAATATCGGCCATTCGAACCGCAATGTGCTTGATGCCATGAAGCGGCAGATGGATCGCGCCACCTTCGCCTACCGGCTGCATTTCGAGAACGAACCGGCGGAGGAACTGGCACGCGAGCTTGCGGGCAAGTTGCCGGAAGGCATGGACCGCATCTTCTTCGTCTCGGGCGGCTCGGAGGCGACGGAATCCTGCATCAAGCTCGCCCGGCAATGGGCTGTTGCCACCGGCCAGGCCAGCCGCTGGAAGGTGATCACGCGCTTCCCCTCCTATCATGGCGGCACGCTGGGTTCGCTTTCGATCACCGGCGACGACGCGCTGTCAGAGACTTTCGAGCCGATGATGCGGGTGATGCCGACCGTGCCGGCACCGACCGCCTGGCGCGACCGCGACAACCTCTCCATGGAGCAGCGTGGCGTCCGCTATGCCGACATGCTGGAGGACAAGATCCTTGCCGAAGGCCCGGAAAGCGTCGTCGCCTTCATCATGGAGCCGATCGGCGGTGCTGCCACGGCGGCGCTTGTAGCGCCTGACAGCTACTATGCCCGCATCCGCGAGATCTGTGACCGCTACGGCATCCTGCTTATCCATGACGAAGTGATGAGCGGCGCCGGCCGCACCGGCAGATTCCTCGGCGGCGACCACTGGAACTGCAAGCCGGATATCGTCGCTCTGTCGAAGGGGCTAGGCTCGGGCTATGCGCCGCTCGGCGCGCTGGCCGCACCGATGCGGCTGGTGCAGCCGCTGCTCGCCTCCGGCGGCTTCCAGCATGGCCACACCTATGCCGGCAACCCGCTGGCTTGCGCCGCGGGGCTTGCCGTGCTCGGCGAAATGGACCGGCTCGACCTGATCGCCAACGCCGCCGCCATGGGCGACGTGCTGATGGACGGGCTGAAAGGGCTGGCGAAGCGCTTTCCCTTCATCGCCGATGTGCGTGGCAAGGGCCTGTTGACCGGCGCCGAGATGGTTGCCGATCCCGAGACGCTGCGGCCGATCGACCAGGGCAAGAAAGCCACGCAGCGGCTGCTCGACCTCGCCTATGAGCGCGGGCTGATCATCTATGGCCGCAGGGTCAAGGGCGGCATCGACGGCGACAATTTCATGGTCGCGCCGCCGATGATCGTCACGGCTGAACAGATCGGTGAGATCATTTCCATCATCGGCGACTCCCTGGAGGTCCTGGCCGCCGAACTCGACCTGCCGGTCGAAGGCCGGGGTTAAGGAATGGCGCCGCGCAAAGTCATCATCACCTGCGCCGTCACCGGCTCGGTGCACACGCCGTCTATGTCGCCCTACCTGCCGGTGACGCCGGACCAGATCGCTTCGGATGCCATCGCCGCGGCCGAAGCCGGCGCCTCGATCCTGCATCTGCATGCACGGGATCCCAAGGATGGCCGGCCGACCGCCGATCCCGACGTCTTCATGCAGTTCCTGCCGCGTATCAAGCAAGCGAGCGATGCGGTGATCAACATCACCACCGGCGGCTCTTCCTTGATGACGCTGGACCAGCGATTGGCAGCCCCCTTGCGGGCGGAGCCCGAAATGTGCTCGCTCAACATGGGCTCGATGAATTTCGCGCTGTTTCCGATGCTCGACAAGCCACGCGAATGGCAGCACGAGTGGGAGCCGAAGCTGCTCGAAGCCACGCGCGATACCATCTTCAAGAACACTTTCGCCGATATGGAAGGCGTGCTTAAAAGGCTGGGCAAGGGGTGCGGCACGCGCTTCGAATTTGAATGCTACGATGTCGGCCATCTCTATTCTCTGGCGCATTTCCGCGACCGCGGGCTGGTGTCAGGGCCGCTTTTCATCCAGTTCGTGCTCGGCATTCTGGGCGGCATCGGCGCCGATCCAGACAATCTCATCCACATGAAGCGCATCGCCGACAAACTGTTCGGCGACAGCTACCAGTTCTCGGTGCTCGCTGCCGGCCGCCAGCAGATGCCGCTGATCTCGATCGCCGCGGCGATGGGCGGCAATGTCCGTGTCGGGCTGGAGGACAGCCTCTATGATGGCCGCCAGCTGGCGAAATCCAATGCCGACCAGGTGCGCCGTATCCGTGGCATTCTCGATGGCCTGTCACTGGAGGTTGCCACGCCGGCCGAGGCGCGTCAGATGCTGGGCCTGAAGGGTGGCGACAGGGTGGCTTTCTAGAAGCGAGGGAGGAGCTGATATGGAAAGGGTTCTCGTCTCCGCCTGCCTGCTCGGCAGCCATGTCCGCTATAACGGCTCCTATCGGCTGAACGGCCATCCCGTCCTGACACGCTGGCAGGCGGAAGGACGGGTCGTGCAAATCTGCCCAGAGGTTGCCGCAGGCTTCTCCACGCCGCGTCCCGCCGCGGAAATTCACGGCACAGCCGACGCCGTGCTCCACGGCCGAGGTCGAGTGGTCGAGCAGACGGGAAGCGATGTGACCGCACTTTATCTCGAAGCCGGGCAGCTCGCGCTCGAACTCGCCCAAGAAACCGGATGCCGCTATGCGGTTCTTACCGACGGCAGTCCCTCCTGTGGCAGCAGCTTCGTCTATGACGGCAATTTTGCAGGAAAACGGGTGACGGGTCGTGGCACGACCACTGCTCTGCTGGAGGCCAATGGCATTCGCGTGTTTTCGGAAGATAATGTCGGCGAGCTTGACGATCTCCTGAACAAGGCCGGTTCAGCCGAGACCACGGCCTGATCCATGGCAGACAAGAACCAGACCGCGACAAGCGATACCCTCATCCGCCCCGGCACAGTCGATGACGTCGACACCATCCACGCCGCGCTTCTCAAACTCGGCACCCATATCGGTGCGCATCAGGAGATCACGTCCACATCAGATGACTTGCGCCGCTATGGCTTTGGCGAAAAGCCCGCCTTCTCGACCCTGATTGCCGAGGTGGGCGGCGAATTCGCCGGCCTTTGCCTGCATTTCCCGATCTTTTCGACCTGGATGGGGCGGCCCGGCGTCTATGTGCAGGATCTCTATGTCGAGGACCGGTTCCGTGGCCGCAAGATCGGCGAGCGGCTGCTGCGGCGTGTCGCGGCAGAGTGTCGGAAGGACGGCGGCGTCTATCTCAGATTGTCCGTCGATACCGACAATGAGGGTGCCAAAGCTTTCTACGAAAAGCTGGGCATCGCCTGGTCGAGCTACGAGCAGACGCAGAAGATCCTCGGCGAGGCCTTTTTTGCCTTCGCCGACGCGCCGGAGGAGCAGGAATGAAAGCCTTTTACGCCGAGGAGCAGAAGCGGCACGATCCAAAGGCCTTTCTCTCCAGCGGCGCCGCCCAGCC
The DNA here is from genome assembly GCA_002356515.1 of Mesorhizobium loti. Lineage (NCBI taxonomy): Bacteria > Pseudomonadati > Pseudomonadota > Alphaproteobacteria > Hyphomicrobiales > Phyllobacteriaceae > Mesorhizobium > Mesorhizobium loti. Next base: position 73,833 of record AP017605.1, on the reverse strand, counting down.
CAATCCGGAAAAACCCGAGCGCGTCGAGAGATTGTTAGCCGGCGCAAAATCTGCCGGCTGCATGATCGAGCGGCCGCGCAATCACGGGCTCGGCCCGGTCTCGGCGGTGCACACGCCCGAATATCTCGACTTCCTCGAGCACATTTTCGAGCGCTGGCAGCGCATCGAGGGCGCCTCGGCCGAAGTGATCCCCAACATCCACCCGATCGCGCGCAGCGGCTCCTATCCGGCATCGGCGGTCGGCCAGGCTGGCTACCATATGGCCGATACGGCTTGCCCGATCTCGGGCGAAACCTGGCAAAGCGCGCTGTGGAGCGCCTGGAGCGCGGTCGAAGCCGCTGAAACGGTGATGGCTGGCGCGACGGCCGCCTATGCGCTGTGCCGCCCGCCCGGCCACCATGCCTTTGCCGATGTCGCCGGCGGCTTCTGCTTCATCAACAATTCGGCTGTTGCGGCGCAGGTGCTGCGCAAGCAGGCGGCGCGCGTGGCCATCCTCGATGTCGACCTGCATCATGGCAACGGCACCCAAGGCATCTTCTATGCACGGCCTGACGTGCTCACCGTTTCGCTGCATGCCGATCCGGTGCGATTCTATCCGTTCTTCTGGGGCCATGCCGACGAGCGCGGCGAAGGCCCTGGCCTCGGCTACAATTTCAACCTGCCCTTGCCGCGCAAATCCGCGGACGCGGCGTTTCTGGAGGCGCTCGAAGTGGCGTTCCAGCGTATCCGCGCCTTCTCGCCCGATGCGCTGGTCGTCGCGCTCGGCCTCGACGCGTTCGAGGGCGATCCGTTCGGCGGACTTTCGGTGACGACGCCAGGCTTTTCGCGCATCGGCGAAGCCATCGCCGGGCTCGGCCTGCCGACGGTCATCGTCCAGGAAGGCGGCTATCTCTGCGACGCGCTTGGCGACAACCTCACCGCCTTCCTCAGCGGGTTCGGCGGCAAGGCGCGGTAAGGATTCAAGCTATCGTCAGGATCGCTGCTGCCGGAGCATGGCGATGACCCTATGCACGCTCTCCAGCGTCTCGTCGATTTCGGCCGCCGTGTTGTAGTGCGCGATGCCGATGCGCACGACGCCTTGTTCTGCCGGAATGCCGAGTTGGTGGACGATCTCCCAGGCATAGTTGTGGCCGGACCACAGGAAGATGTTCTCGGCGTTCATCTGCCGGACGACCGTCTCCGGCACGATGCCCTCGACGGTGAAGGAGACCGTCGGCACGCGCTCGCCGAGCCGTTTGCGATCGGTGATACCATGGATGGTCAGGCCTGAAATGTCGGACAGGCCGTCGATCAGCCTTTGCGCCAACGGGTTTTCATAAGCAATGCAGGCTTCGAACGCCTTGGCGATCTTCTGCCTGCGCGAACCACCCTCGCCCGCCGCCGTACCCAGCTCGGCAAAATAATCGACCGCTGCCGTGAGACCGGCCATCAACTCGATCTGCGGCGTGCCAAGCTCGAACCGCTCCGGCAGGCCATTGGACGAACAGCGGCATTTGTAAGGTTTCAGGCCCTCGATAATATCTAGCCGTCCCCACAAAATGCCCATATGCGGGCCGAAGAATTTGTAGGCCGAGCAGATCAGGAAATCACAGCCGAGGTCTTGCACGTCGATCAGGCCATGCGGCGCGAACTGGACGGCGTCGACATAGACCAGGGCGCCGGCCTGTTTTGCGATGGCAGTCAGGGACTTAACCCGGTTGATCGAGCCGGTCAGGTTCGAGGCATAGTTCACGGCGACCAGCCGTGTCTTGTCTGACAGCAGCCCGGCCAGCGTCGCCTCCTCGACCTGCCAGCTCTTTTCATCGAACGGCAGCCAGCGCACGACGAGGCCCAAATCCTCGGCCAGTTGCAGCCAGGGCGAGACATTGCCCTCATGGTCCATGCGGGTGAGGATGAGCTCGTCGCCCGGTTTCAGCGTGCGGCCGAGCGTGCGCGACATGTGGTAGGTCAGCGTCGTCATATTGGCGCCGATGATGATTTCCTCGGGGTTCGCGGCACCAAGGAAATCGGCTATCGCCTGATGCGCGTCATCGACGACAGATTGAGCGGCGATCGTCGTTTCGAAATAGCCGCCGAGATTGGCATTGGTCGTCAGCAGGCAGCGCGACACCGCGTCGGCCACCGCCTGCGGCACCTGCGTGCCGGCGGGGTTGTCGAGATAGATGCGCCGGCGGCCCTTGTCGGTCAGGGAAAGCGCTGGAAATTGTCCACGCACGACCTCGATCGGAAAATCCACCATCGTCTCCACCCCTCTGTTATTCCTTGGTAATTCTATCCCCAACCGATCAGGGACAGGGATTGCCGACCCGCTGGTGGATCGCGTCCACCGCCTTCTGCATCTCTTCGGTCCAGACGACATCCACCGAAGACAGTGCCATCTCGAGCTGCGGAATGGTCGTCGCACCGATGATGTTCGACGTGACGAAGGGCCGGCTCGACACATAGGCATTGGCAAACAGCGCCGGCTCCAGGCCGAAGGAGCGCGCCAGTTCATTATATTCAAGCAGCACTTCAGCTGCATTCGGCGTCTCGTAGCGCTGGCCGCGGTTGAACAGTTGCGAGCGCGAGCCCTGCGGGCGGGCGCCATGGTCGTATTTGCCGGTCAGATAGCCTTGCGCCAACGGCGAATAAGGCAGCAACGACACTTCTTCGCGCTCGCAGACCTCCGCAAGGTTCACCTCGAAGGTGCGGTTGACGAGATTGTAGGCGTTCTGAATCGATGCGACCCGCGGGCCGATCCCTTTCTCGGCCTCTGAGAGGTAACGCATGAGGCCCCAGGAACTCTCGTTCGACAGGCCGAAATGACGGATCTTTCCCGCTTTCACCAGTTCGTCGAAGACGCCAAGCGTCTCGGCGATCGGCGTCTCGTTGGCCGGTGCGCCGTCTGCATCGGCGCGCCGCGCCACCGCGCCGACGCGCGTCGGGTTTGCCCCCCAGGGGATGTCCCGCTCCGGCCAGTGGATCTGATAGAGGTCGAGATAGTCCGTGCCGAGCTTGGCCAGAGATTTGTCGACGGCGTCAAAAATATCGGCGCGCACCAGTTGCGACGGCCTGTCGCCGCGAAACCAGGCGTTGGCCGTGCGGCCGACGACCTTGGAGGCCAGGATCACCTGGTCGCGGTTGCCCTTGGCCTTCATCCAGCCGCCGATGATCTTTTCCGTCCGCCCCTGCGTCTCCGCCTTGGGCGGGATCGGGTAGAGTTCGGCGGTGTCGATGAAATTGACGCCGCGCGAAAACGCCAGGTCCATCTGCGCGTGGCCTTCGGCCTCGGTGTTCTGCTGGCCCCAGGTCATCGAACCAAGGCAGATCTGGGTAACAAGAAGATCGGTCCGACCGAGACGGCGTTTGTGCATGGAATTCTGCTCCGGAGGGAAGTCTGCGCGGGAGGGAGGCTGCATGTATAGGGAAAGCTACGGCGCTCTCCAAGCCTCGCCAGGCCGACTTTTGCGTGAACCAGCGTTGGCTAGCGGCGAGCACCGGCCACGGCGCGGCGCTTGGCCTCGTCAATCAGCATGTTGGCGACCTGCATGCGGATCATGGCGCGCTGGCGCAGATGCGGAGCGACGCGGTCGGGATGGTTGCTGAAAGCAAAGCTGCGGCGCATGCGGCTGAAATCGGCGGAACTCTTGGGCTGGTTCAGTCCCAGTTCGGCCGCGATCGATTCCGGATCGATCGGCGGCAGCTTTTCCTCTGGCTTCGGGTCCTCGGCAGCCAGCGCCAGCTTGGCGTGTTCGAGCAAGGCAGCGAATTCGCTCGCCAGATCGGCACCGGCCTCACGGTATTCGGCAGCGGATACCTTGATGCGGCCGGAATGGAGTTCATCGGCGACCGAGAGATAGTCGAACGGAATGGACGGACGCGCGCCAGCCTCGTCGCCCTCTATGCCGTCGCCCTTGTCGGAGGCGACGAAGAGGTCGTCGAGCAGCGAAGCGAAATCACGCTTGGCGCTGGTAGCGATGTCAGCCTCCCCCTTGCCTGACTGTCAGGTTTCCAGACCATAGAACCGGCTCGTTAAAAATACATACCATCGATCTTGAGGAATTTAGTTTTCGAAGGATCGCGTCCGGCCTCGAACAAAAAGCCGGACTGCATTTTCATGCAGTCCGGAAATTCGCCAGGAGTGGCGAGGAAAAACTGGCCATGTGCCAGCGTCGAAGCCTACGGTCCGTGCGGCGCGGAAGTTTCAGTGGGCCGCAAAAAAGTTTTATGAAAATCATCCGGACATAGCAGGCATGCAAATGCTGCACTGCACAATTGTCACGATTCACCTATATTGGCTGGCGTGGAGGACCAACCAGGAGCCTGAATCATGGGTTTCTTCACGGAAATGTTCGCCCGGCCGCGCCCGCAGGAACATCTGAGATACCGCGCGGCGCTCGCGCTGCTTCATTCGATGAGCAGTGCCGATCGCGCCGATATCGGCATCAAGCCCGCCGATTTTCCGCGCATCGCCCGCGAAATGTCCATTCGCTGAATGCATCTCGCGAGATGTCCCGGACCGATCCGGGACATCTCGAAACGTCAGCCGCTCAACGCGATCCCAGGAATGTCGCCTTGCCCAGCGGCACGCCATTGTGGCGCAGGATGTCGTAAGCGGTGGTGAGGTGGAAGTAGAAATTGGGCATGGCCACATGCAGCAGATACTGCATGCCACCCAACGTCGTTTCGCGCCCACCGAGCTTCAACTCGATCACCTTGTCGTCGGAACCGTCGATATCGGCGACCGAGAACGTCGCCAGAAGCGCCAGCGTCTTGGCGATCCGTGCTTCCAGATCGGCAAAGCTTGCCTCATTGTCCTCGTATTTCGGCACTTCGCGGCCGGCCAGCCGCGAGGGCGTGCCCTTGGCGTGGTCGGTTGCGATCTGCACCTGCCGGGTCAAGGCGAACATGTCCGGCGCAAGCCGCGCCGTCAAAAACACCTGCGGGTCGATCTTGCGGTCAAGCGCATTTTGTTCGGCGGCCGCCAGTACACTGGAAAGTGCTTTCAGCCTGGCTGAAAACACGGGCACGGATGCCTCATACATCGATATGGTCACGTCAGATCTCCTGTCCGGTCGGAACGCCGGCGCAGGGGACGTAGCGCCTCCCCACACGATTCTTCAAGCGCCGTGGGCTCCGCGTCACCACGGCGCCGCAATCGCTATGGTAGAATTTCCGTTATCGAGCGGAGATTCCCGATGAGACGCGTCCTTCTCGCAGCGACTGCCCTTTTCTCCCTTGCCATATCTGGCCAAGCGGCGGTCGCCGCCGACGACACGCCTGAAGCGCCCTATGTCGATGACCGTTCGAGCGCCGAGGCGGTCATCCGCTCGCTCTACAGCGCCATCAATCGGCATGAATTCGCCCGGGCCTGGGGTTACTATGGCGATGCAAAGCCGGCTAAAGATTTCGACAGTTTCGTCAAGGGCTATGACGGTACAGACAAGGTCGATGTCGCGACGGGCGCCATCTCAGACGAGGGTGCAGCCGGCAGCATCTTCTACAATGTTCCGGTCGCCATCCGTGCCACCGACAAGAGCGGCGGCGAAAAGGTCTTTGCGGGCTGCTATACGCTGCGCCAGGTGAATGCGCAGGCCCAGGCAGCGCCGCCCTTCGATCCGATCCATATCGAAAAAGGCGCGCTGAAACCTTCCACCGCCGATTTCGAGGAAGCTGTGCCGCCAAGCTGCGGCGACGGCCCGCCGCCGCCGAAGAAGGACGTGGCGCTGGAACAGGCCAAGAAGGCCTTCCTGGCGACCTATGGCAACCAGTGCGACAAGGATCTTCTGGCCACTGAGCCCGAGGTGTTTTCGATCAAATACAAGGACAAGGATGCGCAGCCCGGCGCCCCCGACAAGGAAACACGGCTGTTTCATTTTTCCTGCTCGGCCGCGGCCTACAATGAAAGTTCGATCTACTATATGACCGACGAATTGTCTGACGTGCGGCAATTGCAGTTCGCCGAGCCCAAGATGGACATCCGATACGAGAACAATGACAGTGACGGCAAATTGCTGGGCATGAGCATCGTCGGCTTCGAGACGACCGGCTGGGCGGTCAATTCCGACTATGATGCTGACACCCATACGATCACCACCTTCAACAAGTGGCGTGGCGTTGGCGATGCCTCCGATTCGGGAACCTATCTGTTCCGCAACGGCGATTTCTCGCTGGTCCAGTATGACGTCGATGCGTCCTATGATGGCGAGGAAAACCCGCAGACGGTCGTCGACTACAACACCGCGCCTTGAGCGCTGAGGGCTTCCAGACAGCGTCCGATCAAGGCGCCTTCGACAGCATCCAGTTCAGCGTGCCGCGCCAGTCGACCATGCGGATCGGCGTGCCATGCGTACCGGTCTCGAAGCGAACGAAGCGGGTCGGATAGGGATAGGCTTTCGAGCTGGCGATGATGGAACGAAAGAAGGCTTCCTGGTTCGCAATGGGAAAGACCACGTCATGGCTGCCCTGGCCGAAGAAGACCGGGATATGACGCCTGAAGGCGGGACTGGCGAGAAAACTATCGTCCCACAAAGATCCGAGCAGCAGCAGCCCGTTGATGCGCCGGCCGGTGTCGTTGCGGGCGGCAAGCTTCCAGCACAGCGCGCCGCCCATCGAGCCGCAGGCGACGAAGATTTTCGCGCCCGGCGACTGTTCGGCGTAGTGATCGATCAAGGCCGCGACCTGCGCGGCGCCCTTGTCGCCGAAATCGGGAAAATCCGGAGACAGATAGAGCCCGCTATTGCCGGCCATTAAATTCTTGATGCGGTTGAAATTGCCGCCGAAGGTGAAGTCGTCGACGCCCTGTTTGCGGCTGCCGCCCTGCCCGTGCAGGTAAAGCACGATGATGCCCGCCCCTTGCGTCTTGCCGACGGCGACATGCCGGACATCGCCGGCGTCCGTCTTCAGCATCAGATCCTGCTGCACCTTGCGCACGCTGGTGTCGGTGTATTGAGGGTGCACGCGCTTCTCCGGCACCTCGTCGCGCTGGTTGATGTCGCGCATCTCGCGATAGTCGATGACCGTGTAGGCGCCGTTGCTGTCGGACGAGAGCGTGGCTGGGTAGGCGAAGAGATCGTCCTTGAAGGGCTTTAGCTCGAGCGCATTGGCTTGGCCGGCAGAAAACAGGAAAAACAGCGAAATCAGAAGGGCTTGGAGCGTGGCCGCCCCCCTCTGGCCTGCCGGCCATCTCCCCCTCAAGGGGGGAGATTGGATGCGCATTCGGCTTTCGCCAACCTCCATGGCTGAAAGGTGGGAACCGCCATCGAAACTGCGGATCTCCCCCCTTGAGGGGGAGATGGCCGGCAGGCCAGAGGGGGGTAGAGGCGCAAACGCTGGTGAATTGAAAAACATATCGCAGGCTTGCGTAATTCGGCCTGGGTTTGTCAATCCTGCAGCACGCCGCCGGCGCCTTCGAGCGCCTCGCGGGTGTCGACATCGACAGACGCGCCCTCGCCGATTTCGACATCGATGACATCGAGCCCTTCGGCCTCGACCAGGTGGCGCGCACCGGTGTCGCCTTCGAGATGGGCGATGGCCGGGAACAGCGAGCGTGGCAAAAGCACCGGGTTGCCACGTTTGCCCTGATGCGAGGCTCGGACCACGGAATTGCCTCCGGCCTTGCGGAAGGCATCGATTAGCCGGTCGAGATCGTCTGACACAACGCCAGGCATGTCGCCCAGAACGATCATCGCGCCGGCGATGTCTTCGGGCAGATAGGCAATGCCGGCCTTCAGCGAGGTGGAGAGGCCATCGGCGAAATCGGGATTGTCGGCGAAGGTCACATTCAGCCCCGCCAGCGCCGCGCGCACCCGTTCGCGCTGATGGCCGGTGACGACGATCGTGCCCGACGCCTTCGAGCCGAGCGCGCGCTCGGCGGTGCGGCGCACCAGCGGCTTGCCGTCGAACAGCGCCATGAGCTTGTTCGGTCCGCCCATGCGGCTCGACCGGCCAGCCGCCAGCAGCACGATGGCGACCTTGAGCCGGCTCCTGGCCGGCAGCGGTTCGCGCGGCTGCGGCCGCGTCGGGATTTCCATCAACAGCCCACCGACCCCCATGCCGGCGATGTCCTTCGCGGTGACATCGAGGCCGGCAACCAGACGGTCCAGCACCCAGTCGAAGCCGTTTTCCTTGGGACTGCGGGCGCACCCGGGCGCACCGATGACCCGCTTGCCGGCAAGCGTTCCGAGCACAAGCAGATTGCCGGGATCGACCGGCATGCCGGCGCGGATAACTGTTCCACCCGCCATTTCGATCGCCGCCGGAACGACGTCGGCGAAATCGCTCATGGCGGAGGCGCCGAAGATCACCACCATGTCGTTGTCGCGCGCCAGCGAGGCGGCGGCTTGTGCTACCGGAGCGATCTCGTGCGGCGTGCGGCGTTCCGCCGTCAGCCTGCCGCCCGAGCGCGCCAGCCGCGCTTCGGTGACGCGCAATGTCTTGTCCAGCACGCTGGGCTTGATGCCCGGCAGAACCGTCTGGATGACACCGACGCGCACCGGCTGATAGGCGTTGACGGCAAAGATCTCGCCGCCGGCACAGATTTTCGTAACAGTATCGACCAGGGTGGAGGCGACCGCGAAAGGAATGATCTTCACCGTCGCCACCATCTGACCCTTCTCGACCGGAGCATGCTGCGCCAGCGTCGCAATGGTGATGGCGGGATCGACGGCATTGATGGCGTCGATCATGGCAGCATCTACCGTGAAGATGCCTGATGCCTTGGCGTGGAGATTGACCCGGCCGGTGGCGGCAGGCCTCACTTCGATGCCGCTGAACCTCATGCTCTCGGCAATTCTTTGCGCCGCGGCGTCCTCGCCGAGATCATGCGGGGCCAGCACGGCCGCAACGACTTGCGAGACCCCTGCCCGCTTGAGTATGGAGACGTCTTCGGCGCTCAGCCTGTGCGCCTTGCGAAAGCGCTTTTCGCCAGCAGTGGTGGCATGCGCCAGCACCGCGCCTTCGGCCTCTTCAATGGCAACGGGACCAAATTTCACGCCACGGCATCCTTGGCGTCTAGGCCGCGCGAGCGGAAGGCGTGGATGGTCTGCGCCAGCACCGCCACGGCGATCTCAGCTGGGCTGGCGGCGCCGATGTCGAGCCCGATCGGCGCGTGGATGCGGGCGATCTGGTCGGCGGTGGCGCCCAAGGCCAGCAGGCGCTCGACGCGCTTGGCATGCGTCTTGCGGCTGCCGAGCGCACCGACATAAAAGCAGTTGGCGTCAAGGGCCGCCTTCAGCGCGAAATCGTCGATCTTCGGGTCATGGGTGACGGCCGCAAGTGCGGTGTAGCTGTCGAGCGGCTCGCGCTTCAGCACATCTTCCGGCCATTCGGCATGCAAGGCGACATCGGGAAAGCGGTCCGGCGTGGCAAAGGCGGTGCGCGGATCGATGATTTCCAGGGGATAGCCTGATATCCTGGCCATCGGCGCCAGCGCCTGGCTGATATGGACGGCGCCGATCACCACGAGGCGCGGCTGCGGCAGATGCGCGTTGAGAAAGAAGGTTCGCCCTTCCGCCTCGACGGAACCGGAATTGCCCGACCGAAATGCCTTGGCGATCGCGGCTCCGAGATCACCGGCAACCTGGTCGCCCTCACGCACGATGCGGTCGCGGCCATCACCGAGATCGGTGACCAGGATCGCCGCACGGCGGGCGCGTCGTTCGGCGTTGAGCGTTTTCAGCGCATAAGGATCCATTGGATCAGCCTAGTCTCTCAACATAAACCTTGATACGGCCGCCGCAGGACAGGCCGACCTGCCAGGCCGTTTCATCGGCGACGCCGAATTCGAGCATCTTGGCTTTCCCTGAGCCAATGACGTCGATCGCCTCGCTCACCACCGCACCTTCGACGCAGCCGCCCGAGACCGAGCCGTGGAAATTGCCTTCGGCATCGATGACCAGATGGCTGCCGACCGGCCTCGGCGCCGAACCCCAGGTCTCGACCACTGTGGCAATGGCGACATCCTTGCCGTCCTTCATCCAGCCTTCCGCGATGATCAGCGGGTCGCGGGCCTCATCGAGATAGATGCTGTCGTCCATGATCGCTTCTCTCAGAGTCTGTTTTTCCGGTGGCTAAACATATGGCTACGCGGCGTGCTTCGCGCCAGCATCCATCCATCGCCGCGGGTCGACGGACTGTGCCGACTTCTTGTCGAGCGAGGCGCAGAGGTCAGCGAGCGCATCGAGATTGTGCACTGAACGGAATTCGTCGACATGCGGCAGCATCGCCTTGACGCCGCGGGCGCGCGCCTGAAAACCGTCGAAGCGCAGCAGCGGATTGAGCCAGATCAGCCGCCGGCAGGATTTGTGCAGGCGCTCCATCTCCTGCGAGAGGCCGGCGACATCGTCGCGCTCCAGCCCGTCGGTGATCAGAAGCACGACCGCGCCCTGCCCCAACACACGCCGCGACCAGATCAGGTTGAACTCGGCCAGCGTATCGCCGATGCGCGTGCCGCCCGACCAGTCCTTGACCGCCGCCGAGCAGTCGGCCAGGGCCGCATCGGGATCGCGGTGGCGCATCTGCCGGGTCAGATTGGTCAGCCGCGTGCCGAAGACGAAGGTGTGGACGCGGCGGCGTTTTTCCGTCAGCGCATGCAGGAAATGCAGGAAGATGCGGGTGTACTGGCTCATCGAACCGGAAATATCGGCCAGCACCACCAGCGGCGGATGGACTTCGCGGGCCGAGCGGAATTTCGGCAGGATCAATTCGCCGCCAGTGCGCGCGGCAGAGCGCATCATGGCGCGCGGGTCGATGCGGCGGCCATGCGCATCGGCCTTGAAGCGCCGGGTCCGCACCATGTCGAAAGGCAGCCGCAGCTCGGCGATAGCTTTCTTCGCGTCCGCCATTTCGGTTGCATTCATCTGGGCAAAGTCCTTGCCGCGCAACACCTCGTTGCCGGAGAAGGTGAAGCGGGCATCGACTTCGATCTCGGGGACTTCCTGCGGCGGCTGATTCTTCTGATGGCCTTCGAACATCGCCCGGCTGACGCGGTTCTCGGCCGCGCGCGGCTTCTGCTTCTCCCGGACATCAGGCGCCACCGGCGAAAACATCGCCAGCAGTTTCTCGATCAGTTCGCGCGATTTCCAGAAGAGTCTAAAGGCTTCGTCGAAGACCGGGTGATCCTCGTGCCTGGACACCAGCACCGCATGCAGCGTCCAGTAGAAATCATCGCGCGAGCCGATGCCGGCGGCCAGCACCGCCTCGATGGCATCCTTGACGGAGGCCGGCCCGACCCGCATGCCTGCCTTGCGCAAGGTGCGGGCGAAATAGACGATGTTGTCAGCGATGCGTCCGTCCGCCGTCGCCTCTCTGGGGTCGGGACGCGATGCCGTCATCGCGCTACTCCGCCGCCGCGAGCTCGGCCTTGACCTCGTCGAGGATGCGCCGGCCCTCGCCCGCGCCGATGCGGGCAATGTCGTCCTGGTATTTCAACAGCACGCCGATCGTGTCGGACACCGTCTCCGGGTCGAGCGCCACCTTGTCGAGTTCGGTCAGCGCGCCGGCCCAGTCAATGGTTTCGGCGACGCCCGGCACCTTGAACAGCTCGATCTGGCGCAGCTTCTGGATGAAGGAGACCACCTCCGCCGAAAGCCGCTGGTTGGCTCGCGGCACCTTGCGGCGCACGATCTCCAATTCGCGCTCGGCATTGGGATAATCGACCCAGTGGTAAAGGCATCGCCGCTTCAGCGCGTCGTGAATCTCGCGGGTACGGTTGGTGGTGATGATGACGATCGGCGGCTCTTCGGCCTTGATGGTGCCGAGTTCGGGCACCGTCACCTGGTAGTCGGACAGGATTTCGAGCAGGAAGGCTTCGAAGGCTTCGTCGGTGCGGTCGAGTTCGTCGATCAGGAAAACCGGGGCCGCCCCCGTCTTGCCGGTCAGCGCATCGAGCACGGGGCGGCGGATCAGGTATTTTTCGGAGAAGACGTTGCGCTCCATGGCGGAGCGGTCGACCTTGCCGGCCGCCTCCTCCATGCGGATTTCGATCATCTGCGCGGCGTAGTTCCACTCATAGACGGCCGAGGAAACGTCGAGCCCCTCATAGCACTGCAAGCGGATCAGCCTGCGGCCAAGCGCGCCGGCCAACACCTTGGCGATCTCTGTCTTGCCGACGCCGGCCTCGCCCTCGAGGAACAAGGGCCGGTTCATGCGCAACGACAGGAAAAGCACGGTCGCCAGCGACCGGTCGGCCACATAATCCGCGCCGGTCAGGAGATCGAGCGTCTCGTCGATCGTCCGCGGTATGGGGCGCGGTTTCAGTTCGGTCATTCTTTCTCCGTGAACGCCGCCGCTCCGCTATCCAGGACATGGTAGCCGCGGGCGTGATAGATCAGCGGCCGCAAATTATCGCCCATGCGCAGGCCTGTCACCTTGCCAAAAAGCACACGATGGGTGGCAAGGTCCTTGGTGTCGATCAGTTCACAATCGAACACGGCGAGTGCGCCCTTCAGCGTCGGCGCGCCGGTGGAGATCACATCCCACTCACCGAGCGCGAAACGCTCCTCGACCGGCAGGCCGGTGATGCCGGAAAAGCCAACCGACAGCGGCTCCTGGTGCGAGGCCAGCGTGTTCAGGGCAAACCGGCCGTTTTTCACGAACAGCTCATTCTTGGCATTTTCGCGGTTGAGACAGACCAGGATGGTCGGCGGCGTGTCCGATACCGAACAGGCGGCAATCACCGTCGTGCCGCGCTTTCCGGCGGGCCCGTCTGTTGTAACCACATGGACGTGGCCAGCAAAATGGCTCATCGCGTCGCGATAGGCCTGCGGCCCAATATCGTTCTTCTTCAGCACCGGGAATATTCCATGGCCAGCATCGTCCTGACATATATGGCCAGACAGGACACGCCACAAGCGAAGTGCTTGGCCCATATCCCCAAATTCGCGTGTTGCACCAGGGCCGGGCAGCCTTTAGGTCTTGGCGGGAATTGGCGCCTGCGCTGTTGTCGCGGGCTTGGGAGGAACTCTTCGGCAGGATGCGACCCGGGGCAACGATATCCGCCGCGCTGGCCTGGCTGTCCCTGGCCGGCGCCGCCAGCGCCCAGACGCTCACGATCGGCGTCGCCGCGCCCCTGTCGGGACCGTCGGCCATACTCGGCAAGCAGATCGAGGCCGGGGCCGGGTTGGCAGCGCTAGCAAACGGTATCGAACTCAAGACCGTGGACGATGCCTGCACCGCCGATGGCGGTGCAGCCGCGGCCAGGGATTTCGCAGCCGCCAAGGTCAGTGTCGTGGTCGGCTTCCTCTGCACCGATGCGATCGAGGCAGCGATGCCGATCCTCAAGGACGCCAACATTCCGGTCATCACTGTCGGCGTGCGCACCGAAAGCCTCACCGACCGCCGCGCCAAGACTAGCTGGCCGGTCTATCGCCTCGGGCCGCGCGGCGACGATGAGCGCAACGCCGTTGCCTCCACCCTCACCCGCCTGTGGCAGAACGAGCTGTTCGCCATCATCGATGACGGCACCATCTATGGCCGCGAGATGGCCGAGACATTTCGCGCGGCGGCCGAGCAAGCGGCGCTGAAGCCGGTGTTTGTCGACACGTTCCGGCCGCAGGTCGACAACCAGATCGGCCTGGTCGGGCGGCTGAAGAAAGCCGGCGCCACGCATGTCTTTGCCGGCGGTGACGGAGACGACATCTCGATTATGGGGCGCGATGCAGCACAACTCCAGGCCGGCATCGTCTTTGCCGGCGGCGAAAACCTGCGCGCACCGCCCGGCGACGTGCCTTATGCGACGGGCACGCTGATGATCGCGCCGCCCGAATGGGCCGATTTCGCCGACCCAAAGGTGCTGGAAAGCTTCTCCGCGCAGAAAATCGTGCCGGACGGCTACACGCTGCCGGCCTATGCGGCGGTCGAGATCGCCAAGGCGGCGTCGGCCTTGTCCTCGGACAAGCCGCTGGCCGACGCACTGACCGGGCATGACTTCACCACGGCGATCGGGCCGATCCGCTTCGATGCCAAGGGCGACCTCAGCCAGAGCCCTTACCGTGTCTTCCGCTTCGACGGCACGCGCTTCGTGCCCTTGGAAAGCAACTGATGTTCCGCACCGGTCCGCGCAATCTGATCACCGACGTTGCCGGGCTGCGCGTCGGCAACGCTGCCGACGCCAAGCTGAAGTCCGGCGTGACGACCGTGCTGTGCGACGAACCGGCGGTGGCCGGTGTCCAGATCCTCGGCGGCGCGCCGGGCACGCGCGAGACGGACCTGCTCGAACCGCACAATTCGGTCGAGGCGGTGCATGCGGTGGTGCTGTCGGGCGGTTCGGCTTTCGGCCTCGACGCCGCGTCCGGCGTGCAGGCGGCGCTGCGCGAACGCGGCATCGGCTTCGAAGTGGGCGGCTTTCGCGTGCCGATCGTGCCGGCGACGATCCTGTTCGACCTGCGCAATGGCGGCGACAAGGACTGGGGGCGTTATCCACCCTACCGCGACCTCGGCTATGAGGCAGCGCAATCCGCCGCCAGCGATTTCCAGCTTGGCACGGCGGGTGCCGGGACCGGTGCGCTGACCGCGGGGCTGAAGGGCGGCCTGGGTTCCGCCTCGACGCTGCTGGACAATGGCGTCACCATCGGTGCGCTGGCCGCCGTCAACCCGACCGGCTCGGTGACCGTCAGCCGCACCCGCCATTTTTGGGCGGCACCGTTTGAAATCAGCGATGAATTCGGCGGGCTCGGTTATCCCTCGCCGATGCCCGACGACGCCAAGCGCATCCTGCTGAAATACCGCGACAGGCAGGCAGGCAGGCAGATGGAAACGGGCGGCAACACCACCATCGCCGTCATTGCCACGGACGCGGTTCTCACCAAAGCAGCTGCAAAACGCCTGGCGATGTCGGCGCATGACGGCTTCGTGCGCGCCATCTGGCCGACGCACACGCCAGCCGATGGCGACCTGGTGTTCGCACTGGCGACGGGAACGAGCGGTATTGTGCTCGAAGCCGATGCGGCAATCGACCTCTATGCCGCGGCCGGCGCCACCATGGCGCGCGCCATCAGCCGCGGCGTGTTTGCCGCGACGCCGGCCGACAACGACCTGTTTCCCGTCTGGTCATCGCGTTTGGGCTGAATCGGTCGATCAGACCGGATCGGATTTTTCTTCCTCGAACGTTACCGCGACATCGGAGTTCGCCGACAGCCACACCTTCTTGCCGTCGACCTCGGCAACCAGGGCCAGAGGAATGTAGTGGTGATGACCCTTGTGAGCGCCCTCGCCGCTGTCGGCCTTGGTCAGCTTGATGCGCTGGCCGTCGACCTTGTCGACAGTGCCGACATGCACGCCATCGGCGCCGACGACTTCCATATGCTCACGAATTTTGCTGGTGTCGGTCATGGTGGTTCTCCATTGGGACTGCCGACAATAACAAACGACGAGCCGATTGGATGCATCGGCTTTCCAGCCGCACGACGTTTTGATTCGGCCGTGCTAGGGATTGCAAAGATCGCGGCCGCTGGGGGGGAAGAACCGATGCGAATGCTTATTTTGTTTGCCGTTTCCCTGGCCATACAGTTTGCGGCGTCAGTCGCCCGTGCTGGCGATGTCGCCGAGCTCGAGATCCTTGGCTTCACCAAGGACGGCAGCGTGTTCGCCTTCGAAGAGTATGGCGTCCAGGACGGGTCGGGCTTTCCCTATGCCAACCGCTATTACATCGACACGAGCAATGACAGCTTTCTCAAGGGCACGCCGATCCGGGTCCGGCTCGACGACGAGAACGCCAAACTGGACGCGGCGCGCCTCCAGGCCCGGCAAAAGGGCGAGGCCGTTGTCAGCCAGGCAGAGTTGAGCGCCAACCGCGGCATCACCGCCGGTTTCAACCCGGTGACCGAGCTTTCTGCCGATCCGCACCGCATAGTGGTCAATCCGCGGCCGATCTTTTCTCCGGTCGACCAGCCGCTCGAGTTCCGGCTGGACGAGCTCGGCATGAACAACACCGAAGGCTGCGACAGCCAGGGCGAGATCAATGGCTTCCGGCTGTTGCGCATCGAGCCGCAGGATGGCGGTACCACCAAAGTGCTGCATGAGGACAAATCGATCCCCAAGAGCCGCGGCTGCCCGAACGGCTACCGCATCGGCGCGGTCCAGACATTCTCCATGGACAGCCTCAGCGCCTATGCGGTGCTGATCGCGGTGCGCCAGTATGGCTTCGAGGGACCGGACTTCCGCTGGATCGCCGTGACCGGCCGCCTGTGACACAGCACACCGCCACACTCAGCCGCAATGTGAACCACGTCCGCCGCGCCTTGCCCGGGTGGCGCGCGACGCTTTTCGGCTCGCTCTTGTGGGGCGCGACCATGGGCGCCAGCGCGCTGATCAACCTGTTGCTGGACAATTGGGTGACGCCGGAGAAAATCCGCACCGTGTCGCTGCTGTTTGTGGGTGGCGGCGTGCTGGCCTTTCCGCTTGGCCTGTTCGCGGCACGGCTGGTCTCGCTGGGAAGAGGCCGGGAGGTCGCCTTCGCAGCGGCAATGGTGTGCCTTGCCGCCGCGACGATCGGGCTGACCGCCGGGCTCTATGCCTTGCAGTACCGGTCCTACTATGCCGAATGGCATGCGCCTGTCTTCACACTCACCTGGGGCTTTCAACTCGCCTTCACGATGGCGGTGGCGTCCTACCAGTTCGTGGTGCTGGGCATCAGGCTCTATTTTCCACTGGGTTTCGTCGCCTTGTTTGCCGTGAGCCTCTGGTTTGCACGGCAGCGGCGTTGAGCATTGCTTCCGCCTCTGTTAGGACGCGGGCGAACCCAGAGCGGTTTAGCGTTTGGTAAAACCGCCGACCTGCTCTAACTCCTTCTTTTCGCAATTCCGGACGGAAAACCGCTGCACACTTTTCCTGGAATTGCTCTAGACACATCAGGACTGACCGATGATCCCTCGCTATTCCCGGCCGGAAATGGTCGCCATCTGGTCGCCCGAAACCCGGTTTCGCATCTGGTTCGAAATCGAGGCCCATGCCTGCGACGCGCTTGCCGAACTCGGCGTCATCCCGAAGGAAGCGGCGAAAACCATCTGGGAAAAGGGCGGTGCCGCGAAATTCGATGTCGAGAAGATCGACGAGATCGAGCGCGTCACCAAGCATGACGTCATCGCCTTCCTGACCCATCTCGCCGAATTCGTCGGACCGGATGCGCGCTTCATCCACCAGGGCATGACCTCCTCGGATGTTCTCGACACCTGCTTTGCCGTTCAGCTTACCCGCGCCAGCGACATTCTGCTCGCCGACATTGACGGCCTGCTTGCCGCGCTCAAGCGCCGCGCCTTCGAGCACAAGGACACCGTCACCATCGGCCGCAGCCACGGCATCCACGCCGAACCGACAACTTTCGGCATCAAGCTGGCCCAGGCCTATGCCGAGTTCTCGCGCTGCCGCGAGCGGCTGGTGCATGCGCGGGAGGACATCGCCACCTGCGCCATTTCCGGGGCGGTCGGCACCTTCGCCAACATCGAACCTTATGTCGAGGAACATGTCGCGGCAAAGCTCGGGCTGAAGCCGGAGCCGGTTTCGACGCAAGTGATCCCGCGCGACCGCCATGCCATGTTCTTTGCCACGCTCGGCGTCATCGCCTCGTCGATGGAACGGCTGGCGACGGAGATCAGGCATCTGCAGCGCACCGAGGTGCTGGAAGCGGAAGAGTATTTTTCGCCCGGCCAGAAAGGCTCGTCGGCGATGCCGCACAAGCGCAATCCGGTGCTGACGGAAAACCTCACCGGCCTCGCCCGCATGGTGCGCTCCATGGCGCTGCCGGCGATGGAGGATGTGGCGCTCTGGCACGAGCGCGATATCTCGCACTCCTCAGTCGAGCGCATGATCGGTCCGGACGCCACGGTGACGCTCGATTTCGCGCTGTCGCGGCTGACCGGCGTCGTCGACAAGCTGGTCGTCTATCCCGAGAACATGCTGAAGAACATGAACAAGTTCCGCGGCCTGGTGCATTCGCAGCGCGTCATGCTGGCGTTGACGCAGGCCGGCCTGTCACGCGAGGACTCCTACCGACTGGTGCAGCGCAACGCCATGAAGGTCTGGGAACAAGGCGCTGATTTTCTTGAGGAACTTTTGGCCGATAAGGAAGTGACGGCGGCGCTGCCGGAGGCGGAGATCCGCGAGAAATTCGACCTGGGCTACCACACCAAGCACGTCGACACGATCTTCAGGCGGGTTTTTGGGGAAGCTTGAGCTTTCTTTCTCCCCGTAAACGGGGAGAAAGAGGCTGTCGCGACGCCGCTCAAGCCTTTCCAGGAACAGTCCTGATCACCGTGCCCCAGGGATCCTCGCGGGTCGTTTCGCTGGCCACATTGTCGGACCGCATCTCGACCCAGGCGAGGCCTGAGCGCGACGCGTCGCGGCGGCCGGCGCCTGAGCTCTGCCAGGCATTGGCGCCGATATGATGGTGGTAATGCCCTGACGACAGGAACACGGCCTGGCCGCCATATTTGGCCACCGTGTCGAAGCCGAATTCCTGGTTCCACCAGGCTTCGGCCTCTTCCGGCCTGCCGACACGCAGATGGACATGGCCGACAATGCTGTTTTCCGGCGCGCCTTGCCAGCCGGCATCGCCTGCCGGGACTTCGGCGACAATGGACGGAATATTCAGCCGCTCGGTCGCCATGGCGATCTTGTCGCCGTTCCATTTCCAGTCCTGGGGGCGGCGGTCGGCATAGATCTCGATGCCGTTGCCTTCGGGGTCGGTCAGGTACAGCGCTTCGCTGACCAGATGGTCCGAAGCACCCTCGATGGCGATCTTGTCTGATATGGCGTGGTTGATCCAGCGGCCGAGATCGGCGCGGCTGGGCAACAGGAAGGCCGTGTGGAACAGGCCGGCGCTGCGCGGATCGTCCGGCTTGGCGGAGGCATCCGGCTCGAGCACCAGCAACGGACGGCTGCCGGCGCCGAGCGTGATCGCGCCATCGGCACGGCTCAACTCCTGCAGGCCGACAACCCGGCGGTAATAGGCAGCGAGGTTTTCGGCATCGCGCGCCTTCAGCCCGACGCGGGCAACGCTCACCGGCGTGGTGGCGGCAAATGGCAGTTCGCTCATCATTGTCTCCGTTGCGGCCACGCTTGATGAAGCTCCCAAAGCCAGGAACCCGGCGCCGCCGATCATTGTACGTCGTGTCAGCGCCAAAATCCGGTCCTTCACGGCTGTTTCTCTCCTGACGACAGATCGTCTATCGTGATCGTTCACACAAGACCGCGAAAAGCGAACATGGTGTTCACCATTGTGATCGAGAGCTTGTCCATCGACGGTTGCATGAGGCAATCGGGCTCGCTATCTCAGCGCCATGAAAGTCAAAGACGCAGATATCCTGATCGTTCCGGGCTACACCAATTCCGGGCCTGAGCATTGGCAGACCCGCTGGCAATCCAAACTGTCGACGGCGCGGCGCGTCGAGCAAGCGGAATGGTCGAAGCCGGTGCGCGAAGACTGGACGGCAAGCGTGGCCAAAGCGGTCAACGAGGCCGAGCGGCCCGTCGTCATCGTCGCGCATTCGCTTGGTGTCGCTGCGGCCGTGCAGGCCATGCCGCACTTCGTCAAGCCGGTCGCCGGCGCCTTCTTCGTGGCGCCGCCCGATGTCGCCAACCCCAAGATCAAGCCGAAGCACCTGATGACCTTCGGTCCCTATCCGCGCGAGCCCTTGCCTTTTCCATCGATCGTGATCGCCAGCCGCAACGACCCGTTCTGCGCTTTCGATGTCGCAGAGGACATTGCCGGCGCCTGGGGTTCGCTGTTCATCGATGCCGGCGAGACCGGCCATCTCAACCAGGATTCGGGCTTCGGCCCCTGGCCTGAGGGATCGATGACCTTCGCCAAGTTCCTGACGGACTTGAAGGCGTAGCGTCTGTGGTCGCGCGGATCAGGCGTCAATCGAATCCTTGATGCCCTTGAGCAGGGTCTTTGCCCCCAGCGAAATCAGCGCATGCTCGGATCCCGTGGCGAGCAGGCGGTAGCCCATCGACACGACACGGCCGGCAATTGCCGGTTCGACGACATAGATCGCCGCATGTTTTCCGGCCTTGCGGGTGCGCTCGGCGACCGACGCTATCGTCTCCATCATGCTTTCCAGCGTCGAATTGACGATTGTACCGTTGCTCAAGGCGATCGAGAAATCCGATGGCCCGAGGAAAATGCCATCGATGCCCGGCGTGTCGAGAATGCCGTCGAGCGCGTCGAGCGCGGCGCGCGTCTCGACCATGGCAAAAGCCATCGTGCGCTGGTTGGTGTCGCGCAGCCATTCGGCATAGTCGCCCTTGCCATGGCGCGGGAAGGCATAGGTCGGGCCCCATGAGCGCTCGCCGAGCGGCGGATATTTCATCGCCGCTGCGAACAGCTTTGCGTCGGCCACCGAGTTCACCATCGGCGCGATGACCGCCTCGGCGCCGAAATCGAGCGCCCGGCTTGCCATGTCGAAACGACCAACGGGAATGCGCACCAGCGCCGGCTTGTTGGCGGCAAGCACGGGCATGAGACCGCGCAGCACGCTGTCCTCGTGATGACCGCCATGCTGCATGTCGAGCGTGATGGCATCGAAGCCCTGTTTGGCAAGAATCTCGACGGTCAAGGCGTCCGGCACGCCCGACCAGGCGGTGACCAGCGTTTCATCGGCGGCAAGACGGGACTTCAGGGACATCTATCTCTTTCCTTGTTAAGGATCACAGTTTCAGCCGGAAACCGCGGCAAAGGCAAAGAAAAACCGCCCGGCTTGGCCGGGCGGTCGATTGGTCCAGTCATCCTTTTCGCCGCAGATCCCGTCGCAAAAACCGTGGGACACTTTGCGGAACCTGCTCCGGCCGGGTATCAGGTGTTCTTGATCTGCTCGATCGCCTGCGCCATCAGTTCGTCCATGGTGCGGCGGATCTGATGGTCCGACTGCTCGACGCCGGCGGCGTCGAAATCCTTGCGGATCTTGCGGAACACGTCGTGATCGCCGGCTTCCTCGATGTCGGAAACAACGACTTCCTTGGCGTAGGCATCGGCATCAGTGCCCGATTTTCCGAGCTTTTCGGCGGCCCACAGGCCGAGCGCCTTGTTGCGGCGTGCCGCGGCCTTGAACCGAAGCTCCTCGTCGAATGCAAATTTGCGCTCGAAGCCCTCTTCGCGGTCTTTCATGCTGCTCATGGCGTCCCTCCGGGTCAAATCCGATTCGTTGGCAAGTGATATGTGTGTTGCCAAAGCACAAACCAAAAGGTCGCGGGCCGGTCAATACGCTTCGTCATATGCTGCGCTGCGGCATTTCAGTCCCGAAAGCGGTTGGTTGGACGGATTTGCCGATTGAGCAAACGATGTGATTGGGATAGACCCGGCATTGAACCCAACCGTCGCCACACTAATTTAGGCAGACGGACAGGAACTGGTCGCTTGCCGCCTGCCCGCAAATCCAGAGAAAAAATCAGATGAAAAATCGCCGCCGCATTTATGAAGGCAAGGCCAAGATCCTCTATGAGGGACCGGAACCGGGCACGCTGATCCAGTTCTTCAAGGACGATGCAACCGCGTTCAACAAGAAGAAACACGAGGTCATCGACGGCAAGGGCGTGCTCAACAACCGTATTTCCGAGTACATCTTCAACCATCTGAACCGCATGGGCATTCCCACCCACTTCATCCGCCGGCTCAACATGCGCGAGCAGTTGATCAAGGAAGTCGAGATCATTCCGCTCGAAGTGGTGGTGCGCAATGTCGCCGCCGGCTCGCTGTCGAAGCGCCTCGGCATCGAGGAAGGCACGGTTTTGCCGCGCTCGATCATCGAATTCTATTACAAGGCCGACGCGCTCGATGATCCGATGGTGTCGGAAGAGCACATCACCGCCTTCGGCTGGGCAAGCCCGCAGGAGATCGACGACGTCATGGCGCTGGCCATCCGCGTAAACGATTTCCTCTCCGGCCTGTTCATGGGCGTCGGCATCCAGCTCGTCGACTTCAAGATCGAGTGTGGTCGACTGTTCGAAGGCGACATGATGCGCATCGTCGTTGCCGACGAGATTTCGCCCGACTCCTGCCGCCTGTGGGACGTGGCGACGCAGGACAAGCTCGACAAGGACCGTTTCCGCCGCGATATGGGCGGACTCGTCGAAGCCTACCAGGAAGTCGCCCGCCGCCTCGGCATCATGAACGAGAATGAGCCACCGCGCCCGACCGGTCCGGTGCTTGTCGCGTCGACCGACGGCCTCAAAGGCAAGCCGCACTGAACCAAGACCGATATTAGAACAGGAGCATGTCCAGCGTGATTAAGGCCCGCATTACCGTCACCCTCAAGAACGGCGTTCTCGACCCCCAGGGTAAGGCGATCGAACACGCTTTGTCCGGCCTGGGTTTTGATGGCGTCGGCGCGGTACGGCAAGGCAAGGTGTTCGACGTCGAACTGGCGGAAAGCGACAAGGCCAAGGCCGAGGCCGATCTGAAAGCCATGTGCGACAAGCTGCTGGCGAATACGGTGATCGAGAATTATAGCGTGACGCTGGGCTGAAGCTGCCTTCCCGCTAATGGATTGCGAGTTGGCCCTCGCCGGGGCTAGAAACAACGGCCAACCCCTGCCCACAAGCAATAATCTGCTTTAGACGGGGCGCTGGTTCTGTTGTCTGCGAATCCACAAAAAGTAGATCGCAACGGCGCCGATGACGATCATGAGCAGCTTGTAGGCCATTCGCTGGATGTCGCCATTATCGAACACCTTGTCGATCCCCTCCGGGCTGGCCGGATTGCGCAGCACCTCGATCTCGGCGCCAACCGATGTCGGGAAATTCACATAAAAATCTCCGACCACGTCGAACGAGTATTGGCCACCGTCCGGAGAACGATAGGCAAGCTTTGCGGTCGGGACTTTCGTGATGCGCCAGACACCGGTGCCCGGCGTCGGCGTTGACGGGATCATGGCGGCGTCAGGAGAGCAATCGGCACGGGACTGCTCCACCCATTCGCGCCTGACTTTGACCTCCAGCACACATTGCATGCCGGTCTCGACCACATTCACTTTTTGCCGTTCCCAGGTGAATGTATGAATGAACCGGGCAATGGCGGGCTTCATGGACGACGCGCCAACAAAAAAAAGCGCCGCTGCCAGAATGGTCGCCGCGAGCTTGAACGTGATCCGTCCAATTGCCATGCGGCGCTGAGACCATTTCAGGGCTCGCAGCTGGATGTCCCTCACTTGCGGATCGTCGGAAAGCTCGTTCGGATCACGCCCGTCAATGATTGCGCGCCGCAGGATCGTCAACACCATCATGCTGGCCCAGCCCAGGATGACGACGACGAGAAGGCTCCAGTATAGTCTATAGAAAGTGGTGTAGTGGCTGGCGATACAGGCATTCGCGAGGTCGATCCGCGACATGCCGTGACGGCCGCCCGCGTACCACCCACCGTCTTTCGAAATGAGCGGCAGCAGCAACAATGCCGTGAGGACCGTCCCGACCAGGAAAAGCCTGCGGTAAACGCGAAAGCTTCTCTTATAGCTGAAGACATCAATCAGATCCGAGACGACCAGCCCCGCGGACATCACGCCCAGGCCGACCGAAATGATCGTGGTCGCCAGCAGCAGGCGCGTGAACGAGACAGCGCATGCTCCCAGGTCCGTATCGAGGGAAAGCCAGGTTGAAAAAAGCGTTCCGGTAGAGGGGCTGGCATCCCACACAAGCATGAACGCAAACGCGCAAAGCGATGCTATGATCGTTGCCGAGACCCACATGCTGCGTCGAACATTTTCGCGCTCTTTGATCTTGTCGCTGTCCACTCGAGCCTCAGTCTTTCGTATGCAAATTCCTATTGCGAGTAGAGATGTTAATTTCGGGATTCGTACTGTAGAAAATCCTCGATAAGATCTCTCGAAGCCCACAGACGTGGGCGTAGACTTAATCAACAGTAACCGCCTGAAACCTTCGTGGACGCTCTTCAGCAAGAAATCTTGGTATGGGCGGTTTGACCGGCGGGCTCCCACTCGCTAGACCGGCACGCGATATCTCAAATGAACGGACTGAAATAAAGCCGCCCAAGCACAGTGGCGCGACCGCTTCTTAAATGCCAAACGACACGCAAATCTCGAAATTCATGAGCCTGGTCCTGCGGCACGCGCCGCAGGACGCGGGATTATCGCTCGGCGAGAACGGCTGGGCTGATTTCGGCGCGCTTTGCGCGGTCATCCAGACAAAATTCGGCGCATCGGCCGCCGATGTTTTGCGCATCGTCGAAGAAAATCCGAAAAAGCGCTTTGCCGTCGACGGCGATCGCATCCGTGCCGTGCAGGGTCACAGTGTCGATGTCGATCTCGGCCTGCCGCCGTCGGTTCCGCCCGATATCCTCTTCCACGGCACCAAGGAAGAGTTTCTACCCGCCATTTTGCGTGAGGGCCTGACCAGCCAGTCACGCCAGCATGTTCACTTGTCAAAAGATGTCGAAACGGCTCTGATCGTCGCTCGGCGTCGCGCCGGAAAAAGTGTTATCCTGCAAGTCGACTCGGCAGCCATGACCAAGGATGGGGTGTCATTCTTTCTCTCCGATAACGGTGTCTGGTTGACCAACCACGTTCCACCCCGGTATCTCACTCAGATGCTCGAACGGGAATTGCCATGAAATCCGCCGTCGTCCTTCTGCCTGGCCTCAACCGCGACCGCGACATGATCGCAGCGCTGACCAAGATTTCCGGACATGCGCCGACTACCGTCTGGCAGACCGACACCGAAATCCCGGATGTCGACCTGATCGCCATCCCAGGCGGCTTCTCTTTCGGCGACTATCTGCGTTGCGGCGCGATCGCGGCGCGCATGCCGGTGATGCGGGCGGTTGCCGAAAAGGCCGCCAAGGGCGTCACCGTCATCGGCGTCTGCAACGGTTTTCAGATCCTGGTCGAGGCCGGCCTGCTGCCGGGGGCGCTCATGCGCAACACGTCGCTGAAGTTCGTCTGCCGGCAGGTCAAGCTCGAAGTCACCAACGCCAACACCATGTTCACCCGCCGCTATCAGCCGGGCCAGATCATCCGCTCGCCGGTGGCGCACCACGACGGCAATTACTTCGCCGACGCCGAAACTCTTGCCCGCCTCGAAGGTGAAGGCCAGGTCGTGTTCCGCTATGCCGAGGGTACCAACCCCAATGGCTCGATCAATGACATTGCCGGCATCATCAACGAACAAGGCAATGTGCTCGGCCTGATGCCGCATCCCGAAAACCTGATCGAAGCCGCCCATGGCGGCAGCGACGGCCGTGCCCTTTTCGAAGGCGCGCTCGGCATCGCCGCGTGACATCAACAAGGCAAAATGCCTTGAAAAACAGCCGGACAGTTCAGTCCATCCATTGGGCAAGTCCGCTTTGAGGGGAGAGAGACGGTCATGAAACTCTATTCGCGGCCGTTGTCGCCCTACTCGTCGATCGTGCGGGCGCTGGCCTATATCAAGGACGTGCCGCTCAAGATCATCGCGCCACCGCCGGGTTTTCCGATCCCCGAGGCGTTTCGCGCCGTCTCGCCGATGAACCGGATTCCGGTGCTGATCACCGGCTCGGGCGAAACCATCGTCGAATCGGTGGTCATCGCCGAATATCTCGAGGAGCGGTTTCCGGAACCGGCGCTGCTGCCGCCCGATTCCAAGGATCGCGCGCTGGTGCGCATGTTCGCCCGCATCACCGATCTCGACGTGCTGACGCCGACAATGAAGCTTTTCGAGCTGCATTTCGTACCGAAGCGCAACAATGCCGAGATCGACGCCCAATTCGCCCGCCTGCATCACGGGCTGGCGGCGATCGAGGCGCGCATGGCGCAAGGCCCCTTCGCACTCGGCAACGACATCAGCTTCGCCGACGCCTGGCTGACGCCGACGCGGTTCATCTTCAACAATTTCCGCGCCATGACGGGCCGCCACGACTTGCTCGACGCCTATCCCAAATTCGATGCCTACGAGCAGATCGCCTCGCAGCATCCGGCCTTGTCGCGGGTCTGGGGCGAGATGACCGACGGCCTGAAGATCTTTCTGTCCGAACTCGAGATGGGTGCCGCTTGATCAGGAGCAAGACGATCGTTCTCGTCGCCGCGGCAGGCTTTGCCCTGGCGTCGTGCCAATCGACCCCGAAGAGCACGCCTGTGCCCTCAGGCAAGAGCGCGGCGCTGCTGGCCATGGAACAGGTTGCGATCGCTGCCCACAAATGCTGGATCGCCAGCAAGGACCCGGCCTTCAAGCAATATCAGATGGCCAATGAGCTGAACTCGTTCAGCGGCACGCCGCGCTTCCTTCTGGTGCCGGCCAAGCACTACGGCGGCAAACCGTTGCTGGTCGTGCAGGCGCAAGGCAATTCGAGCCGCGTCGACGCGTTCGGACCGCTGATGAACGATCCGCTCGGCGCGCGCATCGGCTCCGACATTGCCCGCTGGCAGGCCGGTAATCCGGCTTGCGCCGCAACGGCCTGATCATGGGCCGCTTCCTGCAGGTGACGGGTCTGGCCATTGGTCTGGCTGGCCTCGTCCTGCAGTTCTGCATCAGCATTCCAGCGTCGATGGACGCCGGGCGCAGCCTGCTCGGCTCGATCGTCTTCCTGTTCAGCTTCTTCACCATCCTGACCAACATCGGCGCCGTGCTGGTGCACACGTCCTTGCTGTCATCCACCGGCTATGCCTGGCTGCCGGCCTTCGCCGGGTCACGAATGCGGGCGGGCGTCGCGGTTTCGATCACCCTGGTCTTCATCGTCTATGCCACGGTCCTGGCGCGGCTCTGGCAGCCGCAGGGTCTGTTCCTGCTCTGCGATGTGCTGCTGCACTATGTAACGCCGGTGCTGTTCGTGCTGTGGTGGCTGATCGCGGGCGCCGACGGCAGGACAAGATGGAGCGACATTTCCTGGTGGGTACTCTATCCCATCGCCTATCTGGCCTATGCGCTGGCGCGGGCGCCGTTTGCCGGCGAGGTGCCCTACCCCTTCCTTGATGTCGCGAAGAACGGCGCAGCCAGTGTCGCCATGGCGGCATTGGCCATCACCGCGCTGTTCCTGGTGATCTGCGTCGTCGCCGTTTTTATCGATCGCGGCATCGGCCATCGCGGAGCCAAACGGGTCCGCTAAGCTTGGCCTCTAATCCCAGAAACGCCTGATGCCCTCGCGGTGAGCATCACAGCGGGAGATGCCGATGTCCTTGAGCTGATCGTCGGTCATCTCCAGCAATGCCAGCCGGCCGCGCCGGCGCTCCAGCAAATGGTCGATCCATCGTGCCAGCGACATGACCACGCGCACCAGACGGCCGACAAAGCCGCGCTGGCCGGACGGGCGCAGCGCCTCGCTCGGAAACGCGGCTCTTGAATGACGGATTGTCGCGATTGTATCCATTTTCTTTCTGCCAAAACTCTCAATTGCACCCTTTTTGGTGCGCGATTGATATGTATTGACTCATATTCCGGTGCAATATAGAAAATTGTCACCATGACAAATTGGCTCCCAGATCTGACCTCCGGCACCGGGCCGCTCTATCAACGCCTTGCCGACTCCGTTGAAGCGGGCATCGACCAAGGCGTGATCGGTGCCGGGACAAAACTGCCGCCGCAGCGCGACCTCGCCTATGACATCGGCACCACGGTCGGTACGGTCGGCCGGGCCTATCAATTGCTGCGCGAGCGCGGGCTGGTGAGCGGCGAAGTGGGGCGTGGAACCTATGTGCTTGGCCGGCGCGCCGACGGCGTGAAACCGGAGGCGCCCGACGTCACAGTGGAAGGCACGCGCACCGTCGATGCACCGCAGGGCAAGCTGCGTTTCGACAGCACGGCGGCGCCCGATGTCGGCCAGGGCACTGACGTCGCAGATGTGCTGTCGCGCACGGCGCAGGATCATCCCCATGAAATCTCGAGCTATACGCGCGATTTTCCAAGCCGCTGGTACGAGTCCGGCGCCCGCTGGCTGTCGCGGAACTCGTTCCGCCCCGCCGCCGACAGCATCGTTCCGACGCTCGGCACCCATGCCGCGGTGATGGCGGCGATCGCGGCGCTGACCACGCCCGGCGATTATGTCGCCTTCGAACACCTCACCTATTCGCAGATCTCCCGCAGTGCCGGGCTGATTGGCCGGCGCACGGCGCTGGTGGCGTCCGACGACGAAGGTCTCGACCCGGCCGATTTCGAGCGCGTCTGCGCGCAAAAGCATCCGAGGATGATCTTCCTGATGCCGACGGCGCAGAATCCGACCCTGACGACATTGTCCGCTGCGCGGCGCGTGGCGATCGCGCGTGTCGCGCGCGAATACAACGTCATCCTGATCGAGGATGACCTCTACGGCCACCTGACCGACGATCCGACACCGTTGCTTGCCGAATATGCCCCGGAAAGAACCATCGTCGCCGGCGGCCTGTCGAAATCGGTGGCGGCCGGAATCCGCGGCGGCTGGCTCTCCTGCCCTCCTGCCTATCGCCACCGGATCCGTGTCGCCCACAAGATGATGACCGGCGGCATGCCCTTCCTGCTGGCGGAGGTGAACACAAGGCTGGTGCTTTCCGGTCAGGCCAGCGATATCCGTAAGCGCTGCATCGCCGAAATCAGCGCCCGCATCGCGATCGTGCGCGAGACGCTGGCCGGCTTCGCGTTCAAGTCACACGACAAGGTGCCCTTCGTCTGGCTGACCTTGCCCGATCCCTGGCTTTCCGGCACCTTCAAGAATGCCTGCCTGGAACACGGCGTGCTGATCGACGATGAGGATGAGTTCAAGGCCGGCCGCTCCGAGCAGGTCTTTCACGGCGTCCGCTTCGGCACCTCGCAGCCGAGACAGCGCGGCGATGTCGCCAACGGCGTTGCCGTCATCCGGCGCCTCCTCGACGAAGGCCGCGCCGGCTATGACAGCTTCTCCTGAGAGAGCTGAATGGATCAACCCTCAGCCTTGAAGTTTCTGGCTTCCTCCTTGGCCTTGTCCTTGCCGTGCTTTTCGGCCAGTTCCTTGGCCTGCCCGGGCGAAACGTCGGTGGTCTCGGCAATATGCATGGCCTCCTTGTCCGAGAGGCGATTGTCTTTCTTGCCTTGCTTGGTAGCCATGGTCCGGTCTCCTGAATGGTCGCAGACCCAACGGCCGGGACGCCATAGCGTTCCCCATTCGGCTTTGCATCCCTCACAGTGATCTCGGGCGCCTGCAAGCCCCGGTGCGGGCCTGCCCCGGCCATCACCTTGTTGCTTTCTGTCTTTTTTCGTTCATCGACGGGTGTATCGGCCGCAAAGCTTGCGATAAGAGGGGACTCAAAATCCCCGCTCCATGGACATACATCGCCGCCCATGACCATTTCCAATTCCGTGCCGATCACCCCCGAGCTCATTGCCGCGCATGGGCTGAAGCCAGACGAGTATCAGCGCATCCTCGATCTCGTCGGCCGCGAGCCGAGCTTCACCGAGCTCGGCATCTTCTCGGCGATGTGGAACGAGCACTGTTCCTACAAATCGTCGAAGAAGTGGCTGCGCACGCTGCCCACCACCGGGCCGCAGGTCATCCAGGGACCAGGCGAGAATGCCGGCGTCGTCGACATCGGTGACGGTGACTGCGTCGTCTTCAAGATGGAAAGCCACAACCACCCTTCCTTCATCGAGCCCTACCAGGGTGCGGCGACCGGCGTCGGCGGCATTTTGCGCGACGTGTTCACCATGGGCGCGCGGCCGATCGCGGCGATGAACGCGCTGCGCTTTGGCGCTCCCGATCACCCCAAGACCAGGCATCTCGTCGCGGGCGTGGTGTCGGGCGTTGGCGGCTACGGCAATTCCTTCGGCGTGCCGACGGTCGGCGGCGAGGTCAATTTCGACGCCCGCTATAACGGCAACATCCTGGTCAACGCTTTTGCCGCGGGCCTCGCCAAGACCAACGCCATCTTCCTGTCGGAAGCCAAGGGCGTCGGCCTGCCGGTCGTCTATCTCGGTGCCAAGACCGGCCGCGACGGCGTCGGCGGCGCCACCATGGCGTCGGCCGAGTTCGACGACAAGATCGACGAGAAGCGTCCGACCGTGCAGGTCGGCGATCCCTTCACCGAAAAATGCCTGCTCGAGGCCTGCCTCGAACTGATGGCCTCGGGCGCCGTCATCGCCATCCAGGACATGGGTGCGGCCGGCCTCACCTGCTCGGCGGTCGAGATGGGCGCCAAGGGCGACCTCGGCATCGAGCTCGATCTCGACAAGGTGCCGGTGCGCGAAGAGCGCATGAGCGCCTATGAGATGATGCTGTCGGAAAGCCAGGAGCGCATGCTGATGGTGCTGCGCCCCGAGAAGGAAAAGGAGGCCGAGGCGATCTTCCACAAATGGGGCCTCGACTTCGCCATTGTCGGCAAGACCACCGACGATCTGCGCTTCCGCGTGCTGCACCAGGGCGACCAGGTCGCCGATCTGCCGATCAAGGATCTCGGCGACAAGGCGCCGGAATATGACCGCCCCTGGATCGAGCCGAAGAAGCCGGCGCCGCTCGCCGCCAATGACGTTCCGCAGGCCGATGTTGCGGACGCGCTGCTGAAGCTGCTCGGCGGCCCGGACCTGTCGTCGCGCCGCTGGGTGTGGGAGCAGTACGACACGCTGATCCAGGGCAATTCGCTGCAGCTTCCCGGCGGCGATGCCGGCGTGGTGCGGGTGGAAGGCCATGCAACCAAGGCGCTCGCCTTCTCGTCCGACGTGACGCCGCGCTATTGCGAGGCCGATCCCTATGAGGGCGGCAAGCAGGCCGTGGCCGAATGCTGGCGCAACCTCACCGCCACCGGCGCGCTGCCGCTGGCCGCCACCGACAACCTCAATTTCGGCAATCCGGAACGGCCCGAGATCATGGGCCAGCTGGTCGGTGCGGTGAAAGGCATCGGCGATGCCTGCCGCGCGCTCGGCTTTCCGATCGTGTCGGGCAACGTCTCGCTCTACAACGAGACCAACGGCCAGGGCATCCTGCCGACACCGACCATCGGCGGCGTCGGCCTCATCGCCGACTGGTCGAAGATGGTGCGCACCGGCTTTGCCGCTGAGGGCCAAATGATCCTGCTGGTCGGTGCGCCCGCCTCCTGGGGCACGCATCTTGGCCAGTCCGTCTATTTCAGAGACATCCATGGCCGCACGGACGGTCCGCCGCCGCCGGTGGACCTCGCGCATGAGAAGCGCGTCGGCGATCATGTGCGTTCGCTGATCGCCTCCGGCATCGTCACGGCGGCGCATGACGTCTCCGATGGCGGCATCGCGGTGGCGCTGGCCGAAATGGCGATGGCGTCGGGTATCGGCGCGACCGTTCCCGGCCTTGTCGGCACCGATCCGATTCCGGTCTGGTTCGGGGAGGATCAGGGCCGCTATCTGCTGACACTGTCGATCGATCCGCATGGCGACGAATGGGACGCCATCCGCAAGCAGCAGGGCGAGCTCGGCATTTTCGCGCCGTGGATCGGCTCGACCGGCGGCAACACGCTGAAGCTCGGCGACGCCAGGGCGATCCCGGTCAGCGACTTGAAGGCCGCGCATGAAGGCTGGTTCCCCCGCTTCATGGATCAGGCCAGTTGATCAGAGCATGATCCCGAAAAGTGGAACCCGGTTTTCGGAAAAA
The DNA here is from genome assembly GCA_002356515.1 of Mesorhizobium loti. Classification (NCBI taxonomy): domain Bacteria; kingdom Pseudomonadati; phylum Pseudomonadota; class Alphaproteobacteria; order Hyphomicrobiales; family Phyllobacteriaceae; genus Mesorhizobium; species Mesorhizobium loti. Next base: position 42,380 of record AP017605.1, on the reverse strand, counting down.
GATCATGCTCAATCACAGGAACCTGGCTGTCCGGGCGCTGCTTGCAGTCGTTTTCTGGCCGTCGCTGTTCTTCTTCTGGTTCCTCGGGCCGTTCGTCTTTTTCCTGCTGTCGACGACCTCGAGCGAGGTTTGTCCGCTGCTGGAAAGGCGTGAGCAGTTCCTGGCTTCGGCCAATGGCACGCTGCCGATGCTGGTGCTGCAGAACCTCATCTATGCGGTTCCGATCGTTTGTCTGGTGCTCTGGAACCGGCTTCTTCCGGAACCGGCGCGTGCAAGGCAGGTCGTCACCTGCATCAAGCTCTTCGCAGTCGCGGCCATGCTGGGGGCCTTGTGGGAGTATGGCTCTTCGCTTGTCTGCGACGGCTACGGCCAGCCGTTCTTCTCGCCAGCCTGGCAAATGACCAGCTACCTGCCGATCGCCGATCTGGCGGTCAACATCCCGCTCTATGTGCTGGTCTTCAGCCTTGGTCGCGCCTTCTCGATGCGCGAAGACGACCTTGCGACCGATGCGGTCCATCCGGACGGGAATGCGTCCTAGGCGACAATCGCGCTGGTGCAGGACGGAACGGCTTCAATCGCGGCCGGAAAGGCTTTAGGTTTATCCGACTCTCATCGCACGGGCGGCAACGTTGCCGCCCGCCCGAAACAGGAATTGTGCCATGGCAATGGATGCCCACGACATCGAAAAACTGATCAAGGACGGCATTCCGGACGCCAAGGTGACGATCCGCGACCTCGCCGGCGACGGCGACCACTATGCGGCGGAAGTCGTCGCCGAGAGCTTTCGGGGCAAGAGCCGCGTCCAGCAGCACCAGATGGTCTATGACGCGCTGAAGGGCAATATGGGCGGCGTGCTGCACGCACTGGCGCTGCAGACCAGTGTTCCCGACTGAGGCAGTTCCCACCAACCCGCTTGGCCCAAACCCGCCCATCCTTTGCGCCATTTCGGCCCAGGCGCGGCTAATGTCTTGTTTCGGGCAACCTATGGGTTTATTTGAAGGACATGCTTCGAGCCTGACTCCCACAGGCGTGAAAGGACATTCCATGAGCGGTATCAACGACTACATCGACAATGAAGTGAAGGGCAACGACGTCGTGCTTTTCATGAAGGGCACGCCCGGGTTCCCGCAGTGCGGTTTTTCCGGCCAGGTCGTCCAGATCCTCGACTATATCGGCGCCGATTATAAAGGCGTGAATGTCCTGGACTCTGCAGAGCTGCGCCAGGGCATCAAGGACTATTCCAACTGGCCGACGATCCCCCAACTCTACGTCAAGGGCGAGTTCGTCGGCGGCTGCGACATCATCCGCGAGATGTTCCAGGCGGGCGAGTTGCAGACGTTCCTCGTCGAGAAGGGCGTGAGCGTCAAAGCCACTGCCTGATTCGGTTTCGGGCAGGTCGTAGCGACTGCACTGAACGCCGGGGCAGCCCCACCTCGGCAATTTATTATGTCCCGATATCGGGACCAAGACGAGCCAATGCGCCGGCCCGCCGGCGCATTTTCGTTTGAGAGATCGGACTTGCCGTGGACCAGCAATCATCAGCGCCGCAATCGGCAAGCAAACTGCCTATTGCGCGCTGGGAGTTCATTGCGCTGTGCGCGGCGCTGATGGCGCTGAATTCGCTGGCCATCGACATCATGCTGCCGGCACTGCAGCAGATCGGTGCCTCGCTCGGCGTCGAAAATGAAAACCACCGGCAATATGTGGTCACCGCCTATATTCTGGGTTTTGGCGGCGGCCAGCTGTTCTTTGGGCCGATCTCGGACCGTTTCGGCCGCCGCTCACCGCTTGTCGCGGGTCTGATCATCTATGTGGCGGCAGCGGCCGCCGCAGCCATCGCGCCAAGCTTTGAAACGCTGCTGCTATGCCGCGCCGTGCAAGGCATTGGGGCGGCCGCCACACGCGTCATCGCGGTCTCGATCGTACGCGATACGTTCGAAGGCCGGCGCATGGCCGAGGTCATGTCGCTGATCTTCATGGTGTTTATGGCGATACCGGTCATCGCGCCCGGCATCGGCCAGTTCATCATGCTGTTCGCGACCTGGCACTACATCTTCGTCACCATGGCCGTCGGCGCCCTGATCGTATCGGCGTGGTCGCTGCTGCGCCTGCCTGAGACGCTGCGCCCCGAATATCGCCGGTCCCTGACGGTCTCCTCCGTCGTCGGTGGATTCCGCATCGTGCTCACCAACCGCATCGCGCTCTGCTACGCCTTTGCCAGCACCTTCGTCTTTGCCGCCATGTTCGGCTTCATCGCCTCGGCGCAGCAGATCTATGTCGACATCTTCAACGTCGGCGAGATGTTCCCGGTGATCTTCGCCGGGGTCGCAGGCGTTCTCGCCTTCTCCAATTTTCTGAATTCTCGCCTCGTCGGCCGCATCGGCATGCGCCGGCTGTCGCAGAGCGCGCTGCTGCTGTTTCTGGTCATCAGCCTGGCCTGGCTGGTCGTTTCGCTGGAAATCAAGATGCCGCTCTGGCTGTTCGTCACCTTCTTCGCCAGCGCCATGCTTCCCTTCGGCGCGCTTGGCGCCAATTTCAACGCATTGGCCATGGAGCCGCTCGGCCAACTGGCCGGCACGGCGTCGTCCATCCTGGGTTTCATGCAGACGTTTCTCGGCGGCATTCTCGGCACGCTTATCGGCCAGGCCTTCAACGGCACGGTGACGCCGCTTGCCGCTGGCTTCTGCAGCGTCTCGGTCGCGGCGCTGCTGATGATCCTCATCGCCGAGCGCGGCAAGATGTTCCAGCCGCACAACCCGCCCGTTTCAGGGCATATCACCGACCTGCATTAGAACGGTTCACCGTTTCGCGGAAACGGCGAACCGCTCTAACTCCTTGTTTTAACGCAATTCCCAAGGGAAAGCGCCCACACTTTTCCTGGAATTGCTCTAGGTGAGGCACCTCAGGATGCACCTTGAATCGCCGCCGTGAAGCGAGGCGCAAGCAAACGCCCTGCGATTGCTCCGCCCATACTGTCCGAAAAGGGCAAGGGCAGAGCCTCGTCGAGTGCCTTGAGGATTGATGCGACGAAGGCCCGGCTGAGTTGCGGATCGGTCCCGAGATCCGAATAGGTGGCGCGGGGCTTGCCGATCAGCGTGCCGTTGCGGCGAAGCGAGAACTGCAGCGTCAGCGACATGCCCGCGGTTCCCGCCGGCGGCCTCCAACAGGCGTAGATGGCGTCCGACATCTCCTTGAGGGTGTCGACGGGATCGGGACTGTGGCAGGGGCGCTCTTGCGCGATTGCCGCATTGGCGTTGGCAGACAAGACGAGAGCCGCCGCAAACATTGCGAACCGAGATTTCATTCAAGAGCCCCCAGCGAAGCACCAATTCTTCGGCCGCGCAAACCGCTGGCCGCAGGAATTGATCCTACCCAGCCCACAGTTCGCGGCGCAACTCCTGCCAGCTTTCCCGGTCGGGCGCGACCAGCAGACCGCCGCCGACATGCGACGGCAGGTAGGCTGTGCCGTCGAAGCGCGCGGCATGGCCGCCGGCCTCGGCATGGATCAGCACCCCGGCGAGATGGTCCCACGGCATCAGCTTGTTGTAGACGACGAAATGGCCGTGGCCACTCGCCAGCAAGCGGTATTCGTGGGCGGCGCAGCGGTAGTTGAACTGCGACAGCGTCTTGGTCTGGTTGCAGGCCAGCCGCGTGCGGTCGGGCTCGGCCATATATTGCCAGGAGACCGCCCCGGTCATCCCTGAGATCGGCGCGCTTGCCGCAACCCGCACTGTCTCCAGGCTGCCATGCGCGTGGCGGATATGGCTGCCGGCACCCTTGGCGCCGATCAGCCAGTCCTTGCCGACCGGATCGTGGATGATGCCGGCGACCGTCTCACCCTTGACCACGACGCCAAGCATGACGCCGAACAGCGGCACGCCGGAGGCGAAGTTGAAGGTGCCGTCGACAGGGTCGATGACGAAGGCCAGATCGGCATCGCCCAGACCATCGAGCAGCGCCGGATCGTCGGAACAGGCTTCCTCGCCGACAACCATGGCGCCGGGATAGCGCTGGCGCAGCCTGGCGGTGATCAGCCGCTCGGCGTTGACATCGGCTTCCGTCACCAGATCGGCGGCGGAGGTCTTCTGCCTGACGTCGCCATCGCCCAGCCGGCGAAAACGGGGCATGATTTCGGTGTCGGCGGCCTCGGCCAGCAGGCTGGCCAGCCAGTCGATCGCATTGTCGTCAAATGTCATCGGAAGCGTCTTGTCCTGTGATGAGGGTCTGGTTCAGAGCGGCGAAATCGAACAGTTTCCGGTCGAGCAGATGCGATGGCCTGGTGTTGGACAGCGCGCGGATCATCGTGTCCTTGCGGCCGGGCATGCGCTTTTCAATGTCCTCCAGCATCGCCTTCATGGCGTTGCGCTGGAGGCCTTCCTGGCTGCCGCAGAGGTCGCAAGGGATGATCGGGAACCGCATCGCCGCGGCGAATTTCTCGAGGTCGATTTCTGCGCAATAGCTCAGCGGCCGCAGCACCATGACGTCGCCTTCGTCGTTGAGCAGCTTTGGCGGCATTGCGGCAAGACGGCCGCCATGGAACAGGTTCATGAAGAAGGTTTCGAGAATGTCCTCGCGGTGATGGCCGAGCACCAGCGCCGAACACCCCTCCTCGCGCGCGATGCGATAGAGATGACCGCGCCGCAGCCGCGAGCAGAGCGAGCAATAGGTGCTGCCCTCAGGCAGCTTGTCGGTGACCACCGAATAGGTGTCCTGGTACTCGATGCGGTGGGCAATGCCGTTGGCGTCGAGGTAATCGGGCAGAATGTGCTTGGGGAAATTCGGCTGGCCCTGATCGAGATTGCAGGCTAGCAATTCGACCGGTAGCAGCCCGCGCCATTTGAGGTCGAGCAGCGTGGCAAGCAAGCCGTAGGAATCCTTGCCGCCCGACAGCGCGACCAGCCAGCGCTGGCCCGGCTCCACCATCGAGAAATCCTCGATCGCCTGGCGGGTCAGCCGCAGCAGCCGCTTGCGCAATTTGTTGAACTCGACCGAGGACGGCACATCGGCGAACAGCGGATGGGAGCCGCCTTCGGCGGCCGGTTCAAGCGTCTCTATGTCTGGCTGCATGTTCATGGCGCGGCGGCCCCGGGATGTGACGTCCGCCCGGATTAGCGCATCGGCCGGAGAATCGAAACCGCAAAGCGGATGTGCCAAAACAAAAAGGCCGCCTCGAGGGCGGCCTTTCGGTATCGCAGAAATGCGTTCGCTCAGCGCGAGTAGAATTCGACGACCAGGTTCGGTTCCATCTGGACGGCGAACGGAACGTCCGCCAGGCCGGGGATGCGCGAGAAGGTCGCGACCATCTTGTTGTGATCGGCTTCGATATAGTCCGGCACGTCGCGCTCGGCGAGGCCGACCGATTCCAGCACGATGACCAGCTGCTTCGACTTTTCGCGCACTTCAACGACGTCGCCCGGCTTGCAGCGGTACGAGCCGATGTTGACGCGCTTGCCGTTGACGTTGACGTGGCCGTGGTTGACGAACTGACGGGCGGCGAAAATGGTCGGCACGAACTTGGCGCGGTAGACGACCGCGTCGAGACGCGACTCGAGCAGGCCGATCAGGTTCTCCGAGGTGTCGCCCTTGCGGCGATCGGCCTCTTCATAGACCTTGCGGAACTGCTTTTCCGAAACGTCGCCATAGTGACCCTTCAGCTTCTGCTTGGCGCGCAGCTGCAGGCCGAAATCGGAAAGCTTGCCCTTGCGGCGCTGGCCGTGCTGGCCCGGGCCGTATTCACGCTTGTTGACCGGGGACTTCGGGCGGCCCCAGATATTTTCGCCGAGACGGCGGTCGATCTTGTATTTAGCGGATTCGCGCTTGCTCATCGCATTCCCTTTTCAAAACAACACACCCGGCACCTCATGGTCCGGGTGAAGGAAACGCGCCCTCCTCTGGCCTCCGTTTTCGAGACCTGACAGGGTTTTCCCACGCAACGCGGCGGAAAACCCACGGGACACGTCAGTTCAAACAAAACCAGAAACCAAGGCAACCGGTCTTGCGCATACAAAACAAACACCGGACATCGCTGCCCGGCGTTGGCGGCTGGTTAAACCGAGATTTAACCGGTGTCAAGCTTGTGAGTGGCGCGGCGCAACGCAACTCTATAGCGTTCGGGTCGTTGATGCGATGCCGGATGTGGCGGGAGGTTTGCGCCAACGGCACCAGGAAGGGATCTGGAGCTTGAGGAGTCCAATTAGCATGAAGAAGTTCTTCCTTACCTTGGCAGGAGTAGCGGTGCTTGCAGGTTCGATGGCGGTGGCGCCGGAACCGGCCATGGCGCGACATTGGCACGGCCACAAACAAGTGTGCCGCGTCATCGTCAAGAAGAGGGTGGTGTGGCGGCACGGCCATCGCAAGGTGATCGTGACAAAGGTAAGGCGCTGCCACCGCTGGTAAGGCAAGACATTTGCCTGGAGATCTTGCTTAAAGAGACAAGGCCTGCGGTTCCGCCGCAGGCCTTCGTCTGTTCGTCCGACGTGTCGCGAACGACGCGCTCACTCTTTCGACTTCTTTTCCGGCAGCCCGTTGCGCTTCGTTTCGGCGAATTCCTCAAGCTGCTTTTCGCTCATCGAATCATACATTTCGCGTGAAGCGCCCTTGAGTTCGGTCTTCTTCGTCTCGCCGCGCTTGGCGGAGAGTGCGGCGCCTGCGGCTTTCTGCTGGGCTTTCGAAGTGGCTGGCATAGCGGTTTCTCCTTTGCTGTCAGGAGAAACGCCGCGTTATGGCGGCGGTTCCAGCGCCAGCTGTCCGGTTCCTCGGCCGGCTGTGCCAGCCCATCAGGCGGCCGGCTTTGGCGATTCGCCGGCAGCCTTCCCGTCTCCAAAGCCCTGGTGTAGGACGGCTGAATGAAGTCGCTGACAGACCCCTCACAAGCTCTCTCCACCGGCCTGGCGAAAATCCGCACCGAATTCCACGTGCCGGATGGATTTCCGGCAGGCGTCGTGGCAGCCGCGGAAGCGGCGGCCAGACGTGTGCCGAACCAGCATGCCGATCGAACTGATATGCCCTTCGTCACGCTCGATCCAGCGGCCTCCACCGATCTTGACCAGGCGTTCTCGATCGAGGCGAGCAGCCGTGATCTTCTGCTGCATTATGCCATTGCCGACGTGGCCTGGTTCGTCGAGGACGGCGACGCGGTGGATGTCGAAGCCTGGAACCGGGGCCAAACGCTTTACCTGCCGGACGGCAAGGCCGGGCTCTATCCCCCGGTGCTTGCCGAGGCTGCGGCGAGCTTGTTGCCGGATGGACCGCGTCCAGCTGTCATCTTCACGGTTCGGGTCGCCGAAGACGGCGCGGTGAAGCTGGACTGTGTGGAACGGGCAATCATTCAAAGCCGCGCGAAGCTCGCCTATGACAGCGTGAGGGCCTCCGACGTTCCGTCCGACTTCGCCGAATTGGCGCGGCGCATTGCGGCAAACGAAGAGCGTCGCGGCGCTTCCCGCGTCGACCCGCCCGAGCAGGAGGTGGAAAGGCTCGCCGACGGCACCTTCCGGCTTGCCTTCAGACCGCTCCTGCAATCCGAGCAGGACAATGCAGCACTTTCGCTGGCCGCCAATATGGCGATTGCCGACGCCATGCTGGCGCACAAGACCGGGCTGTTCAGGGTCATGTCCGGGCCGGACGCTTCCAAGGTGCAAAGACTGCGCAACGCCGCACAGGCCCTCGGTCTGTCCTGGCCGGCCTCTACCGGCCTGCGCGACTACCAGCGCACGCTTGACCCGGCCGACCCGAAACAGGCGGCGTTGATGCTGGAAATCCGCCGTGCAGGCAACGGCGCGTCCTACCAGCCCTATGTGGAGGGCGTTGTCCCCTGGCATGAAGCGATGGCCGCCACCTATGCCCACGCCACCGCACCACTCAGGCGGCTGGCCGACCGCTACGTCGTGCGCTGCGCGCTGGCAATCGCCAACGGTCAGCCCGTGCCGCAGGCCGTCAGCGATGCGTTCGCTGGATTGCCGAAGGTGATGGGACGTGCGGATGCCCGCGCCTCGCAGATCAACCATGCGGCCATCGAGCTTGCCGAGGCGGTCATGCTCAGGGGACGCGAGGGGGAAACGTTCAAAGCCGTTGTCACCGACTTCGTCGACCATGGCGTGCGCGTTCAGCTTGCCGACATGCCTGTCGTTGCCACCGTGAAGGCCACAGGGCTGAGACAGGGCGACGGTCTGACGCTAAAACTGGTGTTGGCCGATGCGGATCAACGCAGCATCGTCTTCGAACCTGTTTAAGCCGCAGGTCTTTCCGCCACCGTCTAGCTCACGACCAGCCCGAACCCCTGCATCAGCCGGCTGACGGCGAAATCCGCCTTGCCTGACGTGAAGACCGCGATATCGGGCTCGCCTTGTGGCAGCGGCCCATCGACGGGCGGCAGCAGTGAGAGCGCCCGCCGGGCGATCGCTTCGGCCGGATCGATCCAGTCGACCGGCCAGGGTGCGGTCTTGCGCATGCGGTTGACCAGGAAGGGATAGTGCGTGCAGGCCAGCACGACGATGTCGGTCCTGAGCCCCTCATGCTCCATGAAGCAGGGCGAGATCTCGGCGCGCACGGCTTCCTCGTCGACAAAGCCCTCGCGCATATAGACTTCGGCAAGCCCCGCCAGCCTGTCGCTGCCAACCAGGCGGACATGGCATTTCTGCGCCCATTTGCTGATCAGGTCGCGCGTGTATTGCCGCTTCACCGTGCCCGGCGTCGCCAGCACCGAAACCAGACCCGAGCGGGTGCGCTCCGCCGCCGGCTTGACCGCCGGCACGGTGCCAACGAAGGGATGGCCCGGAAATCTGTCGCGCAGCGCATCGATCACCAGCGTCGAGGCGGTGTTGCAGGCGATGACGGAAATCGCCGGCGTGAACCTGTCAAGCAGCTTGGCGAACAGTTCCAATATGTGTGTCCGCAGCGCAGGTTCCTCCCAGGCGCCAAACGGAAAGGCGGCATCGTCCGCGACATAGACGAAGCGCCGGTCCGGCATCAGCACGCGCGCCTCGCGCAACACGGTCAGCCCGCCGACGCCGGAATCGAACATCAGGATCGGCTGGTCAGTCATTGTCGGTTCCCTTGCCGCCCAGCGGCGGTGCGTCCTCATCGTCACCGGCAGGCCGGTGCGCCGGGCGATCGGATTCTGCGTTGCCGGCGCGCGCGGCGGCCGGAAGCCGCCTTGGATCATCGCCCGGCGAACCATCGCCGCGCGGCATCGCCGGCGAGAACCTGTCGAGGGACGAGATGATGCCGCGCAGCACCTTGAGCTCCGGCTCGGCAAAGCCGGCACGCGTCAGCACGGCACGCAGATTGTCGACCATTTTCGGCTTCTTCGGCGCCGGCCGGAAATAGCCGCGCGCTTCCAGTGCGCCTTCGAGATAAGCGAACAGGCCGTGCAGCTCTTCCTTGCTGGCCGGCTTCATCTCCGGCCCTGAAAAATTGGTCTTGGTCTCGTCCTCGAGGCCGGACTTCATCCACTCATAGGACATCAGCAGCGCCGCTTGGGCGATGTTGAGCGAGGAGAAATCGGGATCGACGGGAAAGGTGACGATCTCGTCGGCAAGTCCGACCTCGTCATTGTAGAGACCGAAGCGCTCGCGGCCGAACAGGATGCCGGTGCGCTGCCCCATGTCGTGACGGGCGCGCAGCACCCTGCCGGCCTCTACAGGACCACGCACGGCTTTGAAACCGTCGCGCTGCCTGGCGGTTGTGGCGAAGACGAAGTTCAGGTCGGCAAGCGCCGAGGCCAGGTCCTCGTAAACGGTGACGGCGTCGATGACATGGTCGGCGCGGCTGGCGGCGGCGCGCGCCTTCTCGCTTGGCCAGCCATCGCGCGGGTTGACGAGGCGCAACTCCGACAGACCGAAATTGGCCATGGCGCGGGCGACCATGCCGATGTTCTCGCCAAGCTGCGGCTCGACGAGGATGATGGCCGGACCAGCGGCTGGAGCGTTATCGGGATCTTTGGTGACGGGCATGATTGTCAAAGAACTGCTGTTTGCGGCATTTCAGCGTCCCCTGCCATATTCGGCCGCGAAAATGAAGCATTCGCAAATGATTGCGTCGACAGCCCCGCATTCGTGACCGATCGCCGTTTGCGCGGCCAAAAACGCTTTGATATACGGGCGGCATCTCCCGGCCGAACGCCACGCGGGCAAGGCCGTCCCATATCCCAGCAACGAGGCATTCTTTCATGGCGAAGATCAAGGTGGCGAACCCGGTCGTCGAACTCGACGGCGACGAGATGACCCGCATCATCTGGCAGTTCATCAAGGACAAGCTGATCCACCCTTATCTCGACCTGAAGCTGGAATATTACGACCTCGGCATCGAGCATCGCGACGCAACCAACGACCAGGTGACGATCGATTCGGCCAACGCCATCAAGAAATACGGCGTCGGCGTGAAATGCGCGACGATCACCCCCGACGAGCAGCGCGTCGAGGAGTTCAAGCTGAAGAAGATGTGGAAGTCGCCGAACGGCACCATCCGCAACATCCTCGGCGGCACCATCTTCCGCGAGCCGATCATCATGAAGAACGTGCCGCGGCTGGTGCCCGGCTGGACCAAGCCGATCATCGTCGGCCGCCACGCCTTCGGCGACCAGTACCGCGCCACCGACTTCCGCTTCCCCGGCAAAGGCAAGCTGACCATCAAGTTCGTCGGCGAAGATGGCCAGGTGATCGAGCATGACGTGTTCGACGCGCCCGGCGCCGGTGTCGCCATGGCCATGTACAATCTCGACGAGTCGATCCGCGAATTCGCCCGCGCCTCGCTGAACTACGGCCTGCTGCGCAACTACCCGGTCTATCTGTCGACCAAGAACACCATCCTCAAGGCCTATGACGGACGCTTCAAGGACATTTTCCAGGAAGTCTACGAGGCTGAATTCGAGGCGGAGTTCAAGGCGAAGAAGCTGTGGTACGAGCACCGCCTGATCGACGACATGGTGGCGTCGAGCCTGAAATGGTCGGGCGGCTATGTCTGGGCCTGCAAGAACTATGACGGCGACGTGCAGTCGGACACGGTGGCTCAGGGCTTTGGCTCGCTCGGCCTGATGACCTCGGTGCTGATGACCCCGGACGGCAAGACGGTGGAAGCGGAAGCGGCGCACGGCACCGTCACCCGCCATTACCGCCAGCACCAGAAGGGCGAGGAAACCTCGACTAATTCCATCGCCTCGATCTTCGCCTGGACGCGCGGCCTCGCCCACCGCGCCAAGCTCGACGACAATGCCGAGCTGAAGCGCTTTGCCGAGACGCTGGAAAAGGTCTGCATCCAGACGGTCGAGAGCGGCTTCATGACCAAGGACCTGTCGCTGCTGATCGGTCCCGACCAGCCCTGGCTGTCGACCACCGGCTTCCTCGACAAGATCGACGAGAATTTGCAGAAGGCGATGGCGTAAGAACCCAAATTTCCACATGCCGAAGGCTCCGAAAGGAGCCTTCGCTTTTTTGGGCCAGCGAAGGCGAAGGGCTGACAGCATGACCAAGCCGATCCTCTACGGCGCGGACTACAGCGCTTACGTGCGCATCGCGCGGATGGCGCTGGAGGAAAAGAGCATCGACTACGAGCTGGTACCGCTCGATATCTTTGCCGCCGAAGGCATCCCGGCCTGGTATCTCGAGCATCACCCGTTCGGCCGCATCCCGGCCTTCGAGCATGACGGTTTCCGCCTGTTCGAGACAAATGCGATCGCGCGCTATGTCGACGAAGCCTTCGATGGTCCGGCGCTGCAGCCCGCCGATGCGCGCGGACGCGCCAGGATGGGCCAGATGACAGGCATGCTCGACGCCTATGGCTACCGCGCCATGGTCTGGGACGTTGCCGTCGAACGGCTGGAAAAGGCGCAGCCGGATGAGGTCCTGATCGCCGGCGGGCTGCGGCAGGCGGAGACGGTGCTCAGGGTGCTCACCTCACTCAAGGCGCCGGGCCCGTGGTTGCTGGGTGACCAGTTGACGCTCGCCGACCTGCATGCGGCTCCGATCGTCGGCTATTTCGTCAAGGTTGCCGAAGGCCAAAAGCTGCTGGCGCAGTTCGCCGACATACAAGGCTGGTATACCCGCATTGCCGCTCGTGCGAGCTTTGCCCGCACCGAGAAAGCCGAATAGCGCATCAATCGGGAAGATAGATTTCCGCCTTCATGAAGGTTTTGGCGCGACCGCTGATCAGCACGCGGTCATCCGCAAGCTCGCACAGCAAATGGCCGCCGCGCTGGGAGCATTGGGACGCCGACAGATGGGTCTTGCCAAGCTTTTCAGCCCAGTACGGCACCAGCGTCGCATGGATCGAACCGGTCACAGGGTCCTCGGGAATGCCCGCTGCCGGAGCGAAGTAGCGCGACACGAAATCATGGCCGCCGCCCCGCGCGGTGACAACGACACCGAGCGGGTCGAAGGCCGCGATCTTGAATAGATCGGGAACGAAAGATCGCACGGCGGCTTCATCGGCAAGCTCGACGAACAGGTTCTCGAAATTGCGAAAGCACGCGACTGGTCTGGCCGATACGCTGTCCTGAAGCGTGCGTGTCAATTCGAGATCGAGCGGCTGTGGCGGGAAGCATGGCAGGTCGAGCCGATAGGCACCGTCATGTTGCGAAACCCTGATCTCGCCGACCCGCGTCGCAAAGGCCATGTCGCCAGAAACGTTGTAAGCCTCAGCAAGCACATGTGCTGTGGCGAGCGTCGCGTGGCCGCAGAACTCGGCCTCATGCACCGGCGTGAACCAACGTAGGTCCCACCCCGCGCCATTCGGTCGCGCGAAGGCGGTCTCAACCAAATTGTTCTCATTGGCAACGGCCTGCATGACCTCTTCCGGAAGCCAGTCCTCCAGAATGAGGACGGCCGCCGGGTTGCCCTGAAAAACCCGATCGGCGAAAGCATCGGCCTGATACATGATCAGTGTTGGCACATCTTTCTCCCGATCGGCCTTTGAATATCCGGGCGGCACCAGCGCATTAGAAACTGATTTCTGGCCGGGTCACCATCAGCCAGAGGATCGCAAGCACCGCGCCAAAGGCCGGGAAGCCGCAAGCAAACCAGATGCGAAACAGGCGCTTCTCCTCAGTGGGTAGCGGCGCGTTTTCGAGGGCCGCCTGCCGCGCCAGATTCCGGATCCGAATCTGAATCCACACCACCGGCAGCCAGAACAGACCAGTCACGACATAAAGCAGCAAAGACAGCACTATCCAGCCTTCGGAGAGCGGCCAGCCCACCGCCCGCGCCAGCAACACGCCCGTGATCGGCTGGACGATGATGGCGGTCGCCGTAAAAATCGTGTCGGCGACGACGACCGTGCCGGCGACATGGGCGACGATATCGGCGCGGCCGGTGCGCTGCGCCATCAGCATGAAGAAGGCAATGCCGGCGCCGGTGCCGAACAGAACCGTGGCGCCGATGACATGCGCCCAGCGCAATATGTCAGCCCAGAGGCTCATCGCTCGTCGAGCACCGCGAGCGCCACCAGCACCAGGCAAAGCGCGGGGATCGTCTTGACCAGCGGTCCCAGCGGATCAAGCCATAGACCGGGGACAAGAAGCGTCGCCGCAGCTAGATAGGACAGCGTGATCGCCATCATCGCCAGCAGCGCGCGCCGGGCCAGGGATCGGACCACGACAGCCGCGCCGACCAGGATATCCGCCACACCTCCGCCAAGAACCGACAGATGGGCGAGGCTCGCCGACACGCCGTGCGAAACAAGGATATCCGCCGCTGCCTCTTGCCGGATCAGGCCGATGATGCCCGAAACGAGCCAGAACAGGGACAGACCAGCGAAGATGACAGGCTTCGCCAGCCAGAGCCGGGCAAACCATCGTTCCTGGACATTTGTGGGCATGTCGGCCAGCGTTGCTTCCAGCGGCTGAAGCGGACGGTCGGAGACCTGGTTCCAGGCCGTGGCATCGCCTGTCACGCCGCGCGCCACCGCGGCAAGGGCTGCACTGCGCAACGGAGATCGCCAACCAAGAATGCCAAGCATATCAGCTATGCCACCTGCCAGCCGGCCAAGAATGGCCGGCATCGGCACGACTTTCGCCGGCGGCAGACCAAGCCACGCACGCAGGGTCAGCAAGACATCGGCGAGCGGTCTGGCATTGCCTTCGACGAGATCGACGGCAAGTCTGGGCGGCAGCGATCCGGCGACTGCCAATGACACCGCTTCGGCAACGTCGGTGACCGAAACGGTCTGGATCAGATGGCGTGGCATGACGGCCGGAACAAAACCGGGAAATGCCGCAAGGGCGCGCAGAAGTGCTGTGCCGCCATAGGCGGCAGGCGAGATCACCAGGCCGGGCCGCAGGATCGTCCATTCCAGCGAGGAGCTTGCGACGGCCTTGTCGCCTTGCGCCTTGGTGCGGAAGAAAGGATTTGCCGAGGAGAGATCGGCGCCGATCGCGGAGATCTGTGCAAAGCACCGCACGCCGGCCCTTTCGCAGGCCGTGACGAGTGCCACCACCGAGCCCCGGTGAACGGCGTCGAGGCGGTCGCGCGGGCCGTCCTGCAAAGCGCCTGCCGCATTGACCACCGCGTCCATGCCTGCGACCACCGGCAGCCAGTCTTCAGCGGCAAGCAATTTCGACATGTCCGCCGCGATCCAGCGAACCGACGGCCGGCGGCGCCCGGCATCCCGAACATCGCGGCCGAGGCCGGTGACCTGATGACCGTCGCGAAGCAAGCGGCCGATGACGGCGTCCCCGATCAACCCATAGCCGCCGAGGACGAGAATTTTCATGTCGCGGCTTTCAGGCGGCTTCGAGTGCCGCCCTCACAGCCGCGATCGCATCGTTGGCCTTCGACGCATCCGGTCCGCCGGCCTGCGCCATATCGGGCCGTCCGCCGCCGCCCTGCCCGCCCAAGGCGGCGGAGGCGACGCGCACCAGGTCGACGGCGCTGAAGCGGCCGACGAGGTCGTCGGTGACGGCGACGACGACGCTGGCCCTGTTGTCCTCGCCGGCACCGACGAAGACGACGACGCCAGAACCAAGCGAGGTCTTGCCGGCATCGGCGAGCGGCTTCAGATCCTTGGGCGACACGCCGGAGACCGCCTTGCCGAGGAAGCTGACGCCCGCAACCGTCTCATTCTCCGAGGGCCCACCCGACGCGGCACCGCCGCCCAGCGCCAGCTTCTTGCGCGCTTCGCTCAGTTCCTTCTCGAGCTTCTTGCGCTCTTCGAGCAGCGTCTCGACACGCGCCGGCACGTCGGCAGGCGAGATCTTCAGCACGGCTGCCGCCGCCTTCAGGCGCCTGTCCTGTTCGTCGAGATGTTTTCTGGCCGCCTCGCCGGTCAGCGCCTCGATACGGCGCACGCCGGCAGCGACCGCACTGTCGGAGACGACTCGGACCAGGCCGATATCGCCGGTCGCCCTGACATGTGTGCCGCCGCAGAGTTCGACCGAATAGGGCCGGTTGGCCTTGGCGCCGTGCAGGCCGGTGCCCATCGACACGACGCGCACCTCGTCGCCATACTTCTCGCCGAACAGCGCCATGGCGCCCTCGGCGATGGCGTCGTCGACCGACATCAGGCGCGTCGTCACCGGGCCGTTCTGCACGACAATTTCGTTGGCCATGCGCTCGACCTCTTCGAGCTCTTCGGCCGAGATCGGTTTGTTGTGCGAGATGTCGAAGCGCAGCCGCTCCGGCGCGACCAGCGAGCCCTTCTGCGCGACATGGGTGCCCAGCACCTCGCGCAGCGCCTCGTGGATCAGGTGCGTGGCAGAGTGGTTGGCACGCAGCCTGGTGCGGCGCGCATGGTCCACCTTGAGCTCGACGGCAGCGCCCGTCTTGACGGTGCCGCTCGCCACCTTGCCGAGATGCACGAACAGCCCGTCGGCCTTTTTCTGCGTGTCGGAAATCTCGATCGAGAATCCTTCGCCCGAGATGATGCCGGTATCGCCCATCTGGCCGCCCGACTCGCCATAGAACGGCGTCTGGTTGACGACCACGGCGACGGCGTCGCCCTTGCCGGCGCTGTCGACGGTCTTGCCGTCCTTGACCAGCGCCTGGATGAGGCCTTCCGCAGCTTCAGTCTCGTAACCGAGGAACTCGGTGGCGCCGGTCTTTTCGCGCACCGAGAACCACACCGTCTCGGTGGCGGCCTCGCCGGACCCGGTCCAATGTTTGCGCGCCTCGGCCTTCTGCTGCTCCATCGCATTGGTGAAGCCGGCCAGATCGACCGAGATGCTGCGCTGGCGCAGAGCGTCCTGCGTCAGGTCGAGCGGGAAGCCGTAAGTGTCGTAGAGCTTGAACGCCGTCTCGCCATCCAGCATGTCGCCGGCATGAAGTGTCTCGGTTGCCTCCGAAAGCAGACCGAGGCCGCGCACCAGCGTCTTGCGGAAGCGCGTCTCCTCGAGCTTCAGCGTCTCGGTGATCAGCTGCTCGCCGCGCAGCAATTCGGGATAGGCCTGGCCCATCTCGCGCACCAGCGCCGGCACAAGCTTCCACATCAGCGGCTCGTTCGCGCCAAGCAGCTGCGCGTGGCGCATGGCGCGGCGCATGATGCGGCGCAGCACATAGCCGCGGCCCTCGTTCGACGGCAGCACTCCGTCGGCGACCAGGAAGGAGGACGAGCGCAAATGATCGGCAATGACGCGGTAGGACGCCACCGTTTCCGCATCGGGAGCGCGGCCGAGCGCGGAAGACGCCGCATCGATCAGGTGCCGGAACAGGTCGGTCTCGAAGACGCTTTCCACGCCTTGCAGGATGGAGGCCATGCGCTCCAGGCCCATGCCGGTGTCGATCGACGGGCGCGGCAAGTCGATGCGCTCCTCCTTCGTCACCTGTTCATACTGCATGAACACCAGGTTCCAGAATTCGAGGAAGCGGTCGCCATCCTCTTCCGGGCTGCCGGGAGGACCACCCCAAATGTGCTCGCCACGATCGATGAAGATTTCCGAGCACGGGCCGCAGGGACCGGTGTCGCCCATCGCCCAGAAATTGTCCGCGGTCGCGATGCGGATGATGCGATCGTCCGAGAAACCCGCGATCTTCTTCCAGAAGCCGGCCGCCTCGTCGTCCGTGTGGTAGACGGTGACCAGCAGCTTGTCCTTCTTCAGCCCGAACTCCTTGGTGATCAGGTTCCAGGCAAGCTCGATGGCACGCTCCTTGAAATAATCGCCGAAGGAGAAATTGCCGAGCATCTCGAAGAAGGTCAAATGGCGCGCGGTGTAGCCGACATTGTCGAGGTCGTTGTGCTTGCCGCCGGCGCGTACGCTCTTCTGCGCAGTGGTGGCGCGCGAATAGGACCGCTTCTCCAGACCGGTGAAGACGTTCTTGAACTGCACCATGCCGGCATTGGTGAACATCAATGTCGGATCGTTGCGCGGCACGAGCGGGCTCGAGGCCACGACCTCGTGGCCCTCCTTGCGGAAATAGTCGAGAAAGGTCGACCGGATCTCGTTCACGCCACTCATGACTGCTGCCTTTTCGCGAAAACCGCCGGCGAGGCCGGCGGAAACTGGTCTCTGCTTTGCAGAAATAGATTTGGCCTTTTAGCGGGCACGCCCCAGCCTGTCCAGAAACACGGAATTGGGCCAATCAAGGAGCTGCCAGGCTGGCTCGACGCTGCCCAAAAACAAAACCGCCGGCTCGAAGGCCGGCGGTTTGGACGCGGTACTAAAGAACTCGATTACTTAAGCATCAGGTCATAGGCCGACTTTATGGCCGAACTCTGGCCGTCGCCTACATCGCGCCGGCTTCGTCCTCAAAACCGTCGTCGCCATTGCCCTCAGAGCCACCATTCTCGAGGAATTTCTCGGCGATCAGCCCGGCATTCTGCCTCAGCGCCAATTCGATCTCGCGTGCGGTATCGGGATTGTCGCGCAGGAACAGCTTGGCGTTTTCGCGGCCCTGGCCAAGACGCTGCGAATTATAGGAGAACCAGGCGCCCGACTTCTCGACCACGCCGGCCTTGACGCCGAGGTCGACCAGCTCGCCGGTCTTGGACACGCCCTCGCCATACATGATGTCGAACTCGACCACCTTGAAGGGCGGCGCCAGCTTGTTCTTGACCACCTTGACGCGGGTCTGGTTGCCGACGACCTCGTCGCGATCCTTGACCGAGCCGATGCGGCGGATGTCGAGGCGAACCGACGCATAGAATTTCAGCGCGTTGCCGCCGGTCGTGGTTTCGGGCGAACCGAACATGACGCCGATCTTCATGCGGATCTGGTTGATGAAGATGACCATGGTGTTGGAGCGCGAGATCGAAGCGGTCAGCTTGCGTAGCGCCTGGCTCATCAAACGAGCTTGAAGACCCGGCAGCGAATCGCCCATCTCGCCCTCGATTTCGGCACGCGGCGTCAGCGCCGCCACCGAATCGACCACCAGCACGTCGATGGCGCCGGAACGTACCAGCGTGTCGCAAATTTCCAGCGCCTGCTCACCGGTGTCGGGCTGCGAGATCAGCAGGTTTTCAAGGTCGACGCCAAGCTTGCGGGCATAGACCGGATCGAGCGCGTGCTCGGCATCGACGAAGGCGCAAATGCCGCCCTTCTTCTGGGCTTCGGCCACCGTGTGCAGCGCCAGCGTCGTCTTGCCCGAGCTTTCCGGCCCGTAAATTTCGATGATGCGGCCGCGCGGCAGGCCGCCGACGCCAAGCGCGATGTCGAGGCCGAGTGAGCCGGTCGGCACCGTTTCGATCTCGACGACCTGCTCGTTCGCGCCGAGCCGCATGATCGAGCCCTTGCCGAAAGCCCGCTCGATTTGCGACAGCGCCGCATCCAGAGCCTTTGATTTGTCCACTGCCTTATCCTCTACAAGCCGCAAAGAATTCTGAGCCATGATACATCACCCCTTGGTCGTCAATGAAGGCCGGACAATCCGTAATCCCTGCCATTTTGTACCTTTTTTGTTCTCGTTTGGCAAGAGGGATCAAATATCTGAAAAACAAGTCATATCCGGATTTGTTCTTTTTTCGTACCAAAAGATCGAACAGGAATGAACCCCGCATTGGGCCAGACTGCTCGATTGTATCGATGCGCCGAATCGCCATCTTGCTGGCGAAGGTCTACGACGCAGTCTAGCGCTTGTGCAGTTGCAATAACAAAGGGCATATCGCCGGCATGGTGAAATCCATCGAGATACTGGCCGTGGGCGGCGCCCATATCGACCGGCGCGGCCAGGTGTCCGGCGCTTACGTGCCGGCCGCGTCCAATCCCGGCACGATGCGCGAGGATGTCGGCGGCGGCGTCTTCAACGCGCTGCGCAGCACAGTGCGGCGCGGCGTCTCGGCTTCACTGCTTTCGATGCGGGGCGGCGATGCGGCCGGCGATACCGTTTCACGCGCTATCGCCGAGTCAGGGATCGCCGATCTGTCGGCGGTGTTCCTCGATCGCACGACACCGAGCTATACGGCGTTGATCGACCGCGAGGGCGAGTTGATCGTCGGCTTCGCCGACATGGCGCTGTACGATCTGGCGTTCCCCAAGCAGATGAGGCGATCCAAGGTCCGCGAAGCGATCGCCGCCGCCGATGCCGTCCTGTGCGACGCCAATCTGCCGTCCTCGGCATTGGAACGGCTGGTTTCGCTTGCCGCCGACAAGCCGGTGTATGCCATTGCCATTTCGCCGGCCAAGGTGGTGCGGCTGATACCGGTGCTCGGCGCGCTGGCGCTGGTCTTCATGAACCGGCGCGAGGCCGTCGTGCTGGCCGGCGTCAACGCAAATGCCGCCGAGCGGGATGTCATCGACGGTTTGCGATGCAGCGGCCTTGCCAGCGGCGTGGTCACGGCAGGCAGCGCGCCGGTGCTGGGCTTCGATGACACAGGCGCCTTTACGATCCTGCCGCCTGCTCCAAGAAGAATCGCTGACGTCACCGGCGCCGGCGACGCGCTGGCGGGCGCGACGATCGCAGCGCTGCTGCGCGGCCTGCCATTGCGCCAGGCCTTGCGCGAAGGCGTTGCCGCGGCGACGCTGGCCATAGAAAGCGCCGACGCAGTTCCCGACTTCACCGCTGCGGCCTTTGCGGATGCTCTGGCTCTTGTGCCGGAAGCCCGGGAAGTGGCATGAGACCGGCAAATTCATAACGCCGCAGTGCAGGCTACGTGTCCTTATGGATGCGACCCACTGCGGATTGGAGACTCGAGATGACCCCTGAGACCGCCCGCCCCTTCATCGACATCCACGCGCCGGTGGCGCAGGCGCTGGCCGCCGGGCGGCCGGTGGTGGCGCTGGAAAGCACCATCATCACCCATGGCATGCCCTACCCCGACAATGGCGCCATGGCGGCGAATGTCGAAAAGATCATCAGCGACGGCGGCGCCGTGCCGGCGACGATCGCCGTGGTTGGCGGCCGCATCAAGATCGGCCTGTCCGACGGCGAGCGGGAGTCGCTGGCGATGACCGGCGACGCCATGAAGCTGTCGCGTGCCGACCTCGGATTCGCCGTGGCGCAAGGCCGCACCGGCGGCACCACGGTCGCCGCCACGATGATCGCTGCGCATATGGTCGGAATAAAAGTGTTCGCCACCGGCGGCATCGGCGGCGTGCACAAAGGCGCCGAAAAGAGCTTTGACATATCGGCTGACCTCGACGAACTGGCGCGCACGCCAGTCATCGTCGTCTCGGCCGGCGCCAAGGCGATCCTCGACATCGAAAAGACGCTGGAGGTTCTGGAAACGCGCGGCGTGCCGGTGATCGGCCATGGCTGCGAGACCATGCCGGCCTTCTGGTCGCGGCAGTCACCTTTCCGCGCGCCGCTCACATTGCATAAGCCTGAAGAGATCGCGCATTTCTACCAGACACGGCAAGCGCTGGGGCTCGGCGGCGGCGTACTGGTCGCCAATCCGGTGCCGGAAAACCACGAAATCCCGGCCGAGGAGATGGCGGGCTACATCGAAGCGGCGCAAAAGGCCGCCGAGGCGCTCAACGTGACGGGCAAGGCGGTGACGCCATTCCTGCTGGGAAAAATCCTGGAGCTGACCGGCGGCCGGAGCCTCAAGACCAATATCGCGCTGGTGGAGAACAATGCGCGGCTGGCGGCGGAGATTGCGAACGCGCTGTAGTTCACTTCCCAGCCCTTCGCCCCGCCTCATACGCCCGGCGCGCCCACACCGTCATTTCGTCGGGATCGTCAAAGGCGCTGTCGGGAATGCTCCAATAAGGCATCGCGACCAGCTTGCCGTGACGCGAACCAGTGTAGGTCCATTGCTTGCAGCCGGCGGCTTCGAAGTCGGGGGCGCTTTGCTCGTCGGCCTTCAGCAGCAATTCGCCGCGCAGCACGATGGCGACGATGACGCCGTCGAAATAGATGCCCTTGCCGCCGAACAGCCTGCGGATGCTGACCGGGCCGAGGCCGGCGAACAGTTCGGCGATGCGCTCATTGTCCATGCCGCGATCATGTCACCGGCATTTGACATTGTCATTGCGCAACCAAGATCATGCTGACAGGTTGAGAACCGTCGGAGTTTTTGTCATGCCGCTTCTGCTCAAGGGATCCTGCCGCTGCAACGCCGTGCGTTTCGAGGTGGAAAGCCACACGCCGGTGCCGTTCATGCTGTGTTACTGCTCGATCTGCCGCAAGCAGCAGGGCGGCGGCGGTTTCGCCATCAATCTCGGCGCCGACTACGAAACGCTTAACATCAGGGGCAAGAGGAGCCTTGGCGTCTACCGTGCCGAGATCGAGGACGATGAGCATCCCCATTGCGAGGCCTCGACCGGCGAGCGCAATTTCTGCCGCAAATGCGGGTCGGCGCTCTGGCTCTACGACCCGACCTGGCCGGAGCTGGTGCATCCCTTCGCCTCGGCGATCGACAGCGACCTGCCGAAGCCGCCGGAAAAGGTGCATCTGATGCTGAAATACAAGGCGAACTGGGTCGAACCCGTGATCGGCAAGCGCGACAAGGTGTTCGATGTCTATCCAGAAGAGTCGATCGCCGACTGGCACAGGCGGACGGGAATGTGGGTGGAGTAGTGTTCTTCGCCCCGTAAGCAGGGCGAAGGAAAGATCAGGCCGAGGCGCGTGCCTCTGCCAACGCCTTGAGATCAGCCGGCTTCAGTTCGACGGACTCGCCACAGCCGCAGGCCGAACTCTGGTTCGGGTTGTGGAAGGTGAAGCCGGTGCGCAGCGTCGTCTGCTCGAAATCCATCTCGGTGCCGAACAGGAACAGGGCGGCCTCAGGCGCCACATAGACATGCGCGCCGTCACGCTCGATGTGGTCGTCCTTGGTGTTGGGTTCGGTCACCAGATCGACCGTGTATTCCATGCCGGCGCAGCCACCCTTCTTGATGCCAAGACGGATGCCATGCGCATTGTCGCGCGTGGCGACGATCTCGCGCACCCGATCGGCGGCCTTTTCGGTCATCGTTATGACGGCAAAGCGTCCCATTCTTTTTCCTTCTCCATTCCATGCAGGTTCAAGGCCTGCCGAATGATTCCTCACCTAAAATGGTGAAGTTTTACCACTGGCGCAAGTGCGCCAGCCTCTGCCGGCCTAAAGCGTGACACGCTTTAGGCTTTTGCTTGATGCATGTCGTTGTCCCAAAACCGAGGTCACTTTTGGGCGACATGCATTAGTACCAGCCCACCGCAACCTGCGCCTCTTCCGACATGCGGTCGGGTGACCATGGCGGGTCGAACGTCATATTGACCTCGACGCCGGACACGCCCTCGACGGCGCCGACGGCATTTTCGACCCAGCCGGGCATTTCGCCGGCCACCGGGCAGCCCGGCGCGGTCAGCGTCATATCAATCTTGACCGAGCGGTCGTCCTCGATGTCGATCTTGTAGACGAGGCCAAGCTCGTAGATGTCGGCCGGAATTTCCGGGTCGTAGACCGTCTTCAGCGCCGAGACGATGTCGTCGGTCAGCCGCGCCAGTTCGTCGGCGGGAATGGCCGAAGCGGAAACGACGCTGTTGGCGGCGGGTTCCGGAGTGGTCTCGGCAGCGATGCTCGCATCATCCATGGTCGTCACCCAAAAAGCTCGTCATCCGAAGAATTTGCGCGCTTTTTCAAGCGCCTCGGCCAAAGCGTCGACTTCGGCCCTGGTATTATACATGCCGAACGATGCCCTGCATGTGGAGGTTACGCCAAAGCGTTTCAACAGCGGCTGGGCACAATGGGTGCCGGCCCGCACTGCCACGCCCTGCCTGTCTATCACCATCGACACGTCATGGGCATGAATGCCTTGCAGTTCGAAGGAGATGATGGCGCCCTTGCCCGGCGCATCGCCGAAGATGCGCAGCGAGTTGATGGCCCGCAGCCGGTCATGCGCGTAGGTCTTGAGGTCTTCCTCATGTGCGGCGATGCGCTCGCGGCCGATCTTTTCCATATAGTCGAGCGCAGCACCCAGCCCGATCGCCTGGACGATAGGCGGCGTGCCGGCCTCGAAGCGGTGCGGTGGCTCGTTGTAGGTGACGATGTCTTCCGTCACCTCCTCGATCATCTCGCCGCCGCCCATGAACGGCCGCATGCCCTGGAGAATGTCCTTCTTTCCGTAGAGCACGCCGATGCCCGAAGGCCCGTAAACCTTGTGGCCGGTGAAGACGAAGAAGTCGCAGTCGAGATCCTGGACGTCGATCGGCATGTGCACGGCGCTCTGGCTGCCGTCGACCAGCACGGGAATGCCACGCGCATGCGCGATGCGCACGATCTCCTTGATCGGCGTCACCGTGCCCAGCGCATTCGACATCTGCGTGATGGCGACGAGCTTGGTGCGGTCGGTCAGCCGCTTCTCGAACTCCTCGATGTGGAAGACGCCGAGATCATCGACCGGCACCCAGACCAGTTTCGCGCCCTGCCGCTCGCGGACGAAATGCCAGGGCACGATGTTGGAGTGGTGCTCCATGATCGACAGCACGATCTCGTCGCCCTCGCCGATATTGGGCATGCCATAGCCATAGGCGACGGTGTTGATCGCCGAGGTCGTGTTCGAGGTGAAGACGATGTTGTCGGTGCTCGGCGCGTTGAGGAATCGGCGCACCGTCTCTCTCGCCTTTTCATAGGCGTCGGTCGCGGCATTGGACAGGAAATGCAGGCCGCGATGGACGTTGGCGTACTCCTGCGAATAGGCATGCTGAATTGTATCCAGCACCACCTGCGGCTTCTGCGCCGAGGCGCCATTGTCGAGATAGACCAGCTTCTTGCCATAGACTTCGCGCGACAGGATCGGGAAGTCGCGGCGGATCGCCTCGACGTCGTAGGGGGTGGTTTCGACTTTCTGGTCCATCGTCTGTCTTTCGATACCCGGGCTCCAGCGTCAGCCGGCCCTTCGCTATGGCTCCGGGCGTTCGTCGCTCAAAAAGCCAAATCGTTGGCTTTTTGTCGGCTACGCCGACCGCTCCTCACCCATGCGTCACAAACCAGTCGTCGAGTCTCGCTTCCAGCGCCTCGACGATCGTCTCGTCGTCCAGTTCCTCGATCACCTCGGCGACGAATGCCTTGACCAGCAGGCCGCGGGCCGACTTCTCGTCGACACCACGCGCCATCAGGTAGAACAGATGGTCGTGGTCGATCTCAGTGACCGTTGCGCCGTGGCCGCAGACGACATCGTCGGCGAAGATTTCGAGCTCCGGCTTGGTCGAGAACTCGCCATCGTCCGACAAAAGCAGGGTGTTGCAAGCCATCTTGGCGTTGGTCTTCTGCGCATATTGATGGACGTTGATGCGGCCCTGGAAGACGCCGCGTGCCTTGCCCGTCACCACGTTGCGGATGATCTCGGTCGACGTCGTGTGCGGCACGGCGTGGTCGAGCACCATGGTCACGTCGGAGTGGGTGTCGCCGGCGAGCAGGTTGATGCCGCGCAGTTTGAAGTCGGCGCCTTCACCCGTCGTCCTGACCATGATCTCCTGGCGCACCAGCTTGCCGCCGGCGTTCATGACGAACAGCGTCAGTTTCGCGTTCTTGCCGATATGGGCCTTGAACTGCGCCAGATGCGTCGCCGTCTCCGGCTGCTCCTGGACGATCAGCCACGTCACCTCGGCGCCCTCGCCGAGCACGAGCTGGCTGACCGAGCTGACCAGAGCAGCACCATCACCTGCCTGACGCTCGACGATGACGGCCTTGGCGCCCACGCCGACGCGCACCGGCAGGCGTACATGGGTCTGGCCGCCGGCCTGCACATTCTGCAGCTCGATCGGCTTTTCGAGTTCCGTGCCATCGGCGATGTCGACAAAGTAACCATCGGCGACGAAAGCCGCGTTCAGCGCGCCGATAGCATCATCGCTGCCATAGGGATCAAGGCCCGGCGCGATGCTGCCGTCGATCAGCTTCTCCGACAGGCGCTGGAACGTGACGCCTTCAACAACAGGCGTCTTCGTAGCCGACGTGCCATTCAGGATCGACAGGACAGCGGAGCCCTCGACGATCGGCGCAACGGCCTTGGCCGCTGCAGCCGGATCGAAGTCCGGCACCACGTTCAACAGCCGGCGCAGGTCGGTGTAGTGCCAGGATTCGATGCGCCGCGTCGGCAGGCCGTGCTTGATCGCCTCGATAGCGTCGTCGCGCTTCAGCATCACAGCGCCGTCGCCCGGCAGCAGCGACAGCCGGTCGCCGAACGCGTCGATCAACGCCGTTTCGGCCGGTGTCCGCTGCGGTTGTGTGTGCATATTCATCAGTTTGACCTTGCCTTCTGGCATCTCACGCGGCTTCGCCGATCACGCCGGCATAGCCATTGGCTTCGAGGTCGAGCGCCAGCGACTTGTCGCCGGACTTGATGACCTGGCCCTTGTAGAGCACGTGCACGCTATCGGGCACGATGTGTTCGAGCAGGCGCTGGTAGTGGGTGATGACCAGGAACGCCCGGTCCGGCGCGCGCAGCGCGTTGACGCCGTCCGAGACGATCTTCAGCGCATCGATGTCGAGCCCGGAATCAGTCTCGTCGAGCACGCACAGCTTCGGCTCAAGCAGCTTCATCTGCAGGATCTCGGCGCGCTTCTTCTCGCCGCCGGAGAAGCCGACATTGAGCGGCCGCTTCAGCATCGCCATGTCCATGCTGAGCGAGGCGGCGGCTTCCTTCACCCGCTTCAGGAATTCCGGGATTTTCAGCGGCTCCTCGCCACGCGCCTTGCGCTGCTCGTTCATGGCCACCTTCAGGAATTCCATGGTCGCCACGCCCGGTATCTCCATCGGGTACTGGAAGGCGAGGAAAATGCCTGATGTGGCGCGCTCGGCCGGATCCATTTCAAGGATCGACTGGCCGTTGTAGAGGATGTCGCCTTCGGTGACCTCATAGTCCTCGCGGCCGGCAAGGATATAGGACAGCGTCGACTTGCCCGAGCCGTTCGGCCCCATGATTGCGGCAACCTCGCCGGCTTTCACCGTCAGGTTCAGGCCGCGGATGATTTCGGTGCCGTCATCGACGATGCGGGCATGGAGGTTTCTGATTTCAAGCATTTCCATTCGTCCTATCAGTAGCCGTCTGCCTGGCTAAACTCGATTCAACAACTGCTTCAAGGTTTCCAAAAGCCCCTGCCAAAAGCCATCCGGCGAGTAGGCCGCAGCAAGCAGCGCTATTCCTATCGCGCACAGCCAGAATGCGAGGCCCAGGCCCGCTTCCCAGTTATCCACCCGATCCCGCAGATAGACATGTTTTTCTGCGGGTTCGCGTTTGCGCGCCTTTGTCACCCCACGCTTCCCTCGAGGCTGATACCAATCAGCTTCTGCGCTTCGACGGCGAACTCCATCGGCAGTTGCTGGATGACGTCCTTGACGAAGCCATTGACGATCAGCGCAATCGCTTCCTCTTCGGGAATGCCACGCTGCATGACGTAAAATTTCTGGTCCTCGGAAATCTTGGACGTCGTCGCCTCGTGCTCGAACTGCGCCGTCGAATTCTTGGCTTCCATGTAAGGCACGGTGTGCGCGCCACACTGGTCGCCGATCAGCAGCGAGTCACAGTTGGTGAAGTTGCGGGCGTTGGTCGCCTTGCGGTGCGCCGAGACCTGGCCGCGATAGGTGTTCTGCGAGAACCCGGCCGCGATGCCCTTGGAGATGATGCGGCTCGACGTGTTCTTGCCGAGATGGATCATCTTGGTGCCGCTATCGACCTGCTGATAGCCGTTCGACACCGCGATCGAATAGAACTCGCCCGAAGAATCGTCACCGCGCAGGATGCAGCTCGGATACTTCCAGGTGATCGCCGAACCGGTTTCGACCTGCGTCCACGAGATCTTCGAGCGATCGCCACGGCAGTCGCCGCGCTTGGTGACGAAATTGTAGATGCCGCCCTTGCCCTCGGCGTCGCCGGGGTACCAGTTCTGCACCGTCGAATATTTGATCTCGGCATCGTCGAGCGCCACCAGTTCGACGACCGCGGCATGAAGCTGGTTCTCGTCGCGCTGCGGCGCCGTGCAGCCCTCGAGATAGGAGACGTAAGCCCCTTCCTCGGCGATGATCAGCGTGCGCTCGAACTGGCCGGTGTTCTTCTCGTTCATGCGGAAATAGGTCGACAGCTCCATCGGGCAGCGCACGCCCTTCGGCACGAAGACGAAGGAGCCATCGGTGAAGACAGCCGAGTTCAGCGTGGCGTAGAAATTGTCGGAGGTCGGCACGACCGAACCAAGATATTTCTGGACCAGTTCCGGATGCTCGCGAATGGCTTCCGAGATCGAGCAGAAGATGACGCCAGCCTGCGCCAGTTCCTTCTTGAAGGTGGTGACCACGGAGACGGAATCGAACACCGCGTCGACGGCGACACGGCCCGATTTGTAGACATTGTCGCTAGGCTCCTCGAGATCGGAGGCATCCGTCTTCTGAACACCGGCGAGGATCTCCTGCTCCCGCAGCGGGATGCCGAGCTTCTCGTAGACCTTCAAGAGTTCGGGATCGACATCGCTGAGCGAGGACGGACCAGGCGTGCTCTTGGGCGCCGCGTAATAATAGATGTCCTGGAAGTCGATCTTCGGGTAATGGACGCGCGCCCAGGTCGGCTCTTCCAGCGTCAGCCAGCGCCGATAGGCTTCCAGGCGCCATTCCAGCATCCAGGACGGTTCGTCCTTCTTGGCCGAAATGAAACGGATGATGTCTTCGCTCAGGCCCTTGGGGGCCTTGTCGACTGCGATTTCCGTCTGGAATCCGTATTTGTATTGGTCGACGTCGATCTTTCGGACCCGATCGATCGTGTCCTGCACAGCAGGCATATGCGTTCTCCATCCACGCCGGGGTCAAGGCCCGACAGTTTTCAAACTATGGCACCGCCGAAATGAACGCCGAAGAAGCGCTCGCGGCAGCGTAAGTTCCATATAGTGCGCCTCGACCGGAAATTCACCCGGCCAGCATCAAACGCACGGCTCTACCAGGCCAAAAGGCCCAAAATCGTCCAACCGCTACGCGGCTTCTTCTCTATCCGCCTTTTCCCTGGCGGCTTGCCGTGCGGCAATGCCCGCCAGCGCGGTGCGGAACAGTTCTATGTCCTCGGCACCCGTCGCCGGACCGATCGACACACGCAAGGCGCCGAGACTGTCGCCGTAGCCCATGGCTTTCAGCACGTGGCTCGGTCCGACCTTGCCAGACGAACAGGCAGAGCCGGCCGACAGGGCCACACCGGCGAGATCGAAGGCGATCTGCGCGGTTTCGG
This sequence comes from Mesorhizobium loti, assembly GCA_002356515.1. Classification (NCBI taxonomy): domain Bacteria; kingdom Pseudomonadati; phylum Pseudomonadota; class Alphaproteobacteria; order Hyphomicrobiales; family Phyllobacteriaceae; genus Mesorhizobium; species Mesorhizobium loti. The sequence continues at coordinate 13,903 of AP017605.1, read as the reverse complement.
CCTTGACGCCCGCAATAGCGAAGAATGTCGTGTTGGCAAGCCTTGGCGCGCCGGTTCCAAAGATTTCCGCGTCCGGGACCAGCATTTTCACGATTGTCTCGATCTCGTCGCGGCGCTTGCGCACCGCATCGATTGCCGGCAGCCCGGCCAGCGCTTCGCGTGCGGCAGCCCCAAAGCCCGCAATGGCGGCGAGGTTTTCGGTGCCGCCGCGATGGCCCTTTTCCTGGCCGCCGCCATTGATCAGCGGCTTCGGCATCATCAGATCGGCAGCAGCAACGATGGCACCGACGCCCTTGGGGCCACCGATCTTGTGCGAAGACAGAATCAAATAGTCGGCGTAACCCGCTGACATGTCGATGGAAACGCGGCCCGCGGCCTGAACCGCATCGACGACAAGGATACCGCCCGCGGCCTTGACGATCGCCGCGATCCGATCGATCGGCTGGATCACGCCGGTCTCGTTGTTGGCGGCATGGATCGCCACCAGCGGCAGGCCATCGGCCTTGTCATGATCGCCAAGTGCCGCAGCCAAGGCGTCGAGGTCGGCAATGCCATTGGCGTCAACGCCGATGCGCGTCACCTGCGCCGCCGGGAAGCGGCCGCCATTCAACAGACAGGGATGATCGGCCTCGCTGACGTAGAGCCGGCTCATGCGGACCGTGCCGCGCCCCATCTGCCAATCGGGTGAAAGCAGCGTCGAGGCGGCTTCGGTCGCACCGGAGGTGAAGACGACATGTTCGGGCCTGGCATTGACCAGCGCCGCGACCTCGCGCCTTGCCGTCTCGATCAGGCGCCGCGCGGCGCGGCCCTCGGCATGAACCGATGACGGGTTGGCGGCAACGTCGAGCGCCGCGACCATGTCCTCGCGCGCCGCTGGGAGCAGCGGCGCACTGGCATTATAGTCGAGATAGGCGCGTTTTGCGGCCATTTTCGTCCAGTTGATCCCGTCAGACGCCATTCGGTTGTCGTATGGCGTTATTTCCTTGAAATTCCAAGGCGAGCCGTCCTATTTACGCGGCTTGCGGCGCGGGTGGCCGGGCTCGACGTCTGGCCACTCAGTTTTGAATAGTTCTAAACTAGCTTCTAAGAAGACGCTCGCCCTGCGTCAAGGCCAGACGAAGACACGTTCCGGGCGCCGCGCATTCGTATACCAAGTGGAGTATTTCATGCCTGAGGTCATTTTTACCGGTCCGGCCGGCCGTCTGGAGGGACGCTACCAGCCCTCCAAGGAAAAGAGCGCGCCGATCGCCATCGTCTTGCATCCGCATCCGCAGTTCGGCGGCACGATGAACAACAAGATCGTCTACGACCTCTTCTATATGTTCCAGAAGCGCGATTTCACCACGCTGCGCTTCAATTTCCGTGGCATCGGCCGCAGCCAGGGCGAGTTCGATCACGGCACCGGCGAATTGTCGGATGCAGCGGCAGCACTCGACTGGGTGCAGTCGTTGCACCCGGATTCCAAGAGCTGCTGGGTCGCCGGCTATTCCTTCGGCTCATGGATCGGCATGCAGCTCTTGATGCGCCGGCCGGAGATCGAAGGCTTCATCTCGATCGCGCCGCAGCCCAACACCTATGACTTCTCGTTCCTGGCGCCCTGCCCGTCATCGGGCCTGATCATCCATGGCGATGCCGACAAGGTGGCGCCGCCGAAGGATGTGCAGGGCCTGGTCGACAAGCTGCACACGCAGAAAGGCATCACCATCACGCAGAAGACCTTGCCCGGCGCCAACCACTTTTTCGCCAACGACGCAGATCTTCTGATCGAGGAATGTGCCGACTATCTCGACCGCCGGCTGGCGGGCGAATTGTCCGATCCGCGGCCGAAGCGGCTGAGATAAGCAGGAAAGGCGCCGCCGGCGATGTACGAGCCTCCCCATTTCCAGGAAACGCGGCCTGATGTGCTGCATGGACTGATCAGGGCGCATCCTCTCGGCATGCTGATCTCGAACGGGCCCGACGGCCCGGTCGCCAACGCCATTCCCTTCCTGCTCGACGCCGAAGCCGCGCCGAACGGCAGACTGCGGGCTCACCTGGCCAAGGCCAATCCGCACTGGCGCCTCATTGCCGACAATCCGGCGTCGCCCGTGCTGATCGTCTTCCAAGGCACCGACGCCTATGTGACGCCTTCCTGGTACGAGACCAAGCGCGAGACCGGCAAGGTGGTGCCGACATGGAACTATGCCATCGTCCAGGTGCGCGGCACCGCCAAGGTGATCGACGACCAGGAGTGGCTGGCACGGCAGATCGCCGATCTGACCGCTTCCCAGGAAGGCTCGCGCCAGGCGCCTTGGGCGGTGACCGATGCGCCGCCGCCCTTCATCCAGTCGCAGATCAAGGGCATCATCGGACTGGAGATCGAAATCACTGAGATCCACGGCAAGTGGAAGGTCAGCCAGAACCGTCCCATCGCCGATCGCGCCGGCGTCGCGCAAGGACTTGAAAGCGAGACCGCCAATTCATCAGACATGGTCCGCCTGGTACGGTCCTACGGCGGCCTTGACGGGAACTGATCCGGCAGCGGCCTATCTTTCCGGAGCAATAAGCCGGAACGATGCTTTGCGGACCGGCAATCCTGACGGCTTCGGACGGAAGATGAAGCCGAGCCGGGCAAAGACCAGTCCGCAAGCCAGCGCAAAGGCGCAGCCGAGACCAAAGCCGGCGACGGTGTCGCTCGGATAGTGCGCGCCGACGAAGACCCTGGTCGAGGCGAGAAAGGCGGTGATCACCAGGGCGATGTACCAACGCCTCGGAAACAAAAGCAGGAGAACGCCGAACACCGCCCCCATCGTCGTGGCATGGCCGGACGGAAAACCGGCAAAGCGCGCGTCAAAGGCGAAGGGATGCAGGGCGAGCACGCCGAAATCCTGGAAGTAGAGCGGGCGCGCCCGGCCGATCGCATATTTCAGGACGTTGACCAGCAGACCGGACAGGCCGACGGAACTCAGCACCAGAAAAGCCAGGCAAGTCCAGTTGTAGGCGAGCATAAGCCGCCGCCGCGAAAGGCTGCGCCAATCGATCAGATTGGCCGCGACGAGCAACAGCGCTGACGGAATCAGGTACCAGCCGCCGAGAGCGAACTGGGTCAGGAATTCGGCAAGCCTGGCTCCCGACCATTGGCCATGTACCATCCCTGCCGGTGTGTCGAGGCGAACAAATGCCGCCGCCGTCAGCAACACCCAAACCACCAGCCAAACTGGCCATGCGATGTTGGGGTAACGCGCGGGACGAACGGCAAAGCGCCTTCTGACGATCTGCATTGTGTCGCGAAAATTGCTCAGGGATCGGCGCCCTATCCCAAGGAGCCGACCGGAAACAGAAGGGCGCGATTTCACGAGCATTGGGAATTCGACCCCATTGTTGCCGTCATGGGCATCGACGAGCCGTCATGGAGCCACACGATAGAGGCCGAGCGACAGTTTGTCTCCCGACGAATAGTTGAGGCCGTCGATCTCGGCGGCACGGTTCACCGATTTGCCTTGCACCGACAGCATGCCGTTCAGTTTCTGCTCATCCTCGATCGGCACCAGGCCCAAGGCACAGGCGGGATCGGCGAGCAGATGTTGCGCCACGCCGCCGACATCGGTCAACACCGTTTTGGTGCCGACCAAAAAGACCAGGCTCGGCTCCTGATACCGTGCCGAAGCCAGCACCGTGGTGTCGCAAGGCTTGTTGGCAAGCACCGCCTGCTTGATCGCCGGGCTCAGCCAGATCGGCTTCAGCGACGGCGCGATGACGCCGAACAGCAAGGCATAGGTGATGCCGGCACAGGCGGCGGTGGCGCCTATACGGGGCAGCGGCACCTGCAACTGCCGCGAAAACGCGAAATAGCCCGTGCCCAATGCGGCGGCGGCGGCCGGAATGCTCCACCAGGAGAAAGTGTGGGTGAGGTAGATCGGCGCTCCGATGCAGACCGCCGCTAGGCCAACGCTGACCACGACCAGGCCGAATGCGGTCGACCACCATAGCCATTGCTGCCAGCGCTTCAGCGGCGCATTGGCATCCTCCGGCTGCAACGTCAGCAGCCAGCCGATCAGCAGCGCCATGCCGGGATAGGCCGGCAGGACATAATGCGGCAGCTTGGTCGGGATGAGCTCGAACACCAGCCAGAACGGGATATACCAGGCGAGGCAGAAGCGCAGCCTGACATCGTCGCGCAGCCGGTTGAGGGCCTGGAGACCGGCGCCGACCGCGATCAGCCCGAACGGCCACATGAACAGCGAATAGGTCAGCATGTAGAAGCCAGGCGGCAGGCCGTGCGATTCCTCGCCCGACGCGACCTTGCCAAGCATGTCCTTGCCGACCGCCTGCTGCAGAAAGGCGCCGTGGCTCTTCCAGGTGATCGCGGCAAGCCAGGGTAGTGCAATCACCACGACCAGCAGCAGGCCGCGCCCAACCCTGAGCTTTGACAGCCAGCGCCCGTCGCGCTCGAAGGCGAACAGCACCGCGATGGTCAACGCCGACAGCAGCGGCGCGATCGGCCCCTTGATCAGGATCGCCGCGCCTTGCGCGATCCAGAAAATCCACCAGAGATGGCCGGCGACCGGTTCGTTGCGGCGCGACGCCAGATAGATCTGCGCCAGCGCGCCTTGCGCCGCCACGCAGCAGGCCAGCAGCATCGCATCGGTCTTGGCGTCGCGGCCCTCGAAGGCCGTGGCGAAGATCGCGGCCATCACTAGGCCGGCGGCGATGCCGGCATTAGCGCCGAAAAGATTGGTCCCCGTCCAGGCGATCGCCAGCACCGCAATGGCAATGCCCAGCGCCGAGATCGTGCGGTAGACCCAGATCGGCGCTTCGGCGCCCTTGCCGCTCAGCGTCACGGCCGCCGATTGCAGCCAGTAGATGCCGACCGGCTTCTGGTAGCGCGAGGCGTCCTGGAAGCGGATGTCGACATAGTCGCCGCTCTCGGCCATCTGCTTGGTTGCCTGGACGAAGCGCGACTCGTCGCGGTCGATCGGCGGCAGCGATGCCAGCCCCGAAACCGTCATCACCAGGCTGAACAGGAAGAGAAGAATGTAGTTCCTGTTCAACGCCATGCATTAGCCTCTGTAATCATTTTCACCGGCATATCGCCCAAAAGCGTGCCGCGGTTTTGGGGAGACGACATGCAAAAGATCATTCGACGGGCCGTTCAATCGACCTTGGTCATCGCCGCCTTGCGCTCATTGGCGATCAGCCAGAGATTCCTGATGTAGATGAACATGCCCATGGCCTGGCCGGCGATAAACACCGGATCCTGGCGCTGGATGGCGTAGATCAAAAGCAGGCCACCGCCGAACAGCGAGAAGAACCAGAAGGCCACCGGCACGACGCTGCGCTTGGCCTTTTCCGAGGCGAGCCACTGCACGACAAAGCGCATGGTGAAGAAGAACTGCGCAACGAAGCCGAGCAGGATCCACGCATCGAATTGCTTGATGAAGACCTGATGAAGCCAGGTTCCCAGTTCCTGAAGCACGTTAAACACGCTTGATTTCCTCTACTTTTGGCATTCTGCGGCGCCGGCGGCGCAGCCACCAGACACCACCGAGATCGAGCGCGCCCTGCAGGCCGCGGTCGAAAATGCCGTAGTTCGACTTGCCGTGCCGGCGCGAGCGGTCGACGACGTCGCAATGCACGACGCGATAGCCCTCCTGGATGACAAGGGCCGGGACGAAGCGGTGGGTGCCGTCGAAGAACGGCAGTTTGCGCAGGATGTCGGTGTGGACCGCCTTCAGGCCGCAGCCGGTATCACGAGTCTCGTCGTGCAGGATGGCGTTTCTCAGCCAGTTGGCGAAGCGCGACGCCAGTTGCTTGACCTTGCTGTCACGGCGCTTGAGGCGCTGCCCCTGGGCGGCGCCGAAATCGGGGCCTGCCTGCCGCAAGGCGTCGACCAGCACGGGAATATATTGCGGATCGTTCTGGCCGTCGCCGTCGATCGTGGCGACGATGCTGCCGCGTGCCGCCCAGGCGCCAGAGCGCACAGAAAGGCTCTGGCCGGCGGATTTCCGGTGCCGCAATTCCCGCACCGGAAACGGGCGAAGTGCCGTCTGCTCGGCCAGGACGGTCGCGGTCTCGTCGGTCGAGCCGTCATTGACGATGATCAGTTCGAAGTCGCGCCCGGCCATCGCGGCCTCGATCTCGTCGATCAGCAGCGGCAGGTTTGCCGCCTCGTTCCTGCAAGGAATGACGATGGATATCAATGCGTCCGGCATGTCGCGTCGGGGCTCTGTCGTCGAATATGGCATTATTGGATGCCGTGCGGTGCCGCTCGAGGTTGTGGGCTGCAAGAACCTTTGGCGCGGCGCCTCATTACGCCAGCCGAAACGATGAAGCAAGCATTCGTGCCGGACGGCTCGTCGCACCGTTTCAACAACGGGTGATCGTCAGGACAATTTGTGATCCTTGGCGCAGAGGCAATCAGACGCAAAACCGGATTCCGCTTTTGCTGATCGCGCTTGGATGCTAAACGCGCCCGTTCACATATGCCCGCGCCGGACGGCCGGACGCTTTTCGGGAAGAAAATATGCCTGCCTTCAAATCCGATTTCCTGCGCACCATGAGCGAGCGCGGCTTCATCCACCAGATTTCGGATGAGACCGGCCTCGACCAGCTTTTCGCCAAGGAAACGGTCACCGCCTATGTGGGCTACGACGCCACCGCCACCAGCCTGCATATCGGCAATTTGATCTCGGCGACCATGCTGTACTGGCTGCAGGAAACCGGACACCGGCCGATCGCGCTGATGGGCGGCGGCACGTCGATGATCGGCGACCCGTCCTTCCGCGACGACCAGCGCAGCCTTTTGACGCCCGAGGCGATTGCCACCAACATCGAAGGCATCAAGCGCATCTTCGGCCGCATCCTGCGTTTCGGCGACGGCCCGAGCGACGCCATCATGGTCAACAATGCCGACTGGCTGATGAAGCTCAACTATGTCGAGTTCCTGCGCGATGTCGGCCGGCATTTCTCCGTCAACCGCATGCTGACCTTCGACAGCGTCAAACTCAGGCTCGACCGCGAGCAGTCGCTGTCGTTCCTCGAATTCAACTACATGATCCTGCAGGGATACGATTTCGTCGAACTTGCCCGACGCCAGAACTGCCGCCTGCAGATGGGCGGGTCGGACCAGTGGGGCAACATCATCAATGGCGTCGATCTCGGCCATCGCATGGGCACGCAGCAGCTTTACGCCCTGACCACGCCGCTGCTCACGACATCGTCCGGCGCCAAGATGGGCAAGTCGGCAAAGGGTGCGGTGTGGCTCAACGGCGATCTCTTCTCGCCCTATGATTTCTGGCAGTACTGGCGCAACACCGAGGACGCCGATGTCGAGCGCTTCCTGAAGATATTCACCCGCCTGCCCCTCGATGAGATCGCGCGGCTGTCCGCACTCGGCGGCTCCGAGATCAACGAAGCCAAGAAGATCCTGGCCACGGAGACGACGGCGATCGTCCACGGCCGCGAGGCGGCAAACCAGGCCGAGGAAACCGCGCGCAAAACCTTCGAGGAAGGCGCGCTCGCCGAAACATTGCCGACCGTCCAGGCCGACAAGGCCGCGCTGGAGTCCGGCGTCGGCATCCTGTCGCTGCTGGTCACGGCCGGGTTGGCATCGTCCAATGGCGAGGCACGGCGGCACATCCAGGGCGGTGCCGTTCGCATCAACGACCAGTCGGTCAATGACGACCGCCGCATGGTCACGCTTCAGGATCTGAGTCCGGAAAACGTCGTAAAGCTTTCACTGGGCAAGAAAAAACACGTGTTGGTGCGGCCGGCCTGAGGCGGTTCATCGGTACTCGAAGATCGACCGGAATATGCCCGGTGCGATCACCGACAGCGGGTTGACGTCGAGCACCGGCTTGTTGGCATTGCCTCTGAGCCGATAGGTGACGCCGATCAGGCCGCGGTCGCGGCCGTTGCCCAGAAGCGCGCCGACGATGGGCAGTTCGCCGAAGATGCGGTTGAGGCCATAGACCGGCATGAAGGTGCCGGTCATGTCCATATTGTTGTTCTGGTCATAGAGGATGCCCTGGAACGTCGTGCCGATGCGCGGACCGCGCAGCACGCCATTGGCCAGCTTCAGGTAGCCGCTGCCTTTCTCGATCTCGGCGTAACCGCGCTCGAACTTGACCCGCGACGTGTCGAGATTGCCCTTGACCGCCTGGTTGAGGCTGCGGTTGTCGCCGGCCGGCGTGGTCGAGACGATCGAGGCCAGTTTCGGTTCGTTGACGACGAAGAAGTTGCTGGTGTCGACCTTACCCTTCATCGGCCCGTCGCCGGCCCCGGTCAGCGCCAGCGTGATCGACCCGCCTTCCAAATGCTCGTAGACGTTGAGGAACCTCAGGATCGCGCCGGCATCCGCCGACTGGACGTTGAGCGAGCGCCGGCCGTCACCGGTGGTGTTGCTGATGGTGATGGCCGCGCCCGAACTTGCCGTGGCACTGACCTTCAGTCCGTTCACCCTGGAACCGGCAGCGCTGTAATCGAGCTTCAGGTTGGACAGTTGCTCGTCGTGAAAGCCGGTGAGCTGCTCGACGTCGGCGCTGACCGAAATATTGTCTGTTCCGGTCGTCTTGGTTGCGGTGTCCACATCGGACGTGAACTGCTTGATGAGCGAGCGAGCGTCGAGCGCGTTGCCATTGATGTCGACGGAGTAACCCTTGCCCGAGCGCTTCACCGAAATCGCGACATCGTCACCCCGGTTCAGGGTGACCTTGCTGAACTTGGCCGACGACAGGGAGCCGTTGACCAGCACGATGCTGCCGTCGATGGAGAAGGTTTTGCCGTCGAGGTTGAAGTCGGACAGCGTCGTGGTGTCGCCGGACTTGGTCATGACGAAGGTGACGCTGGCGGGAACCCCTGCCCCCTTGCTCCAGCCGGCCCAGGGAATGTCCAGCCTGGCATTGGTCAGGTCGGCCGAGACGTTCTGATTGCCGCCGCCGCTCTTGTCGATCGCGACCTTCACCGTTCCGCCCAGCAACGGCGTCAGGCCGGGCATGGCGGCGGCGCGGATCTTGTCGTCGAGCACCAGGGCCACCTTGCGGCTGGGCGCCGGGCCGTCATCCGCCAGCGGTTCGACAAGGTCGAGTTCGGCCGGAATGCCGTTCAGCGATGCCTTGGCCGAAATCACCGCCTTTTCGGGATCGACGGTGATCGAACCGTCGGCGTCGGTCACGGTCTGTCCATCGAATGGCTTGGCCAACGACAGGCCGGTGTAGTCGAGCGACACCAGCCAGTCGAGCTTGGAGGTGTCGACGCCGGACTGCAAGGGAATGTCAGCCCTGACATGGCCGGTAACGTTGCCGGACAGGTCCTCCGGCAGGAAGCCGACATGGCGCATGGCATTGATCGGTTCGTAGGAGGCGAGTTCGGCGACAGCCGGCGCCTCCCCTTCCACGTCGATGTCGAGTGCGCCGATGACCGGCGGGCGGTTTGCCGCCTTGACCGTCAGTGTGCCGTTGCTGGCCGCTACGGTGCGGCCACTGGGCATGAAGACGGTGCCCGAGGAGAGCGAAACATCGACGTCATTGCCGTGGAAAGCGACGACGCCGACCGCGTCGCGTATCGGCGGAATGCGGCCGGCGGTGTCAAAACGCGACCCTTCGATCTGAAAGCGGCCGAACACCTCGTCGGCCGAAAGAGGCACGCCGTTGCCGAGGCGATCGGGCATGACCTGGAATTGCAGGTTGGCGTCCACGACGCGGCCGCCGAACAGATTGTCGAGAACCCAGAGCCGCGCATTGCGGGCCGAAAACCACGGCCACAACTGCTTGACGTGCGAGACCGGCATGTCATGGACGTTGAGCGCCAGATTGATGCCGGGGGCCTTGCCGTCAACGAACGTGACGGCCGCGGTGCCAAGCACCTCGCCGGAAGAGGCGGACCGAACCGCGATCTGCTCGGCCACCAATTTATGGCTTTTGGTCTGATAGACGCCGGCAATGCGGGCGAGAAAGGTCAGCGCGGGCTCGGGCGATTCCGACGGCGCCAGCGTCGAACCATCGCTGGTCAGGTCATAACGGTAAGAGGGTTCGTCGCCCGCCGCCCCGGTCGCGGGCTTTGGCCCTATCGAGCCGCCGAAATCGAAAGAAGACCGGCCGGTTTTCAGCAGCAGCCTGTCCACCTGGATCTTGTTGCTGCCGTCGACAAGCGTCGCATCGACATCAACGTCGGCTGGCAGCAGGCCGCGCGTGCCAAGATCAAGGACGGAACCCGTCGACGACAGGGCGGCCGTCAGCCGCGACGCCGTGGTGCCGGCTCCTTCCGATCCTGTCAGCTTCAATGCGACCGCACCCAGCTTCCCGGCGCCGGCCGCGGTTTCGTCGGCAGCCGCCAGGTCGACGCTTGCCTTCAGCGCCGTCACGCGGTGCGCCGCGATATCGCGGGTCGCGGAAGCGGCAAGGGTGACCTTTCTGCCATCGACATCCGCCTCGGAGGAAAACGCCATGCCGCCCGGCCCCGACTGTACGACGCTGGCGTCGGCGATCTTGATCCGTTTGATGGCTCCGGTATCGGGCAGCACGAACTCGACATTGCTGAGATCGATCCGGCGCAGCGAATCTTCCCGCACGGCGTCGAGCGCGCGATGAATGTTGCCGAACACCGCGGCGGACAGTTTCTCCGGATCGACGAGGCCGTCCTCATTGCGCAATTGCGCTGTCCAGTCGCCGCCGGATGGCATCGCCGCTGTGACGATGTGGGCATCGGAGATCCTGGCGCTGGTCAGCCGCACCTCCCCCCAAAGCAGAGGTATCAGGCGGACGCCGAAGCGCACACGGCCGGCATCGGCCATGGGCTTGCCGTCGCTGGTCTCCAGACTGACATCGCTCACCTGGAGCGCGACGAAGCTCGAACTGTCGAGCGTGATGCGCGCCGGGCCGACCGCGACATGGACATCGACGCCGGCGAGTTTCTCGATGGCGGTTTCCGCTTCGATGCGCAGCCGGTCCGACCCGATACCGGAAAGGCCGATGAGATAGACGGCCATCGCCGCCAGCAGCATGAACGCGACCACGCCGGCAAACACGCGCGACAGGATGCGGAAGCCGCGGCCGATCGACGCCTGACCAAGCGGCGGAACGCGGCACGCGGACGGCAAAGCCCCCAGGTCGGTGATCTCGTCACGCCTGAACCTGATCTTTTCGTGCTGCGGTTGCTCCTGATCCACGCAATCTTCCGTTGTACAAATTCGCTCGTGGACGAATCCCCGGTCGACACTATATCGGTGTGGCTTCGCGCGTAACCTCAAACAAGGGCATCGATATGGCTGACCTCGACGTGGGCGATCTTGCGCCGCAATTCGACCTGCCGCGGGATGGCGGCGGGTCTCTAAGCCTTTCGGCCTCGTCCGGTAAACCCGTCGTCCTCTATTTCTATCCGCAGGACGACACGACGAGTTGTACGCAAGAGGCAATCAGTTTTTCGCAGCTGAAACCTGAATTCGAGAAGGCAGGCGCCGTCGTGATCGGTCTGTCACCCGACAACGTCAAAAAGCACGACAAGTTCAAATCAAAGTACAATCTCACCATCGACCTCGCCGCCGACGAGGAGCGCAAGGTGATCGAGGCCTATCATCTGTGGGTCGAGAAATCGATGTATGGCCGCAAATATATGGGCGTCGAACGCGCGACGTTCCTGATCGGCCGCGACGGACGGATCGTCAGGATTTGGCGCAAGGTCCGGGTCAAGGGCCATGCCGAAGAGGTGTTGGAGGCCGTTCGCGCGCTTTGAGCCCGGCGAAGGCCCACGAATGCAATCGCCTATTTTGATCGTGCCGAAATGAGGCGCCCTTACTCGTCGGGCGTTTCCGCCTTCGGCGACCGCGGCGCCCGCCAAGTTTTCGCAACATGGTTCACGTGATCGGCCAGCGCGGCGAGGTGGCCGCGCAAGCCACGCGCGCCGATCATCGACGACAGCGTGACTGATTGCGAGGCGAAGCGCCGCTTGAAATCCTCGCCGCCGCAGAGAAAATCAACCTTGGCGAGGCCACGGTCGAGCGACCACTGGATATAGTCCATCATCAGCACCATGCCCGGCGAGGCGCGCTCATATTCGGGATCATAGGTGGTGATGAAAGCCATCATCGTGCCGTGCTGCTCGAAATTGATCGAGACGGCGACGATCGTGTCGTCAAGCTCCAGCACGAAGATGCGCAACAGGCCGAGCTCGGCCAGCACCGAAATAAGCGCGGTGAGAACGGGCGAGTCCTTGTCGAACAGGTCCGAAACGCGGCCATGCCGGACGAGCCAGAGGCGCTTCAGCGCCGCGACCCGACCGAGCACCGGCTCACGCGGTTCGTCCGCATCCATCAGGCGGAAACGCAACGCACCGCCTTCCTCCATGAACTTGCGGCCACGACGGTAGTTCTGCCGGGCCTTCTTGGACAGCGTCTCGAACCATTCCGCACCACTTTGCCAGGGACCCGCGACACGGTAGCTGATTTCAGTGCGGTGGTTGGGCCGAAGCGCCTTGTCATGGCGCGAGGCCGGGTCCAGCAGGCCACGAACACTGGCATCCGGCAGAAGACGATTGAGATAAATCAGGTCAAAGCCGCCCTGGTCAAAAACATGCTGCCAGAGGCGGGCGATCGCCTGCGGATCGCTGTCGGGGGCAAACAGCGCGTCGCCATAGTCACTGTGATCCTTCGCCGCCCATTCGAGTATGCGGATGCCGGAGCGCTTGAAAGTCGCGAGCGCTATCACGCCATCGAGCCGGTCGCCGTTCCAGGCAAGCCCGATCCTGAGCGTGCGCCGCTCCTGGTGTGGAGTGGTGCGCCACCAGGCCGCGATCCAGTCCGGGTGCTGGAAGACAAGCCCGCCGGCCCGCTGCCAGAGCGCGCTCCAGGCCGGTGCGATCTCGGCCAGACGTTCCGCCGATGTGACGACTTCAAAGGTGCGTGTGCGCGGGATCGCGAGCACGAAGGGGGCGTTCATGGCCGTGTCCCTTCTTCCGATGATTGCGTGGTCCGTGGCTTTGCACGCCGGATGCGCCTGGCGATATGTCCCCACATCCGCTTAAGCGGCATGACATAGAGGCCGGCGAGCGACTGGTAGTCGCGCACATCGCGATCGACCAATCCGAACTTGAAGTCCTCGTCGGGCCTCGGCACGCACAATGTTCCGAAGAGCCGGTCCCAGAACGAGAAGAGCAGGCCGAAATTCTTGTCATAGTGGCGTGGATCGGTGCTGTGATGCAGCTGGTGCCAATGAGGACACAGGATCACATTGTTGAGCGGCCCGAACGAGATCTTGAAATGCGTGTGCCTGACGAAATCCATCATCAGGATGTTGCGCATGACATAGACGTTGACGCCAAAGACGGTCAGCTCGACGAGGTTCAGCGAAATCAGCGACCAGATGCCGAAGCAGACGCCGACGATGACGCCGTCCCAGGCCCGGTTCATCAGCTCGTCGAGCGGATGGACCCGGTCCTTGGTGATGCCGACCATCACCTCGGCCGAGTGATGCACCTTGTGCAATTCCCAAAGCACGGGGTAGCGATGCTGGGCGACGTGATAGAGATAATAGGAAATGTCGTAGGCGAGCAGCATGGTGATGGTGAAGATCAGCACCGTCACCGGCCCTGCCGGTCCCTCGATCAGCGGCGGCTGGAACTGGAACAGTGTCGAAAACAGCCAGTTGGTGCCGTAGCCCACCGCCGAGACGAAGACAATTCCGGCGGGCAGCATCAGGAAGGGCATCAAGGCCTTCTTCGTCACCCAGAACATCAGGTCGGCCTTCGCCGAGGGATGGGCGATGACCTCATGGGGGACGACGAACTCAAAGAACTCCTTCCAGCTCTTCTCCTCGACCGCGCGCCAATAGGCTATGAGCGCGCTGACAAGGGCCGTCAGCAGCAAGAGCCCGGTCGCCAGCAGACTGGTGCCCGACAACTTGTCGAGGATCTTGCCAACCAGATCGCTCAGCAT